>SVRP01000001.1 GCA_015064735.1 Oscillospiraceae bacterium
CCCCTTTAGGGGCATGCCTGTGAAAGTCGTGCGGTTGGCAGACTTTTCGACGAGCCTATAGGCTCAGCCTGTGACATGCCCCAAGGGGGCTATTGCAAGCCACCAGCACGGCTGGTGGTCATGACTTTAGGACTATTTCGCCAAATATTCCTCAAGGCACTCACCCGAATAATACATTTCGGTTGCCGCCTGTCTTCCGACAAATCGGTAGTGCCAAGGCTCGTAGCTGTAACCGGTGATTGCAAGCTTTTCGGGCTCTTTGGGAAATCTCAGTATAAATCCGAATTTATAGGCATTTTCGGACAGCCACTTGAATGCGTCTGACTTTTCAAAATCCACGGTGAGCTTGTCGTTAAGAGCCTTTGTTGAAAAATCCAGACAAAGTCCCGATTGGTGCTCACTTTCACCTGGGCGGGCGGAGAATTCGGATGCTTTTTTCTGAGCCTCCTCCCATGAATATCCCTGACCCACGAATCTGTCCACGTAGGTTTCCCAGTAAAGCTCAATCTGACGCTTGTAGCTTCGGTAGGAGCTTGTTACGAAAATATCCTCTATGCCTGCCGCCTCCATTTCAAGCATCATGGCGTACAAGGCTCTTTCGGCATCATAGACGAGCTGTTGATTTTCGTTGTCGGTCTTTGCTTCGACCTTTGTAAGCTCCTCGGGTACGTAGTCCTCTGCAAGATGGACGTTTCTGTTTACGAGCAAAAGATATTCCGCTGTGATATTTTCAAGGTAGGGGTCCATGTTCAGAATATAGTCGTACTTGTAAACGGGAGGCTCGGACCATGCCGCGGGGATAAATCTTGTGCTTGACATTACCTTGGTTTCTCCCTTATCGTAAAGGGTGTATTTGGGGTCGATATAGATAGTGCGGCTTTCTGGGTCGTACTGTATACGCATGGTATCGGGAGAAATGATTTTTTCAAGAAATGAAAGGGGAACAAGGCATTTTTCCTTGCTGACGTATGCGGCGATACCTGCTTTTTTTAATCCGTCCACGGTGGACGCTCTTATTTCGGTACGTCTGCCGTTTATGATGGCGTAGCCGTTTTCATTTTCGAATATTATGTATGATCCGTTTTTCGACGTGAACTGTATTTTTGACTCGGTGCCGCTTAGCATCATTTCCGTTGCATGGGCTATTTTTCTCATGTCGATATACAGAACGTCGTTTATAACGGCTTCCTTTTTGGAGATCTCATATTGAGTTTCACCGTCTATAACAAAGGTGTATTTTCGATTGCTTCTTACAAGAGCCGATATACCCACAACGCATCCGAAAATAATTCCTGCCACCAGAACGACCGCCAAAAACAGAGAGCATACGGCAAGGAGCTTATTCTTTTTAATAAGACGGAAGAGCTTTGCCCTATCGGAATTGTCGTGAGGGGGAAGCTTGCTTCTGTCTATCTTGGAGCCTTGTATGCTTGCTTTTAAGAGTGCAAGCTCATCTTCGGACAGGGGTTCAACCTTCTCCTCGGGCTCCGAAAATTGATTTTCAAAATCCTTTTTCATGTATTATTACCTTAAGGTTTATTTTCGATTATAATAAAGAACGGAGAGGTGGGAGAATTGAGAATGTTTATTCTCGTTGCGCAGAGCTTATATCTTGAAAGCGAGGAGAGATATTCGCATATCATTTTTCCCTCGGCTTCTCCCTCGGCATGACCGGGATAAACGGCGATAAGAATTATAGCGTCCTTGTCCATAAGGTCTATTGCCGCTTCGATAGCCGGGAGAGTGGTCTCTCTCATGGTGGTTACGGTTTTGTCGCTTCCCGGAAGGTAACCGAGGTTGAACATACCCGCCTTTATGGGAACGTCAACGTATTTTTTTACGTTGTGATGAGAGTCGAGAATAAGAGTATAGTTGTCGGGGCAGCCGGCTTTCCTTAAATTTTCCGACGTAGACGCAAGAGCCATTTCCTGAACGTCAAAGGCAAAGACGTGTCCGAATTCGCCTACTGTTTTAGAAAGGAATTCCGTATCGTGTCCGTTGCCCATTGTAAAGTCTACGGCGATATCACCTTCCTTTAGGTGAGTAAGTATAAAATGCTTCTGAAGGTCAAGCAGGTCGATCATGTTAAGCCTCCGTAAGAATCAAAATTTTTTGTTTTTCTTTTGTTCGGGCGGACGGTGAAGGTCGGAGCGAAGGAATTTTATAGCTCGCTCAACCGCATCCTTTGAATTGTACCAAGGCTCTTCGTCGTAGCGGTAGTCGAATTTCTTGCAGAACCAGCTTACGTCCTCTTTTAGGGTATCCATATATCCGTTTACGATAGACGAAGCAAGCTTTTCGAATTCGGCAAACTCCTTTTTGTCCATTCTCTTGCTTGCAACCTCAAGCATACGGCGGTAGTGTGGGAGACAGAAGTAGGGCTGAGCCGAAAATTTGGGGCGGAAATCCTCGTCGCTTTCAAAAAGAAGAACGGCGGTCTCGATCATATGAGCAAAATTAAATTCTATTCTTTTGCAGACGTAACAGCTTTCTTCTAAAGCGGCTATTCTTTTCATGGGCTTCTGACCCGGGGAAGAAAAGAGCTTTCCGTCAAGTATATCGCCCCGGAGCTCATCAAGATGGCTCTCAAGGGTCAGCGCCATTCCAAGGCGGTTCTTGCGCACGAACATCATATCGTAATGAGTCTTGCAAAAGCCTTCCTTGTTGGTTTTTATTCTTATATCGGGCTCCATCATCGAAGCTCCGAGGATAAGCTCAAGCTCGTTATCCTCAAGCTTGTTGTAGAGTCTGCAAAAGGGACAGCCGCACTCTTTGTCGGCGGCGGATTCCTCAAATGCCTCGTTTACCGGAATTGTATAGATCTGTTCCATATAGTCTCCAAAAAATTGTCATTATTTAAGAGCAAATTTCTCTTGAAAGGGAAGTACGTTATATGATATAATTATATCATAAGATCAACACTTTTTCAAGAGATATTTGTTTTGACGGGGGATTTTTTATTATGACCTTGGTTACAGAGGAAAAGATAGGTGCTCTGTCTTATGTTTCCGTGCGTACAGACGGAGCATTTGACGTGGGAAAGACCTTTGATTGCGGTCAGTGCTTTCGCTTTGACAGAGTGGAACACAGTCGCCATGAATGTGAATATTCGGGAGTAGCCTTTGGCAGAGCGGTATCCTTTGCGTCCGACGGAGATATGCTCTGCATATACAATTCCACGGCGGAGGACTACGAAAAAATCTGGAAGCACTATCTGGGGCTTGATACCGATTACGCGGCTGTTGACCGAGACCTGCTCTCGCGTTGCAAGAGCGATGCTTTTACCGAGGCGGTAGCATACGGAAGCGGAATCCGTATACTGAATCAGGAGCCCTATGAAGCTCTGATATCCTTTATAATTTCTCAGAATAATAACATTCCGAGAATAAAACAGATAATAGAGCGTCTTTCCTCTGTTTGCGGAAAAAAAACAGAGGTTTGTGAGGAAATGGAAGCTCACCTGTCGGGTAAGTCCTCTCTTTGCGCATTTCCCGAAGCCGAAGCGCTTCACGGTCTTGGGGTTGACGGTCTGTTTGCCGCTAAGACGGGATTTCGTGCGAAGTACATATACGATGCCCTCGAAAAAATACTCAGCGGCGAGGTTGATTTGTCGGTAATTCCAACACTTGAAGATACCGAAAAGGGAATAGAGTATTTGTGCAAGATAAAGGGGATAGGTCCCAAGGTCGCGTCCTGCATATTGCTCTTTTCCTGTGAAAGATACGATGCTTTCCCCGTTGACGTCTGGATAAAAAGGGCGATGCAAAGATATTTCCCCGATTCCGATTTTACCCCCGGGATTTTCGGGGAGTATGCGGGAATTGCTCAGCAATATCTCTTCTATTACGAAAGATACCTCGGCGGACAGAAATGATACGGGGACGAATAAAATTTTACACACGGGCTCTCTACGCTGAGAGCCTTTTTGTATATAAAAATGCATCCCCGCAAATGCTGAAGTGAAAACCAAACGCAGAGTTACGCTTGGCATGTAACACGTAGCCGTTTTCTAAGGATGTTTGACACGCTGATGGGGAGTATCGGAGCGTCAGCCGACGAGGCGACTATGTTTTTCAAGCACACCGACGGATACGGTACACAATTTCATTATTAACCGCCATTCCCACAATTTTCTTTCAAAAACATTTTCCAATATAATTGACAAAATAGAGTTGTGGGCGCAGTATGTATCTATGTCGATGGTGGCACAGCTAACTTCCCGAACCAAGTAATTGCGAACATATTTTCTCGCAGGGCTCTCCTCATCCGTCGCTCGCAAGCTCGCGCCACCTTCCCCGCTGGGGAAGGCTTTTTGTTAGTTGAACATCGAACGGACAGCCGAGGACGTCTGTCCCTACGGGTTTTGGGTTGGAAAACAAAGAAAAAGCGTTGTTCCTTTGTCTGTCCGCTCCCAAACGCACCGTATAATAAATTTCGCACATTCTCTGTTGTAGGGCGCGAAGTCCTCGACGCGCCACCTCGTTACGCAAATCTAACCTTAGCCTTCCCCAGCGGGGAAGGGGGACCACGAAGTGGGGGATGAGGAGAGTTGTGGGCGCAGTATGTACCGATGTCGATGGTGGCACAGCTAACTTCCCGAACCAAGTAATTGCGAACATATTTTCTCGCAGGGCTCTCCTCATCCGTCGCTCGCAAGCTCGCGCCACCTTCCCCGCTGGGGAAGGCTTTTTGTTAGTTACACGTCGAGCGGGATGTCGAGGGCGCCATCCCCTACAGGTTTTGGGTTGGAAAACAAAGAAAAAGCGTTGTTCCTTTGTCTGTCCGCTTCCCCAACGCACCGTATAATGAATTTCGTACATTCTCTGTTGTAGGGCGCGACGTCCTCGACGCGCCGCCTCGTTACGCAACTATAACTTTAGCCTTCCCCAGCGGGGAAGGTGGATGCCACGTAGCGTAGCGGAGTAGGCAGACGGATGAGGAGAGTTGTGGGCGCAGTATGTACCGATGTCGATGGTGGCATAGCTAACATCCCGAACTAAGTGAATGCGAACATATTTTCTCGCAGGGCTCTCCTCATCCCCCACTTCGTGGTCCCCCTTCCCCGCTGGGGAAGGCTTTTTGTTAGTTGCACATCGAACGGACAGCCGAGGACGTCTGTCCCTACGGGTTTGTGGGGATTTTAAATAAAATGCGCTATTCCTCAGATTGTACATTCTGCAACGCAAACAAACCTTAGCCTTCCCCAGCGGGGAAGGCAAACGTGAAGTGCTTGCCACATTTGTGGCGGTAGTGCAAGACACGCAAGTGGCGAATCATTCGACGAGCCTATATGCTCATCGTGTGGAATGCCCCACGTGGATAGGTGCAAGCCACCGGTACGGTCGGTGGTTATGACATACATGGAGCTTTATCACAAATCGTACAGCTCAGAGAGAAGGTCATCAAGGACGTCATATATCTGCTCAGGGTCAAGCGCTTCTTCGGTCAATCTGTCGCACAATTCCCGTATCGCGCGTTCCTCGCAGCAAACGTCGGAAATATACTCCACCAAATTCCCGTCTGCATATATCTTAATACCGTACGTTTTATTATCATGTAAAAATTCCGTCTCAACGCTATAATAGTACTTCACCGCAAATTTCCTTTTTTTACTAAATTATCAGCAATAATATTGCGGATAATATTATATAACGCAAACATTTTGCTGTCAAGAGGTTTATGGTGAAAATTCGCTTGAAAAGCTTATTTTTTTTGATATAATGTACTTAAAGTATTAAGTTATGGAGAAAGAAAATGCCCGAAAGCAAGAAAGGTGCTCAGCCCCGGTACAATTACACAGGCTTTTGCATTCGCTCCCTTCGCAGAGGAAAGGGCGAATCTCAAAAGGAATTGGCAAAACAACTGAATAAGAGCGAAAGCGCCGTAAGAATGTGGGAGCTTGGCAAATCCGAGCCCGACATAGAAACCCTTAAGCTTATTGCAGGACATTTCGGCGTTTCGGTCGCCTATCTTATTGATGAACGCTATACCACAGCTATGCCCGATGAAAACGACCTCTACGAATATGAGCGTCTACTCATAAAAGCCTACCGCGAAAATCCCGAAATGCACGATGCCGTAAATATGCTCCTTGGAATCGATTCCGATGAATACGTCCGCCTTTATGCTGCCGCAAGATCTGTCAAGCCAAAGAAGGACGGCATCGAATATCACAAAAAAGACGAATGGGAAAGACTCAGCTCTCTCCCCGAAACCGACGATCCCCTCTTATAACAAGATATGTATTACGGTATTTACAAGGACATTAGAGAAGGCGCGTGGATATGCCTTAGGGATTCGGGCATCGACCGACTTCCGGTTGACGTTTTGAAAATTGCAAGGGCTGCAGGAATCCGTGTTGTAAGAAACAGTCTTGCAAACGTTTTAAAGTCTGACGAGCTTGGAAAAACATTATACGACGGTAGCAATTGGTTGATCGTATACGATGACAGCCGTTCTACCTCAGAAGCAAGAATTACCATCGCGCATGAAATCGGTCATATTCTTCTCGGCCACGAGCTCAAGCATATTAAGTATGCTAAGACAAAGGAATTTGACAAACAGCCATTATCCGAACAGCAGGCAGAAATGTTTGCAACGAGGCTTTTGTGTCCCGCCTGCGTTTTATGGAAGCTTGATCTCCACACTCCCCACGAGATCGCCGAATATTGCAGAGTTCCCATGGATATGGCAAAGGAACGGGGAAGAAGAATGAAAATCCTCTATGAGAGAAATATGTTTCTCTCAAGCGATATTGAAAAGGAAGTTTTCGCAAAATTCGAGAATTACCTGAATGAGGAAATTAAAAGAAAAGCTAAAATGAAGTAAAAAAACGCTTTTGCCGCGGCAAAAGCGTTTTCTATTATTCATTTGTTTCATTTTCCACGGTTTCATCAACGGAAGCTTCATTGGCAGATGCCATTTCCTTTTTCTCGTTTTCGGGAATGACCTCTACGAATGCAGCTATAGCACACTCTATCATATCGTCGGTAGGCTCTTTAACCGTAAGGTGTTGGAGCCACATTCCGGGAGCGGAAATAATCTTTGTTACGATATTATCGTGTCTGCCCGCAAACTTTATAAGCTCGTAGCCTATTCCCATAATAAGCGGGATAAGAAGTATTTTTACAACGGTTCGCAGAACGATATAGAGCCCCGATTCAAAAATAAGGGGATCGCCCGATATGAGCAAAAACAGAGGGTCAATAAAGAGTGATATAAATATTCCCACAAGAAGCATCAGGATTAGGAAGGACGTTCCGCACCTGGGGTGCTCTCTGCGCTCACCTCTTACGTTTTCAACGGTAAGCTCCTTGCCGTGCTCGTAGCAGAATATGGTCTTATGCTCCGCGCCGTGGTACATAAAGGTTCTCTTTATATCCTTCATAAAGCTTACGGCAAACATATATCCAACAAGCAAGGCTATCTTAAGAACTCCCTCAAAGCAGGATTTTACCAATGAGTTCAGAAAATAATTTCCGGTTATGCTGTAAGGAAGCGCGGGGGATATCCATTTGTATATCTGAACGGGCAGAAACACGAAAAGTCCCACAGAAAGGATAACGGCAAGCACCACCGCGATTATCATTATTGAATTGGTGAGCGCGGAGCCCTCCTTTTCCTTGTTTTTGGATTTCTTCGCTTCATCTTTCTTTTCGGGCTCAGCCTTATTTTCTGTTTCGGAAGCTTCGGCTATCGGTTCTTCGGTAACCGTCTCCTCTGCAGCTGAATCTTCGGAAATGGGATTATCAGCCGATTCGGAGGCTTCCTGCGGAATCTCTTCATGGGGATTTTCCGTCGTTTCTTCCACGGTCCCCGATTTCTTCGCCTTCTTTTTAGCCTTCTTTTCTTCCTTTTCCCGCTTCATTTCCTCCTCGAGCTCTTCAAGACCGGAAATTTCAGCCGAGCGCATAAGACACTTATATCCGAGCTTCATTGAGCTTATAAAGCCGTACACGCCTCGGATTATGGGGAGCTTCAAAAATTTGGGAACGCTTGACGATGAATTTTCCCATTTTTCGAGTACCATCTCTCCGTCGGGGTCCCGTACTGCCATAGCAGTAACCTGAGGACCTCTCATCATTATTCCCTCTATGAGCGCCTGACCTCCGATCGAGGACCTTTTGGCGCATTCGTTTTTACATTTCTTACTGTTTTTCTTACATTCCTTACTCAAAATATTTCCTCCGTTTTTCAGGGCCAGATGCGTGTCTGTCCTTTTCCGTCAAAATACCAAAAACCGTCGTAACCCGTATCAATTTCAGGCTCGGTCTCGGAATAGATGTACACAAAAGCATTTACAAAGCTGTCGTTGAACGGTTCGACACGCTCATCAAACAAAGCATCGACCTCGTCTTCCTCACCGTAAAAATATACCGCCTTTATTCCGGAATCACGGAAAGCGCTGTCAAGTATGCTTATATTCTTTGCATGAAGAATTACCCGCTGAAGATCGGCACAGTCGGAAAAGGCATTTTCCTCTATCGCTTGAACCGACTCGGGTATGTACACGAAGGTAAGCCCGGTGGACTGAAAGGATTCGGGGGCTATTAACTCCACGTTTTCGTCAAAGGTTACGCTTTTAAGTCCGGTACAACCGTCGAATGCCCATTCTCCAACACGCCTAAGCGCTCCCTCTACAACTATTTCAATACCGGCACAGCCCTCAAACGCGCGCTCTCCGATAATCGTTACGGATTCGGGAATCGTTATTTTTTTGTATATCTCCGAGGAGCTTTTGCTAAATGCGTTATCGGCTATTCCGGTTACCGCATATCCGCCTATCTCCGACGGTATCTGCAAATACTGTGCTTCCTTAAGCACACCCGTTATTTCAGCCGTTTCGTCATCTATCTGTTGGAATTTGAACACGTCCTTGGGCTCGAGCCATTTTGCATAGAGTGTCATATCTCCCGCTACCTTATCAAAGGCAAAATCCCATTTGAGGTTATTTGCCTTGTTGTACCAACCGTCAAACACGAAGCCTTCGTATACAGGCTCCTCAGGCTCGCCTATCTTTTCGCCCTTGACTATATTCTTCGGCTCGATAACTATATTACAGTTACTGTTGAATTTTATCGTACACATCTCGGGTGCTGTTTCTCCCGTTGCGCTTTCATCTACGTCCTTTTTACATGAAACAAGACAGACACTCAAAAGAACACACGCCAAGATAAAAACAAAGATTCTTTTAATATTCAAAATACATCCTCCGTTTTTTAAATCTACACTACATTATAATATTTTTTTTGCCTTTTGTCAACCGAGAGCATAAAAATGTAACATCCCGTACAAATATTTTACAATATTTTCACTATTTTTAAAAGCCTTCCTTACCGCCGCTGAGTCTCCATATTACTTTTCTCAAAAGCTCTACGGGAAATACACTGAGGGCAAAAACCACGGTATAAATAAGCTCTTGCTTAGTCAGAGGCATTGTCCTGAGAACACTTCCGCCCAGATATACGAATAAAATCTGCACAAAGGACACAAGCAGCATTATAAGAATAAATATTTTGTTTTTTGAAAGCCCCGAAAGGAGCTTTATTCTGTCGGTTCTTGAATTGAAGCAGTTAAACACCGACATGAAAATGAACAGAGCGAAAAATGCGGTCATAAGGCATAGATCACCTTCTGTATCGCGAAAATGCAAGGCAATTGCGGGGAGCTTCAAAAAAGCCATGCAGACGGCTACGGTAAAGCCTCCGAGAACGACTATCTGATTGACCATATAAGAGTTGAGAATCGGCTCATCACGGCGCTTGGGCTTTTCTTTCATATAGAAGGATGAGGGTGCTTCTCCCGCAAAGGCAAGACCGCCCAAGGTATCCATTATTATATTTATCCACAGCATCTGCACAACGGTAACGGGAGATTCTATTCCGACAAAGGGTCCTATCATTGAGACTCCCACCGCACAGAAATTCATGGTAAGCTGGAGCGTTATAAATTTTCTTATGCTCTTGAATATGGTTCTGCCGTACAGCACCGCCTTTGCAATAGACGACAGATTGTCGTCCAGTATGATTATGTCTCCCGCTTCACGGGCAACGTGAGTACCGCTTCCCATGGCAAATCCTATATCGGCAAGCTTGAGGGCGGGAGCGTCGTTTATTCCGTCTCCCGTCATTCCCACGACCTTATCAAGGGACTGAGCCGCAAGTACCAATCGGCTCTTATCCGAGGGGAGCGCTCTTGCCACGACGGCAAGTCTCGGCAATATCTTTTTCAGCTCCTCATCGGTAAGGTTCGCCAACTCCTCTCCCGAAAGCACGACGGTTCTGTCGCAATTGATTATTCCCGTATCCTTGGCAATCTTTTCGGCAGTCTGCTTGCTGTCCCCGGTTATCATTACCACTTGTACACCCGCATCTGTCAACGTTTTTACGGCTTCTTTTGCTTCGCGTCGGACGTTATCCTTAAGCAAAACGGCGGCTACGAGCGTAAGAGCGGTGAATCCTCTCTCGTCGGGCATTTTTTCGCCCTCGGCAATAAATATGACTCTGCCGCCCTCGGCTGTCAGAGAGTATATTTTCTGCATAAACGGATAAGCCACATCGGAAAACGAAAGTACTCTGCCGTCCTTTCCGTATGCGTATTTTACGTGCGGAAGGAGCTTTTCGGGCGCACCCTTTATCAATACGCTGCATTCAGCTCCCGAAAGACTCACGGCGGAATATTTGTTTACGCTGTCAAATTGAAGCGCCTCGCATACTCTCACTTTTCTCTCGGAGGCTTTAAGCCCCTGATATATAATTGACTCGGCAAGAGCTTTATCGGTTGCGTTTCCGCCTATTATCTCCTTGCCGGATATTTTCGACGAGGTATTGAATCTGCAGGACAATCTGTAAATACTGCTCGCTCTTGGAGCATCTTTCGCAAATCTCTCTGCCGTCCGATATTCACTTCCGTCCGCGAGGAAAATTCCGCCAACGCCCATTTTCCCCTCGGTAAGAGTTCCCGTTTTATCGGTAAAAAGTATATCCATGCTTCCCGCCGCTTCAATACCCACGGGTTTTCTTACAAGGACGTTGTCTCTTATCATTCTGCGGATATTCGAGGACAGTACCACGGCTATCATCATGGGAAGTCCCTCGGGAACGGCTACGACAATGACCGTAAGTCCGAGCATAAAGGCATGTAAAAGGTTTTCAAAAAGATACGCAGGCGAGCGAAGCTTTTCCATAATAATCGCCCCGTTCATGCCGCTGTCTATTACGAAATTATTTACAAGATAAGCCGCCGCTACCAGAAACGCCGCAACGTAGCCAATACGGCTTATCTGCTTCGCAAGCTTTGAAAGTCTTATTTTAAGGGGGCTTTCTCTTGTATCGGTTTGCACCTCTTGGGATATCCTACCGAGAAAGCTTTCGTCTCCTACAGAGAATATTTCAAGTTCACCCTCGCCCGAAAGCACCGAGCATCCTCTCAGAGCAGCGCTTTTTGAGTTAGGTCCTTTTTCTTTATCTCTGCCGGGTACTTTTTCTATTTCCCGATTTTCCCCCGTCATTGCCGACTGGTCAACGCCTATTCTTCCGCTTACAATATATCCGTCGGCGGGGATTCCGTCTCCCGCGCTTACAAGGACTCGGTCTCCCACCACAATATCGCCCACAGGTATTTCGCATAGCTTTCCGTCTCTGTACACCCTTGCGACAGAAGAAGAGCACTCTTCTGACAGCTTGTTAAACGCAGCCTCGCTTCCACGTTCAGAGAGGGTCGAGATAAAGGCGGCAAGAAACACTGAAATGCCTATTCCTACCGTTTCGAGTATATCACCGCCCCAGAATACGAATATAAGATTTATAACGAGGGCAAAAAGCAGAATTCTCGTAACGGGGTCGCCAAGGTTTGAAAGAAAATGGGCGAAGAAGCCCTTTTCCTTTTTTTTGCTCAGCTCGTTGCTTCCGTGTTCAGCTCTCGACTGCTCGGCTTCCGCGGAAGTAAGTCCTTTTATAGCAGTCCTATTGCCATAGGTACGCTGTATATCCTTAGTTATCATACTCTTTCTCCTTTTTTGCTTTTCATAAAAATATATGAATTAAAGAAAGTAGTAATGAGTGATTGCGCAATAATAATACCCTCACTTTCGCGTGATTTTCGGGATACAGCAAAACGCTCCCGCACTGACAGTTAGAGCGGGAGCGTTTCTTATATTGTTAATCAACTTTCTAAATTAATTACTTTTTTATCTTCATTATTCCTCGGTACTCAAGAAGCTTCATAAAGAGTCCGCCCTGAACGGTACGGTTACGGAAGCTCTTATAAACGTATTCGTTTTCGGAGCCGCTTACGTAGGTGCGGCTGTCGTATCCCTTGTGCTCACTTGTGATGGTCCAATACCAGTCGGTCATGGGAACTCGGGAAGGAGTGATGTTGAAGGCTTCCCACATGGGAGCAACGAATGCTTCAAAGTCATCACGGCTCTCTGCGAGAGTAGCGGTCCATACGAGCCAGTCGCTCTTGGTGTAGGGCTTTCTGTTGTCAAGAGGCATACCGTATGCGTGCATTCTCTTGCGGTAGCTTGCGAATTCGTTTTCTATTACGTGCTTGGGCATGATCTCGGTGCCGAAAAGCTTATCCCAAACTATGTTGTACTTCATGGAGAATGTACCCTCAAGGTCGAATGCAAGGCGGTAGCTTCCGTCCTCGTTTGCCGCTCTCTTAGCCCAGTCAAGAGCCATGTCGCGAGCGATCTTCATATACTTCTTTTCTTCTTTCTTCTTACCGTTCATGCCGTAGATTATTCCAAGGCCCGCAATACCCATGATAGCCTTAAGAGAGAGGTTACAGTTGTGAGCAAGGTGTCCTGCAAAGTCGTCGGTACAGAGCTGATTTGCGGGGTCGCTTCCGTTTTCGATAAGGTACTTTACCCAACCCTCGAGAACGTCCATATGCTCATTTGCAAAGGCTGTGCTCTTGGTAGCGATAGCAACCGTTGCTTCCATAACGAGCATATTTCCGCATTCCTCAACGGGCATCTGCTTTTCGTCGTGCATAACGCCGTCCTTCATGCCGTAGAGCTGACCGTTAAGTATAGGATAACGTCCTGCGTCGTGAGGAGCGAAGTCATACTTGTATTCCTTGAGCCATTCGTCGGTTGCCGCGTACTTGTAGATAGGACGCATCATACCCTTAACAAGCTCGGGGTTGTAAAGAAGGAAGAGGGGAATAGAGGGATAGCTTACGTCAACGGTTGCTGCGCATCCGTTGGAGAAGCACTCCTTGGAAATAAAGAGGACCTCGCCGTTTTCGTCGAGAACCAGCTTGTGCGCCGCGATTGCCTGACGGAAGCCGAGCTCGCAAAGCTCTGCGTACTTTTCACCGCCTGCGCGAACTGCGTCGATAAACATCTTGTCGGCGAGCTCTGCGCACTTCTTCATGGTTACCTTATAGTCTGCGTGAGCCTTAACGATTTCATCGGTAATGAGCGCGCCGTCCTTGTTCCAATAGGATTTAAGGTGTTTGTGGAAATATTCAATGGAATAAATATCGTCGTAAGCAAAGGTTACAAGAGCGGTTGACTTAACGGGAAGCTCGGTAGATACGTAGGTCATGCCGTCCTCTGCCTTATAGAATTCGGTAGTACCCTCGGACGTGAGGTAGAAATAACCCCACTCAATACGGAGGTCGTCGCCGAGGCGCTCGAGCATACGGGGATTCTTTCTTCCCATCTTAATGCTGTTGAGCTTGCCAAGTCCGATCTGCTCGATTACTACGTCGTCATCTCCCTTGAGGTTCATGCAGATCTCCTCGGAAACCGCAAGCTTAACCGAAACGGTGTGCTTCTTACCGTCAATAGACTCGTTCTTGATCTCAAGATAGCTTACGGGACGGGAGAGAAGATACAGATCGGAGGGGATGATGGGGGATGTAAAGGTGAGGGTCAAGCGAACACCGAGATCCTCAAAGACGTACTTTGTGGAGAAAGCGGACATATCAACGTCGGTCTGCTTCATGGCGGGAACGTTAGCGTCAACACCCATAATTCTTACGGTATTGCCGTCTATATTGGCTGTGCCGAAAATGGTGTTGGGCTTATCTGTCCAGTGGACGGTGGTCTTATCGGTAAGCTTGTCAGCAGCCGACCAAACGCTGAAGTTCGGGTCGATGGTAATAAGGGGGTATGCGGGCGCTCTTAATTTCATTTTTTTACTCTCCTTTATAAATGTAAGTATTACTTTCAGGTATATTATACCAAACCAAGCCCCTTGTGTCAATCATAAAAACAAAAAATATACAGAAAAAACTGTTATAAATTTCATCAATAAAAAAACAAAAAATATCTTTAAAATCAAGGTGTAGTTTCAAAAAAATTAAAAATAATATCACTAAACTTGAATATCCTGAAACGTATAAAATATGAATAAAAGATTAAATGTAATAATTTACTTGAAAAAACGCGACAAATGAGGTATAATATTTCGGAAGAATTATCAAATAGACCGAAAATAAGGATGATATAATAAAATGTTGGAATTCAAGAACGTATCGTATGATGCGCCAAACGGAAAAAGTATAATAAAAAATGTAAGTCTCAAAATAGACGATCGCTTTGTTGCCATAACCGGACCTAACGGAAGCGGAAAGTCTACCATGGCAAAGCTTATAGCGGGAATTATTACCCCTACGGAGGGAAGAATTTATCTTGACGGTATTGATATTACAGATATGTCGATTACCGAAAGAGCAAAAAACGGAATAAGCTTCGCTTTTCAGCAGCCTGTGAGGTTCAAGGGGATTACCGTTAAGGATCTTATTTCTATCGCTGCGGGGAAAAGCACTAATATTTCCGAGGCGTGCGCATATCTCTCCGAGGTGGGACTTTGCGCTAAGGACTATATAAACAGAGAAGTTGACGGTTCTCTTTCGGGCGGAGAGCTTAAGCGCATAGAGATTGCGATGATAAACGCAAGAGGTACTAAGCTTTCTGTGTTCGATGAGCCTGAGGCGGGAATAGACCTTTGGAGCTTTAATAACCTTATAAAGGTTTTTGAGCAAATGTACGAGAGAACCAAGGGAACTATCGTTATTATCTCCCATCAGGAGAGGATTCTCAATATTGCAGACAAAATAATCGTTCTTGCGGGCGGAGAGGTTGTGGAATACGGCGAAAAGGACAGAGTGTTCCCAACGCTTATGGACGTTCAGGCGGGATGCCGCTTTACGCAAAAGGCTTGAAAGAGGTGGATTATGGATAAAATACAGTTAAAATTGCTTGAGGAGGTATCGGGGCTTCACGAGGTGCCCGAGGGAGCGTACTCTATTCGTGTAAACGGACAGATTCACGGAAAGAATTCCTCTGAAAATATAGAAATAGTTAAAAAGGAAAATGAGCCGGGCATAGATATTTACATCAAGCCCGGAACGAAGAACGAAAGCATGCACATTCCCGTTATACTTTCACAGACCGGCATTAAAGAATTGGTGTATAACGATTTCCACATCGGAGAGGATTGCGACGTTACGATAGTGGCGGGCTGCGGTATTCATAACGGTGGCTCCGAGGACTCGGAGCACAGCGGAATACATTCGTTTTATGTGGCGAAAAATGCAAGAATCAAGTACGTAGAAAAGCATTACGGTCAGGGCGACGGAAACGGAAAAAATATAATGAACCCCAAAACGCACGTGGAATTGGCTGAAAATGCTTATATGGAAATGGAAACTGCGCAAATAAAGGGAGTTGATTCAACAAAGAGAAGTACTACTGCAATACTGTCGAAAAATGCAACTCTTGTTGTTAACGAAAAGATAATGACTCACGGAAATCAGTTTGCCGAAACCGAGTTTGAGGTTGATCTCAACGGAGAAGGGTCGGGGGCGCACGTGGTATCCAGATCTGTTGCGAGGGATAATTCCTCACAGAAATTTCTTTCGTGTATAAACGGAAATTCCAGATGCTCGGGGCACACTGAATGCGATGCAATAATAATGGACAGGGCAACGGTTATCGCCGTTCCTGAAATAAAGGCTGTTGACCCCGAGGCTTCTCTTATTCATGAGGCGGCTATAGGAAAGATAGCCGGGGAGCAGCTTATAAAGCTTATGACTCTTGGGCTTACCGAAAAGGAGGCTGAGGAGGAAATTATAAACGGATTTCTTCGCTGAGTCGGTCTTGCCTTTAATGATTCAAAAAAATAAGCTTGAAACAAAGTGCATTTGCCTTTTGGAAATGCACTTTTTGTTTTTTCGTTTTTTGAGGTAAACTCGCACCGTAAAACGGAAAATTAAATGCTTTTTTGATGTAAAAAACGAGGATTTACGGATTTCCGAAAAAATGGAACAAAATGTCAAAAATGCGCTTTGAGATTAATAAAACGACAATATTCGATGAGTTTCGAGGTAAATAAGAAAAAATTGGGAAAAATATTTTTTTACAACATGTAGAAAATTTGATTGAATTTTTGTGCATAATTTACAAAAGACATGGCTGATTGCACGAAACTAGGTGCAAGGAAGGAAATGTCATAGGTAAAAAATATTTACCAACAGCAAATCGACCGAATACTGTTGGCTGTATCTTGGCAAAATGCACAAAAAATGCCTACTGTGTTTGTTTGATTATTTAAATTGGGTAAATAAAATTTACCAAAAGGGAATCGTCGAAAATCAAAATGCAAAAACGACGATTTTGAAAATTCAAAAATTAATTTTTTGTGAATTCTTATATATGTAGGGATTTGACGCAACTATTGACTTTGAAACCGAATTGTGGTAAGATATGCTCATGAAATTACGGCTCTTGTGGGCTATTTATGCCCTGAGTGCCCCCAAACGGTGCCGATAGCCAACGGCATCGGCTTTGAAGTATAGCTTTGGTGTTGCCTTTTGCCTTTGGCCTTGCGCCTTGAGGGCGAAAGTCTCGCCCAATGGCGCTTTTCTGCGCATAACAGCCTTTACTGCGCAGGAAAATGGCACAAAAACAAAGGATACTCGAAGCGCATTGGCAAATGCCGATGGCGACATCAGGCAAACTTCAAAATCATTCACAGGAGGAAAATTAGGAATGAAAAAGACAAAATTCTTTAGAGTAATAACATTCATGCTCGCAATGATTTTTGTTTTTGGCGGCGGTGCTATGGCAACCAGCGCTGATGATACCGGATCATCAACCGGTAACACCGGAGACTGGTTCTCGCAGTACGCCGAGCTTGCGGAGACGATCTCCTACAACGAATATCTCCAGGGGTCTATTGACTCCGGCGTTAAGCGTGCGGAAAAGAGCGAGTCGATCTTTGCATGGGAGAACTATACAGGAGTTCTCAACGACAATATGATCGCAGGTGAGGTTACCGAGGAAAACGAGGAGCTTCACATTACTTACGGCGACGATGGCAAGCCTACGGGCTTGTACATCCCCGACACATACGACGTAACCTGGGTTACCGATAAGATCACGGCGCCCGGAAGATACAACATCGTTATCAAGTACTACCCGGTGGAGAATAAGGCTACTCCCGTTGAGAAGATGTTGAGAATAAACGGAAAGATACCTTTCTCCGAAGCGTGTCAGATAACCATGGACAAGATCTGGAAGACAGAGGCGCCTTATGCTGATGTAGAGATCGATTGGATCCTTCTTGCGGGATATGACGTTCAGTCCTGCATAGACGAGGCTGCGGCTCACGGCGTAAAGGCGTACGTCGCTACCAAGACTGTTGACAACAAGGAGAAGACCTATCTCAGATACGAAATGCCTTCGTGCTGGACTGCTGCCAACACCGCATTTGTTGACGGTCTCGGACTTCGTTTCTTTACCAAGGATATTGACGGAAACGAGATCCGCTCCGCTCTTAACGATATTCCTGCTTGGTATGAATATACCTTCAAGGATGCAAACGGATACACGCTTGAGCCCTTTGAGGTAGAGCTTGCTCCCGATGCAAACGGACAGGTATCCATAACTCTTGAATCTGAAAACGAGCCCGTTATTATTTCGGAGATCAGATTCGAGGTTCCCAAGTCGAATATAACCTACGGCGAATATGCTGCTATGTACGCTGCTGAGCCTGAAGGCAAGGGCGTTCTCAAGATTGAGGGCGAATACTTCTCCAGCGTATCCTCGCAGACTATATATCCCGTATCCGATAACACAAGCGCCATAACCTCTCCTACTGCTACCGACAGATCTCTCCTTAACACCGTAGGCGGTGATAAGTGGCAGTCTGCAGGTCAGTGGATAGAGTATTCGTTCTCTGTTACCGATTCCGGTAAATACCGAATAGTTCCCAGATTCAAGCAGCACTTGCTTGACGGTATATATACGTCGAGAGCAATCCACATCTTTGGCGGTAATTACAACGGATTGCCCTTCCAGGAGGCGGCTTCGCTGAAGTTTGGTTACTCCTCTGACTGGCAGGTCGCTCCTCTGTCCTTGAATGACGGAACTCCTATTGAGTTCTACTTTGAGGCGGGTGTTGTGTACACTGTCCGCTTTGAGGTTACTCTCGGAGCAATGGGTAATATCGTAAGAGAAGTACAGGAATGTCTTAACCACATAAACGAGGATTACCTTAATATATTGAAGCTTACGGGTCCTACGCCTGACGAAAACAACGACTATGGCTTCAACCGCATAATGCCCAATACCATGAGAGACATGATCATTCAGTCGAGAAAGCTTGAAAGCATCGCGGCTAGTCTTGCGGAAGAAGCGGGCGGAAAGAGTACAAACTCCGCAACCCTTGAAAAGATATCCCGTGTGCTTTATGAAATGGGATCCGACGAGGAATCGGTTGCTAAGAATCTTGAACAGCTCAAGACCTATATCGGTACTCTCGGTACGTGGCTGTCCGACGCAAAAACTCAGCCTCTCGTGATAGACTTCATCAATATTCAGCCCGGATCTGCACCTCTGCCTAAGGCAAAGCCCGGATTCTTCCGTGCGCTGTGGTATGAAATACTCGGCTTCCTGCGTAGCTTCTTCCGTAACTACGACAGAATGGGTGCTATGTCTATTCCCGATGAGAACGAGGTTGTTGAGGTATGGCTTGCATACGGTAGAGACCAGGCTCAGGTTATAAGAGGACTTATAAACAATGACTTTACTTCGGTAGGAGGCGCGCCTGTAAACCTCAAACTGGTTTCGGCGGGAACGCTGTTGCCGTCAATACTTTCGGGTAAGGGACCGGATGTTTACATCGGTCTTGGACAGGGAGACGTTATTAACTACGCGATCCGCGGAGCCCTGACTTCTATTGATGACCTTCCCGAGCAGGGAGAATATAAGGGAAATCCTGAAGCGTTTATCAGGGATTTCGGACAGACTCCCGAAGAATTCTACGCGGAATACAAAGAATCCAGAAGCGACTTTAACGAAGCTGCGATGATAGTTCTTGAAATAGAGAACAGCGCAGGAGAAATGCACTGCTACGGACTTCCCGAGACTCAGAACTTCAGCATGATGTTCGTTCGTAACGACATTATGGCAGAGCTTGGAATCACCAAGCTTGAGACATGGGATGACGTTAAGGCGGCAATTCCCGTACTTCAGGCAAACAACATGCAGATAGGAATGCATAACGACGTTAAGATATTCCTTTACCAGTACGGAGATGAGCTCTTTGCTGACGGCGGTATGAGAATAAATCTTGACTCTCCCGTTGCAGAAGATGCTTTCTCAACCATGTGTGATTTCTTCACCATGTACTCATTCCCCTACAAGTATGACTTTGCAAACCGTTTCAGAACAGGTGAAATGCCTATCGGATTCGCAACCTACACTGCAACCTATAACCAGCTCAAGGTATTTGCAACCGAGATCGAAGGTCTCTGGTCCATGTACCCAATGCCCGGTGTATATAATAATGAAGGAAAGATCAACCGTGAGTCTGTATCTACGGTCAGCGCAATCGTAATGATCGTTGGCTGTGAGAACAAGCACGATTCCTGGGAATTCATGCGTTGGCATGTTGGCGCAAAGTGTCAGGTAGATTACTCCAATGAAATGGTAGCAATTCTCGGACCTTCCGCTAAGCACGCAACCGCAAGCAGAACAGCTCTTGAGAGTATGCCTTGGACCAATGCCGAGAGAAACCAGATCATGCAGCAGTTCGACGAGCTTGCATCTATTCCTAACTACCCCGGAAGCTATATAGTTGACCGTTATCTTAAGTTTGCGTTCCTCGATGCTTATGACGATAACCTTGACCCTGTTAAGGCACTCAGACAGCACATTTCTACAATTAATAAGGAAATAGCGCGTAAGCGTCAGGAATTCGATCTTGAAATCCTTGAAATAGAGGTTAAATACGAGATAGCTGAACTGAAGGACGAGAGAAAGGGAAGCACGAGAATTTGTGCTACTCTTGCTGAAAAGAGACTGAGAGAAGCATACTACATGCTGTGCGATATGAGCTACGGAGCTGAGTACAATGATGTTTGCGGCAACTTGACGAAGCTCATAACGATGTCGGCGTACGAGACCCGAGATCATGCATCGATCGGTGAGTTTACCGATAACCTCGAAGCATTGGCACATTCTAAAGGTAACAATCAGTTCGACGATGTTATTGGCAAATTGAGAGATGCGATAAAGGCACTCAAATCCTATGAGACCTACAGAAAATAACTGTAGAAGACTAAAATACTAATGAAGGAGAAAAAGAATTATGTCCCCGACAAAGGCTAAGAAAAAAGCTGTTGCGCGTAAGGATATGTCGCGTATGGCGTGGACGTGGAAGGAAATGAAGCGTAACTGGGTTGCATACCTTATGGTTGCTCCCTACATGCTAATCTTCTGCTGCTTTACGGTTTTGCCCGTATTGCTGTCCATCGTAATCAGCTTTACAGACTTTAACCTGCTTGAGATGCCTAACATCGTATGGTTTGACAACTACATAAGATTGTTCCTCGATGACGACATATTCCTATTAGCGGCACAAAATACGCTTATATTTGCAGCGATCGTTGGACCTGTATCATATTTTATGTCCCTTTTGATCGCGTGGTTTATTAACGAGCTTTCCCCCAAGATAAGAGCGATAGTAACCCTTATATTCTACGCTCCCTCTATTTCGGGACAGGTTTACCTCGTATGGGCAACGCTGTTCTCCAGCGACCAATACGGTTGGGCAAACGCATGGCTCATGAAATTGGACATTATAACAAAAGAAATAGCATGGTTTGAGGATGCGGACTACGTTATGCCGCTGTGTATCATAGTTGCTCTTTGGACCTCACTTGGTACGGCGTTCCTGTCATTCATTGCGGGCTTGCAGGGAATTGATAAGGCACAGTACGAAGCGGGTGCTGTTGACGGTATTAGAAACAGATGGCAGGAGCTTTGGTATATTACGCTTCCCAACATGAAGCCACAGCTTATGTTCGGTGCGGTAATGGCTATTACTCAGTCCTTCGGTTTCGGAGGCGTCGTAACCGCCCTCTGCGGATTCCCCTCCGTTGACTACGCGGCGCATACGATAGTTCACCACCTTGAGGACTACGGTTCGCAACGATTTGAGATAGGTTACTCGTCAACCATAGCGGTAATCCTGTTCTTGGTAATGATCGGAGCTAATGCCCTGGTTAAAAAGATACTTTCAAAGGTAGGATCGTGATATGGCAAAGAAATTAAGAACAAGAAAACATAAAGTCGTCCTGTCACGTTCCAGAGGAGGAGACGTTGGAATTACGATTATGCTCGTGCTTTTGGGTATATTCATGTTCCTTCCTATGTATTACGTTGTAATTCAGTCCCTGAAGCCTCTTGATGAGCTTTGGATGTTCCCTCCGAGATTCTGGGTTGCAAGACCGAGCTTTAAGAACTTTAAAGACCTGTTTACCTTGATGAGCGGAAATATGGTGCCCTTCTCAAGGTACATATTCAACACAGTATTTACGGCAGTAGCCGGAACCTTCGGAAACCTGTTCATTTCGTCCTTGGCAGCTTACGCAATGGCGAAGATAAAGTTCCCCGGAGGACGCGGAATGTTCAGTCTGGTAAGAACATCTCTTATGTTCCACCAAACGGTTACCGCGGTATGCTGCTTTATCCTTATGAGCGCATTTAATATGATAGATACCTACTGGGCTATCATCGTTCCCGCATGGGCAACGTCTCTTGGACTTTACCTTATGAAGCAGTTCATGGAGACCAACGTAACCGACGCGGTTCTCGAAAGTGCGCGTCTTGACGGTGCAAGTGAGCTCCGTACTTTCTGGATAATCGCAATGCCCATGGTTAAGCCTGCATGGCTGACACTTATCATATACTCATTCCAGGATCTTTGGAATAAGGGCGCATCTATCTACATCCACTCCGAGCAGTTGAAATCTCTCAACTATGCAATACAGCAGATCACGGCAGGTGGTATCAAGCGTGCGGGCGCAAGCGCAGCCGCAACGGTTGTAATGATGATGGTACCTATCCTCGTATTCGTTATTTCGCAGTCGAACATAATTGAAACGATGGGATCCAGTGGTATGAAAGACTAATTTACAGGAGGAGAAACATGAAAAAGATAATATCTATTATGTTCGTGTTGATAACAGCGTTTACATTGTTGGCTCTTCCTGTAAATGCAGCAACACCCTATCAGACGTATACGTATTCGATAGACGGAACTGCGCTCAATTCTCCTGATGCATATACTCCTCAGCGTGAAGTTGATGCAAGATATATGGGCCTTGAGAATGAGGAAACACTTCGTAAATTTCATCCCGAATTTGACGAAATATGCAAAAGGGTGATATCAACTCAGGAACAGCTTGAGAATATGTTGCCTTCCGATAAGGACTATAAGGATGCTGAGAACGCAAACAAGGATGCAATCAAGGCACGCGATGAAGCTTACAAGAAGCTTTCAAGAATCTCCAATCCCACGGATATTGAGGTTGACGAGAACAAGAACGTATATATCGTTGATAACGGAAATGACAGAATAATTGTTCTTGATAAATATTATAAGGTAAAGTTTATAATATCAAGCTTCTACAACAGAATGGGTATTTCCGACAGCCTTAAAGGACCTCAGGGAGTATATATAACTCCCGATAATGAGCTTCAGAACAAAGAGGGAAAGATATACGTATGCGATACCGGTTCTTACCGAATAGTAACCTTCGACCTGGAAGGAAACTTTATTGACATCGTTCCGGAGCCTGAATCCAGTCTCTTTGGAACCGACCATATCTATAAGCCTGTGGCTATTGCGGTCGATGCATACGACAGACTTTACGTTGTTTCCAGTACAACCTATCAGGGTATCATCGTTATGACCGAAAAGGGAGAGTTTACAGGATTCGTAGGCGCCCAGAAGGTTGACATAAGCGCATGGGATAAGTTCTGGAACAGATTTAAGACCGAAAAGCAGAAAAACAAGGATGAGGCCAAGATCTCTACTGCGTACAATAATATAACTCTTTCCGGAGACTTTATTTACGCTACGATTACCCTTTCTCAGGAGTACGAATCCAAGGTTACCGCAGCTTTGAAGGATAAGTCCGGTGATTACGCTCCCGTTAAGATGCTCAACGCATCGGGCGATGAGATTATGAGACGTAACGGCTTCTTCGGTCCCGGAGGAGAGGTTGACCACAAGAAGATGGAAGCATCCGATACGATCTTCGGTTCTTCTACAATAGTTGACGTAGCAGTAGGACCCGAAAAGACATGGTCCATAATCGACCAGAAGCGAAGCAAGGTATTTACATACGACTTTGACGGTAACCTTTTGTTCGCGTTTGGTGATATGGGACGTCAGCTTGGTAATATTTCCAAGGAAGGCTTGAACGGTATAGTATATCAGGGAGATGCAATGCTTCTTCTTAACAAGACGAAGGCAACATTTACCGTATACAACAGAACCGAATATGGAGATATTCTGGTGCAGGCTCTCGCAAACCAGAATAACCGAAAGAACGACGAGGCTATTGAGGACTGGGAAGAGATTCTTAAGAGAAACTCCAACTTCGATGCTGCGTACATCGGAATCGGTAATGCTCTTGCTAACCAGAACAAATATGCTGAATCGTTGGATTACTACAAGGCAGCATATGATACCGAGAATTACTCCATAGCATATAAGGAGCTGAGAAAGGAATGGATATCCAAGTTCATTATCCTTATTCCTATATTTATAATAGCCGTTGCAATCGGATGCAGCAAATTCCTCGGCTTTGCAAAGAAGTACAACAAGCGTGTGTCCACTATGAAGGGCAAGCGTACCTATGCTCAGGAAATTATGTTCGTGTTCCACATAATATTCCATCCCTTCGATGGATTCTGGGATTTGAAGCATGAGAAGAGAGGCTCCTTGAGAGGCGCACTTACAGTATTGGGTGCTACACTCGTTGTGTTCTACTATCAGGCAATAGGACGCGGATACATTATGAACGCCAAGGAAGAGTATGCTTCGATAATAAACGTATTTATCGGACTTTTGGTTCCTTTGTTCCTTTGGGTAGTATCTAACTGGTGCTTGACAACCCTTTTCGAGGGAGAAGGAAGCTTCAAGGATATATTCATAGCAACCTGTTATTCATTGGCTCCGTTGGTAATTATCCTTATCCCCGTAACAATAGCGTCTAACTTCATTATTGCAAGTGAGGTTGGTCTCATTACGCTCTTCTCGACGATTGCGTATATCTGGACGGGTATTTTGATATTCTTCGGAACTATGGTAACTCACGACTATTCAATGGGTAAGAACGTTATAACGACGGTCGGAACCATACTTGGAATGGTAGTTATTATGTTTATTGCTATTCTGTTCTCCACGTTGCTTGGAAAACTTGTAGGATTCGTTACCAACATTGTAACCGAGATCCAGTTCAGAATGTAAGAAAGATGGGAGGAAAATATTTATGAAATCTATAAAGTTAATATCGCTCCTGTTGGCTATTCTTACGTTTGTCGGAGCTTTTACAATAGTAGTTGGAGCAGAAGCGGAAAAGCCCGAGGGTGAAGAAGCCGCACCTGTGTATACCATGAACACGGGAAACGGAAAGTCCCTTATGATGAGTGAAAAGGATTCCAGCGGAGCGGTAAAGTATTTTTACAAAGAAGGTAAGGCCGCAGATGGAACTGTAATCAGTACACCTGAGCAGAAGATCGCGGTAATGGACCTCAGATACGAGACCGAAACCTACCGTCTTTACGTAGATGCATACAGCGGAGAAGTTGCCGTATATTCTAAAGAGACGGGTGAATACCTTTTTACTAACCCCTATAACATCGGACAGTCCAAGGCTAACGGCGATGACGGAAGTATTAAGGACGAATTGCTTTCCCAGGTAGTTGTTAACTACTTCGAGAACAGTAAGAATGACCCGACACCTACTCAGTTTTACAGCTATACTTGGGCAGCTGTCAGAAATCAGATCAAGGTCAGAAACATAAAAGGCGGTATCCGCGTTGAGTATACACTCGGACGTGAGGAAAACCGTAGCTTGCTTCCTCACCTTATTGAAGCGAGCAAGATGGAAAAAATGTTCGCTATCTTAGAGGAAAATATGGAAGCGGCAATCGCGGCAGGCGGAATAAGCAAGCCCGAAGACGAAAGACACCGTCTCACACAGTTTAAAGCATACTATGAAAGATACAGTCTTGACGATGCTGAGAACGAAGAGACCCGTGCAAAGTGGTTGGAGCTTTATCCTATATTCAAGACTAAGCCCGAAATTGCTGTATACGCTATTAACGAGGCGGGTCTTGGAGAGGTAGTTATCAAGAAGCTCGAATCTCTTATTAAGGAATACTATACAGAGTACACCTACGAAATGCTGGATGAAGACCATAAAGAGGTTGAGTACGAGGCAGAGATAGAGAATTATCCTCTTTTCAAGCTCGCACTTGAGTACACTATCGATGAAACCAGCGGACTCGTGGTAAGACTTCCCGCAAACAGTATCCGTTTTGACGAGACTCTTTACCGTCTTGATTCGGTTAATATTCTTCCTTACATGGGAGCTGGTATGAACCCCAATACCGGATACACCTTCTTCCCTGACGGATCGGGAACCCTATTCGCTTTTGAGGACATAAAGACCGCCGAAATTGTAAGCTCTAAGCTCTACGGACCTGACTACGCATACCACAAGCTTTCCGGTATGTACGAGGAAGTAGTTCGTTATCCTGTATTTGGTATTTACGAAAATCAGAAGCTCCAAAGACAGGTTGATGACGGTAACGGCGGAACGGTTACCGAGGATTACAACAAGGGACGCGGATTCGTTGCAATAATTGAGGAGGGTGATTCCCTTATGGAACTTACCACCTCCCACGGCGGCATCAAGCATGAGTATAATACCATGATTATGTCCGCAAAGCCCAGACCCACAGACTCTTACAACATAGCAGATACTATTTCGGTAGGTAAAAATACCGAGTGGACGGTCGTATCGGCAAGAAAATATACGGGTAGCTTTACTGTTCGTTATATTATGCTTACCGATAAGTCCAACGCGGAAAATAGAAATGTTAAGAAATTCTATGAGACTTCTTACGTTGGAATGGCTAAGGCATACCGTGAATATCTCGAAAGAAACGGAATGCTGAAGAGACTTTCTGTTCCTGAGGACGGTGAAGGAGAGGATATTCCTCTTTACATCGAAACCTTTGGAGCACTTCAGACCACTGAAAGAATTCTGTCTATACCTGTCAAGGTAATGACACCTCTTACAACCTTCGACAATATTAAGACCATGTATGAAGATCTCAAGAACAATGAGATCACAAACGTCAATTTCATATTGACAGGCTTTACCAAGGGCGGACTTACCGGCGAGCGAGTACCTTACAAGCTCAAGTGGGAAAAGTCCGTGTCGAAGGAAATGAAATTTGAAGAATTGAATGATTATGCAAGAGCGAACGGCTTCGGCGTATTCCCCGATTTTGACTTTGTATTCGCCTCCGGCGACGGTGCATTTGATGGCTTGCGTCTTGGTAAGCATGCCGCGAAAACTATTGATAACCGTTATACGAGTAAGAGAGAATACAGCGCTACCAAGCATACCTACGTAAGCTATTACGAGCTTGCGCTGTCCTCGGCATATTTCAGTCATTTCTATGAGAAATTCATTCCTCAGTTCCGTGCTTACAATCCTGTAGGTATTTCGGTATCCAGCTTAGGCTCGTATCTTAACTCCGACTTTGATGAGGACGAACCCTACAACAGAGCCGACAGTAAGATGTATACTATCAAGGCATTTGACTTCCTCTACCACCGTCTTCCCAACACAGAGATACTGACATCGGGAGGAAATTCGTACTGCTGGAAGTTCGTTGACCATATTACCGATGTATCTCTTGACTCCAGCCGTTTCGCAGCATCCTCCGCATCCGTACCTTTCCTTGGAATGGTTCTTCACGGATACGTTGATATTGCAGGAACTCCCGTTAATATGGAAGGTAATCTTGATTACGCGTTCCTCAAAGCGGTAGAAAGCGGAGCATCCCTTAAGTTCATCCTTTCTTACCAGAATACCAAGGAGCTTAAGGAATATGAAACACTCAGCAAATACTATTCAGTTGACTACGCTATCTGGTTTGACCAGGGTAAGGGCGACCTTGTAGCTATGTATAAGGAGCTTAACAGCATCCTTAAGGGCGTAAGATACAGCCTCATTACCGGACATGAGTTCATAGACGGAGTCCGTGTTCCCGATAGCAATGAAATAAAACTTGACGCGGAGCAGGCAATCAAGGATGCTATTGAGTATGAAATAGCTCTTGAGAATGCCGCGAGCGATGCCGAAAGAAATGCTATCTATGAAGCAAGACAGCTCATAGTAAAGGGAAGCGAAGCAATTAAGAATTCCATGGATCCTGCCCTGACAGATAATCTGTTGAACAAGATCGAGGCTCTCAAGTCTATTTATAACGGAACAAGCGGTGAGTATGCTGCGCTTCTTGAGGAAGCAAATAATGCGCTTATCACGTACCAGATATACCAGCAGTCCCATGCAATCCACACCGATATCATAGGCTCCAGTGTTACATACAAAGTTGATACCGCTATAAATGCTTACGACGCATACACGGAGGCAGATCCTTCGGCTGCAAACTATGCAGAGCTTAAGGATGCGTACGACAGAGCAGTAGCTATTGTAGGTCAGGAGTACTTGGAAGCGTGTCTCGCAGAAAGAGATGCTAAGAAGGCTTACGAGGCAGCAAGCGAGGATAAGAAGGCTGAGCTTGAAGCAGCGTACGCAGAAGCTACTAAGAAGCGCGAAGCGCTTGCTGCCGGTGTAGGTGTTGATCTGGCAGAAATTACCGAAGCTATGGAAAAGCTTGAGCCTTATAAGCAGGCATGGATCGAGGCAAGCAAGGGCACCGATACCGCTGCAACCGACGCCGCAAAGAAGGAATTCGATGAAAAGGTTAGAGAATTCTACGGAGATATTCTTGCTGACGTATATTACCAGATAAACTACAACGGTGTCGAGGTCGGCGGCTCCAGATGGTGGCGTGAGGAAGCAAAGAGAAACTACACCAAGGCAACAGAGGCGCTTGACGCAAAGCTCCAGGAGCTTTACGATGAATCCAGAGCACTCTTTGCGGAGGTTGAGCTGTTTACCGACAGATACAACCTGACAGAGATCGAAAAGGCGCTTGCATTCCTTAATGAGAAGGATGCATATACCGCAGATGAGCGCGAAGCACTTGCGGCAATAATAGCAGATCTTAAGGCATTCATAGACACAAAGGGTATAGCAAATGACTTTGCGGCTCTTGTTGAATATGACATAAACGCTATGGCTCTTAAGGCATATGACGAATATCTTAAGCACTATGCAGCTTCAGATGCGGCGGGTGTAGAGATAAAACTCGGAGATATCGTGGACTACGAGCTTAGCGGACACAAGGCTTCCACGTATCTCAAGCAGACTCAGTACACATGGACTGAAAAGTACACTGAACCCGAGCCTGTTGTAATTACAAAGCCTGTACCCAACACAGACAGATACAAGTCTGATGCTAACATGATAGTACATGAAACCTTCGATAACGGTACCGAGTTTATACTTAATTTCAATGATTACAGTGTAGTAGTTGTACTCAACGGAGTTCAGTATTCCATCGAGGCATTCGGATACGTAGTACTTAACGCAAAAGCATGATGAAAGGAGAGGAAAAATGACAAAAGATATTAAAATAAAGTCTGTCAGAAAGAAGATAGCCTCTCTTGACAAGCGTAAGGCAAGAGGCGGATGGCTGTTTGTTCTGCCTTTCATCATAGGCTTTGCATTGATCTATTTGCCGATCGTTGTAGACTCCATTTATTATACGTTCTGTAACGTAAAGATAGGTGGAGCTACAGAGTTCGCAAAGGGAGAAATGTTTGTAAACTACAAGGCAGTGTTTACCGGATCTGATTTCGTTGAAACACTGATTAAGGGACTTACAAACATGTTGTTTGAGATTCCTATGATACTTATGTTCTCACTGTTTATGGCGGTTCTTCTTAACCAGAAAATGGCAGGACGAGCAGCATTCCGTGCGATATTCTTCATTCCCGTTATCCTTTCGACCGGTATTATGGAAACCATCGGTCAGAGTGATATTCTTCTTGAAACCATGGAGGGCGCGGAAGGCGGAGTAGAAGGCGGAGCCAGTGAGGAAAGCTCATCCAGCCAGATAGTAAGCTCAATGGACGTAGAAAATCTATTTGCCAATATGAGTGTAGGTCAAGGCTTGGTTGAATACGTTGCGCAAGCGATAAACAACATCTACGATATAGCAAACCGTTCCGGAGTACAGATGCTTATATTCCTTTCGGGACTTCAGTCTATCTCGCCCGCAATATACGAGTCGGTTCAGATAGACGGAGCTTCCGCATGGGAAACCTTCTGGAAGATAACCTTCCCAATGATAAGCCCTATGATCCTCGTAAATGCTATATATACGATTATAGACTCCTTTACGGCAGGATCGAATGTAGTCATGAGGTATATAGACCAGTATAAGGCAGAAAGCTCAGAAATTAACGGTGAGATTATAGCCTCCGCAATGGCATGGGTATACTTCCTGATAGTTTTGGCAATAGTAGGAATCTTTGCTGCTATATTCTCAGCATTCGTCTTCTACCAGAAAAAGGATTAAGGAGGTGGGAAAATGAACGCACAGAATATTGATAACAGACCAAAAGAGTTAAAGAATAACAAAAGAAAGATTCGTGTAGAATTCGAAAGAGCACCTCTTAAGGAAAGATTGAAGGCTAAGTTCCTTTCAATGTATTTCGTTAAAAAGGTAGTTTGGTATATTTTCCGCCTTGTACTCCTTATAGGTGTATCCTATATCGTGCTTTTCCCGTTCTTCTCGAAGATCGCCGGATCCTTTATGCTTCCCGATGATTTCGTTGACGCCACGGTAAGACTTATACCTAAGAAGTTCTCGACCGATACATATAGCGCAATCTGGAAGGAAAATTCCTACTTTGAGGCCTTTTCCAACACACTGTTCCTTTCCGCTACGTGCGCAATTATACAGACGTTTATCTGTTGCTTCGTAGCATACGGACTTGCAAAATTCAAGTTCAAGGGAAGAGGCTTGGTTTTCATAGCCGTAATCTTTACCCTTGCAATACCCCATAAGACCTTGGAATTCTCCATGTTCTCCAAGTTTATTGACTTTGACGTTCTCGGAATATTCAAATTCTTGAACGGCGGAGGCTGGGAGATATTCGGAAAGACTATTATAAAAGAGTCTCCCGATATAATTCCTTCGGCAGCGTCCGGATTCTGGTCTAAGATACATGAGGGCGGCGGTATATCAATGAGAAATACCTATTGGCCTTTCGTGATACTGTCTTTGGGAGGACTTGCATTTAAGAACGGACTTTATATCTTTATGTTGCGTCAGTTCTTTAAGGGTGTTCCTGACGAGCTTGAGGAATCCGCATACATTGACGGTTCGGGTATTATGCGTACATTCTTTACCATAATTCTTCCCTTGTCCATTCCTATGTTGATCACGGTATTCCTGTTCTCCTTCTCTTGGCAGTGGACTGATACCTTCTATACAGGTCTCTTTGTTCCCGATTCCTCGAGAAAAGAAGGACTTATGCTTCTGAAGGACGTAGCGACTATCCCCGGAACCCTTGAGGCTCAGTACAGCACTCACGAGGGATACAACATGTTCTCGACGGCAGTCAAGAACACCGCAGGAATTATGATAATTGCTCCCCTTGTTGTTATGTACCTCTTCTGCCAGAGATATCTGGTACAGGGTATTGAACGTTCGGGACTTACTGCGGACTAATAAAAAACAAAAAGCCTTTGGCTTAAAGAAAAAACAGGACGTCTCAAATGCAAATTTGAGACGTCCTGTTGTTATATAAGGAGATAAACGATCCTTACACAAAAAACGCACCGAATCAAAATGATTCGGTGCGTATGCTTTTTTAGATTTACTTTAACTGTCCGCCAAGGATATCCTTTGCCGAAGCAAGCGCTTCTGCGATCTTGGAACGGTCAGCACCGCCTGCCATGGCATTATCGGGACGTCCGCCGCCCTTACCGCCGGTAAGAGCGGCAACTGCGCCTACAAGCTTGCCTGCGTGGGCACCGCTTGCGACAGCATCCTTACCTGCTACTGCAATAAAGTTGAGCTTATCTCCGTTTGTAACTGCGAGAATTGCTACTGTGGAGGGGTAATTTGCCTTAATATCGTCAGCAAGATTTCTTGCTGCGTCGATCTGCATATCGTCAAGCTGTGCGCTCACAAGCTTAACTGCCCCTACGTCGATTGCAGAGGAGAGAATAGAGGAAAGCTTGGTTGAAGCGAGCTTTGCGTTGAGAGCATCTATTTCTTTCTTCATGGAGTGGAGCTCTGCCTGAAGCTGAGACGCACGCTTCGCGATATCGGAGGGATTCTGAGTACGAAGCTCGGAGGCGGTTTCACCGATGAGCTTCTGCTGATCTGCTATCATATCAAGAACAGCCTTGCCGGTAGCAGCCTCAATACGGCGAACACCTGCCGCAACAGATGCTTCGGAGGTTATCTTAAACAAGCCGATTCCGGCAGTGTTGGAAATATGAGTACCGCCGCAGAATTCGGTAGAGAAATCACCCATACGAACAACACGGACTATCTTGCCGTACTTTTCACCGAAGAGAGCCATAGCGCCGAGCTTTTTTGCTTCTTCAATGGGCATTTCGGTCATAGTGATAATTTCGGATGCGAGGATATGTTCGTTAACGATTGCTTCAACCCTTGCAAGCTCATCGGAAGTAAGCGCGGCAAAATGAGTAAAGTCAAAACGAACGTGGTCGCCCGCTACGTAGGAGCCTGCCTGCTCAACGTGATCGCCGAGAACGAGACGGAGCGCTGCTTGAAGAAGGTGGCACGCGGAGTGGCAACGTGAGGTTGCCTGTCTTGTGGTGGCATCAACGGTTGCTACAACGGTATCGCCAACTCTAAGAGAACCGCTTACCATAGAACAGACATGGAGATAGATTCCGTCGTTCTTCTTTGTATCGGTAACATTGAGGGCTGCATTCGCGCTTGTGATAGAACCGATATCTCCTATCTGACCGCCGCCCTCACCGTAGAAGGTGGTGGTGTCAAGGATGACTGTGCAATCTCCCTCGTTTATTTCGTCAACGCTTTCTGCGCCGTCATCGCCCTCTGCAAGGATGGCGATAACCTTTGCCTCGGTAGAGAGCTTATCGTATCCGCAGAATACAGTCTTGTCAAAGGAGGAGATGAGCTGCTTGGAGCTTTCATCCCAACCGCCGATATTTGCTCTTGCGGCTCTTGCCCTTGACTTTTGCTCCTGCATGAGCTTTGTAAAGGTTTCTTCGTCAATGGAAAGCCCCTTTTCTTCAACTATTTCGCGGGTAATGTCAAGAGGGAATCCAAAGGTATCGTAGAGACGGAATGCATCCTCGCCCGAAATAACCTTTGCGCCTTTTTCCTCGGCAGTCTTTATGATGTCTGCAAGGATGGAAAGACCTGCGTCGATTGTTGCGTCAAAACGCTCTTCCTCGTTGCTGATAACCTTGAGAATATAATTCTTCTTTTCTCCGAGCTCGGGGTATGCATCGATATTCTCACCGATAACCACCTCGCAAAGCTCGCAAAGGAATGCGCGGTTGATTCCGAGAAGCTTGCCAAATCTGCAAGCGCGGCGGAGAATGCGGCGAAGAACGTAGCCGCGACCCTCATTGGAAGGAATAACACCGTCGCATATCATAAAGGTTGCGCTTCTGATATGGTCGGTAACGACTCTGATAGAGATATCGTCCTTGGCGTCAACACCGTATTCCTTGCCCGCAATAGAGCAAACGGTATTGAGTATCTTTCTTACGGTATCAACCTCAAAGAGGTTGTCAACTCCCTGCATTACGCAGGCAAGACGCTCAAGTCCCATACCCGTATCGATGTTTTTCTGAACAAGCTCGGTGTAGTTTCCGTTGCCGTCGTTGTTAAACTGGGAAAATACGTTATTCCAAATTTCCATAAAGCGGTCGCAGTCGCAGCCGGGCTTACAGTCGGGGGAGCCGCAACCGTACTTTATTCCGCGGTCAAAATATATTTCGGAGCAGGGGCCGCAAGGACCTGAGCCATGCTCCCAGAAGTTGTCGGCTTTTCCGAGACGAACTATACGCTCAGCAGGAACACCGATCTTTTTGTTCCATATTTCAAAGGCTTCCTCGTCGTTTTCGTAGATAGAGGGCCAGAGAAGCTCCGCGGGGATCTCAAGCCAATCGGTAAGAAATTCCCATGCCCACGGAATAGCCTCTTCCTTGAAATAATCGCCAAATGAGAAGTTTCCGAGCATTTCGAAATAAGTACCGTGGCGAGCGGTATGACCAACTCTGTCAAGGTCGGGTGTACGGATACACTTCTGACAGGTGGTAACTCTGTTGCGGGGAGGAATTTCCTCACCCGTAAAGTATTTTTTCATGGGCGCCATTCCAGAGTTTATCAGGAGAAGGGATTTGTCATTGATGGGGACGAGAGGGAAGGAGGGGAGACGAAGATGCCCCTTACTTTCGAAGAACGAAAGGTACTTTTCTCTCAATTCATTTAAGGAGGTCCATTTCATTTTGTACTGCCTCAGCTTTCTAAAAAATTATATCATCTTATTATATCACTATAAAAAAACGTTGTCAATCCTTTATTGAACAAAAAAGAGGCTGTCTCAAATGAATTTTGAGACAGCCGGACGGTTTTATATAATCAAAATACCTTTTCGCATATTTCGTCAAGGACTCCGATATCAAACAGGAGTCTCGGAAGAATGTACTTATCTCTGATATCCTTGGTTGCTTTGAGGGTCATAGGAAGAATGCTTTCGTCAAGACCTATCTCACGTATGCTCTTGGGCGCACCTACACTGTCAAGAATTGCCTCAAACTCCTCAACCGTGGGAAGCTCCTCGTCGATTATCTGCAAGATCTTATCCCAATTTGCGATAATAGCGTCGAGTCTCTTTTCGTGCTTTGCAAGGTCGTATTTTTGCTCCTTGGCTTCAAGGGCAATCATAGCCTCGGCGCCCTTGCCAACAAATTCGCGGAGTTGGTTACTCCAATCGTTGAAATCAAATTCTCTTGCGTATTTGAGACCCTTTTCTCTGTCGGGAGTAATGTTGAAGAGCTCGCGGTAGCACTTTATAGTATAGAGTGTACCGAGGGCAACCTGGGTTCCGTGTGAGGAAACGGGAGTGCCCTTGTCGAGTCCTCTCATGTCCCAGATATGCGAGAAGTAATGCTCAACTCCGCCACCGGGACGTGAAACACCGGCATAATCTATGGCCTTACCGGAATTTATAAGTCCTTCGAAAAGAGCCTTTATAGCAGATTCATTTCTGTCCCTCAGTCCGTGAGCGGACTCAACACATGCGCCAAGAGACTGTCTTGTGTAGGCGGCAACCTTTTCGCAGTAGTACTCGCCGTTTATCAGGTTAGAAAGTCTCCACTCGCAAATACTAACGTATTTTGCCAGCATGTCTCCAAGTCCGGATACAGCCATATGAGAGGGAGCTCCGCAGAGAATATTCGTATCTCCCACGATTATCTCGGGAGACTTGGCATTGACCGTTACCTTTACGCCGTCAATTGCCATAGAGGAAGAGCCTGCTGCATAGCCGTCCATGTATGCGGCGGTAGCTACTATTGCGTAGGGAACCTTTGCAACGTTTGCGAGGATCTTGCTTATGTCGTTGATAACACCCGAGCCTACACCGACGATCATGTCGCAGCTTGCGTCAAAACGAAGAAGGAGGGAGCCCATAGCTTTCTCGTTGGGTTCAAGACGGCGGTCGGGGAATATGTGCTTTGCGCAAGGAATACCGTTGTCCTCAAAAATTGAGCATACCTTCTCTCCCGCAATGGGATAGGTATTTACGTCGGCTATAACGAATACCTTGTTTGCGCCGTACTTCTTTGCATATTCGGGAAGGCACTCAATAGCGCCTTTCTCGATAATACAATGCTCAACAGCGGTTTTATGTATTTTTCCGCATTGGCAAGGCTTTTGAAAATCAAAATCAGGGTTCATGTTTCTGTCTCCTTTTCTGTTATGATTTTTTATTTTTAAATTTATAATCCTTTGGGGATACTCCAACGTGCTTTTTGAAAAGCTTGCTGAAAAAATGGGAGTCGGAATATCCTACAAGAATGCCAATCTGCTTTATGCTCATATCGGTTGTCTCCAACAGGTCGCAGGCGGCGCCGATGCGAAGCCCGATAATATAAGCCGAGGGGGATATTCCCATACATTGGTTAAAAAGGGAAATATATCTTGAATTGCTCAGATTTTCCATAGCCGCAAGCTCTGGAATTGATATTTTTTTATTGTAGGAAGAGTGGATATAGCGTACGGATTTTTCAAGAGTTCTCGGGTTATCATCGGAGAAAATGGTTTTTGATGCCGACAAAACTATCTGTTCAAGTATACAAGCCAGCTCTTGACGCTGCAATCTGCGCTTGGCCTCAAAGGCTTCAAACAATTTGCTGAATTTATCTGAAATACGGTGGTCCGACTCTGCGACAGCAAAAAACGGAAGAGGTGAAAAGCCGCATTCCTCTAAAAGGGAGGGAGCATAAGAGCCCGTAAAATGCACCCAGAGATATTCGAGAGGTTCACCTCCAAAATAGGAATAGCTGTATGGGTAGTCAGGTGGAAAAATAATCACAGAACCCGATCTCGCAATAAATCCTTTGCCATCTAAGGGAATCTCAAGCTCACCCTTTTGGATTGCCATAATGTAGAAATCCTTTCGCCCCGAGGGATTGTTGGTGGAGAAAGGAAAGGGTGTCCTGAAATTTCCCGCGCAGTTTACTATAAGCGGATATTCGGAGGATGCCATGCTGCATTTATTTATATCGCCTTTTTCGCCATTCTGCACGGAATAGTAGCTTAACGACTTCATATATCCTCCTTCTAAATACAGTAAAAAAATACACCTTTAAAATAAAAAAATCAATTGACAAGATACTATAGGATATTATATTATATAAGTGCAAGGTTGTCAATACAGACGATCAAAAAACATAAAGATTTACCTGGAGGATATTATGAAAACTGTTATAGTTATAGGTGCCGGCGGAAGAGGAACGAGATATTCCGATATTATGGCGGATTATGGTGAGAAATTCAAGATTGTAGCCGTAGCTGAGCCTGTTGACGTAAGAAGAAACTACATAAAGGATAAATTCGAGCTTTCGGATGATACGTGCCATTTGTCTTGGGAGGAGTTTTTGTCCCGACCCAAGTTTGCCGATCTTGTAGTTATAGCAACTATGGACAGACAGCACTATGCTCCCGCTATGGCGGCGATTGAGAAGGGCTACGACATTCTTCTTGAGAAGCCCATGTCGGCAACTCCCGAGGAATGCATAGAGATAGCCAAAGCCGCGAAAGCAAAGGGTGTATTTGTTCAGGTGTGCCACGTGCTCAGATTTACCCCTTTCTTCAAGGCTCTTAAGGATATAATAGACAGCGGCAGAATAGGAGAGATAATACATATTCAGCATGCAGAGGACGTAGGAAACGTTCACCAGAGCCACAGCTTTGTTCGCGGAAACTGGAGAAACAGCGACGAAAGCTCCTGCATGATATTGCAGAAATCCTGTCATGACATGGATATCCTTGCATGGCTTATCGGAAAGAAGTGCAAAAAAGTGTCAAGCTTCGGCTCGCTTTCCTACTTCAGACCCGAAAATGCTCCCGAGGGCGCGCCCATGCGCTGTACCGACGGCTGTCCTCACTCGGATACCTGCTATTACGATGCGGTAAAGATTTACCGCGATCAGGGCAGAGACCAATTCTACAGTCATATGCTTCTTAAGAGAAACGAGCACGGAACCGATGAGGAGATCGTGGAGCTCCTTAAGACCGAGCCCTACGGACGCTGTGTATTCCACTGCGATAATAATGTGGTTGACCATCAGGCGGTAAACCTTGAATTTGAGGGAGGCGCCACTGTAAGCTTCTCTATGGCGGCATTCAACAGAGGCGGTCGCTATATAAGGGTAATGGGTACCAAGGGGGAAATCTCAGCAAAGATGAGCAAGGACGGCTTTGAGCTTTACGATTTTGCCACCCGCGAAACCACTCATATAGATATTCCCGACGCTATCCTTAACGACTCAATAGACGGAGGACACGGCGGCGGAGACGGCGGAATAATCAAGGCTGTTGCCGCAAGGCTTGACGGAGATACGTCAAGCAAATCTCTTTGCACAATAGAGGAGACATGCCGTAACCACCTTATCGCATTTGCGGCAGAGGAGTCGAGAGTTACGGGAAAGGTAATAGACATGGAAGAATACGAAAAATCATTGGGAGGAATATAACAAAATGGGAAGAGAAGAGCTTTGCGCTAAAATAGGCGAGGTAATGGGTGCGTACTTCGGGGACGAAATGCAGGTCTGCGAGCCTTACGGAAACGGACATATAAACGATACATTTTTGGTTGTAAGAGATAAAAGATACATACTTCAGAGAATGAACCATCAGATATTTACCAACCCCAAGGGAATGATGGACAATATTCTCGGAGTTACCGAGCATATCCGAAATAAAACAAGAGAAAAGGGTGGAGATGTTGAAAGATGCTCCCTTACCGTTGTTCCCACTCTTGACGGAAAGGACTTTTTTTGCGACAGTATAGGCTCGTATTGGAGACTTTACGACTTTGTCGAGGGTACTATTACCCGTGAGTCAGTAGAGAATCCAATGGATTTTTATACCTGCGCAAAGGCATTCGGAGAGTTTCAGCAGCAGCTTTCGGACTACGATGCAAGCACTCTTTTTCCGACAATAGAAAATTTCCATAATACTCCCTGGAGATACGGAAATCTCATGACTGCTGTGGAAAGGGATGTATGCGGACGCGCAAAGACGGTTGAGAAAGAAATAAAGTTCGCTATGGACAGAAGCGAGTTTGTAAAGGTACTTGAAAATGAAAGGGAAGCGGGAATACTTCCCTTACGGGTTACGCATAACGATACAAAGCTTAATAATATTCTTTTCGACGCGGAGAGCGGTCTGCCCGTGTGTGTTATCGACCTTGATACGGTAATGCCCGGATATTCGGTTAACGATTTTGGCGATTCTATTCGTTTTGGAGCCAATACAGCCGCGGAGGACGAGACAGACCTCTCAAAGGTATCTCTTGACATGAACCTCTTTGAGCTTTACGCAAAGGGCTTTATTGAGGGCTGTGAGGGCAGACTTACCGACAGAGAGCTTGAGCTTCTTCCCGAGGGCGCTATAATGATGACTCTTGAATGCGGATTGAGATTTCTTACCGACTACCTTGAGGGAGACGTATATTTCAAGGTACACAGAGAAGGACATAATCTTGACAGATGCAGAAATCAGTTTGCTCTTGTTGCCGATATGGAAAGAAAGCTCCCCGAAATGAGAGCGGTAATTGAGAGGCTAAAATAACGTTTTACTATTGACTTGACGGTTATTTTGTACTATAATCACAATAGAGGCACTAAATTACATTAAGGAGGTATATTATGAAAAAGACATTTACGGTCATTATTTCCTGTTTGCTTTTGTGTGCCATGCTTATTCCTTTCGTGGGATGCGTGAAGGAAGCGACAAATGCGGAAAATGAGAGCACGTCATCTCAAGGCGGAATCGAAAGTGATTCGGGAAGCTCTGATACCGAAAGCACTTCCAATTCTGATTCTTCCGATAGCGAAAACGATGAGAAAAACGACCCGCAACCTGAAATGCTAATGAGAAGTTATGACTTTTCAAAGAGTACTGAGGGCTTTAAGCTTCTTGGCAGAATGGAAAAAACATCCGACGGTGTTACGTGCGATCTTACGGCGACCGGAATAGAATTCAGCGGATACATGAGCGGAAAGGTGATCGTAGCCCTTTCCTGCACAGCCGATACATATTTTACCGTTTATATAGACGGAGTGCGCTCTGAAGAAAGATTGTTTGCTAACAGCTCGACCAAAAATATCGTAGTCGCTGACTTTGAGGAGGGTGGAGAGCATACTATACGTCTTGTGAAGCAGAGCGAGGCGCAGAGATCCCTTTGCGTGCTGAAGAAAGTCGTATTCTACGGATATCTTAACGAAGCTCCCGAAGATAGAAACACGTATATAGAAATTATAGGCGACAGCATTACCTGCGGATACGGTAACCTTTGGAGTCAGGGAGCTCCCGGCGATGCGGCAAGTGCGCTTTACGAGGACGGAACGCAGGCGTTCCCCTTCTTGACGGCAGAAGCTCTTGGCGCGGATTGCTCCGTAGTCGGATGCAGCGGTGTGGGAATTGATAAGGGCTGGACTGCTTTTAGCGAGAGCGATTTCTATTCTCAGTGGTGCCGCTACAGAAATACTAATAATCCTTACGACTTTGGAAGCGCACGCGTTCCGGACCTTGTGATTATAAATCTTGGAACAAATGACGCAAGCAGAGGAAGCACCGAGGAGGGCTTTAAGGAAAAGGCGAAGCAGCTTATAGAATATATCCGTAAGTCTTACGGCAAGGATGTTCCTATCGTATACACGTACGGAATGATGGGCTCGGCACGCTCGGAGTGGATGATCCCGCTGCTCGAATCTATGGGCGGAGAGAACGCAGGACTCTATTATGTTCCTTTGAACTATAATCAGTCGGGCGGAGGAGGACATCCTACGGCGGAAGCTCATGAGTTTGCAACCGAATTGCTCGTTGATTTTATTACGTCAAAGGGAATTTTAAAAAAATGAGATAAATCAGAACACCGCCGATGCAAAATTGCATCGGCGGTGTTCTGATTTTGTAACGGTTTATTCTCCGTCAACCATGAATCTAAGTTTCTTTACGGAATCAACAGCCTTTATTATAAAGTCCTCCGGGGTGATATCCTTATAGAATTCTGGAGATCTGAATACTTCAAGCATGAGTGTTCCCTCATATCCTGAATTTTTTATATGCTCTGCAAAGCGGTCGAAGTTCAGGCTTCCGTCAAAGGGAAGAAGATGATCGTCGCCGTCCTTGATGCCTCGGTTGTCGTGAATGTGGGTAGAATTGAGCTTCTTCCCGAACAGGGGCATAAATTCTATGCTCTGCGTATAGCAGTTTTCGTGTCCGCAGTCCCAGCAGAAGCCTACGTTGGGCGCATCGGAAAATGCTTCGAATGCCCACGCTACGTTTGCAAGCTTACGAAGATTTTCGAATGCAATAGTTACGTTCTTCTTTGCGGCATAGTCAACGAGCTCAGAGTACCTCTTACGTCCAATGTCAGAGATAGACGGGGGATTGTTGCCCGATGACAGGTGAATGATAGAAATTGGGATATTAAGCTCCGCGGTACAGTCTATATTGTCGCGAAGCTCGGCGAACATACGCTCTCCCGCATAGTTATCCAGCCACATATCGTTGATATGGGAAAAGCTTGAATGAAGATATTCGTGCTCAATACCGTGCTTTGCGAGAAGGTTGGATATATTATGAAGCGCGGTTCTTCCAAAGGATACGTCGGAAAAGGCAGAGTTTATTCCAAGCTCGGCAATAAGCTCTATGTATTTTTCATCGCTGATATCTCTTGTACATCTTGTATTAATTCCTATTTTTCTCATTTTGTTTTCTCCTTTTACTCTCCGTCAACCATGGTTCGGATTTTCTTTATAGCATCGGCAGCCTTAAGCATATATTCATGCTCTGTTACGCCGTCGTAAAAGCCCTTTCCGTGATCCTTCATGACCTCAAGCATAAGAGAGCCCTTGTAGCCTGATTCTTTTATCTGTCTTGCGAATCTGTTGAAATCGAAAGCGCCGTCAAATGGGAGAAGATGATTGTCCGCGTTGAAAACCCCGGAATTATCGTGGATATGAGTGCAAACGAGCTTTTTACCGAATAAGGGCATATACTGACGTCCTATGGTAAAGCAGTTTTCATGACCGCAGTCCCAACAAAAGCCGAGGGAGGGGGAATCTGCAAACTGCTCAAATGCCCAAGCAATGTTTCCAAGCATTCTCTGATTTTCGTAGGCAATTGTAATACCTTGCTTTTCCGCATGCTCCATAAGGCGCTTAAATCTTTCCTGACCCATATCGGTAACAGAAGGAGGGGTAAGCCCTGATGATAGATGAACCACGAGAACAGACGCTCCTACAAGCTTACAGCGGTCTACCGACATGAGCAGTGTGTCGAGCATTTTTACACCGTCCTCGTTATCAAGCCAAATATTGTTTATGCCGCCAAAAGGAGCGTGAATGTTTTCGTATGCTATGCCGTATTTCGCAAAAAGCTCGGCATGAGCTGCCTGCTCGGCTTCGGTGGCATAAATTCCCGTAAACGTAGCGCTAAAGCCAAGCTCGGATATGAGCTTAACGTAATCCTCCTTCGGCATATTTCGTACGGCGCCAAAACAAATTCCTATTTTTCTCATATTATTCCTCCTGTTTTTACCTGTATTTTGCAATTATTTTCCCTGACCGAGCCCTCGGTTATAATCTCACCTATACTGTCGGCGCATATACGACCCGAAAGTGGATTTTTTACCGAAAGGATATGTCCGTTTATATCCGCCTCGACCTCGGAATATTCAAAAGCGAGGTCGGTGTTTTCCATAGTGCAGTTGACGAGCTTTAAATTTTTGCAGTAGCAGAAGGGCTGGGTGCCGGAAATGCGGCAGTTTATAAGGGTGAGCCCCTCGGAGTACCAGCCGAGGTATTCCCCGTTTATTATACTGTCCGTAACAGTAACGTTTTTTGCGTGCCAAAAAGCATCTTTTGTGTCTAAATGGCTGTTGAATATTTCTATATCCTCTACGTATTGGAAGGAATATTTACCCTCAAGGGTCAACTCGGATATCACTCCGCCTTTGGTCTCAAACAGAAAGTACTCCGATGTAATAAAGGTGTTCCGTACTTTTATATCCTTGCATCGCCAGCCGAATTCCTCGGAGCTTATAACAGAATCCTCAATGAGAATGTCGTTGCACTCTCTTATTGCTTTAACACCGAGAATCCTGCAATGCCTGAGAGTTCCTATTTTTGAGTACCACATGGGCGCGCGACAGGTATCGGTCATGGAGCAGTCGTGAAGTGAAAAATCTGTCGCGTGCCACAAGGGGTAGCGCAGAGCAAATCTGCAGTTATGTAATTTAACCGACGAGGATTCCTTAAGAGCTGATTCACCGTCAGCCTCGCCCTCAAAGGTACAGCTGAACACCTCGGTATCCCTTATTCCGTACAAAGCGCGTTCCTCGTCATAATTTTTTGAATTTATAAAATTTTTCATATGACTCTCTTATATGCAAATTGATAAGTATATTATAGTACATGATTTGGACAATAATGTTAATAATGTGTGAATTTTGACGTTGCTTGGTGTGTAAAATGGAAAAAATGAGAAAAAAGATAAATTTTTAACAAATACTACTTGATATTAAAAAAAAAATGTGGTATATTAATATGTGGTAAAAAATTTATAAATAAATTTGAAAGGCGGAAACACAAATGACCTACAACAAGAAAACCATTGAAGACATTGACGTAGCCGGCAAGAAGGTTCTTGTACGCTGCGACTTCAACGTACCTCTTAAGGATGGCGTAATCACCTCCGACAAGAGAATCATAGGCGCGCTTCCCACCATTAAGTATCTCCTTGACAATGGCGCAAAGGTTATTCTTTGCTCTCACATGGGCAAGCCCCACAGCATCTTTACCGAGGGCTTTGGACTTACTAAGAAGGAGAAGGCAAAGGTTGAGGCTCTTCCCGCAGAGGAGCAGGCAGCTGCAAAGGCTGAGCTTCTTACGAAGGCACTCGACGATAAAAAGAAATTCACCCTTAAGCCCGTTGCGGACCGTCTTAACGAGCTTCTCGACGGCAAGGTAACCTTTGCTGAGGATATCGTTGGCCCCGACGCTCAGGCTAAGGTAGCGGCTCTCAAGGCAGGCGAGGCAGTTCTTATAGAGAACGTTCGTTTCGATGCAAGAGAGACCAAGAACGGCGCAGATTTCGCAAAGGAGCTTGCTTCTTTTGCTGAGGTTTACGTAAACGACGCATTCGGTTCCGCTCACAGAGCTCACGCTTCAACCGCAGGCGTTGCTGATTATCTTCCCGCAGTTTGCGGATACCTTATCCAGAAGGAAATCTCCATCATGGGCAAGGCTCTTGCTGATCCTGCACGTCCCTTCGTTGCAATTCTTGGCGGCGCAAAGGTTTCCGATAAGATCGGTGTTATCAACAACCTCATTGAGAAGGTTGATACCCTTATTATCGGCGGCGGTATGGCATATACCTTCTTCAAGGCTAACGGACACGATGTTGGAACCTCTCTGTGCGAGGAAGACAAGATCGACCTTGCAAAGGAGCTTGTTGCAAAGGCTGAGGCTAAGGGCGTTAAGTTCCTTATTCCCGTTGATAACCGCATCGGACGCGAGTACGACGAGAACACCGAGTGCAAGGTAACAGATTCCGACAATATCCCCTCTGACTGGATGGGACTCGACATCGGCCCCAAGACCGAGGAGCTCTTTGCAAACGCGATCAAGGGCGCAGGAACCGTTGTATGGAACGGACCTATGGGCGTTTCCGAGTGGAAGAACTTTGCTTCGGGTACTAACGCAGTAGCTAAGGCTGTTGCTGAAAGCGGCGCTATTTCTATTATCGGCGGAGGCGACTCTGCGGCTGCAGTTGAAAAGCTCGGCTACGCTGACAAGATGACCCACATCTCTACCGGTGGCGGTGCATCCCTTGAGTTCCTTGAGGGCAAGACTCTTCCCGGTATAGCTTGTCTCCTTGATAAATAATAAAAAACAAAAGGGGAGACCCGTTGCGGTTTCCCCATTTTTAAGAAAAGAGAGGTATTTTAAAATGAATCCCGCAAAGAGAAGAACAGTAATCGCAGGCAACTGGAAGATGAACTTTACTCCCGACGAGGCAACTGCGTTTATCAATGAAATAAAGCCTATGGTTGCAGGCAAGGACAACTGCGACATTATTTTCTGCGCTCCCTTCGTAACCATTTCCGCTGCTATGGCTGCGGCTGAGGGTTCTAACATAAAGATCGGCGCTGAGAACGTACACTACGAGGAAAAGGGCGCTTACACCGGTGAGGTTTCCGCAAAGATGCTCAAGGCTATCGGTGTTGAGTACGTAATCATCGGACACAGCGAAAGAAGACAGTATTTCGGTGAGACCGACGAGACTGTTAACCTTCGCACAAAGGCTGCTCTCGCTAACGGAATGAAGGTTATCCTTTGCCTTGGTGAGGTCAAGGAGCAGAGACTTGCGGGCATTACCAACGAGGTAGTTGCTATGCAGACAAAGCTTGACCTTGCAGGAATTGACGCTGATGCGCTTAAGAACGTAATCATCGCTTACGAGCCTGTATGGGCGATCGGAACCGGACTTACCGCGACTCCCGAGCAGGCAGAGGAGACCTGCGGAGAGATCCGTAAGGTTCTTGCGGATATGTACGGAGCTGACGTAGCGGAGACCGTTACCATTCAGTACGGCGGTTCTATGAACGACGCAAACGCAGCAGAGCTTCTTGCAAAGCCCAACGTTGACGGCGGACTTATCGGAGGAGCTTCTCTCGTAGCAAAGAAGTTCACGGCTATCGTTGACGCTGCTCAGTAATTGTTGATAATTAAGAGGTATCGTAGGTTTAGAACTTACGATACCTCTTTTTTATAAAAAATATTAATAAGATATATAATTACTTGATTTTGCTGTTAAACCGTGGTATAATAACCTTAGAATCTTATTATCTAAGAGGTAAAAATGGCAAATTACAGAAGAGGAAGAATAAACGATGAAATGCAGAAGGAGCTTTCTGCCGCATTGCGCGAGGTAAAGGACCCCAGAGTCAGCGGAGCGTTTATAAGCATAACCGCCGTTGAGGTAACTCCCGACCTTAAATACGCAAAGGTATTTTATTCGTCGCTTAACGGTGATAAAAAGGAGATAGCAAAGGGTCTTAAGTCCTCTGCGGGCTATATCCGAAAGCTTATCGCAACGAGAATGAATCTCCGTATGACACCTGAATTCACATTTTACGAGGACCATTCTATCGAGCACGGAGCTCATATTTCGAAGCTCTTTAACAGTATAGAATACGCACCGGAAACCGATGTAGAGGATAAAGAAAATGACGACTGATTATTTCAAAAAGCTTAGCTTGGACGAGCTTTGCGATAAGCTCTGTGAAAACAAGGCAACGCTTATAATCTTTCATTGCCGTCCCGATGCCGATGCGGTAGGCTCTGCCTTTGCCTTGCGCGAGCTTTTACGACTTATGAGCATTCCCGCAATATGCGCTTGCGCAGACGAAATGCCCGAAAGATTGCGCTTCCTTGCCGATGGAGTGCAGGGTAGCGTTTTGCTTGACGGAGATATAGAGCTTGGTCATGAAAGAGTCATAAGCGTTGACTCGGCATCTCCGGGGCAGCTTGGGGAGCTTTACGAGAGACTTCTCAAGAATATAGATATTATGATAGATCACCATTCTATGGGGACGGTCTATGCCGATAATTATATTTTACCGCAGGCTTCGGCAACCGGCGAAATAATCTACGAGATCGCCAAGAAGTTGCTTGAGCAGGGAAAAATCCCCTATATTCCACCGAGGGTTACAAACAGCATTTATGCCGCAATATGCTCGGATACGGGAAGCTTCAGATATTCCAATGCGACACCCACAACCTTTAGGGTTGCCGCTGAGCTTGTTGAGCTTGGAGTTGATCACGTGTCGATCGCTCATCAGCTTTTCGAGGCTAAATCCTATAAGCAGGTAAAGGCAGAGGGAGAGGCAGCAAGCAGACTTCAGCTTCATGACGGAGGCAAAATTGCATCTGTAACCTTCCCTTATTCGTCAAAGTTTGCGCTAAGTCTTTCCGACGAACACCTTGAAACTATCATAAACGTTCCGCGCTCTGTGGCGGGGGTTGAGGTAGCGTTTTCGGTCCGTCAGCCGGAGGAAGCTCCCTTTTTCAGAGTGTCCATGCGATCCGAGGGAGATTTTGACGTTTCGGAAATATGCGCGTCATTCGGCGGCGGAGGACACGTTAAAGCCGCGGGGTGCAGTATCGAGGCGGCAAACGTAATAGAAGCCGAGGAAAAAATACTTGAAGCTATCAGAGTAAAAATGAAAGCTCTGAAAAATATAAAATAAAAATTAAAGTGAGGAAATTTTATGAGCAACATTCCAAGATGTGAGCATCCCCGTCCCGACCGAAAGAGAGAGGCGTGGATAAATCTTAACGGAACGTGGGATTTTGAGATAGACAACGCAAAGGTAGGTCTTGAAAAGAAATTCTACGAAAGAGAAGCGCTGGATATGAAAATTACCGTTCCCTTTAGCGCGGAGAGCGTTCTTTCGGGGATCGGACATACCGACTTCATGAATGCCGTTTGGTACAGACGCGAGCTTGATATTCCCGCAGAGTGGACAGGCAAGAGAGTGATTTTACATATCGATGCCTGTGATTATGCAACCACCGTTTTTGTAAACGGCAAAAAGGTTGGTACACACAGAGGAGGATACACCTCATTTGCTTTTGATATTACCGATTATCTTGCGGAAAGCGGAAACTACGTAACCGTATATGCGGAGGATGACGTTCGCTCTCAGAAGCAGGTTTGCGGAAAGCAGTCGTCAAAGCTCGGCTCTCACGGCTGTCATTACACCAGAACTACCGGTATCTGGCAGACCGTATGGCTTGAGGCCGTTGAACCCGCTTACGTTGCTTCCTATAAGGCATACCCAAATATTTCCGATCCCTCTGTCTCGCTTGAAGTAAAGACCGTGGATGCTTTCGGTGCATCACTTACCGTAAAAGCATATTATGAAGGCAATCTCATGGGCGAAGCTGCTACCACTGTAACTGCGGCATCTGCTTTCCTTAAGATCGACCTTGCAGAGAAGCACCTTTGGGAGTGCGGAAACGGTCGCCTTTACGATCTCTGCTTTGAGCTTACCAAGGACGGTAAGACAGACGTCCTTGACGGATACTTCGGACTTCGTGAGGTTCGTCTTTCTGCCGAGAAGGGTCTCCAGATAAACGGAAAGACCGTATACGGAAGATTCGTTCTCGATCAGGGCTTCTACCCCGACGGAATTATAACCGCACCCACCGATGATGCGCTGATTTTTGATATCGAAGCATCTATGGCTTGTGGCTTTAACGGCGCAAGACTTCACCAGAAGGTATTTGAGCCAAGATTCCTTTACCATGCTGACAAACACGGCTATATGGTATGGGCAGAGACCGGAAACTGGGGACTTGACCACACTCTCTTTGAAAATTTGCAGAACTTCTTGCCCGAATGGCTTGAAGAGGTTGAAAGAGACTTCTCTCACCCATCCGTTATAGGCTGGTGTCCTTTCAACGAGACGTGGGATCTTAATGGCAGACAGCATTGCGTTGCTCTCATAGACATGGTTTATGACGTAACGAAGGCTCTTGATAACACAAGACCTGTAATCGCTGACAGCGGTTCCTTCCCCACGACACGTACTGACGTTAACGACTTCCACGAATACAGACAAGATCCCGCGGAATTTGCCCAATGCTTTGACGAAATGGATAAGGGCATCATAAAGGATCAGATATTCAGAAAGTACGGTGGCAAACGTCAGGAATTCAAGCCCGGACTTCCCGTGTTTATCAGTGAATACGGCGGAATCAAGTGGGTAATGGAAGAGGACGCCACAGCATGGGGCTACGGTAAATCGGTTACAACCGAGGAAGAATTCTTCCAGAGACTTGAGGGAATTACCGACGTGCTTCTTGAGCACCCCATGATATTCGGTTACTGCTACACTCAGCTTACCGACGTTGAGCAGGAGCAGAACGGACTTTTGACTTACGACAGAAAATTCAAGTTCGCTCCCGAAAAGTATCACAGAATATTCGCCAAAAAAGCGTTTATAGAAGAATAAATAAAAAATCCTGAGTTCGCTATTGAACTCAGGATTTTTTATTATTACTTGGATATTGTAACAAATTCAACCGAAGTCATAACAACGTCGGTAGTGGGCTTGTCGTAATAATCCGTGTTGGTGGTAGCAATTGCATCGATTACTTCCTGACCGTGTACAACGTAGCCGAAGGATGCGTAGTTACCGTCAAGGCTGTTGGAATTGCTGTTCGAGGTCTTATGTACTATAAAGAACTGGGAAGACGCGCTGTCGGGATTGTTGGATCTTGCCATGGAAATAACTCCGCGGATATGACCGAGATTATTTTCAAATCCGTTAGCGGAAAACTCTCCCTTTATCGTCGTGCCCGAGCCGCCGAAGCCGTTACCCTGCGGGTCTCCGCCTTGTATCATGAAGTTTGATATAACTCTGTGAAAGATAAGTCCGTTATAAAAGCCTTCTCCAACAAGCTTTTTGAAGTTGGCAACGGTTTCGGGAGCAACGTCGGGGAAAAGACGGATTATCATGTCTCCCTTTGTGGTACGCATTCTTACGTAGTTGGTAGGCTCAGTCGAAACGGTTGCCGTAAAGTCGGTAAGCATCGAAAGGTCTATTGACTCAAAAGAGGGAGCATCTGTCGCTCCATTGTCGGGAGTTGAATCGTTATTCGTTGGGGGAGTAACGGAAGGATTTTTGTCTGAATCGGTCGTGTTATTGCCGATGTCGTTTGAAGATGTAGAAACCTTTGCAAATTTTACGGAATTAATAATTACGTCAACCACGGGTTTGTCGTTGTAATCGGTACGGCATTCCGCAATATCGTCAACAACGTCCATTCCGTATACAACGTAACCGAATGCGGCATATTTTCCGTCGAGGCTGTCAAGATTGTTCTGCGAGGTTTTGTGTACTATAAAGAACTGAGACGATGCGCTGTTGGGATTATTGGCTCTTGCCATAGAAATAACACCGCGAATGTGGTGGAGATTGTTCTGAAAATTATTGGAGGTGAATTCACCCATAATATTTGTTTCGGAACCGCCGGTGCCGTCGCCCTTGGGGTCTCCGCCCTGAATCATAAAGGACGAAATAATTCTGTGGAAGGTAAGACCGTCGTAAAAGCCCTCGGATACAAGAGACTTGAAGTTAGCAACCGTTTGAGGCGCAACCTCGGGGAAAAGACGGATAACGATTTTACCGAAATTGTTAACGTCCATGATTACGTAGTCGGTTACCTCAGCGGTTTCGGTTACGCTTGAAAGATCGGAGACGGTAGAAAAGTCCAGCTCCTCATATTTTGGAGCTACGCGATTGCCGTCCATGGAATTTTCATTGGGGTTGTTCTCATTAAACGTTTCCTCAGTACAGGAAACAAGCGCGCCTGCAAGAAGAACGAGAGATATAATTACGCACAAAAATTTTTTCATTTAAGCTTCTCCTGTTTGCATATAAGTAATTAACAGAATTATTTTATCAGATTTTCTTTGTTTTGTCAAGAACTTTAAGGTCAAGTAGGGGGATTTTATGAAGGTATCCGAGGAAAAATACGCAAGACGCACGGTGGCATTTGTTGCGGCGATGCTTGCGGTTGTTGTATGGGAACGGTTGGGAAAAAGCTTCTTTTCAACTCTTGGAATGATCGCTCTATCCTTTCTTATAGCATCGGTGATCGCGTCTGCCGCGCGGAAAATATCAAAAAAGACGGGAATTCCTCAGGGATTTTGGGCGGGAATAATTGTTGTGGGTCTTTTTTTGCTTCTTGGAGCAGTATTGACCGCTGTGGCAATAAGATTGGTCCGAGAGTGCGGTGATCTTCTTATATGGCTTTCGGAGAGTGGCGGGGAGGACGGAGCCTCCCTTGAAGCATCGAAAATAGCAAGAAAATTTTTGCAGAGTATCCCGTTTTTCAGAAATAACGAGGGCGCGAAAATATATTTTGAAAATATTACCGAATCATTATTGCGGGAGAGTGTAAATGCAATCGGAAAACGAATGGCAGCGGTTCTTGCAGCAACCCTTCATGCAACACCGAGAGCAGCTGTTGGAATGTTTGTGTTCATTATGTCCACCTTTTATTTTTCGGTTGACTATTACAGAATACGCGCAATGATTAAGAACGTTTTACCTCAAACGGTTGTAAAAAGAGTGTCTGTAATATCCGAAAGACTTTCAGCAGCTCTTAAAGGCTATGCCAAAGCTTACTTTATTATTTTTCTTATAACCTTTTGTCAGCTTTTTTGCGGATTTTTGATTCTGAAAGTAAAATTTGCTTTTCTGATATCTCTCGGAATTGCAGCCATAGACATATTGCCCGTTCTCGGATCAGGAATAGCTCTTGTCCCTTGGGCGGCGGTATCCTTTTATCTTCACAATAACAGTCTCGGAACGGGATTGATTGTTTTGTACGGTATAGTTACTATCGTAAGACAGATAGCCGAGCCTCGAATTGTCGGTGTGGGACTGGGAATACATCCTTTGGCATCGTTGTTGTGTATGTTTCTCGGTATGTCGTTTTTTGGGGTGTTCGGAGCAGTGATCGGCCCATTTCTTGCGGTGGCAGTGAGAGAAATTTTCTTTTGCAAAACCAAAAAAATGTAGGTATATAAACAACAAAATGCTATTTACTAATATATTATTTAGGTGTACAATAAAACTGTAATACACGGCAAATTGTACCGTAATGTCTAACCGGAAAAATAAATTGTTTGGAGGAATAAAAATGAAAACTATTGCTGTTGTTGGCTGTGGAAGAATTGCAAGGGGAGCTCATTTTCCCGCATTTGCGAAAATTGAAGGACTTAAGGTAAAATATGCGTGCGACCTTATCATAGAAAAGGCGCAGGCATTTAAGGACGAATATCCCGAGCTTGTTGAAAACGTAATCTCAGATTATAAAATCGCACTTGCTGACCCTGAGGTGGAAGCTGTATTTGTGCTCACACCCAATTACGCTCACTATACTGTTACTATGGATGCTCTGCGCGCAGGCAAGCACGTAATGTGCGAGAAGCCTATAACCGTAAACTATAAGCTTTCCTGCGAAATGGCTGAGGAAGCGAAGAAGCAGGGAAAGATGCTCAATATCGGTGTTTGCAACCGCTATCATAAATCGGTAGAAATGCTTCGAGAGCTTAACGAGGAAGGAAAGTTCGGAAACATATACCACGTATATTGCTCCTTCAGATCTCACCGTTCTATCCCCGGACTCGGAGGCGCGTTCACAACCAAGAGTCAGTCGGGCGGCGGAGTACTTATCGACTGGGGCGTACACTTCCTTGACCTTATCCTCTATATTCTCGGAGGCGCAAAGCTTAATAACGTAACCTGCGATACCTATTGCGAAATGGCAAAGAATATGAAGGAATATACCTACAAGAATATGTGGGCGGAGGACACCTCGAATACCGAAAGCGGAACTAACGACGTTGACGATTTCGTTACGGGCTACGTTCGTACCGATAAGGCAAGCATCTCCTTTAACGGGGCATGGGCGCAGAATATCGAGGAAAAGGAAATGTTCATAGATATACTCGGAGATAAGGCGGGCGCGCGTTTGCAGTACGGCAAGAAATTCGTTATTTACAACGGAGATACTCTTGAGACCGAGACCTTTGATTACGATATCCCCGATATGTACGAAAGAGAGGACAGAGCATTCTTCGAGGCTATCGATAGCGGCATTAAGGACAGAAACAATATCGAGAACATTCTCGAAAGCGCAAAGCTTCTTGACTCGCTCTACGCGTCAGCCGATATAAGAAAGGAAATTGAGCTTTAATATGAAGAAGATCGGTTTTGTTGATTTTTACATCAGCGAGTGGCACGCAAATAATTATCCCGCATGGATAAAAGAGGTATGTGAGGCTGCAAACGCTGAGTATACCGTGGCTTACGCATGGGCTGAGCTTGATGTGTCGCCTAAATACAACGAAAGCACAGATGAGTGGTGCAAGAGAATGTGTGTTGAAAAATGCAATTCGATTGACGAGCTTTGTGAAAAAAGCGACGTAATAGTAATACTTGCCCCCTCGGATCCCGATACGCATCTGAGATATGCCGAGGCTGTTCTTAAATACGGAAAGCCTACCTATATAGATAAAACATTTGCCCCCGATCTTTATACGGCACAAAAGATATTTGATATTGCAAAGGAATACGGGACACCCTTTTTCAGTACCTCGGCGCTTCGCTACGGAGACGAGCTTGAAACACCGTTTGATTGCCGCGAGATAATAACAACGGGAAGCGGTTCGAATCTTCCCGAGTATATTATACATCAGGTGGAAATGGTAGTAAAGAAGCTTGGAGTGGGCGCAAAAAGTATAAAGGCAGAAAAATGCGGGGAGCAGGTTCACTTTAAAATCGGATACACTGACGGTCGCGCGGCGGCAATGATATTTGCCCGCTCCTTACCGTTTACCGTATACATGGCGGGCGACGCTGAGCACAAGCCTATCTACTCGGCGGTGAACTCTCCGTACTTTAAAAAGCTGATGGCGGATATGGTAAGATTCTTCGATGAAAAGACGGTAAGCTTTGATCTTGCGGAAACTCTTGAGGTCATGAAAATACGCGAGGGCGCGATAAGGGCTTACGAAAATAACTGTGAATTTGAATTTTAAGGAGAAAATATGAAGCTTGGAGTAATAAGCGATTGCTTTAAAAAACCTATGAAGGAGAGTATTGAGCTTGCGGGAAGGCTACAGCTTGACGGAATACAGATGTATGCGGTAAGCGGAGATATTTGTCCCGAAAGCCTTTTGCCATATCCTCAAAAAATTGCGGAATACAAAAAAATACTGGCAGATAACAGGCTTTCGGTCAGCGCTCTTTGCGGAGACCTGGGCGGTCATGGCTTTGAGATATTCAAGGACAACGCAAGGAGAATAGAGGCGACAAACAGAATAGTGGATCTGGCGTGCGAGTTTGAGACGTCTGTGGTTACCACACATATCGGAGTAATTCCTTTGGATACGTCCTGTGAGAAATACAAGGTGATGCAGGATGCTCTCGGCCGGTGCGGCGAGTATGCGCATAAAAAGGGCGTTACTCTTGCCATTGAAACAGGGCCGGAGATTGCAAGTGTGCTTTATGGATTTGTTTCCGGTGTGGGATGCGGAGTAGGAGTTAACCTAGACCCTGCCAATTTCGTTATGGTTACGGGGCAGGATCCCACGGAAGCTGTATATATGCTTCGCGATTATATCGTACATACCCACCTTAAGGATGGAAAGAGACTTAAAGAATCCGATCCTGTACAGATTTATAAGTGCTTTGCCGAGGGCGGAATTGAGGCGCTCAACGTAGCCGACTATTTTATTGAGACTCCCGTAGGCGAGGGCGACGTAGACTTTGCTTCCTATATAAAGGCGCTGAAGGAAATAGGCTACAACGGATTCCTCACCATCGAGCGTGAAACGGGTGCAGATCCTTCTGCGGATATAAAAAAAGCGGCAGAATATGCGAGGGCAAATTTTGATCTGTAATAAAAGATAAACACGGCTGGCTCAAATGAGTCAGCCCATTTTTGTATCCCGAAAACTCCGCCATATTTCCGGTGGGTTTTAAGGATACAAAAAAATAAAATCCCCATTCACGGATTTCTCCGTGAATGGGGTGAGTTTTTTTGTTTATATGCCGTATCAGTTGAACCAGCTGTCGGGAGCTACTGCCGTATCATCGTCCTTTGCAAGCTCATCGGGAGCGGAAAGTGTGATGATATCCTTTGCCTTGAGCTCTACGAGCTCTGCGCAGGGAGTGTTGTATTTCTTTTCGGATCTCATCTTAGCACTCCTTATTTGGTTGCTTCGTTAACGGTATCAACTATTGTCTTAGTTGCTTCAGTTCCCTTGTTGGCTGCTTCAAGCTTGCTTGCAACCTCGTACATGCTTCTCTCGTGGAGAGCCTCATCGTACTCGGTGTAGTAGGTCTTAACGGTACCGTCAGCGTACTTTACCTTCATGTAGCTGCGGAATGCAAGCTCGGTGATAAAGTTCTCAGCAGTTGCGTCTATACCTGCAATAGTGGAGTAGTATACGTATACGTCCTCGGTCTCTATCCACTTGGACTGTGTGGATATGAGGTTGATTCCTACGGGCTTGCCGTATACGAGCTCGGGAATGGGAGCGAAATCTGCGAGAGCAGACTTAACTACGACAACTGTTCCGAATGTAAGCTCGCAACCGTTGAGGATCTCAAGGAGTTCCTTGCTTACGTTACTCTGGAAGCGGATAGCACCCTTTCCTTCGTGCATCATGACAGCCGCGCCGGCTGCTACTCTGAAGGAGTCATTTGTAATAACTACGGGAGTGATTCTGACCTCTTGGGTGTACTTATCTGCTACAAATATAGCTCCGGGAGCGAAATCCTCAACCTCGCCTGACTTGAATATGAAGCCGACTGCTGTTCCGCCACAGTAATCAGCAGTACCGCCGATAAGACCGCCGCCGAGAGCTGCTGCCTTTGCGGTGAATACGAGGTCTGCTTCGGGATCAATGTTGTAGATAGATTTGGAGGTATCTGCAAGATCGTTCCAGAAGAAGAATGTGCGTCCGGTGAACAGGGTACCGTTGGTATCAAGGGTGATCTTCGCTCCGCTCTTGATGTTTATAACGTTCTTGATGCCGTCAGCAGAAGGATAATTATCGGATCCCTCAAGTCTGAAAATTGCGTAGGTGTTTGCGTATGTGCCAGTGCTTGCTACGTTCATAGCGCGTCCAAGAAGCTCTGCGCCGCTTTCAATGTTGATAACGAACTTTCTGTTGGTACCGAGCATGAAAATTGTATCGCCGCCTGCGGTATTTCTCTTGTTGTAGTGCTTGATGGTGGATTCACCGTCTATGTTGAGAGTACCTGCGCAGCCGTGGTGGAAGAGGAATACTGCGTTAACGCCGTCGCTGTCAGCAAGCTCTGTTCCGGAACCTGCGATTGCCATTACGTCGGTGTTTATGAGATTGATGATGTAGTCTTCGGTCTTGCTTTCGGTCTTCTGGTTACCTGTTACCTTAAATACAAGGCCCTCACCGGTGGTACCCGTAGCCTTGATGTAACAATCCTTAAGCGTGGTGGTAGATTTACCGGAGTTTCGTCCGCCATTGTATCCGGACCAGAAGATAGCAAATCCGGCAGTACAGTTAAGATTAATGTTTTCGAGGGTAAGGTTGTAGTACGCGTTGTATCTGAATGCCGCGCCTGCAACCGAGGAGGTTATATTTACCTGAGTATTGTCGCTCTTAAGACCCTTAATGATAACTGTGCGAACTCTGTTTGCGTCATAGTTCTTGTTCCACCAAGAGGGCTCAATGGTAGAGGTGAGCTCAATATCCTTATAGAGGTAGATAACGGGAGAGCCCGCTGCCTGCCAAAGTGCTTCGTCGGTGATGTTGTTTACTTTTACATTGTTGAAAAGAACGCCAACGTGGTCAACTGCCTCGCTAAGAGTGGTGAAGTAGAACTTGGAGCCACTGCTTATTTCAATGTACGCAATGCTGTCGGGAGTTTCTTCGTAGGTCTTTTCTGCACCCTTTTCGTGAACAAATACTACGTCAGCGGTAGCATCGGCGTTTTTGTAAACAGAGTCTACTACTGCACCGTTTACTTTCCAAACGTGAGCTGTGCCGACCTCGTCGGTGAAACAGGTGGGAAGAGCGATGTTACCCATCTTCTGGGAATCAGCGTTTGCCTTATATACTGCGCCCTTATCGTTGACTTCTGTCTTATGTCCTATATCTGCAATGGATATGTAGGACTGTCTGGTAAGGGTAGTGGTTGCGGTATTATTCATTATAAGCTCAGCGCCTGCATCGAGGTTAACTGTAACGTTGCCTCCAACGGTGTTGAGTGTTCTTATAAGAGCAACGGTCTTTGCGCCTTCGGATCTTGCGGCGATAAGCTTGGAGTTACCGTCGATATTGAAGGAAATATTACCGCTTTCGTATGCCTTGAGCATACAGTCGTTGTTGTTGTTTGTACCTACGGGACCGTCGAGGGTCCAAGTGGTATTTTCAAGGGTTACGTTAGCGTCTGCGCCCCAGTGTACCTGAAGACCTACTGCTGTAGCCGAGGAGATAGTACAATCCTTAAGGGTAAGGTTGAATTTATCGGATGTAACGGCGTCAACACCGGAAGCAGCCTTCTGGAAACCGTTCATCTTGAAGAGACCGCCGCTTTCTGTGCCGGGATTCTGAGTAGAGTTCTGGTCGATAACGCAGTTTTCAAATATTGTAAAAGACTCAGCAGGGATTCTGCCGTTTGCCTTTCCGGTATCTATGTTTCCGTTCCAACGGATATTGTTGTCACCGGCGGGATTTGTGAAGGTGATGTTTGTGTTCTTAACGGTAAGGTTATAGAACGCAAGGTGGTCAAAGAGGGTGATACCGCCGCAGGAAATGGTGTAATTCTCTGTAGCGCTCTTCGCACCGTCTATAACTACGGTTATATGCTTGTTGGGGAAGTAGTTCTTAAGTACCCAGTCAGGAGAAACCGTTGCGCCGTCAAAGTTGCCGTTAAGCTTGATGACGGGGCTTCCCGCAGCAACGTACATTTCTTCTGCGGTCGTTACGGTAGGACTCACAAGAGGTCTAACGTAAAGCTCCTGGAGCTTCTCGACTGCCGCATCAATGGTATCGAATGTTCCGAGTTCTGTTTCGCTTCCGTCCTTAGTATAAACGACGGTAGCGACTCCTGTGGTGATTTTGTCGCCTGCGGCAGGTTCACTCTTAACTGCAGCGAAAGCAGAGAAGGGAACTGCAAGGACGATCATAACGATCACAAGAGCAATGCTGATAATCTTCTTCATAATTTTTCTCCTTTTCTTAATTTATGAATAAAGTTTAAAACGTAGCTATGCGCCGAGACGCAATATATACAATAACATTATAATATAAAAGCCATTTCATGTCAATACGTTTTTTTATTTTCTATATATTATGAAAGATTTTGCCTAGGTAATTGTCTAAAATACACAAAAATATTCAGAAATCGGAACTAATGAAAACGGCTCTCTGTATGCCTCTTTTTGAACTATGCCTTTGCAAACAGGGAGATTTTAATTAAAATCAGTGATGAAAATTACAATATCTTCTCCATGCAAACTTTCATAGGGGAAAGCCCCAAGGACTCATAAAATCTCATCGCCGAGAGGTTGCAGCTCCATACGTTGAGGGTTATGTTGTAACAGCCGTTAGACCTTGCATAATCTACAACTGCGTTGTAAAGATCTTTTCCGACGCCTTGCCGCCTACACTCATGTCCCACACATATATCATCTATATAAAGAGTCTTTATATCTGTGAGCACGTTGTCATTGTTATGCTGCTGAAAAATACAAAATGCATATCCTAAGACCTTATCCGTATCATCGACAGCCACAAAAATCGGACGTGATGTGTCCTTTAATATTTCAAGCAGCTGACCGTTGTCGTATTTTCGCCCTATTTTAAAAATGTCGGGTCTGCCCTCATGGTGAACAAGGTCAACCTCGGACAGAAGCTCTCCTATCCTCGGAATATCCTTTTCTTGCGCAAATCTTATCATAAAAAATCCTCCTTGCTTTTTTAGGATTATACCACGTTATTCAAGTTCCGTCAATAACCGTATGAAAAAATCAGTGTTGGCATGCGTATGATCTTTCCCATCTTACAGAATCAAAAAAGAGACCGTCTCAAAATCAATTTGAAACAGTCTCTTTGGGCGTATTGACGGAGGCAATCAACATTCTGCGGATAGTACCGCATTGGTTATATAAATGGACAGGTCACGAAGCTTTGAGTCTGCCATTATAACACCGCCTTTCTAATATTATTATATCAAAAATTCGTTTGTTTTTCAAGTGAAATATTCGGCTTGCGCCGAATGTGAAATAATTCACTTCGTGAATTGTGAAATATCTCACTTCGTTCGATGTGAAATGAAATTCGCCTCTTCACATTTGCGAAGCAAATATTTCACAGCGAAGCTATTTCACATGGCGAAGCCATATTTCACTCGCCGAAGGCGAATTTCGTTGAAAAAAGCACACATTTGTCTGCCGACAAATGTGTGCTTTTTTCTGGCTGGGATGGCCGGATTTGAACCGACGGATGCCAGAGTCAAAGTCTGGTGCCTTACCGCTTGGCGACATCCCAATATATTAAACGTGTCAACAGTATGAAAGTATATCATATTTTTCCTTTTATGTCAAGTATTCTTGAAAAAAATCTTGACGGGGAAGAATATGTATGCTATAATGCACTTATAATTATATTCTGCATGAAAAGGAGAAATTGCGATGAACATATTTATCGAGGGACATAGGGGATATTGCGCTAAATATCCCGAAAACACACTTATATCGTACGAGGCAGCTATTGACCGCGGTGTCGATGCTTTTGAATTTGACGTTTGGCTTACAAAGGATAAGGTGCCGGTCATCATGCACGACGGAAATGCTGCCCGCACCTGCGGGGTTGCCGCCGTTATCAGCGACATGACCCTTGAGGAGGTAAAAAAGCTTGAGCCCTGCTATACACAGAAATTCGGGGATAAGTACAAGGACATGGGAATAACCGTTCCCACGCTTGAGGAGCTGCTTGCCCTTGCCGCGGCAAAGCGTCCCGATATCAAGCTTGGAGTTGAAATAAAGGAATTTACCGAGGAGACCGTGGACCTTACCGTTGCTCTTCTGAAAAAATACGGATTTTTTGATAACTGTTGGTTCTATGCCTTCAACGCAAGAATAATCAAATATATCAAGACACGTTATAACGGCAGAACAATGGGCTATCCCGATTTTCAGATGCAGGAATTCGAGGCTGACAGCTACAGCTACTACGACGAAATTGGTCTTTCCATGAAGGTTCTGCGCTCCGAGGTGGCAGATATCTATCTTAATAAGGGAATGCCTGTTCACGCATATTGCGCCGACACGAAGGAGGACGTTGAGTTCTGCATTTCAAAGGGCGCAAGTCTTATTACCGCAAACGACGTAGAGCCTCTTTTTGAGATACTTGGAAGATAAAGAATAAAATTCCTTTTTCGGAGACATAATAAAGCCATAAGAGAGCAAAAATCTCTTATGGCTTATTTTATAAGGAAAGGAATTTACGCTATGACACTTACACAAAAGGAGACAGATCTTCTTAAAGACGCAAAGGGGCAGGAGGAGCTTTGCATCAAAAAGTATGACAGCTATGCGAAAATGGCAAAATCCGAGGAGCTTCGAAATCTTTTTACGTCTATGTCCAAGGTCGAACAGAACCACCTGCAGACTATCTGCGCTATGATGAACGGCAACGTAAGCGCCCCCTCGGGAACTATCGAAAACTCGAACAACGATTACTGCTCCGTTGGAAATTATCAGAACGAAGAGGATAAGCAGGCGGATGCATTCCTCTGTCAGGATATGCTCGCAACGGAAAAGCACGTGTCCTCGCTTTATAATACCTCCGTATTTGAATTCAAGGATCCTACCGCAAGAAAGGTACTCAATCACATTCAGACAGAGGAACAGCAGCACGGCGAAAAAATATACGCGTATATGAGCTGTAACGGAATGTATTCCTGACCGACGAGAAATTATGGGCTGAGGCTTCGCTTCAGCCCATATTTGCGTGTATCCGTCAGCATGACCGATCAAAAATATAGTCGCCTCGTCGGCTATCCGTCAGCGTGTCATCCTGAGCGGAGCGCAAGCGGAGTCGAAGTTTTGCGAGGCGAACCTGCGAAGCAGTGAGTGAGCAAAACCGAGTTGCGTGAGCAACGATGGGATCTCGTATGAAGTTTTGCTGTCTTTCTCAAGATAAACTTACATTTTGTCTTTCTGCGGAAAAAATAGTAACTTACTGTAAGAAAGCTAATAAAAAGTCATTGTAGATCCCTGCGCCGCAAAGCGGCTTGATTTTTCCTCAAGCTCATACTCCGCTTCGCTCCGTGGCAACTCCGCGAGCGGACGTTGCTACGCTCCTTCGAAAAAATTTCGGCTACGCTCAGGATGACATGTTGAATTTGGAATATTCTTCTCCCTAGCTACATAAAATTATAGGAGTAAAACCTAAGGAGAAGAAATGGAAAACACGAAAAAGATAATTGCGGTAATAGGGACACGTCCCGACGGCATAAAAATGTGTCCGTTAATAAAGGAACTCAAAAGCAGAGGAGAATTTAAGGTTACGGTATGCGCAACGGGTCAGCACAGAGACCTTCTTGACGATATTCTCGAAACCTTTGAAATAACCCCCGATTACGACCTCGGCATTATGAGAGAGGGGCAGGACCTTTTCGATATAACTACCGAAGTGATGCTCGGCATGAGAAATATATTTCTTGCGGAGAAGCCCGACGGAGTGCTTGTTCACGGAGACACAACAAGCGCGTTCGCTTCCGCGCTTGCGGCATTTTATCTGAAGATACCCGTTTTTCACGTAGAGGCGGGACTGCGGACCTATGATATATATTCCCCCTATCCCGAGGAATTTAACAGACGTGCAATCGGAGTCTTGGCTCAAAAGCATTTTGCTCCTACCGAAAGAGCTGAGAGCAATCTTTTGTCAGAGGGAATAGACAGGAACGATATAAGCGTTACGGGAAACACCGTAATAGATGCTCTGCGCACAACGGTCAGCGGAGAGTACAGCCGACCTGCCTTGCGCCCCGCAAGAGGGGAAAGGGTCATACTTCTTACGGCTCACAGACGGGAAAATTGCGGAGAAGCCATGAGAGGAATATTTGCCGCCGTCAGGCGTGTAGCCGAGGAAAGAGACGGCGTGAAAATAATTTATCCCATGCATCCCAATCCCGCAATCAGAAAGGTCGCCGAGAATATGCTTGGCGGCTGTGGTAATATATGTCTTTGCGAGCCCTTGGGAGTTGGGGACTTCCATAAAATCCTATCCGCCTGCTATCTTGTTCTTACCGACAGCGGCGGTGTCCAGGAGGAGGCTGCGGCTCTCGGTAAGCCTGTGCTTGTACTTCGTAACACAACCGAAAGAGCGGAGGGCATACAATCGGGTGGAATCCGTCTTGCGGGTACATCTTCGGTTTCAGTGTACAGGGGGATTACAAGACTTTTGGACGACAGAGCCCTTTATTATGCCATGTCGGTGGCAAAAAATCCCTACGGCGACGGCAGGGCATCTGAAAAAATTGTGGATATATTGGAGCAATTCTGCTCGTAAAACATCGAATTAAAGTATGTAAAGCATGGGCGCGTTGAAACATAGGTATTCTTGCTCCTATGCTTTACAGTTTTGTGAAAATTACACAAGATTATTAAAAAAATAAAAATTTTTTAAATTTGCTCTTGCATTTCAGAATTATTGTGATACAATAGAAAGGTATAGAGCTGAAAAACTCTCATAAAACTACATGGAGGTACATACAAATGGCATACAAGATTACTGATGATTGCATCGCTTGCGGCGCTTGCGCTGAGGCTTGCCCTGTTAGCGCTATTAAGGAAGGCGATTGCAAGTACGAGATCAACGCAGACGAGTGCATCGAGTGCGGCGCATGCGCAGACGCTTGCCCCGTAGCAGCTCCCGTTGCTGAATAATTTCGGTCAATAGCATAGAAAAAGAGGCATATCGCCTCTTTTTCTGTATTTAAATCAAAGGGAGGATTATTATGGCGGATATTGAGCTTTATGAGGGTGAGAGACTTGACGAGGTCAACGAAAGACTTCGGCTTATAAGTAAAAACGACGGTCTGACCTTTGGTACGGACGCTTTTTTGCTTGCGTCCTTTATTCGCCGTCAGGGTAACGCAAAGGCTTGCGAGCTTGGAGCGGGCACCGGTATTATCTCCCTTTTGCTTGCCGCGCGGGAGAGGGTATCGGAGATAGTCGCCATAGAGGCGCAAGGCGATTTTGCCGAGCTTGCACAGCGCAACGTTAGTCTTAACGGGCTTTCTGACAGAATAAAGATCCTTAACGGCGACGTTCGCGATATTACCTCTGCCGATATGGGTGGGGAGATGGATATAGTATTCACAAATCCGCCCTATATGCGTACCGACAGCGGCAAACGCAACGACTCTGACAGAAAATACATAGCAAGGCACGAGGTCCTCGGAGGAATTTCCGATTTTTGCGCGTCTGCGGGCAGGCTTTTGAAGCACGGCGGAAAATTTTACTGTGTATGGCGACCCGACAGACTTTCGGAGCTTATGGGGGCAATGCGAGACAACCGCCTTGAGCCGAAAACTATGGTTTTCGTTCACGCAGATGAAGAAAGCGAGCCGTCTATGGTTCTTGTGTCGGCGACCAAGGGAGGCGCACCGTCAATGCGTATAATGCCGCCTTTGTTGCTTCACCTTGCCGACAGCAAAAACGACAAATCAAGAAAAATGACCGAGAGAGCCGAGAAAATATACGAAACCATGAGCTTTTACGATTGAGGAAAAATAAATGGAAAATATAAAAAGAGTCCTAAGCCACGTAAGACGGGCTGTTGATGACTATGAAATGATAAAGGACGGCGATAAAATTGCCGTAGGAGTTTCGGCGGGAAAGGATTCGCTGACACTTCTTTGCGCCATGGCGGAGCTTCGGAGGTTTTACCCGAAAAAATTCGAGCTTATCGCCATTACCGTTGATATGGGCTTTGAGGGTACGGATTTTTCGCCTATTCAAAGGCTTTGTGATGAGCTATGCGTTCCTTATCATATAATACCAACTCAGATATCCAAGGTGATATTCGACGTTCGAAAAGAGAAAAATCCATGCTCCCTTTGCGCAAAAATGCGCAGAGGCGCTCTCTATGGCGGCGCGCGCGAGCTTGGATGTACCTCGGTAGCTCTCGGACATCACTTTGACGACGTGGTCGAGACCTTTATGCTCAACCTATTCTACGAAGGCAGAATAGGCTGCTTCCAACCCGTAACGTATCTTACGAATACTGAAATAAATCTCATTCGCCCCATGATATATATGCCGGAAAAGGACGTAAGATATTTTGCGTCAAAGGCACAGCTTCCCGTTGTTAAGTCCTCTTGTCCCGCAGACGGAAATACCGAAAGAGAGGAAATGAAAAAGCTTCTTGCGACCCTTGAGCGGGAGAACAAGGGGCTTCGGTACCGAATATTCGGGGCAATACAGCGTGGAGAGATAGACGGATTTAAGGTGATAGGCAAGATGCAGGGCATGAAATCCTACGAAAACGAAGAAAATTAAAAATATCGTCAAAAAATATCGCAATCGTGATTGACTTAATGAAAAGATTGTGTTATAATAAGGCGTAAACAAGAAAAAATTTTTTTGGAGGACCGAAAAATGAAGCGTATACAGACTCTTGAAACCAAGAACCTTTGCGAGAGCGCAAAGAACGGCGGTTGCGGCGAATGCCAGACCTCTTGCCAGTCTGCTTGCAAGACCAGCTGCGGAATTGCAAATCAGCAGTGCGAGAACACCGACAAGGAGTAACCAAAAACCTATGGGGCTGTCAGCACGACAGCCCTATTTTCATTAAACTATTTGGAGAAGAAATAAATGGTACATTGTTATAAGCTCGGCGGATTGAACATCGTTCTCGATATATGCTCGGGCTCGGTTCATGCCGTTGACGAGGTGGCATACGACATAATCGAGAGATTTGAGGTCTGCGACAAGGAAGAAATAGTTGAATACATACTTGAAAAATATAAGGACAGAGAGGACGTAACCGAGAGCGACGTTCTCGATTGCATTGCCGATATTGAGGAGCTTCGGGCAAACGGAAAGCTTTTCACACCCGACACGTTTTCCTCAAAGGCAGGCGACCTTAAGAAAAAGACGGCGGGTGTTGTAAAGGCGCTTTGTCTGCATATTGCCCATACCTGTAACCTGAACTGCTCCTACTGCTTCGCAAGTCAGGGTAAATACCACGGAGACCGCGCTGTTATGAGCTTTGAGGTCGGTAAGAGAGCCCTTGATTTTCTTATTGAGAATTCGGGAAGCAGACACAATCTTGAGGTGGACTTCTTCGGCGGAGAGCCTCTTATGAACTTTGACGTAGTCAAGGAGCTTGTAGCCTATGCCCGCAAGCGTGAGAGGGAGACCGGGAAGAATTTCAGATTTACCCTTACCACCAACGGAGTGCTTATAGACGACGACGTAATAGATTTCGCAAACCGTGAGATGAGCAACGTGGTTTTGAGCCTTGATGGACGAAAAGAGGTCCACGACCGCTTCAGAGTTGACTATGCGGGCAACGGAAGCTGGGAGAGGATCGTTCCCAAATTCCAAAAGCTCGTTGAGGCAAGAGGCGGTAAGAATTATTATATGAGAGGAACCTTTACCCACGCAAATCCCGACTTTCTTGAGGATATAAAGGTCATGCTCGACCTTGGATTTAAGGAGCTTTCCATGGAGCCCGTGGTATGCGCTCCCGGAGACCCTTCCGAGCTTACCGAAGCCGACCTTCCCATAGTGCTTGAGCAGTACGAAAAGCTTGCGGAGCTTATGCTTGAGAGGCACAGAGCGGGAGACCCATTTACCTTCTATCATTACATGATAGACCTTAAGGGCGGTCCTTGCATCTATAAGCGCATTTCGGGCTGCGGCTCGGGAACCGAGTATATGGCGGTAACTCCTTGGGGCGACCTTTACCCCTGCCACCAATTCGTGGGCGAGGAGAGATTCAAGCTCGGAAACGTGTGGGACGGAGTGGACAATCTTGAAATTCAAAAGGAATTCTTTGACTGCAACGTATACGCGCGTCCCGAATGTAAGGATTGCTGGGCAAAGCTTTACTGCTCGGGCGGATGCGCGGCAAACGCATATCACTCTACGGGTAGCGTAAAGGGCGTTTACAAGTACGGCTGCGAGCTTTTCAGAAAGAGAATGGAATGCGCTATAATGCTGGAGGTCGCAAAGACCCTTGGCGAGGGCTGATATGAATACGCCTATTTGTGATTTTGTAAAGGAATACAACGAAAAAAAGACTCTACGTTTGCATATGCCGGGGCATAAGGGCAGAGCTCTTCTCGGTACGGAGGGGATAGATATTACCGAAATTGACGGAGCAGACGTTCTGTATTCCCCCACGGGTATAATTGCAAAAAGCGAGAAAAACGCAGAAGAACTTTTCGGCAGCGGAAGGACCGTGTATTCTGCCGAGGGCTCGTCTCTATGTATTCGCGCGATGCTTTATCTTGCAAGCCTTTGGGGCAAGAAAAACGGCAAGGATAATCTTGTGCTTGCGGGGCGCAACGCGCACAGAGTCTTTCATAGCGGCGCGGCGCTTCTCGGACTTGACGTAGAATGGCTTTACGGTGAGAGCGAGGGATTTATAAACTGCAACATAACCCCCGAATGTCTTGAAAAGGCAATATCGGAATGCGCAAAAAAGCCCTTTGCCGTATATCTTACGAGCCCTGACTACCTTGGAAACACACTTGACCTAAAGGCTCTGTCGGATATTTGCCGAAAGCACGGCGTACTTTGCCTTGTTGATAATGCTCACGGAGCGTATCTTAAATTTTTGCCCGAATCAAGACATCCCATGGATGTGGGGGCGCATATGTGCGCCGACTCGGCTCATAAGACCCTTCCCGCGCTGACGGGAGCGGCTTATCTGCATATATCAAAGGATGCGCCCGAAATGCTTGGGGCTCAGGCGGACGGCGCTATGTCTCTTTTTGCCTCGACCAGCCCATCCTATCTGATACTTCAATCCTTGGATGCGGTAAATAAATATCTTTCCGACGGCTATGCGCAAAAGCTTGCCGTGTTTTCCGAGAAAATAGCGGAAACGAAAAAAAGGCTGTCCGAGAGGGGTTATATGCTTCTCGGAAACGAGCCCTTGAAAATAACTGTCAAAGCCAAGGAATACGGATATTTAGGAGCTGAGCTTGCGGTGATTCTTGAAGAAAAGGGAATTGTATGCGAGTTTTGCGACAGAGATTATCTTGTGCTGATGCTTACTCCCGAAATAACAGAGGAAGAGCTTGTACTTCTTGAGAATGTCCTTTGCTCGATAGAAAGAAAAGAAAAATTAGCCGAAATCCCCCCGATTTCCGAAAAATGCGAAAGGGTTTTGCCTATACGCGACGCCTTGATGTCGGCAGGACGGGAGATCAGTGTTGACGGTGCGGTCGGTTGCGTCCTTGCAAATGCCGCAATATCCTGTCCGCCTGCCATTCCCATAGCCGTCTGCGGTGAAAGAATAACCGAGTCTGCGGTAAAGGCAATGAAATATTACGGCATTGAAAGAGTATTTGTCCTTTAAATAATTCACTGAATATATGAAAGGGGAAAATATGAAAAAATTTTTTTCAATAATCGTCAGCATTTTCACACTTTGCGGTATTCTTGCGTCATGCAGTGATAAAATTGTGTATAATGTTGTACAGTCTCCGCCCCCTGAAAAAAGCGGTTATGAGCTTTTTTATTTACCGAATGAAGAGGAAAGCGGTTATATCGTGTACTGCGCGCAGTATTACGGAGAAGGTGAGATCGTTATCCCTCCAACCTATAGAGATATGCCCGTGGTCGGGATCGGTAATTTTGCATTCAGAGATTGCAGCGGACTTTTAAAGATAGAACTCCCCGACAGTATAACGAGTATAGGAATATCAGCCTTTGAAGGATGTAGCGGACTTACAGATATTGAGCTCCCCGACGGAGTAATTTATATTGGAGATTTCTCGTTTTCGGGGTGTGTCGGACTTGTAAATATAAAAATTCCCGATACCGTAACGAATATCGGAGAGGGTGCGTTTGACGGTTGCAGCAGCCTTGCGCTGAATTATTATTCAGACGGACTCTATCTTGGAAATGATGACAATAATTATGTTGTTTTGCTTAAGACGAGGGACAAAATGATCACCGCAAATACGGTGAACGAGTCAACAAGGATCATATACCACAAGGCATTCTTCGAATGCGATAAGCTCAACGAGGTGAATGTTTCAGCCAGTGTAATTAGCATTGGTAGGGAAGCCTTTCGCGGATGCAGTAAGTTGCATCGCGTATCCTTTGCTGAAAACAGCTCGCTGACAGATATCGGCAGAGGCGCATTCGAGTTTTGCAGTATCAGCAATTTAACGGTACCGAATAGTGTAAGGCGCATTGGCGATTATGCGTTTCGGGGATGCGGCAATCTTAATGGTATAACTTTTGATAAAATCGGAAAACTGTCAGACATAGGTGTGTCTGCATTTGAAAATTGTACAAATCTCAAAAGAATAGACCTACCCGAAAACATAGATCTTATTGGAGACAGAGCGTTTGCGGGGTGTGTTTCGGTGACGGAGATAAACATTCCTGACGGAGTATCGACACTTGGAAAAAGCGCGTTTGAGAATTGTAATTCGCTTATTGGTGTAATCATTCCCGGCAGTGTAAAGAGGCTTGGCGACAGCGCGTTTAAAAATTGCGCAGAGCTTTGGGATATAATTCTGTCCCAAGGGGTAATATCGATCGGCAATGATGTATTTTACGGTTGCAGAAATCTTTCTATGATTACCCTGCCGAACAGTATAAAGGATATCGGCATGGGTGCGCTTTCGGGATGCGGTGAGCTTTCGAGCATAAAATACGGCGGAACTAAAGAGCAGTGGACTACCGTGGTTAAGAACAGCGGCTGGAATTCGGGTGTCGGTAAATACAGCGTGGGCTGTGCAGACGGCACGTTGACAGAATCGGAAGGCGGATAAACATAATAAATTAAACAGCGACAAAAAAGCTGTCTCGGTTGGGGGCGTACCCCAAAGGACAGTTTTGCAAGAATACGGTATATCTTAAAGAGGTATGCCGTATTTTGCATTTTTGGACACAAATGCAGTGCTTCGTATGTATTAACTAAAGTCTACAACAAAATTATTATCTGTTGACTAAACAAAAAAGTTAACACAAAATGAGCCTTCCCCAGTGGGGGAAGGGGGACCGCGATAGCGGTGGATGAGGTGTTACAAAACGTCAAATAACTCCTCATCCGTCAGCCTTGCGGCTGCCACCTTCTCCCACAGGAGAAGGCTTTTTTGCCTCCCGGAAGGTACTAAAATAAAAATTGCTAAACATATTTACAAACCGCAAAAATTGTGATATAATAACGATGCCAAACAATCTTAATATTCATAGTTATAGGTCTTTTTCTCGTTATGGGATAACTATGGCTTTTTTCGCTATACAATTAAGCAAACTCGTTTTGGTAAAAACGCTGCTCCTGCTTGATTGTATAGAGAACCTATGCTATGAAGAGATTGTTTGGCGACAATTGGAGTTTGCGTTTTTCGGTGCGTGGCTTCGGTTGCGCACCTTTTTTATATGCTGATGGGGGATATATGAATAAGAACATCCAAGAAAAGATCATAGACATTACCGGTATTAAGCTTACACCGGGAAAACCTGCTGTTTGTCTTGGTAACGGCGAGCGGGGCTTCGAGTGTTGTTGCGATGAGTGCGACTACTATTTGCTTTGTTTTTCCGAATTTGATGTTGAAATCAAAGAAGAAAGTATTGCTACAAGTAAAGATAATACTACAAAATAGTAAAAAAGGACAGGGAACGCAAAATTCTCTGTCCTTTTCCTTTCGGTAGGTAACGTATTCTATTAAGTTTACAAAACTGTCCTTAAGAGTACGTCCCATTTGAGACGGCTTATATATATCGTGTTATTGAATCGCGTTATCGGGAAATAATCACCAAAGCTCCTTTATCATGTCTCCGTCTCCCGTAAAAACGATACGGCCGTGTCTTTTGATATCTTTGAAGGCGGCTTCGCCGTGCATGGGATCTAAAAACGGCATAAGGGTTTCGAGATGCTTTACGTATGCCCTTGCGGCTTTGACGGTGTCAAATTCGTTTACCTCAATTGACTTTCCGTTCTTTTCCAAAACCGCAGCCGAGATTATATCTCCCGCGCCGTTGGTTGCCCTGTCAAATTTCTCATTACGGGCAGCAAGAGTTTCGTCGCTTACCCTCTCAAAGGTATAGCCTTCCTTTTGGGCGCGTTTTTCTATCTTCTCCATAGAGACACCGCAGGAAAAAAGACATGAGAGCAATATTAGAGCTACGAGAGTTAACACAGTAAATTTAATGATTTTCATAACTGCCTTTCCTCAACGCAAATAAGATTAAGATCCCATGCGGGAACGTAGGGGTATCTGCGAAGATAAAATTTGTAATCGGGGTTCATGTCCTTTATTTGCAGGGGCAGAGCGAACATGTCCTCGCTTCTGTGATAGACCGATACAAGCAAGGCGGGGGAATATTTTTCGATAGCTTTGCGGGAACCCTCAAGGGCTTCCTTTTCCGCGCCCTCGACGTCGTATTTTATGTAATCTACGCCCTCTCCGTCCAAAACGCTGTCAAGGGAAAGCGCGCTGACCTCTACCGTTTTTCCCTTGGCAAAGGCGCCCGAATTTCTGCTTCCGCTGTCGGCAAAGGTAAGGGTCGTTTCGCAATTCCAAGCGGCGGCATTTATTGCTTCGACCTTTATATCGGTTTCTGCAAGAGCATAATCCGAAAGCTTTTTGAAATTCCGTCGGTCGGGCTCAAAGGCTATGACCTTTTTTGCTTCGGGACGGTATTTTTTCAGCTCTCTTACAGTGTCGCCGTTATATGCTCCGAGGTCGGCGGCGGCAGATATTTCGCCCAAGAGCGACCATACCCCGTCTCTGCTTGAAACCGCATCCCGAAGATATGATATTTTACCGCTCAGCTTGTAGTTTACAACGCTTTCGAAAATGAATTTGGATTCTTCGTCCGCGAGCATGCCGTATACCTGTTCAAATTCCGATTTATGGGCATTGAAAAACTCCATATTGAAAAGCGTGCTTCCGCAAACGGGTACGTCGGGAGCGTACATTTCACATTCGGAATCAACCTTGTCGAAAAGAGCGAGAACGTCGGGCAGAGAGCTTGCAAAGGAGAGAAGAACGATAATATTTTCGGCGCCGTATTTTGCTTTTACGTCCGAATAGGAAATGACGGTCTTTCCGTGAAAGCTGTGCCCCCGTACAAATCCGTCGCTGGCGAAAAAATCAGCGACCTCGATGCCGTATCTGTCGCAGATATTCAGGATTTTATCGGCTCCGTTTCCCATTCCGTACATTACGACGGTTTTGTTTGCTTTTTGAAGATAGGTCCACAGGTCCTCGCTGTGATATATTTTCATATACACTCCTTGACTTTTTTTACGGTTTGTGATACAATTACTGTGTATAATCATTTTAACACAGAACGGAGGAAAAATCAATATGGATTGTATTTTTTGCAGAATAATCGCAGGGGAGATCCCCTCAAAAAAGGTATACGAGGACGAGTACTGCTATGCCTTTTACGACATTAATCCTCAGACACCCGTTCATATCCTTGTTATCCCCAAGGAGCATATAGCAAGCGCCGACGGAGTAAACGCAGAGAACAGCATTTACGTTGCGAAAATTTTCGAGGCTATTCCCAAGATTGCGGCAACGGCAGGACTTGCTAACGGCTACAGAGTTATCACAAACTGCGGAGACGATGCGTGTCAGACAGTAAAGCATCTTCATTTTCATATAATGGGCGGAAGAAAGCTGCCCGAAAACATGGGCTGATATGAACGCAGGACCGAGAGGGCAGATGCCGCCGCTTCGAGATGACCCATATAAAAACCAACCCAAGCCGCCAAAGGGGCTTAAGGATGTTCCGAGATACGTAGGCGAGATAGTCGGCGGATTTTTCTCCCGTCTCGGATACATAGTGAGCATGGTCTGGAAAACAGGACATTGGATTCTCATACTCATGGTGCTGACAGCATTTCTCACCGGTATTCTTCCCGTTGTTGGCTCGATTCTTTCAAAGGAGATACTTAACGAGCTTCAGAAGGTAATATCGGGCAGAGCAGTTGCGGAAGCATCGGGAGAGCTGAGAGTTGCATCCTTCTTCGGCTCAATGGTAATGCTCCTGCTTATATTTTTCTTTATCCACAAGATACTTACAAACATAACCTCACGCATTAGTACAGCCGTAACAAGAATAGCGGGAGAAAAGGTCGTGCGCCACGTAAAGATGCAGATAATGGAAAAGGCAAAGACCCTTGACCTTGCATCCTTTGACCTGCCCGAGTTTTACGAAATGCTTGAGAACGCAAACAGAGAAGCGGGAGTAAGACCTATTTCGGTTATGTCCTCAACCTTTGACGCGGTGTCAAAGATAATAAGCCTTGTGTCATACGTGGTCATTCTTGTAATGGCGCCCGGACTCTGGTGGGTAGCACCCATAATGATAGTAATTTCGGTTCCCACGGCAATAGTCAATTTCACGTACAGACGCAAGACCTTTAACTATATGCGCCGACGCTCTAAGGATCGCCGTCAGATGAACTATTATTCTGACCTCATGGTCAATAAGGATATGGTAAAGGAAATACGTATGTATGATCTCGCCGATAATTTTATCGACGAATACGACAAGGTGTTCCAAAGATACTATGCGGGTATCCGAAAGCTTATTATAAAAGAGAACGCATGGCATATAGCTCTTACGTTTATATCTGCCGTAGCAAATCTTATCTTTTTTGGAGTTATAGCCATGAAGGTGTTTAGCGGACAGATAATGATAGGAGATTATAGCCTTTATACGGGTGCTATAACGTCTATTGTCAGTACTGTTGCAGGGCTTATTACCGTTTCGGCACACGTATACGAGGGAACTCTCTTTATTGACAATCTTATCGCATTTATGAAGAAGGAGATTACCGTAATTCCGAGCGTCAGCGAGCCTTGCCACGTAAATAGCGGAAAGCCGCATACCATTGAGTTTATTAACGTAAGCTTCGCGTATCCCGGTACCGACAGACTCGTGCTTAAAAACATCAATCTGAAATTCAGACCCGGAGAGACGGTGGTTCTCGTAGGACTTAACGGCGCGGGAAAAACCACATTTATAAAGCTGCTTACAAGACTTTACGATCCCACCGAGGGACAGATACTTCTTGACGGCAGAGATATAAGGGAATATGACGTAAAGGAGCTTTACTCTATATTCGGAATTATCTTCCAGGATTTCGGAAAATATGCCGTAAGTGTTAGTGATAATATAAGATACGGGGACGTCCGCAGAGAGGGAGATGAGGCTGCAATATCGAGAGCTGCAGAAAAGGCTAACGCAGACGATTTCATAGCGCATCTACCCCGTGGCTACGATACCCCCCTTATGCGCTATTTTGAGCCTGACGGAATAGAGCTTTCTATAGGTCAGTGGCAGAAGCTTTCCATAGCGAGAGCATTCTACAGCAAGTCGGACATACTTATTCTCGACGAGCCCACAGCGTCTCTTGACCCCTTAGCCGAGCAGGAGATATTTACTCAGTTTGACGAGCTTCGAAAGGATAAAACAACCATTTTCGTTTCCCACAGACTTTCGAGCGCGACCATTGCGTCGAAGATAGTCGTTCTCGAATACGGCGAGCTTATAGAGGAGGGAACGCATAAGGAGCTTATGGCTGCTAAGGGCAAGTATTACGAGCTTTTCTCCACACAGGCGAGCCGATATATAGAGGGTCAGGAATGATTTTTTGAAAAATTATCCCAAAATGATTGACAAGACCCGAATAATCGAATATAATATGTATCTAATCAATAATAAAAAACAGATTACAATAGAGATTACAACAGAGAAAGGTAACAAACCATGCAGGTTAAAGTAGTAAAATTCGGCGGAAGCTCCTTGGCTGATGCCGAGCATTTCAGACAGGTGGCATCCATCATCAAGGCAGATCCCGCAAGAAGATACGTAGTACCCTCTGCTCCCGGAAAGAGATTTAAGGAGGATATTAAGGTAACCGATATGCTCTATGCGTGCTATGAGGCGGTAAGAGGAAACGGAGACCTTGACGAGATATACGAAAAAGTAAAGGAAAGATATAACGGCATTATCGCTGAGCTCGGATTGAATTTCGATATAAGCGGAGAGCTTGAATACGTAAAGAACGCAATGCTCCACAGCGCGGGACGCGACTATGCGGCAAGCCGAGGAGAGTATCTCAACGGACTTATACTTTCCAAATATCTCGGATTTGATTTTATTGATGCCGAGAACGTAATATTCTTCAAGGATAACGGTGTATTCGATGAGGAAAAAACCAATAAGGTTCTCGCTGAGGAGCTTACTCAGCACGAAAGAGCCGTAATTCCCGGATTTTACGGTGTAATGCCCAACGGAACTATCAAGACCTTCTCAAGAGGCGGCTCGGATATTACGGGTTCAATCGTAGCACGTGCGGCTGAGGCGGACCTTTACGAGAACTGGACCGACGTTTCGGGATTTATGATGGCAGACCCCAGAATAATCGAAAATCCCTGCGCCATAGAGACTATCACCTACCGTGAGCTTCGCGAGCTTTCTTACATGGGAGCAACCGTTCTTCACGAGGACGCAATATTCCCCGTAAGATACGCAAAGATCCCGATAAACATTCGTAACACCAATGCCCCCAAGGACGACGGAACTATGATAGTCGCCGAGACCAAGGAGTTTGATACCGAAAAGGTTATCACGGGAATTGCGGGAAAGAAGGGCTTCTCGGTCATCACTATTGAAAAGGATATGATGAACTCCGAGATAGGATTCGGAAGAAAGGTTCTTGAGGTCCTTGAGGATAACGAAATTTCCTTCGAGCATCTTCCCTCGGGAATCGATAACATGAGTATCGTAGTTTCAAGCTCGGCTATTGAGGGAAGACGCGATAAGCTGGTTTCTTCTATCAGACGCGCGGTAAGACCCGATAGCGTAACCATTGAGGATGAGCTTGCGCTTATTGCGATCGTAGGTCGCGCAATGGTCAAGGCAAAGGGAACAGCGGCGAGAGTATTCGACGCGATCTCAAATGCCGACGTAAATATCCGCATGATAGACCAGGGCTCCAGCGAAATTTCCATTATCGTAGGAGTTGAGGAAAGAGACTTCAATAAGGCTCTTGAGGCTATTTATAAGGAATTTGTTAAATGATTTTTCAGGACTGCGCAAATGCGCAGTCCTGTTTTTTACTGCTCGACAAATTTTTCTTGACAAATAAGGCAAAACATGGTAAAATAAAAGCAGAAGAAAGCCCGACAACCAAAAAATCTACGTTGCCGAGTTCGTTTAAATATTGATTCAGCAATTTTCGCATAGGTCGGGCATGGCTTTACCTATGCGATTTTATATTTTTATACAGAGAAGGAGGAAAATAACATGAAAAGATTAATTGTCTTTATGCTATGTATTTGTGTTGTTATACCGTCTCTTTTGTTTACCTCTTATGCAGAGACATTGCAGGGAGAATCAGATGAAAATATAACCGAACAAACAACACAAGAAAATGATTCTATAAATATATCCGACAGTGAAAAGGAAAAAATCAGACCTGAGCTTCAAAATTACTATGACGGATATATTCGAGACTATGGGGACGAGGTTAAGGCATCTATAGTGGCAAGGTATGATATCAGACAGATAATTGACGAAACCGGATTTGTTAAATTATTTCAGTACGATCCTCGCAACGATTTGATATCGGGAATTTCGATAACCGAATCTGTGAAAAAAGCAACGGACTACTTATATTTCAAGCCTGTATCGGATGAAAAAACTCTGTTTGCCATAGATGGAAAAAGTGGTGATTCCAATGAACGGTACGTTGACGTTGATATATTCGAGAATGGATTATACAGAAAGTTTTATGAGGATCTTTTGAATTTAGAGGAGAAATTTTCAATTGCAGAAGCAACAAAATCGATAGAGGACATAACCATATTACAAGCTTACGCTTTCGAAGCACCACGACAGAATAGGATGGGAGACTATGAAGGTACCCGGTTTATTTACATTGTAACAAATAAAGGTGATTTTGTTTTTTACAGTTATCTTCATCCGTATTCGAATCCATACTTGCTTCCTGCGGATCTATTTGTTTCACTTTCTGAAAAAATATTTGAACGGGAAAGATTCTACCGTACCGCGGAGTATATAGAGGATGAAGACAAATTAGAGGGGTTTGTGGATTTAATGCCTTATTCGGTTGGAAAAGAAAATAAAGATATAAACCAACGATTACGTAATAATCTTGAAAATTTGCACGATAAATATCCCTTCTTCAAGGGCGATCCGGACTTTATGGGATATGCTTCTCAATATTATTTTGCCAAAGGCATAGGATTAGATGCCGCGTGGCGGTTACGCCGTTTGTTAACGCAAATGGATCCCGGCTATGACTACGCCTTTACTAATGGCCGTTCTAGAAAAGAAGGAGACCTGTCATGGTCTGATTTTCTTCAAACGCTTGCCGACGCCGGTTGCACAACCTACGACGAGTGTCGCGCGTATATTGATGCGGCAATTGAGGAAAGAAAAAATCCCCCGCCGGTTACAAATACCCCGTCGGGTGGCGGAGATACGACGCAAAATACGCCCGACGAAGGCGGAAAATACAATTTCCTGTTTTGGCTCATTCCGTCAGTGCTTGTTTTACTTGCGGCAGCGGTTGCCATATTCATTTTGAAAAAGAAAAAGAAAGCGTAAATAACAAAACCAAGGTGGGCTTCAATTGAAGCCCGCCGAATTTTTTATTAAAAATCAAAAAAATTTTGTCAGAAAAAAAGAAGTTTTCAAAAAATCTGCGTATATTAGTTATGTCTGTAAAAAAATAAAGGGATAATTATCCGAAAAGGAGGGAAAAACATGGAAAATTACGGATGCACAAGAGATCTTTTTCTTGAAAACGAGAAAAGGACACTGTCGGTCTACGCTTGTCTTACGTCCGAGAGCAAGGGCAGAGAAAAGCCGCTTTTGCCCTGTCCCGTACGAACCGAGTTTCAGCGCGACCGAGACAGGATACTCCACAGTCAATCCTTCCGCAGACTTATGAATAAAACTCAGGTCTTTCTCGCTCCCGCGGGAGATCACTACCGCACGAGAATGACCCACACCCTTGAGGTTACGCAGATAGCGAGAATTATAGCAAGAGCCTTGCGGCTTAACGAGGACCTTACCGAGGCGGCAGCTCTTGGACACGATATTGGACACACTCCCTTCGGTCATGCGGGAGAGTTCGCAATGCAGAAATGCTACGACCCAAGCTTCACTCACTACAAGCAGAGTCTGCGTGTGGTCGAAAAGCTTGAAAATGACGGTGAGGGCTTGAATCTTACATTTGAGGTAAGAGACGGAATAGTAAATCACACGGGAAAGCACATGGCATCCACCCTTGAGGGTGTTATAGTAAAATATGCTGACCGTATCGCCTACATAAATCACGATATTGACGATGCCTGCCGCGCGGGTATCCTTTCTCCCAACGACATTCCCGCGGGTATTCGCGGAATTCTCGGGAACGGACATTCCGAAAGAATAAATTCCATGGTAAATTCCATAATAAGAGAGAGCGCCTCGAAGCCTTATATCAGAATGGAATCCGAATTCCAGACCGCAACCGACGGTCTACGTGATTTCCTTTTTGAGAAAGTTTACAGAAACCCAATAGCAAAGTCCGAGGAAAGCAAGGCTCAGGAAATGCTTATGCGCTTGTTTGATTACTACGTAAAGCATCCTGAAAGAATGCCCGAGCTTTACAAGAGGGAATGCGAATACGAGCCTGTTGAAAGATGCGTTTGCGATTTCCTTTCGGGAATGACCGACAGATACGCAATAGAGATCTATTCGAGCATCCATATCCCGAAAGTATGGAGGGGACCGCAGGTATGATTTCGAGAGCTATAATTGATGAAATAATCTTTCGGAATGATATTGAGCAGGTCATAGGCAGCTACGTTACACTCAAGCGAGCGGGGTCAAATATGAACGGACTCTGCCCGTTCCACAGTGAGAAAACACCGTCCTTCACCGTGTTCCCTGCAACCAAGAGCTTCTATTGCTTTGGATGCGGAGCGGGAGGAGACGTTATAAGCTTCGTTATGAGGCATGAAAACCTCGACTACGTTGACGCCCTCGAGTTTTTGGCGGCAAGGGCAGGGATAACCATCCCTGTTGACGGAGAATCCGAGAAGCAGAACGGAATACCGAGAAAAAGGGTATATGAAATGAATCTTGCGGCAGCGAGATTTTTCAGAGATTGCCTTTACGACGAAAAGTACGGAAAAGCTGCCATGGAATATCTTGTGGGTAAGCGAAAGCTCGACATGGCAACAATAAAGCATTTCGGAATCGGATGCTCTCCTGATAATGCGTGGATGCTTACCAACCACATGAAACGTCTCGGATATAACGACGAGGAGCTTTCGGCGGGATTCCTTTGCGGGATAGGAAAAAACAGCGGTAAGCCCTACGATTATTTCAGAAACAGAGTTATTTTTCCAATAATTGATACCACGGGTAACGTGGTGGCATTCGGCGGACGGGTCCTTGACGATTCCAAGCCGAAATATCTTAATACGTCAGATACCCCTGCATTTAAAAAGAGCAGACATCTGTTCGCTCTCAACTTTGCAAGAAAGCATTGCGAGGAGAGGATGATACTTTGCGAGGGGTATATGGACGTAGTTGCGCTTCATGCCGCCGGCTTTGAAAATGCCGTTGCAACACTTGGAACGGCAATAACCTCCGAGCAGGCGAGAATATTTGCGAAATACACAAAGCAGGTAATCATATGCTACGACTCGGATGACGCGGGACAGACCGCCGCAAACAAAGCCATAAGGCTTTTGTCCGAGGTGGGGATAGACGTAAGAGTTCTTAGGCTTGAGGGTGCCAAAGACCCCGACGAATATATTAAAAAATTCGGTGCGGACGCTTTTGGACGCGTACTTGATGCCGGTGTTACGGGCTTTGATTTCAAGCTTGGAAATATAATAAAAAAATACAATCTTGCTGTGTCCGAGGATGTCATAAAGGCATCTGCGGAGGTAAGTCAGCTTATAGCCTACACAAATTCCGAGGTGGAGCGCGAGCTATGCATACGTAAGGCTGTCGATATACTCAAGGTTCCCTTTGAGGCTATGAAGAACGACGTTGAACGCATACGGCGCGGACTTCTGCGGGAAATGAAGAAAAAGCAGTCTGAAGCGGCGCAGATGTCGGTTAAAAATCTCGACGACCGTGTCAATACCGATGCTTCACGGAACGTGAGAGGAAGCAGAGCAGAAGAAACGCTCCTTGGCCTCATGCTTATATTTGACGAGTTCAGGCACGAGGCGGCAACGGGAAAGATCGGACTCAGCTCCGAGGATTTCGTAACTGCCTTCGGTAAGAGAGTCTTTGATTCACTTTGTCGGCTTGAGCTTGACGAGCAGGGCTTTTCAAAATCTCTTCTGGGGCTTGACTTTAACGCGGACGAGCTTGGAAGAATCGAAAGAATAGAGCTTGAGAGACGGTCTCTTGCAAGAAACGACCGAGAGGTATTCCTTGCGAGCATAGCCGCTCTGAAAAAGGAAAAGGCTACGGTCAACAGTGAAAACGACCCATTCGCCGATTTGAGACTCAAGCAGGAATTGAACAAAAGAGCAAAAGAAAATAAAAATACATAAAACGGAAGGAAATGAAAAATGACGGAACAGGAAATCAAGCAGGAAAACGAAAAATCCATAGATTTTGAGTCCTTGATAGAAAAAGGAAAGCAGGGAAAGCTTTCTAACGACGATATAGAAGAAGCGGTTGAGGAAATGGACTTTAACATAGACAGCCTTGACAAGCTCTACGACACCCTCGAAAACAACGGAATAACACTCCCCGACGAGCTGCCCGACAGTGAGCTTAACGAGATCGAGTCGGAGGTCGAGGCATTCGGAAACAGTGAGAATATGGAAAGGATACTTGAGCAGGAGGGTCTTGCAATTGATGACCCTGTCCGTATGTATCTTAAGGAAATAGGCAGAGTTCCGCTTCTCACGGCTGACAGAGAGCGAGAGCTTGCCGAGATAATGACCAACGAGGAGCTTGACGACGAGATCAAAAAACAGGCAAAGGATGAGCTTGTAAACGCAAATCTCCGTCTTGTTGTAAGTATTGCAAAGCGATATGTAGGAAAGGGAATGTTCTTCCTTGACCTTATTCAGGAGGGTAACCTCGGTCTTATGAAGGCGGTTGATAAGTTCGACTACAGCAAGGGATATAAGTTCTCCACCTACGCAACCTGGTGGATAAGACAGGCGATTACAAGAGCAATTGCCGATCAGGCAAGAACTATCCGTATTCCCGTTCACATGGTTGAGACCATTCACCGCGTGTCCAAGTACTCCCGTCAGATGCTTCAGGAGCTCGGACGCGAGGCAACTGCCGATGAGATCGGAGAAAAGATGGGAATGAGCCCCGAAAAGGTAAGAGAAATAATGAAAATCGCACAGGACCCTGTGTCGCTTGAAACTCCCATTGGTGAGGAAGAGGACAGCCACCTTGGCGACTTTATCCCCGATGAGGATACTCCCGCACCTTCTGATGCGGCGGCTTCTACTATCTTGCGCGAGGTTATCGAAAGAGAGCTTCACACACTTACTCCCAGAGAGGAGCACGTAATTAAGCTTCGCTTCGGTCTTTATGACGGACGTACGAGAACCCTTGAGGAGGTAGGTAAGGAATTCGATATTACCAGAGAGCGCATACGTCAGATCGAAGCAAAGGCGCTCCGCAAGCTCAGACACCCAAGCCGCGCAAGACATCTTCGCGGATTTTTGGATTAAAATCGTTATCTTGTCCAAAAAAGCAGATGCCCGATTGGGAAAAATAACGATTTAAATGTGCAAAACGCAGAATTTTAATATATTAAGTTGTGAAAAATGACATTTTTTTGGACGAAGTTGTATTTAAGGATGTCTGAAAACGGCTTCCGCGTGAAACCGTAACAAAAAATTCACTTGACAATTACTATAAAAAAGTGTAGAATAGTATAGTATTTAAAAACGTAAAACACCGACGCGGAATATACACGGTCAATGCGAAAATTCAAGGGGGTATATCTATATGAATTCAAAAATAAGTGTTAAAAAGCTCGTTTCGCTTTTCTTGGCTCTTATAATAGTTATGGCAGCCGGCACGCTTATGTCGTGCGGAAAGAAAACAGCTGAAGAGGCTATGGAGGATCTGAGTAAGGCTTCGGAAGAAAAGAACATGACTCTGTCAATGTACCTGATGAGTGAAAAACCTGTAGATCTTATTACCGAAAAGGCTGTTGAGGATGCGGTTAACGAGATAACCAAGGAAAAATTCAAGACGCAGCTTGACCTTCGTTACTATACCGAAAAGGGTTACGATTATTTCCTTGGTGTAGTTGACAATGAAGAAGTTGTTCTTTACATGAACGCCGCAAACGAGGTGAACTATAAGGGCAACGGTAAGATGATAACCAGCCTTGATTATGATCTTGATACCATAGACCTTACCGACTTCCCTCAGTTTAATAAGGTTTCCAAGCTTGGATATTATGATGCTGTTGATAAGGCAATTGCCGACAGAAAGGCAGCAGAGGAAAACGGCTCTATAAGAGTAGATAAGCAGAATGCAGAGGGATCTAACGAGACGGTTCTCGATGAGTACGGCATTCCCGTTCCCAAGTATCCCGCAGTTACCGCGTACCACATGGATATTTTCTACATAGGCGGTAAGGATAATTTCCTTAAGTACAAGAATAACGGCAATCTCTACAAGCTTGACGACGAGATAAACAACTCTGCCGTTATCTCCACTAACATTCCTCAGCTTTTCCTTGCAAATATCAAGTCGCTCAACGACGGAACATACGCTATTCCTACCAGCAAGCCGGTAGGTAAGTACACGTACCTTATGCTCAATAACGAGGCAATGGAAGCAGCTTACCAGAAAAACGGAGGCGTAATTCCTACGGACTTTTCGAACTGTACGTCTCTTACCTGCGATGCCGTCAAGAATCTTGTTGACTATATCGTAAGCGATACCAATACTCTTTCTGAAAAGTTCTATCCTATTTCCACAAACGTTTCCTCCAAGGATCTTCTTATAAGCAACATTCAGTATTGGGGTGTTGACAGCGAGGGCAAGCTTTCCGATGCATTCTCGGTTCTTGGCGGATATTACGGAAAAGACGACAACTATCTTGATGCCAATACCTATGCTAAATTCGAAAATCTCTTTGAGAATGAGAATTTTGTAAAAGATATAAAGGCTCTCAAGGAGTATGACCTTAACGGTTATTATACTGCCGAGGAGGGCAAGAAGTTTGCTGTAGGCTACTTCGAGTGTGATGCCGCCGAGGCTGAGAAGATAATTGCACAGTACGGTGATGAATATAAAATAATTACCGTAGAGCTTCCCAGAGTTGACGAGGACGATGTTTACGGCGATCTCTTCGCTATAAACAAGACTACCAGCAACGTTGGTAGATCCATGAGAATATTGGAGTACATTAACTCCGATGCTACTCTGCGCAACATCCTTCTTTACGGAGTTGAGGAAGAGCACTACCGCTTTGAAAGCACCGGTGTAAACAACCGCTACGGTGAGGAGATCAAGTCTGTAACGGTATCTCCCTCCAGCCGTTACCACATGGCTGTTGAAAAAACAGGAAACACCTTTATAGCATATCCCAAGACCGGGGACTCCTACACCCTTAAGGAATTCGGAATTACTCAGAATCAGGAAGCAAAGACCCGTTTGGATCTCGGCTTTGAGGTTGGAAGTAACTCTGACGCAGATTCCTTGCAGGCATTGAGGACCCTTTCGGAGTCTATCTGGGCTGATTACGAGGCAATTACCGATATTGCCGACTTTGACGCATTCATTGCAGATGCAAGAGATACTATCAGCAACTCGGAAGCGGTTAAGGCAAATCTTGAGGGCGGATTGTACAGCGATTACAACGCTTGGCTCATAGCTAAGAAGATAATCAAAAAGCAGTAAAAATTAAGGAATATAAGATATGGGCTGTTGCGTAAGCGACAGCCCTATGTTTTAAAAATATGGATTATATAATTTGGGATTTTAACGGGACTATACTTGATGACGTAAAGGCAGGTATAGATTCAGTAAATAAGCTTTTGCGAGACAGAGGAATGAATGAAATATCGGGAGTCGAGGAGTACCGAGGCGTTTTCAGATTTCCCATAAAAGGCTATTACGAGCGTATAGGCTTTGATTTTGACAGGGAGCCCTACGAGGTCATAGCTCCCCTTTGGGTAGAAGAATATCTCAAAAATGTCAAGGAGTCATCGGTATACTGCGACGTTGTGGATACCTTGGAATTTTTCAAGGCTCGAGGGATAAAGCAGATAATTCTCTCGGCAACCGAAAGAGAAATGCTGAAAAAGCAGCTGTCAGAGCTTGGAATATCCGAATATTTTGAGGAAATTTTGGGACTTGACAATATTCACGCAAATTCAAAAGAGGGATTGGCAAAGGTCTGGCGGAAAGAGCATCCGCAGGCAAAAGCCCTTCTTATAGGGGACACCGATCATGACAGTGCCGTAGCAAAATCTATCGGCGCGGAGTGTGCTCTTGTGTGCAGAGGACATCAGTCCAAGGAATACCTTGAAAGCCTTGGAGTGCAGGCGTTTGATAATCTTATACAATTACGAAATGCGGTGTTTGGATAATATGACATATTGACACCAAGTAAAAATTGGTGTATAATTCTATTGTAAATCTATATTCAATATGAAAGGAATACGTTATGGTTAAAAAAATAGCTTATCTTCTTGTTGTTTGCATGATTTTCGGCACAGTCGCAACAATGGTCTCCTGTAACGATGCCGACGTAAATGCCAACGAAACGACTGCAGTCGTTGACGGCTCTGATTCTGATTCCGTAAGTGAATCCGATTCCGACGGCATGAGCGACGAAAGCTCATCTGAGTCAGATACGCAAAGCAGCAGTGAGCCCGAGGAAATCAGGTCTGTTGATCTCTACATAATCGCGGGTCAGTCCAACGGCGCAGGATATACCAAAATAGATGAGCCTAAGCTTCTTTCTCTTTGGAGCAGCTACAAGACAGGCTCCGAGAACGTTCTTTACAGAGGAAGCGCGGAGTACACTAATAACGTAAACACGCCTCAGGTATCCACCGGCGTTAACTACGTTAAGTATTGGACTAATGCAAAGGCAGGACAGGGAAGAAGTACTTCTCATATGGGCGCAGAGGTCGGAATGGCTGCAAAGCTTTCTTCTACCTATTATCAGGACGATAAGGTTTGCGGAATAGTTAAGTACGCTCACGGCGGAACATCTCTCTTTAACAGCACAAGCGGAGAAAATGCCGCAAACGGAAACTGGGTTTCTCCCTCTTATGCATCTGCAAGAAGCTGGAGCTACAGCAACTCGGGACTTACGGGCAGACTTTACAGAAACCTTCTCAAAGAGGTTGAGGACAGTGTAGAGAAGCTCGAAAAGAGAGGCTATAACGACATAAATATCAAGGGTATATTCTGGATGCAGGGTGAGTCTGACAGAGGCAATCCCTCGGAGTATGAGACCGCGCTTAAGTATTTTATAACAGATATACGCAGAGACCTTGGCGAAATTATGGGAGAGGATCTTTCTGACCTTGCATTTATGATTGGTGAGATTTCGAGAACCTCGGGATCTGCTTCGGCAGGTACCGTTACCACAAACGAAACCTTTATTGCAAAGCAGAGAGAGATCGCAAGTGAAATGGCAAATGTTTATACCATAGCTTCGGGACAGTATGAGATCAACTGGCTTGACGGTAGCGGTAATAATACCAACGGTCAGGATGCTTGGCACTGGACGACTGAGCCTATGTTCAGAATCGGTGAGCTTATCGCTCAGTGTATACTTGATAATATTCTTAAGGTTAAATAATTTTTAAAATAAAAAACGAACGGTGCCTTTAGTGTTATGTCCTTAACGGATAAATAACGCAAACGGCGCCGTTCATTTTTTTGATTCTGCATTTACATGGCAATATTGACATACGGTTTAAAATGATGTATAATGTTTATGTAATTATATAGAAGAGAGGCAGATACTGTGAAAAAAATAGCTTATTTACTCATTTTATGTTTACTTTTCGGTGTAATGACGACCTTCGTTTCGTGTAAGGAGAATAACGGAAACACAGCCGATACGTCCGCCACTGCGGAAAATTCCGACTCCGGAAACGTAGGAGACTCGGACAGTGAGACGGGCGGCGACAGCTCGTCTGAAAGCAGCGGTGATACCGATAGCTCAAGCACACCCGAAACGGGAAAGTCTATAGATCTTTACATAATCGCGGGACAGTCCAACGCAACGGGACACACCAAATTTGACGAGACGGTCCTTGCGTCGCTTTGGAAGGATTACAAGGTAGGCTCGGAGAATATTCTTTACAGAGGGCGTGCGGAATATACAAATAACGTAAACACCCCTCAGGTATCTACCGGTGTTAACGAGGTAACAATGTGGACCAACGCAAAGGCGGGTCAGGGCAAGACCACCGCGCATATGGGTGCGGAGGTAGGAATGGCTTCGGTACTTTCTTCTTCCTACTACACGGGAGATAAGGTTTGCGGAATAGTAAAGTACGCTCACGGCGGAACCTCTATATTTAACAGCACAAGCGGAGAGAACGCGGCTAACGGAAACTGGGTCCCTCCCTCCTATGCAAGCGCGAAGGGCTTGAAGTACGAAGGACTTACGGGCAATCTTTACAGAAATCTTATTGACGAAGTGGGCTACAGCATCAGAATTCTCGAAAGAAACGGCTATGACGATATCAATATAAAGGGTGTGTTCTGGATGCAGGGTGAGGCTGACAGAGGAAATCCTGCGGAACATAAGACCGCTCTTACCTGCTTGATCAACGACATACGCAATGATCTCGGAGAGTTAGTCGGAGAGGACCTTTCTGATCTTGCGTTCATGATAGGAGAGATATCGAGAACCTCAGGCTCTGCAAAGGCAGAAACCGTCGCTACCAACGAAGCTTTTATTTCAATGCAGAGAGACGTGGCAAATACCATGGATAACGTATACGCAATAGCATCGAGCGCATTTGAGATCAATTGGCTTGAGGGCGGCGAGGACAAGAACGGTCAGGATAAATGGCACTGGACCACCGAGCATATGTTCTGCATCGGCGAGCTTGTTGCAGAGTGTATACTTGATAATATTCTTAAGGTTAAGTAATTAATATAAATAAAAAATGCAGTCATTTAGGACTGCATTTTTTATTTATCTTCCGTTTATAAGGTCTGACATATTATAGGAGCCTGAGGACTTCGTAGCCAGATATTCCGCTGCGCGGAGAGCTCCGTTTGCGAATATCTCTCTTGACATTGCCGTATGCTTGAGGGAAACCGTTTCGTTGCTTCCTGCAAATATTACCTCGTGCTCGCCTACTATGGTTCCGCCTCTTACAGAGTGGATTCCTATTTCTTCGCTTGAACGTTTACGGCGCACCTGGTGGCGATCGTATACGTATTCGGTCTTATCCCTCTCGGAAGCAATTCCGTCTGCTATCATTATTGCCGTACCGCTGGGCGCATCAAGCTTTTGGTTGTGATGCTTTTCTATTATCTCAACGTCAAAGGCAAGCCCTAAAGTAGCCGCCGCGTTTTTGCAAAGCTCAATAAGAAGATTTATACCTATTGACATATTTCCTGAGAAGAAAACGGGGATTTCCTTTGCGGCATCGTTCATCATAGCTCTCTCATCGTCGGTATGACCGGTTGTGCAAACTACGATGGGTGTTTTTGTCTTTTTTGCATAATCGAGAAGAGAGGAGATTGCGGTATGATGAGAAAAGTCGATTATAACGTCAGCTTTTTCCGAAAAGTCAGAAACAGTCTGATATACGGGAAATTTGCAGGCGGCGGCAACCGAATCGGCATTTGCGTCAACTCCCGCAAGGATTCTGTATTTATCACTATTTTCGGTTTCCTTTACGATTGCCTGACCCATGCGTCCGCCGCATCCGCTGAGAATTATGTTTGTCATTGTTTATGTCCTTTCGTTTATACGCAGGTTGAATTAAAGAATTCCATGCGCTTTCATATCCGCAATAAGTCTTGCCTTGTTTGCTTCCTCCATTTCGCAGAGGGGCAAACGCATTTCCTCGGAGCACCATCCAAGAAGTGCTGCAGCTGTCTTTACGGGAATGGGATTCACCTCACAGAAGAGGGAATTGATAAGCTTGAGATACTTAAGCTGAAGCTCTCTTGCGGAAGCGTAATCACCGTCAAGACAGAACTGCGCCATATCGTGGGTCTGCTTGGGGAGAATGTTGGAAAGAACCGATATAACACCCTTACCGCCAAGAGACATAATAGGAACTATCTGGTCGTCGTTACCGGAATAAATATCAAGACTGTCTCCGCACTCAGCGGCAAGCTCTGCGACTGCGCTGAGATTACCCGATGCTTCCTTGACCGCAACGATTCTCTCATGCTTTGCAAGCTCGCGGTATACGGGGAGAGTGATGTTGCAACCCGTACGCGAGGGTACGTTGTAAAGAATAATAGGTTTATCGGTCTTGTCGGCAGTCTCAAGGAAGCTTTTGATAAGACCCTTCTGACTTGCCTTGTTATAGTAAGGAGTTACAAGAAGAAGCGCGTCTGCTCCTACCTCGCATGCATATCTTGAAAGCTCGATTCCGTACGCCGTGTCGTTGGAGCCGGTACCCGCAATAACGGGAACTCTGCCCTCAACCTTTTCAACAACGTACTTCATACATTCGCAGTGCTCCTCATGGGTAAGAGTAGCCGCCTCACCCGTGGTACCCGCTACGACAATAGCGTCGATACCGCCGCTTATCTGATCCTCAATAATTCTTCCAAAGCTGTCGTAATCTATCTTACCGCCCGAAAAAGGGGTAATAATAGCAGTAGCCGCGCCTGTGAAAATTGTCTTCTTGAATTTGCTCATGATAATATCCTTTCGTATGTATAAAGATGATTAAAAAAACTATATAAAAATAAAAAAACCGGTTGAAAACCAGCTGTAATTGTACTATAATATAAGCGTATGAACGCATAAATTTAGCAATAACAGATAGCTCTCCATCAAAATCTTTAAGAAGTGATGACAGTCTGACGGTTATTCACCTAACAGACCAGTACGCATACCCACCGAAGATATACGCCTTCGGCACCATACCCTCGAAATACACCTCAAACGGCTCGGAAACCTCGGTGTAAGACGGTGATACGACGCACCTCTATCATAATTATATGTTTCTTCCGTACTATCATAGCATATAAAGAGCGGTATGTCAATAGATTTTTTTATATTTTAAGATTTTTATTTCCCGAAAGGAATTACGTATGATAATAACCAACGAAAAAAAGGCAACCGACCTTAAAACCTCGGATTTCTTCTACGACCTGCCGGATGAGCTTATAGCTCAGCATCCCGCAGAGAAGCGGGACCATTCAAGGCTGATGGTTCTTGATCGCGAGATCGGAAGCATAGAACATAAGCATTTTTACGATATAGTTGATTATCTTGAGCCCAATGACGTTCTTGTAATAAACGATTCAAAGGTCATACCCGCCAGAATATACGGATACGTAGAGGGTAGAGAAGAAGCAACGCTTGAGCTTTTGCTTCTCCGTCAGAGAGATATAGACACATGGGAGACCCTTGTTCGTCCCGGAAAGAGAGCGAAGATCGGAATGCGCTCGGTTTTTGGAAAGGGAATACTCAAGGGCGAGGTGGTCGATATTGTCGAGGAAGGAAACAGACTCATAAAATTCACCTACGACAGGGACAAGTATTCTAATATATACGAAATATTGTCTATTGTGGGAATGATGCCCCTTCCCCCGTATATTACCGAACAGCTTGGAGATAATTCAAGATATCAGACCGTATATGCAAGAGAAGAGGGAAGCGCGGCGGCGCCTACTGCCGGATTGCACTTCACCCCGGAGCTTTTGCAAAGGATAAGGGATAAGGGCGTGGCTATTGCTCCCGTAATGCTTCACGTTGGACTCGGAACCTTTCGACCGGTTAAGGCAGAGCGCATTGACGAGCATATAATGCACACCGAGTATTTCAGCGTTTCAAAGGAAAGCGCTGAGATAATAAATGAGCGAAAAGCCAAGGGAGGACGGCTTATTTGCGTAGGAACAACGTCATGCCGCACAATTGAAAGTGTTGCGGAAGAAAACGGACATATCCCCGAAATGAGCGGAGATACGGGAATATTTATATATCCGGGTTACAAATTCAAGGCAGTCGATGCGCTGATAACCAATTTTCATTTGCCCGAAAGTACACTGCTGATGCTTGTTTCGGCGCTTTACAGCAAAGAAAAAATAATGGAAGCATATAAGACCGCTGTAGAAGAAAAATACAGATTTTTCTCCTTTGGCGACGCGATGTTTATAGGATAAAAGAAATCGTTTTTAGCCAAAATACGTAAAATCCCTTGTATTTCAAGGCTTTTTCGGCACTTTTGGTAGAAATGAATTTCGCAGTAAGTCGAGAAAAACGGAAATCTTTAATCCCCATCGAACCCGATGTGTATGATTTTGCCCTATTTTTTCAGGGCGATTTTGGGGCGAAAATAGGTCGAAAATAGGCAGTCAGGAAGAAAATCCCGACTGCCTTTTCTTATTGCTCTTTGTAGAAAAATTCGTGCTTCATTCCGTTCTTGAATGTGATCGCCGACACGCAACCGTCAGTGACATCTATTCTCTCGATGATGCTCAGGATAAAGTTTCTCGGCACCTGCTCGTCTATGCCACGAATGTATTTCTCGTAGTCGATGTTCTTTGCATCGAGCAGTTTCTCGACCATAATGAAATAGCTTGCTTTCTTCAGGAACGATTCATCGGTGATCTTGTCTCCGAACGCTTCTCCGCCGAGCTCAGTCATTCGCTTCTCGATGGCGGACATTTCGCTCGTGATCTTCTCCCTCTCCAAAATGAACTCGGTCGGAGGTGTCTCTGCTTCGTTGTATAGGAACACTGTCTGCAATCGGTTCATAGCGGTTTGCAGCTTGCGATGCTTTTCTCGAAGCATCTCGTACTCGCTCACTTTGGCATCAGTTTCTTCCACGATATAAGATGGCTTGTATTCAAGACCACTCTCACCACGAGCCAAGAGATCAGATAGCTGTTCGAGGCCCGAAGCTCCTATGTGATCGACCGAGAAGAAAGCTGTTCCCTGAAGGAGCTTTTTGCCGAGTGTTTCAGGGGAATATTTTTTGCCAGAATTTTTGACTCGTATGATGTTTGCGACATAGTTGAACACGAACGGACCTAATGCAGCATCGGAGACGTATTTGTTCGAGCATACAGACGAGTTCTTCCTTCGACGTGAACAGCCGTAAATGGAAGGTCGCCATCCGTCCGCTCTTCGCTTATCGAGCGTGGCGGACATAAGAGCTCCGCAGACACCGCATTTTGTGATACCTGCAAAGATGTGGATATTCTTCCTCACATAGCTTTCGGTTTCGGGAACTCCACCCCTGCGGTTACGCTTCAGGAGGAACTGTATGCGGTCGAACCTCTCCACAGTTACGATTGCTATGTGATGATCCTCGAACACGATCCAGTCGTCTGGCTTTCGCTTGCTGACAGCCTTTCCGTCCTTGTAAACATTGTATAGGTATGAGCCGTTGTAAAAAGGATTTGTCAGAATTTTGTGGATTGTGGTAATGCTCCATTCCTTGCCGTTCTTTGTTGGGTAGTTGTTCTCGTTAAGCCAACGGCAGATGTAGGCGAGAGATTGATATTCCTCGTACATATCGTAGATGGTGCGGACGATTTTCGCCTCGGATTCGATGAGGGAGAATTCCTTCGCCTCTTTATCCCATTTGTAACCGTATGGAACCCTGCCGCCGTTCCACTGACCGTTGTTCGCTCTCGAAAGCATTACTGCCGTAACACGCTCGGAGGTCATATTACGCTCCAGCTCCGCAAAAACGAGAATGATTTTCAGCATAGCCTCGCCTATTGCCGAGCTTGTATCGAACTGCTCGTTCTTTGACACGAACGCAACACCGAGACGCTTCAGCTCGGCATACATCTGTGCGAAGTCGAGTAGGTTTCTGCTGATACGGTCAATCTTCCATACGAGAAGATGAGAGAACTCACCTGTGCGGAGACGCTCCATCATACGTTGATAGTCGGGGCGGTCGGTGTTCTTTGCAGAGTAGCCGGGATCTTCGAATATGACATAATCCTTTATGCCGAGAACCATCTCGGAGTATGCTGTAAGCTCACGCTTTTGTACTTGTAAAGAGTCTTTGTCAATCTGCATAGCAGTTGAGACTCGAATATATATGGCGACCTTTTGGGTAGAGATCGCATCGGAAATGTAACTGCTCATTGTTTGCCTCCTCTTTGAATTTGTAGTATGGGACAAAAGATAGGACAGTCCACGGGACAGTCTGCGGATTTTCCACCGCTAACACTAACAGTAACACTAACAGTAACACTAACAGTAATAGTAACACGAATAAAGACAGTTATGGCGATAGCCGTTCAGAACGACTACCGCCATTCTTGTTTGTCAGTTTTTCTGTATTGCGGTTATGAACTGCTCAACAGCTCGTATGAAATCTTGCTTGCGGTGTAGAACCTCGTTTACGTCGGCGTAGTAGAATCCTGCGACATTATCATACGGAGGAGTCTTGCATCTGCTGTCGTCCACCACCTCTTTGTAGAAATCGAGGAAATCGTCGGCATCAAACGGGAATACGCCGTTCTTTTCGAGCGAAGCCTTGATTCTTCCGGGAACGAGCCAAATGTCCGCTTGGTCGCTCGCTATGCCGAAGATTACGAGTGAGCAGGTCTTTCCCTCTCCAAGAACGAATTTGACCGCAAGCTCGGTGGGAGAAAGAGAAATGTTGATACCGCCTATTGCATCGAGATCTGCTATGAATTCGCCAACCTCATCTGCATCGTAGCCACCGTTCTCGCAGAACTTGGATATGAACTCACGTCTTGTGAGCATAGGCTTACGAATGTATTTGCTCGGAGAAACCGATTCCGACTCCGTTTCCTCATCGACGTAGGATCCGTGAATGCTCACGATGTTACGCTCGATTACAGATGTCTTTGCCAAAAGGTTGGGGATGACGATTACGCCGTTCTCGGTCTGGTATATCTCCATCTCGGCAAGAGCGAGATTGAAAGCCATAGAGGTATTTTCGTTCAGGAAGTCAGCCAACTGCTGAACGCTGGAACGGATACCGTCGCCAATTATCATCAGTAAGAACGATGCTCTTTTGAGAGAATCGTTTATTCTGTCGGTGAGCCTCGCTTCATCAGCGAAAGTCAAGCACCCCTTCGAAGCCATAATGTCTATGATGCGTTTCGACTGACCTTCGGATTTGAACGTGTATTCCTCTGCGACCTTGTTTAGCATCTCGCAGTCCCACTTTTGCAGTTCCTTGGCATAGTCGATGATTTGAGCAACGACGGTACGCCTCGATTCCTGATTCCTGAACAGTTTTGTTTCGACTATGACGATTTGACCTGAAGGTGTGATGTAGAGATTGTCGATATATCCCTTTGTTTCGCCGCTGCCGACCGGAACCTCTCTTCCGATACAGACGAGAGGCGCATATTCGGAGCCTACCTCGTAGGAAGGAATGATAAAAGGATTGTCGGCGAGTATTTCCTGAAGCCAAGCCTCGTTGAAACTGCCCGTCATAAATGGAATTCGCTTCATAACCGATGCTTGTCCGTTGGGATCTACGTGAATAGCCGAGCGGGACATTCTTTCGGTGTAGATCATTTGTCGCCACCCTTTCGATACTTGCCGAGAACCGCTTGAATTACACGGCGGTCATCGGGAGAAGCAAGAGAATATAGGCTTGCAACCTCTTGAACCTCTTTCGGCATTACATCAAATTGGTCGCCATTGATACCGAGAAGCCAGTCGATGGATACGTTGAAAAATGACGCAATGTTTACGACATAGGGGAGGTCAGGCGTTCTGTCGCCCGATAGGTAGCGAGAGATCGTAGCTGCACTCGCATTGATTTCTGCGGCAAAGCCCTTGATGGTGTACCCTCTCACGCTGAGAAGATTTTTGAGATTTTCCCTGAAAAATGAGTAGTCCATATATTTTTCTCCTTTACCGAGATGTAAATTTATATTACCATTTTTGTTATTATATCATAAAGTTTGAAAAAAATCTACATTTTCTAAAAAAAATTCAGAAAAACTATTGACAATTACCGATTGGTATGCTATAATAACGATGTCGGTAAACTCAAACCCGACAAATATGATAGAAAGAAGGTGAACTGAATGGTTAAAACCTGCGAAATCAGAGGAGCCCGTGCAAGGCTTGGATTAACTCAGCAGTATATGGCAGAACAGTTGGGAATATCCCCTGCGTCGTACTCCAACAAGGAACAGGGTAAGACGCAGTTCGCCGATGCTGAGAAGTTCAAGGTCGCAAAGATATTTGATTGGTCGTTGTCGGAGATTAACGACTTTTTGTTTGACGGACAGTTACCGATTGGCAATACGGAGATGAAATGACGGAAAATATTTTTTGTCCCGAAGTTGCCGATTGGTGCGACCTATCCGACCTTCTGGTATTATTATACAGCAAAAGGAGGCGAATGAAAATGGGACGTGATGCTACGAAAGCGGCAGGAAATCCTTGGTTCGAAGCGAGGAAAAAGGCTGCCGAATACGATGACAGGCTACGAAGCCGAGAGGGAGCGGCGGAACTGCTCGGAATGTCGGTTTCTTCTGTGGCTGATGCGGAGCTGAACCTCACGAAATGTATGCCCGTTGACAAGGCGGTTCTTATGGCTGACCTTTATCGCTCGCCTCATTTGCTGAATTATTATTGCCTGAATGAATGTCCGATAGGATGCAGGCACTTCATCTCGGATGAGGTAGCTGACATTGACCGTATCACAGTAAAGTTGTTGAAGAACCTGAACGCAGACCACATCGAAGACATCAAAGCAAAGATGTTGGAGATCGCGGGCGACGGAGAGGTTTGCGAAAACGATCAAGTATTGCTGAAAGAGGTTCTCTCGTTCTTCGAGGAGCTCTCCAAGGCTGTGAGCGAGTTGAAAATCCTGCACGATGCAATCTGCGGAGGTAATGATGGAAAAGCGAAACGGTAAGAACATCATCGAAATTTTGAAAAATGAATACGGATTTACCTCCGAAAAGGATCTTGACAGAGCGATTGCAGAGATAGGGTTTATAGACATCTCGGTATTTTGCTTGAAAGCAAAAGAGAAGAAAGTCAAAGCATCCTGAAAGGAGTAAGAGATATGGATGAAAAGGTTGAACGCTTGCTTGGCATAGTCAAGAAAGTTCAGGAAGAAACAGGCTACGAGTTCTCGTTTGACGAGATGACAGACATTCTGCTTTACACTCGCAGAAAATGCGAGGTGAACGGCAAGGGTGAGGATTATATCCCGATCTTGTTCGAGAACGAGCTGTCAGACTACCTGATGCGTAGAGAAATCAACAGAATGGGGGCGATGAACAGATGTGCGAGATTTGCCACAGCAGCCCTTGTTTAAGTAGATGTCCCAACGCTCCTGAACCTCCCTCGATTGGCAGATGCAAATTCTGCGGCGAGGATATTCAGGTAGGTGAGGAGTATTTCGAGTACGACGGCAAGAAGTATCACGAAGAGTGCTTTGCTGATTGTGCGGTCAACCTGCTCATAGAGATTGGTGCGGAATTAAAGACAGCCGAAGAGGAGGTTCCCGACTATGATCCCTACGATGATTAAGCTCCCGAACCTTTCGGAACTGTCGTTCACCGATGAAGACCATATCTACCGTTTGAACGGAGTCATCATACCGAGCGTTTCCGCTGTTATGGAACCGCTCTCGATGGCAAAGTACAAAGGCATCAGCGAAGCCACGCTCGACAGAGCGGCAAACAAAGGAACGTCCGTCCACAATGCGATTGAGAATTACATCAAGTTCGGCATTGACGACGTGCCTCCCGAACATCGTGGATACTTCGATGGTTTCCTCGATTGGCTTGATGAGAAGAAACCGGTGTTTGTTTCCTCGGAGTTCCAATGTTACCACAAGCTGATGATGTACGGAGGAACGCTCGACATTCTCTCCTATATCGGAGATAAGTTGACGTTGACCGATGTAAAGACCACCTACACGATAAGCGAAATGACCTGCCGTGTTCAGCTTGAAGCATATGCTCAAATTCTTGCGAGCCACGGGATCTATATAGAGCAGAAAGAAATTCTGCACCTCACCCCAGAAGGTCGAGGAAAGAAGAGATACGAAGGCTACCCTGCAAAAGACGCAGAGGCTTGGAGAGTCTTCGGCTCATTAAAGTGTGTGTACGACTGGATAAGTCGCCACTAATAAATATTTTTTGAAAGGAGTGTCAGTATGAACGAAGCAGTAGCGAAAAGCGAAGCCCTTGTCCTTGACACAGCCGAGAACGAACAGCTCGGCAAAGAAGTTAGCCTGATGGAAAGTCAGGCATCCGCAGTTGTTGTAGCGACCGAGGCTGACTATTCGGTAGCGGGAGACCTCATTAAGACCATTAAGGCGATGCAAAAGCAGGTCAAGGATTATTGGGATCCGCTCCGTGTGGCAGCCAAGAGAACCTACGATGACGTACTCGCCAAAAAGAAGGCGATGCTCGATCCCCTTGAAGCCGCAGAGAAGATTCTCAAAGGCAAGATGGGTGATTTTGTTCTCGAACAGGAGAGAAAGAGACAGGAACAGGAGGAGGCGATGCGTAAGCTCGCTCAGGCAGAGATCGACCGCAAGCTCGATGAGGCTGCCACCGCAGAACAGAACGGAGACGCAATGGGCGTTGAGTTCGCAATGGCGGAAGCAGAGGTTATGCAGGGCATCGCAGAAGCGGGCTCGATTCCCTCACAGAAGCCGAAGGCAAACGGTGTATCGACCTCGAAGGCGTGGAAGATCGTATCCGTAGATCCTGCACAGGTTCCTGTAAGCATTGCAGGAGCAGTTATCCGCCCTGTCGATGAGAGTGCTGTTATGGCTCTCATTAAGGCAACGAAGGGCAAAATCGAAATCCCCGGTATCAAGTACGAAGAAACGGTCACGATCAGTGTCCGTTCTTAAATAAATCACAGGAGGCAAAGAAATGTCAAACGAATTGATGGCAGTAGAGTTTAAGAGCCTTTCGGGGCTTATGGTAAAGCTCGACGCTGATACCGTCAAGAACACCTTGACGAGAGGTAACGGAAAAGTTACCGACCAAGAGGTTGCGATGTTCCTCCGCACTTGTCAGGCAAAGCAGCTCGATCCGTTGGAAAACGGCGAGGTTTACCTGATTAAGTACGATGACAGAGCACCCGCACAGTTTGTGGTAGGATGCCACGCTTATATCCGCAGAGCCGACCATTTCCCTGAATACAGAGGATATAAGTCGGGTATCACGGTCCTGAGAAAGTCCCAGAACGGAGAGATGTCCGTAGTTCAGAAGGAAGGATCTTGCATTTACAAAGCACTTGGCGAAGAGTTGATCGGAGGATGGTGCAGAGTACGCAGAGAACGCTCTCCCGGAAACGTGGAAGAGACTTTTGTTGAGGTTTCCCTCGAAGAGTACAGTTCGGGACAGAGCAACTGGAAGTCAAAGCCTGCAACAATGATTCAGAAAGTAGCAAAGTCTCAGGCATTCCGTGCGGCATTCCCGAATGAATATGAGGGCATCTACACCGTAGATGAGATGCAGGCATCGGGTGCTATTCCCGCAGATTATGTCGTGGTCGAGGAGACGGGCGAGGTTGTAGCAGCCAAGCAGACACCCGTAGTCACGAACGCACAAAGACAGGAGTTGTTCCGTGCGGCAAAGCAGTATTTCGGAGATGATGCGAACAGCATTATCAAAGATCTGTTGAGTCAGGAAGGACTTTCCTCTACGGAGGGTATGCTCGTAACCGTGTTCGATGCGATTATGGAGCGTATGAAAATTATGGCAGAGGAAAAGGAGCAGTCGCTCTCAGGCGAAGGCTATGACGAAACTGCCGAATAAGATTCGGTTGAATGACCGATCCAAAGGAACAGGCAGGTGAAAGTATGATTTGGGTTGCTGTATATAAGAGCATAGACGGACCGAAGCTCCGACGCTTATACAAGTATATCCACGGCAACAAGGCGGAGGCGATAGGCATTCTCGTTACGTTGTGGCAGTGGGGCTTGGATAACGCAGAACCCGATGGACGCATCATCAGTGCCGACAAGGAAGATGTCGAGGAATGCCTTGCTACCCTTAAATGCAAGGCTTCCGCCGACAAGATCGTTGAAGGGCTGATAGAGTCTGGATGGATAGACGAGACCGATGAGGGTTTGTTCTTGCACGATTGGGACACTTGGCAAGAGCCGTTTTATAAAGCGAAAGCTCGCCGAGAAAACGATAACAAGCGTAAGCAAGAATACCGCAGAAGAAAAGCATCAAACACCGACGAAGACACCGAAAGCAGAAATTCCGCAGACGATTCCGAAGACAGTCCTGCGGACATTCCGCAGACAGTCCCGACAGGAGCAGAAACACCGGAGGCTCCGCCTGCGGAAAAGAAAAAGGAATCGAAGTACACGACGGATTTTGATGAGTTTTGGGCGGCGTACCCCAGAAACGTGGATAAAGGCAATGCCTTTAAGAAATACCAGACTCGTGTAAAAGAGGGCTTTTCTCCCGAAGAACTGCTTACAGCCGCAAAGAACTACGCTTTGCAGTGTAAGAGAGAGGGGACGGAGCAAAGGTACATCAAACACGCTGCCACCTTTTTGAGCGACACAAGACCGTTCCTTGATTACCTACCGAAGAAGGTCGAACCTGTCTCGACCGACGAAGAGGTGCAGAGCGGAAATCCTTTCCGAGATAGGAGTGGAGGATGATATGGGCGAGATGCAATCCGCTTTCGGAGGCGGAGGAGGACTTGAGCTGTTCAAGTCTTTCGCAGATATAGCAATAAAGAATCAGGAAAAAAGACCTGATGACTACATAGGGAGCGATGGCTTCCTGCATTGCGGCATCTGCAAAGAGCCTCGTCAAGAACACTACCAATTTGTCCGAAAGGATATTGAAAATGCCGAACCCGTACCAGTTTTAACTACAAGGCAATGCAAATGCGACCGAGATAGAGTTGCAGAAGAGGAACGGAAAAAGAAAGCCGATGCCGATATGCGACGGATCCAGCGGTTGAGAAAGCAGAGCCTTATGGATGCGAAGTTCACGGCGGTATCATTTGATACCTTGCAATTAACCCAGCATAACCAAAGAAACCTGAAATGGTGCAGAAATTACGCCAAGCGTTTCGAAGAAATGTTTGAGAAGAACCAAGGGCTTCTGCTATGGGGGAATGTCGGGACCGGCAAGAGCTACGCCGCCGCCGCAATAGCAAATTATCTTCTTTCGCAACAGATACCTGTTGTGATGACGTCATTCGTAAAGATCGTAGAGGATATGCAGTTGCGAAAGATAAACGAGTATGACTTTTTGGAGTCCTTGTCGTATGCAAAGCTCGTTATCTTTGATGATCTCGGCGCAGAAAGAAAAACGGATTTTGCGGCAGAGATAGTTTACAACGCTATTGATGACCGATACCGAAAGAAACTGCCTATGATTATCACAACTAACAGGACCTTGAACGAAATGCAGGACGAAACAGATCCCAAGTATTCTCGTGTGTACGATAGAATATTCGAGATGTGCTACCCAATGCAGTTCACAGGACCGAGCTGGAGGCGAAAAATCGCCGCAGACAATTACGATGCAATGCAGTCACTGTTCGAAGACGACGATTGACAGAAAGGAGAAGATATGAGCAAATTTGAATCCAAAGGCACTCTGAAGATCGGGAGTGCCGAAGACCGAGAGGCTATCGCAACGATCCTGTTCAGGAATGGATACACGGTCCACCCTGTTCGTTACAGGCCCGAAGGCAGTAAGACCTATCAGTATTTCGTCAAATACGAGATGAATGGCACAGATAAGGGCTATGACATTTCGGGAAAGGAGGCTGGATATGCAGAAGGTTAGATTTGAAGTCCCCGGCGAGCCAACAGGAAAAGGAAGACCGAGATTTTCCAAATTCGGAGGTCCCACCAGCCCCGAAAAGACGGTGCTGTATGAAAACCTTGTAAAGACCTGTTACAGCTCCCAATGCCACGACTTTATGTTCGAGCAAGGGAGACAGCTCGATGTAAGGATTATCGCCTACTATGCAATACCGCAGAGCATCAGCAAAAAGAAAAGGCAACGTATGATCGACAAAATCGAGCGTCCTCTGAAGAAACCTGATGCCGATAACGTGGTAAAGGTGGTTCTCGATGCCTTGAACAAGATAGCGTATTATGATGATACGCAGGTAGTGGATCTGCAAATACGCAGATTCTACGGGGAAAATCCGAGAACGGTCGTAACGATAGAGGACATTACGCCCTCGATGGAGGTATCAAATGGCAAGAGAACTTGAATTTGACGGATTTTGGGAAGGCAACACGGTTTTCACCTGTGATAGCTGCCCCAAAACGAGAAAGTTTCGCTTTGACAGCCAAGACGAAGCGTTCTCGAAAGAACACAACAAAATTCTCCGCAAGGAAGGCTGGGTGCTGGTCGAAGTAAACGGTCAGCTCCACAACTTCTGTTGCGAGAGATGCAGAAATAAGTACATCAGAGAACAAACGATATGAAAAGGAGATACACGAAAATGTGTGAAAAGAATGATTTGCAGTTGAGCCTGAGCGGAGATACGTTTCAGGCGTTGAAAGCCGACTTTGACTCTATCCTTGCCAGAACGCTTGGCAATATGACTATGAAGGGTGCAAGCGAAGCAACCCTCACCCTCAAACTCAGCATCGAACTCAAAAACGTAAACGTGGGTTCTTACGATGACCTGAAGGAAATCACGAAGCCCACGTTCAAACACGATATTTCGTCCGTGATGCAGGTCAAGGACAAGAAGACGGGCTCGCTTATGGGTGAGCACCAGCTTGTTTGGGATCCCGACACCGAGAAATACGTCCTTAGAAATCTCGGCACCGAGCAGATGTCGATGTTCGATGAGGAGATTTCCCCTGATGACACGTATGAGGCAGAATATGAGGATAAGAGCGGTCCCGCCCTCCTTGAAGGCTCTTGCGATGACACCGAGGACAGAGATGAGATGCAGATGACTCCGTTCAAGTGGCTCTCGTTGTTCATCAACAGAAGCCTGAAGATCGTGGAGTCCAACGGCAACTACGCTGTTAAGACGGACACGAACGAGGTTATCCTTACCTCTGCATCGAGCCCTGACAGTCCGTTCCACTGCGACGCAGAAACGCTTGCAGAACACGAGGGACACGAAATCATCTGTTCGGGTGTTTATTCCGAAGCAACTGCAACCCAGAGCGGAGAGCTCTACGGCATCGAGATCAGTTGCCTTGAATGCAACGACATCTTCTTCTCGATGTATAAGGATGAGGACACCGTGGCAGAAGACGATTGCGAGGAGCCTTGCGGCGAGAACGCTATCGAGGAGCCCGATGAGGATGACTCTTACGAGTACGACCAGCCCGACGAGGAATAATCCAATAAGGAGGATTTGAAAATGGCAAATCTCAATTATACGCTCGGTGTCGCCGCAGGAAGACTCACTTCTGACATCGAGTTAAAGCAGACGCAGGGTGGAACCTCGGTTTGTTCATTCTGCGTAGCCTCGAACAAAAAGCAGAAAACTGGCGAGGAACAGAAAGATGCGAACTACATCGACGTGGTAGCTTGGGGCAAAACAGCAGAGTTTGTTTCGAGATACTTCCGCAAGGGATCTTCGATACTCGTTTCGGGAGATCTTGATACTGACACTTACACCGACAAGGACGGAAAGAAAATCAAAAGAACACGCATCAACGCAACCAAGATAGAGTTCGTTGACTCCAAGAGCGAAGCTGACAGTCAGGCGGCTGACAACGCATACGCACCCTCTTACGGAGGAGGACAGCAGCCCGATTTTGAACCTATCAACACCGAAGACGATGATGTAGCTTTACCCTTTTAAGGCGGTGACGCTGGATGGAAAAGACAAAAATCGAATGGTGCGATAGTTCTTGGAATCCGATAACCGGATGCTACCACGATTGCAAATACTGCTACGCCAGACGGATAGCCAACCGCTACAAAGGTTGTCACGAGTCTCCCGATGGCGTAGCTCCGGCGGAAATTGTAACGCTCGGCGAGAGGCTTCAGGCGACCACACAGAACGGCGAGGTAAGAAACGCCGCATATCCGTTCGGGTTCACTCCCACGCTCCACGAATATAGACTGTCGGATCCGTACACAAAAGGATTCGGAAAGAACATCTTTGTATGCTCTATGTCAGATATGTTCGGGGATTGGGTGCCTGACGAGTGGATCGAAAAGATTTTCGACGCTTGCAAGAAAGCGGATAACCACCGCTACCTGTTCCTCACAAAGAACCCGAAGCGATATGCAGAGCTCGCTCGAAAAGGGTTGCTCCCCAAAGGAGACAATTACTGGTACGGCTCGACCGTTACATCGCCGACCACAAAATGCTTCTGGAGCGACGAGTACAACACGTTCGCAAGCATCGAGCCTATCCTCGAACCCTTTGTAGAGGATGAAGGATGCGAGGATTTCGCAAAGAGAATTGGGTGGGTTATTCTCGGAGCGGAGACAGGCAACAGAAAAGATAAGGTAGTTCCTGAACGCTCTTGGATGGAGCCCATCGTTGAGCAGTTCCACAAATGCGGCAAGCCCGTATTTATGAAGGACAGCCTGATACCGATTTGGGGAGAAGACCTCATTACAGAATTTCCTTGGAAGGAGTAAGCCTATGAAAGCAAGAATATTGCCGAGCAAATTGATGTCGAAAAAGCAGATCAAGGCGAGAGATGAAGAGATCGACCGCCAGATCATTGAAAGAGACAGAAAGTTCGCTATGGAAAACGATGCTATGGTTCTGTGGGTTATCCATCTCGTCCATAAGCACGGCAAGAAAAGGCTTCGTAGGTTCTTCGACAGATGCTTCGAGGAGCACGAAGCGTTGAGAGCGTTTTATCAACTCGAACCCGAAGAAATGGGCTGGCTCTACACGAGGAAGCTGAAAGAGATCGGCGTAGATATTGAGGCGTGGTATGCCGAGAAGCTCGGCGAACAGCAAAGCAAGTAATTTTCAAGAAAGGAGATGAGGAGAAACCGATGGCGAATAAGAAAAGACCAAATACTGATTTTGTCAAGGAGCGGCTGGAAGACTATCTCGCCGCAGACCGAGATATAGAGCTTCAGGAGCAGCGACTTGACCGAATTGAGATGAAACTGAAAAGCATCGGTTCCCCCTCATACTCTGGTATGCCGAGAGATCCAAGCCCATCGCAAAGCAGAATGGCTGATTTGGTGTGCCAGAAGATCGACCTTGAAAATGAAATAAAGCAGATGATAGCCAAGCAAAAGAAAGAGCGTACCGAGCTCGAAAAGATCATCAAACGTCTTCGACACGCAAACGAAAGGGCGGTCATCAGGATGCGATACTTCGACGGAATGCGATGGAACGATGTCCTCGATGTTCTGTTCGGCGATAGACCTGATTTCTTCGATAAGGAAGAGTCTTACGAGAGAACGATGTACAACATACACGGCTCCGCCCTCGCAAATATGGCTCGTTACATAGAGGCGACCAAGAAAGACGATACCTGACAAAGAGAGGCGTTACGATTGTACGCCTCTCTTTTTATAAACATTTTTGAATATTTACGAAAAATCTTGAAAAAATATCCGCAAAACTATTGACTTTTGAAACGGCTTATTGTAAGATAAAGTCACAGTTAAACATTACCAAACGGATAGACAGAACGGAGGTATCGGTAAATGGAATGGATTAGATGGAGCAGATATTCGGATTCGGCAGTGGTCGAGACAGGCGAGATGCCACCAAGGAACCTACCAATGGTTCTCAAATCATACGGAGAACAGGCAAAGGAATTGCTCGAACAGAACGGTGCGGATCACGTAGTATATGCGGTGATCGAATACACCCCCGAAAGCAAGATAAAAGAGGTTCAATTCTATATGCTCGAATTGGATGACGCAACATTCCAAGAGCGTGTAAACCTACTGACAGATTCCGTAGTATATGCGGTACACAAAAGATAAGGAGAAAAGAAAATGACAATGATCGAAAAAGCAAAAGCAGAGCTGGCTTCCATCGAGGAAGCAATCGAATACGAGGAGCTGAACGACAGAGCGTACCTGAAATGGTATACATATTTGCTCCGTCAGAGAAGAATCCTGAAGCGTTTCATCAAGAAGTACGAGAAGGTCGAGAAGTTGAAGCAAAAAGACAGCGACGAGTTCGCCAAGACCTTTACGTTCTACCCCGAAATCGAAAAGAAAGCGGAGGTTTGATATGAACCGCACAACGTATGTTTACCCCGGAATGCAGTTCATCACTCCCGTAGAAGCGTTGGAGTATCTGCACTTGGGAGCGACCGTGTACGTCCTGAACGACGACAACTCGGAGGGTATGATAGACGATCCAAAGGACATCGACCTCGACCGTGTGTACGGATTGGAGCTGACAGAATTCGATTTCGACAGATACTTGGAGAACAGAGTTGACGAAAACGGAGAGGTTCTGTTCAGCCACGGCACAGATGACGTGAACGTGCTGCTCGACCTTGCCGAAGAGTTCCTGTATTTCGCATCGCAGGGCGGTACGCTCCGCCAGACGATGAAGGATGGAGCTGAGATGATGGTTCGCAAGATCAAGGGAGCCAAGGAGTCAAAGAACCAGCTCCAGAAGCAAACGACATTCGGGGCTTGCATCAGATACATCGACGCTATTACACCGTTTGGTTGGAAATTCGGAGCATTTGCCAACAACGGTCTTGATTATGTTTTCAAAAAGGAGGTTGCGTGATGGCAAGAGAAATTTCGGTTACAGAGAACATCGAGAGCGTTCGCTCCTGCAACGGATGCGGAGCAGCCAATTTCGATTCTACGATTGGCTTCAAAAGAAAGAAAGTCGATAGACTTTGGGATTTGAACATCGGCTCTGCGGTCTTGGCTCTCTGCGATGATTGCTTGGTTAAGGTAATCGCAGAATGCTCGGCGGCACTCGCAAATGCAAAAGAAAATGAGACCGAGGAGTAATGGAAACAGGTTCTCATTCCTCGTTCTCGAATGTATGAAGCGAGGCGTGGAAGTCAGAGGACCTGACGGAAAATATAAGCGAGCAGACGTGCTCGAAAAGGAACTCAGGAAAGCCCTTGAACGAGAGAGGGTTTTGCTCGAAAGAATGAAACGATTTGCAGAAAGGAACGCAAAGAAATGAAGTATTTGACAGAGCGAGAACAGATAGCAACGGCGATGAATTTCGGTAAGTATCCTGTTCTCTATATCGACCTCGATGACAGGCATTACGAGGATTCGGATTACGCCAAGGGCTTTCCCGTGAAGGTCGCTTGGGACAGACCGGCTTATCCCGGAATGACAACGAGAGGCGAGCTTTACATCGAAAACGGCAGATACGGCATCGGCAACGATGCGGCTTGCTTGCATAAGGAGTTCGGCAGAAGCGACATCATCGAAGATGCGAGATGGGCGATGACGCAGACGATTCACACAGGTCAGGTAGTCATCCTGATCGAAGACCATTCGAAAACGAGAGAGTGCAAGGTCCGTGTTATGAAGGTGGCTGACAAGCTCGACGTTCATTGCTCGACTTGCACCTATCTCGTAGATGTTGAGGAGGATTTTGAGGTATGAAACAGCAGACCGAAGAAAAGCCCCTCAAACAACGGATTTGGGAGAGATACAAGAAGAACAGTTCTCCTGACTTCTGCTTGCACAACGAACTGCTCGCCTTGTCCTGTTCTCCCGTAGATCTCGCAAGCGATGGAGATCCTGAAACTTGCGGGTTCGAAGAAGTTCTGTTTGCGGTAGAAAAAGATTGGCTCGTCACCTACCTGAACCGCACGACCAACGAATATTGGACGGCTGATAAGGTTAAGAAGTGGCTGAAAACGGAGTACACGTCGGAAGAATCGAGCACGATTTTCAAAGTAGCTATCCAACAGAAAGCAGTCATAATGCTTGAATTTAACTGAGGAGGTTCGTATGATTACTCAACGTATGATTTTGGAAGGATACCGAAACGGAATTGTTAGGCTGATTGATTCGCCTAACCGAGATGGAACTGTATGTCAGATCGGCGATGAATGGTTCTATTTCGGAGGAGAAGCAGCAGAAGGCGTAACTCCTGAAGAATACAAGAAAGCGGTCCCAGAAGATGGGATTGTTGACGAGATCTATTTCGTACTGAAAGATTTTCTTTCGAGCGGAGGCGAGTTCCTCGAATCCTACGAAAAATGCGAGAAAGTCCTGACCGAAAAGAAGAATTTGGGATTTTACAGCGGACCGGTTATCACACGAAGAATAGACGATTTGGGAAGAATCGTCGTTCCGAGAGAGTTCCGCAAAGCGTTGAGGATTCGAGAGGGAGATCTGATGGAGCTGACCGTGGTTAAAGGAAGCCCGTCCATCTTGATTACGAAAATCGCAGAAGATGAAGCGTCTGAGCTTGAAATGTTCGTCCGTGAATTCGAAGGAGTCCCCGGACACTCGGTTGAGACCGAAAGAGCGAAAGAACAGATGCTCGAAATCATCAGAAAATACAAGGAGGCCTGCAATGACTAACGATGTACAGATTTTTGCAGAGACCATCGAGCCTGAAGCATTGGCTCAAATTGAAGCTCTCGCCGAGCATCCCGTAAGCGATGGCTCGAAGATCCGCATTATGCCAGACGTACACGCTGGTGCGGGTTGCACCATCGGAACCACGATGACGATTACCGACCGTGTATGCCCTAACCTCGTAGGAGTTGACATCGGATGCGGTATGTTCGCTGTCAAGCTCGATGAAACCAAGATTGATTACGCCGAGCTCGACAAGGTGATACGTAGCTCGGTCCCTTCGGGTATGATGATAAGAACGAAACCCGTTGCGGCATTCGACTTCGATAAATTGAGATGTCCCGTAGCTGACAAGCAGAGGGCGTTGCTCTCACTCGGAACGCTCGGCGGCGGAAACCATTTCATCGAAATCGACAAAGACTCCTGCGGCGGTCTTTGGTTGATTATCCACAGCGGAAGCAGACATCTCGGATTGGAGGTCGCTAATTACTATCAGCAGTTGGCGGTCAAGCGTATTTCCACTCCGCCCGCAGACCTCATCAAAGATATTGCCAAGACCTACAAGGAGCAAGGCAGACAGAATGAGATCCAAGAAGCCATCGAAAAGGTAAAGGCACAGTACAGAGATGCAAAAAAGCAGAAAGACCTCGCATACCTCGAAGGTCAGGATCTCGACGACTACCTCAACGATATGGGTATCGTTCAGCAGTATGCGAAAGCGAATCGGGAAGCAATAGCAAACGAAATTTTGCGTGGTATGAGCCTCAAACACTCTGGATGGCTATTCCATACCACTCACAACTACATTGACCTGCAAAACAAGATTTTGAGAAAGGGTGCGGTATCCGCCCAGCTCGGTGAATATCTCGTTATCCCTATGAATATGAGAGACGGCGTTTTCCTTTGTACCGGTCTTGGTAATCCTGATTGGAACTATTCCGCTCCGCACGGAGCTGGACGCATTATGTCCCGGAAGAAAGCAAAAGAAACGATTTCTGCCGAGGACTACGTGGCATCTATGGAAGGAATTTTCACTACGAGCGTAGGCTACGGAACCATCGACGAAGCTCCTATGGCTTACAAGGACGCAGATGAGATCAGAAAGCTCATCCGCCCCACCTGCGGAGTGATTGACCTGATGAAACCGCAGTACAATTTCAAGGCATCGGAGTAACGGATATGAAAAGAAGCAAACGAAACCAAAAGAAAAGAACCCAGCCGTTCAGTCAGGGTTGCTACCGATGCGAACACAGCGAGTACATCGGAGATGGCGACCATATCTGCACAAAATATGAGGAGGATCCCGACCGAGCGGTAGTGATTTCGGATTGGGAGCCGACAGACAACTATATGCAATGCAAAAGAAAGGAGAACCAGCGATGAAGATTATCAAAGGCGAGGAGGCTTGCCTCCGTAAGAAAGGCAATATGGCGATGTGGGACGCCATAGACAATTTGGCTGAGGACTACATCAAAAAGGTGTTGGAGTACAGCGACAAGGAAATTGATCCCGAAGATCTCGACGAAGAGGTGCTTATGGATCTCGGCAAGGATATAACCGAAATGGTTATCAACACGCTCGAAAAGAGCTGTGGAGCTGAGTTTGTCTATGTGGACTGCAACTATTAAAGGAGGTTCAAAAATGAGGAGGATGGATATGAATCTGAAAGAAATTCTCTTTAAGGCTCGCCTGAAAGACGGTTCAGGTTGGGTGTTTTGGGACATCTGCGGGTGCTTGACGAGCCACACTGGCAAGAGCAAGAGATATGACCGCAAAACGCAGTTCGGAATCTCGTTCTATTACAGGGCTGAGCAGATGATGTCGCAGATTGATACGAATACCATTTCCTTATCGACCGGTTTCAAGGACAAGAACAAAAAGAGGGTGTTTGACGGTGATATTGTCAAGGTGAACTTGATCGGTTCTGGCAGAGAATACATTGGCGAAGTCGCCAGAAATGATGGAGGGCTTTGCATCGTCGAAACGTACTCAGGAGACGACTATCCATTGACTACTTTTTGCCCGCAGGAAGTGCAGGTCGTATCAAACGTGTACGATAACCCCGATTTCATCAAGGAGATGCAGAATGAAGATTGAGATCAAAAAACCATTCAAGCCACAGCCGCTTTACCATTTCACAACGGATGAGCCGTTCTTGGTTCCCGCCCCGAACCACGAGCTGACAGAAGGAAAGCTCGTCAGCAACTTCTGCATCATCAGGCAGAAGCAAATAGACGAAAAGATCCTCGAAACGATCAAGGACATCGCACGTGACAGCGGTTGCCACGATATATACGCCCTCGACGAGAGCGAGATTATCAAAGCATTGGAAGCATACGTGCGGAGCAAGGAGGCTCAGGGATGAAGAATAAGAAATGCCCTTGCAAGAAACATTGCTGGGATTACAAGTCGGGCGATTGCGACAACTGTGATATTGGTCGTGAAATCAACAGACTGCACCGAAAAATAGACCGTTTGCAAAAGAAGGTGAAAAAGTATGAACAGCAGAAGACGGTCAAGGCTGATTGACATTACCGGAAACCAGTACAACTTCCTGAAGGTTGTACGCTTTGTTGGTATGAGAGGAAGCCGAAGCCTTTGGGAGTGCGAATGCACTCGATGCGGGAAGCACGTGGTTCTTCGGAAAGACCACTTCGCTTATAAAAACAGCAGACAGAAAAGCTGCGGATGCTGGCACAGAGATCAATCCCGGAAGAGAACGCTGGCTATCCACAGGAGAGCAAAAGAAAGAGAGGCATCATAGATGAACGCAATACTTAGACCTATCCACCCTCAGCACTGTGCGAATATCATCGTAGGGCTGAAAACGAACGAGGTCAGAACGAAGATCCCGAAATGCGGGGTTCCGTACAAGGTGTATATCTATTGCACTTTGAAAGGATCAAACGACCTCGTTTCTCATATCGGTCTCGACCGATATTGGAAAGAAAAGTGGCATCTGAAGAAAGGAATGGTTATCGGAGAATACATCTGCGATAAGACCGTGTGCTATGGATGGAACTATGACAATCACGGACATTACGACGTTCCTGATGAAGAGCTGGCTACGACCTGCCTTAATATGCTCGATCTCATCGACTACGGCGGCGGAGGCCCGCTTTGGTTTGAGCATATTTCCAACCTCGTAGTGTATGATGAACCGGTTCCGATTTCCGAATTCTTCACGCTTTGCGGCTGGCAAAAATGTGATGGTTGCGAGTACGAGAGCTGGGACTACGCTCCTTGCAGTAGCGACAAAGAAAGAATTTGCACGGTCGGCGGAAGAAAGCCCATCAGAAAACCTCCGCAGTCGTACTGCTTTGTTCAGGATCGAGGTGAGTTCTATGCAAGAGCGTGAAAGAAAGTTCTGCGGTATGCTTCTCTTTGGGGATAGAAACAAACTCGCAGAGATCTATCAGAAATGGATCGAAGAAAACAACGTGATGGATTGTGCTTTATCTGTCATCACTTGGCTCGCAGGAAACGGGTTGCTCAAAGAGGAAGAGGCGTTTGAGTTCGTCAAGAATGGAGGCAAAACCGAAAATGAATAACGAAGAAAAGCAAGTTTTCGCAATGGTTGGTCGAGAAGACGCAGGATACGACGGCGACCGAAAGATGCTCACGAAGTTGAAACGTGGGTTCTTGTATCCTGTATCGAATATTCTCGTATCGCAGTCAAGCTCGTGTGCATATCTGTTTGACACGGCGAAGGACGGTAGCATCATCGGTACGTTCAACACGGTCAACCTCGATTTCTTCACCGTAGAAGGCGATAAAATTGTCCCCTTTGACTTTTTCAAAGATCCCAGATACAACCCCTACCTCGGATTGCACAAAAGGCACAAGGGAGGCAATTAAGGTCTTATGGATATAAAGCAGTTACGAAAATACATTGAGGGCAGGTCGCTCGAAATCGTTCTCGAACTCGAAGTAACGACAACCGAAGCGAGAAAGAAACGGTTGAGCGAGGAGTTCTCGGCTCTTAAAGAGCTGAACGAGATCCTCGACCTGAGATTTCCGGTAAAGCCGAGTTCTCGTTACGGCGGCAGTATGTATCAGGGCGTTTGCCCTCGATGCTTCTGTACGGAGGACAGTAGTGCGGCTTATTGCAGAGCGTGCGGTCAGGCTCTTGATTGGAGCAAAAACAAGTCTTCGGGGGAGGAGTAGATATGGATATAAAAGAGGAACTCACTAAAATAGCGGTTGATTGCGGAAAGGGCGGATTTGAAGTAGCCGTTAAGGTTATCAGAGAATGGCTCGAAGGAGAAGGCGTGTTCGGGGAGGACGGAATTCCGAGATGGAAATTTGAGCTTCTTGTCTCGATGGCGGAGGATGTATATATCAGCACCGTTCGGGAGAAAACCCTTGAAAGATTGGAGGAAGAGCTGAAATGAAGGTTATATTTCTCGACGTAGATGGAGTTCTCAACTGCCAGAAGACCGAAGCGAAATGCAGAGGTTTTATAGGGGTTGATTCAAAAAAGGTCAAGCTCCTGAAGAAAATCGTAGATGCCACCGATGCCAAAATTGTCCTCAGCTCGTCTTGGAAAATCGGGTGGTGGAAATATCATAAAGAGGAGCAGGATCCCGAAGGACACTACCTCGACCAAAAGTTGAAGCGAGAGGGATTACGCATCCTCGACAAAACGACAGATCCAAATTGTTCGATGCGTGGTGAAGGCATTCTCAACTGGCTCGATGAGCACATAGTAGAATCATTCGTTATCCTCGATGATGAATGCTTCGATTATGAGCTGTGCAACCTTATGGATAGGCTCGTCAAGACCAGCTTCTACGATGATGACGGTGGATTGCAAGAACATCACGTGGAGCAAGCCATAAATATACTGAGAGGCGGGCATAAGTCGAAATGGATATAGATAAAGTAAGAGCTGAATACCTCGGATACAGGATTGTAGAATCCAAATCGGTGGTTAAGTGGGTTCAATGCCGAACTCACAGAAAGAAACGCATCAACAAGAAATGGGAGAAACGCTACGGATATAAGGAGGTTCCTGACAACGGAACATTCGTAGTTTTCGGCACGACCATTTTTGCTCAGCCAAAGGTGTGCGATATGTTCGTCAAAGCGATTCAAAAGCAGAATGAAGAAAACAAGAAGCTCTACAAGCTCCATTGTCTTGGAGAGTGGGATGACAGAAAGGAGAGCAACGATGGATGAGAAAAGGTTATGCTCCAACTGTGGAAATCGGTGTTGCAAAGACGTGATCCCGCAGTGCCGAGAAATTTATCAAAAGGAGTGTTTGGATAACGGGAGAAAGTTTTGGCTTCCGATTGCCGAAAAAGAGAAACGCAAAATCAACGATTTCGATATGGCGAGGCTTACGATTGTCGCATCGGCGATAGCTCAAACAGCCAAAACCGCACGAGACCTAAACCGAAGATTCTCCGCTATGATGGATTCCATCGGTATTGACGAAAGCGATCCTGAATTCGAAGCGGCTTACGGATACCTTGAAGGAGATTGCGACGAAAAGCCCATACTCGAATACATTCAAGAAAAGCTGAAAGGCGGTTGAACGTATGGGATTATCAAAGATAGCCGAAGGATGTGCAAGGTGTCCGTTCTTCGACACCTGCGACCATAAAGAAATGGAGATGCTTGGATACCTTCCTGAACCGGTTATGGCATCGGCAACAGCAGATGTTACCCAGCCGCTTGCGGCTCCGCTCATCGTCAAGCACGATTACCGAAACGTCAAGGTTGCCGAGAACACGGTAGTAACGATTGATCTCGAAGAGCTGAAAAAGGATATGGAAAGGAAAATTTGGGAAGACGCTATGCGTGGATACCTGAAAGGAGGATGCTAAAATGTTTGAGTTCAGAAAGGTTCGCTGCTCCTCATATCTCAAAAAAGTGAACGATGGAAGATGCTTAGAGTGCGACGAGAAATACGGCTTCATAGAAGAAGTTCGCTACATCGGAGAGGGAGATGACGTTCCCGACAAGTGCGAGTGCATCGGAGCGTTGGAGTTCCTGAAAACCTATTACAAGCGTGTGGATGCACAGTTCGAGGGAATGTTCGTAGGAACCAAGACGGTAGTTGTGGATGCCTACCTTTGGGGAGATATAGATTATCAACCTGACGGATCCGAGCGAATCTGCATAGGAAGACACATCAACACTCGCATTGAATGCGGCGTTGTTTACTACGCAAACAACAGAAAAAGGTACGTTCCTTTGGTTGACATCGAGACTTTATAAAAAAGTTTTTTCGTATGACAGGAAATTGCTTCTCTATAATGGTATAGGAAGAAACTATTTCTTGTCATACGATTTATCTTTCAGGAAAATTCAGTAAAATTCATTCGATTTCAGCCAATTTCGGTCAGTTTCATTGAAATTCACGTTTGACCTGTGCTATGATGTATAATAGAAAAAATCAGGCGACCGAGATTGGACGCTTGAAAGCACTACGGAGCTCCCGTGGTGCTATTTTTATTTTTGGAGGTAAGCAATATGGAAGGAAAACGCATTGAAGTTGTAGAGCGTAGGGTTGGCGACCTGAAGCTCGACTTCGGAAATCCGAGAAAAATCAAAAAGCAGAAGCGTGAAGACCTCGAAGATTCCCTTGAAAAGTATGGCGATTTTGATATAATCGTCATCAATGAAAAGAATCAGGTCATCGGCGGAAATCAGAGAGTCACGATTTTGCAGAGAAAGAACCCCGATGAGATCGTGGTGTGTAAGCTCCTGATTGGCTACACGGTAGCCGAGCAGAAGTACGTCAACATCAAGTTGAATAGCCACGCAGGAGAATGGGATCTCGAAGAGCTCGGAGATTGGACCGCAGACCTGATGGGCGATTTCAAGCTCGACCTTGAAGCCCCCGAAAAGCCTATCGAGGAGCGTAGCATCAAGGATATGGAGCCGATCCATTACGAGCAGTACGATTACGTTCTTATTGCTTGCAGAAACGAACTCGACTATAACGACCTTATCCGCAAGCTCGGCATCGAGGGCGGTACGGTTAAGGTAGCAAAAACCCGCAGGATCAAGGGCAGAGCCGTTTGGTACGATAAGATGAAAGCACAGATTATCGGAGTAGATGAGCTTCCGCCTGAAGAACCGGTTGAGGAGGGCAACGATGAATGACATCAGATTCGCCACTCCCGACATTACCAAAGCGGAAGTAGATAACATCGGCAAGGCTGCCGAGACAAGATGGCTCACGAACGGTCCCATAGTCCGTGAGTTTGAACAGAAAATCGCCAAGATCTGCAACGCAAGCAGAGCGGTTGCATTCGACAGTTGCACGGCGGCAATGGAAATGGCTCTCCGTGTTCTCGGTATCGGTCCCGGCGATGAGGTGATTACGACACCTTATACCTACTCAGCCACAGCGGAGGTCATCCGCAATGTAGGTGCAACAATCGTATTTGTGGACCTCGACGGCAAGACGTTCGAGATGGATTACGAAAAGGTTGCGGCGGCGATCACGGAGAAAACCAAGGCGGTTATGCCCGTTGACATTGGCGGTAAGCTGTGTGATTATTATAGTCTCCTGTCCGCCGTAGCCTCCAAACGAGATATATTCACACCCTCAAATGAGCTGCAAAAAGCAATCGGCAGAGTCGCCGTGGTTGCCGATGCAGCTCACAGTTTTGGTGCTTCGTCCTACAACGCCAAGAGCGGAGAATGGGCGGACTTCACCTGCTTCTCGTTCCACGTGCTGAAAAACATCACGACGGGCGGAGAGGGCGGTGCTCTCGTTTGGAAGGACTTCCCTCATTTCGATAATGAGAAGATGGAAGAAACCCTCCGCCTGCTCGGAGATCACGGGCAGACATCGAGGGATAAAAGCAAGGGTTGGGAATACGACATCGCCCTGTTCGGTTATAACAGCATTATGACGAACATTGATGCGGCGATGGGCGTAGCTCAGCTTGACAGGCTTGATGAGATCGAGAGCAAACGCAGAGAAGTTACGGAACGCTTCGATGCTCTGTTCGCCAATGTCGCAGAAGCCACTCCCCTCATCAAGCATTTCGGAGAGGATTATCAATCCGCTATGCACTTGTACCCTGTACGCCTCAACCTCCCGGAAGGAGCGGAAAGCGGCAGGGATAAGGTATATCACGCATTGAGAGAGGTTGGCGTTCCTTGCAACGTCCATTACAAGCCCCTCCCGATGATGACCGCATATAAGGAGATCGGCTTCGACATCGCCGATTATCCGAACGCATACGAGATGTTCAAGAATCTGCTCACTATCCCCTATCACACGGAGCTGACAGAGGAACAGCAGAGATACATCGTTGATGCTATTGTAAAGGCGGTGAGAGAAGTATGAGCGTAGGAATTGCAAACTCGGTTATCCTCATCACCGGCGGAACAGGCACGTTCGGCAACGCCTTTCTCGACAAATGCTTGGAACAGGGTGCGGCGGAGGTTCGCATCTTCAGCCGAGACGAGAAAAAGCAGTACGATATGGCACAGCGTTACCGTCAGTACGATAACATCAAATTCTATCTCGGAGATGTCAGGGATAAGCATTCGATAGACGTGGCGATGTACGGCGTTGATTACGTATTCCACGCCGCCGCTATGAAGCAAGTCCCCTCTTGCGAAGCATTCCCTATGGAAGCTGTAAGAACGAACATCGAAGGAAGCAACAACGTCATAACCTCGGCGGTTCAGAAGAAGGTAAAGAAGATTGTCTGTTTATCAACCGACAAGGCAGTTTACCCCACGTCCGCTATGGGTATGACGAAAGCATATATGGAAAAGCTCGCTCTGCAAAGGGCGGCAGACCAAAACCGCACAGAGATCTGCGTTACGAGATTCGGAAACCTCGTAGCATCGAGAGGCAGTGCTGTACCGCTCTTTATAGAGCAGGTACAGAACGGACTCCCGATTACCATTACCGATCCCGATATGACACGCTTTATGATGACCGTCGATGAAGCCACCGATTTGGTCGAGAAAGCATTCATCGTGGGACGGAACGGCGACCTGCTCGTAAAACAGTCCAAGGCCTGCACAACGGGCGACCTCGCAAACGCCGTGTGCAGATACCTCAATCTCCCGAAGGACTACCCCGTAGAGATCATCGGGGCGAGAAAGGGAGAGAAAATGCACGAGGCTCTGCTCTCGGAGGAGGAGGCGGACAACGCAATCCTCAAAGGCGAGTATATGGTGGTTGGAAAGAAGACCATCGGCACAGGGCTGAACGTACCCTACACCTCGGATAAGGCGGAGCGTATGAGCGAGGACGATGTTCTCCACCTCATCGAAAGCGTGTTCAAGGGAGGTGTCAAGTAATGAGACATCTCTTTGTAGTAGCTCACCCAGACGACGAGGTTCTCGGAGCGGGTGCATTTATCTATGATGCGGCAAAACGTGGAGACGAAATCGGCGTTATGGTTCTCAACACCTGCGATACCACTCGGTACGAAGATGACAGAACCAAGATCGTGAAAGATCTGCTCGAATCGCATAAGATCCTCGGCATCAAGCACTATTACGGGTGCGAATATCTCGACAGCAATTTCCACAACGCAGACCACAGAGAAATGGTACAGAAAATCGAAGCAGTCATCAGGGAGTTCTTGCCCGACACGATTTTCACTCAATCCCCCGGAGACATCAACACCGACCATTACTGGACGGCGGCTACCTGTATGGAAGCATTCCGCCTGTGGCAACGTGGTAGAGAGCAAATCAAGCCCATCAAGGCACTTTATCTTATGGAGGTTCAATCCTCTACCGATTGGGCGTTAAACCCCGCTATCAAGGTTTTCCAGCCAAATACGTTCATTCCCGTATCTTCCCAAGCGGTTGACGCAAAGATCGCCGCACTCGGTATGTACGAGAATGTCATCCGTCCCGTTCCTCACCCTCGTTCAGAGGAGGCGTTGAGATCCTTGCCCGTTCTCCGTGGAGCACAGTGCGGTTCTCAATACGCAGAGGCTTTCGAGTGCGTTTTCAGAAAGGTTGACGTATGATGACCGAAACCGTTCAAAAAGAACTCACCCTGAAAGAAGCTCTCGAACAGAGCATCAAAAAGGACAACGGCGGCAAGCTCATACTCGCATCGCATCAGCCCGATTTCTTCCCTTGGATGGGATATTTCTATAAGATTTTCCAAAGCGACGTTTTCGTGTTCTCGGATAACGTGCAATACAGTAAAAGCGGCAGACACAACTACAATCAGATATTGACAGGCAACGGACCGATGAAGTTCACGCTCCCGATCCATTATCACCCTGTCAACCTGAATGAGTTGGAGCTTGCCGCCGACGAATTCGTTGTAGAGAAAATGCTGAAAACGCTCCGTCAGGAATACAGCAAGGCGGCTCACTACGAGGAAGCATACCCGTTCATCGAGTCGCTTCTCCGCACAGCTACCAAAGCAGGCGATCTTGCTTTCTTCAACAAGACTTGCATCCTTGCCTTTTGCGACAGGTTCGGGTTGAATGACAGAGTATTGTTTCTTACCTCGTCCGACCTGCCTTTGACAAAACGCAGAGATCCTCGCATTATAGAAATGTGCGAATACCTCGGAGCAACCGCATATTACAGCGGAGTTGCCGCCAAGGATTATCATATCGAGGAAGACTACCGAGCACACGGCATTGACCTCATTTATTCAGATTACGAACCGGTTGTCTATCCGCAGGTAGGCAAACGGTCGGCTATCAATATGTGCGTCATCGACTACGTTATGAACTGCGGTTTCGTTCTTCCGCAAGAATGGAAACGAAACGCATACGACAGGAAGGAGGAAACCAAATGAGTGAACCCACGTTTGGTATCTATATACCCAGTTACAAGAGAGCCGGAACCTGCTACGCTCATCATTTCCTCGAATACGGAACGTACATCGTCCGTGAGAGCGAATACGACGAATACTGTGAGGCTCTCAAAGAATTCGAGCACATCAAGGTTCAGGGCGTACCCGACCACCTCATCTGCGGATTGACAGAGGTAAACCAATGGCTCATCGACAACGCTCCCGAAGATGTTATCGCCATTCTCGACGATGACATCCACCATTTCTATTATAGAATGTTCGAGACGGTTTCCATTACGGATCCCGAACTCATCACGAGCGAGCTTGAAAGAGTAGGACAGCTTATGTCCGACCTCGGCATAGGATTCGGTGCTACCGATGCAACCATCCGTCCGTGGAACTACGATTGTGAGTTCGCATTCAAAGGATGTGCAGGAGCAGTCCGTTGGGTAAACCGCCAGACATTCAAAGCGAAGTGCGTCAAGGAGCTCGAATACAACTACGACCTCGACCTCGTGCTTCAGGAGCTGATCTACAACAGAATCATTCTCAAACCGAAATACTTCTGTTCGAAAGGCTTGACCGACACGAACGAGGGCGGAGCTTCAGGAAAGAAGCGTGGCGACCAGATTGCCAGCATCAACCTGATGAAAGCCAAGTGGGGCAAATACTTCTCTTACAATTTGAAGACGAATGTGCCTCACATCAACGTAAAGCGTTGATTACGAAAAAATATTTCAAAAATATCCGCAAATCTATTGACTTTACGCCGCAATATTGTATAATAAAGTAAAGCCAAATCAACCCAAGGTTTGGCTACTATATACAAGAAAGGGCGGTAAAATGGAAGAGAAATGGAAAGACATCACCGGATGGGAAGGTCGATACCGAGTGAGCGACAAAGGGAATGTAGAATCCTACGATTCTCCCGGCGGTCACAAAGGAAAACGGCTTACGCCTCATCCGAACGAAAAAGGGTATTTAATGGTACACCTCTACAACAAGCCGATGAAAAAAACTGCAAAGGTTCATCGTTTGGTTGCGGAGGCGTTCGTGCCTAACCCCTTGAACCTTCCCGAAGTAAACCATCGTGATGGAAACAAGAGAAACAATGAAGCAAGCAATCTCGAATGGTCCACAAGGCAAGCGAATGTAGCACACGCTATGCAAAATGGATTGTACGAACCGGCAATCAAAGAACACATCGGTCGGATAGACAAAATGAAAATTCCTGTTATCGGAACAAATGTCGAAACGAACGAAGAGGTTGAGTTTGAATCTATTAACGAAGCAGCGAGACGGTGCAAAACGTATGGTTCGCACATTGTCAGATGCCTCAACGGAGAAAGAAAAAGTGCCGGTGGTTACACTTGGAGAAAGGCGGTGGTTTAATGGCTTACGAAATGAAACCTACGAGAACGGGAAGAAATTTTTGGGAGGTGACTTCTGCAATGCAGAACGCCATCCGAAAAGGAGATTACGAATTAGCAGGTTACTGCGTTTGGGAGCTGTTGCCGGAGTATCTCGGATACTTGCGGAAGCGGCTCCTTGTTATTTCCGCTGAAGACTGCTTCGGGGTGATAACAAAAGAAATCCTCGCCTTGTGTGATATTGGAACTGAGGACGCTATGGAAAAAGCCCTCGCCCTTATCTGCTTGGCGAAAAAGAACAGGGATGCGGATTACTTCGTCTGCAACCTGATGTACAACGATGTCCCTATCGACGGAGACAAACAGGAATTGGGAAAGCATCTGTTCACCGCTATCCGACAGAAAGATGTCGTGAAAGCGGGACATTTCGCTATGGCTCTGTTCAAGAAGAACCGCAAATATCTGTGGCAGCTCTTGAACGATATGGCGAGAATGTATTACCAGCATCTCGAATCGGAATTTGCGGCATTGCAAATCTCCAATGACCGAGTATCGACTCCCTCTACGGAAACGGTATTCGCCGCAAAAGCGATCTGCTTGATGTGGACCTGCAAAGATCCCATTGAGAGAACGCTCGGCTGGGAGAAGATGGACTTCGATTTCCTGCTCAATCCCGAAGACATCCCGATTATCAAACCGCTCGACGAGTGTACGAAGATCAAGGGCTTCTTTCCTGATTGGGCGTACAACTGGCATACCTACCGTGGCAAGTACACGCTCGGCAGAGATGCGGTTCACGCAATCGAGAACGACCAACGACTCCTCACACCGCTCGAAGAGAACCTGTTTGATGATTGCACTTGGAACAGAGACATCAACGCTTGCCTCCTGAAACACAATCCGAAGCATTACCGCTTGCCTTATGACGACGGTAAACGCAGACCGGAGGAGAAATATGGAACGCAAGAGTGACACCGTAAGAAGAATGGTAGCGGAGGGTGATTTCAAATCTGCCCTCCGTATCGCCAAAGGATTCCGTCTTGGGATCAGTAAGGAAGACTCCGACACGATGAAACGTGGATATGAGTGTATGCTCTATCCTGATTTCTACCGTCAAATCGGAGTCAACACCAGCGAGGCGGTCGAAAAGGCGGTGCAAACGGTGTGTAAATTGTATGCGTAGGCATCAAACACCGTTTATCACCCTGCATAACCTCGCAAAACTCTCAGGAAGCGGTTTTCTCGGCTTCCACCACCAAACACCCACATTGAAAATAAAAGCCTAAAAACAGCCTTATTTCGCTTCTGTGAAAGGGCTGTTTTTGCTTGCAGAAAGGAGGGCTTAAAATTGAGCGAACAGAATACCGAAAATTTGGGCTTACAAAGCGGAAACGAAGCAGATGTTTCGGAGACCTCGGAAGTTGTACCGAAAAAACGGCACAAACGAAGTAAGGAATTCAGGGAGAACACGATCACCGATACCGAGACCGCCAAGGCAAAAGGAAGCAAGGGCGGAGTCAAATCGGGAGAGGTTCGCAGAGAGAAAGCTCAGCGACAGAGAGATGCTCGTGATGCCGCAAGGTATCTTCTCCAGCTCGCCGCCAAAGGCAAACTGAAAGATAATCTCCGAGAGCTCGGTCTTCCTGATGATGAGTGTACCAATATGATGGCTCTCCACGCAAGAATGCTTACAGCGGCAATGCAAAAGGCTGACTTGGATACCTATTTCGCACTGCTCAAAATTGCAGGCTACGATCCTGAAGAGGAACGCAAGGAAAGAGAGAGCCTTGCATCCGACCGTCGCAGAGAGCTGGAGCTTGAAGCGAAGATTGCGGCACTTGGGCGTGGAGCTCCAACCGCTGACATCTCAATCGCACTCGATGACGAGGACAATCACGATGATGTTGTGATCTATATGCCTCAAATCGCAAGCGAAGAAAGTTGCCAAGAGCAGCCTGAAAAATCCACAACCGCCGAGGGCGATACGGAAGAAACTCCTGACGGTGACGAATAGGAGGTGATGTGCTATGGCAACTGTTCTTAAACCCCAAAAGGGACCGCAAGAGCAGTTTATGTAGTGGCAACACCTGCTCAGATTTGCATTTACGGAGGAGCGGCGGGAGGCGGTAAGTCATACGGACTCCTGTTATCCCCTCTCCGCTATAAAAACGTCAAGGGCTTTGGCTGTACGATTTTCCGTAGGAATTTCAACCAGATATTCTCGCAAGGCGGTCTTTGGGATGAATCGTCAAAGATCTATGCCGGTATAAAAGGGGCTCAGCCCCAGCTTTCCCTCGGTCGATGGAAATTTACGGATGAGAAAGGCAGAACGATTTCCTCTGTAAAGTTCGCCCACATCGAGCGAGAAGATGAATTGAACAAGTGGCAGGGTTCACAGATTTGTGAGATCGGCTTCGATGAGTTGACGCACTTTTCGGAGAAGGTCTTTTTTTATATGCTATCTCGTAACCGTTCCACCTGTGGTGTTACTCCGTTTGTTCGAGCGACCTGTAACCCTGACGCAGACAGTTGGGTGGCAAAGTTCATCGAATGGTGGATAGACCAAGAAACAGGCTATCCTATCCCAGAACGAAGCGGCAAGATACGCTGGTTCATCAGACGTGACGAGATCTTACATTGGGCGAACACCAAGCAAGAGCTTTGGGAGAGGTTCAACCTTGTGACAGACGAAGAAAGAGCCGAGCCCCGCTCGGTCACTTTTATAATGTCGAAGCTCCAAGATAACCAAGAGCTCCTGAAGGTCAACCCTCAGTATCTCGCCAACCTGAAAGCCCTCTCGCAGATCGAGCGTGAGCGACTGCTACACGGTAACTGGAAGATCAAGGCGGCGGCTGGTCTGTTCTTCAAGAGAACACAGGTCGGCGACATTCTGCAATCCGTCCCTCTCGATGTTATCGAATGGGTGCGATGCTGGGACTTGGCGGCAACAGAAAAGACCGTCGATTCAGGCGATCCTGCATTCACCGCAGGCGTCCTGATGGGTAAGAGAAAGAATGGTCGATATGTAGTTGCTGATGTTATCAATAAGCAGATGTCCGCATCGGATGTCCGCCAAACCATAAAGCTCACGGCACAGGCTGACAAAGCCCGTTACCAAAGAGTGAAAGTAAGGCTTCCGAAGGATCCCGGTCAAGCGGGTAAGGAGCAGGCAGAATCCTATGTCAAGTTCCTCGCTGGCTTTAACGTGGTAACGGTAGCCGAGACAGGAAGCAAGGAAGCAAGAGCCGAGCCGATGGCGGCTCAATGGCAAGTAGGCAATTTTGATATTGTCTATGGTGATTGGAACGAACCGTTCCTGCACCAGTTGGAAAATTTCCCTGATGGTAAATTCAAGGATATGGTCGATGCCGCCGCAAACGCATTTGCCGAGCTTGAAACCAAGAATACATTCAATCCCAGAAACTTGATTTGATTGGAATTGGAAAGAGGTGAATGAATTGAGTACAAACGAAAACAAGGCGGCAAGGCTTGACAGTATCGAGCGGTACGCTCGTATCATTCAAAAGCAGACAGGCAGAGCGGTACGCCCGTATAGAGCGAACAGTCCGCTTCCCCAGAACGCAGAGTTCCGTGAAGACGGATATGTAAATGTCTTGAATAGGTACGGCACATCGAAGGATACGAGCGAGCACTACCGCTTCCAACCCGAACCCGCCGTGGATGACACGGTTCTTTCGATGTTTTATGAGGGCAACGGTCTGTTCTCAAAAATCATCGACAGCCCTGCGGAAGAAGCCATCAAACACGGCTTCGAACTCGAAGGGATCTCCGATCCCGACATTCAGTCGTTCTTCCGTGAGGCATACGACGAGCTTGATGGCGATGAGATGTTTATGACATCTCTCAAATGGGGACGCCTCTTCGGAGGTGCTATTGCTGTTATGATGATAAATGACGGTAGAGGCGTGGATGAACCGCTCGACTGGAAGAACATTCAGTCGATTGATGACATCCGCATCTATGACCGTTCGTTGATTCAGCCCGATTACAGCAGTATGTTCTCCTACAACCCCGAAGATCCATTCAGGACACGAGGCAGTCGCCTTGGTATGCCTGAATATTATTCTGTTTTCAGTAAGTACGGTAACTTCACCGTACACGAAAGCAGATGTCTGGTCTTTCAGAACGGCATTCTCCCTGAGAAATGCACGAATTCCGTGTATCAGTTCTGGGGTATGCCCGAATACGTAAGACTCAAACGTGCAATCCGTGATGCAGAGTTGGCATACGGTAGCGGACCGAAAATGCTCGACCGCTCCGTTCAGGCAATCTACAAGATGAAGAACCTCGCCGACATTCTTTCGACATCGGACGGTGAGGACGCAGTTCTCAAACGTCTTGAAGTGATTGATATGGCGAGAGGGCTTCTCAACAGCATCACGATTGACAGCGAGGGCGAGGATTACGATTTCAAGCAGTTCCAATTCTCAGGCGTGTCAGAGATCATCGACAAGAGCTGTGCGTTCCTGTCAGCGATTTCTTCTATTCCGCAAACGATCTTGTTCGGTGCGGGAGCGGGCGGTCTTTCCACCACGGACGATACGTCTATGGAGAACTGGTACAACTACGTTGAGCGTATTCAGCGTAGAATGGTAAAGAAGAACCTCCGCTACCTGTTCTCCATCATAGCTCAGGCTGGCGTGGCAACGGGAGAGCTTGCAGAAGTTCCGCCCATTAAGGTTAAGTTCAACCCGCTTTGGTCTATGAGTGAGTCCGAGCAGGTTCAGCTTGAACAGCAGAAAGCAACCATCAAGTCCACGAATGCGGCAACCGCCAAGACCTACGTGGATATGGGCGCTCTCGATCCTTCCGAAGTCCGCAACGGTCTTGCTCGTGATGAGCAGTTCGATGTTGAGAACATTCTCGATCAGTACGACGAGGAAGAGCTGATGGCGGCAATCGAGGAGAGGCTTGAACAGGAAGCCGAAGCAAATGCTCCTGAAGGAGAAGAAAGCGGTACGGAGAACCCTCTCACAGAAGAAGGCAATTCGTCCGACACGGCTCCTGCCGCTACCAAGCTCCCCCAAGATATGACCGATGAGGAAAAAGCACAAAAAGAGCGAGAGGGCGAGAACAACGCCGACTCACAAGATACCACACCCAAGCCTCAAAGGGGCGGTGTGGGCGTTATTGTGGCTAAGGAGGGCAAAATCCTCTGCGGCACTCGGCACAATGATTTTGGCTACGGCTTGCTCTGCGGTCCCGGCGGTCACATCGAGGAGGGAGAAACTCCCGAAGAAGCCGCCAAGCGTGAGGCATACGAGGAGTTCGGCATCACCCCTACGAAAATGGTACAGCTCGGTTACGGACCGAAGGAACCAGACACGGGTATCACGCCCGTTATCTTCCTCTGCACTGAATTTGAGGGTGAACCCAAGTCCATAGACCTCGAAATGACGCAGATCCGCTTCCTCGATCTCGAACAGATCAAGGAAATGGAACACGCTTTGTTCCAGCCTTTTGCAGACGGTCTTAAACTGCTCGATGCGGTTCTGTTCAGAACGGACAGCAAAGATGACGATATGGAGTGGCATTGGGTTGAAGATCTTGGTGCTTATATGCTCCGCTTCAAAGGAGACGACCACACGGAGAAATCTGATGGCGGTCCCGGAAGCGGAAACCACGGACACGAGGGAGTCCCCGGTCAAATAGGAGGCTCTGCTCCGTCAATATCTGCTTCGGTTCGTGAACACGCTCACGGAATGTCCGAAGACCAAAAGGCAGAGTTCCTTTTCTCGGAAGCTGGTATGAGTTTTCGTGACGTGAACAAGGCAATATCCGAAGGTACGCTCGATGAGCATATCGACAAGCATTTCGAGGCGGTTACAGCTCAAAAGGTCGAAGTCGCCAAGGGAGCGGTCGATGATTCGTCATCCAAAAGAAGGGCTTTGGCAGACATAGCAGAGATCAAAAACTCGGATGTAGAGATCCTCGTTGCCTATGACGAAAGTGGAAGCGAGATAGCAAGAAACGAAGGTGATGAGGAGAGCGTATCGCTCGGAGAACAGAAGGCTTTCGCAACGCTCCATAACCACCCCGGACACGAAGCAAGCTCGTTTTCGGGTTCTGACATCAGGACGTTTGCCACGAGAGGCGAACAGGCGATGTATATGACCTCTAAAACGGAGATGTATTCGCTGGTTAGAACCAAGGATTGCGACGACTATCAGATCAAGTCTCTCGCATCTCATATCGACCTGCTTGAAAAGAAGCACAAAGACGGAACGCTTTCCAAAGATGACTTGATTCGAGAAGCTGATATGTATATGCAGCTCCACGCTCACGAGTACGGGCTGATTTATACAAGAAGCGAGAACAAGAATGACTCCGCTGATGAAAATAATTCATCAACAATTCCGTTTATTTCTGAAAATCCTATTGACAAATCCGCATTTTCGGATATAATAAAGTCAAAGGAAACCACCAATGAAGACTATGGCGTTCCCGGTATGAAATGGGGCGAGCATAAAGGCAAAGAAGATGAGCCTGCTCAGGAAGGCGTAAAGAAAACGAAGGTGACACAGTTTGAAACCGTCAACGGCACAATGAAAGTCACCGACGAAACAAAAGCCAGACTCGGAAGCAAGGGTTCAGCCAAGATTATGGCTGGAGACATTACAGATGTCGAGGTCTTTGCGGGTAAGGGCGGTAAGAAACCGCTCGACCTTGCTGATAAGTTCGCTCATACCTACGGTGGTAAGCCTGAAGATTGGACGCATTCGACCGGAAACGGCAAGATTAAATTGTCTGACGGTACAGAAAAGAATGCAGAGATCCATTGGTTTGAATGCGAAGGAGTAGGTCAGACCAAGTGGAAAATCAAAAAGTTCAAGAAAGGATGACTGCTATGAAGGTAAGATTTATCGGAGAAGATGATCCGCTCGAATTGCTTAACGGCAAAGAATATGACGTAATCGAAGTTGATGAGGAAAGCGGCTGGTATCGCATCGTCGATGAGACGGGCGATGACTACCTGTTTGATCCCGAAGATTTTGAGATCGTCGAAGAATAATCCACAACAGAATATCGAATGAGCAGAACACCTTGACGGGTGCTCTGCTTTTTTGATGCCGTAATACAGGAGGTACGTTATGAACCAGAAGAAAGCAAAACGCTTACGTGCTGAGGGCAGAGCAAAATTTGCTTATGCTCACGGAGCGTGGGAGAAAGGTCGTCCCTCTCGCCTTCGTTTCATTGCCTATTGGAAATGGAAGAAGGTAGAGCCGAAGGAGAGCGATTATGTTTGAGATCAGCACAGAGTTGAAGGAACTCGCTGACAAGGTATTTGCCAAGGTCAAAGAGTTCAAGCCCATCACAGACAGCGGTTGCCGCATCGCCTATCAGTACGCCGATAAGGAGAAGAAAAGCGGCGGCAAGACGGTCTATGCCGACACTATGAAGGTGTCCGATAAGATGAAAGCGGTTGCTCCGTATGATTTCATCATCACGTTCTACAAGCCGAGCTGTGTGTTGCTCTCGCCTGAAAAGATGGAGATTCTTATGAGGCACGAGCTGAAGCACATCGGCATTAAGGATGGTCGCTTCTTTATCGTCCCTCACGATGTCGAGGATTTCTCGGACATCATCGAAGAGCACGGTATGAGCTGGATCATTTAAGTCCCGCCAAACCTCGCAAAACCTTCGGGAAAGGAGGGCAAGCCCTTGAACAAACAAACACACCACCAACTCGTAAAAGAGGCGGTAAGCAAGAAATTTCGAGGTACCCAGCCTCTTAAAAGCAAGGTTATCCCTCGGTATCCCGATTCGTGCGAACGTGAATTGCAACGAATCGCACGAGGATATACCAAGATGTTCTACGCCATCCTGAAAGACCATCTGCCTGAAATGATGTCTGCCTACAAAAAGGAAAGGCACGGCGACTCTCGGTTTGATGATGCGATGGACCTTGACAGAGAAATCCGTCAACAGTTCGCTGCCATCGCCCAAGAGCTGGAGCGGAAGGTTTCTCAGCACGGCTTGGAAGAGCTGGTCGAAAAGGCTGGCAAATTGACAAAGAACGCTTCCGTTCGTGAATGGAAACGTGTCATACGCAACACGCTCGGCGTTGACCTTATGGATGACTACTATAACGGTGAAGCCTATGACCGAGCGTTGCGAAAATGGATTGATGAGAATGTCCTGAAAATCAAGAGCATACCGAATGAGGCTCTCGATGAGATGCAAGGCATCATTCGAGAGGGATACCAAAACGGTAGAACGATAAGGGATATTACGAAAGAGATCCAAAAAGAGTTTGGAGTAACCAAGAACAAAGCCGAGGCTCTTGCACGAGATCAGGTTTCCACGCTGAATGCACAGCTTACCCGTATGCAACAGGAAGATGCAGGGTGCGAGGAATACATCTGGTCGGATTCGGGAGACTCACGTGTTCGTGATTGCCACCATTCGCTCGACGGTAAACGCTTCAGGTGGGATAACCCGCCTGAAATGTGGTACAAGACCAAATCAAAAGGCATCGTCTATACCGGACGTCGTTGCCATCCCGGAGAGGACTATTGCTGCCGATGTGTGGCAATACCCTATTTCAATTTGGAGACAATAGATATTCCGATACAGCAAGCCGATGAAGTATGAGGCCCGACTATTCTCGAAGGCTTGAAAGGAGGAAACACTGATTGTCGGACGGATACAAGCAGCACATCAAGGTCTTTATTGACTTTGATGAGTTTTGCAGACCGAAGTGTATGTGTCTGCGATACAAGAAGAAGTGCAACAAGAAGTGTACTCCCGAAGTGGTCGAACGAGATCCGTATCGTGGTTGGGAGGATTGCTTCAAGGTTGACAAATACGGAAAATCGAAAGGTTCTCGATAAATGAAAGTATATGTTGCTGGAAAGAGCCGTGACTCTCCCCCAATGGAGACAGGACCTCCGGCTCATAGAACAGAAAGGAAATTGCTATTATGAAAAATGCTTATCCAATCGGCGGAGTATGCCGACAGATCATCAAGACCTGCGAGAGAATCGAAACAATGGCGAGCGACACCGAGGGTTTTGAAAGCCAGAACCACGAGGCACTCGCCATTATGTTTGAAGATCTCGCTCTCGAAGAGTTGGAACACGTGCAGAAGCTCGTTCTTTCGCTCACAAGCCTCGTAGTCGAGGGTGCTTCCAACGGAGAGGGAGAGAAAACGGAGGCAAACGCCGATGACAGCGTTTTTGTCGAGGGTGAACTCACCGAAGAAAAGACGGTAGAGAAAGCCGAATAATCGAAGGTAAGGTGCAATCAGCACCTTATTTTTATGTCATCACACAGAAAGGAGGCGGACAGAAATGCCCCCTACGCTTACCAGAGTAGTTCGTCTTGACAGTTTTCCTGTCGCAACGACGTACTACACAGAAGAAGGATACTTGAAAGATCGCCCTATTCTTACGAGTACGGGCATCTTTGAGTATAGAAATCCTGATGGCAGCATCAGGAGGGAGCTTCGGCTCCCAGAGGAGGTTTTTGCTGAAGAAAGCCTGAAGTCATACAAGGGTAAGCCGATCATCATTACCCACGACGCTGGACTTGTTACAAAGGACAACGTGAGTAAGCATCAGATCGGTACGATCCTGACCGACGGCTATCGTAGCGGAGACGACGTGCGAGGCGAAATCATTATCCACGATACAGATAAGATGAAGCGTTGCAGGCTCAAAGAACTTTCGCTCGGTTATGATCTCGACTTGGAGGAGACATCAGGCGAGTGGAACGGTCAGCCCTACGATGCAATTCAGCGGAACATCCGCATCAACCACTTGGCACTCGTCCGTGAGGCGAGAGCCGGAGACCAAGCACGGCTGAATATCGACAGTCGTGACTCTAACACAATCCTTAAAGGAGGAAAAGCAATGAGCAAAAAGACCACGAAAGATGCTCGTCGTGCTGATGGCGTACTCACCAAAGAGGAGCTTGCCAAGGCAATTGATGAGTATATGGCTCGCCGTGCCGCAAGTGCGGAAGCCAACGGGGACGAAGGCACTCCCGATGAGGGCAAGGTAGTATCGACCGAGCCTGAAGTAAATGCCGCTGACACCGGTGCTGAGAACGAGCCCGCTGTCGAGGAAGCTGCTTCCGTTGAAGAGAAGGTCCAGATGATCAAGGACCGCAACAACGGAGACAACGAACCCGCTACCGTAGAGGAAGCAACCGAAGTTCTTGCCAAGAAGGACGAGGATATGAACCTTCTCTACGACATCATCGACACTCTCCTTGCAGAGAGAGATTTCGGTGCTAAGGCTGACGGATGCGGAACCGAGGGTGCGGAGAACACCGACGGTGACGATGAGAACGCCAAGGGCAACACCGATGAAGAGGGCGGCGAGGAAGGCAAGCCCGCAGAGGGTGCAACCGAGGAAGGCGAGAAGACCGATTCCGATGAGGAAGAGGAGAAGAAGCCCGAAATCGTTATGCCCGAAGTGAAGTCCACTTCCCAGATGAACGCAGATGCAGTTGATGCAATTGTTCGTCAGCGTATCCAGCTCGGAATGCTCGGCAGAATCATCAACCTTGATGGTCTTGAAAATATGAGCATCACCGATGCGAAGAAGGCAATCGTGCTTGCACATCGTCCCTCTGTCCGTCTTGACGGTAAGAGCGAGACCTATGTAAATGCGATGTTCGATCTCGCAGTTGCCGACATCAATGCCGGCTCCAAGAAGGACACCAGCTTCCAGAGAAAGCAGATGTTCAACAAAGATTCTCGTGCTGACGAGTCCGACGGCGATTCTGCTGAGGCGGCTCGTGCGAGAATGATCGCAAAACAGTCCAGATAATTAAGGAGGATAAAGATTATGGCACAGACCAGATACGGTTTTTCCACCCCCAAGGGCGGTGCAGGTGGTATCCTTGACATCGCTCCCTACGCAATCGACACTTTCATCAACGAGGAAGCTACGGGTGTAATGCTTCACGGCGTTGGTGTTGTTGCAGGTTCCACCCCCGGTACTAACGTAAAGCTCCCCGCAGCAGGTGCTACTGCTGCCAACTTCGAGGGCGTTGTTGTAAACAACAGAACCACCGAGCTCGACCTCGAAGGCAATATGCACATCAAGACCAAGGCAGCTCTTGGTGTTATGCGTTACGGTCGTGTTTACGTCCGTCTCGCTGACGGTATCGAGCCCGCTTATGGCGAGGCTGCTTACCTCATCACTTCCGGTGATGAGGCTGGTTTCTTCACCAACGTAGCCGAGGGCAATGTTGCTATCAAGGCTCGTTTCGTCGGCGGCAAGGACGCAACTGCCGCAATCGCAGCTATTGAGCTTTTCAATCAGGCTCAGGAAGTAATCGACCTTAATCAAGGAGGTACAGCAGAATGAAAAAGCACACTCATTACGATAACAGAGAGATGGAAACCCTCAGAGGTTCTTCTATCCCTTCCGCAATTCTTGCTTCCGAAGGCGTCCGCTTCGACAGTGCAGAGGACGCTTCCGTATTCTTCGCTCGTGAGCTCGACTACGTAAAGCAGCAGTCTTACGATGTCGAGTATCCCGAACTCACCGCTCTCAACCTTTTCCCCATCTCGTCCGAGGCAGACGCAGGTGCAGAGACTATCACGTACTACACCTACGACAAGACCGGTCTTGCAAAGGTCATCGACAACTACTCGACCGACCTTCCTCGTGCAGACGTAAACGGCACTCCCTCTTATGCGAAGATCAAGTCCGTTGGTGCTTCCTACGGCTACTCCGCACAGGAGATGAGAGCTTCCCGTCTTGCAGGCAAGTCCCTCGACGCTCGTAAGGCAGAGTCCGCTCGTTACCAGATCGACCGCCTCACCAACCAGATCGCTTGGGCTGGCGATGTGAATTCCGGTCTTATGGGTGTTCTCTCCGCAGGTCAGAACATTCCTCTTTACACCATCGTTGCAGGTGCAGGCGGTGGCACGACTTGGGCTGAAAAGACCGCTGATGAGATCCTCGCAGACATCAACGGTATGGCAAAGCAGGTCGCAAGAACGACCAAGAACGTAGAGCGTCCCGACACTCTCTGCGTTCCCGCAGATGTTTATATGGACATCTCCACCCGTCGTATCGACCACACCAACACCACGGTTCTCGCATTCGTGCTTGAGCACGCTCCCTTCATCAAGAATGTCGTTCCTGCGGCAGAGCTTGATGCAGACAGCGTTGACACCAACCCCTACGCAGCAGCGCAGAACGGTGCAGGTGTTGCGTTCCTTTTCAAGAACGACAAGAGAAAGCTCTCTCTGGAGAATCCTATGCCGTTCTACCAGTATCCTCTTCAGGTCGAGAAGCTGGAGACTATCATTCCTTGCGAGGCTCGCACCGCAGGCGTGATCGTTTACTATCCTCTCTCCTGCCTCATCGCAGTAGGCGTATAATCGAGGATATTTTTTTACGGAGGGGTTGCCAATCGGCAATCTCTCCGTACATTCTTGTCAAATAAATGCTACGGCAAAATCAAATTTTTGGAGGTAAAGAAATGATTATCAAGAATATCAAATCGAAGATCATCGGCATCGGAAAGACGGTGCTGATGCCTGACGAGTCCTTGCCTATCAGCAAGGAAATTGCAGAGAGTGCCGCTGTTAAGGCTTACGTTCGCCTTGGCTTCGTTCAGCTTATCGAAGAGAAGGTTGAGGCTCCCGTAGCCGAGACCGTTGAAGAGACTGCTGAGGAGACCACGGAAGCTCCTAAGCCTGCTCCCAAGAAAGCTCCCGCAAAGGCGAAAGCCGAATAAGGAGGCTTCCTTATGACCGCTCTCGAAGTATTCCGTATGACCGCCAAAGAGTTTGACGATCTGGAGGACAGTGAGGTTCAGAAGTGGATCGAACTTGTAACGCCTCTTATCAGCAAGAGAGTGTTCAAGGAGACCTACGAACAGTGCCTTGCTCTCCTTGCGGCTCACAATCTCAAAATGTCAGGATACGGCGACACTTCGGTTGGAACGGTAGATGACTCCCTTCGTGTCAGTTCGTACTCGGAGGGTAGCACCTCGATAGGATTTTCGACCTCACAGAGCAACAACCTCGCAGTTGATGCGGAGTACACTCTGACGGTTTACGGCTTGCGGTATCTCACGATCCGCCGCCTGAAAATCATATCTATCCATTCAGCCGGGGAGCGTCGTTAATGGCTGCAAAGGCAAAGGACAAATTGACACCCGATGGCGAGAAGTTCTATGCGGAAATCGAAAAGCTGAAGAAATTGCAGGTTCGAGTAGGTTTCCAGCAAGGAACCGCACAGGAGGAAGATGGAACCGACATCTGCGATGTTGCGATGTGGAACGAACTCGGAACGTCATCCACTCCCTCTCGACCGTTCTTGGCTATGAGCGTTGATGACAACGCCGACAAGATAAACGCTTTCCTGAAGGGGCAACTCAAATTGCTCGCACAAGGAAGGACTACGGCAGAAGGGATCTTGAAAGCCATCGGTGTCTTCCAAAAAGGCTTGATACAGGAGAAGATCAAGTCTGGTGATTTTGAGCCAAACGCTCCAAGCACCATCGCCAAGAAAGGCTCCGACAAGCCCCTTATCGACACCGGCACAATGAGGCAATCTGTTAATTTCGCAGTCACGAAGAAAGGAGGTAACGACAAGTGAATATTTGGAAAATCCCGTACACCCTGCGGAGATATAATCCGCAGAAGAAAAAGAAAGGTTATGTTACACGCAACTACACCGATACCGTTGTGAAGCTGAATGTTCAGCCTATGTCCGCACAGGTCGAGGTCACGGCAGAAGGAAAGAGATGCCCCAAACGCATCAAGGCGTTCGGCACATTCCCCATCCGCACAGTTGATACGACCAAGGGCATTAACGCTGACCGTTTGTTTTATCAGGGTGCTTGGTACGAGTGTGTGCAGAGCCAGATGTGGGAGCACACGCCACTGTTCCACTACGAATCGGAGTTCACCCTCGTAACAGAGGCGATCCCCGAATCCGACAAGAAGCCGCCTTCATCGACCGACAGCGAACCCGCAGAAGACGGAGGCAATGAATGAGAATAGACGAACTTCGTGACGTTCTGTTCGAATTTATCCAAGGATATTTTGCCGGAGCAGATGTAGCGTGGGGACCACGCCAAAACGCAACCAAGCCCATAAACCCGTTTTTAAGCCTCACAATGGGCAAGGTTCACAGAAGCCAACATTCACTCCTCGAAATCACAAACGAGGCATCACGAAGCCTTATTCCTTGCACAGTGATACTCTCGACCGAACTCTTTACCCACGGTAGAGAGGTTGTTGACGAAGAGGGTGATTCGTACTTTGAGGACACGGCAGAGGCAGATATGATGGACTTCGTAAACTTTATGACATCGGATTATGCCGACGATCATTACGAACGTCTGAACATAAATGTCCGTCCTGAAGGTGATATTCTGCCGACATCCGCAGTCCGAGATCAAGACTATGAGTATCGGGCAAAGCAAGAATTTCTCGTTTCCTTTATGGGAGAGGCAGAGGGTTACGCTGGCATCAGCAGACCTAATTGGAAACAGACCGCAAGCGGAGGCGGTACGGAAGAGCTTGCAAATCTTCAGATTAACGATGTCGATCCCTTAACGCTCGACATCGAACAAACACAGGAGGAATAACCTATGGCTTTAATCGACACTCTCGTAAAGATGGACATTTCGATCAGCACAGCCGCTGCTGATTCGGAGAGCTTCGACAATATGCTCATCGTTGGTCCTGCTCCTGCCGCTGGCGGTGCCACGACTCCCCCCGATGTAGGTGTTTATACCGAAATCGGTGAGCTGACTTCCGCTGGATGGGGCAAGACGGATCCCGTATATATCGGAGCCTCTATCGCATTTGCGAACAATCCTTCGGCTCCTCTTTACATTGCGGTCATCAAGCTCGACGAGAATGCTACCGATGCACTCGACAGAGCTATCGAGACGCCCGGCTGGTATGGCATCGCTCCTTGCGGTGTTTCTACCGATGAGCTTGCCGACATCGCTCTTTGGGCTGATGCGAACACTAAGTTCCTCGGCTTCACTGTAACCGATGGAGAGAACCCCGTTGGTACGTCCTACGCTCGTGCGTATGGATTTAGCACCAAGAGTTCGCAGACCTATCCCAACAACATTTACACCCACGTTGCTATGATGGCAACCGGTTTGAGCTACGAGGCTGGCTCTGAGACTTGGGCGTACAAGACGCTCAACGGTATCGAGCCTGAGCCTTACACCCAGACCGAGATCGCTGCCCTCAAAGCAGAAAACCTCAACTGCTACGTTCACTGTGCTGGCAAGAACATCACGCTGGACGGCAGAACGGTATCCGGCGAGTGGATCGACGTTATCCGCTTCCGTGATTGGCTCCAGAATGATATGCAGAAGGGTATCTACAACCTGTTCATTATGAACCCGAAGGTTCCCTTTACCTCGAAAGGTATCACGCTCATTCAGAACCAGATGATCGCCTCGTTGAAAAAGGGACAGACGAAGGGCGGCATTGCCGAGACCGAGTACGACGCTGACGGAAACGAAATCGTCGGATTCACCACTTCTGTTCCTACCGCTGCAAGCGTCAGCGACGCTGATAAGGCAGCAAGAACGCTGAAGGGCTGTAAGTTTACCGCAAGACTTGCTGGAGCAATCCATCTCGTCGAGGTAAACGGAACCCTCGTATCTTAACGGAGGTATAACAAATGGCAGCAGGAACTGTAAAAACCTATAACAGCCGACAGGTCATCATTACCTTCGGCACTCACGCCGTTTCCGGTCTCGCTGACGACTCTTTCGTAACCATCGAAGAGAAGGGCGAGGGCGTTCTCTCCAAAACCGGCTGTGACGGTGAGATCGCAAGAGCGGTCGATCCCAACAAGCAGTACACGGTGAAGCTCGCACTCTTGCAGATGTCCGACACCGCAAAGTGGCTTCGCTCTATGTACAAGAAGGACAAAACCACAGGTGACGGTTTGTTTCCCATTCTCGTAAAAGACCTCAGAGGCGGCGTTGTTTTCTCTACCGACAATGCGTGGGTACAGAAGCAGCCCTCTTGGGTAAGAGGTAAGGACACGAACAATCAGGAGTGGTCCATCGAAACCGGTGAAGGCGAATTCACCGAATAAAAAATAAAAGTATTTGCGTCAAGGAGGTATTAAACGATGCAAGAGTCTAAGATGTTTACGCCGAGAGATGTAACAGTCTCCGGTACACAGTTTCACATTTTCCCGTTCGGAGCGTTCAAGGCTGCCAACCTGAGTGGTGAGCTTGCACAGCTCGCCATTCCGCTCATTGCAGGCATTTCGGCTCTCCCCACGGGAGAAGGAGAAGATCCGCTTGACGCAGATTTGGAAAAGATTGCCCCTGCACTGTCGGGGGCTTTCGATTCCTTGTCTGGCGATAAGGTAGAAAACCTGTTGAGAAAGCTCGTTCTCAACAAGAACGTCTCCGTAGATTACGAAGACGAAACCGTATATCTCACGGAGGAGCTTATGAATGAGATCTTCTGTTGCGATATTATGGGTATCTATATGCTCGCTTTTGAGGTCATCAAGACGAACTACGGCGGTTTTTTCAAGAAGCTCGGAAACCTATCTGGCTCTGTAACCGAGAAAGTATCGACCTTGACGAAAGCGGCGGGATTGAGAAATACGGAAACCTCGACCTGACCGCTTTTTCCGAACTTGAACTCAGAATGTACACGTTAATCAAGGCACAGCTCGCATCGAAAATGGAACTCGAAGCGTGGTACACGCTTGATGAGGCATTGAAACTGTATGCTTTGTACAAGAGAGACGTGGATATTGAGAGGCTTCAAGCGGAAGACTTGAAAAGCGAGGTGAGTAAGCGATGACAATAAGGGACATTGCTATTGCATTTGGCTACGAGGTCAACAAAGGCACCGAAGCAAGTGTAAAGAAAAGCATTAACTCCCTTAAAAGTTTTGCAACGAAAGCCCTCGGTGCTATCGGCGTCGGTGTTTCTCTTACTCAACTGAACGCTATTGTTGAGGAGTTCCAAGAGGTAAATCAGCAGATCAAGTATGCTACCAACAACATTGCAAATCAGGAAGAATTGCAACGTGCAGTTGGAGATGCGGCAAACGCAACGAGGCAGACCTACGCTGCTATGGCTACGACAGTAACCGACCTGATGAACACCCACAACAAGTTGTTCAAAACGGTGGAGGATACCGCCGCTTTTGCAGAACTTACCAACAAAGCATTCAAGTCCGCAGGAGCAAATGAGTCAGAAATCAGCTCCTTGAACGGAGCGATCCAAAACGCATTTACAACAGGAAAGGTCAGTGCAGGAAGCTTTCAGACGATAATGAAGTCCTGCCCGAAGGTGATAACCTACCTTTCCAAAACGCTCGGCGTAACCGAGCAGCAAGTCAAGGCACTCGGAACCGCAGGTGCTATAACCGCAAATCAGCTATACACGGCATTCAACAGCAATTCCGCCGCCATAGAATCGGATTACGGTCAACTCGCATTCACCATAACGGATGCGATGAAGTACATCAAAAACGAATTCGGTCTTTGGTTGGTTCAGCTTAACGAAACGCACCAAATCACCCAGAAAGTAGCCAAGTTTATGACTCGTGCATTCGACGGGATTATGAACGTGGTGAAGAAAGCGACGGCTTGGGTTGAAAGGCTATCGTCGAAGGTGGGGGGCATAGGAAATCTCCTGAAGATTATCCTGATAACCATTGGAAGCATAGCAGGTGCTACTGCCGGTCTTAAAATAGTCGGCAATGTTATGATGGGTAATTCGGCACTCCAGAAACTCGCAGAAACGCTGGGAACGGTGGGAGCGGGTGCTGGAGGTGCTTTTGCTGGCTTCAAGGGGCTTGGAGCCGCAATCGGCAAAATAGCTCCAATGGTGGCAAAGGCGTGTCCTTGGGTGCTACTCATCATAGCAATTATTGCCGCCCTAATGGTTGCACTCGAAGACCTGATAGCATTCTTCAACGGAAACGATAGTATCGCAGGAGGATTTTTCGCCACAATTGGAAAGTCCGCCGAGGATATGAAAAACAAGATAGCGGGCATAGTTGAAAAACTCGGCTCCGTCTTCTCGGACGTTTTCTCGGTGGTGTCTCAGGTAATCGGTCTTGCTGCCACGGTAATCAGCGGTGCTCTCGTAGGTGCGTTGGAAATACTGGTCGAGGTTCTCGATCCTGTATGCTCGTTGCTTCAAATGATTATGGACAAAATAATGCCCGTAATCAATAAGTTGATGCAGTCCCTATTCAACATACTCGAAAAGCTGATGAATGGGGTATTGAAAATTATCGTATCCTTGCTGGATATAATCGTACCAATTCTCGACTTGCTCATAGCGGTTCTTGAACCTATACTCGATCTCGTCGTGATGATAGTCGATGCAGTGTTGCCGATCCTTGACATCCTGAACCCGATCATCGACATTGTAGTAAACCTCGTAAACCTCGCCCTGAAGCCTGTAATCTCCATAATTAAGTTGCTCTGCAACCTGCTCAACTCTGTGCTCGTTCCGGTGCTTAATATGGTGAATCAGTTGTTAGCCCCTGTGCTCGGCATAATCGAGAGCGTTTTGTCTATCCTGACACCGCTTTTGGATATGCTTTCGAGCCTCCTAAATCTGATTTTGTCCCCCATCATCGACGTTCTCACGGTCATAATCGACATTCTTTCGGGAACGCTCGGAGGCGTAATTTCGTTCATCACAACGCTGTTACAGCCATTGATTGATGCACTCTCTTGGATAATCGGATTGTTCGACAAATTGATAGGGGCAATAGTCGGTCCCCTTGAAGGAGCGGCAAGCAAGTTCAAGGATTTCACGTCCTCTGTGACCGGCAACTTGACAAAAGGCATCGGAGGTCTCGGTCAAAAGGTTACGGGGTGGATGAGCAACGTCACCTCGTCGTTCAAGAATGCCATTTCCAACTGGACTAAGAATTTCGCTCAGGGAGCGAAGGACATAGTAAGCGGTTTCGGAAAAGGCATCACCGATTTCTTCTCGAACATCGGCAGTTGGATTAAGAAGAACATCTTCGATCCTTTTGTCAACGGCTTCAAGAAGTTGTTCGGGATCCACAGTCCGTCAACTGTATTCGCAGAACTCGGCTCAATGCTTATGCAGGGACTTGGAGAGGGATTGAAAAACGCTCTCGGTTCTGTACTCAATATTCTTTCGGACATCGGTTCGAAGATACTCGACGGAGTTAAGAGTATTTGGGAAGGAGCCAAAAACATCGCCGGTAAAATCGGCGAAACGATTTCAGGTGCAGCATCGAAAATCGGCGAGTGGGCTGGCAACGCTTGGGATAGCGTGAAGAGCGGAGCACAAAACGCTTGGACCTCTATTTCGAGTGGCTTCCAGAGTATGACGAGCAAGGTTGGAGACGCCCTGAGCGGAGCGGCAAGCAAAGTCAAGGATTTTGCAAGCGGTGTAGCAGAAAAGGTATCGACCGGTATCGGCAATGCCGTATCGGGTATCAAAAATGCAGTAAGCGATACGGTGAACAAGGCAGTAACCGCTGTCAAGGATAGTGCAATCGGCAAGGCGGTATCGTCTGCGGTCAGCACAGCAAAGGAAGGCGTGAGCAAGGCGGTGGAAACCGCTAAGTCTGCCATCAGTAGCGTAGCATCGAACGTCGGTGCGAAGGTATCCGAGATAGCAAGCAACGTCAAGAGCACCGTCAGCTCTGTTGTGGACAAAGCAAAATCGACCGTCAGCAACGTAGTTAGCTCGGTCAAAAACAGTAGTGTTGGAAAGGCGGTAGGCGGAGCGGTAAGCAAAGCCAAGAGTGCCGTATCCAGCGGATTGAAGAAGCTCGGCAGTTTCTTCGGTCTTGCAAATGGTGGTTACATCGGGGCAAACAAGCCCACCCCCGTAGTTATCGGTGATAACAAGAACGAGGGCGAGATCGTATCTCCTATCAGCAAGATGAAGAACACGATGCTCGATGCTTTGAGCGTATTCGCAGGAGCAAGACAGCCCGCCCAAGCAGCACAAACCCTTAATCAAGATTCAAGCAATCGAACCATCACGCAGAACGTGAACATCACCAACCAGTTTAATGGAGGTCCTGCTCAGGCTCAAAAGGATGGAGCGAAAGCTATGAAGAAATCTTCCAGCGATGCAACGGCTGAAATGGCACGTGCATTGTCGTATGCGAGGTGATGAACGTGGCAAAAGTTTATACGCCTTCCAATCTCGGAGGAGTACAATTTGACGCAATCATCAGCAGAGATCGAGCCTACGAAGCAGAAGTTCCCACCTACCCCGTCGAAGACGGTTACAAAGTGAGTGACGCTGTTCTTCGAGGCCCGCTCTCTTTGAGCGTTACTGCGTTCATCTCGAACTCGCCGATTACTTGGAGGAGACAGTTAGGAAATTCTCAGAATAGGGTTAGCAGAGTGTGTAAGCAACTCGAAAAGCTCTACTTCTCAGGAGATCCTGTTACCTTTACATCGGGTAACAAAGTTTACCGAAATATGGCACTTGTCAGCTTGACGATTCCCGAAAACGCCGAGATGATGAATGCCGTTGAGGTTTCGTTTCAATTGCAACAGGTCGAGATAACAAAATCCAAGACCACCACGATTCCTGCTTCTTATGGAGCGAGCGGCACAACCGGCGAAAGTGGAGGTACGGCGAGCACGACAGAGGAGAAGAAAGAAGGCTTTCTCTCCAAAGCCTGCTCGCTTTTGTTCGGCTTGTTTAAGAAATAAGAGAGGAGGAAGGAACATTGACAATCATATCCCTACCCGATATGAACGACAGCTTTTCAAGGGTTGTCTTGCGGGGAAAGGAGTATCTGCTCCGCTTGACGTATAACTCAACGGGAGATTTTTGGACCTTTGGCATCTACACGTCAGAGGATACGCCGATCATCACCGAGATAAAGATCGTTCCGTCCTTTCCTCTCAATCGGTATTTCCATACGAGCGAAATGCCCGATGGGATCTTCGGAGTGCTTACGAACCTCGAACGTGTTGGGCGTGATGCGTTCAAGAACGGCGAGGCTCAGTTCGTATTCATTCCCTCTGAAGAATTGATCGAGGAGGCGAAAGAATATGTCGATTAAGTTCTTCGACCGACAGTACAGGTTAAAGGCTGGTGTAGCGGGCTCTGTTGGGTTCGAAATCGGGCAACCGTCATCGGACACCAACAAAGCTCTGCATATCAACTTTTCGCTCGAAAGGACAGACTCATCTACCCTGAATACCGCAAAGATCCAGATATGGAACCTGAACCAAGCACACCTTAACACGCTGGCAAGAACCAACTGCCAGATCGAGTTGAATGCAGGATACGGCGATAGCCGACCTTGCATTTTCAAAGGTACGGTAAGCAACGTGCAGACCGACCTTGATGGTGCGGACAGAATGACGGATATAGAGGCGATTGACGGTTTCGCAGAGACCAAAGACACCTTTGTTTCCATTTCCTATCGTGGAAAAACGGCTGTAAAGACGGTTATTGACGATGCGGCAAAGAAGATGGGGCTTCCTGTAAGATACTCGTCAAAGGCGAGGAGCGTTGCTCTACGCCGTTTCTTTTCCCGTGGTTACAGTTATGTTGGAGCCGCCAAAAACGCTCTCGATGCAGCTTGCAGACTTGCGAGCATCGCTTGGACGATACAGAATGGTACGTTGCAGGTAACGCAGAAGAACGAGCCGATCTCCACCATAGCACAGGTGCTCGACAAAACGTCAGGGCTTATCGGCATCCCGAAGAAGATATACAACAGTGCGGTTGCGGCTGGTGAAGACACCGGAAGCACGTTGCAGGATAGCCTTTTTGGTTATGAGGTTGTGTTCTTTTTGAACGGAGCCATTAACGTCAACGACCTTGTGAAGCTCCAATCGGAAGTAGTTACGGGTATATTCCGTGTCTATAAGTTGACAATCCAAGGTGACAACCTTGAAGGAGATTGGCAATGTACGGCACAGCTTGTGGAGGTAGGAAGCGTATGATGCAAGATCTCGTAAAGGCGATTACGGATACCGTAACGTCTATGCTTAACGAAGTCCACACAGCATTACCGGCAGAGATTGTGGAATTCGATCCCAAAGATTGTACCGCAACGGTTCTGCCGTTGGCAAAAATGGTGCTCACAAACGGAAAGGTCATCGACTATCCGCAAATCACAGATGTTCCCGTTATGTTCCAGCAAGGAGCAGGGCGGGATGTTTCTGTCGTTTTCCCCGTAAAGAAAGGCGACGGATGCCTGCTCATCGTGAGCGAGCAAACGCTTGATATGTGGAGAGGAGAGGGAGAGCAGTTTTCGGAAATGAAATACGCCCTCTCGAACGCCGTAGCTCTTCCGGGACTATTCAGCAAGCCACCGAAGGAAATCAAGGACGCAATCGAGGATGATTGCATCATTGTAACCAACAAGAACTTGAAAATGGTTATCTCGGAAAAGCACATTGGCATCGACGGTGACGTGAAGATTCGAGGCGACGTCAAGGTGTCTGGATCTGTGAGCGAGCACCAGTTGCTACTCAATCCATTTAACAGTTGACCGAAAGGAGGATAGGCGATGAAAGATATTTTGCTCGACGACAAAGGCGACCTGAAGCTCTCGGAAACGGGAGATATTCAGTTCACCGACAGCGTGAAGCAAGCAATCGCAATCCGACTGCGGTGGTTTCAAAACGAATGGAAGCTCGGACCTGAACTTGGCATCCCGTATTACGAGGAAGCCTTTGTGAAGAATCCGAGTTTGGTTCTGCTCGAAGACCTGATGCGAGATGCGATACTCGACGTGGAGGAAGTCACGGACGTAGAGAATTTGGTTCTCACCCTTGACCGATACCTGAGAAAGTTAAGCGTTTCGTACAAGGTTCACGCAGGACAAAGTTCAATAGAAGGGAGGTTGACACTCGATGTATAACCAAAGAGGTGTAACACCGAACGGTTTTGTGAAGAAAAGGCTTGATGAGATCTTAGCCGAGCTTCAGCAAGACCTTACCGAAGAATTCGGATTCGATGTAGCACTCAATCCTCAATCCTTCTTGAATGTTCTTACCACGAATTTCGCTGATAGACTCGCACAGCTCTGGGAGGTGGCGGAGCAAACGTACTTCGCACACTATCCTTCCACCGCAGAAGGAGTAAACCTCGACTTCGCCGCACAGTTCGGCGGCTTAACGAGAGAAAGAGATCAGCAAACAGCCTACACGGTTCTTTGCACAGGCAAAGATGGGACGCTCATCGGTGACGGTACACGTATCGCATCGAACACGACACCCCAGATTTTCTTCAAAGCAATGCAGGACTTCGAATTGACAAGAGAAGCCTTCAACAAAGCATCTGTTTCCGTGGTTTCGGCATCAGATGACACAGTATATACCGTAACGATAAACGGCGATGCCTGTGTTTATCGCTCTGGCGTAAGTGCCACAGCATCCGAAATCTTGCTCGGACTCCAAGAACAGATAACCGCTACGGTTGGAGACGATTTCGAGGCAGTTGCAGAGGATTCTGTATTGAAGATCACGTGCAAGAGCGATAGAAAGACAAACCATCTTTCGCTTTCGGAAAACCTGACAACCGAGACCGTTTCCTGCCTGTTTACATTCCACAGTGAGGAGTTCGGAAAAATCGTCCTTCCGGCAGGCTCCATTACCGAGATCGTTACAACGATTGTCGGCTTCGAGTCTTGCTCGAACCTTTCTTCCCCCACATACGGACGACTTCGGGAAACCGACATCGAATTCCGCCAGTCTTACTTGCAGAAAATCGCCTCCCGCTCGACTATGATGCTGGAGAGCGTTGTTGCAGGTATCCTTGAAAACGTGGAAAACGTAAGCAGTGCTTCGGGATACGAAAACGATTCGTCAGAAACGGATGCGGAAGGCAGACCGCCCCACTCGATAGAAATTGTCGTTGATGGCGGTTCGGACGTCGATATTGCCGCACAGATCCTGAAGAATAAGGCTGCGGGCATCGCAACCTACGGAAGCGTAGAAGTAGATGTTCCCGATTTGTTTGGTGGCGTTGTGGTGGTTCGCTTCAACAGACCTCAGCCTGTCTATGTATGGTTGAAGGTAAATGTAACGAAGAACCCGTCACAGCCTATGCCCCCGAACTACACAGACCTCATCAAGCAGGCTATCGTGGAGAAATCCACAGACCTGAAGGCTGGAAGTGCTGTTCTCACGCAGGATTTCTACGAAGGTATCAAGGCAAAGTGTTCGGGTATTGCCTATATAGACATATCCGCATTCAGCACAACCGAAAGCGATTCCGTTCCGACCGAGGGCGACTATACCGAGAGGAACGTGTTCGTTACATCTCGGCAGAAAGCCGTTATAGACACGGACAGAATCGAGGTGACGCTGATTGAGCATTGAAACTCTCGTCAAGGAATTTCCCTTGATAAATGATTTTCCTGAGCAGTTTAAGGAAAAGAAACTGATCCTCGGTCTTACGAGAGCATTCGACAAGCAGTTGGGTGAGTTGCTTGGAGTTTTTCAACAGCTCCAGACAGACCTTTCGCTCGACCACGCTGAGGGAAAGCAGCTCGACCTTATAGGCGACATCGTAGGACTTACGAGGGCTGAGGCGGGCTTGTTGTGCGGTGACGAGATCTTCTTCCCGATCTTGGAGGATAGACGTTACCGCCAATATCTCAAATACAAGGCGTATAAGAATTCGAACAACTGCACCTATTACGACCTGATCCAGCAGTTGCAGACGGTGTGGGGTGTTGATGAGATCCAATACGAAGAGGATGAGCTTTACCCCGCAACGATTATCGTAACCGCATCACTGTTGACACCTGAAGGCGGACCTGCGGACATCTCGTATGTCCCGTCGGTTCACCCTGCCGGTGTCGGCTTTTTGTATCGCTACCGACTGAAATATGTCATTCAGGTAGGAAAGCTCCTCACGCTATACGGCTATGAACAGCCTATGTGTGGGGCGGTTGTTTGCGGCGTTTATCCGACCGTTGCAACTCTCGGTTCCAGCCACGAAAACGGCGTTATTGTTTCTGACGCTCATAGCGAGCATACCCACGAATACGACCTCGCCGGAACATACCCCGAAACCGCCACGATTGGAATGACGAACGAGAAAGCAGTTGAGGCATCGTCCGAAATTGCACTCGACGAAAACCAGTATGGATTTATGGGAGATGACACGGTGATGGGAGTTACGCCTGAAATCGCTTCGCTTGGCGTTTCTGCTTCCGCAGAGGTTGATGCTTCGGCAGATACCGAGCTGAACGCAAACGACTACGAGGCAACGGGTACGATTCCCGATAAGGCATCGGTAGGAACATCTTATGCAAATGAAATTGAGGCATCGTCCGAAATCGAACTCGAAGGAAGTGAGTACGATGCGGTTGGTTCTGGCGTTATCGCAGGAACCGCTCCGTCCAAAGCATCTTCGGGAACGCAATCCAGTTCCAGCATAACGTCTGCCGAAACCACGACGGTCATCAAGACCGACTACACGGTTTCTGGTAAGATCAAGTGTGGTAAATATTTTTAGGAGGTAAACGATTGTGGGATTTTTCGCAAATGATTTTCTCGCAAAACGCAGAAAGCAGTGGATGGATTCCATTGTAAAGTTTCAGTATCAGGTATCCGGCACTTGGTACGATGCTGTAATCAACAAGCGTGAGGTGAGCGGCACAAAGGTTATGTTTACGGTTCACATACCGAACGTACCTGCGAGCGGTCACACCATCAGGGGCTTGCGGATTATCGACATTGAGGGGACCGTGGCTGGTTCCCAAGAGATCTCGCTGGAAAGAACGGCTACGCAGGGCGTTCTTGCCACTTTTGAATTTCCGATACAGGAGGTATAAAGCGATATGTACAACAGAACCTTTTGGCTGGACCACGTTACCGACGGTAGTGGCAATGTGATTCAGCAAGGCACGAACTTGTCGCAGGATAACTTCAACAAAATCGAGTTGGGCGTATTCGAGGCTGGTATCGAGCAGGACATCAATGCCATTATGAACAGGCTCAATGCGAGAGAAGCGGCTCACGCAGAGCCCGTGATTATCACAGGTATTGAATTGACCGCTGATTCGCTTACCGATCTTATCCCGATTCCCGCTGCCAAGACCAGAAACGCCACAGACTATGTGGTTCAAGCTATGATTACGAGCGGAGCTCCCGGCAACATCGTAATCAGCTCGAAGCAGGCGAACGGCTTCAAAGCTACGGCTGACGGTTCGGGAACGGTTACGTTCATCGTTATGGGAGGTATTCTGTAATGGCAAACGTAATCATCAAATCTGACGAGCAGAGACGCTACGAAGAGAGGGTTCTCCGTGACTTCCACAAGGTAAGAACACAGGGGAGCCAACCCACCAAAGAGCAGAGAGAGGCGGCAGAGGTTATCGCTCGCAGATCCGCTGAGTATTCTGCTCAGAACGCCAACAAAAGATAAAGGAGGAATACGGCTATGATTATCAAAGAAGTGAATGAGGGCGTAAAGGTCGCATACGCAGAGGAAGGCACTCGCCTATATTTTGGGGACGATGAGCTTATGCTCAACCTCAAAAAGTACGAGAGAGACGAGGAGGTAACAATCGACATCTGCACTGATGACGATATGATCCTTATCGCCGGTCTTTCCAAGTATTTCGTTGCGAACATCATCATTCCCGCAAGAGCCTATGAGGACGAAGAGAAGACCACTCCCGTCCCCTTCAATATGGATAGAGTAACCCTCTGTCTGTGGGCTCTGCCTACCATCGAGCCTGATGGCGTACCTGTAACGGAGGAGGTATAATTCTATGACAGATCTTGAAGTTGCCGTTCAGCTCTTGGGCGGCGAAACCAACAAAGTCATCTACGACGATGTGGGTATGCCCTCCATTATGGTTCGTTTTGACAAAGGCAATATCGCCGATGTTATCACGGGCGGTTCGGAGAACACGCACCCCGCATTCTCGGTAGATAATGCAGAAAAAGCCGCATTCTGGTATTCCAAATATCAGAACGTGGCAATCAGATGTGCGGATGGCTTGTACAGAGCTTATTCGCTACCCTTGCAGGATCCTAAAACGGGCATCAACTTCGATGTTGCAAGAGGATACTGCGAGAACAAGGGCAACGGTTGGCACATTGCAACCAACGCTGAATGGGCTTGGATTGCCCTTCAGTGCAGAAAGAACGGCTTTATGCCGAGAGGTAACAATAACTACGGCAAGGATCATTCGAGACCTGACGAGAAAGGTATCGTTACCTACACCTACATTGACAATGGGACGCTCTACAACGGAAGAGTTGCTACGGGCTCCGGTCCTAAGTCTTGGGCTCATAACAACGATGCAAGCGGTGTGTGGGATTTGAACGGCAATGTTTACGAGTGGATGGGCGGTTACAGAACCGTAGCTGGAGAAATCCAGATTATCCCTTACAACAACGCCGCAAACAAGCTCAATCCGCAGACGGTTGACAGCACTCTCTGGAAGGCGATTATGCCTGACGGTTCTCTCGTAGATCCCGGCACGGCAGGAACCTTGAAGTGGGATTATGCAAACAGCAAAATCACGCTTGCAACCGAGTTCACATTGCAGGAAGACGCCTACAAGTCAACAAGCTTTAATGCTCTTGCACTTGCGGACGGAGTTACCTGCCCTGAGATTATGAAGGCTCTCGCTCTGTTCCCCGCAGATAGCGGAAATCACGGAGGCGACTACTTCTATATGAACAACGGTGCCGCAGAGCGGTTCGCCTCTCGTGGCGGTAGCTGGAGCGGCGGTTCCTACGGCGGTGTCTTCAACTTGCTTGGCAGCAATGCCCGTTCCCATACGCATCACAACTTCGGCTTCCGCACCGCTTTTGTAGAACTGTAAACTGTTCGCTGTTAAACTGATGGGGTGGGCGGTAGCCCGCCCTATCTTTTAAGGCTATGGAGATGCTATGGAAAACGAAGAAATCCAAATGAATAGCCCCAACCGTCGAGACGACCAAAAGGCGTTTATCCTCAAAGAGCGGATTGCCGATATGTATAGATACGGCAAGAAGATTGTGGATAGATTTCCCGGTCGAGACAAGGAATTGGCAAGCGAAATAAGGCAGTCGATGCTGACGATGTTCCGACTTGTCGTCAAAATCGAGAAGAAATATTACAAGAAGTCCACATTGCAGGAGTTGGATGAGGAACTGGAGGTTTTGCGGCATCTCGTAAGAATTGCCGCAGACAAAGATTATTATGATCAGGAGGTTCCAAAGAAAGATAAGAACGGCAACAAGGTATATGACGAGCAAGGAAAGCTCATCACTGTATCTGTTTCTCCGCCTCTTTCCCTGCATAAGAAATACGTGTGGAACAGTCAATATTTAGATGAGATCGGCAGATTGATCGGAGGTTATTTGAACCACCTGAACAAGTAAGCCGTTTTCATAGGGACGAGTCTATTTTATATTAGCGGTTCGCCTATCGTGGCGGTAACTGGAACAACAGTTCCAACAACGGTGTCTTCAACTTGAATGGCAACAATGCCCGTTCCAATACGAATCACAACATCGGCTTCCGCTCCGCTCTGCGTCTGGCATACCTACGATACGAATGGCTCTCTACGGAGACCGAAAAGTGTCAGGCCCAAAGGGACTCGCCGCCGTTCCGCAAGGAGAAAGAGTAAATTGCCGAGAAGACGGAGACGCCCCGCTCGGCTCATTCTTTTTTTAAGGTTTATGGAAAACGAATACCAAATAGAACAGTACGTCGAGGGTATGTCTGTCCTCACCGATGTATATGACAAGATGTGTTCCTACGAAGACCTCGAAATCTCGTATCGAGAGGCTCGTAAAGGTAAACGATACAGACCTGAAATCCTCAAATTTTCAGATAAGCTGGAAACGGGGCTGGATCTGCTTCTGTTTGAATTAAACGAGCAGGTCTATGAGATGGGTAGATACAGAATGTTCTACGTTCACGAACCGAAGCTACGGCTCGTGATGTCGATTCCGTTTCGTGACCGTATCGTTCAATGGAGCATATATCGGTATCTTTTTCCGTTCTATGACAAACAGTTCATCGAAGACTCGTATGCTTGCAGAAAAGACAAAGGCTCACACGCCGCTGCCGACAAGTTGCAGTATTGGCTTCGTCAAGCTCACCGAAAGGAACTCGAAAACCCCGACAAGAAATGCTATTATCTGAAGCTCGACATCAGTAAGTATTTCTATCGTGTCAATCACGAGATCCTGCTTGACATTCTGCGTGTACGTATTCACGATGAGAAGATGATGACGCTACTGGAAAGGATTATCAACAATCCTAACCAGAAGTTCGGTCTTCCCGCTGGCTTCAGCCCGGAAGATTGTCCGTATGAAGATTGGCTCGATGATACGGGTATGCCTATCGGCAACCTCACATCGCAAATGTTTGCGAACATCTATCTCGACCAGCTCGACCAGTTCTGTAAGCACACCCTCGGAATCAGCCACTACATACGGTATATGGACGACGTTATCATTCTATCGGAAAGCAAGGAGGAACTGCACCGATGGAAAGATTGCATCGAACGATTCCTTAATGAATGTCTCGCTCTCAGCTTGAATAACAAGACAGCTATTCGACCGATAACTCTCGGTATCGACTTTGTAGGCTACAAGATATGGGCTACCCATAGAAAGTTAAAGAAGTCAACCGCACGGAAGATCATCCGTAAAGTCAAGGTGATATGCTATCAGTTATCCATAGGCGAGATGACAAAGGATGAATTCAAGAGGAGAGCCGCTTCGTATCACGGCATCCTCATTCACTGTAACAGCCACGGGCTCTGCACCGAGCTGAACAGGATCTACTGCTCCTACGTGAAAACGCTGGAGCAAAACGGCATTGGACTATCCCAAGTAGTTGTGCCTGAACCAAAAGAAACCAAAACGGAGGTACAGACAGTTGAATGCCATCGAAACAATCGACCGCCTTTGCGAAGTTGTGAAGATGCAAGCCGAGATCATCAACAGGCAGGCATTGTTCATAGCGGAGATGAGTGCGGTGGATGAAGAAACCAAAAAAGAATTTGATGACGACCGCCGAAAAGCCGAAGATGAGCTGAAGCTATTGGGACAAGGTTCTCCTTTCGTCAGCTTGAACGCATAGTCGGAAAGGAGGTATCTTTGGAAGCAGTCGAAATCATAATCACCATCGGTGGAGTAGCAACTGCTATTGCGGCAATTTGGGGACTTGTATATGGTCTTACCAAGTGGGTGCATAAGCAGAACTCGCAATCCACCGATATTGAAAAGCTCGAAAAAAAGCACGATACAGATACTCAAAGACTTCTCGATCAAGAGAAAAAAGACATCGACCTTCTCCGCTCGGAAGAGAGCGAGAGAATACAGAGGGTTGAGGACGAACTCTGTGTTATATCCTACGCAGTTCTCGCTGTCCTTGACGGTTTGAAACAGCAAGGTTGTAACGGTGAGGTTACAAAAGCACACACCGCCCTTGAAAAGTATCTGAATCAGAAGGCACACGGGCAGAAGTAATATGCTATGCCTATGTGCGAACAAAGAACAGAAATCGCACTTTCAACCCTGAAAGTAGCATTTTTGTTGAGAAAGATTGTCAGTGTACTGATAATCTTTGACAAAATAATTGCAAAAACGAGAGAAACGGAGGAAACCCCAATGAATGACTTTCTCGAAATCCTTTTGTCGAACCTGTTGGAACTCGTACTCGCCGCAATCGCAGGTGTTGTATCCGTATTCGTAGTTCCGTGGATCAAGAAGACGGTTATCCCGTGGCTTCAGGAGAAACGGCTCTATACGGTGGTACAGCACTTTGTCGAAGCTGCCGAAAAGTATTCGGAAAACCACCAGATCGACAAGAAACAGTACGTTGTGAATCTGCTCCACGAAAAAGGCATTGTCGTTACAACCGAAACCGAAGCCTACATCGAGAGTGCTGTAAAGCAACTCGATAATTCGGTACAGCAGGTAATCGACGTTATCACAGATAGCCCTGAATCACTTACTGCCGACAACAAACCGACAGGACAGTAGCAGGCTCTCCTACGGGAGAAAATAAATAAGGCGTTATCGGGTAAACCTCCAGCCCGATTTCGTCCGCATCCGTGAGTATGCTTTGGCAGAAAGCGGGTGCGGTTATATAAAGAACCCCAGTTTTGGCTGTAAAAGGTCAGAGCTGGGGTTTTTCTTTTTGTCCCACGGAAAGTCCACGGGACATTCCACAGGACAGTCCACGGGACATTCCATAATAAAGGTATAGGACAGTCCCAAGCAAAATCCCGCAACGATTCTTGAACCGACCTTGTACCAACCTTGAACCAGAAATCGAAAGAAATCTCGAAAATAAGGATAATCGGCGAATATTCGCTCGGCATAAACGAAAATGTTTATGAAAATCCTCGCCTCGTTCCGTGTCCTGCGGACAGTCCACGGGACAGTCCTGCGGACATTCTGCGGAAAATCCAGCGTAAACACTAACACTAACACTAACACTAACATTAACACTAATAATAACAGTAACAGAAAGAACGTATAAATACGTTCTCCCCCTCTCGCTTCGCTCGATGTGTGCGTTGTGAGAGGGCTTTTTTATTTTACCGATTGGTATTTTATCTGCAAGAATAATGCACAAAAAATAGACCTCGTTTTTGACAAATCAAGTCCCTCGCCCTTTTCAGAAACTTTTGATACATCTATACCCCTGAACAACAAAACCCCGCTAAACTGATTTTTAGGCTCTCACGGGCATCTGTTTTTGAAAATCAACATAAATAAATATTTTTGAAAAAATTTGAAAAAATATCGAAAAACCTATTGACTTTTGACGCTCGGTATGTATAATAAAGTAAAGCCCACCACAAAACACCACAAACAGGGTTGAAAGGAGATAGACGATATGACAATCAGTTACAGAGGAACGGTCGCAAATGAAAAGGTCGGTCACTACTGTAAGGGTAAGAGATTCGCTGAATTCTCCTACGAAGACCACGAGGAAGAGCGGTTCTTCAAGATAGCCGAATACCTGAAGCAGCAAGGTTGGAACATCGACACGGGCGTTTATAATTGGGCGTCCATCGAAGTTGCTGACCGAGAAGAATACGAAGCAGTCCTCGATGATTGGAAGGACGCCAAGAAGCTCATCAAAAAGTAAGGAGGCAGAGATGGCAAGATACAGATTGACCTGTCAGTTCTTCGATACAGAGGATCAGGCGAAATCATTCTGCGACAGAGAGAATCAGAACAGATACCTGAAGAAGAACCACCCGGCACACTATACGCCTTGGACCAGCCAAGACAGAACCGAACACAAATTCATAGCGTGGTATTACACGAAATAAGGAGGAGCGAAAATGGAACCACTCGCAAGCGATTACAGACACTATTCCCTCGAAAGACTCATCAGGGAGTACCTGATGGAAACCCAAAGAATTGACGAACGGAACCGCAAGCAGTCCCAGAAGCTCATCAAGGATGAAATTCTCGACAGAGCAAGACGCATTGTTAAGTTCCTCGAAGATGAGAAGCACATCGAATATGACCTGAAGAACAGAACCATCGACGAAGAGGTTGAATCGGTTATGCGTTGGATCGTCGGGATCGGAGGTTGAGATGGCGTACATAGTTGTTGCAAGAAGAGATGGAAAACCCCGTGGATACGTGAACGTGGGACGCTTGTTCGGATGTCCGTTCCTTGATTTCGGGCAGAAAGAAAACGCAATGAAGTTTAAGACGAAGAAGGATGCGGCAGACCTTGTTAAGATTTGCAATAAGCAAGGCATCGAAGCAGAAATCGTTCCTTATGAGGAGGTTAAGAAGTGAAAGTAGAATTGAACGAGCGTGAATTGCTTGTAGTAAGATGCGTTCTCGGAATCGAGGGCAAGAATTTGGAGATCGAGAAGTATCAGTTGGAGATGCGGATTGACAGTCTATCGAAGTTCAAGAGCATCGACATCGAGGATGAAAAGAAACGTCTCGGCATTATCGAGGAGAGATTGCCCGAAATACATACGCTCGAAAGAAAATTTCAGGAGGTGCTTGAAAGTGTTCGAAGTTGATTTCAGACAGCACAAGAAGCTCATCAGAAAAGCCATCGCCGACAACGGCTTCCGGGATAAGAATTGGAGATGGTCGGTCAAGTCAGTAACCAAGCATAAGGTTCTCATCAGATGGACCTACCTCGACTACTGCGAGGAGAAGTTCCCGAAGAACTGCTTCGTTATCGAATGCGAGTATCCGAAGGACGAGGAGCTTTGGAACGCAATCAAGACCAAGACACCCGACGGAGAAATGATAGAGCTTCGTTTCTTTGGAGATAAGAGTTGGGATACAGATGATACCCTTGAACAGTCCATCGCAAGATCTGTCAGGGACATTATCTGTTACGCCCTTGAACGATATTGAAAGGAGAATCGAAAATGAAAAAGGTTGACAAAGAACTGTACGCAGAGTTGATTTCAGGCTGGATAATCGGAGAGTCGGCAGCCAAGACCTATTCGGGCAATTACTGCACGTACTTTGAAGAGATCGACGAGAAGTTCGACACGGAGCTCTCGGAAGATGCCGAGATGGTCGAGATGATAAGATACGCAATCGAGGCACAGGGCGACATCGTTTGTGATGTGTCTGTTTACAATGAGTGCTTCGACGTGAACCTGTACACCTCGTTTTGCCCGCTTCTCGGAGAGGAGGCGTAAATGCAGTTGGATACATACGAAAAGATCAAGAAAAGATGCGGGGGCGTGTCGCTCCCTTGCGTTACCTTTAACGAGCTGAATGAGAGCATCATCATCGAAGGCGGAAAGGATGCCGAGCTCGGCAATTTCTATCAGCTCACAGTTTGTCAGGAAAATGGGTGGTGTAGAATCGAACGATATTTCGAGAAAGACATCATCGACACCGAATACAGAAAATCGAATAGCAACCGAGTCGGTATCGGTTGAGAAAGGAGTTACGGATGCTCACCTTATCGGATAGAGAAAAGGATATGCTGAAAGCAATCATCAACGACGACGAAATTGCAGAAACCTTTGTAGAGATCCTGCTCGAAGAAATCGACTCGGACGATGAAAAGCTCGCAACCAAGGGCAGAAACCTTGCTCGACACCTGCTTGAAAACAGCGGTCCCGACGTGCTTATGGATATGTGCGGATGGACGGTATCGGCACTGTTCAAGAAAGTTAAGGAAAGGATGTGCGAGAAATGAACGAAGCGGCGTATGAAAGGGCTATCACGAAAGCCCAGCTCGACATCATCAAGAGAGGCGAAGATCAGAACTACCCTCTCGAAGATAGCATCGCAGATATTGATGTTATCGCAGATTTGACGGAACTCAAAATCAGAAAAAGAAAGGAAATGCTATGAAAGAATTTGTTATCGCCATCACAGAAACCCTGAGCAGAAATGTCGTTGTCAGACTCGAAGATGACGAAGCTACCGCAGACGATGCGGTTGAGTTCGTCGAGAACCTTTGCAACGACGGCATCATCGACCTTGATGGCAAAGACTTTTTGAGCAGAGATGTTCAGGATGAAACCGAGGAGTATAAGGGAACGAGCCTCGTGAACCTCAAAGTATATGACGAAAAGGAGTTGAAGGAAGTATGAAGCACTACGTACTGACAGTCGATTACGCAACCGATGGAGATGCTGGCTCCGACGTGCTTGGCGTTTTCCATTCGCCCGAAGCGGCAAAATCGGAGTACGACAAACAGGTTGCCACCGAGAGGGAGAACGCAGAGAATAACAACTGGACGGTCGAGGTTGATGAGGACGTCTTGTTTGAAGCTAACGCAGAAGGCGACCACGCCAACAATCACGTTTGCCTGTATGTTCAGGAAGTGAACGCCATCGACGACGGAGAATGGGAGCAGTTGCTCAAAGGCAAGGATGATTTCATCGTCGAGGTTTGCCCGTTCTGCGACCGTGAGGTTTATATGAGATGGAGCATCGAGGAAGATGGATACGTGGCTCACTGCCCGTACTGCGGAGAAACGATGATGCTCTGCGACGAATGCTTCCACCGAGACGGAAACGAAGGAGACGGACCTTGCGATTACGACGGAGAGCGTTGCTCCTGCTACCGCAATCCCGAAGGCAGAGTTCTCCCTTCCAGAAAAGCAGAATTGCTTGACAATGCAATCGCCCATCTTACCGAGCTGGCAGGACGCTCGGAAATCCATAACACGCTTCGCTGTATCGGCTTCACCGATTACGAAATGAAAATGCTCTTGGAGGTAGAAGAAGATGGTTAGTTTTTACGAAAAGGACGGTTTCCTTTATACGCATCAGCTCGGACACCCCGATCACGTTTTCGAGATCGTAGATTTCGTCCCGCTCGGATATACGATTTGGAACATCGGAAAGAATATGCCCGAAGGGTATCTCCCACTCTGCCGGCTCAAAGCAGTTCAGGAGTTCGAGGGCGGTTGCAGCATCGAACCTGACACTCTGAAAGCCATCCGTATTCCTGAAGCACAGATTATTCTCAAAGGAGCGAGCTGTGCGGGAACGCTTGACGAAATGGAAGCATTCGTTAAAAGGCATAAGAAAAGCAAGAAGCAGTCCTATTGGGTTAAGTGCGTGGAAGACGCTCTGCCCTATGTAAGACAACTGAAATGGCGTTGAGCCAAGAAAGGAGATAACCCGATGAAATTGGTATCCAAAAGAAACCTCGATCAGAAAAATCGAGTGTTCATACCAAAGGAGTACATTACCGCTGCGGGCGGGATCTACGACGGTGAGTGCTACATCACCTTCGACGAGGACACGAAGAAAATCGAGATTCTGTTTCCGTCCGCACTGGAGATGATAGAAAAGAGCGAAAGCTCGGAAAGGAGATAAGACTATGCTCATAGCATTCAAGATCTTGACGATCATCGCTTTTGCTATTGCCACACTGTACGGTATGGGAGGCAAGGAAGAGATCGAAAAGAAATACGGTCTTTGGATTTCCGCCGTAGCTGGCGTGTTGTTCATCGCCGCAGAAGCAGTATCCCGAATTTTACCCTAAAAGGAGAACAGAATGAAAGAACAGTTTATCGAGATCTACACTAAGTACATCAAACGCCCCGGAGCTGACAAGCTCCTTGAATGGCTGAAGACCACCGATTTCTTCACAGCTCCCGCAAGCACCCGTTTCCACCTGTCGAGAGAGGGCGGCTTGGTCGAGCACAGCATCGGAGTATTCAACCGACTGAAAGACCTCTACTACCACGAAGGCCTGAACGAAAAGAACGAGCAGACAGACGAGGAAGCAATGGAAACCATCGCTATCTGCGGTCTGCTCCACGACGTTTGCAAGGCTAACTTCTACGGAGTTGAGATGAGAAACAAGAAGAACGATCAAGGTTTTTGGGAGAAAGTCCCGTTCTACATCGTAGATGACAAGCTCCCCTACGGTCACGGCGAGAAATCGGTTTATATCATTTCGAGCTTTATGAAGCTCGCAAGAGATGAGGCGATGGCAATTCGCTGGCATATGGGAAAATATGAAGCCGAAGGAAGTGCAGCAATGGCTCTCGGAGCAGCATTCGAAAAATATCCTCTTGCGGTTCTGACGCACGTGGCTGACCTGCTCGCTACCAGCATCGACGAGGCAGGGACGGAGGAAAAGAAATGAGTGTAAAAAAGAGAGAAATCAAAGAACCCGGAACAATGCTCCGAGCAGCAGCGTGGCGTAGGCAAGGCTACATTAGCGGAGCAAGAGAAACAGCCTTGAAGATTCAGGAGTTTTTGCACGAAAGAGAGGACAAAGCGGCTTGTTCTGTTAGCATCTATGCGGTAGATGAAGTGGTCGGAGAAATATTGAGGTGGTTGGAAGATGAAGATAACGGCTGACATCATCAAAGAAGGGTTGACGCACTGCAACCTCACCGAGAAAACCAAGTGCGATAATTGCCCGTATGCAATCATCGAGCTGGCAGACGATGAGTTATGTTCGGAACGTCTTGCGAATGATGCCATTGCCCTCATTGACAGACTCCAAGGAACCAACGAAGATCTCGCAAATGCAATCCTGAAGAAAGAGGATTGGATGCAGGAGATGCTCACGAAGAACCAGCAGCTCTCTGACAGGCTGGCATCGGCGAGAGATGACACGATCAAGGATTTTCAAAAGAGGGCAAAAGAAAAGTTCGTTTCCATTGATGGCACGTTTGAATGCTCGGAGGTTGAAGAGCTGATAGACGAAACAGCTTTGGAAATGGGAGAGGAGATTTACGATGAGTAACACTCGTGAAGAGATCCTGAGACGTGATTTTTCGGCTGAGTTCGTCAGAAAGATGGAGAATGCAATCGAGATGTCGCACTATAAGTACGGTTGGTCGAGCGACACCTACCCCGAACTCGCTCAGGCGTACAAGTGCATCGAGGAGAGACTCGAAATGTACCGCAAGACGCATAACACAGAGTATCTCGTGGACGTTGCGAACTTTGCAATGCTGGAGTATATGCACCCGTCATTCTCGGATGCGGAATACACCCCTACCGACAGCGACAAATCCTGCGGACTCGCAGGAGGAATTTCATACAAGCAAATGATGGAGGAAACGTATGACACCTGAAGCAAGCAAGGACATCGAAAGAATGGTCGATATAATGACCGAACACGCTCTGAAAAGCTCTCGCATCACTCCAACAGGTCACGATCTCAAGACCACACGCCAAAGGTATAGAGAAATTATGCAAGGATATGCAGAAAAGCTCTATAAGGCTGGATGCAGATTCGAGGTCAAGGGTGAGTGGATCGGCACAGAATATGACGGATACGCCGATGGTGTTCCTGTATATGACGTGTACGAATGCTCGGTATGCGGCAACGAATACCACGGAGACGAGCCGCCAAGCCACTGCCCTGATTGCGGGGCGAAGCTGAAATGGGGCGATTGATATGGGAAAACACGTCAAAGGATATGTCGTCCCGGAAGAAATCCTCGAATGCTGTGCGGAATGCCCGTTCCGCTCTAAATCGGAGGAGATCCCTGCGGGCAGAGGTGTTTACAAGAAGATTTGCCGATGCCTGTTAGCACCCGAAGAGATCGAGGATCCGTGGAGAGATCTCGAATGGACTTGCGACCATAAGGAAGAATGGTGTCCCCTCAAAACCGTAGAAGAATATTTGCAAAGCAAAGGAGAAAAAGCAATGAAAGTAAGAATCAACACACACGGCAACCCCGTACCCGAAAAGGCAGAGGGCGGAGATTGGTATGATCTTCGCACTTCGGAAGACGTTTCCCTGAAGGAAGGCGAGCTGAAGATTATCCCTCTCGGTATTTCGATTGAGATCCCGAAGGGATACACGGCGTACATCTTGCCGAGAAGCAGCACACCCAAGAAGTTCGGGATCCAGATGGTAAACAGTATGGGCGTCATCGACCAGTCCTACGGCGGCGATAACGACATCCTCGGATTCGTAGCCAAGGCTCTCCGTGACACGACTATCGAGAAAGGCACGAGAGTCGCACAGCTCGCCATCTACAAGTCGCCAGAAACACTTGAATTTGAATCCGTGGAACGCCTCGGAAACGCAGATCGTGGTGGCTTCGGCTCCACCGGAACAAAGTAAGAAAGGAGGCGTGGAAATGAAAAAGAAGGTGAATGAAATGACGAAGGAAGAAAGAGTCGGCGGAATGATTACCAGAATTCAGGAAGCGGCAATTGAGTTCGGCTTGAACATTACTATTTACGAAGGTAAGATCGGCTTCGTAGATCAGAAAGAGGGCAAGATTGTAGCTCTTTGGAATGCAACTCACAAGATGAGCGAACTCAAAGGAGCGAATGATGAGTAAATATTTCGCAATGTACAAATGCCAGATGTGCGGGGCGGTTATCAAATACGGAGAATCGGCTGACTTGCCACCCGAAGCGATACCCCAACTTCTCGGCAAAGTAGTTCAGCAAAATCAGCTTTTTGCCGGAAATCCAGCTCTGCATCAGGCACAAATGTACTTGCCTCACCGTTGTAAAGACGGAAGTGGAGGGTTGGCAGTATTTGCAGGATTCAAGCGTGAAATTTGACTCGTAGGAGTAATTCTACGACCTCCGAACCTACAATACCCCATTTGACCTTGCTCTATTTGATATAGGCGACCTCTTCGGATTGAAAAGGTCGCCTTTTCTGTTTACCAAGCGGTTGACGATTTGGTTGACGAAATGGTTGAAAAACGGTTGCCGAGTGGTTGTCGCTCCGCCTTGTTTTGCTTTGATTATAAATAAAATTGTTTATTTTGAAAAAATATTGAAAAAATATCCGTAAAACTATTGACAAATGTTTCGGTTTATTGTAAGATAAAGTAAAGATAAACCAACACCAGTTGGAATAGAAAAGGAGAAAAGAAATGGCAGAAATCAAGATTATCAGCAAAGAGGAACTCTACAAGATGTTCGACGAGGAAGAAAGGACCGGCAGAGATTTTCTCGACATCGAAAGACAGCAAGAAGTTGACGGTAAGTGGTGTCAGGTTTACAGGAACACCAGAAACGGAGAGCTTTACGCAAGCCAAACAAGAAAGTCAGTACATATGGGGTTCAACTCCAACGAGGAAGGAAAGGTCGAGGAGCTCATCGCAACCGTAGAGAAGTACGGAGAAGCAGAAGCGAGCTACGGAGTTACCGGAAGAACGTGCCACGAAATGTTAGCACACGACCTTGCAAAGTTGCTCCCTCAGTTCAGATTTGTTATCGGGTATAACTACCAGTGCGAGGTGTACCAGAACTGACAGGAGGTAAAGAAATGTTTGCATTGTCCCTGTGGAAGCACGAGGAGTTCAAGAAACTCCTCGGCTTCGCCAAAGATCAGGCAGAAGCCGAAGAAAAAGTCGCAGAAATCGTTAAGAAGTACGGAGCGGATTACCTGAAAGATTACGGGTACAGCATCCGCATCGAGCTTGCTATTTGAAAGGAGAACGAAAATGAAGAAATGGGTTGTTCGAATCGTAAATGCAGATACAGGCAGAGTAAGAAATGCAACCGCAATGGCTGACACCAAGCAGCAGGCGGTTGATAAGGTTCGGATGAAAGACTCCGAGTACGTGGCGTTCTGTTACGTGGAAAGCGAGGGATGACAGATGTTCTACGTGTATATGGATAGTCCCTACGGAACCGAGCTGATAGGTAGCTCAGAAGACAGAAAAACAGCCGAAGAGATCAAGGCTAAACAGGATGCGAAATGGGAGCCCGGCTTTATGTGGAGCACCCGCATCACCGAAAAAGAAGTAAAAGAATTCACTTGTTTCGATTGAAAGGAGAAACGATATGGCAAAGTTCAAGTTCAAGAAGAATGACACGGTAGTAACCCACGACAATTTCGTAGCAATCGTAGTCGATATGGGAGAGGGCGAGGACGGAGTGAACTACTACGAGTGCAAGCCCGCAGCATTCCCCGGCATTGCTCGTGAGTTCCCGGAAGACCACCTGAAGCCTATTGAGTTGACGTGGAGATGGCTCTGGGAAGAAGTTCGCAAGACCTGCTCCTGCGATGAATTTGCAGACAACATCATCGGACACCTGATGGATGAACACGAGAGTTGGGAGTGGGATGCAATTATCCCTATGTCCGCCCTCTCGGCACTGAACTGAAAGGAGAAAGATGTGGGTTATTACGTTGCGAATACGCTGAATGGCTGGAAGCGTTTTGTTCAGTTAAGAGACGCTAAAAAGGCTGTTCTTGAAAGCAGTAGAAAATGCAAAGACACTCGATATTACGTATGCGACGGTTCGATAATCGGTCCCGTGGTTTGTTATGCACTGGGCGGAGAGTTGTACAAGGCAGATGGATACCTTTACGAAAGGAGAGACAGCGATGACACTATTCGATTTGAAAGGCGTGATTGATTTCACCTTCGACATCGCAGATGACGAGATCGACGCCAGTTTCTACATAGAGCTCGACGAGATCAGGCAAGATTACCTGAAGGAGATCGAGGTTGTAAGAATCTCGAAAGACCTGATTGTGTGTAAGCTCACACAGTTCCTTCGCAGAAAGGCGATTTTTCACCCGACCGAGATCACGAAGTATCTTGATGACAACTACGATGACATCGAATGGAAGAACTATTTGAAAGCTCAGCTCACCAAGACACCGAAAGGCAAGGTTGACATCACAGATGATGGCGGTGAAGCCGTGTACCGCTTCATCAATGACGATATGTACGATTTCCTCACGGCAGAAAAAGAAGATTAAGGAGATAAGAAAATGGCAAGAAAGAAAATGTTCAAGACAACGGTTGATATTCACGAGAAGATGCTCGGCGGCAACTTCGACACGGGAGCCTACACCTACGTTAAGGAGTGCGATACGCTCGAACAGGCGAAGGACATCAAGGATCTGCTTTGGCAGGCTATCGAGATCGAAGGCATCGGCGACACCGAATGCTTTGTAGAGGTTTTGATCGAGAAGAACGGAGAATACCGTGACAGAGATGAGTTCGTTATGGTAACGAAGATCGTCAGAACCGATGTCCCCAGCAAGTTCGTTGTATGGGGAGATATGGAACCCCATCTGTTCGAGGTTGACAAAGAAAAGAGCGTCCTCAATATCGAATTGGCATAAAGGAGAAAGAAAGTATGGTTTTCACAGAAGCAGACAAGGAGAAGCTAATCAGCAACATCGAAGAGATGGTTGCCTACATCAAGGAAAGCATCCAGCCAAGAGTGAACGACGAGATCGAGGTTCACTTCGGGGGCAAGCACACTTGTATCAGAAGTGGTTCCGTTACAGACGAGTATCATCTGAAGGTTACGCCGAAGTGTATCGAATATGCCGTAAAGTTCGGTCCATACGGAAACTTTGGAGAAAAGGGTTCAAGAAACCTCGCATCCAGCATTAACAGAATCACCGAGTATCCTGAGTTTATGCTCGATTTTGTCAAGAACTGGTTCGACATCAAGTGCAGACTCAACACGGCAGTATCGGAACAGGAAGACGCTATGAAAGCGATTTACGAATTCAAAGTGTGAGGTGAAAGATATGACATTCAGCAAATGAAACATCGAATCAGAGCTCGGATATAAGCCCATCACGACCTTTTGGATGGATTTCAGCATTGCCGAGCAGTACAGTAAGTCGGGTGTTATTGACACCTTCCGCAGAGCGATGAAGGAATGGAAGCACAATTACAAGTATCTGACGGAGCTTGTAATGGTTCTCAATCACAAGGTCGCCCAGCACTACCGCACGTTTCCCGATCTCGCCGCACTGTACCAGCAGTTGTTTGAGCAGGCGGAGACATACGCCCTCGAAAACCTGAAGGGCGAAGAATTGCAGTATTACTACGACACCACGAATTGAAAGGAGCGACTATGGCAAGAGTGAAGTATTTGCCGAGAAAGAGAGGTCTCGAAATCGGCATCCAGCAGTTCCCGAATTTCAGCGTCACCGGAAGCGTTATCGGTATGAAAGAAAAGTATTACGGCAAAGACGCCCTGCTCGTTCGATGTGGTTCGTGGATCTACAATGTAACGAGCCGACCTGATATTTACTATGGAGAGGCGTATTGACCTGCGACCTCCCAAACACCCTTAAACACCCTCGAAAATCGCACAAAACTCTCGCCAAGAGGTTTTCTTTGGGCGAACCACCAAATACCCTACCGAAAACAAAACCCCGCACAAGCGAAATTTGAGGCATCTACGGGCATTCAGTTACCAGACGGATATGGAAGGAGAAACAGATGGCAAAGAAATTGACACCGGAACAGATTGAGAAGATGGCGGTCGAAGTCAGAAAGTTCTTGCTTGATAAGCAGCTTTGGATCGACGTGACTATCTATTTCAACGGAAAGGCGTTCAGCACGAACGATAAGAGCGGAGAACACTTCGCATACAACGATCCGAATGACCTCATCGTAATCGAGGACGCAGATCCCAAGCGTTGCCTCGAATACACGGGAGAAATCCTCTGTATGACTTTCGAGGGACCGCTTTACGAGTGCATCAACGGATACAGCGGAGCATATGGTAATAAAGTGGTCGAAGGTCTTATGAAGATCTTCGGAAAGTACGGTTGCTATTACGAGCAGGGATACGCTTGGTCGCTGGCACTGTACCCTAACGATTGAGAAAGGAAGAAAAAAGAATGTTAAGGAAGATTTACGCAGAGATCGAGTTCGACCAAGAGGTTGCAGACCGATACGCAGAAACCAACGGCTTGGATGAGCCGACGCCCATCGACCATCTCGAAAAGGAATTCGGTTGGCTCGAACAGAGCGGATTTACCCTTGGGAAAGCCGTGATCGCCGATGGTGACGACGACTCCGTTTGGGAGCGATACATCAACTACCTGTTTGAGTGGGCGTTGGAACGTGCAGAGGATTTTGACCGAAAGGGAGAATCGCCTATGTCTTACGAGAGATTCGAGACGAAAGCACACCTTTCCGCCCCTCTCGTTCTCGCCTATCCCTCGATTGTCAATGTGATGATCGCCGATCTCGGAAACGGAGAAAAGACAGACGCAGGAGACAGAACGAGCTCGTTTTTCCAAATCGCCAAGAAGAAGGTAGGAGACAGTTGGAAATACCTGAACGTGCAGCTCATCGAGCGTATCGTTGCAGGGAGAATCGACAAGGACTACTACGAGCTGTACGTGGTTGATGATATGAACGGCAAAGACTGTCATTCCTTCGAAACGAAGCACCTCTCGGAGAACGAGCTGTTTACGCTTATGAGCGAACTGATGGAACGCATAGAGAAAAGAGCCGGAATCCGTGGAGTGCCTACCGTCCGCTCTGTTCAGAACAGTCTGCCCCGAAAGAAAGATCAGACAGTCGAGGAAACGAACCGATGCTACCGTTGGCTCGTAGAATTTATGGCTGACAACAATATGTCCGTCAAAGAGCTGGCTGATTTTTGCGAGAGGAACGACGAATGGGTTTTCAGCAGGATGCTCGAAGATTGCGAGGAGGGAGAATGATATGTCATACGAACAGCATATGAAGCATTACCGAAACCACAGAAAAGACCGCCACTGTCAGCAATGCAGTGGCTATTTCGGCGATGGAAAGTGCGAGGAAGTCCCGCCTACGCTCGAAGAGCTGAGAGAGATCGAGAAAAAATCGTTTGCGATACTGCTCGAAGCAGCAAAGACGTTTCCGTTTCCGGCTCACATCTTTATGACAGGAAGACATTGGAAGATTACCGATAAGCCGAACCTGTTTTCCTTGCAAGTCAACAGCTACGAAGAACTGCTGGAATTCGGCAAAAATTACGTCGGATAAATGAAAACAGATATTCTCGAAAATTTTTTCGAAAACTTTTGAAAAACCTATTGACTTAGGCGGTAGGTGTTGTAAGATAAAGTAAAGTAAATCCACATCGGGAGCGGTGCAGACCGCTTGTTTTTAACAGCAACAGTTACCGATTGGATAGTCAGAAAGGAGTTATCGGAAATGCTCAATGAGTTGATTTTGAGATTGCTCGAATTGGAGCACGAACCTGAAGAAAAAGAAAAGGTTTACAAAGCCATCGAGAAGAAAGGCGTGGATAGAAAGACCGCCGACCTTATGGCGAGGGAGTATTACAAGGCTTGGGAAGCCAAGACCGAAGAAGAACAGGAGGCGGCAGACGAAGCGGCTCTCAAATTGGAGATCAGAAGACGAGCACTCGAAAAGGCAAGAGACCTCGGATGGATTACCTACGAGGATGAGCGGGGCGGCGTAGAATTCGAGCAGTTCAGTCCTGCGGGAGAGGATTTTCTTTTCTACATTCACGGAGACGAAGACCTCGTGAAAGGCGTGGTTGAATATGCAAGGGATTGGGATCCTGAAGAACACGTGGAGATGTGGGTGCAGGCGAAGACGAACTCGGACAACCCGAACAGAAACAGCATCCCATCAATCAGAACGCTCGTAAATGATGCGGATGAAATAGTCGAGATGCTTGAAACTCTTTCGGACGCACTGGTTGACGTGAAAGCGGAGGTCGAAGAACAATGGTACGATTGACAACCGTTTGTCCCGATTGCGAGCAGTTCGTGAACAAGAAGATCCAGATCGACCAGAACAGACAGGCAATTTGGGTATGCCCCGAATGCGGCTCAGTACATATGGACGACTCTTGGTACAAGGTCGTGGATGAGGCTGGTTACAAGAGAGTAGGTCTTGTAAAAGGAATGTGCGGATTCTACCTGTTCGACACCGGCATCGAAGTAATAGGCGTAATCACAGACGGAGTTGACCGTTGGGAAGAAGAGTTCCCTGACAGAACGGAATGCTTGTCTTGGTTCGTAAGTTTTATGGAGGTATAAGATGTCAGAAAAGATAGTCGATCTCGAAACTATCCTGAAAAAGCACTTTGGTTGCAAGAGCCCGTTCCTGAAGAACCCGATTGTGGTAGATCAGGGGATTGAATGGAAGCATTACCGTTACATCAGCAGAAACGGAGACAAGGCGTATGCGAAGCTCGTTGAACTGATATACGACCTTGAAAAGCTCCTGCCCGACCTCATCGACTCGAATGAGATCGTGGAACAGCTCGACCAGATAGTAGATGGCGACAGCCCGTACTGATAGGAGGAACGAATATGAAAGAAGTAATCAAGCAGCTCGTGAGAGAAGCCATTGACAGTAAGATGTGTCATTGGAAGAAGAAATCCGATGGTTATTATCACGAAGAGATCTACGCAGACTACCGTGACGAAATGGACGACAAAACTCTGCAAGAGATTATGGAAGCTCCTGATCCTGAGCAACGCTTCTATGATAAAATGTTCGAGTGGTATCAGGATGCGGAGTGGCAGATTGAGCACGACCTGTTCAAGCACGTGATGGCTACCGTCGAAATGGGAATACAGGATGCGGAGTGCTACGAGGATGAGGTAAAGGACTATATCCGAGAGCTCGTTTCCATTGATTATCCGTATGAGCATTTCCTGAAGCAAGAGTTCTGCGTGAACATCTTCGTAGATACCGGCGATGGCAACTACGATTATGTTCTCAACTGCGTGTATCCGCACTACAACGGAAGATGTGGAGAAACCATCGACGATAAGGCAAGTATCCTTTGGCTCACTCGCCAGCAGGGTTACACCAAGACCGATTTGAACAAGGCTCTCCGTAAGGGAGACATCAAAGATCCGCACGGCTTCCTCGAATCAATGCGACAGGAGGTTATCAACCACGGCTCGCATATGGCAATCCTGACGTTCCTCGTGCGAATGACTCTCGAAGAGATCTTCGAGCTGAACGAACTGCTGAAGCTGCAAGACAGAAACGGACACTTTTACGATGCGGAGAAGCGTCCGTACTGCGGATATGTCCTTATCGACAAGAAAGTGGAGTGCGGCTTGTATGACCTTTGGGGAGGCGGCGGTAGCATCCTTGAACTCCAGCTCGAAAAGGATGTCAGACTCCCGATTCGCTTCATTCGCTCTGCAACCGTAGATGGAGGCGACGGGTACTCCATCAGAAATGTTTACGGCACAGACTCCTCGATTTATCGAGATGTCATAAAGAAAATCCACGCACCGAAAGAAAAGAAAGGAGCCGAATAAATGGCTGATAAGAAACAGATTTATGAAGTCCTCGAAGAGAGGGCGTTCAAGGAGCTCGAAGAATACGAGCAGATGATGCTCCAGAAGGAACCCTGCGAGATTTACGATGCTTGTTACGACATCGTGTTCTACAAGGGATTGCTCGGATACATTCAGGATCAGCTTTCGCTCGATTTTGAAGAGTGGGAGGTTGAATGCCTGAGAAACGTATCCCCTCTCCTGAAAGCTCTGTACGATATTTGGTTCACCCACACGGAATTGTCCGCCCATACATACGACGATACGAAGGAGATATTCGTAGAACTCATCAACGATAGCAAGGAGGAATGAGATGGAAGTTTACATCAAGCTGACAGCCGACGAGATCAGAGAGATGGTCCCGTATGCCGTGGTATGCGAGACTATGAGCAGTTCTCGGTGGAACACCGGCAGAAGAAAGCGTTTGATGCGTGAGTGGTTCACGGAGAGCGAGAGAAACGCTTGCAACCGTCTTCACGCACAGGCGAGAACGTGGTATCTCCACAAAGGAGTTCCTGATGAGGTGGTAATGAAGCCTACCACTCTCGCTCTTTGGCACAAGCTCGCTGGATTCTGTTGCGAGCTGTAAGGAGGCCTGAAAGATGACGAGCGAAAGACGAGTTGAACTGTTTGCAAAAATGTTCGATTACGTTTATGAAACCGCAGGAACAGGCGAAATCGCCATCGACATTTTCAGGGGCATCGGCTTTGAGCCGAATGAGATCCTCGAATGTATGGAGCAGAGAGAAAAGAACCGAACCGAAAAGGTTGATACTCAGAGCAAGGACTATAAGAAATTCGTTGTCTTCAACCCTGCTTGTGAGGACGCACTCCTCGAAGGAGAGTTCGGAGATGTTTTGATCTTCGACTCGGTTATGCAGGCAAGAATGTATCTCGAAGAAAACGGAGCAACGCCCGAACAGGTAAAGAGAATGAAGTATCTCCGCAGACTTGGAACGTGCAAGCGTTGCGGCGGTCCCCTCTTCCGTAGCTTGCTTCCGGGATACAAGTATCAGTGCTTCGGATGCGATGAAGATTTTTACTCGATTGAACAATAGAAAGGAGGACGACGTTATGACACAGGAGAAAAAGATCACGGCAACAGCAGACGAGCTTGCTGAGTATTTGTTCGAGCGTAAAGATAAGCTCCCCACGGTTGACTTTCAGGCAGACATCGACAACTGGAATTTCAGCGTTGCGGTAGTGAACTTCGCAGATTCGCTTTTGGTTATCGGGAACTACTACGGCGGTGGCTGTCCGATGTGCTATGACCTCAAAGACGATACGGACTCGACGGATCTCGCAGAAGCAATTTCCGGTTGGTTCCACGAGATCGGATGCGGCGAGCAGGTTTATCTCTAAACGAAAGGGCGTTCCGTTACCGATTGGTAGCGAAACGCCTTTGTTTTGTTCTGTTTGAAAATAAAAACAGATATTTTAGAAAAATATTTGAAAAATATCTGCAAAACTATTGACTTTTGGCTCGGTCTATTGTAAGATAAGTATGTAGGTTACAAACCTACAAATAACACAGGCGGCAGGAGGTGTTAATTGAAAGTGAGACCAAAATTTATGACTCCAAAACAATATGCTCGTTTGTCTGATTGGTTGAAATCCAAGGGACTTACAGCAGAAGATTTCGATGAATGTATCCACTACATAGCAGGCGTCCCCTTAATTACCACTACCGAAAACGCGGTAGAAAAAGAAAAGCCGAGCTCTCTCCCCCTTAAAGAAAGAACTCGGCAAACCCAGTAAAACCCCTCTCGTGTGAGAGGGAGGGGCGAGCGGAACATTCCTGCCACCGCTTGCCCCTTGATTATAACACATCGGCAGGAGAAAGTCAAGAGGTGAATGAATGGAAGCAGTAGTAATCGGAAGAGAAATCGCAAAACTCGAACAGAAAGAGTTTGAATTAAGCGAAAGACTCGAAGCCAAAGTGAAGGAGTTCAGGGAGAACGCAGCAAAGTACACTATCTATGATATTGGCACGTTTCTTCCGGGAGAGCTCGACAGAATCAACGATACCAGAAGACAGCTCGACGAGGTTAGAGAGAAACTTCGTATGCTTGCTTGGATGAAAAAGGAGGTCGAAGAAAACAATGGATGAGAAAAGACCGGAACTGTATGTTCTTCAAATGGAAGGCAGAACCCGATATGACTTTATCGACAAGGGCGAGTTCACTACATACGAAAAATGTTACGATGCGGCAGACAAGATAGCCGCAAGCCCAGATTACAAAGACGAAGATTTCATCATTTTCGAACCAGCGACCGGATTCAGACAGAGGTTGTCGGCTCACTTGTTCCAGCAGGAACAATGCCCTGAATGCAATAAGACCGTAAGCCACCACAAGATGTGCAGAACGTATGATTGTCACGGGATCCCGTTCAGATTTGTTTGCCACGCTTGCTACGAAAAGATTATGTTAAGCAAAGGCTACGACGGAGAGTATTACACGGAAGCCGATGAGTGCATCGACTCCGACTATTGAAAGAAGGTGAAACCGAATGGTAACGTATGAGTATTTGCTCCGTAAGTTCTACGGTAGATACAAGTGGCAATGGTGCAAGGATCGAGGCTGCAAGCCCGAAGATGTCAATGAGGAAGTCGGCATCAACGGAGAATGCTTCGTCTGTATGGAAGAGTTCGAGGACAACGAATTTCAGGACGAAGAGTATATGAAGTCCCTCTTGTGCGAGGAGGAGTACAGTTGGTGGCGTATCAAAGACAGCCTCGAATTGAAAGAAACTGAAGAAGATTCGGGAGACGATAATGGTATTTACTTATGCACGTTCCCTGACAGCGACGATGATTACTGCAAGGGCTTCGTGGTTGAAAAGGAATGGCTCGTAGATGTCCTCGAAAGAATGGATGGCTTCCATAACCGAGAAGGCGTTGACCTCAAACGCTTCTTGGATAACTATGTTTGGGACGAAACGTGGTTCATTTACCTGAAAGCCAAAAAGGAAGAATGCGTGATTACGGAAGAGGAGGTGCATTGCAAGTGAAAGCACTCGGAAGACAAGCCCAGCGTGGCAGAGATCGAATAGCCGAAGAAGAAGCAAAGAAGCGGCACGAGGAATACCTGAAATGGTTCGAATCCCTTTCAGAAGAAGAAAAGGAAAAGCACCTCGCAGAAAAGAAAGCGTCGTCCAAAAGAGCGAGGCTTGCCCTCCAAACACTCGGACTTATGAGTGCAATGGCAGGACCTTACGCTTCAAAAGACGAACTCAAAGAAATTTCAAGAATGATGAAAGGAAGTAAATGAAATGGCAGAGTTGAAAATCAGAATGCCCGGCACAGAGCTGGAAGCATCGGGGAATGAAAGATTTCTCGAAACGGTCCTTATGAAGATTTGCGATAAGGACGTGAAACCGAATCCCCAGAAAGCAGGCACAGAAGAAGTGCTTATGGAGCTCGAACCTCCCGAACCCGACATCAAGCACGAGGTTGTTGTTATCTACGATAACGCAGGTATCCCCTCGATTATGAGACGCTTCTCGGTCGTTCGCAACTGCGACCTTTTCGAAGGCGGAAGCTCGAAGATTCATTCGGCTTTCAAAGCAGGCGACGAGGATTTCGATGAGATCTACATCTCGGTATATCCGAACTGCAATATCAACGGAAAGCCTTACTCTCTTCCGGGAATGAAGCCTTGGACGAACATCACCAACGACGATGCGGCAAGAGCTTGTTTCAGCAAGGGTGAAGGCTGGCACCTTATGACAGCTCAGGAATGGGGCTTGCTTGCAAACCTCAGCCTGAAGAACGGAACCCTCCCCCACGGCAACACCGATTTCGGTAAGTATCACGCAAACCCCGATGAGAAAGGTATCTTGGTCGAGGGTTCTTCGGGAATGACCTTGACAGGAACAGGTCCCGCCACTTGGACGCACGACCATACGGTGACGGGCGTTCACGATCTGTGCGGCAATGTATGGGAAATGGTGAGAGGTCTTCGCTTCAAGGACGGAAAGGTTCAGGTTGCTGACAATGCGGCACTCGACGTGGATTTGTCTATGAACAGTTCTGAGTGGAGAAGTCTGATTGATCCTGTCAGCGATGAAACCATCAGAGTCGATTGTACAGATGGTATCAAGTTCACCACGGCGGAGAACGAAGAGGAAGATTACACGGGTTGCAGATGGGAAGACGTGAAATCGGACATCGGGTACACCGAAGAGATGAAGGAACTCGCCCTTTACCCCGGAGAGCCGAATGCGTACTGCTATATCGACGGATCCGAAGGCGAATGGTTCGCCTCTCGTGGCGGTCACTGGAGCTACAGTTCCTACTACGGTGTCTTCGACTTGTATGGCCACAATGCCCGTTCCGCTACGTGTCACTACCTCGGCTTCCGCTCCGCTTATTTCCGCAGAAAAACTGTAAACTGATTACTGACAAACTGATGGGGTGGCTGATAAGCCGCCCCTATAAAGAAAGGACAAGGTTATGAGACAAGAAAAGAGATCTTATACGCACACGCAGGTTTACGACACTATGGTTTACATAGCAGACGATGGAAAGGAGTTCGTCCACAAGAGCGATTGTATCCAGTATGAGTTGGATAAAGCAAGAGAAGAGGCGAAAGGTAAAATCATCACCTGCGATGAGCTCGAAGGCAAGCCCAACATCGACGGAGGCGAGTACGTCGAGCATCACGGATATACTTGGGTGTTCGTAAGAAATGAAGAGGATGCCGAAATGCTGAACAGAATGTTTCTTCTCGACTACGATGATTTCAGTTGCCACATCGGTCAATGGGTGTGCGTCGAGGAAAGCGAAGACAGTAGTTGGCTCTCCAACATCGAAAACGGTATCAAGTACGCAAAAGAGCTGCTCGATAAGCTCGGATACAACGTGGAGATTACAAGAAAGGATGAACAGGTATGATCGAAGAAATCAAGAGAGGCAAGATTTTCTACATAGAGAAGATGGGTGGATACGAGGTCGGTTCGGAACAGAGATCAGGGAGACCTGCTATCGTGGTAAGCAACGATAAGTGCAACGCCTTCAGCGATGTCATCGAGGTTGTTTACCTCACTACACAGCCCAAGAACGACCTGCCTACCCATATCGACATCAGAAGCACACAGAGAGCATCGGTCGCCCTCTGCGAACAGATCAATTCGGTATCAGTTCAGAGAGTCGGAGAATATGTTGCTACCTGTACTCCCTACGAGATGACAATGGTGGATGCGGCACTCGCTATCAGCCTTGGTCTTGAATTTGAAAAGCCGAAGGAAAAGGCGGTATCCGCAGCACCGGCTCCCAAAGTTGCACCGAAGGAAGAACCCAAGAAGGCACCAGCTCCTGAAACGGCAATCGAAATTGCCAAGATCACCGCAGAAAGAGATACGTACAAGGCTCTCTATGAAAGTCTGTTCGAAAGAATGGTGGCAAAGTAATGGATGAGCGGGAGATAATGAGTGCTCTTGGTCGAGAGTGTCCTGTTGAATGCAAAGGCATCCAGTATAAGAAGGTATCGGCGGTCATCTATCGCAAGAGAGATGGCAGAAAGTACATTCAGGCAGAACTCGAAGACAAGGGCGGAAACAGCGTTACCATAGACAGTGCGGCGATGGTGACAGAGATCAAGCAAGAAGTGGAGGTTCCGTTTTGAGTAAGAGAAAATACAGAAAGGGCGGTCCTATCCTCAGCCTTGACGAGCTTGCAAGGCAGGAGTTCGTGTACGTAGATCATAAGATTACGCATTGCGGATGGTTCCAGAGCTGGCAGTTCGGTTACACAAAGAGGATGATGGAGCAAGGGCGTATCTGTTACGCCATCAAGGAAACGCCTGATAAGATTGTTTGCAACAAGTGCGGAAGAAAATTCAAAGACGAAGACGAGTTGCAAAGGTTCGTGGAGGCACAAATTGCCCCCGATGATGTATATATTCGGAAGTATATCAGAGGAGAGCCGCTGGAAGAAGGAGAAGTGATTTTCAGGGGATGCCCGAATTGTAAATGTGACGCCTACCTTATGGACTTGGAGGAGAAGAAATGAACGAAAACGTAAAAGAGATGGCGAGAGACCTGTGCGAGTGCTACGTGGATCACGACGCCACGTTCGATGCGGAGGCAACAGCAGAAAAGATGGTTGCCAAGGGATACCACAAGCAGATCGAAGGAGAATGGGAATTTGTTGAGAAAGAGGCGTTCTGGATCTCTGGTATGGAAGAGAGTTTGAGAACGGGAAAACCAACCAAAGCATTGATGCCTGTATGCTCTTGTTGCAAAACGATGTTCGGGAGAATTGTCTTGGAATATAAGCTATGCCCCGAATGCGGAGCAAGGATGAAAGGAGTTCCTGATGAAAATTGACATCTACCACACAGATCGGCAGTACGATGTGATATACGCAGATCCGCCTTGGAAATACCGAAAGTATTCGGGCAAAGGCGAAGGAAAACGAACTGCCGAGAACCATTACGACTGTATGGAGCTGAAAGACCTCAAAGAGATGCCCGTAAAGAAAATCGCCAAGAAGGATTGTATGCTCTTTATGTGGGTGACTTTCCCCTGCCTGAAGGAAGGGCTTGAACTTATGGAAGCGTGGGGCTTTAAGTATAAGACCTGCGGTTTCGTATGGGTGAAGCGTAACAAGAAATCGGACAGTTGGTTCTTCGGTCTCGGACATTACACGAGAGCCAACGCAGAGATTTGCTTGATAGGCACAAAAGGACACCCGAAAGTCAAGTCGAGATCGGTCAGCCAGATATGCGATGCAAGAGTAGCCGAGCATTCAAAGAAGCCCGACGAGATCCGTGATCGAATAGTCAAAATTGCGGGGGGGGTACACCTTATCGAGCTGTTCGCCCGTCAGGAAGCCGAGGGCTGGGATTGCTTTGGAAATGAGGTATAGGAGGATGCACCGTCTATGAAAGCTATCCTCAAATACCCCGGAGCAAAGTGGAAAACGGCAGATTGGGTGATCGAGCATCTGCCCGAACACAGGATTTACCTCGAACCCTTTTTCGGCTCTGGAGCGGTGTTCTTCAAAAAGAAGCCCGTTTACATAGAAACGGTAAACGACATAGATGGCGACATCGTAAACCTGTTCCGTGTATGTCGAGAGCACCCCGCCGAGCTTGCGGCAGCAATCAACCTGACACCGTTTTCGAGAGAAGAGTTTGAGGCCTGCGAGAACGTGGATGTCGAGGATCCTGTCGAGAGAGCAAGAAGAACTCTCGTCAGATTTCACCAATCGTTCGGCACAAGCAACAGCACCAAGAAATCGTGGAGAAATATCCAGACCGCTGGAGGACCGAGACCTGAAACGGTTTGGAACTATCTCCCCGAAAGCGTTATCGAGTGCGGAGAACGTCTGAAGCTCGCACAGATCGAGAACACTGATGCGATTTCCCTCATTCGCAGATATAGCAAAAAGGAAGCCCTGATATACTGCGATCCTCCGTATCTCCAAACACTTCGGAAGAAATGTATGTACGCACACGAGATGAGCGAAGAAAAGCACGTGGAGATGCTCGAAGCCTTGCTCGAAAGCGAAGCAAAGGTTATCGTGAGCGGATACGACAGCACCCTATACAACGAAATGCTGAAAGGTTGGAGAACCGATGAGGCTGTAACAACCGTTCAGCTTGGGCTTCACAGAACAGAAAAACTTTGGATGAATTTTTGAAAAGGAGAAAGAAAAATGAGAATTAACACCATTAGATTGAGAGTCGTTATCGGAGCATTGGGTATGCTTCTGCCTTGGATTGTAGCACTCCTGATAGGAAAGATCCCGCAGTCCATTTCGGCAACCTACTACACAAACGCTGGAGCGGCGTTTATGATTATTCTCGGATGGGCTTCAGGAACCCTGATTTGTTACAAGGGCTACGAGCTGATCGACGATATAATCCTGACTTGCTCAGGAATCGCAGGTTTCCTCATCTGCTTGTTCCCGTGTGCGATTTCAGGAGCGGATATTAAGGTCGGTACATTTATGATAGATCAGAGTGTAAGCAATACGATTCACTGCATCGCCGCAGTAATTTTCTTTGCTCTGCTCGCCTACAACTCGTTCTTCCTGTTCACCAAGAGTTCGGGAGATATGACCGATAAAAAGAAAATCCGCAACATTATCTATCGAGTGTGCGGCGTAGGTATGCTCGCTTCGTTCCTCATTCTGCTCCTGCCTGATTTCAGAATCAAGGTATGGCTGATGGAAACGCTCGCATTGACATTCTTCGGAGTCAGCTTCCTTACGAAAGCAGACGTATTCCCATTCCTGTTCTGCGATACCCCGTATAAAGATTGACACGCAGATATAAACGGATTTGTTTACTTTTGAAAATTTGAGAGGAGAAAAAATAAAATGGTTGATTTCGAAGAAAGTATTGACAAAATCTCCAATTTGGTGTATGATGATAGCAATGACACCGAAACATCGAATGGAGGAGAAGGAATGAACGCAAAGGATATGCTCTTGGCAGCCCTTCGTGAAACGAAGACAACGCAGGCGGAAGCCGCTACGAAAGTAGGTTGGATGCCCCAGCAGTTGAGCCAGAGAATTGTTCGCAATTCGATCAGAGCAGACGATTTCCTGTCTTTGCTCGAAGCAATCGGCATCGAAGTAACCCTGACAGTCAGAGACACCGGCAACCCCGTCCGTGTCTATGTCAAAGGTGCTGGCAGACGAGTAAAGGCTATGGTTGACCGTGTTACCTACGACACCGCAGCATCGAATGCAATCTCGAACAATTTCTACGCCGATGGCGTGAATGAATATACCGACGGAAAAGCAATGGAGCTTTACATCGACAAGGAAGGCAGATACTTTTTTGCCGAGTATTCCAACTGGGAAGGCGGCAAGGATCGCATCAGCCCCGTGTCCGCAGCAGAGGCGGCGGCATTCATCGAGAAGTACGGAACCGAGCTTGACAAAAAGCCGAAGACAGACGAATAAGAAAAGAGATCCCTCGACCGAGATGGTCGGGGGATTTTTCTTTTTGTCAAATTGTAACTCGGAATTTCATAGTTGGATTTCGAGTTACCCTATTAGATAGGGCAAAACACCCTGCCATACCTCGCCAAACCCTCAAATTTTGGTTTTCTTGACTTACCCTATCACTTACCTATCGCAAAGCTAACAACCGCCATAAAGCAAAATTCAGCCTCTTGCGGAATATCAATAAAAATAATTATTTTTGAAAAATATTTTGAAAAAATCCGCAAAAACTATTGACTTTTGCCGATAGGTGTGTATAATAAAGTAAAGACCACAAAACAAGGGCGAGTGGTAGCCGGAGCAATAGTTTCGGAAAGCCACCGCCCGAATCTCTCAAACAAAGGAGCAGGTAAAATGACAAGAACCATCGAAGCTGAAATGACAGTAAGAACCAACTCGGTACAGAAAGCGATTGAAAAGTTCTTCGGAAAGCATCCTGAACTGGATTACTGGAAGGAGATGTTCGAGTATATGGCAGAGAACGGTGTGGATCACGAAAGCAACGAGTGGTTCGACAAAGCAAATCGTGTCAGAAACACTGAATGGACTTGGGCGTTGCATCTTGACATCGAGGATGGTTGCATTTACCTGTGCGTGATTGAAAGAGCTTGAAAGGAGTAGCTTATGAAGGTTTTTAGCAGAAGCAAAGGCAAGTACACGGTACACGGCGAGGACAGGTACACTTATGAAATCCATCTGTTCGGATTGACGTTCCTCGTCTATACAAAGACAAAGCATTGCGAGAAACGCATAAGGGTTGATCGTGATAAGTTTTTCGGGACAGGAACGACGATATGTGTGTTCCTGCCTTTTTGAATTTGAAAGGAGTGCTTGATATGGTAAGAACTTTTGGAAGAACAGATCCAAGAAGCCAATGGGGAGATTCGCTCCCTGCGGATGTTTGGGATCGCCTCGGTCATTGTAGATCGAGGAAGGAAGACATTCTTCCTCTCGCACAGGCGAAGTGGCAGTACATCAAGAATAAGAACAGAGAGTACACAAAGGAAGACGCCCTCGTGTGCGTGATCGAGCATCTTGATTGCAACGGTCAGGATTTCGAGCTGACACGTGAGGAATGGAACGACATCCTTGCTTGCATCCATTGAGGAGGTAGAATATGATCGTAAAGAACATCCCGACCTTGTACATCGGATATCGAGATGTAAAGGCGAATGAATTCGTAAAACTCGGTCCGTTTTTCACAGCCAGCCCTGACGGGTATTTGGCAGGAGAATGGATCACCTACAAAGTGCAAACGGAGAGCCTGAATTTCACAAGAGTTACAGTTCCTTGGCATCACACGATAACAGGAACGGTAGAAAGGTAAAGATTGGAATGAAAAAGGAATGCAAGAACTGCACCCACTTTTACAGGGTGATGGTAAAAGACAGCGGATACAACCCGTTCCCGTGCTGCCAACTGTTTGACGATACGGGAGAAAGACCGAAACCTCTCACAAGGGAGTGCTTCGAACCGAAAAAGAAACCTAAAAAGGAGGTTCAGAAATGAAATACGAGAACGGAAGATCAAGATTGTTCGATCTGAAATATACGCATATCATCAGGCACTACTCGCAGGAGACGATCAAGAGAGGAGTAACACGAAGAGGCGTCGTGAATGACTACGTTGCAGCGAATGTACGCAAGACCAGTACGCACATCATCTACGAAAGCGAAAAAGCTTGGAATCAGCTCATCGAAACAAGAGTTCCACTCGGAGATGTGATTTCGATTGAAGAAATCTCGGAAGGAACTGTTGTCTGATGGTAAGCAAGAACGTCAAGGCTCTTGCTGAAAGAATAAAGAAAGAATTCGGATTTGAAGTGCTTCCCGAATCTTTCAAAAGAACCTACGCAGGACATTGGTTGAGGAGTGCGGGAGCGTACAGTTGGACGATGGAAACAGCGGGTGGCTTAACCACCATCGGAGGATGCGAGCCGATAAGCAAGTACGTTGTGAAACGAAATATCCTCGAAATCGAGAAAAGATACCTGTTCGACTTTGAGCTGTTTGTTTACAGCCCAAAGGACTACGGATACGAAAGAGCCAAAAAAGAAAAAGAAGAAAAGGAGAAAAGCAAATGATTACGGAAGGTCAGATAGTATCCAGCTCGAAGAGCAAAGATTTTTTGGATATGCTCGGAGATGCTATCGGAAAGATGCAAGGAAAAGGATACGAGGTTGAGGTTCAGTATAAGCCGGTTGCATACGTGGGATCGGAAGAAGGCGTCATATACACCGCACTTGTTCTTTCCAAAAAGAAAGAGGAGACAAAGAATGAGGGTTGAACGCAAGATCGGAAAGTTCGGCGAGATAACCGACATCATTCACCTTGACAACAGCGAGGTGGAAGCTCTCGATCAGGCACACGAAATCATTCGTGAGCGTTGCTTGCAGGAAGGAGTTCCATACGATAAGGAAGCAATCGAGTATTGGTTGGAAGGAATTTTGAGATGCGAAGGTGTTGATAAGGTCTTGCATATGGCAAGAAACGCACCCTTTGCAAGAAAGAAAACGACTCGTTCGGTAGGATACGCCGGTAAAACGGAGGTGGAAGAATGAACAAATCAGTTTACGCATACCAGTACAACTACGAGCAGATGAAGGTGATGGCTATGCTCGGCAAGCATCCCGACGCCGAGGATCTTGACTATGAAGACTTGGCACAGATTGCCATTCTCGTAGAAACGACGTGGAATGAAAGGTATCAGCATAAGCCTGAAATGGATTGGGCTGACATTCAATCCCACTCGGAAGAAGGCTACATTCAGGCATACGCAGACCGAACCCTTGACGAATTTATCAAGTATTACAAGGAGACGAGAAAATGAACGCATACCAGCAAATGAAAGAGCTGCACCAGAAAGAATTCAACGCATTTCCCCTTGGCTTCGCCCTCACAGATGAGAGCTTCGACAAGATGATGCGTGATTGGGGCTTGGAGCCGACCGACACCAAGAAAATCTGCAAGATCCCGAACACAGGTTTCGGATTTATGAGAAAGTCCGACGTTCCTGCCTTTCTTGAAATGATCGAACGACATCGTAACGAAGAAAAAGAGCTGATGGAGACGATTCCTGATTTCGCCTACGATATGTTCCGCTACGAGCTGGCGAATCACGAATACGGCTATACATACGATACCGATGATACGGTTGAAGCACTCGGCTTGACATACGATGAGATCGAGGCTGATCCGAAGCTCAAAGACGCTTTCGAGAGGGCAAAGCGTGATGTTATTCAACAGGAGGATTGGTAATGTTTAGTCTCGGAGATAAGGTAAGAATCCCGTATATATCGGACCGCAACCCTCACAATAACCAAGTGGGAGTGATTGTATGGCTCCACAAGTATCATCGTTATCCCGAAGGAAGAACGGATACCCACGAAGAAAAGTATCAGGCGACCGTCAGATATGAAGATGGTTTTACCGAGAACGTGGGAGACCTTTACCGAAAAGGAAGCGGTCTTGTATCGGAGGTAGAGCTGGTTGAAAAAATGACCGACGAGATCCTCGTGTATGACAAAGATTTTGCGGAGAGATGCAAAGAAGAAAAGCTATTCGATGTGGCTACACCGCAAGAGGTTGCAGACATTTTTCAAAAGAACGTGAGATTTGGCGACGCGATGCTGATAGAATAAAAGAAAATTCCGCCCGAGATCCTTCACTGCGTCGCTACTCGCGGTCATTCTCGAGCGAAGCGAAGAATCTCGAGTGGCGACTTCGTTCGAGGATGACACGGGCGGGATTCTTATATCGCATACATTACGGCGATGCGATGCTGATAGAATAAAAGAACTTTTGTATGATATAACAAAAACAAAAAGTGGTATTTATACAAGGTTACCAATTGGCAACTACCATAGCCGATTGGTAACTTTTCTTATACTTCAAATCGTTCGTCAAAATACACAAAATTATCTTTTATGCATTTTGTGTAGCTTTTTCAGCATCGGTTGGTGATGCTGATGACATATAAGAAAATAATTCTTAAAAAAGCATTGACAAAATCACGGTATCGTGATATAATGTGATTGAGGATAACATCAAAAGGAGAATAACAATGCCTGTATTATCAAGATTTTACGGAATTATTATCAGAATGTATTTTTTGCAGAGTGAGCACAATCCGCCGCATATACACGCAATTTATAATGAAGATGTCGCAGCAATTGATTTTATGACGGGAGAGTTGCTTGAAGGGCATCTCCCGAGTAAAGCAATGAATATGGTGCAGGAATGGATTTCTATGCATAAGGATACTTTGATGGAAATATGGAAAACACAGGAGTTCAAGAAGATCCCACCGCTTGAATAAGGAGGTAGTATAATGTTTCACAAAATCAAAAATGTTTTTGCTCTTCCCGAATATAAGCTAAGTGTTCAGTTTTCGGAGGGAGTTACGAAGATTTATGACGTAAAGCCGTTGTTTGAAAAGATTCCGTTGTTTGCTGAATTAAAGGATAATCAGGCGGAGTTTGCTTGCGTTTCTGTGGATGTCGGTGGCTACGGTATCGTTTGGAACGATGATCTAGATCTCTCTTGCGACGAGCTTTGGGAAAACGGTGTGCGGGTTGATACACCCTTTGACGGACTGATGGCATTCAGCGATGCAACCGAGCTTTGGGGACTCAATGAAAGTACGCTTCGTAAGGCAATCACATATGGCAAATTGGTCAACGGCGTTGACGTTTGCAAATTCGGGAAACAATGGGTCGTGTCTGTTGATGCAATGAAAAGGGAATACGGAAACGGTCATGAAAGGGTATGATTACCGACTGATTTGTTCAATATTACCAATCGGTAAAATCTTATATAGCATCAGCATCGTAGATGCAATGCTGATAGAATAAAAGAAATTCCCGCCCGAGATCCTTCACTGCGTCGCCACTCGCGGTCATTCTCGAGCGAAGCGAAGAATCTCGCGTGGCGACTTCGTTCGAGGATGACACGGGCGGGGTTCTTATATCGCATACATTACGGCGATGCGATGCTGATAGAATAAAAGAAATTCTGTAGTGATCATTCAAAAATGACCCTCGGACGATTTGCGAATCGTCTTTTCGAGAAACCGGTTACATATTCACGGCAAAAGAAATTTTAAGGCATAAAAAAACAATTCAGAGAAACGCTAAATAAGGACTTATTTGATGACTAAAACACGAATACTCGCCGTTGTAGGTCCTACGGGCGGAGGAAAAAGCGCTCTTGCCCTTGAGCTTGCAAAAAGACTTAACGGTGAAATAATCTCCTGCGATTCTATGCAGATATATAAAAACATGGACATAGGTACGGCAAAGCCCACAAGGGCAGAGCTGGACTGCGTTGTTCATCATATGATAGATATAGCCGAGCCGCATGAGAGCTTCTCCTGCGCCGAATACGTTGAAATGGCAAGCAGAGCAGTGGAGGATTGCGCAAAGCGAGGAAAGCTTCCCATTGTCTGCGGTGGTACGGGGCTTTATCTTGATGCTCTTTTGAGAAAGAATGATTTCGAGCCCGATACCTTTGACGAAAATATTCGCAGAGAGCTTGAGCAATTTCATGAGAACGAGGGAGCAGATGCCTTGTGGCAGCTACTTTACGAAATAGATCCTGAAAGTGCTGAGTCTATTCATAAAAATAACGTAAAAAGGGTTATCCGCGCAATAGAGATATATCGGGTCTGCGGAGTTACGAAAACCGAGCTTGACCGTCGATCAAGACTGGGCGGAGACAGGTACGATGCCTGTGTTATAGGTCTCAGATATGACGACCGTGATGTGCTTTACGAGCGTATAAACAGAAGAGTGGATCTGATGCTTGAGGAGGGGCTTGTCGATGAGACACGCAGGCTTATGGAAATGGACGTTTTTGCAACCAATGCTACCGCATCTCAGGCAATAGGATATAAGGAGCTTTTTCCGTATATGCAGGGAGAAGAAAGCATTGATACCGCCGTCCAAAGACTTAAGCTGGCAACAAGAAGATACGCAAAGCGTCAGATGACGTGGTTCTCCGCAAAGGACTACGTTAAGTGGATCACAGTCAACGGAAAAACATTTGAAGATATTGTAAATAATGCTTTGGAGCTCTTTAAAAATAACTGAAAATATGTTATAATTAAAGTGTGAATTTATGAAAGGGGAAGTCGCATGAGGATAAAGACGGGCTTGAAGCAGCGAATAGCCCTGGGACTTGTTTGCTTGCTTATAATTTCATATACCGTTTATCATGTAATCAACCTTTTCGGAGAGGATTACACTACCTATGCGGCAGGTGTTACTACCGAAAAAAAAGTAGTGAGCTATAACGGATACCTTTTCAAGGATGAACAGGTTCTTACCTCCGATAATACGGGGATAGTCGATTATCTGGTCCCCGACGGTACAAAGGTAGGAAAGGGGCAGTCGGTTGCCACGGTCTATGAAAAAAACGCGTCGGAGCAGTCGTATATATCAAGGCTTGACGAGTATATCTCCATATTTGAGAGAAGTACGGGAAGCAGTATAGAAAACATTGATTACGGTGCTCAGAACAAGGAAAATTCGGATACCTACGATGCGCTTGTAAAGCTTCTTGCAAACGGAGATTCGTCGGGACTTGAGTATAACATAAACAAATTGCTTGTGGGAATTAACATTTCGGATGAGATTAAGGCAGTGGACAGCCTTGACGGAGCTCAGGAGAGCACCCAAAAGGAGAAAACCCTTGAGTCGCTTCGTGCAGAGAAGGATAATATCTTTTCTCAAAGCGGGAAAGGGATTACCTGCAGCGTATCGGAGCCCGGATATTTCTTTTCCGAAACAGACGGGTGTGAGGGATACTTTACAATAGCCGCCGCCGACGGTATAACTCATGAGACGTACAGGGAGCTTGTAAATATCGCTATGTCCCCAAAAGCTGTTCAGGGTGCCTACGGAAAGCTTGGAAGCAGCAGTCAGTGGAAGCTTATCATGGCGGTCAACAGAGCGGATCTTAAGCATTTTGCGACCGAACAGACTTACTCTGCCGTATTTTCCGAAAACAACGGAACGGAATTACCCTTGTATCTTGAAAAAATAGTAAAGGGTGGCTCAACGGACGATCCCTTGCTGGTGTTCAGCTGCGACCGCTTACCAAAGAACTTTTCTTTTGACAGATGCCAGAGTGTCAGCATAACCGTTGACACAGAGAGTGGAATATACGTTCCAAAGGATATTGTTATAAGGGAAGAGGGAAGAATAGGGGTATATATACTCCGAGGTAGCGTAGTTCAGTTCAGATATATAGATATTGTTTACGAGGGAAGCGATTACTACCTTGTAAAGCATGACTCCGAGGACAGGGACGGACGCAAATATCTTCGTGAAAACGACATGATTATTCTGAATACAACAAATCTTTTTGACGGAAGGATACTGAAATAAATGGGCTTTGAGTATATAAAAGAAAACACGGAAAATATAAGAGCCCGTATAGCAAAGGCAGAAAAACTCGCGGGGCGCCACGAGGGAAGCGTGATGCTTCTTGCGGCTGTAAAATATGCCGAGGTAGCTGAGATTAGCTACCTTTGTACAGAAATGGGCGTTAAGAATATAGGCGAAAACCGAGTTCAGCAGCTTCTTGAGCATTATGAGGGACTTCCAAACCGAGACGAACTTAAGTGGCATTTTATTGGCACGCTTCAGACAAATAAGGTAAAGTACATAATCGATAAGGTGTGTATGATACATTCATTGGATTCCCTGAAGCTTGCGTCGGAGATAAATAAGCAGGCAGTAAAGCACGGAATCGTAATGGACGTTCTCGTTGAGATAAATTCGGGCGAGGAGGAGAGTAAGAGCGGTCTTGCCCCCGCCGACGTAGAGAGCTTTTGCGAGGAAATTTCTGCGTTTTCAAATATAAAGCTGCGCGGATTTATGACTATGGCTCCAAAATGCGAAAAAAAAGAGGAATATATAAAATATTTTCAACAAACTTACGGTCAAGTTCTTGACATTTGGACAAAAAAATTGCATAATATAGATAGACCTATTATTTCTATGGGCATGAGTGAGAGCTTTGAGGAGGCTATTGCTTGCGGTTCGGATATAGTAAGGATAGGAAGAAGCCTTTTTGTAAGGTAAAATAAAAGAAGAATAAAAAATAATAATAAATAAAATGGAGGACAGTATGGGATTTTTCGGAAAGAAAACAGAGAACTACGACGAGTACACAGAGGAAGATAAGGACTTCGGTAACGACGGCTACGGCTACGAGGATGATACCATGGCTAACGATTTCGAAGCGGATCCTCAGCCCGTGCCTGCAGAGCCCGAGGCATTTGCTCCCGCAGCTCCCGCGCTCAAGATCGTAAACCCCAAGGAGTATAAGGATGCTATCGAGATAGCTAATCTTCTTATTAACGGCAACACGATCCTTCTCAATATCGAGAGCATAGCAAAGGATCAGGCGATTCGTCTTCTTGACTACCTTAACGGGGCGGTACACGTTGCCGGCGGTATTATGACCAAGGTAAGCAAGACGACCATCGTAATCGCTCCCAAAAACGTTGATGTTAGCAGCATTGAGGCTATGGTAAGCGGAGACTGATTGTTCGGGGTTGTTGCAAGTCCTTTGCAGCAGCCCCAAGTGCTTTTATTTTGCTCCCTCAGTGAAGGGAGCTATTGATTCTATGGGAGGAACTTGGTTTTGGTAGAAGCTTTATACGTGGTATCCACCATTGTCAGGATTTTTCTGATGGTGCTTCAGCTGGCGATGCTCCTGAGGGCTATACTTTCGTGGTTTCCAATGGATTCCAATAAATTTTTGGAATTTCTGTACGGTGTTACCGAGCCCTTTGTTTATCCTTTTCGTGCGCTGTTCAATAAGCTCAATTGGTTTCAGAATATTCCTATTGATATCTCGTTTACGGTAGCATATCTGGCAATATTCCTTTTGGGTATTTTTTTGCCTTGAGCCATGGGTGTCAAAGAGAACGCAGAGCAGAGAGAACTGCTTTACGCAAGGCTTGATGATCTTTACGGGCTTTCGCAGCGCGGAGAGCTTGGCATGTCGGATTTTCTGTCTCCTGCCGAGCTGCATTTTGCATCGGTATACCTGAGACGGCGGGGCGTCAGCTTTTTTTCTTACGGAGGTTATTCCGGCGCAGAGCGGCAGAGAATATATATTTTTCCCGACTATATGGGCATAGATGAGGCATTTTCGGGAGATATTGAGAATTATCTTGAGGATTTCGGATTTTCAGCCGATATTGCAGCAGTAAAAATTATCGGAAGCGGATATAGGCGACTTACGCATAGGGATTTTCTTGGGTCTGTGTTGGGACTTGGCATAGAAAGATCTGTCGTTGGAGATATTCTGATTTCCGAACCGGAGGGAAAGGAAGCCGTTATATTATGCAATGGCGGAATAGCCGAATTTATTCTTTCGGAGCTTTCTTTCGTTGCAAGTGATAAGATTAAAACAAAAAGAGTAGATCGCGGGGAGTGGAATGCCCCCGAAAGAAAAATGCAGCCTATCCACGATACGGTTGCGTCGGGCAGACTTGATGCCGTTGTAGCGGCGCTTTGCAATCTGTCCAGAGATAAAGCAAGAACGGCGGTTGAGTCGGGTCTTGTGGAAATAGACTTTGAAAGCGAGGAACGCCCCGACAAAGCGGTAAACGCTCCCGCGGTAATATCCGTAAGGGGAGTGGGAAAATTCAGGGTATTGTCTCTTTGTGATAAAACGAAGAAGGGCAGATACCGCCTCGAAGCCGAAAAATATTTGTAGGGCGGAATAACATATATGATGTGGTTGATTGTTTATTTTGCCATAGCTGCCGTTTCGGTGGCTGTGGATCAGATTACCAAGGTGGCGGCTGTCAAGCATCTTGCAGATATTGAATGTATTGAAGTAATACCAAAGGTTCTTGAATTCAGATACATTGAAAACGACGGAATGGCATTCGGACTTTTGTCGGGTGCGAGATGGATATTTATGAGCGTGTCGGTCATAGCCATAGTAGGACTTGCGGTTTACCTTGTTAAGTGGAGACCCGCAAGTAAGTTTGCCTGCATCGGCATATCGCTGATAATAGGCGGCGGTATAGGAAACATGATAGACAGGCTTTTCTTTACCAGTGTTTTTGACCCCGAACAAGGTGGCAAGGTCGTAAGAGATTTTATATACTTCTGCGGATTCGGAGACCTTTGGGTCTGGATATTCAACGTAGCCGACGCTTGTGTTTGCGTGGGCGGAGCAATGCTTCTTTTGTGGTGCGTCAAGTCCATAATCAAGGAGTATAAGGAAGAAAAGCAAAAAAACAAAGAGAAGCCCGAGGAAGTGGCTTCTGCTGACGGTCAGGAAGAAAAAGAAGAATAAAGCATATAGGGCTCGGAGGTGATTGAAATGTCTGAATATATCGGAGACGGATACGTTGAGGATATGGTAGAGGAGATCGTTTCCGAGCCCTCTGATGTCGGAAAAAGAGCCGACGCATTTATTGCCGAGCGTACGGAGCTTACAAGATCGGCGGTGGCAAGACTTATAGAGAGCGGAAACGTGCTTGTAGGAGGTAAGGCAATAGCGAAGAATTATAAAATAAAACGGGGCGACGTGTTTTCCTTGGAGATCCCTGACGCAGAGCCTGACGAGGCATTACCGGAAAATATTCCTCTTGATATAGTTTACGAGGATAAGGATATTATAGTCGTAAATAAGCCCAAGGGAATGGTAGTTCACCCTGCCGCGGGAAACGCCAGCGGAACCCTTGTAAACGCTCTGCTTTACCATTGTGGGGATAGCCTTTCGGGAATTGGGGGAGTTATCCGTCCCGGTATAGTTCACCGAATAGATAAGGATACCGAGGGGCTTTTGGTGGTTGCCAAGAACGATGCCTCTCATATATTTCTTGCCGAGCAGATAAAGGAGCATAAGGTAAGAAGAATTTATTACGCAATAGCAATAGGAAACTTCAAGGAAGACAGCGGAACGGTGGACGCGCCTATAGGCAGACACCCCGTGGATAGAAAGAAAATGGCGGTAATACGCGACCCGAACATGAGAAGCCGTAATGCCGTTACCCATTGGAGCGTAATAGAGAGGTTTGGAAGATACACCCTTATTCGCTGTGAGCTTGAGACGGGAAGAACTCATCAGATTAGAGTCCATATGTCGTATATAGGACACCCGCTTCTCGGAGACGATGTTTACGGAGGCGCGGGAACGGGCTTTGAAGCAAAGCACAGAAAGTATATATCGGGGCAGTGCCTTTGCGCTACCGAGCTTGTGCTGACTCACCCGACGACAAAAAAAGAGGAACACTTCACCGTTCCCATGCCAAAGGAATTCGATGCTCTTTGCGAGATAATGAGAAGAGAATCTTTGGAGTAGCAGCAATAGGGCTGTGCCGGATTTGACAGACAGATTCGCGCAGCCCTTTTTACATAACAAAAATAAAAAAATATTTTTAAGTTTTTCGGAAAAATACGCTACAAATTCAAAAAAATGTTGATATGTAGTATGTAGAAACATTTTTTCTGAAAAGGAGCGAAAAATGAAAAAGACCAAAGATATTCCCGAAAGCTCCATATTGCCCGACGAGCAGATAGTCGAGTTATATTGGAACAGAGAGGAAAAGGCAATCAAGGCGACCGACGACAAATACGGAAGATATCTTATGACCATCGCATACAACATCGTTCACGACGATCTTGACAGCGAGGAGTGTCTGAACGATACCTACCTCGGAACGTGGAACAGTATTCCACCATCGCGCCCCACGGCACTGCAGGTATTTCTTTCGAAAATAATGCGAGGTGTTGCAATCAACAAGTTCAAGAGCAAAATGAGACAAAAGCGCGTAGCCAGCGAGTTTGCGGTGTCTATCGAGGAGCTCGAGAGCTACATATCCACCGACAACTCCATCGAAGAGGAGCGCATGAGCAACGAAATAGGCAGGGTGATCAATGAATTTCTTGAAAGCCTTGACGATAATTCCGCTACCATGTTTATTTGTCGGTACTACTATTCCGATAAGGTAAACGATATTGCCGATATGATGTGCGTTCATCGGACAACCATTTCGAGAAGCCTTTCGGATATGCGCGACCGCTTAAAGGAAAGATTAATAAAGGAGGGACTGTGGTATGAGCAACAATAACAGGAAGAAAACTATAATTATAGATGCCCTCTCAAACATAAATGACGAAACTCTCGACAAAGCCACCGAAAAAAGAATCGGTTGGATAAACAGCATGCAAAAAAGAAAAAACAAGAGAAGAATAGCCGTAATGGCGCCGATAGCGGCGGTTGTGGTAATTCTTACTTTGCTTACGGTAATTCTTATACCCATATTGGGAAGAAAACAGGTACCCGTATACACGGGAATGACAGTTTCGGGTGCGGTAGATGAAAGTGTTGCTCTTCAAAATCCCGAGGATCACGTTGTTATACGTCAGGATGAGAACGGCATTAGCATTACTCCTCTTACAAAGGATCCCGTATTTTTGGCGGGCAAAGGCAATGGTAACGGAAACGGAAACGGAAATCAAGCTATACCCAAGGGTGAGGCGGCAGAGAAGGCGGAGAATCTTCTGAATTCCGCGTATAGCGCGCAGGACATATATTACGCAAAGGCAAACGAGGATATTTATATAACCGTTCACGTGGACAACCCCGATGCATTTGAAATACTTTCATTCACACTTAACGGAAATAAGTATTCAAGCTATATGTTCGAGCGAGGCTCCGACCTTGAAAACCTTATACTTAAGGTCAACGTGGGTGATGCAGAGGGTGTTATCGAATATACCCTTGACAATATCAAGTACGTAGACGGAACCGAGATAAAGGACGTTCGTCTTGAGGGAGACCGAACTGTAGCTGTGGGTGTATATACCGAAAGACAGCCAAGCGTCAGCGTATCTAACGTGGAAATGGGAATGTACGGCGTAAAGGCAAAGGTTGCGCTTAATGACCCCGTAGGACTTCTTGCATTGAGCAATTGCACGCCTATGGCGGTAGTTTACGACGGAGAGAATATAGTAGGCTCTCAGGAGCTTGTACTCGGAAATAACGATATTGATATTGATATGCTTACTCCCGAATCGTACTATAAACTTGCGATAGTCGCAAAGTACGACAAATACGACGGAAACGGAATAGATACTTATACTCTTTACGAAAGCGGTATTCGTACGAAGGGCGTTTTGAGCTTTAATATAACCGAGACCACTCAGACGGGAATAAGCTTCTCCTACCTTTGGAACGAGGGTGAGGGACAGATAATATCCTCGGAGCTTTTCCTTGGAGATGAGAAGATATGCGATATTACGGGGGATAGAATAGACGGGCTTTTGTCGGGATTTACGTACAAGGCGGTAGTTAAATTTGTTCACAATAACACGGAGAATACCGTCGAACAGATATTCACGACTGTGGCAAAGATCGCGCCTGAATATAGGGTGGAAATTTCCCAAGCTACCTTCGACTCAATATCCGTGGCTTTCGAAGAGACCGATACCGATAATATAGGAGAAATTGTAAAGGTAGAGCTTCTACACGGAGACGACACGCCTATTATGGCAGCTCCCGTAAGCTCGGTATTCTTTGGAAATCTTCTTTCTGATAATGCCTACACCGTAAAGGTAACCTACGAATACGACCTCAACGACGGCAAGGGTGTACATACCGAGACTGTTACAAAGACGGTAAAAACCCTTACAAAGACTGCTCCGACCTACGAAATAATAAATACTAACACAACTAAAACAGAGGTATCGTTTGGAATCAACGAGACCGACGTTGATAATATAGGCAGTATCACCGAAATTAAATTAAGCCACGCAAACGGAACGACTCTTACAAAGGCTCTTGCCGATACGGTAGTATTTGACGGCTTGCTGTCAAATAACGACTATACGATAACCGTAACCTATGCCTACGACCTTAACGACGGCAACGGTGTACATACCAAGACTGTTAGAAAAACGGTTAAGACCCTTGCAAAGACTGCTCCCGTAGTTTCTGTTACAGATCCTACCCAAACGCAAACGAGCGTAGGATTTGATATTGGCGTGGTTGACACGGACGATTTATGCACGATTACCAAGGTAGAGCTTTATAAGGGCGCAGAACTACTTAAGGAAGCGGATAGCCTTGACGTAAGAAGCTTTGACGGCTTGGTTTCGTACACCGAATACAGCGTCAAAATCTCATACTCGTATGACCTTAACGACGGCAACGGAGTGCGTAGCTCGTATGCAGTGAGGTCAATTGTAACCTCTGCTCGGGACATAACTATTGAGACTCTTGAAACAACCTATTATTGTTATAGTCCTAATGTCAAAACTAAATTAAAGATTACCGTTAACAATCCCGATAACGCCCTTATCGAGTCCTTTGTCATTAACGGTCAGACCTGTATTGCTACGGTGTACCGCCCCGATCTGTTGGGTCAGACCGTATATGAGCTGATCTATAATGTAGGCGCTGTGGGAAAACACGGTTTGAACGTTACTGCTCTTACGTACGGTATGGGCAACGGAGAGAAGGCTCAGGCGGATATTCAATATCAACACCCCGAATTTATATACGTTATAGATACGTTTGAAATCACAAAATTCGGGTTATTAGAGGATAATAGCTTGTTCCGTGAAGGTGATGCGATTATCGGTGTTCTCGAGGTTGAGGGTGCAGAACCGTACACTCTTAAGTCTGTTACGCTTAAGTTGGGCGACGAGTCCTTTGTTTGTCCGCTGACAAAGATATCCGACACAAAATATACCTTTGAAATACCAATCGTTGCATCTAACAGCGTTTCTCTGTTTGAAATTGTAGAATATGAATTATATTGGATAAGCTATGGCATTGATGATAAGATATCAACTTGGAGATGGTGGCAGTCAGATAAGCCTGAAAGAGATAGTTATATGCCTAATATTGTATTTTATTTAATATACAAACAGGCGGAGATCATAGATGTTTCAACCCCTGATCAGCTCCAGAATATGGAAAGCGGAAAGATCTACCGCTTGACTCAGGACCTCGATATGACGGGCTTTGATTGGCAACCCTACGAATTTTACGGAGTTCTTGACGGAAACGGATATGCGATAAAGAATCTTACAATCCAAAAGTACGGTATAGTTTCGCTTCCCGCTGGTAATAATGAGTCGTTGCAACTTCTATCTTACGGTATGTTCAGTAATTTCAGCGGATTGCTATATAGAGTTGTAATGGAAAATGCAGAAATCAACATAAACATAAGTGAAACAACATCCGATGAACTATATATTTCTTGTGGATTAGTAAGCGGTTTGGGCTCCGGAATTCATAATACTGACGAATCGATGTGGATCAGCAGTTTGGTTAATTGCAAGATCGAGGGCAACATTAATGTTATGTGTTTGGCGGAAGGCGAAGGTATTTGCGGAGGATTGATAGGTGTCGGTCTTTTGGTAGACGTAAAGAACTGCGAATATGTCGGAAAAATCTCTATAAACTCGTTAATGGAGTTCTCTGTAAGTTCTCTGTATTTTTCCACTTTAGAACGACCGGGGGCAGATTCGTTTAGCTCGTATGCGGACATAACCGTTAACGGAGAAGTGATTGCTCCTGAAAATCATGTTAATGACGACGGTGCTTGCTATAATTGCATCTTCGACAGCTATGAAAACCGTCCGAATAAATAATTCAATATTTTAATCTGTAAAAATAAGCGGTGGGCATTATATGCCCACCGCTTATTGCGTCAATGTGTTATTATCTTTTCGAAAACTCACAGCCGCAGTAGTTCTGGCGGTAAAGTCTGTATTTCTCGGACAGCTCGCAGGAACGCTTGTAGCCGTTTTTCTTTTTGAAATCGGAAACGAGATAGCGCACACCGTATTCCTCGCCGAGCCTTACGCCGATGCTGTTAAGCCATTCGGCATTTTTGTAAGGACTTATGGAAAGGGTCGTGGTAAAAAAGTCGTATTTTCCCTCGGCGGCAAGCTTTGCGGTCTCCGAAAGGCGCAGATCGTAGCATTTGGCGCATCGCGCTCCCCCCTCGGGAAGCTCCTCAAGCCCCTCTGAAAGCGAATAGAAGCGTTCGGACTCGTAAGCACCCTCTATGACCTTAACGCGCAGAGAAAGCCCCATTTCGTCCACGAGACGCACAAGCTCGGCGTATCTGAAGTCATGCTCCTCTTTTGGGGAAATATTCGGATTGTAAAAGAAAAGAGTTATATCAAAATACTCCGAAAGGTATTCAAGCACGTAGGATGAGCAGGGCGCGCAGCAGGCGTGCAAAAGCAGGGTAGGGCGCCTGTTTTCCGAACATTCGGCTTCTATTGTTTTGTCAAGTATGAGCTGATAATTCTGCTTCACGGTATATCTCCTTGATTTTTACTACTATACATTCTACCACGGATTTGAAAAAATGTAAATAACCTATTTTATAAACTGTCGAAAGATTTGCTTTCCTCATATACTGTTTGTGAGGTCGGTTATTCCTTTGACCGATTTCAGAACAGAAAGAAAGGTAGACATTTTTATATGGACAACAGAATAAACGACAGCCTTGCCGAGCGTATTCTTGACTCCTGTCAGTGTGCGGTGCCTGCATGTGAGCATGAGAAAAATGAGACCTGCGGCGGACACACTGCATGGGGTTTGAAGGCTCATCCACTCGGAATGGTGTATGCCCCGATTCAGGAATTCGACGGTTTGTACGACCTTGATAAAGCCCTAATGTCGGGAACCGTATTCAAGGAGCTTGACCTGCCCTTTATGGGAATGACTGTAACAAAGGGAGGAAACTGCCGTGGCTAACAGACAGAATTTTGGAATGAATACTAACATGAAAATAAACAGACAGAGCCCCACTCCTCTGTACAACTGCCCCAAAAAGCCGGTTACAGACAGAATGGAGAGAATGAACGTTGATTGCAATATGGGAGATGATTGCAAGGCTATAATGAGAAGGCTTCAGAAGATAGATTTCTCCATAGTAGATACTGTTCTCTACCTTGACGCGTATCCCGAGTGCAAAAAGGCGCTTGAATACTATCATAAGCTCCTTTCCGAAAGAGAAGCACTTCGCTCGGCTCTTGCTTCAAAATGTAAGCGTCCCATGAGCCCCTTTGAGAACGACAGCGACTGCTCGTGGGATTGGATAAGCTCCCCTTGGCCTTGGGAAGCTTCGGCAAATTAAGGAAAGAGAGGAACAGACTGTATGTGGATATACGAGAAAAAGCTTCAGTACCCGGTAAAGATAAAAAATCCCAATAAGAATTACGCAAATATTATAATTTCCCAGCTTGGCGGCCCCGACGGAGAGCTTGCGGCATCTATGAGATACCTGCACCAGAGATACAGCTGCCCTTACGATAAGGTAACGGGAATACTCACTGACGTAGGCACCGAAGAGCTTGCGCACCTTGAAATGATAGCGGCTATTCTGTATCAGCTGACAAAGGACCTTACCCCCGACGAGATCGAGGGAAGCCCGTTTGCGACCTATTTCGTTGATCATACGACAGGTCTTTACCCCGTAGCGGCGTCGGGCGTGCCCTTTGATATGAAATACGTGGGTGTTAAGGGCGATATCATTACCGACCTTAACGAGGACCTTGCGGCAGATGCTGCAATATTGCAAGAGCAACCTTTATCAAAAAATCGCCGAAAAGCCTTGAAATACAAGGATTTTTCACACTTCGGCAAAACGCTCAAAAATTGCCATCCTGCTATCATATAAGAACAACAACACGTAATTTTACCAAAATTTAGCTTAATTTATTAAAAAATCGATAAGGACAAGCTGTTTTCTCGAATGACAATATTTTCTGAATATTCTATTGATTTAAAGTGTTTTTTATGATATAATAATTGCGTAATTCATTACATCCCGAAATGAAGATTTTCGTTTATGGGAGGTAACATATGAATTACAAACAAAAATTGGACAAGCAAAAAGTAGGATTAAATTTGTACCGACTGATTGATGAGTCAAACTACACGTACGAATACGTTGCAGAGTTTTTGATGCTTAGTTCCCCTCGCGTTATTTACGAGTGGACAAAAGGGACAAAAATGCCGACCATTGAGAATCTTATGAATTTAGCCAATCTTTTTGAAGTTCGCATTGAGGACATCCTTTCGTAGGGTGTCCTTTTTGTACTGTTGGTACATCGAAAGCGTACGCAATTTGTGCTATAATATTGACGAAGACAAATTTATGTGCTATAATATTAGCGCATAAGAATATTCGGACGCGTATTGCCGAGTTATGCCTATAAATACGTAGCAGGTAAAAATCATATTTTATTTGTTCTGAACTGTTGCAGGTATATCGCCTCCATCAGAAAATCCTTAAGGCTGAACCGATAACAATTTGATTCATAACTGTGATGATTAGAGTGGTATTGTGTCTTATGTATTCGCTTAATAATCAATTAAGCACAGGGACACTTTTTGCAGAGAGTGTCCCTTTCTTTATGGGAGAAGATTATGAAAAAAGAAAGAAAAAACAGACATTGTAATCAAGTTTCTTACGACGAGTATCCTTTTGAAGATACCCGTTATTATGGATTGTGGGTTTCCGGACGCAGAGAAAGCTTGCAAGTGAAGATTGATCCAAAGCGTTTTCAAAAAGCTAACGGCATAGACTTCACCCCGGAACAACTGCTGGTGATCAATAAAAGAAAGAGCCAATACTTTCATCCTGCAAAGCGTTCAAGGCAGGATTACTGTTGCCATGCTTTTGTAGACGAATTATCGGCTATCAAATCCGATTGGGAGAATAATTTCAAAAAACATATAGAGCTAACGACCAAAAGCATTCAAAAGCCTCGTAAACTATATGCGGGTGATTATTTTAATCTCCAAGCAGGAATCTCCGGTGTAAATTCAGCAAGTAGATGGGCTGAAATACAAAATTATCGCAACGAATATGAATATCAAGAAAAAATATATGAGCTCGTTCATGGTATCTATTCGCAATTCATTCAGCAAATGGCCTCCAAAATCGAGGCGGTTACCGTTAGGATTCTTACTGATAAAGGAATGATCGAAGATCGTTTTGACCGAAATATTCTATATGGCGGAATAAACAACGATACACCTGTGCGCCGACTTCTTCATTTTTCGAGTCACGATAAGCTTTACTGTATTTGGAATTTTGTTAAGCACAACAGCATTTCCACATACAAAACACTCAAAGAACGTTTTCCTGATGTTGTTATAAACCAAGATTTTAAGCAAGGTGATAATGCCCTCTATTATGTAAATTTTTCAGAAGAACTCATTTTAGAACTCATTGACGGATTAACGGAGTTTTTCAAAGAATATTGCCAACTGATGTTTGGAGAAGATTATGCGCAAGCTCAATGGAATTACTGTGACTATTTTTTAGATATAGTAAGAGATAATATTGAGATGATCACGAATCCGTTGGGGTTATCGTGGTGGGATGAGTTGGATTGAACCATTGGTACATTGTTTTTTATCTTTTGCGCTGTATAATATGATTATCAACATACACTTGGGAGGAACTGCATGATGAAAAATCCAATTTGGGATATAGATGACGGAGACTTTATGTTTCGAACATCTGATAATATGGCTATTGATTCTGATGGGCATATGATGATGCGAATGTCAAACAATATGGCAATGGATATGGATAGCGGAGATATTCATTTCACGTCATCATGGAGCCGATATCAAGATGATGAAGAAGACGATTAACTGAAAGGAGATCATATTATGAGCAAAGGAAAAGGAGTGTCCGGAAATACTCATTCCCGTAGTCAACTCAACAATTACGCGAATCAAAATAACCCTAATAATTCTGCGAATAGAGCAAATAACAACAATCGTTCTAATCAAATGAATCCGAACAACAGTGCCTATCAGCAAAGCCGTGGCGGAAATGGTAAAAAAGGAAAATAAAGACGAATAAAGGGCTGACGAAACAAATCGTCAGCCCTCTTTTGATACTATTACTTAAACGACGGCGCGTGCGTCTCACCATTCGCAAACGTATTCGGTCCGGGGTTTGACAGTGAGAAATACATCTTCGCCGCTTTCGTCGTACCGAAATCATGGTTCGAGCCTGTTTCCTGAACCTTGTTGAAGGCATCACGGAACATCTGATTATGCGCTTCCTCGCGATTGAGAAGAAAATCAATCGTTTCCCGCACCTTCTTGTCCTCGATCTGACGGTAGAGATATTCGTAAACCACCTTGGCTCTCTGCTCGGATGCGATATTGGAAAGCAGATCGGCGCACAGGTCACCCGTGACGGTCACGTAATCCGCCGTCCAGGAGTAGCCCGAAGAATTGATTAGTCCGGGATTCAGCCCCAGCAGAACGTGAGTCTGTACCTCGCCCGCCTGCACCTTGGTTGCGTCCACGTCGTGACCGTTGAGCAGGTTGATTGTCTGCGCCACCATTTCCATGTGTCCCAGCTCCTCCGCGGCTATGTCAAGAAACAAGTCCTTGATCTCGGGGTCTTTAATACGAAAGCTCTGCGACATATATTGCATTGCCGCCTTCAGCTCGCCGTTACCGCCGCCAAGCTGCTCCTGAAGCAAAACCGCATACTGCGGATTTGGTCTCTCTACCTCTACGGGATGGAATAACATTTTTTCGTGTTTGAACATAGATACCTCCGTTTTTTGTATTCACCGTTATTATTTCCCAAAACGGCGGAAAATATATGGTCGAAGGTATAAAAATACGAAAAGTGCTTCAACAATCAAAATTTTTTGGATTTTTTTCAAAATATTTCTAAGTGGCACGAAATTGGCACAGTATTGGCACGATATTGGTATTGCGTTAACAGTCCTTATATGTTATAATATGTATAGTGGTAAAGTATACCACGAACAAAGAAAGGAGATTTATGAAACTAACAAAAGAACAAACACAAGAAATTTTGAAAACCATTGATAAGGTTGAACGACAAACAGAAGATTTCACCTTAACACTCAGAAGAGCACGACGGGCAATCGAAATGAACGATCAATCTGCGCCGGAACTATTACTTACGGCATATGAGCAGAAAGAAAGGGCAACGTTGCTATGCCGTGCTCTTCCTATTTACTCCCCCGAACCTTTACTGCGGGAGAAAACAACGAAAGCATTGACCGACGCTGCTTATGCCAAATGCGGCTATACAGCGGAAGGATGGTTCTGCGCGGTCATTCCTACACTGCTACCAAAAAAGAGAAACACCTCTATCGGCTACATAAAGGAAATTATGTATGCTTCGTTAGAGCGTTTTTTTATGGACAAGCCGATGCGGAAGTTTGGAAAATGTACCGTCATATTTCGGCACGTCTACAACAGAGATAATCCCAAAAGAGCTTGGCGCGACCACGACAATATCGAGATCAAAACGGTCATTGACGCGATTGCGCTGTTCGTGATGGAGGACGATTCGCCCCACGTTTGTCAGCACTTCTATTGCAGTGCCGAGGGAGATCAAGATAAAACTGAGGTATACGTAGTTCCACAAGAGGAGTTCCTGATGTGGTGTAAAATACAACTCTCTATCCCCGATAACGGGCTGAAATTGTACGATTCACCACCTCAAAAACAGGTGTAAAAACAGCGCTTTTTCGCCAAAAATTTTTTGCACCTTTTTTCAAAACCGAAAAGTCCTTGCAATACAAGACTTTTTCGCATATTTAAGAGGAAAAAATCCGACGTTGTATCAAGCTAAGACGTCGGATTTTTCATTTCAACGTTTACTGTTCATTAAAGAAAGGAGATAAACAAATCATGACAAAAACAATGAAAAAAGACAGCCGGCTTTACCGCCTCATCAGCCTATTATCCGTCTGTGGCGAATACCCTGTGCGCTCTTTACACCTGCTCGGAAATAAACGTATGTATCGAAAATTGGTGGATGAGTGTATGAAACCTCTCACCGTTCGCAACCCCGAAACCGGGGAAGCGATCTCGCTTCCGCGGCTCTTCAATCTCTGCGGCAAAGGCAGACTTAAATCGATTCGACTGTACAGTGGTGCCCTCCCAATCTTAAAATGGATCGACGAGGGTGAGTATTACAACATCATTTCAAACGGACATAATATGCCGATGAACGATCAACACCTTGACCGCAACCATCGAGTTGCCGAGGTCCTCGCCGTATGCCGTGATGCAGGCATCGAGATCTTCCCCCACAATCTTCCCAATTTTCAAAGAGACGAGTTTGACACGATCATCCCCCTCCGTCAACCGTTCTTTATGACAAGTAGAATGCTAAAATGGTTTGGTGGAGACGATGCAGCCAACAAAACCAATTTCACACGTTTGGTCGGTACTTTGTTTATTGGCGAGACAGATTATTTTGTTTATAATACTCGGTACACCCCGATGAAGTGGTCGGGGGCTGGAGAAATTAAGGCCAATATCAATGTAAGAACTCTCTTACAAAAGCCGCCCTTTCATAGAGCCTATTCAATGCTGTTTGCCAATTCGGGCGAAATTGCAATGGATGCATATTTAGCAACTCATAAAATAAAAAATTCCAACTATCATTTTGATCAAATATATGACAAAACGCATTTTATTCCGTTGAACGAATATGGAGCAAGATTTCTGCGCTTTTTTACAATACCTAACTGGCATGATATGTTGATTAAAAATATTTTTCAAACGGATACACTTACTCCATTTGTCGGAAATCACTTTGATAATTGCACTGATAATATTTACTCTTTAGTTTGGCTTGACGGCAATTTGCGTCGGTTATGGGCGGCTTATCCCACAGTACATAAAACACGAATATATTGTTTTTGTTGGCAGGAGAGTTTTGTGCGGAATTATGTAGGTGATGATGTTGAAATATTGATTGTAAATTTTGACAAGGTAGAAAGCTTATTGTTTGACGAGTATGAAGAAGATGATGAATACTAAAGATAGCTAACAAGGTTCATCGGTTCAAATTTCGTCGAAAAAGGCAGAGGCGGCGGACAAATTTTGTCCGCCGCCTCTGCCGTATCATCGTTGATTTGAATCATTGAATACTCAGGCAATTTGTTAAAACTCAATTACAACGGGCGTGCCACCGAAAGAGCTAATAGTCGCCACGACATTCTTCATATAGAACACCTGCGTGTTGCCATCGTTCTCGTCGTACATATGACGGAGATTCGGGTAAGCGTCGAGCATAGACTTCTTCGCTTCAAAACGGTCATCCGGGGTGAGCTCGCACGCAATACGAATCCACTCGCCGTCCTTAAATGCACAGATTTCAGCCTTGGGATTGGCTGCTAACTGATGGCTCGTGGGCTTTACCTTACCCGTCTGTATGTAGAGCTTGCCCTCAAACTCATTTATTGTTCCGAACGGGCGCACTCTCGGCTGATCGCCCTCAACCGTCGCCAAATAATATACCTCTGCATTTTTCAGAAAATCCAATACTCTTTTCATAATCGTTCTCCTTATCATTTTTTCTTTTGCTTGCCCTTGGTCGACTCAAAGCTCACATTCACAAGGAATTGCACCACATCATCGGGCGCATCGGGCAGAAGGACAGAAATCCAATGGAGCTTGTTCATGTGATACGCGGGATATACGCCGTCCACCGCGCCGAATGAGCCGAACATCTCCGTTGGCAATTTGAGATTTACCACATCAATCACCTCGTCACTGTCAAGCCCAAATTTTCGCCGTGAGACCTTCATCACAAGAGCATACCACTTGCGATTATCCTCGTGCCTCAGCACCGCCGTCTCAAAATTCTCGTCAAACGGATAGTCCGGCGATGTGCCGTATGTATTGAGGCAGTATTCGAGAAATTCTTGTTTTGTCATCGCCAAATTTCCTACAGTTGATACTATTCACAGAGTTCAATTGGATTTTCTTCATAAAACTTTAAGCAGAACTCTTCGTTAATTTTTATTATTATTAAAACCATAATCTTCAAAAATTCTAAATAGTTTTCAAAGTGTTTAGCTTCGTTTGTCGATGTTGTTCCGTGGCTGTACTTGTTTCGCAAATCGAGACCATCGCTATAGGTAGCTTTATTAAGAATGAAGTCAAGATATTGTTGTTCGGGAATGGAAAACAAAGTTTTTCCTTCACTCAAATCATCCCTTTCAATTAGATCATCCAAAATGTTTTGTAAGGACTCGCAATAATTGTAACATAGCACTTCTTTGTCAAAGAGATGCTTTAACACAACCGCTTGCGGATTATTTATGGCATAAAATCCATCTATATCAGATATTGCGCCAAAGGAAATTAAACGTTGCAATGCTTCCTGTTGAAAATTACGATCTAACAACTTTTTGTCTATCTTTCCCAATGCCAATAGAGCCTCGCAGAAATTTTCATAACCACTTAAAGAACCATCATCGGAAAAACACAGCATTTGATTACTGAACAAATCATTTGCACAGCGAATTACTTGCTCACTTTTAGCATAAACATATTTTTTCTCTTGTAGGCTTATAAGCTGTGAGAATATGATGTGTTCTGAAGACATTTCAAAAAGTTCCGCATCAATAGCTCCGTATTTGCTGTATAACCTGTATTGCTTCAGCACTCTCTCCATCTCACTTGCTATATTTTTGCATTTTTCCAAGTAAGAGGTTCCAGAAGATGGGGTGTTATAAGAAAATCCAGTAACAGCGAATTCGCTTGGTAAATATTCTTCAAAAAACCATTTGAAAATAGACTCAATATCTACATTTATTCGTTGTAATTCAACAAGATACCCTCTCAGTTGAAGGGAACAAAAATCTGACATCATAGAAAAAGTCGTAGAATCTCGGTAGGTTTTTATTCCCTTGACAGTGAAAACATCTTCCAAAGCAGATATTTGATGCCTATTTATAGGAAATGTAGAGCGAAAATGCAAATCGGTATAACCAAACATATAAATAAAATTATTCAGTAGAGTGGGATAATCTGTATTTTCGTATATCCACCTTCTATCATAAACAATTATTTTATCACCATTTTCAGTGATAAGCTCGGATATTTTATCTGCATCTCTAAAAGACACTCCGATTTTACCATCCGTATGAATAGCAGAAGCTGATTTGCTCAATTCATCAATCAAAACTTGCTCTTTTCGCTTTGCCATAAGGCGTACTTCATCATCCAAGCCTACCTGCATATCGTTTTGAGAAACTCGTAGCAGCTTTAACATGTTGATGTGAGAGCGTTCTGATTCAATATACGCAATATACAATGCCTTCAATTGTTCCGAAGAAAAGGTTTGCCTTATATACAATATTGGCTGTGGCTGCCGTTGCCTCTCAAACAGAGAGGATATTATGAATCGTATGGCGTATGGTTGTTCTAACAAATGTTGATAAATCACATCAGAGAATCGCTTTGACAAATCTTTCTGAGTAAGTATATCATCCACGTGATGCGGATTCTCATCTAAATAACTTTTGAACTTATCGTGGGTAATTCCTTCGATCTTCTTAAAGGAACACATAATACACCAAAAATCTCGCGCATAGTGCGTGTCTATAATTTTAATTTGCTCGTCGAAATTATCTGACGTAATATTAGCAAAATACGCACCAATTTTCCGTTTTAATGAAGAAAGATGTGTACGGTACTGTAGCTTGTCCTGTTCGAGGATTCCATCAATAGCATCGATGTTTTCTATGTATTCGACTACATTGTATATCTCCATAATATCGTCTATTGAATACATATTATCAAGATTCGCCAATATAGTATCAAGTCGCTCTTTGAATACCCAAAACACCGCAGGTTCTCTATAAGCTACTCTTTCAAAATAAGATATTTCCATCGTACACACCTCCATTCTTAATGAAAATAAATTTTACATATTATCTGTCCACATTTCGCACTGGCTAATAACGGTCTCAATAGCGATATCGTATTTTTCCGGCGGATACTTATACTTCTTAAGCAGACGTTTTACCATCTTGCGCATACCCGCACGAGCAGTTTCTTTCTTCTGCCAGTCAATTGTACGGTTCTTTCGAAGCATTTCTGTAAGCTCTCGTGTCATTGCAATCAAAGTCTCATTCTCATAGAAATCTTTAATGTTTTCCGGTTTGGTAAGAGCATCATAGAATGCCAGCTCTTCATCGGTAAGACCGAGCTTTTCGCCTTCTTTATGGAGATTAGCTATTTCTTCTGCAGCTGCCAAGAGTTCTTTGATTACTTCCTCGTTTGTAATCAAACCATTATAGTATGCATTCATCAGCTGTGCGATTTTTTCAGAAAACTTTTCGGACTTAACTATATTAGTTCTCTTGTAAAGCGCGACCTGTTCAGCCATCAATTTACGCAGAATTTCTACTACAATGTTCCTCTCCTTCATTTTTGAAATCTCTTCCAAAATGTGAGGATCAAACAGTGAGAAATTCTCGCCTACAGATTTACTATCAAACAGATTGATAACGCCTTCGCTTTGAATGCTCGCTTTTAGCAACTCATTAATTTGCTTGTTTATTTCATGGAGCGACAGCGGTTTGCCACCATTTCCTCCAAAGGTAATCTTAATAATCATTGCTCGCACGGCTTCGAAATACGCAGCCTCGCGACGCTCCAGCTCCGTAGTCAAGCTCGAACACAAAGAATGTGCTTGCTTTAACAACAGTGCCTCTTTGAGATACAAGTCCTTTTTAGTTATGGATTTTCCGTTTTCTTCACCCATAGGTTTTGCATCTAAAATAAAGTTGGTTGCACCCGTGATAAGTTTTGCCATAACAAGAGGCGTACCACTTGCAAAACCGCTAAAGTCAAATCCGTGCATCAGATCTTTGCAAACCTGCAGCTTTTCCTTAAACTTCGGATATGCGACTTTAGAGATATTCATATCTCCATACTTCGCACGGTCACGAGCGGTATATTCGTTCATGGCTGCTTTAAGTGCAGATGCAATTCCTACATAATCTACAACCAAGCCACCTTCCTTGTCCTTGAACACACGGTTAACTCTTGCAATAGCCTGCATTAAGTTATATCCGTGCATAGGTTTATATACATACATCGTAGCAAGCGAAGGAACATCAAATCCCGTAAGCCACATATCAACGACAATGGCAATCTTCATAGGATCGCTGTTATCCTTGAACTTACGTGCCATATCTTCCTTATGTTTTTTCGTTCCGATAATCTCTTTCCAATCTTCGGGATCGTTGTTTCCGCTGGTCATAACTACGCCGACTTTTTCTTTCCATTCGGGACGAATTTTGAGAAGCTGACGGTAAATCTTCATTGCAATTGTGCGCGAATATGCTACAATCATAGCTTTACCGGTTAGAAGGTTCGCGCGGTTCTTTTCGTAGTGTTCAACTATATCAGTACAAAGTGATTCAATCGTGGAATCTGCGCCAAGTACACTTTCCATTTGACCAAGCATCTTTTTACTCTTTTCGATAGTAACTGCATCTGCCTGTTCCTCAAGCAAATCATACGTAGAATCGATAAGAGCTAATGTGTTCTGGTCAAGCTTTAAATGTATAACACGGCTTTCGTAGTAAACGGGGCGAGTCGCTCCATCCTCTACTGCTTGTGTCATATCATAAATATCAATATAGTCACCAAATACCTCACGAGTGTTGCGGTCTTTGGCAGACACAGGGGTTCCGGTGAAACCAATAAATGTTGCATTAGGTAGTGCATCACGTATAATACGTGCATTTCCTACCACAATACGAGCTTCTTTTTCGCCATCCTCGGTTTCAGACATAACAACTTTCTCGTCAAATCCATACTGACCGCGATGTGCCTCATCAGCCATAACAACAATATTTCTTCTGTTTGAAAGTGGAGATTCTCCTTTTTCAAACTTAAACATCGTTGTAAATATAATACCGTTGGCAGCTCGTCCTTCGAGCAAACTCTTTAAGTGTTCCTTGCTCTCAGCCTGTACAGGAGTTTGTCGCAAGAAATCAGCACATTTACAGAATTGAGAATAAAGCTGATCATCGAGATCTATTCTGTCTGTCATTACTACAATAGTGGGACTGTCCAAAGTTTTCTGCAACAAATGAGCATAGAACACCATAGAAAGCGACTTTCCGCTTCCTTGTGTATGCCAAAACACGCCGCCTTTTCCATCGGTGGCTGTAGCAGTTTTAGCCTTTTCTATTGCTTTACGCACTGCAAAATATTGATGATAGCCTGCCAATATCTTAATGGGCTTTTGTGTGTCACCTGAGAAGCAAATAAAGTTCTTCAAAATATCGAGCAGGCGTTCACGCTGAAACATGCCTTCATAGAAAGTATCAAATTGAGCACAAGCAGTGTTCTCATAACTACCGTCTTTCGTTTTCCATTCCATAAAACGGTCAAGCCCTGATGTAATGGTTCCAGCCTTGTTTGTAGAAAGGTCACTAATAACACAAATGGCATTGTATATGAACATCGAAGGAATGTCCTGCATATAGTTGCGAATTTGATTATACGCATTCTCAGCACCGACTTCATCTTTAGATGGACTTTTCAATTCCATCAATACGAGCGGAAGACCGTTAATAAAGAGAATTATATCAGGGCGACGATTATTATAACCTTCAATGTATGTAAATTGGTTAACAATGTTAAAAACATTATTTTCCGGACAATTATAGTCCACAATCGAGACTACAGAACTGCGTTCTTCGCCCTTTACATAATAGCGTACAGGAATACCATTTTGCAAATAATCCATAAACACAGCATTTTTTTGAATCAAACTACCTGAATCAAAAGACTTAAGTTTGTTAAGTGCTTCGGTTACTGCATTAAGGTGTAACCCTTTGTTAAGTCTCACAATACTATCCTGTAATATTGAATCCAGTAAGGGGCTACTATTATCTCTTTCCAAATTGGGCGCATAGATATGGGTATATCCCATATTCACAAAAAGCTCTATAATTGCTTGTTCAAATGTTTGTTCGTTAAACATATCTTACTCCTCCTATAGAAGGCGATTATAATTTTTCGCCAAGTCCATCAAATTCCCAAAAGACACCTTCTGGATCCTCGTTCCCTTGATAATAGAACTGATCCGCAGATAGCACGTAATTAACAATGGCTTTGCGATTTAAATCCATATTTTCAAATCCACCGTATACATCTCTAAAATCATATGCAATATTCAAGGTCAGATAGAAAGTAATGATATCTTCGTGATCTTCAATTTCATCAGTGATTGTGACACTGTTTATGCTGCAATCATCCACTCTGATTTGTTCGCCATCAACTTCGTATACTTTGTCAGGCTCTGCAAAATATACGGATGGCATAGCTTGAATTAAGGAAATCAATCGGTCTTTAAGTTGCTGGGAGAATGTTGCGCGTTCTTCTTCTACATTAGACAACTCTCTAAGCTTATCCAACAGCTTTTTGTGAGTATTAGGATCGTCTCTATAAAGCATATGTATTTCATCGCCAAATAGCTTTACATACTCTTTTGCTAAAAACGCATCGGTAATTTTTGTGTCTCTCGAGTATAAAACAAATATATCTTTTGAGTTTTTGCGTTTATAATCCAGAAGTGACTCCCAAATTAATGCATCTTTGAATCCTTTATCGGATTCTTTTTCTTTTCCTTCAAAAGGAGGTTGTTTGCTAATTGCTCGCTGTATCAAACCTTGAAGCGCTTCGTTAGGTGGGTAAGGAGCAATATCAACTTTTACGATTCCATCTTGTAGGTCATCCAATGTTCCATCAAATACCGTATCACAGGTCTTTTCGTAATCAACGGGAAGTTCAATCACTTGATTGGTGACCCTTGTTTTTCTTAAAGTTCTTACCGTCTCGGTGCAGTCATCAATCTGTTGTCTGCGTAATTCACTGATAACAACTTGAGGAATTACAAGTTTGACATATGTATAGAGATCGTTGACTTCAATTTCTCCAATTAGCTCTTCTAATTTTTCAGCAAAACGAGCCTTTGTAAAATCTGTAGATTTTGAATGTAATATATTTGAATCTAAAAACACACAAATCATTTAGTAATTCCTCTCTTAGTGCTTCTTATAATTTGCTCTGATACTCTTTTTCTAAATTATTGAAATCAAGACCATATCTTCTTTCAATCTCGTTCAAAATATCAATCAAACCTTTTCCAATGTATAATTCGTTCACTCCCATTTTATATCTTAGAGATTCCACCATTTCAGGAGTGATTTCTTCGGCAACGGCATATTGAACTTTGTGCTCTGCTTTAATTTTATCGCCATCTTTTATCCTTTGAAAAGTTACAGGATAGCGATATAACAGACCTTCGACATTTGTCCAACCGTTATATGATTTAGGATTGAAACATTTTCTACCTATCAAATATTCGAGATCGCATATTAAATTTGCTGTTTGCATATCTAATTTCATAAAATTACTCCTACAAGCGATAATTTAGCGGCTTAGAGCTGGATGTCAGAGACATCAATCTCGCCGGACATCAGCTTCTGAAGAAGCGCATCTCGCAATTCCGACAAGTTAATGTTTTCGAGTGAATTAAGTCTCATTGCAGAAAAAAGTGCAGGAACCACATCTCTGAACTCAGCAAGCTCATCATCAGTAAGGCGAGGGAGTATATACTTACCTATTGTCTCTGCTGAAACTCGCTGCCGTCCGCTACTACCGTTCATATTTTTTACAGCGTAGTCAACGAACGAAGGGTATCTTGCCAGACAGTAAAAGAACTCGGATGGATATTGTCCTTGTGAACACATCACGACATACTCAGTTGATCCGAAGGCAATTTCATCGGCATCAAGGAAGTCAATATATGCTGTCTTTCCGTTCTCAAGGCATGGGGTTATTCTTGCAAGCAGCGTATCTCCGTTTGCAAAGCGCATTCCTCCGTTATATGGCTTGATTTCCCACCCATTAGGGAAACTGCCAGAAGTCGATAACTGCGCCATGTCTATACACCGAGCCATCTCATTTTTTGTGAGAGAGCGTTTTGGATTGAGTTCTGCAATCTCAGATAAGGAGCAGACTTCGAGATGTTCACCAGATAAGAGCTTGTCGAACAGCGCAAACGCCTGCCACTGTAAATTATCGTTTATCTTTTGATTTGTTGAGATCTTATCGTCAATTGTTTTTAGAATACTACTGATTTTTTTTTGCGTACCAATATCAGGAAGTGAAATTTCCAATTCCATTAGGTGCGGTACCTTGATACTTGGCTGAACTCCACCGATATTCAGATTTAGCAACCGTTTTCTCGTGTTAGGGTTTCGAAGAATGTAATACAAATAATCACAATCACAAATATCTTTATTTGCTCTCAATGCTATTAAATTCTGCGCAATACAACAGTTATCCTTATTCATATAGGAAACTGCGCCGAGAGTACCTACAGTGGGAACTAAAATATCGCCAATCTGTGGATGCCCACTTCTAAACCAAGTGTTATATACGTGTTCACTAACATGCTTACGAACCACTTGATATTGAGGAAATTTCTCTGTTGCTGAAATTGCATTAACCTCTAATAATTCAAATCCTTCATCTTGAACAGGAGGGGTTTTTCCTCTATTGTCAACAACATAAGATAATACATCTTTAATTTTATAAGTTTTCCATTCAGATGTCATATCCTATTGCCCCCAGTTTTTCTTTAATCTCCGCTTCAAGATCGTGAGATTTATCAAAAAGTTTCGATAATTCAGCAGATAAACGATTCATCTTATCTTCGAATACTTCACTATCTTCCTCATGTTCTTCAATTCCTACATAACGACCAGGGGTAAGAATATAATCTTGCTTTTCTATTTCGGTTGTGTCTACTACAGCACAGAAACCTTTTACATTTTCAAGAGAGCCCTCCACATACGAATTGTAGGTATCTGCAATTTTTGTGATATCCTCATCGGTTAACTCACGCAACTTGCGAGAAATCATTGTACCCATCTGACGAGCATCAATAAATAAAGTCTTGTCTTTTTGCTTTTTGTTCTTTGCAAGGAACCACAAAGATACGGGAATCTGTGTTGTGTAGAAAAGCTGAGAAGGCATCGCTACAATGCATTCCACCAAGTCAGCATTGATGATGTTTTTACGAATTTCACCTTCACCGCCACTTTGAGAAGAAAGTGAACCGTTTGCAAGCACCATACCGATTTTTCCGTTAGGAGCAAGATGGTAAATCATATGCTGAAGCCATGCAAAGTTGGCATTACCTGCAGGAGGCAGACCATACTGCCAGCGAACATCGTCTGCAAGTTTATCAGCACCCCAATCCGAAAGGTTGAAAGGAGGATTCGCCATAATATAGTCAGCGCGCATCGTAGGGTGACAATCGTTGAAAAAAGTATCCGCATTGTATTTTCCAAGGTCGGCATCAATGCCGCGAATAGCAAGATTCATCTGTGCCATCTTCCAAGTAGTAGGGTTGGAGTCCTGACCGTACACGGAAATGTCATTGATATTTCCGCTATGATTCTCAATGAACTTTGCAGATTGGACGAACATACCACCTGAACCACAACAAGGGTCATATACTCTGCCATGATAAGGCTGTAACACCTCAACAAGTGTACGAACAACACAAGAAGGCGTATAGAACTCACCTGCTAACTTTCCTTCTTGCTCCGCAAACTTAGAAAGGCAATATTCATACGTGCGACCGAGAATATCTTTTTCGCTACCGTGTTCAATCATCTGAATATTGGTAAACAAATCCACAACTTCTCCGAGTCTTCTTTTGTCCAGCTCAGGACGAGCAAAGTTCTTGGGAAGAATATCTTTAAGGCGCTTATTCTCCTTTTCGATGGAACGCATAGCTTCATCTATTACTGCTCCAATCTCGGGAGTATGCGCTTTAGATGCAATTACATTCCAGCGCGCATTTGCAGGAACGAAGAAAATACCTTCGGAAGTGTATTCGTCAACGTCTTCCTCAAAGCCGTCTCCCTCAGCAACAAGTGCCTGATACTTTTCGTCAAAACGATCGGAAATGTATTTAAGAAATATCAATCCGAGGACAACACTTTTGTATTCGGATGCATCTATATTACCACGCAATACGCATGCTGCATCCCATATTTTCTTTTCAAAGCCAATGTTGGCGGTAGAATTTGTAGCCATTATCAATGCTCCTCTTTTCATTAAACTAAATTTTCAGTTATATCATCCAAACCGGCACGATCAAATTATCCCTATCAAACGCGCCGAACTGCTCTGCCATGCAGAGGACGGCACCTGTGCCGACCTGCAAGGGTGCGCGGTCGATCACGCCGAAGGTGCGGATGATGCGCTTATCGGGCGTTGCGGTCTTCTTGATCTCCAAGGGACACAGCTTGCCGTCGCCCTCCATAATGACGTCGATCTCCTTGGCATCCTTGTCACGGTAGAAATAGAGATACGGCTCAAGCCCTGCGTTCTGATAGCCCTTCATGATCTCGGACACCGTAAAATTCTCAAGCAGCGCGCCGCTCATAGCACCGCTCTCGGCGACCTCAGGGCTTGACCATTTCGTAAGATAGCACACAAGTCCCGTGTCATAGAAATAGACCTTGGGCGTCTTGATGGTACGCTTCAGCACGTTGTTGGAATACGGATGGAGCAGGAAGATGATACCGAGGGTTTGGAGAATATCCACCCATGCCTTTGCGGTGGGCATATCGATCTCGGCGTCGTCCGCAATCGCCTTGTAGTTGAGCAGTTGCGAGGTTCGCGCGGCAACTGCGGTAATAAAACGGTTGAATTTCAGCGCGTCCACCGTACCTGAAAGCTCGCGAACGTCACGCTCCACGTAGGTGGAGATATAGGACGAGTAGTACATATTGCGGTCGGGATAAAGCCCCGAAACGATACCGGGCATCGAGCCGCGCCAGATGCGCTCAAAGAGCGCGGGCGTATCCACGGGCGCAATTTTCTTGCTTTGGGAAAGTAAGGTTTCCATATTCGTTGTAAACGGAACGCAATCCGCGCCGATGATCTCACGCTGGGACATGGGCGACATATGCAGAAGCGCAACTCGCCCCGCAAGCGACTCCTGTACGCCCTTCATCAAGCGGAAAATCTGCGAGCCCGTCATCCAGAAGTCGCCCGGATTGTGATGCTCGTCGATGTGAATTTTGATATAGGTAAAAAGCTCCGGCGCGTACTGAACCTCGTCGATCAGCACAGGGGGCTTGTGTATTTGCAAAAAGAGCGCGGGGTCGTTCTTCGCCATGTCGCGCGTGGAGAGGTCATCGAGCGACACGTACTCGCGCCCCTTGTTCTCCTTCTCTGCAAGCGAGCGAAGCATTGTGGTCTTGCCTGCCTGACGTGGACCTGTCAAAAGGATAGCAGAATACGACTGCGACAGCTCCATAATTCGATTTTCCATATGACGGTAAATGTAATTCATAAATTCCTCCACTATGGCATTTTAATACTGTAATTATTATACTCCTATTTTGCCCGTTTGTCAATCATTTTTTCGGCTGTTTTTAAGAATTTATATAAATTAGCCGAGCTTTTCCGTAATGGGTATTGATTCTTCCGAATCTGCAAAGACTAATTCTATTAAGATTCGGAGGACGGATATGGAATCGGTATGGGAGAAAACAGCGTCAAAGCCACGGTTTGATGCGCTTAATAGAAATAAAAACGTGGATGTGCTTATCATCGGCGGCGGTATTACGGGAATTTTATGCGCATATAAGTTGAAAAATTCGGGTGTGGATTGTATGCTCGTGGAGGCAGACGAAATCTGTGGAGGCATTACAAAGAATACAACGGCGAAGATCACGCTCGGGCATGGCTTGATTTACGATAAGATGATAAAACGCTTTGGTGAGGACAAGGCGCGGTTGTATGCGGAGGCGCAGAGCAAAGCAATTAAGGAATACTCTCGACTTTGCGAGAATATCGACTGCGATTTTGAAACGCGGGATAACTACGTTTATTCCATGAGTGACCGCAAAAAAATTGAAAAAGAGGTCGCTGCCCTGAACCGTATCGGCGTGAAAGCTGAGTTCTCGGATGCAAAAGATCTTCCGTTTCGGGTTGCGGGGTCTGTGCACGTGAAGGATCAAGCGCAATTTCACCCGCTGAAATTCTTATATGAAATTGCAAAGGAACTACCTGTTTACGAACACACAAAGGTCTTGGAGTTAATGCCAAACAAGGCGAAAACCAAGCGTGGCGAGATTGCTTTCAAAAAGTTGATTATCGCCACCCATTTCCCAATGCTCAACAAGCACGGATTGTACTCCTTAAAGCTTTATCAGCACCGTTCCTACGTCATAGCCTTAAAGGGCGCGCAGAACGTCAGCGATATGTACGTGGACGAATCGGACACTGGGTTGTCCTTCCGAAGCTACGGAGAACTGTTGCTCCTCGGTGGTGGCGGACACCGCACAGGCAAGAAGGGCGGCTGTTGGCAAGAGCTTGAAGATTTTGCCCGCAGGCATTACAAAAACGCTGAGATCGTCGGCAAGTGGGCGACGCAGGATTGTATGACGCTGGACGATATTCCCTATATTGGGCAGTATTCAAAATCCACGCCCGACGTGTTCGTGGCAACGGGCTTCAACAAATGGGGGATGACAAACGCCATGGTCGCCGCCGATATTCTCTGCGACCTTGTGCAAGGCAAGTCAAACCCATATGCCGCTGTATTTGATCCTTCGCGCACCGTCCTGCGCCCACAGCTTGCTGTCAACGCTTTTGAATCGACGGTAGGTATTCTCACCCCCACCGCGCCCCGTTGCCCTCATCTTGGCTGCGCCCTCAAATACAACCGCGCCGAGCATACCTGGGATTGCCCCTGCCACGGCTCACGCTTTACTGAAGACGGTCAGCTTATCGACAACCCCGCAACCGATGACAAAAAAATGTAAATATACTCTCAAAAACGCACTCCGAAAGCGGATTTTTACCGCCTACAGAGTGCGTTTTTAAATTTTTCAAAAAATTTTTAACTTTTTTGCAGAAAATCGCAATCTCGGCCGTGTTTCATAGGTAGAGGGACAAAAAAGTCCGTCACCAATTGAATAGTCCCAGCCGAGAGTGATACAGGCGTTATGGATAGTGCTGCCAGGACATGAGCGCGCCCATAGCTGAAAGCGTACACAGTACCGCCTGACATACTTGGTCAAAAGGTGAGCAAAGGAAATGACTCGGTGTGGGGTGCTACGCTGTAATAGCGGACTTGCTATTTTTCATATATTTATTTCAAAAAACGAAGGGAGGAATGCTATGGCAAAAGAAAAAGCTGAAAGAAATGATATGAAAAACGAAAATTGTACAAGTGTTTTTAAAAACGGAACTTTGACGAAGGAGGATTACACGAAGGTATGGATAGAATTGATTACAGTGTTAGAACGCAGAAAAAGTGTAAATTTTTCTCCAAATCAATGACAAATAGCCGTTTTTATGGTAAAATAAAGGCAAGAAAACAGCTTGTTCTTATCGTGGAGGAGATAAGAACATGAGAGAAAAAGTAGCAATCTATTGCAGACTGTCCGAGGAGGACAAAAACAAGCAGAACGCCACCGACGATTCGGGCAGCATTCAAAATCAGAAGGCGATGCTCCGCGACTATGCCGATCGAATGGGCTGGGAGCTTTACGGCATTTACAGCGACGATGACTATGCGGGCTCGGACCGTAACCGTCCCGAGTTCAAGCGATTACTTGCCGATGCTCAAGCGAGAAAATTTGATATTATCCTTTGCAAAACGCAATCCCGTTTTACCCGTGAACTTGAGCTTGTGGAACGGTACATACACGGTCTGTTTCCCATCTGGGGCATTCGATTTGTCAGCATCGTGGACAATGCCGACACCGCCAACAAGGGAAACAAAAAAAGTCGTCAGATCAACGGACTTGTCAACGAGTGGTATCTGGAGGATATGTCGGACAGCATCAAATCCGCGTTGGACAGCCGCCGCAAAAACGGCTTTCACATCGGCTCGTTTGCGCTTTACGGCTACAAGAAGGATCCCGACCTCAAGGGACATTTGATTATCGACGAGGAAGCCGCTGCCGTGGTGCGAGAAGTGTTTACGTTATTCTCGCAAGGCTACGGCAAGACGGCAATCGCTCGGATGCTCAACGACCGAGGGATACCCAACCCCACCGAGTACAAGCGGATGCAGGGACTTCGTTTCAGTCTGCCGCCAAGTAAGAACAGCACGCTGTGGAAGTATTTCGCCATTTCGGATATGCTGGTAAACGAGACCTATATCGGCAATCTGGTGCAAGGCAAGTATGAGAGCATTTCCTATAAAACGAGTATCAATCGCCCACGCCCCAAGGAGCAATGGTTCAGAGTGGAAGGTACGCACGAACCCATCATCGACCGCGCCCTGTGGGACAGAGTGCAGAAAATGATCGCCGAGCGAGCAAAGCCATTCAAGGTTGGTACCATCGGACTATTTGCCAAGAAGGTGCGGTGCGCGTCCTGCGGATACGTGATGCGCTCGTCAAAATCGGGCGGCAGACACTTTTTGCAATGCCCCAGCCGACACTACGCCAAGGGAGCTTGCGAGGGCGCGTTTATCTCGGTGGATAGGCTTGAAAGAATGGTCATTGCGGAGCTTCGACGGCTCAATGCGGAATATCTTGATATGGACGAGTTGGAACGCAAGGTGCAATTTAACGCCGAACTCCTCACGCAAAAGCAAGAAATCGAAGCCGAAATTGCGACCTATCAAGGCAAGATCAATCAATTTTCAAAAGGCGTACGTGACCTTTATCTTGACAAGGTGAAGGGCTTGATTTGTGAAGCGGATTTCATTGAGCTGTCAAAGGAATTCACCTCGCAAAAGGAGCGACTGGAAGCGCAGGTGATCGAATGTCAAAAACAAATTGCGGAGATAGACGTCAAAATCGCCGTGGGTGACAACCGCCGTGAGCTGATCGAAAAATACGTCAAAGTAGAGCATCTGACACGGGAAATGGTGGAGATTTTGATTGACAAAATCATGGTCGGAAAGCGCATTCCGGGGACACGAAACGTGCCCATCGAAATTCATTGGAATTTCTGAAAAATCGTCAACTTCAAAAGTGCCGCAAACCCTTATAAATCAAGCGTTTTTACCGTTTTTATAAGGAGTAAAAACGTTGCGAATACGTGATAGTAACAGAGCAAAAGGCGCGCACGACCTACGACAATATTCTCCGCCTCGTCGACGACCCCGACGTACGCGACCCCATAAAGTTCCTGCGTGAGAGAGAAATCGTTCACTATCAGCGCTTCGGCGATGCTCTCCGCATAACTCAGGATAATCTTGATTCAAAGAACTTCTACGCAATAAATCCTTCTTTTGATAAGAAAAGGGTTAAATAACAAAAGAACACGAGTCCGCAAAGGACTCGTGTTCTTTTGTTAAAAATCAGTTTCTAAAAGTAGCTTTATAGTTACTTATACATTCCTCAATTATTTTTTTGGCTTCATCGGGACCGAAAAGCTCTTTTACGGCGGTCTGCTTATTTTCAAGCTGCTTATAAACCGTAAAGAAGTGCATCATTTCATCAAAAATGTGCGCAGGTAGGTCATCTATGGATTTGTAGGAATTGTAGCTGGGATCCGATACGGGAACAGCTATTATCTTGTCGTCAAGGGCGTCATCGTCAATCATTCGCATAACTCCGATTGGGTAAACCTGAACGAGAGTCATAGGATAAAGCTCGTGATTGCAGAGAACAAGAACGTCGAGAGGGTCCTTGTCGTCTGCGTATGTCAGAGGAATAAAGCCGTAGTTTGCGGGGTAGTGTGTAGAGGTATAAAGTATACGGTCAAGGCGAAGCATTCCCGTGTATTTATCCATTTCGTATTTACAGCTGCTTCCCTTGGGAATTTCAATTACCGCGCAGAAATTTTCAGCGGAAATAACGTCGGGGTTTATGTCGTGCCAAATATTCATAATAATACCGTCCTTCTTTATTTTATATAATCAAACTCAAAATCGTAAATAGATACCGTCTTTCCGTCGGTACAGCCGTGAGACTCAAGAAGCTCAAAAACTCCGCTGTTTTTCAATACCTTCTGGAAGTAGTTCAATGATTCGTAATCGTCGAAGTTTATCTGTCCCATAAGATTGAAGAGCCATTCGCCCTCAACGTAGAAGGTGTCATTCTCCCGTCTTACGGTGGTCTCCTTTGAAGCACCTACGAAACTGTCCTCAGGAGCATATTCGGCCTCGTATACAAGCATAGGGGGAAGCTCACGGAGCATATTCGCTGCCATAGATATCATGTCGCCAAGACCTTCACCCGTAACCGCTGAAATATATACAAGCTCCCAGCCACTGTCCTTGACAAATTCCTCAAATTCTTCAATATCAACGCGCTCGCGGTCGAGCATATCAATTTTATTTGCCACGATTATCTGGGGTCTTGAAGCAAGAGCCTCGCTGTATCTTCTGAGCTCATAATTGATGTTTTTGATATCGTCGATAGGGTCTCTGTATTCGGTGCAGGAAATGTCTACTACGTGGAGCAGAAGTCTGCATCGGTCCACGTGGCGGAGAAATGCATGTCCAAGACCTGCGCCGTCAGCCGCTCCCTCAATGAGTCCGGGAATATCAGCCGCCACAAATCCGCTCTCACCGCCCGTGGAGACTACTCCGAGATTAGGAGAAAGAGTGGTAAAGTGATAGTCTGCGATCTTCGGCTTTGCCGCGCTTATTTTTGCGAGAATAGAGGATTTTCCAACGCTGGGATATCCGATAAGACCTACGTCGGCAAGCATTTTGAGCTCAAGTGTAAGCTCTTTTTCCTCTCCCTTGGTGCCGTTTTTGGCGAACATGGGAACCTGACGGGTAGGTGTCGCAAAATGTCTGTTGCCCCAGCCCCCTCTGCCGCCTTTACAGCAGATATAGTCAGCGCCATCGTTTTCGGTCATATCGTGAATTACCTTGCCGCTTTCGGCATCGCGGATGATAGTTCCGGGAGGAACCATTATAACAAGATCGTCGGCAGTTCCGCCGTGTATCTTTCCGCCCTTGCCGTTACCGCCGTTTCCGGCAATAAATTTGTGTCTGTAACGGAAAGCAAGGAGCGTATTTGTGCCCTCGTCAACACGGAAAACTATATTTCCGCCGTGTCCGCCGTCTCCGCCGTCGGGACCGCCGTGGGAAACGTATTTTTCACGGTGAAAGGCAACAGCTCCGTTACCGCCGTCTCCCGCTTTAACGTAAATTTTTACATTATCTACAAGCATTTTTTACCTCAATAAGCCGTAATCGGCAAGGATATTTTTCCATTCTTTAAAATCGTGATATATTCCGTTGATATCGGTCTCCTCTGTAAGAGGTGAGGGAAATTTCGACTCATATACAACGGTAACAGCCCCTGCGCCTGCGGCATTTGCCGCACGTATACCGCTTGTGCCGTCCTCAAAAACAAGACATTCCGACGGATCGAGTCCGATTTTCCTTGCCGCGATCTGATAAATATCGGGATATGGCTTGCCTTTGAATTTTCCGTTGGTGTATACCATGTTGTCCTCGCTGAACCAACGGTCAATACCAAGGTGCTTGATATAGAATTTTACATTTTCAAGGTCTGAACCTGTGGCAAGACAGAAGGGAATACCGTTTTCTTTAATATAATCGAGAAGCTCTGTAGCTCCGTCAACGAGACGGAGATCGTCGGGGCATTCAAGGCATAGGTCGCGGTAGGCATTTTCTTTCATGTCGATGAATTTGACGATTTCTTCCCGTGAAGCATTAGAATCGAAATTTTCCAGATATATGGTTTCGTTGTTGCGTCCGAAAAACTTTTGTATCATGAACTCGTCGGTGGGTATGGGCTTTCCATAACTTCTGTATATACGGCGGAATGCTTCCATGTGCAGATAACTGTCAAAGAAGAGAGTTCCGTTAAAATCAAAAAGTATACCTTTTAAGTTCATTTCTTGTCTTCACCCTTTTCGCGAATGATGATCTTTATAGGCGTACCGTTAAATCCAAAGGTATTACGCAGACAGTTTTCAATATATCTCTGATAGGAGAAGTGGAAAAGCTCCGCATCGTTGCAGAAAATAACGAAGGTAGGGGGAGCAACCGAAATCTGTGTCATATAGTATATCTTAAGACGCTTACCCTTATCTGAGGGGGGCTGCGCTCTCATGGTAGCATCAGCAAGAACGTCGTTGAGCATACCCGTAGCGATTCTGGTGTTAGCCTGATTATGAACGTACTTTATGTGGTCGTAAAGAGTGTGAAGCCTCTGACCCGTCATAGCCGAAACGTAGACTATGGGGGCGTAAGGCATATACGCAAGAGCGGTGCGTATGCGCTCGTTGAAATGATTTACGGTGTTGTTGTCCTTTTCTACCGCATCCCATTTGTTAACGACAATAATGGAAGCCTTTCCCGCCTCGTGGGCAATACCTGCGATCTTTTCGTCCTGCTCGGTAATTCCCGTGCTGCCGTCTATCATTATAAGGCAGACGTCAGCGCGTTCAACAGCCATGTGAGCGCGCAGAACGCTGTATTTTTCTATTTTGTCGTTTATTTTCGACTGACGGCGGATTCCCGCAGTATCAATAAAGGTAAAGGCGCCATGCTCGTTTTCGATTCTCGTGTCCACAGCATCACGGGTGGTTCCCGCAATGTTTGATACGATAAGTCTGTTTTGACCGAGCATCTTGTTTATAATAGACGACTTACCCGCATTAGGCTTTCCGATAACCGCAACCTTAATGGAGTCGTCCTCGTCCTCGCTTCCGTCGTACTCGGGAAGAGCTTCAAGGACCGCGTCGAGAAGATCTCCGGTGCCGCTTCCGTGGACCGAGGAAACAGCGATAGGCTCGCAGTCAAAGCCGAGCTCATAGAATTCGTAAAATTCCATGGGAGGACCGCCTACGCTGTCGCACTTGTTGATGCATGGAATAATAGGCTTTCCGCTTTTCTTGAGCATGATTCCTATATCTCTGTCATCAGCGGTAAGACCCGTGCGAACGTCGCACATAAATATTATAAGGTCAGCGCTTTCAATGGCGATCTCTGCCTGAAAACGCATTTGCTTAAGAATTATATCGTCTGTTTTGGGCTCAATTCCGCCTGTGTCGATTATAATGAGATTTTTTCCGCACCATTCGGTCTCACCGTAAATGCGGTCTCTGGTAACGCCGGGGGTGTCCTCTACTATTGAACGGCGCTCACCGATAAGCTTATTGAAAAGTGTGCTTTTGCCGACGTTTGGACGACCGACGATAGCAACAACAGGTTTTGACATTTTTTGTTTTCCTCTCTTTACTGTGAGTTAAATACCTAAAATTCCTTTGATAAAGACCGTGGGGTCGCTGCCCTGTGGGCAGACCGTAACGCCCAGAGCGTTTGAAAGCTCCTCGGGGGTCATATCGTCAAGGAATACGTCTCCCTCGGCGCGCAAGCAAACGTCGGGAAAAAGCAGACAGTCTCCAAGGTCTTTACCTTCAAGCTGTTCGCAAATATCCTTTCCCGTGAGAAGTCCCGAAACGGTTATCTGTTCTCCGAAAAAATTGTTTTTTATGGGGAATACGGTTATCTTCAGTCCGCTTACACGCTCGCAGAGCTTGTCGCAAAGGCTCTTTATATGGTCATATGCGGCATATCCCGTAACAATTGACACGCTTCTCGGAGCCGAAAAATCCTTCAAGTATTCGTCAAGATTTTCAAGCTCGTATTCAAATCCGGTACGCATATCGGTTATCATTCCCACACCGTTCTGTATCTGCGCGTAGCTTTCGTAAAAGCTGTCGTCGGGCAGAGGCAGACCTGCTTTGATATAAAGCTCGTCGGCAGGGTAGAATAGCCTTGTTTTGTGCTTTACAAGGCACATTTCTCCAAAATCGTTTACCTGCTTTATAACAGCGGCACACTCGCTTGGAGTATACGCTTCAAGCTCATAAAGTCCGTCTCTGAATTTGGTAAGCCCCGCGGGAACCACGGAAACGCTTTCAAGAGCCGGGGCAAGCTTTTCAAGGTCGCACATGGTACGGTCAAGCTCTGCGCCGTCGTTAAGACCCTTGCAAAGAACTATCTGCGCGCAGAGTGTTATACCCGCGTCGGCAAGTCGCTTCATATAGGAAAGGACCTCGCCCGCGCGCTTATTTTTCATCATTTTTACTCGAAGCTCGGGATTGGTGGTATGAACCGAAATATTTACGGGTGAAATATGCATCTCGATTATTCGGTCGATATCCTTGTCATGCAGATTGGTAAGAGTAATATAATTTCCGTGGAGAAATGAAAGCCTCGAGTCGTCGTCCTTGAAATAAAGGGAGCTTCTCATACCCTTTGGGAGCTGATCGATGAAGCAGAAAACACACTTGTTCTCGCAGGAATGCTTTTTGTCCATAAGTGGAGTTTCAAAGTCAAGTCCGATGTCGTCGTATTCCTGCTTTTTTATTGAGAATTGCAATTCCTTTTCGCCACGCAATACCGTGATTGAAATATTTTTTTCGGCGAGATAAAAGCGGTAATCGAGAACGTCGTTTATTTCACGACCGTTTATGGACACAAGAATATCATCTGACTTTATTCCGACTTTGTGGGCTCTGCTTTTTTTAGCTACGTCTGTTATTTTTACCACTTTAATCTCCTTTCCTCGTAAAAATCACGAATAAACATAAATATTCATTATATTATAACATTTCAGAGCGCAAATGTCAATAACAAATGGGGGAATATTGTATCAGTTTAATAAGCGAAGCCGCAAAATACTTTTTAATAAAATATTTACAAAGTTTATTTTTTGTGGTATACTAAAGGAGCCAAACAAAATCAAATAATAACCGTATTAAAAGGCACGCTCATTTTTATTTTTGGTAAAAATGTGTATGCTCTTCTTTTGCGTGCTTTGATACGGTAAAAGATTTTGTTTGGCGACAATTGGAGCTACATGTTTTTCGGTGCGTATAGCTTCGGTTGTACGCACTTTTTTAATTTTAGGAGGACAAATAATGGAAGAAAAGATTTTGATTAAAAGTTGCATAGCAAAAACCGTAAAAAATTTTATACTGGGAAGCATAGCCTTTTTTGGGGGATTGGCGATTATAATATTCGTGATACTTAGCCAAGAAACTAACGAAGGTGGATACTGGAGCCGTTTTTCACGTAACGGATATGAAGCTGCTTTTGGTGGGGACGGTGGAATGCTTGCATTGTTCATCGTGGCTTGCTATAGTGCGATATTTGGAATCATTATGTTAATTATTTTTATTGCAATCATGAAATGCGAACTGACAGTTACGGAAAAAAACGTAAAAGGAAAAGCTCTGTTTGGCAAAGAAGTAGTTTTACCGTTGTACATGATTTCTGCATTTTCTACGAGAAAACTCTTTTCAACGATTGCAGTTGCCACTTCCTCCGGAATCACGAAGTTTTCTCTTATCGGTAATTACGAGGAAATAGGTAGGATTCTTTCACAGTTAATCAATGAAAGACAGCGTGATACCGTAACAAATACAGCCACTACTGCTACGGCACAAAGCTCGACTATGGACGATCTTGTAAAATTGAAAGCACTTCTTGATCAGGGAATAATTACTCAGGAAGAATTCGACGCAAAGAAAAAGCAGCTCCTCGGACTGTAATTACATAAAAATAAAAGGAACCGCCAAACACCGAAACGGTTCCTTTTTGTTATTGTTCAGGATATAATTTATCAAATTGCCAACGCATGGGATTGTCTTGAATATATCTCAAATGATCTTCGTAATCTTGGCGGTTGCGAATTATATGGTCATATGACCGAGCCTGCCATATATTTTTTCCGTACTCCTTATTACAGAAACGTTTGAATGTTGATATAAATTTTGAGAATACACTATTAGCCCTTGTAGGGACAGGCGTCCTCGACTGTCCATCCTCTTTTACAAACAATAGAATGTGAATATGGTTTGGCATAATGACATAACTATCTACAGAAATGTGATCGTAAAAATCGTTTAATTGGTCTATGTATTTCTTTGCGATTTCTCCATATGCTGTTAATTCAATTTTTGGACAGTCGAGGACGCCTGTCCCTACAACATGAGAGAGCAGACATTGTCTGTTTTGCGTACAAATCGTTATAAAATATGCGCCGTTGTTATTATAATCAAATCCTTGTAATCTCGGAGTTTTTCGCTTTTTTATCTCATCCATTTTCATCCTCCTGTTAGGATAACATAGAATCGGCAGAAGAATAATAATACCTCTGCCGATTTTGAATTGATTTATAAAGAGGGATAATAATTTTTATTTATCGTCATTATCCTTTTTTTCGTCCTCCGATTCGTACTCGGCATCCTGAACTTCATTGCTGGCTGCCTCATTCTCGGATTCTTCGGGATTCTCGTCAGCTTTAACGTCCTCGTCAACGATTATATCGTCATCTTCGGCAGCTTCGTTCTCTGCGGCATCTTTCTCTTCGGTTTCCTCTTCGTCAACCTTGAGATTTCCTCCGCCAAAGTCAAAGCCGTCTATTCTGACCTTTTCCTTGCCGTTTTCTTCTTCTTCCTTCCTGCGGCGAGCCTCTGCTGCTTCCTTTCTGCGCTTTTCCTCATTTTCCTCGCGGCTGCGGCGCTTCTTAGCCTCGGTCATTTCTTCAAGCTCTTCGTAGGTGGGTTCACCCTTCATAGCGGCTTCGAACTGCTCACCGTCCATGATCTCGTTCTTAACGAGGAAGCCTGCGATGAAATGAAGCTTTTCCATGTTTTCGGTGAGTATCTTCTTTGCGTTATCGTAAGCCTCGGTAATGATTCTGTGTATTTCGTTATCTATCTTGGTTGCGGTCTCGTCGGAATAATCCTGGGTGCTTGAAAAGTCTCTGCCGAGGAACACTTCACCGTGTCCGCTTCCGAATGCGCGCAGACCGAGCACGTCGCTCATTCCAAGCTGAGTAACCATCTTTTTAGCTATGTCGGTAGCTCTTTGAATATCATTGGATGCTCCACCCGAAACATCGTCAAAGATGATTTCCTCCGCGGCTCTTCCTCCGAGAAGCATAGCTATCTTTTCCTGAAGCTCCTTCTTGTAAACACTGTGCTTATCTTCCTTGGGAGGATTAAGGGTATATCCTAAGGCGTTTCCGCTGGGGATAATGGATATCTGCTGAACAGGGTCCTGAGAGGGAAGAGCATACGCAAGAATTGCGTGTCCCGCCTCGTGATAAGCGGTCTTTTTGAGCTCCTCTTCCTTTCTGATTCTCGATTTTTTCTTGGGACCTGCGATTATCTTAATAAACGCGTCCTCAATATCCTCCATGCCTACAAGAGACTTTCCGCGTCTTGCGGCAAGGAGCGAAGCCTCGTTAAGGAGATTTGCAAGATCTGCTCCCGTAAAGCCTGCGGTGGTCTTTGCCACTGTGGCAAGGTCTACGGAATCCTCGAGGGGTTTGTTTCTTGCGTGAACCTTGAGTATTTCCTCACGGCCCTTGATGTCGGGATAGTTTACTGTTATCTGTCTGTCAAAGCGTCCGGGACGGAGAAGCGCGGGGTCAAGTATATCGGGACGGTTGGTTGCCGCGATAACTATTATTCCATCGTGGGAGCCGAAGCCGTCCATTTCAACAAGGAGCTGGTTAAGAGTCTGCTCACGCTCATCGTGTCCGCCTCCGAGACCTGCGCCTCTGTGGCGACCGACAGCGTCAATTTCATCAATAAATATAATAGAAGCGGGAGTCTTTCGCGCGTTTTCAAAGAGGTCGCGGACACGGGACGCACCTACACCTACGTACATTTCAACGAAGTCAGAGCCCGAAATAGAGAAGAAGGGAACACCCGCTTCTCCGGCAACTGCTTTAGCAAGGAGAGTTTTACCTGTACCGGGAGGGCCCACGAGAAGCACGCCGTGGGGGATCTTCGCACCGAGCTTACAGAATTTCTGAGGATCCTTAAGAAACTCAACTACCTCCTCAAGCTCTTCCTTTTCCTCGTCAGCACCCGCAACGTCCTTAAAGAGGACTCGGTTTTTGGACATATCGGCAGTCTTTACTCTCGCTTTTCCGAAATTCATCATCTTGCCGGCACCGCCCTGACCGCCTGCAGCCTTACGGGCAATGACAAAGTAGAGAATAACGAATACGAGAATTACGATTATATAGGGCAGAAAAGCAAGCCATATAGGGGTCTGCTTTTCGGGCTGAATATCACATTCGGTAACAGAGAGATTTTTATTCGCGGTTTCTCCCATGAAGTATTCGGAGAATTGCTCCTCGAATTCCACTCTTGAGGGAAGCTGGAAGCCAACCTCTTTGGTGGTGGATACAACCTTTCCGGTGGGATCTCTGAGAAGATCTCCGCTTTCGGTGAACTGGTCGTATACCTTAAGTATAAGGTGATTTGAGTCGTCCACCACAAAGGACTGAACATGATCCTTTTCAAAATAGTCTATGATCTCACCGTAAGTGGGATTCTTGACTTCCTTGTTTGCGAAAAGAAAAGAGAGCACAAGGAAAATTCCCAAAATCAAGACTATATAAAAGATTATTATTTTGGAATTGCTTTTTTTCATTACGTTCCTCCGTAAAATGTAATACGGTCATTGCTTAACTTAGACCTAGGTCCGCAAATCTTTGAAGGTATTTGAAAGTAAATGCGGTTTGATTAATACGTGCAGAGCTCAAAGGACAGGAGAGATTTTGTTTCTTTTTTAATTCGCACTCCGTCTCGGACGGCAACGAGGGGAATAGCAACTATTCCTTCGCTGTCGCATATTATGGGTATTCTCGGACGAAGCTCTACAGGTATCTTTTTTTCGCACATAAGCTTCTTTACACTCTTGTGCATACCGCCCGATAATATTTTATCCTCGGGTAGTCTGCTTCTTGCAAACAGACTACCACATATTTTATCAAAATCAATAGTCGTGAGTATTGAATTTTTGTAAATATTTTTCGGATTTTGTGAACAACTTATGATAATTTCGCAATTTGTTTGTGAAATGTAATTTTTTCCGTCAATGAGCGTTATATTATATGGCTGAATAGCCGGTTTTTTTCGGATCTTACGAAACCCGAGACGCCCGTTCTCAATCACCGCCTCAACCCCTTGAGGAAGCGTAACGGATGAATGGGGGATACTCTTTCGTGCAAGCTCCCGGATAGCATCAATATGGGTGTATTCGAGAACTCCGCCGTCTGAAACGTTCTTGTATAGAGCCACGAGAACGCGGTTGACGATAGCGTCGGGAGAAGAATTGAGCTTTTCGGTTTCTATGAAGGAGCCGCTAAGGTATTTATCGGTAAAAGCCTTGCTCGTGCTTTCAAGATAAAGGCTGTCGGCGCGTAAGGACCGTGAAAGTCTTGATGCGTTCTTTATCGCTCCGCCGTTAATTTCGTTAAGTATGGGGATTATCTCGGAGCGTATTTTGTTTCTCGTGTAATCGGTGTCCGTATTTGTACTGTCGGTAACGAAATCGATGCCGTTCGACCTGCAGTATTCGTATATCTCGTCCTTGCTAAGCTCAAGAATAGGACGGATAACTATACCCTCGGAGCAAGGTCTGCAAGGTGGAATTCCGCAGATTCCCGAAAGCGACGCGCCTCTTGCGAGATTGAAAAGAATGGTTTCAAGATTGTCGTTTGCGTTGTGCGCAGTGGCGAGAATCGGTATATTTTTCTCTCTCATCAGACCGTCAAAAAATGAATATCTGAGATTTCTTGCGGCAGTTTCTACGCTTTCCTTGGTTTCCTTTGCCATAGCGGGAACATCTGCCCGAAGTGAGAAAAACTCCACACCGAGCTCTCTGCAAACCTCACGGCAAAAATACTCGTCTCTGTCAGCTTCGTCCCCACGTATGCCGTGGTTTATGTGAGCGGCATATATTTTTGCTCCGCTTTGCTCACCGTATTTACATAGCATGTGAAGGAGAGCGGAGGAATCCGCGCCTCCCGAAAAGCCTACGAGAATAGGAGAATCGGCATCAAGCCCCGACAGAAGATGGGGAGATGTAAATCCCTTTGGAAGGGAATGAAGAGATGACATCCTGCAAGCTCCTTATTCGGTGCGCTCTGTATCGATAGAGCGGAATTTGGTGTATCTGCCTATCCAGCCTACCTTTACGTTTCCGGTAGAGCCGTGTCGGTTCTTTGCTATTATGACCTCCGCTATATTTCCGTCGTCGCCATTGTTGTCCGCGTCGTAATATTCGCTTCTGTAAAGGAAGATTACGGTATCGGCATCCTGCTCGATAGCTCCGGAATCACGAAGGTCGGAAAGCATAGGACGCTTGTCGGTACGGCTTTCGGGACCTCTGGACAGCTGGGCGCAGCATATGATGGGAACGTTAAGCTCCTTAGCCATTATTTTAAGTCCGCGGGATATATCCGCAACCTCCTGAACTCGGTTGTCGTTCCTTCTGTCTGACTGCATGAGCTGGAGATAGTCAATAACAACCAGTCCGAGATTCTGAACGCGGCGAAGCTTACTCTTTATACCCGTAACCGAAATTCCCGAGGTGTCATCTATAAGTATATTCGTTCCCGCAAGCTTTGTTGTCGCTTCGGCGATATCATCCCACTGCTTTGCGTCAAGTTTACCTGTTCTCAGCGCGTAGCTGTCAACGGTAGCTTCACTTGAGATAACACGTGTAACCAATTGCTCGGCAGACATTTCAAGAGAGAAAATGCAGACGTTCTTGCCCGTTGCTATTGCTACGTTTGTAGCGATATTAAGACAGAAGGAGGTTTTTCCCATACCGGGACGTGCACCGACAAGAATAAGGTCGGAGTTACCCATACCCGCAAGAACGTTGTCAATTCCCGAAAATCCGGTTTTTGTGCCCTGCGCGCCCTCACCCTCCTCGGCAAGAGTGTGGAGATTGTCGTAAACCGTATGTAGGACGTCTCGTATGTGCTTGAAGCTCTTTGTGTCGCGCCCCTGAGCTATATCGAAAATCAGGCTCTCGGCGTAGTCAACAAGCTCCTCGGTGGAGCCTTCCTCGCTGTATGCCTTCTCGGTTATTTCCGAGCAGGACTCGATGAGTCTGCGCAAAAGGCTCTTGTTTTTTACTATGGTTGCATAGTCCTTTACGTTGAGGGCATTGGATACCGCGCCGTAAAGGGAGCGTATATAATCCTCACCTCCCGATTTGCTGTAAATACCCTTGGTAACGAGCATGTCTATAAGGGTAACCACGTCAATTTCCTTATTTATAAGGAAAAGCTCGTGCATAGCCGTATATATCTGTGTATGCTCCGTAAGGTAAAAGTCCGAGGGTGAGATTATTTCCGCAACCTCGTTGAGTGCCTCGGGGTCAACAAGAATAGACCCAAGCAAGGACTGCTCAGCTATGAGAGAAAAGGGAAGCTTTCTTGAAAGTTCATCACTCATTTTTTACTATCCTTAATTTGTATGATAATCAGATTTATTTGCCGCAAACCTCTACGGTAATAACTCCCGAAACGTCGGAAAAGAGTTTTACGTCTACCTTGAAGGTTCCAAAGGATTTAATAGGCTCCTTAAGTGTGATCTTACGCTTATCGACCTCAATACCGAAATCCTTTTTGAGGTATTCGGAAATCTCCTTTGACGTTACAGAGCCGTAAAGTCGCTTGTCGGGACCTGCCGCGTAAACTATGCGGACAACGATGCTTTCAAGCTTTTTTGCTATCTCTGCGGCAGCTTTCCTTTCGGTATCTATTTTATACTGTATGGACGCTTCCTTGTTTTTTATTTCGTTGAGTGCCTTTGCGTCAGCCTCAACAGCAAGCTTCTTGGGGAGAAGAAAGTTTCTTGCGTATCCGTCGGATACGTTTATTACCTGGTCCTTTTTTCCCTGACCTTTAACGTCTGCCAATAAAATTACTTTCATGATATGGATTCTCCTTGGTTATTTGTCGTTTTTTGCACTTTTGCCGTTTCGGCAAAATAATTGTCTATGGTTTCTGTGAGCAGCTTTTCTGCATCCTTGAGCTCGGTTTCGGCGAGCGCCGCTCCCGCTACGTCGAAGTGTCCGCCTCCGCCTATTCGTTCAAGTATGAGCTGTACGTTTATGCTTCCGTTTGAGCGGGCAGATATAAATACCGTAGTGCCCACACGGATAAGAGCGAACGCGGCGTTTACGTTCTTGACCGTAAGAAGCTTGTTAGCTGCCTTTGCCGCTGCTACTCTGTCGGCGGGAGAGCCTGTACCCTCAATTGCTGTGATTGCTATCTGATCCCTGAATATCTTTGCTTCGGAGCCGAAGAGCGCCTCGGCGCGGTAGTCCTCAAAGGCTTCCTCAAAGAAGGTTCTCGCGTATTCGGTGCTTGCACCTGCGCTGCGCAGGTAGAGGGCTGCGGCAAAGGTACGTGTTCCGACAGTTCTTGTAAAGTTGTTGGTATCTACCATAATTCCCGACATGAGTATATTAGCTTCTTCCTTGCGGAGCTTTCCTGTGGGGATACTGAATTCGAGAATCTCGGAAACCAGCTCGCATGCAGATGATGCCGAGGGGTCAATATACTGGAGCAGAGGAGCTTCCTCAAATTCCTGCTTTTTGATATGGTGATCTATTACCACCGTTTTGAAGGAGTTGGCAGCTATTTCGGGAGATTCGAGAATAGAGAAATTGTTTGCATCCACTATGATCAGAAGTGTACTGAAGGTACATTCCTCAAGACCGTCTACTCCGTCTACAAACATGTTTTTATAAACCGCAAAATTCTTGAGCTTGGAAGTACATATCTTGAAGTTTTCGGATTTGAGATCCATAACTATTTTTACGTCAACGCCGAGATACATGCAAAGGGATGCGATACCCACACACGCTCCGATAGAGTCGAAGTCGGGGTTACTGTGTCCCATTACTATTACGTTGGAGGAGTTGCAGATAAGTGTACAGAGATGGTTTGCGATGATCCTGGACTGCTTACCCGTTCTCTTTTGCTGGCTCTTGGTTCGTCCGCCGAAGTACTCGTTGCCTTCCTCGGTCTTCAGAACCACCTGAGCTCCGCCTCGCTGGAATGCCATATCAAGAGCAAGAAGCGCGTCCTGCTCTCTCTCTGCAAGAGTATCTCCTGTAACGGCTATACCGACAGATGCCGTAATAGGCATACTTTCTTCTCCGACTCTGACGTCGGATATAGCGTTGAGTATATTGTCAAACTTATCGGCAATGCATATGTCTAGCTTTTCACGGTTGAGTATTACCATGTATTTGCTGCGGTCATAGCTTCTCAGTACGGCATTCATTTCGGATGCCCACTGGCGGAGCTTCTTTTCGACCTGAAGAACCTCGTTTTCGTAGCTTACCTTTACGTACTGAGCAAGCTCGTCCAGGTTGTCAAGAACTATATAGCCAACGGCAGTATGCTCGTTGTTGTGAAGCTCGGTAAGAGCCAGAAGCTCTGTAACGTCATCGAAGATGACAAGATAGTAGGGCTTTTTGCTCGAATCTATTGCGTGGCACGCTACGTGGAATTTCTTTTCGTTTACGGTTACGATGCACTGCTTTTTTTCTTTCTTTTCCTCCTGTTGAATATCGTATTCGCCATCGTGCTCAGTGTCCTCGGAGTTGTTTTTTTCTTCCTCGGTAAGGAAGAGTATTTCGTCGAGCGGCATGCCGCATATAGAAGAAATATCGGAGTTAAAGACGGTATCCCACTTGCCCGCAGCCTGACGCATTGCGTTGTTAACGGTAATTATTTTTCCCGAATCGGTAACAAGGGCATAAGGAACGTTTGCGTAATTCTTAAACGCGTAAACCACACCGTTATTGTGCTCATCCGACGCATCGGATTCACTCTTGAATATATTGAATTTTCTCTTGGTGATAAAGAATATTACAGCAGACACCACAAGATAGCCTATTATAAACGCAAGACCTACCGTCGAGGGCTTTGCCGGAGTAAGAGTACAGATTATTATGTGCGCCGCAAAGGCGAGAATAGCGAGAATAATGTATAGCCTTGCCGGCATTTCCTCTATTTTGCGGGACGAATCGAATTTCTTTTGTGCCATAAAGCTAATCCTTTCGTTTTTCTGAGTTTATATTTAGGTGAGTGAAATTACATCTGAAATTAGAAAACAAAATTCCTATTATAGTATTATAGCATACATTTAGGATTTTGTAAACAGTTTCTTACAATTATCTTTATATAAATTTACAAAATATATATGACAAAGAAAAAATTAAAAAATTTAGAAAAAACTATTGCAAAAGGGAAAAAAGTGTGGTATAATACCAAATATGATGAGAGTGGGTTTGAAAGGACCCACTCTTAATTGTTAATTTTGAAGTTTTTTAGCAAGGAGTAAGGTATGGCAAAAAGTACCGGCATTGCAGAAACCGTAAGACGTCTTTGCGAGCCCGTTGCCGAGGAGCTGGGGCTTTGGATATGGGACGTGGAATTCCTCAAGGAGGGCGCGCGCAGAGTTCTTCGTATAACCGTTGATTCCGAAGAGGGAGTCAATATTGAGGATTGCGAAAAAATGCACAGAGCGATAGATCCGCTTCTTGACGAGGCAGACCCTATCGAGGAGCAATACTATTTGGAGGTATCCTCTCCCGGACTTGAGCGCGAGCTCAAAAACGAGGATCACATATATGCCTGCGAGGGTTGGGACGTTGAAGTAAGACTTTATGCTCCCCTTAACGGCTCAAAGATATTCCGAGGAGTTCTTCTTCCTCTGGGAGAAAACGGAGAGATAAGAATAGATTCCAACGGTAATGTGATGGAATTTACAAAGGCATCCGTTGCAAAGCTCATGACTTATTTTGAACTTTAATAATATTAACTAACGAAAAATACAAAAGGATGGAAGCTTGAAATGAATAAGGAATTTTTTATCGCGCTTGATCTTCTCGAAAAGGAAAAGGGTATTCCCAAGGAATATATGCTTGAAAAAATCGAGGCGGCGCTCCTTTCCGCATTTAAGAAGGAGTTCGGAGCAAGCACGCTTATGAGGGTTGCTATCGACCCCGCAAAGGAGGATATAAAGGTATATCTTCAGAAAGAGGTCGTAGAGGAGGTTACTAATCCCCAGTGCCAGATTTCTCTTGAGGATGCAAAGGCAATAAGCAAGAGAAATACCGTAGGTAAGATGGTAGAGACCGAGGTAAAGACCAAGAATTTCAGACGTCTGTCAGCTGCGGCGGCAAAGTCTGTTATAATTCAGGGAATACGCGAGGGCGAGCGTAAGGTAATGAGAGATGCTTACGAAAGCAAGAGAGAAGAGATTATAACCGCTACCGTCAGCAAGATAGACCCCGAAAACGGAAACGTAGTTCTTGAAACAGATACGGGACGTGCTGTTCTTCTTAAGAGCGAGCAGATCCCCGGAGAGACCTTCTACGTTGATCAGAAGATAAAGGTGTTCGTTATGGAGGTCAACAAGGAAAACAGAGGACCTCTCGTAACCCTCTCGAGAATACATCCCGGCTTGGTACGCAGAATGTTTGAGCTTGAGGTTCCTGAAATTCAGGAGGGTATAGTAATGGTGAAGGGTGTCGCACGTGAAGCAGGCTCCAGAACCAAGATTGCCGTATGGTCAAGAGATGAGGACGTTGACGCAGTAGGCGCATGTATCGGTAACCACGGTATGCGTATCGGCGCGATAGTTGAGGAGCTTGACGGCGAGAAGATAGATATAGTCAAGTACAGCGAGACTCCCGAGGAGTACGTAGCATCTGCTCTTGCTCCCGCGGACGTTAAGTCGGTAACCTTTACGGCTGAAAGAGCTTGCCGTGTAATAGTAGACGGGGATCAGCTCTCCCTTGCTATAGGTAGGGAAGGACAGAACGCCCGCCTTGCGGCAAGACTTACGGGAATGAAGATAGACATCAAATCCGAGTAAGCGGAGGGAAAAAATGGAGCAGCAGAGGATAAAAAAGATCCCTATGCGCCAATGTCTTGGCTGTAATGAGCATAAACCCAAGATAGAGCTTTTGAGAGTAGTCAGAAGTCCCGAGGGAGAAATATCTCTTGATTTTACAGGGAAGAAATCGGGAAGAGGCGCATACATTTGCAAAAGCGTGAAATGTTTGAAAAAAGCAGTGAAATCCCACAGAATAGACAGGAATCTCGAATGTACAATTCCCGATGAGGTCTATGAGAAAATGGAAAAGGAGCTTTCCGAAAATGAGTGAGCAGACGGGAGAGGCACAGAAGAGTGCCAACATAAAAAAACTGCTCTCCACCCTTGGACTCTGCGCAAGAGCCGGCAAGGTTATATACGGAGTTCCCATGATATGCGACGGAATGAGAAGAAGCAAAGGCGAAAGACCCGTTACCGTATTCGAAGCTTCGGACACGTCGGAAAATACCCATAAAAAAATTACCGACAAATGCGTTTTTTACAAGGTGAAGCACATAAGGCTTGACTGCGACGGAGCATCTCTTGCCGCGGCACTCGGTAAAACATCTTCACTCGGAGCCGTAGCGGTTACCGACGAAAAGATGAGCGGAATGGTAGAAAAGTACATCTAACGACCTAAAACCAACACCCAAATCCAATGGAAAGGAAGTCTTTGCCCCAAGGGCGAAGGCGAGGTACGAAATATGGCAGCAAATCAGTCGAATTCTTTATTGAAGCTTAATCAGTTTGCAAAGGATATGAATATGAAATCAAAGGATGTAATAACCATCCTTGAGGAGAAGGGAATAGCGGCGAAGACCCAGAAGGCTCTTGAACCCAATGAATTCGAAATCCTTTTTGAAACGCTGACCAAGAATAATCAGATAACAAACATAGAGGACTATCTTGACGGCATAACGTATATTCCGTCCAAAAAGGCAGCCGCAGAGAAAAAGGCAGAGACCCCAAAGAGTGAAGTTCCCGTAAAGGAAGCGGTAAAGGAGACTGTCGCAGAGGCAAAGTCCGAAGCTGAAAATGCGGCGGAGGATAAGGGTGAAAAGGTCGAAAAGACAGAAACGAAGGAAGAAAAGAAAAAAGAAAATACAGAAAAGAAGACAGAGGCTCCCAAGGCACCTGTCGAAGCCAAGAAACCCGAGGAGAAGAAGCCTGTTGATACAAAGCCTGTAGAGAAGAAGCCCGAGCAGAGTAAGGCAGCTCCCGCTGCAGAGCGTACTCAGGATAACGACAGATTCCAAAGCAGACCTCAGAGAGAGGGAGGCGCTCCTCAGCAGAGAAACGATAGGTTTGCAGGAAACGGACAGCAGAGAAGCGACCGTCCTTCAAACGACAGATTCGGTCAGGGCGGATATGCGCAGAAGCCTCAGGGCGACCGTGCGGGCAGCTTTGGCGGTCAGCAGAGATTTGATAAGTCTATGGGCGGTCAGCGACCCGATAACAGAGCAGGTGGCTTCAACCAAAGACCCGATAATAAAGCAGGCGGCTTTGGAGGCGGTCAGTTCAAGGATAAGGACGAGAGAGTACAGAGCGGACCCAAGGATACCTTCAAGCGTCAGGAGATAGTCCGTACCCAAAGCTCGGATGCTCCCAAGCAGAGAGGTGCGACGCGCGTAGTCGATACCAGAGCAAGCTCGGTAGATCTTTCCAAGTATGACGAACGGCTTGATAATTTCGTTCCCGATTCTATCGGAGACGTAAGAGGCGGAAACCAGAAGCTCAAGAAGCAGAATAACGCCGCAAAGGGCGCGTCGCCTATGGGAATGAATAAGAACAACAATAAGCAAAAGGGAAAGAAGAGCAGCCAGCCTGTAACCAAGGCTCCTACGAGTGTAACGCTTCCTTCCGAGCTTGTTGTAAACGAGCTCGCGTCAAGACTTATGGTTACCACCGGAGAGATAATCAAGCGTCTTATGATGCTTGGTATGATGGTTACCGCTAACCAGACCATAGACTATGAGACTGCGGCAATCGTCGCAGAGGAAATGGGTATAACGGCTACTCAGGAGGTCGTTGTTACTATTGAGGAAAAGCTCTTCGAGGAGGAAGAGGATAACGAGACCAATCTTGTTCCCAGAGCGCCTGTCGTATGTGTTATGGGACACGTTGACCACGGTAAGACCTCTATACTTGATGCTATCCGTCATACGAGAGTTACCACCGGTGAGGCGGGCGGAATAACCCAGCACATCGGTGCGTACAGAGTAAAGGTCAACGGACAGGATATTACCTTCCTTGATACCCCCGGACACGAAGCGTTTACCGCAATGAGAGCAAGAGGCGCTCAGGCGACCGATATTGCTATCCTCGTTGTAGCGGCTGACGACGGAATCATGCCCCAGACCGTAGAGGCTATCAACCACGCAAAGGCTGCGGGAATAGATATAGTAGTAGCAATAAACAAGATGGATAAGCCCACGGCAAATCCCGACAACGTAAAGCAGGAGCTCACAAAGTACGACCTCGTGCCCGAGGAATGGGGCGGAGACGTTATCTGTGTTCCCGTATCCGCGCTTACCGGTCAGGGTATAGACGACCTTCTTGAGAACGTACTTCTCGTAGCAGAGGTCAAGGAGCTTAAGGCTAATCCCAACAGACGCGCAAAGGGTATCGTTATTGAGGCTAAGCTTGATAAGGGCAGAGGACCTGTTGCGACCGTGCTCGTACAGAGCGGTACGCTTCATAACGGAGATATCGTTATTGCGGGAACCTCGGTTGGACGTGTCCGCGCAATGTCCGACCATAACGGTAAGCCCGTTAAGGCGGCAACTCCCTCCGTGCCCGTTGAGATAATCGGTCTTGCCGAGGTTCCTTCCTCGGGAGACGAATTCAATGCGGTTGAAGATGAGAGAATGGCAAGAACTCTTGCTGACCAGCGCCGTGAAAAGGCAAAGGAAGAGGTCTTCAAGGCTAACGCAAGAGCAAATCTTAACGACTTGTTTGCTCAGATATCCGAGGGCGTTAAGGAACTCAATATTATAGTTAAGGCTGACGTTGACGGCTCGGTCGAGGCGGTAAGACAGTCTCTTGAAAAGATATCCAACGATGAGGTTAAGGTTCGCGTTATCCATGCGGCAACCGGTGGTATCCGTGAGGGCGACGTAATGCTTGCTGCGGCTTCAAACGCAATTATCGTAGGATTTAACGTCCGTCCCGATAAGGGAGCTATTGACAGCGCCGAGCGTCAGAACGTAGAAATCAGAACCTACCGCGTAATTTACGACTGTATCAATGAGATAACCGACGCTATGAAGGGCATGCTGGCTCCCGAATTCCGTGAGAGTCTCCTTGGCCACGCAGAGGTCAGACAGACCATTCACGTTCCTAACGTTGGAACAATTGCAGGCTCTTACGTTCAGGACGGTAAGGTAACCCGTGCATCCATGATAAGAGTCGTAAGAGACGGTATCGTTATATTTGAGGATAAGATATCCTCTCTTAAGAGATTCAAGGACGACGTCCGTGAGGTCGCTCAGGGCTACGAGTGCGGTATCGGACTCGAGCGCTTCAACGACATCAAGGTCGGAGATATTCTTGAAGCTTATATTATGGAAGAAATAAAGAGATAAAAACAAAAAACGCTCAAAGCTATCGGGTTTTGAGCGTTTTTTATTTACAAAAAGGGAAAAAAGGTGTATAATATGTTCAGAAGAGCAAAAAGCGAAAGGATCTCAAAAATGTACAGATACGAAACACATCTTCATACGTATCCCGTCAGCAAATGCGCAAGAGCGACTGTAAGAGAAACTCTTGAATTTTACAAGTCCGAGGGATACGACGGAGTTTTTATAACTAATCACTTTCTTGACGGAAATATAAATATCGACAAGGATCTTCCATACGAGGAAAGACTTAATTTTTATCTGTCCGATTATGAGGAAGGAAAGAAAATAGGCGAGGAGATAGGAATAAAGGTGTTTTTTGGCATCGAAATCTCCTATAAGGGAACCGATTTTCTTGTTTACGGTCTTGACGGAGAATGGTATATGAACCATCCCGAAATCATGGATTTCCCGAAAAAGAGCGGTGAGCTGACCTATCTTGCCGAGCAGGGCGCCCTTATTATCCAGGCGCACCCGTACAGAGAGGCAGGTTATATAGATCATATCCGACTTTTCCCCCGCCACGTTCACGGATGCGAGGTTGTTAACGCATGTCAAAGTGATTTTGTGAATAATATGGCTGATATGTATGCCGAAAGCTACGGTCTTATTAAGTTTGCGGGAAGCGATAACCACGTGGGCGGCGCAAAGAACAATTTTGCCGGAATGGAATCGGAAATTCCCGTAACGTCCGAAAAGCATTTTGTAGAGCTTGTGAAGGGCGGAAAAATGAAGATTTTCTGCTATTCAAGGAAAGAATGAAAAAAGGTTGAGCTCATTTGAACTCAACCTTTTTTGTATAACGAAAACCCCGCCATAGTGGCGGGGTTCAATAGAGGTTAACCGATGAGAAGAAATCCTCCAAATATGCTATAATTAGTACGACCTGCCAGTCAAAACTAAAAAACATATTTGGAG
>SVRP01000010.1 GCA_015064735.1 Oscillospiraceae bacterium
TGAACTGCACATCTCTTGAGAGCATCAATCTCCACGAGGGTATCACCTCGGTAGGTGCAGGCGCATTCATGGAATGCGATTCTATTGCCGCTGTAACTATCCCCGCTTCTGTTGCCGACATGGGCGACTCCGCATTTTACGGATGTGACAAGCTTGCAAGCGTAACAATTCTCGGAACGGCTCTCGGACAGAACGTAACAGATAAGGACGGTAACGTTACCGAGCATTCTATCGGTGCAAAGATATTCAACGGTTGTGCAAATAACGCAGTATTCACATTTGAGGAAGATTCCGTCTTTGCTGATTACGCGGTTGACAACGGATATGTGGCTCCCAAGGAGACTCCCGATGTTCCCGAGAACCCTGAAAATCCTGAGAACCCCGAGAATCCTGAGAACCCTGAGAACCCCGAGAACCCTGAGAACCCCGAGAACCCCGAGAACCCTGAGAATCCTGAGAACCCCGAGAATCCCGGCGGTAACGGCGGTAACAGCGGCAGCGGTAACGGCGGTATGGTATCCGACGAGGACAAAGCAAACGACAATCATTGGACAGGCAATGCCTGATTTCCGGATCACATAACAAAAAAGCTTATGATGCAAAACGCATCATAAGCTTTTTTGTTTGTTTAGAAAATTACTTATCAGACTTTCCAAGCTGACCGATAAGCTCCATAGCGCCGTTAACGATAAGAAGAATACCGCCGATAATAAATACCCAGTCAAGTCCATTACCAAATGCGAGAAGTACACCCGCTACTATAGAAAGTGCTGCAAAGAGAAGGTCTATAATAGACTTCTTCTTAAGAGCATCAATAAGTGCGAATACACCCTTAATAGCAATGAGAACACCAAATACGATAAGTACTACCTTAACGAACAACCAAGCACCGAGAAGAATAACAAGACCTATTCCTGCCGAGATAGCACCGGAAACAAAATTCTTCTTCAAGAGATCAAGTACTCCGAATACAATAAATACTATACCTGCAACAGTGAACAGTATGTCAAGCATTCCGCTTCTAAACACACACAAAAGAATACCTACTACTATGTAAAGAAGCGCGGTAATAAGATTAGAATTTTTCTTTTCTGCCATGTCAAATTTTCCTCCTTTCGAAAAACTTTTATAATAAGATTATACCTTGTTTTTTTTCTGTTGTCAACAGTTTTATACCAAAAACGACATGTATTTCTTGATTTTTTCTCATTTTCGTGGTATACTTAAATCAATAACACATCGGAGGATTACCTTGAAAGCAGTAATACTTGATTCAGCAACTCTCGGAGACGATATTGATCTCTCCCCCATAAAAAGCATCGCAGAGGTTCACGAATACCGCGCCACCCGTTCATTCGAGGTTGAGGAGCGGATAAAAAATGCCGATGCGGTAATAGTAAATAAAATAAAGCTTGGCAGAGATAATCTTAAGGATGCAAAAAATTTGCGTCTTATTTGTGTTACTGCCACGGGATACGATAATATTGATACAGCATACTGTAAGGAAAGAGGAATCGCTCTTTACAATGTGCCGAAGTATTCCACAGACAGCGTGTCTCAAATAACCGTAGCCATGGCTCTTACACTTGTTTGCAGGCTTGATGAGTATCGACAGTTTGTGAATTCGGGAGAATATTCCCGCTCCGGTATCGCAAACAAGCTCACCCCTGTATACCATGAGCTTTCATCCATGACGTGGGGTGTGGTCGGAGGCGGAGCTATCGGCTCTCGCGTTGCGAATATTGCCGAAGCTCTCGGATGCAGGGTCCTTATGTGCAGAAGAAAGCAGGACGAAAAATACGAAACCTGTAGCATAGATGACCTTTGTCGCCGTTCAGACGTAATATCCCTTCACGTCCCTCTTACGGCAGAAACCGAGCATCTTATAAACGAACAAAGAATATCTCTCATGAAGAAAAATGCCATTATCATTAATATGGCAAGAGGCAGGGTTGCTGATGAGGACGCACTTGTGAGAGCCGTTGAGGCAGAGCGCATAGGCGGTATCGGCATAGACGTTTACGCGGAAGAACCTTTTGATACAAAACACCCCTACGCAAGAATTCTCGGACGTCCCAACGTATGCTTAACTCCTCACATGGCATGGGGCTCTGCCGAGGCAAGAGCAAGATGTGTTTCGGTTGTCGCTCAAAATATTCTCTCTTTTTGCAGCGGTTCAAGTACGAACCGAATTGTTTAACAAATATCTTATATTTGCTTGACATTTCGTCTGCTCCATGTTATAATAGTATGAATAGTTTTTTAGCATATTACAAAATTGATAGATATTTTGGTTTACGAAAGGAAAAATTATGGAAAAAGAAATAAACTTTGGATTTTTATGGAGATGCCTTAAGAAGTGCTGGATATTCGTTTTGCTCGCCGCTATTCTTTCTGCGGCTCTTGCCGGACTTGTCGCAAGCCTTCTTCCCAAGAAGTATTCGTCCAGCGTCAATTTTTACATAAAAAATACCAATACCGAGCTTGATTACGTATCTTCTCAGTATATAGACGTTTCCGATCAGCTTATAAACGACTACGTTGAGCTCATAAAGAGCGACGTTGTTCTTGATCAGATCAAAGAAACCTATCTCGTGCCTAACAATTCGAAGGCAAAGGAAATGTCGAACGATACTCTTCGCGATATGATAAGCGCTTCCTCCAAGGAAAGAACGTCTCACTTCACTATTAAAATTACCCATACGGATAGCAAGGTGGCTCATGAGGTTGCCTGCGCTATAAAGGAGGTGGCTCCCGGGGCTATAACCAATATTGTAAAGGATAGCTCCCGTACCACCCAGTCCTATGCATCCGGAATTGCAACAACTATCATGGAGATGAAGAAAAATCCCGAGAATTATGAGGTTATCATAAGCGGTGGAAACAACAAGGAACTGCTCCAGGAGCAGATAGAAGCCCTTCTTAAGGACAACAAACAAGGTCTTGATTTTGAAATAGCTCAGCCTTGCTTTGAAAGCACCAACACTCCCGTGCTTGACAAATCTGCCGATTCCCCCAATGTGGTTAGGATCGCGCTTCTCGTTTCGATTGCCACTGCGGCTATCGTATACATAATATTCTTTGTAATCGGATTATCTCAGGCTAACATAACCACGGAAGAAGACATAAAGAAGCATATTAATATCCCTGTTATTGGAATTATTCCCAGCTGGGAAGTTTCCAAGCAGGCAAAAAACGCTAAATAAAGAAAGGAGCTTATCATGTATTACTACAAGCAAGGAAACAGAGAAAATCTTTCTCATAAGATCCTGACTGATGACGCTCCGTTTGCCATCAGAGAGGCATTCAATCTTCTCAGAACAAATCTCATGTACACCATGTCCCATTCAGAGGGAATTGCTCCGATATATGCGGTTACCTCTACCAACGAAAATGCGGGAAAGAGTACAGTCATTGCAAATCTCGCGCTTGCGTTTGCACAGCTTGACAAGAAGGTACTCCTTATAGACGGTGATATGCGTTGCCCCGTTATTCACAAGCACTTTGAGCTTGATTCTCACAGAAACGGATTGAGTGAGCTCATCTCGGGAATAAAGGACGACGTTATCGTTCAGGGTATATGCCCGAATCTCGATATTATAACCAGTGGAAGAATTCCCCCGAACCCATCCGAGCTTCTTATGAGTCCCCGTTTTGTTAAGCTCATCGAAAAGTGGAAAAAGGAATATGATATAATATTCATAGACTTTCCCCCTATCGGTATAGTTACGGATGCAATAGCAAATTGCAAGGACATTACAGGATATATTTTCGTAGTACGTTCAGGTCAAAACAGTGCAAAGGAAATTGCATCGTCGATTTCTACTCTTGAGCAGGTTGGAGCAAAGATTGTCGGAATGGTTCTTAACGATTACAACATCAAGGGTGCTGACAAATACAAGCACAGTAAATCCCGTTACAAGAAGGAATCTATGAACAGATACGAAGAGTCCGCGGATGCAAAACGTAAAGAGAAAAAAAATGATTAACGGACAAAAAATAATAGACTTTCACGCGCATATTCTCCCCGGCGCAGATCACGGCTCAAGCAGTATAGACGATACCTTGGGTCAGATCGCGTTAATGAATAATGCTGGGGTTGACACAGTTGTGGCAACCCCTCATTTTTATCCAAACCGACACACTGTGGAGTATTTTTTTGAAAAGGTCTCCTCTTCGGTTGAAAAGATTGGATCCATTGACATTCCGCGGCCAAGGATCTGTCTCGGAGCAGAGGTACTCTATTGCGACGGCATTGATAATATGCAGGATCTTGACAGATTTTGCATACGGGGAACAAAGGTACTGATTTTAGAGCTCCCCCTTGATACGTGGGATGACCGTCTTTTTGATACGGTCAAGACACTGTTGAGCGAATATACCGTAGTCCTTGCACATATTGACAGATATATACTGTATCAGACCGAGGCTATTTATTCGCTTCTTGAAATGGGAGCCCGTGCTCAGATAAATGCTCAAAGTCTGTTCTACAGAAAAGAAAGAAAGCATCTGTCTCCGCTCATTGAAGCAGGAGATATATGCGCCATAGGAAGCGATCTTCATAAGCTTGAGAATAAATCGGTGCGTTGCTTCGCCGCAGCCCCCAAAAAGCTTGGAAATGCCTATTCGGATATAATGCAAAGCGCAGACGAGCTTCTGAAGGATGCGGTAAAAATTTAAAACAAATAATAAAAAATGCTGACATTAATAATGTCAGCATTTTTCTGTTTTTGAAAAGACGTATGCCTTACCTTCTTTTCGTTTAGTCAGCAAGCCCATTGCGCAAAGGGTATTCAGGCACGAATAAAGCTCTCTTCCCTTCTTTTTGCTGAAATCCGAATATTCCTTTGCGGTAAACTCTGTCTGCTTCGGGATAAAATCAAGAAAATCTTTCTCTTCCTTCAATCTTATTTGCCCCATAAGCTCCGTAGGAAAGAGCTCGGAAATGTACGCGCCCGCCTTTCTGTATCTTATGCGCTCGGAATATCGGTGTTCCTCGGCAGCAATAAACAAAAGTTCTGTCTCGATTCTGTCCGACGGAAGTATTTGACGTATAGGATAAAGAGCCGCAAGTCCGTCAAATCCGTTCCCTTTAAGTGGGGACCGCTTTTTACGAATTATCTCCCCCGTATCCTCATCAATCCGTATTATAGTTTTTTCGGCAATTATGGGGATAACAAGTCTTATTCTAAACTCGGTTTTATCAAGATAATACCGAAGCTTCGGTAGGTATTTTTGAAATCCACCCGTTTGAACCTCGGTTATAATTCCGTCCTTGAGTACGTCGGCAACGTAATCACCTATCGGTACTTCCTGAAAGCTCTCGTCGGCTATAAGAGATTTAAGTATTCTGTGAAGTCTTTTTTCAGAATACGTGCCTATTCCCCTTTTTGGCGCCGAAAGCTGAGCTCCCCGAGCGCAAAGCTCCTTGAAACGTACTCGGTCTATCATGTGGAAATACCCGCGAACTGATTGCTGTAAAGGTTGTAGTATTCTCCGCCCTTGGCAAGGAGCTCCTCGTGATTTCCCGCCTCGGCAACAACTCCGTTTTTAATAACGACGATAACGTCGGCATCTCTTATTGTGGAAAGTCGGTGTGCAATAACAAGAGAGGTCCTATTAGCCATAAGTGCTATCATTGCCTGCTGAATGTGCATTTCGGTTCTTGTGTCAACGCTTGAGGTGGCTTCGTCAAGTATAAGTATCTTGGGGTCGGCAAGGACGGCTCTTGCAATAGACAGGAGCTGACGCTGACCTTGGGAAAGATTGCTTCCGCCCTCGGTAAGCATCGTGTCGTAACCGTCGGGAAGTCTTTCAATAAACACGTCCGCTTTTGCAAGAGCGGCGGCTTTTCTCATTTCCTCATCTGTGGCATCCGATCTTCCGTACTTTATATTATTTCGTATAGTATCCGAGAACAGTACAGTATCCTGAAGAACTATGGCAATAGATTTACGCAGGGTCTCCTTGGGCATCTGTGTTATATCAATGCCGTCAATAGTTATTCTGCCACCGTCAAGCTCGTAAAATCTCGTGAGGAGATTCACAATGGTAGTCTTTCCCGAGCCCGTAGCACCGACAATAGCTATCTTTTGCCCTGCCTTTACCGAAAGATCAAGTCCGCGAAGAACAGGCTCTTCAGGCTCGTAGGCAAAGTCTATTTGCTCAAACTCAATATCTCCGTTTATCTCGGATATGCGCACCTCGGCGCATCCCTCGTCGATTTCGTCCGCGCTGTCCATTATCTCAAATATTCTCTCGGCACCCGCAAGAGCCGTAAGGATCGCCGCATACTGATTGGCTATTTCGTTGACGGGTCTTGTGAATTTCTTAGAATACTGAAGCATGGACTGTATAGAACCTATGGTTATACGCTTCATGAATGACACATCGTAAAGTGCGAAAAATCCGCCTACCGCCGCGATAAGCACGTACTGAAGATTGCCAAGGAAGTTCATGCAGGGTCCCATTACGGAGCCCCAAACCTTAGCCTTGATACTGCATTTCTTAAGCTCCTCGGAGATTTCGGCAAAATCTTCTTCCGCCTTTTCCTCTCTGCCGTATGCCACAACGGTTTTATATGAGGTAACGGTCTCCTCTACCTGTCCGTTTATCTTTCCGAGCAGCTTCTGCTGACGGACGAAATATTTTCTCATAAACTTCGCAAGCTTCGTAGACACGGTTATCGTAAGGGGAACGGTTACACATACGAGAAGCGCCATTATCCAACCGTAATGTATCATCATAGCAAATGCGCCAACCAGAGTAAGAACACTGGATATAAGCGACGTAACCGATTGGGATATGGCATTTGAGACGTTTTCTACGTCGTTAGTCATTCTCGACATTATGTCTCCGTGCCTGTGAGTATCGGTATATTTTATGGGTAGCTTTGATATTTTCTTAAACAGGTCGTTACGCAAGGAATAGACCGTATTCTGTGAAAGTCTTGCGGCTATAAGTCCTTGAACAAGAGTGAGAGCTCCGCTTATGACGAATATTATTCCCATGGCGGTAAGGTATCCCGTCATTGCCTTAAGGTCAACCGTAACTCCGCCGTTTCGTACCTTTATAGTATCAATGGCAAATCCCTGAAGGGCGGGACCCGCAAGCTCCGCAACCGTAACTACCACCATTACGAGCATAAGAATTATAATCAGAAGCTTGCTCTTTCCCACGTATTTGAGAAGTCTCAAAAGTGTTCCCCTTGCCTTTTTGGGCTTCTCTCCGTTGACTCTTGAATTCATAGGTCCGCGACCTCCGGGACCGCCCATGGGACGGAGAGGCGGCAGATCACCCGTTCTCGGTCTTTGAGTTTGTCTGTCCATTACAGCTCACCTCCGTTTCTCATTTGTGAGTTGTAAATATCACGGTAGGTTTCACTGGTCTCCATCAGTACCGCATGGGAAGCGCAATCCTTTACCGTTCCGTTTTCAATGACCGCTATTCTGTCAGCATCCTTTACGCTGGCAATTCTCTGAGCTATCATAATTACGGTAGTATCCTTCAACTCATGGCGCAGAGACTTTCGTAGCTTTGCTTCGGTAGCAAGGTCAAGTGCCGAGGTGGAATCGTCGAGTATAATTATTTCGGGACGTCTTACAAGAGCGCGGGCTATAGACATTCTTTGCTTCTGTCCGCCCGAAAGAGAGGCGCCCTTCTCTGCTATAAAATTTTCGTATTTGTCCGCAAATCCTTCAACAAAGCTCTCGGCTTGGGCTGTCCTTGCGGCACTTACAACCTCTTCGTGGGTTGCTGTGTCCTTTCCTACGAGAATGTTTTCCTCGATGGTTCCCGAAAACAGCTCGCTCTTTTGCATAACAAAGGACATTTTTCTTCGAAGAGCCTTAAGATCATATTCCTTTACATTAATGCCGTCAACGAGAACGTCGCCCTCTGTCGCATCGTAAAATCTTGGAATAAGACTTACAAGCGATGTCTTTCCCGAACCCGTCGCTCCGATTATAGCAAAGGTCTCACCCTTCTTTATATCAATGTTAAGATTGTGAAGCACCGGTCTGCCCGTGGCTCCGGGATACCTGAAGCTTACGTTTTTAAAGGAGACGGCAACGTCATTCTCAGCTTCCGTTGCACCGCCCGACACGATAACAGGCTCGGTATCAAGCACCTCGTTTACTCGCTTTACCGATGCCATTGCTCTCGACACCGATTGGGAGATATTCGTTATCATCATAATCGACATAATGATCTGAGTTACGTAGGTTACAGCCTGCATAATAGCGCCCTGACTCATAACCGTATCACCGTTGCTGATCTTGAATCCGCCTATGTAAATAACCGCAATTACTGCCGCATTCATTACGATTATAAGAACGGGATTCATTATCGCCATAATAGACAGAACCTTCATATTACTCTTTCGAAGGTCGTCGTTTGCCTGTCTGAACCTTTCGGTCTCATGCTCCTCTCGGACGTACGCCTTAATAACTCTCGCTCCGCTTACGTTCTCCTGAACGACCGAATTTACCCTGTCGAGCTTTTTCTGCACCCTGCCGTATATTGGAACGGCTGTTCCGAGCACCACTATCATCATAATAATCATTATAGGTAAAGCAAAGAGCAAAACAGTGCTGAACGTCAGATCCTGCATGGAAAGCATTATAAGACCGCCTACAAGGAACATGGGAGCTCTTACAAGCATGCGCAAAAACATCTCGGTAAACTCTACGACCATAGACACGTCGTTGGTCATTCGTGTTACGAGAGAGCCCGTGGTAAATTTGTCGGTCTGCTCAATTGACAGGGACATTACCTTTCTGTACGCGTCGCGCCTTAGGTCGTGTCCGAGACTTTGCGATGCCCTTGCGGCGGTATACGCGCAGGCAACGCCAAAGCAGCCGCCTATAATTACCACCAAAAGCATAAGAATACCGAAGGTAACTATTACCTGCATCCCCGTATAGGGACCCGCTCCGAAAAACAGCTTCATAACAAAGGAGCCAAAGGCGGAGCTTGACACGTCGCCCCCCGCGTTTATTCCGCAGTCTACGATAATTGCCATAAGCTTCGGCAAGCAAAGATCAGCCGTAACCTCACATATCATAAGTATAGGAGAAATGATAGCCAAAAAGGAGTATGGCTTAAGGTAATGGAATATTCTCTTCATCAGTCCTTTTTCTCCTTTTTACTTTTAGATTCTCTTTCACAAACAAGATTATCCCGTATTTTGGGTAGAATCTCCATAAGCATATTGATTTCTTCTGCGCTTATTCCGTCGAGAGCAAATGCATCTATTTTTTTTATTCTCTCGATGTTCTTTCTGTCAAGCTCTCTGCCAACATCGGTAAGATATACGCATACCGAACGCATATCCGCCTCGGAGCTTCGCCTTTCAACTATCCCCTCTTCTTCCATTCTCCGAAGAATAACGCTTACCGTGGGCGGTCTCAAATGAGTCTTGCTGACAAGCTCCTTCTGGTTTATCCCGTCTCCGACAGCAAGTGTTGACAGCACAAGATGCGCTCCGTGCTGAGACATTACCCCCTCGTGCCTTTCATTTTCCCTTAGGTGCGCCCGAAACAGTCTCGATATTTCGTTGCACAGCTTTATGGGTGTATCGCTCAACTCCTTGCGCTTCGGCATGGGAGCGAGTACCTCCGTCTTTTTTCTCATTAATCTTCTCCTTGCGTGTTTTAAAAATTAGTTAGTTTACTAACTAATTATACCATATGTACCAAAATCAGTCAATAAAAAAATCAAATAAATTTTTGGCTTTTTGCGTGAAAATTGCTTTGCATTTTAGCGTCAGAAATGCACAAGATAATTTTGCGGTCAAAAAACCGCAGGATCACAGGAGAAAAAAGATGATTAAAAAATTTTCAAAATTCATCTCTATCCTTTCGTTACTTGCAATTCTTCTTTCTTCCTCTATCATAGATAACGACCGCGCAGCAAGCGACTCGCAAAATATTTTACCCGTCGGCTCCTACTCCTTTGACGGTCCGTCCTTCACCGAAAACAACGATACGGAACAGACAAACAAAAGTCTTAACGTAACAACCGATTATAAAGATTTGAAGCTCTACGTGGGTGGAATGCCCTTCGGGGTAAAATTTCTCACTAAAGGTATAGTGGTTTGCGGCTTTTCAGACTGTAAAGGAAAAGTAAATCCCGCGAAGACCGCGGGAATACGTCCCGGAGATATTATAACCGAAATAAACGGCAAAGAAATAAAGAGTGTCTCTGAGCTTAACGGGGCGGTATACGGTGAAAAAGCGCTGACCGTAAAATACACTCGAAACGGACAGGAGCTTATGGCTGATATCTGTCCTATTTACCTTGAAACCGAGTGTAGGTATACCTTGGGAATCGCCGTTAGAGACAGCGGAGCGGGAATAGGAACGGTTACCTTTATTTGTCCCAAAACACGCGCGTTTGGCGGTCTCGGGCACGGAATTTGCGAAAGCACGGGAGAGCTTATTCCAATGGATCGCGGCTCGGTTGTCGATGTGAAGATCAACGGTATAGTAAAGGGGCTATCGGGCGCGCCCGGAGAGGTCAAGGGCTATTTCAACGGTGGCAAGACGGGGAGCCTTATCGGAAATTCCCATTGCGGTGTCTGGGGAATTTTTGCGGAGCTTCCGTCTGAGCTTCACGGCAGACCGGTTTCTATCGGAACGAGAGACACGGTAAGGAGCGGTAAAGCGTATATCTATACCATGCTTGACGGAGAAAAGGTTGAACGGTACGAAATAGAGATATCGGATATTCAAAGAAACGCACAAGGCAACAAATGCTTTGTTGTAAGGATCACCGATAAAAAGCTGCTTTCAAAAACCGGTGGAATTATTCAAGGAATGTCAGGATCACCGATAATACAGAACGGAAAGCTTGTGGGGGCTGTGACGCACGTGCTCATCAACGATCCCACCACGGGGTATGGAATATTTATCGAAAATATGTTAAATGCGGCAAATATTCCTATGGCAAAGGCATCATAAATGCAGAATTGAATAAAAATGTTGTCCCTTACGGAACGTTCACAATGAGTGGGTTCAATAAGGGACAACAGTCTTTTGTCCGAAAATATTAAATTTTGTGTGTAAATGTGTTGTCCCTATTATAACACACTACTCTTCCTTGGACGATTCCCATTGCACACTTTTAGATATTTCACTTAAAATATTTTAACACAAATTGCTTTCGTCTTATTGGTATCGATATTCTCTTGGTGACAGACCCATAACCGACTTGAATTTTTTAGAAAAATATACGTAATCCAAATATCCGCATTTTTCGGCAATCTCGGATAAGGATAAATTATCTTGGTAAATATCAATCAAATAGCAAGCGTGCTTGATACGAATTTCGGTCAGAAATTCGTTTGGCGTTTTCCCCGTTATCTTCTTAAAGCAAGAACGTATATAATCTTCGGAATAACCGCTTTTTGACAGAATCAATGTAAGATCAATCTGTGTATCAAAAGCATTTTGAGAAATCTCATCAGTTATTTTCTTAACACTCCTTTGCATTGCGGAATCCAACTCAAACCGCTGCATAAGAAAACAAACGTATGCTGTACACAAAGATGCAAGATAGGTATCGTTTCCATAACGGTTTTCATATATAATCTCTGCAAGCATCTTTCCTTCTTGTGTCTCGTTATCCTCAAAGGACTTCACGGTGTCAAACCGAAAATATGCCTCAAAATCCCCCTCAATAGAAATATTCTTAAATCCATTTTTCGATATTGAGCCGTGCTTTATATTCGGGGGAACGATCACGATCGTTCCGTCTTCAAACGGAACATCGCCAAGCTCAGTGCGCATATATCCTTTTCCCTCGAGATACAACATAATTTCATAATTCTTATGTGCATGCATCGGATATCGAACTACTCCGTCCGGCGTACAATTAATTTTAAAGTTCATAATATCACCCCGCTTTCATTATACCATAAATCTATCTTTTGTACAAGTTTCTTCTTGAATAATCATATTTGTTATCTTTGACACTGTGATATAATTTGTATATTACGATCACAAGGGAGATAATTATGAAAAAGATAAAAGGACTGCAAAAAGGAATTGGAATCGGCGGATGGCTGACCAATTACAAACGGTTTAATGTTCTTCCGCAAAATAGGCGATTGATCATCACCGTTGGGGATATGGAGCATTTTGAAAGCTATATCACCGAGGATGACATTGCGTACATCGCATCCTTGGGAATGGATCATATACGCCTCGGTTTCGACCAAATTGTTTTGGAGAAGAGTCCCTACGTATACAGAAAAGAGATCATTGAAATTCTTCACAATTTCGTCTATTGGTGCGAGAAATACGGTCTGCGTCCCGTTTTGAATATGCACAAGGCGATTGGCAATTACTGCGATATTTTAGAGGAGCGCGGGCTTATGCAGAGCGAAGAATTGCAAAGCCGCTTTGTTGCCGTTTGGGAAAAACTCGAGAATGAATTCTCCGAACAGAACCACGTGGTTTTCGAGCTGCTCAACGAGGTGGTCAATGCCACGGCAGAGGAATGGAACGCCCTTGCCGAAAAAACGATTGCCGCGATCCGAGAAAAAAATAAAGAACGCCTCATTATAGTCGGTGGTGTAGAATGGAATAATCCTCCGGCACTCCACAAAGTAAAAGTGTATGACGACGAAAACATAATTTATACTTTCCACTGCTATGCCCCGCACGAATTTACACACCAACAGGGTGTCTTGCAGGCAGGTCAGTTGTTTTATAATCGAAAAATGCCATATCCCTGCGACGATATTGAGCGTTACAGAGATTTTCATAGAGTTGTGAGAGGCAAGGAGTCATATTATGAAAAATATGACCGAATGGACATTGAATTTTTGCGTGATTATTTAGCTCCCGCAAAAGAATTTATCGAAAGGCACCCCGAAAAGATTCTTTGGTGCGGTGAGTTCGGTACTATCCGTCACGCAAAGCTCGAATGGCGAGAGAATTGGATGCGCGATATGATTACAATACTAAAAGAATGGGATATCCCGTATTGTGTCTGGAATTATTTAAGTACACCCAACGATGGAAATCGCTTTAGTCTTGTTGATGACGACAATCGTAAGATTCTGAGCGAAGAGCTTCACAGAATCATTCTTGGAGAAGTATAATGCCTTTTCTGTTTTTAGGGTTGAGCGTGGTATTATCCACGGCACGCAATCTGTTTTCAAAGAATTTATCCGACATTCGATTTGGAACAAGATCTTTCTTTTTGTGTCAAAGCGTTTTATTTCTGTGCGGTGCTGTTGCGCTTGTGCTGTTTGGCAAGATATCCTTTGGCGTGGTTGCGTACCAAACTTTTATATACGCCGCTGTTTATGCGATTTTGCTGATATTTGCGCAGTGGTTTTATACTGCAGCACTTGCCAAAGGAAACACCGCGTTATGCTCCACCGTTTATTCCTTGGGATTCATTTTACCCACACTTTCGGGCGCAATTCTTTGGGCAGAGGCGTTTTCGATTCTTGATGTGTTGGGTGTTCTGTGTGCCATGTCGGCTGTAATCGTATCGGGACTAAAATCACAAGAAAAAGAAAAAACGACCAAATCATACTATTTTATCCCGCTTGTAATTGCTATGTTCGCCTCCGGTGGCTTGGGAATTGTCCAAAAGCTTCAACAAAAATCCGCTTATGCTGAACAAAAATCAATATTTCTGTTGATTGCATTTACTCTTGCAGCAGTGATATCTTTCATATTTTCTTTGCTTGCAAAAAAACAAGGCGATACTCCTTTTTGCCGCGGCAAGCTTATGGTTGCGTCTTGCGTAGGTCTGTTCTTCGGTTGTTGCAATTTGCTTAATACGTCACTTGCGGGCTTGCTAGACAGCGCGATCTTTTTTCCAACGCTCAATATCGGTGTTATTTTGCTTTCTATGATCTGCGGAGTGATCTTCTTCAAGGAAAAGATTTCAAAAAAGGAACTTGCTGTTTTAATTTTAGGCGGTTTATCGATTCTACTGTTAAATCTCGGTTAAATTTTGTTGTCCCTTCTTGACCACACTCGTGAGTGGCTCTCCCATCATACAGAACGGCAAGCTCGTGGGAGCTGTCACCCACGTCCTCATCAACGATCCCACCACGGGGTATGGTATATTCATTGAGAATATGCTGGGGCAGATGGGCGATCTGGCATCGTAAATGCAAAATGCAGAGTACAAAATGCAAAATTGAATAAAAAAAGGCAATATCATTCCAAAATCTCGGTTTGATATTGTCTTTTTCAATTGTAGATTGAATTTTCGCCAAAAATCAACGAATATTTGTTTGACATTTCTATCATGGATTGTTATAATGAAGCTGTAATTTCATTTACGGAGGCACAACTATGCTTGATATAAAAATTCTTGGTAATCGCATCAAGGAGTTAAGAAAGCAACGGGGCGTGACGCAAAACGCCTTTGCCGAGGCACTTCACGTCAGTTTTCAGGCAGTATCCAATTGGGAGCGTGGGATAGCTCCGCCGGAGCTTGAGAATTTGATCCACATCGCCGCATATTTCGGTGTACTGGTAGACGATCTTTTGCGTCCACAAAACGATGATCTGTTTTTAGGAATTGACGGAGGTGGAACCAAGACCGAATTCGTACTTGTGTCTGCCGATGGATACGTGCAAAAAAGACTTGTAAAAAGCGGATGCAACCCAAACGATATCGGATACTCGAAAATGGTTTCTTTAATTTTGGATGGGATCGGGGGGGTCTTGAAGGAATATCAATCGATAAAATCGATCTTCTGCGGAATTGCGGGAATCTCCACGAGCGACTATGCAAAACGCTTATATGACGAATTAAAAAAACATTATCCCCAAATCAACATACAAATAAAAAATGATTCCTTTAATCTGTTTGCTCTTGAGGAAAGTGCCGATATGGCGGTCATCAGCGGCACAGGCTCGGTCGTTTTTGTCAAGGACGGAAACTCTTACCAAAGGCTTGGCGGCTGGGGATATCTCCTCGATACTGCGGGAAGTGCTTATGACATCGGTAGAGATGCGATACGCGAGGCGTTGCGCGAAGAGGATATGCGAGAGAAGCCTTCCTTGATGAGAGCTATCCTATGCAAAAAGCTGAATACAAGCACGGTATGGGAGCATATCCATATCATTTACAACGAGGGAAAGCCATACATAGCCGGTCTTGCCTCGACCGTGTTGGAAGCCTACCGCCAAGGAGACGAAAAAGCGAAGCAGATCATAGACCGAAACGCAAGGGCATTGGCAGAGCTATTGAACGCGGGCGTAAGGCTTTACGGAGCAAATCCCATCGCGATCGCAAGTGGAGGGCTGTTTGAGCATTACGGAGAGATCCTGCGTTCTCATATTGAAAAATACAGTTCTGTAGCATTGCTTGTGAACGATCTGCCTCCGGTCTATGGAGCTTGTAAGCAAGCATGCTTATCGGTATCGTGTGAGCTGTCTGACAAACATTCCGACAATTTCAGAAAAACCTACGGAGGAAAATCACAATGCGTATAACAAGAACAGAAATGAGAAATCCTATGAGCTTACACATGGATCAAATGAGCTCAGAGGAAATGGCAAGGCTCGTGATCTCCGCAAACTATGATGCCGTAAGAGCTGTTGAGAATTCTGCCGCGGCGATTGCCCAAGCAGTAGACGCCATTGTGTGTGCTTTTGAGAATGGCGGCAGACTTTTCTACATCGGCGCGGGGACGTCGGGCAGGCTTGGCGTCCTGGATGCCGCGGAATGTCCGCCCACATTCGGCGTTCCCTATGATCAAGTACAGGGTATTATTGCGGGCGGCAATGAAAGAATGTTCCGCGCAGGCGAGAACGAAGAGGATAACTATGAGAAGGGCTGTGAAGCAATCGCCGAGCATGGCATTACCGCAAGGGACGTTGTGGTGGGAATATCAGCGGCGGGTAATGCGGCTTACGTGGTAGGTGCCATAGAAAGCGCCAAGGCTCTTGGTGCCGTAACCGTAGGAATCAGCAGCAATCCAGGCACAAAAATACTGAACGCGGCGGACATACAGATATTTACAGACACCGGCGCGGAGGTGCTTACCGGCTCTACCCGCTTGAAAGCGGGAACGGCACAGAAGATCGTGCTTAACACCCTGACCACCTGTGCTATGGCAAAAACGGGTAAGGTGTATGAGAATATGATGATCAATCTTTCTCCGTCCAATGAAAAACTTAAAAAGCGCGTTATTCGTATAGTTGCCGAAATACTGTCTTGCGACGATACAGAAGCAATAGCAAGGCTTGAGAAAAACGAATGGAATATAAGAAAAGCCATCACAGCAAATAAGGAGAAATGATCATGTTTAAAAGCAAAATAAAAACAAAAAACGGCAATCCATGCTTATACATTGACGGTCAACCGACAACCGCTATGGCTTACACCACATATTTTGAGGAGCGAAGCTGCTGTGCGGATTTTGCAAGAATAGGCTGCCGTTTGTTTTTTGTAAATACATCCTTCACCTCGCTTCCAATAAACAGCTACGCCACAGGCTTTTCTCCATTTCGCGTTGGCATCTTTGAAAATATTAACACCCCTGATTACTCGGAGTTTGAGCGAGAGGTGCATAGGATCCTTAAGGCTTGCCCCGATGCTATAATTTTCCCAAGAATCTACGTGAGTATGCCAAAATGGTGGGTTGACACTCACCTTGGAGAATGCGTTCTTACCAAAAAGGGCGGCTACCGTGAGATGCTGTTCTCAACGAGTTTCCGTCAGGACGGCGCAAAGCTTTTGGAGGAGTTTATAAATCACGTCAAAGCCTCGGATTACGCTTACAGCATCGGAGGGTGGCAGATTTGTGGCGGACAAACTCAGGAGTGGTTTCACCATGACCTATTCGGCAGTCTTTGCCAAGAGGCTGCCTCCCACTACACACGATGGTTAAAGGAAAAATACGGAGATAGCGAGGCCACACTTCCCTCTCCTTGCGATTTCATATATCAAGAGAAAGGCGAAAACGCAAACGAAAACGCAATCAGGTATTCTCTCTTTTGCAACGAGGAAGTCGCAAAAACCGTCGAGCATTTTGCAAAAACGATTAAGGAAAGCACCGAGCATTCGCAAATCGTGGGAACATTTTACGGCTATTCGTTTGAATCCTGCGGTACCGTGCTTTTTGGCTCTCATGCACTCAGATGTCTGATAGATTCGCCAAATGTAGATTTCATTTCCTCACCAAACGCCTATCGGGGAAACAGAAGCTTTGGCATCGACTGGGTAGATATGATACCCGTGGATTCACTCAGGCTCCACGGAAAGCTGTGCTTCATTGAGTGTGACGTAAGAACGTATTTGACAAAAGCCATCCAGGATGTACGCCCCGGTGAATACGCCGATGATATGTACCGCACAGGTGACGGAGCCACGGTGTGGGTTGGTCCGCCTACGGTCGATCTTTCATGCGAGGCGCTGAGAAAATGCTTTGCCCATCAAATAACGAAGGGATCGGCAATATGGTGGTTTGATATGTGGGGCGGATGGTATGACGATCCGACCATAATGAAAGAATTGCTTGATATGAAGCATATTTATGACAACGGTCTTATAAAACCGTGCAAATCTCCATTAAATGAGGTCGTATTTTTCGCAGACGAGCGCGGATATGCACGGCTGTTCAATTCTTCACCACAGCTGAAAGGAATACACACAACGCGCCTTGCAATGGGCAACACCGGGGTTCCCTACGACATATTTATGGCGGAGGATGCCGAACACATTCTCGCAAATTACAAGGCGGCGATCTTCCCTATGCCCGTAGCATCGGATGCGGGAAGGCGAGCGATGAGGCTTTGCGAGAAGATAGGGATTCCCTATCTTACGGCAACCGCCGACCGTTACGAGCTGACCGTCGACGAATTGCGTGAATTTTACAAAGCCTACGGAATACATTTTTATACCGAAGAAAAGAACGTTGTCTATGTAGGGAACGGCTATATTGGACTTCATTCCGCAGTTGGAGGAACGAAACGTTTGCATTTGCCTCACACAGCTAACGTTTCATCGATATTCGGTGCAGAATTTTCCACACAAAATACCGACTTAATCGTATTTGAACTGAAAGAAAATGCAACCGCCCTTTTCGCTATTTCTCCATAAATTATTCTAAAATTTGTTGTCCTTTATTGACCACACTCCTGAGCGGCTCCCCCATCCTCCAAAACGGCAAGATAGTCGGCGCGGTAACGCACGTTTTAATCAATGATCCGACCACAGGATACGGTATTTTTATTGAAAATATGCTGAACGACGCGCAAATGCCAGAGGCGCGGGCATCGTAAAACCAAAAGGCAATATCATTCCCTTTCGGTTTGATATTGCCTTTTACTGTTAATTTTGGGGGATAATGGGATATAACTGAATAGTATTTCCGCCGTCGACTACAAGCTCTGCGCCCGTGGTGTTCCTTGCATGCGCCGCAAAATAATATACGGCATCGGCTATGTCCTCACCTACGGCTACATCTCCGATGGGAGTATAGCGTGAAGGAACCTTTGCATAGAACTCGGGGTTCTTTTCCCAGCGGTCTGTCTTTATCATACCCGGAAGCACTGCGTTGACTCGAATATTGTATTTTCCAAGGTCAAGTGCAAGTCCGCGCATCATACCAAGCTGGCCGCCCTTGGAGGCTTCGTAAGCAATTCTGTCGGGGATCGCGCGATAGGCGGTGTTGGAATTGACAAAGACGATATTTCCGCCGCCATTGTCCTTCATTCTCTTTGCGGCATACTCAGACAGACAGTAATTCCAAACAATATTTGTGTTGAGCACCTTCATAAAATCGGCGAGGGAAATTTCAAATATCTTCTGTCCAAGCCCCTGATCCGCGGCATTAAGCACAAGAGTTTCTACAAATAATCCGCGTCTGTCGATATCAGCAAACATTTTATTCACAGACTCCTCGTCTACCGTTCTCTCGTCAGTAAGCGAGTCGATATGATATCCGATCACCGTGATGCTCGGGAATTTTTTCCTGTATTCATTTTCTTTTGCGTGAACCTTTTCCGAGTTTCGTCCTGTAAAAATTACGTTATATCCCTCGGACGCAAATTTTTCTACGATTGCAACTCCCGTGTTGATACAAGCACCTGTTATAAGTACAGCTTTTTTATTCATTACAGCCCTCCAAAAATGAGAATCAAGGGATAATCTTTTATTGGGAGCAAGCTAAGCTTTATATTGCCGAATTCATCTCTTTGCATGATCTCGGGCGGTATCTCGTAGATCGTTCCGTCAAGAGGATCCACAAGACTTACGTCGCCTAAATCTGCACAATTAAATGAAACCGCGCTTTCAAGGTCGGTTGTGAGATGATTTACAGGGCACCAATAAGCAAATGCCAAGGAGCCGTTATCCAATCGGAAGCCGTAGCTCTCTATCTCAACCCACGAAACGCTGGGAATTCGACCGCAGTGGAGTGCGTTTTCCACATCCACAAGAATGGGCAGATCGGTTTCGGTCACATTCCCCTCAAAAATTGACGCAAGATAGGAAAGCGTGTAGTAGGATGGCTTTTTCGGGTATTCTCCCGTAGCTATTCCGTTTTCGTCAAACTCCGCACCGAGGACCCCGAAATATCCGTAATCCTGATAGCTTGCCTTGTCTCCCACCTTACCGCGGAGGGCTTCCATCATATCCATGCAGGAGAAATACGAGGTAAACTTTACGCCCATTCCAAGATCGGTAATAAGGTGGCGAAGCATGTGCTTACACTGTTTTCTCGGTGTCCATCCGCCATCCTTCAATGCTCCGTGTCCGAAGGGACGGGACTGTGCTCCCGATTCTCCCTGAATTATCTCAATAGACGTATTATACCTGTTTATAAGCGCGCGCAACGCCTTAATTGAAGGTCTGATCCTATTATCGTCAAAATGATAAGCGTGGAAGGATACGGCATCTATCTCGTTCGCCATACCCGTTTTAAACGCCTCGTTCAGGTAGGGGATATTTACCTTGCAAAGCGCTCCGCCGATGATATATGCCGACGGATTTCCCTCACGCAGGGCGCGGGCGGTACGTATTGTGAACTTTCCAAGCTCTGTAGCGTTTACTCCGTGCTTCCAGCAATGTAGTCCGTCTGGCTCATTCCATATCTCGAAATGTGTAACCCTTCCTACATAGTGCTTTGAGAGAGCTACGCAGTAGTTATGCCATGCCTCTATCTGTTCTTCTGTATGGATGGGAGGACAGCCAACAGCTCCGAACACCTCCTCTGCCATGCCGCCGTAAATGGCGTTTCCATAGCAAACACAGATCCAAGGAGTCATATTTCGCGCGATTATCTTGTCAACGATAGAGTCAAGCCACGCAAAGTCATAAACGCCCTTGACCTTCTCTGTTTTCTGCCAGCCTGACTGAATACGAACCCATTTTATACCGATCTCGCTCATTTTGTCATAAGCCTTTTCGGGATCAAAGGCATCGCGGTCAAGCTTTTCAAACCCGATACCAAGCCTTGACGAGGATATCTCCGAGGCTTTTTTTGTTTTTACTTTTCCGATTTCTTTTAGTCTGTACATGATTTCACCTCAAAAATAGAATTCTGTTTTAGCGGGTCTTATGTCTGTCAGCGCGCCTGTGTAATGGCGGAGATTATGCTCAACGTAAGGGTGTTCAAGACAGGCCTCCTCGTTAAGCTCTATGCCGAGTCCCGGCTTGTCGCCGATCTTTATACGTCCGTTTTCATAAACGAGGCTTTCGTCGGTAACGTCCTTGCGCCAGTCAACGTCGCTGTACATAATTTCAAGAATACAGAAATTGGGGCAGCAAGCCGCAAGCTGAAGGGTTGCCGCGTTTGCCACAGGACCCGAGGGATTGTGGGGAGCGAATGGAATGTAATTCGCTTCGGCAATCGCCGCGATCTTCTTAAGCTCCATAATACCGCCCGCGTGGGAGATATCGGGCTGAATGTAGTCGCAAGCACGGCGGCGGAATAGCTCGTTGTAATCAAAGCGAGTATAGAGTCTTTCACCCGCAGATATTGCCACGGGAGATTTTGCTCTCACCGCTTCAAGCGCTTCAAGGTTGTTGGGTGGCACGGGTTCTTCAAGGAACATAGGCTTGAACTGCGCTACCTCCTGCGCTATCTTGATTCCCGTGGGAACGTCAAAGCGTCCGTGAGCTTCGATAAGCAGATCGACCTCGTCGCCAACCGCATCACGAACCGCGGCAATACAGCGCAAAGCCTTGTCAAGGTCTTTATTGGAAATCTGCAAATAGCTCTTTCCGAAGGGGTCCCACTTCATAGCGGTAACGCCCCGCTTGACAGCTTCCTTAGCCTTTGCCCCAAACTCCTCGGGCTCTTTAGCCCCTGCAAACCAACCGTTGACATATATGCGGCAGTCCTCGTTCACTTTGCCGCCGAGGAGCTGATAAACGGGAACGCCGAGAGATTTTCCGAGGATATCCCAGAGCGCCATCTCCACAGCGGAGAGCGCCGACATAAGCACCGCACCGCCTCTCCAATAGGCATCGCGGTAGATGTCGTGATAGTGTTTTTCGATCTGCCGTGGGTCTTTTCCCACAAGATAGCTCTTGATGTGCTCGATTGCTCCAACCAGAGCTTTTTCTTTATATTCAAGAGTTCCTTCTCCCACACCCGTGATGCCCTCGTCGGTATAGACCTTGACAAACACCCAATTGGTGCGAAAGCAATCGACCACAAAGGTCTTAACGTCTGTTACTTTCATTTCTTATAACTCCCTTTCTTTATATAATTCCAAAATTATTTTATTTTCCCCGTCAAAAATATCGGGAGATTTGTTGTCAAACATACCTACGTGATAAGGAACGGCACGTCTTGCGCCGCAAGCATGGAAAAATCTCACGGCATCCGTTGCGTTCATATTATTTCCCACTCCGTTTATGGGAAGAAATACAAGGTCGATGTTCTCGGGAAGATCGGAAAATATCGCCTTGCTGTAAAGAGTATCGCCTGTTACGTAATATACCTTGTTTTCGGCAAGATCCTCGATTATAACGCCTATGGCATATGCATCGCTGTGTACCGCTCTTACCGCACAAAAACGGATACCCTTGTCAGTCCACTCGGTGTGTCGGTTAAAAAGCACGTAGCTGTGGTTCTTACCGTGACATCTTGCCTTTTGCCATACCGAGAACGGGCATAACACCGTCATTGGCTTTCTAGATTCTCCGAGAAATACAGGCACAGTTTCGGGATCGTAATGGTCAAGGTGATCGTGCGTAAATATCATAAAATCGGGCTCAATATTAAATAGCTCCTCTTTTACGGGAACGCGTCGAAAATTTTGCGGTTCGACCTTTTCCACGCTGTTTGACAAATACGGGTCGATCATTATTTTTATTTTTCCGTTATCAAAAAGCAATCCTGCCTGTCCAAGCCACGTTATTTTCATAAAAGCTCCTCCTTTATGTTGACATTGCTTTGATTTTATTGTATAATATTTCTTGTTCATAAACTACATAATATTTGTCGTATTTATTAGATATCTTGTCATTTTGGAGTGGCTATGAAGAAAATTGTTTTACCTCAGATCGTTGCAGTCGGAATATACAATTCCCAGATCGCAATAAAAAACCGAACCATATCAAAAAACAGAAAAACGACGATGTTTGAGCTTGAGCTTCCCATCGGTGATGGGGGTATGTCATATATCGATGACGAATCCCACCCCATCAACGAGAATACGGTCATCTGCGCAAAGCCGGGGCAGATCCGACATACCCGTTTGCCCTTTAAGTGCTATTACATACATATGATAGTTACCGAGGGGGATCTTGGCGATATACTTACCGCTCTCCCGAACTATATTGATCTTTCGTATACAGACCGTATCAAGGAGATCTTTACGTCGCTGTGTGAGCATTATAACACGGGAATTGCAAACGACGATATCCTGCTTCAAAGTTTGATTCTTAAGCTCATATATATATTAAGCGAAAATTCCGCTTCCGTCATAAAATCCACGCAGAAAAGCAACAATCAAAAAACAATAGAGCGAACCCTTGAATATATCAACAACAATCTGTCCGCCGATCTTACACTTGAAAGGTTAGCAAGCGCGGCAAACTTCAATGCGATATATTTTCACAAGCTGTTCAAAGCGTCAACGGGGAAAACTCTGCACGAATACGTAGAAGAGCAACGGATCAAAAAATCCATAAGCCTGCTCATATCCACCAATATGACACTTGCGCAAATCGCATACGAGTGCGGCTTTTCATCACAGTCGTATTTCAGCTATGCCTTCAAAAAGAAAAAAGGGACAACTCCGCGGGAATACACGAAAAGAATTCAATTAAAATATGAAAACGTGAAATAATTTTTCGAGCTTACCGTTACATCTTAACTCAAAAAGGCAATATCATTCCGAAATCGGTTTGATATTGCCTTTTGATGTTTGTAGGTGTTATTCCTTATTGCATTCCACAATGTTTACGTAATCGCGTTTCTCATCGTAGATATGCGTTTCTCCAAGCTTCTCGGTAACCGCGTCAAAGCGTTTTCTTGAAAGCTCAAGCAATCCTTCCCCGTCACTGCAAGCAGAGAGCATAAATGCAAATCTGAATTCGTGGGCGCGAAGCTCGTAGCATTCCTCGGGATCGGGACCGCAGGATTTGCTTCCGAGGCCTCTCATGGCATAATCGATATACAGATAGTTTTTATCCGATTTTTTAAGCTCGTTTCTGTGTCTTGCCTCTATAAGATCCGAAAGAGTAAAGTCGTGATACGAGAACGAAAAGGTTTCCGAGCCGATAACCGAAAGTGTTTTGTTGCCGCCGAATATCTTAACAAAGCGCGTATCGACCCTCGTACCGCATTCCTGAGGAACGTCGTACATAAAGTTCATTTCGTCCACCTTCTTTGTATAAAGTCCGAAATTGCAATGCTCACAGCGGTCGACGTAGCATTCATCCTCGCCCCGTCCGTACCATGTAGCATTGTCCATTTTGCTGTCAAGCTCAAAGAACACACCGAGCCTTGGAATCGTTTCGGCAAATTTTCCGTACGGTGTGCCGTGAATATCGACAAGCACATTCCCGTCTCTCATGACAGTATATACGATGTTTACGTCAAAACCGCCAAATTTCGAGATGGGAGCCCACTTGCCGACGACCTTGATCTCAAGGCTGCCACTATCGGAATAATTGACCCTTGAGCCCAGCTCCACAAACTCAAAGTAGGGGTAAAGCCGTTTTTTCCAGTCCTTTATCCAGCGTTCGCTCCACCCAACTATACCGTCGTTATCGATTGGAGCTCTGTAAAGATTTAAGGTCATTGGCGAGTCAAGAAGCACGGCTCCGTCCTTTTTCACGTAAGAAAGCATGCCGTTTTCGATTTTTATCTCGAAATTATCCGATCCGACCGTGATATGATCCTCTTTTCTTTCCACACGGAAATCGTCTTTTTGGGGCACAAACGTCGGCTTCGGCTCCAAAATTCCGAGCGAGACCTGCTTGAAGGCAAGCTCAGCGCCGCTATCGTCATAAAAATGAAGATTGACAAAATACTCCGCCCCGGGCTCCGGGTTACCGACCGCTGTATCGATCTCAAGGGCAACGGTTTCGTAAGGCGCGACCGACGGCAATCTCATTTCGCCACTTCTCTTTGTAATGTAATCCTCGCAAAGCTCCCAACGTAACGTAACGTAATCAAGCGCTCTGAAATCATTTGTGTTCGTAAGAAGTATCTTTCCGTTTTCATAGGTTACATATGTAGGAGAAAGTATGTTTTTGCACTCACGGAGAGATGGCTTGGGCGTACCGTCCGACAGACAGTATCCGTCCATTGAGAAATTTGACCAGTGATTTATATCTCCAAAATCGCCGCCGTACTTATAAAACGCATTTCCCTCTTCGTCCTCGGCGTAAAATCCGTGATTCTTGAATTCCCACACGTAACCGCCGCAAATGTGCCGATGTCGGTATACGTAGTCCCAGGTATCCTTCATAAGGCCCGGACTGTTGCCCATGGCGTGCCCGTATTCCAGCATCATTACCGGCTTTCCATCCTTTGGAAAGCTCATAAGCGTTTCCATCGTGAAGTATCCAAAAGCACGAAAATCGCTTATAACAGGCTCGCGTCCATTATCCCCCGTGTGCATAACAGGCTTTTTGACCGACCGAGATTTCAGATATTCAAAGCATTTATGTAGGTTTTCTCCGTCGCCGTTTTCGTTTCCAAGAGTCCATATGGATATACACGTCTCATTTTTGTCGCGCTCATACATTCTGCTCACACGATCGCAGTATGCCTCAAGCCACCTCGGATGCTTCGAAAAATACCCCATATCGCCACACACGTACGCGCCGTGCGTTTCAATATCCGCCTCGTTCATAACGTATATTCCAAGCTCGGTGCAAAGCTCATAAAAGGCAGGATTGTTGGGATAGTGCGAACAACGTATCGCATTGAAATTATGTGATTTTATAAGTCGAAGCTCCCGCTCTGTTTGTTCAACCGTAATTGCTCTTCCGTTTTTCGGATCATGCTCGTGGCGGTTGACGCCCTTCAGGGTTATCTGTCTGCCATCTAATAAAAGCTTATTTCCTTCAACAGTAAATTCGGCAAATCCAACTCTTTTTGTGTGGATCTCCAAAACATTATCTTCCGATAACAGCTCGATAGTAAGCTCGTAAGTATACGGCTGCTCTGCGTTCCATCTGACGGGTTCTTCTATATCAAAGCGAAACGAAGGTCTTGCCTGCGCAAAAACGGTCTGCGACTTTTCTCCGACAGCCACCCTAACGGCGGTAGCCTCGCTAACGTCTCCGTTAAGTGTAACGTCTGCAAATAAAGTATTTCCCTCTGTTCTGATGCAGTAATCCCAGACAAAAGTGTCATTAAGCGTATAGAGCATAACGTCGCGGAAGATCCCACTTGCCAAGAGCATATCCTGATTTTCAAGATACGTTCCGTCCGAATAGGTAAATACCTTAACACAAAGAAGATTTTCGCCATCGCATATCAGCGAGGTAACGTCAAATTCGGCAGGCATTCTGCTTCCCTTGGAAAATCCAACGTATTCGCCGTTGAGATAGACAAAAAACGCGCTGTCAACTCCGCCAAGGTAAAGTATCTTTCTTCCGCCCGAGCTTGCCGTAAAACGCTTACGGTAATATCCCACGGGATTTCTGTTTCCTACGTAAGGCGGTACAAACGGTATAGGATATTCAACGTTTGGGTAAAGTGGCGCCGAATAACCGTGATATTGCCACATGGACGGCACCGGAAGGCTGTCCCATTCACCGTCCTCAAAATCGAGCCTGTAAAAATCCTTGATGTCGTCCTTTTCACGGTAGCAGAAGCTGTATTCTCCGTTAAGATCGAGGATCAATTCCGAATCAAGCCTGTTTCTGTAAAACACACCCTTATGCAACGACGGAATAACGGTCGCGCGAGGTTTAAGTCTGTTTTCTTGTGTAAATTCGGGATTATATAATCTTTGATCTTCAAATATTCGCACAGGTTATACCTCCAGATTTGTTTTTTATTATTATAATGGTAAAATCAAATTTTTTCTATTGCAAAATAACTGATTTATATGTTATAATAACACTATAGACAAGGAGATCAGCTTATGTATAATATTTATATTACCGATATGGTATTTGAGCAATGCGCTCCTGACAAGCCTAGAATTGACAGTATCATTCCATATGCCGTGCTTCACTTCGTGTTGTCGGGAGAGGGGTATATTAACGGCAAAAAAATTACAAAGGACACCGTTTTTATATCCTTTGAGAATAACAGAATGAATTATTATCCCTCAGAATCCGATCCATGGAGCTACATTTACGTAAGATTGATGGGTGATGAAATAAAAAAGGCATTTCAGGACCATGATTTCAATTTTGGTTTAACAGTACTACCATTTTCCGATACTGAAACGCTTTTGCAGATTTTATCCCTTTATCAAAAGTTGTCGGACAATAACGATCCAAGTGCAAACAAGATAATTGCAAATACCATTTTCCTTTTATTCAAGAAAAAGGATCCCACAGCATTAACCAAAAGCACACCTGCGCATCATGTTGAACGTATTGCAGAGTTCATTAAAGAAAATTATTATAAAAAGATCACAATAGAGGAAATAGGAAAAAAATTTTACTTGAACAGAAATTACATTCGTACAATATTTGTTCAACAGATGGGAATTTCACCCAAGCAATACTTACAGAAGGTCCGAATGGAACGAGCAACTTTTTTGCTTCTCAGAACAGATGAAGATATTTCGCTGATCGCAAAATCTGTAGGCTATGACGATGCTCTTCTTTTTTCTAAAATGTTCAAGCATTATTATGGTATATCCCCTCAAAAGTACAGATTGAGAAACAAATCGTAGGGGTAACGGGTCATCGTGGGCGCCTCCCCCTACCGCAGAGCTAAATTTGTAGGGATCGGCGTCCCCGACGGTCCTAAAAAGGCAATATCATTCCGATCCAACTAAAATCGGTTTGATATTGCCTTTGTTTTATCCTGTTTTTCTTCGGTACGCGTGTTTCGACTGAATAATAACAAAATTCACATGTTTCGTATTGTAAAACAAATGCTTTGTATGTTATAATATATATACATAATCAAACACTAAAAACAAGCAAAATACGAAAAGGAGACCGCGGATAATGAAAGCAATAACCGCTACGGTTTTCGATATTGCCCGCAATTCCTACGTGGACGGTCCCGGAATACGCACCACTGTATTTTTTAAGGGCTGTAATCTGCGCTGCGCGTGGTGCCATAATCCCGAAAGCCAAAATAAAGCAAAAGAAATGCTTTTCTATAAGAATAAATGCACAGGCTGCGGCAAATGCGCAGATGTATGTCCCAATCACCAAACGACCTGCGATCTTTGTGGGCAATGCGCGGTTTACTGCCCTACCGATGCACGGGAAATTTGCGGTAAGGATTACTCATCGGACGGTATATTGAACGAGATCCTTAAGGACAAAGCCTTTTACGAAGCCTCGGGAGGAGGCGTTACATTTTCGGGAGGCGAATGCATGCTTCAAATTGATTTTCTTGAGGAGATCTTGAAGGCTTGCAAGGAAAACGGCATACATACGGCTGTCGATACTGCGGGACACGTGCCGTTTGAAAGCTTTGAGAGAATACTTCCCTACACCGACCTTTTCCTCTATGACGTAAAATCCTTTGACAGCGAAAAGCACAAAATACACACGGGTGTTGATAATCGTATTATTTTGGAAAATTTGAAAGCACTGCTGGACAGCGGCAAAAGACTGTGGGTTCGAATCCCCATAATTCCGACAATCAACGATTCTGCAGTGGAAATGGAAAATATAAAGAGGTTTCTGTTATCAGCTGCAAACGCTCCCGAAAAGGTCGAGCTTCTGCCCTATCACGCATTGGGTGAGCATAAATATAACGCAATAGGCAAGACTCCTCGATCCTTTACTACCCCAAGCGAGGAAAAAATGGCAGAGCTGAGAAGGATATTTTCATAAAAGCATTAAACATTATTCTTGTTGACTTTTTTACCCACCTGTGCTATAATACGCTTAAATTTGATTTCCGAGGATTTTTATCATCATGAAAAAAGCATATATCTGCGCTGCAATATCAATATTTCTGTGGTCGACCTTTGCCACGTCCTCAAAGCTTCTGCTCGGAGCCTTCGGCAACTATCAGGTCCTCTGTATCAGCTCCCTTATTGCGGCTCTTGCCCTCCTTTGCGCGGTCCTTATGACCGGCAAATTCAAACTACTGAAGCAATATCGGCTCAAGGACTACGCCATTATGGCTCTCATCGGTCTGCCCGGCACCTTCTTTTACTATGTGTTTTACTACACGGGCGCTGACAGACTTCCCGCGTCGCTTGCCTTTACGGTCAACTATATGTGGCCTATAATGAGCATAGTTTTCGCCTGCATCATTCTTAGAGAAAAGCTGACTCCGAGAAAATGCATCGCTATTGCCGTATCCTTCGTAGGCGTTGCCATTATTTCGGGCGGCGGTCTCTTTAACTTTGATAAGAACGTACTTATGGGAATTGTTTTCTGCCTCATGGGAGCAGTATCCTACGGTCTGTTTACCGCCCTTAATACCAAATACGAGTACGACGTATTCGTGTCGATGATGATAAACTCCCTTGTTGCATTTGTCCTGTGCTTTGTGATAATAGCCGTAAAGGGAGAGCTTTTCCTTCCCAATTTCACACAGACCCTAGGATTTACGTGGAACGGAATTTTCGTAATAGCGATCCCCAACGCCACATGGATACTCGCCCTCAATTGCAAAAACACCTCGAAAATATCAAACCTCGCATATATCACCCCGTTTTTGTCCCTTATTTGGACCTTTTTGATACTTCATGAGCCTATAAACATCTACTCTGTAATAGGGCTTGTCGTTATCGTCCTTGGTATCTTGATACAGTTAAAGGACTCAAAGGGTAAGGAAAAGGGGTTGGAATAAAAAAGCGCACCGTCTCCGTAAACGGAGACGGTGCATTTTTCTTAAAGATTGACTCTTATCGCCAATCTTTATCTTGATAGGGAGTATTTTCTATGACTTATTTTTGGATACAAGTTCTTTATTTTAAGCAATCTCACAAAAGACCCCGCTCATTTTAAATCCAAAATGAATAGTAGTGTTTTCTTTTAAGACGAACGGAGAGAGTACAGCTGTGGTTCCACAATTTACTATTACAACATAGACACCAAATCTCAGTTCTACAATCTTATCCTCTCCATTTTCTAATATCAATTTAGCGTTATTCAAATAAACATCCATAGTTGCAGCTCCACCCATTAGAACACCTTGCTTTTTTCTTCTAAGTGTAATGGTATACGGACCATATTCATCGATAAGATGCTTTATATACTCTTCACCAGCCGTGTTATAAATTTGTTCAAGCTCCATTGCAAATGCATTTATAGTCGAATTAATTAAATTTGCGCACCATCCTCTGCTACCTGTTGCATCTGGTGCAACCTTCGTATCATACACATAAGGTATTGCAACCATGTTTTTTACATATTTACTTATTTTTTCTAAAACATCTTTTTTATTTTCGACGGTTAGACTATAGTAATCACTAATTACAGATATAGACTTGTTTAGCACCTCGAATTTTTGCTCACGCTTAAAATATTCCGAATCTGTCATAGACAGCATTGCACGTCCATAAGCACTAAAGAAAACTGCTTCCATATTATTGTCGCTATTTTGTTCAACAAGATTATAGTATTTCTCGACTTCTTCCCAGTCTTCTTTCATTAAAGCTCTTCGTGCATTTGTCAGGTATTTTTCAATGGAATCCGTATTATCTACTTTTACAGTCCCCTGAACCTCGACAGTTCCCTCAATCATCATTTTTCTGGCTTCTTCCACGGAATACTTGCAACCACAAGTTTGACATACAAATACCCCGTCTTGTTTCAATAAATCCCTGCTTCCGCACATTTCGCAAGTTAATTGTTTCATGGTTTTTAATCTCCTTTAATTATCTCTTATTGATTTTCCTAATGAAGTTATAGTAAATATCGGTTCGCCATAAGTGTTTTTTCCACATTGGACAATATAGTTTAATTTAATAGCTTCGTCCACCAATTCTTTGGTGTGCCTACGATATAATAGTCCAACATACGGAGTGCTTCCATTTGTAAATTCCATAAGCAATTTATAATATTTATTCATCAAGTGGCCTTCTCTTCATAATAATCGCATTTTGCTGCACTTCCACAATGTTCTTTCCAAACGGGACATTGTTCGTTTGTACAATATCGCTCTCGACCTTTGCCTTCTGCAAATATACAACGCGAAGGATATCTTCTTTTTCCATCAGATTTTAATGTCACTACATGGGCAGGAGTCCCCTGCATATCCCTAACTCTTGCCATTTTAACCTCCAAAAATTATTTTAATATTTTACATTTTTTATTTCGTTCTGTAAGTAAGGTAACAACTTCTTCTATAATTGCTTTTTTATCCGTTGCCGTTTTCATTTCTTCAACCTTTGCAGAAATACGTGATTCCAACTCACCGAGCATCTCGTGGCTCATAGGATCGCTGAAGCGGACCCTTTCGGCGAGTTTTTTGAGTTCAGCTTTTGTTTCTACATCGGTTTCGCTTTCGGCGAGCATTTCGATATCGGTTTGCAAGAACTGTATAAATGCTCGTTTTACCTTGATCCTTTCTTCCACACGGTTGATTCCGCTTGCTCCCGCTTGACCTGCAATTGCACAAAGAGACGAGGTTGCGAGGATGATCGCGCATACGACAATCACCAACCATACTGGAAGTGTCGGGAATACCATGAATACCGCAAAAGCAATCAGCTGTATAATAAGATAAGTAATTCCAACGTGAATCACGGGAATACCAAGGAACTTGCTTTTCAGCGTATCCTTTTTGCCAAGCGCAATTTTCCACAAAAGGGTTTGAATTGCAAACGCCACGACCGAGAAAGCATAAACTGTCCAAAAGGTTGTCGTTTTATCGGTAGGTACTACAAATGCGATTACGTTAAATAACGCAAACACGATACCGAGTGCGAGATAGGACATTAAATTATTCTTTTTCATCGTTTAGCCCTCCCTCTTTGTACCGCATTTCGGGCAGAACTTGCCGGGGCGCTCAAATTGATAGCCACAATTTCGGCAAATATTATCGGGGACGGCTACCTTAGTGCCGCACTCGTCGCAAAAAGCCGCACCGGGTGTGAGCTTTGCACCGCAATTTTCACAGAAAGCATCAGCAGGCGGTTGTGTCTGCGGTTTTTCCGTTGCACCATTGAACGCCGTATTGACCGCTCCGCCGACCATATTGGCAATGCCGCCACCAACGCCCGCCATCATACCGAGACCAATTCCCATATTAGTGAATTGTCCTGCGCCCTCGTTCTTAGCCGCATCTTGCGCCACATCAAAGCCGCGTTCTTGTTGATAGGTATATCCCTCTTGCGCGCGCTTGGTCGCCTGCGCCTGCGAGTCAATAACGACCTTCTGCGCTTCGGTCTGAGCGTGAATAATATCGGTTTGCTGTTTTAACCTTGCCTCGGCAATATCCGCATACTGGCGGAAATGCAGTTCCTTAAATTTTTCGTACTGAGGACTACCGTCAGGCTTTACGATTGTTGTTACGTAAAAACGGTTAAGATTGACACCGTATTCAAGGAAATCATCCGCAAGCTTTGCGTGTATATCCCTTGAAAATGTTTCAAGCTGCTCGTCAATTTCAAAAATATTGATGGCATTCTGACGCATCGTCTGCGCTATATAGGTTTTGACCTTGGTCATAAGCACAGCGCGAAAATACGTAACAAGGCTCTGCCTATCCAAACAAATTTCCGTACCTACAATTTTAACAAGCAGTTTTCTTGAATCTTCAACACTTAACGTCATTTCTCCCGATGCGCCGATTGCAAGCGGGAATTTATAGGTTGGCTCTACGTACTGAACCTTAGAGTCAGTCCCCCATCGAATTGCCATCTGCTCGGTTTTATTGATAAAATAGACCTCACAATGGAACGGCGTTTCTCCCCCTGTAGGGATGTTGATGATCTTGCGAAGCAGAGGAATATTCTGCGTTTCAAGAGTATGCCGTCCTGCGCCAAAGAGATCAAGAGCCTGACCGTTGGCAAAGAAAATAGCTTCCTGCGATTCGTGAACGATCAACTGCGTTGTCGTATTGAAGTCCTCGCACGGATGCTTCCATATAAAGGTGCTATTATCGCCTTCATATTTGATAATATCAGCTATTGCCATAAAATTCTCCTTTATATTCATTAGGAAAAACCATAATTCTTATCTTTAACACAATTATAGCACCAAAATATGTTAAAGTCAAGATAATTTCTTAACTTTATCTAATTTTGGAGGATATATGAAGATTTACGATTATAATGGAAGAAAGAATATTTGCGGAGACAGAGTACACGAGGCGCGTTGTCGACACCGTATGACACAGAGCGATCTTGCAGCTCGGCTACAGGTATCGGGAATAATAATCGAACGCGACAGCGTTTCGAGAATAGAAATTGGTACTCGCTTTGTTGCCGATTACGAATTACGGGAGCTTGCGCACATTTTACAGGTATCCGTCGACTGGCTCCTTGGCTTGGAGTGAAATCTGATTGAAATAAGAGTCATACAAAAAAGGCAGTTCGAAACTGCCTTTTTTATGTGGTTTCAGCTTACGTGTCCGAAGGGCTTTTCTACGCTCTCTTTCTGAATTTCAGCGGCGTAGTTCCCGTAAACTCCGCAAAGACCTTGCGAAAATGGTTTTCGGAATTAAATCCTACCATTCGACTTATATCCGAAACCGAATAATTACTGTTTTCAAGATATTCAATGGCGACGTTTATTTTTATGGAATTCAAAAAACGCACCGGTGTCTGCCCAAGCTCGTTTTGGAACAAATGATATAAGGTAGACTCGCTTACAAGGCACTTCTTTGCCACGTCGCTCACAGAAAAGTTATTATTCCAATTCTCAGTTATATATTCAATTGCAGCTTGCAGGGTTCTGTCAAAGGCGATATCGCTTTTTTTCATTTGCGGCAATATATCTTGCAACACCTTATAAAACAGCGAATATGCTTCAAGCCCCTCGATTGCCCCGCCCGATAGAAGCTCGCTTATTTTCAGTATGTTTTTCTTGGTTTCCTTGGAGCAAGGTATAGTCTGAGGCTCGTATCCAAAGCTGTCGTAATGTATAAAGCAGCTTACGTATACCACCTCTATTCCCGGCTCACCTCTCCACTCTGAATAACAATAAATGTTTTCGGGAATAAAGACCACGTCTCCCTCTTTTACTCTCAATTTCTTGTTAAGATAAATATACGTTCCGCTTCCCTTTATTATCAATCCCAGCCTCGTTTTGCGTCTGTTGCTGTTTCCGCGGCAAAAATGGTAGTTATTAAACGAATGCTTTGACGTTGAAAGCTCGGATACAAAAATATTTTCGTTTTTCATATTTTTCCTCTGTTTGCAGAATAGTTACTTTTTTTACAGTATATCATATTGACCTGAAAATTACAAGATGTTATAATAAAAGTGTAAAAATCTTTTTTGTTGGGAGATATACATAATGAAAAGAGTAAAAATCGCGCAGATAGGCACAAGTAAAAACAGCCACGGAAATCAGATATGGAAAAGTCTTAACAAGCAATCTGACATATTCGAGGTTGTAGGCTATGCTCTCCCCGAAAACGAGAGAGAAAAATTCCCGGACCAAATGAAAGCCTTTGAAGGTTACCGTGAAATGACGGTAGAGGAAATTCTTTCCGCCCCCGAGATCGAGGCGGTTGCCGTTGAGACCGAGGAAATATACCTTACAAAGTACGCTCTTATGGTTGCAAAGGCGGGAAAGCACCTGCATATGGAGAAGCCCGGCGGTTTGGAGCTTACCGACTTTGAAGAGCTTATAGACATACTCAGAGTAAAAGCCCTCACCTTCTCCACAGGATACATGTACAGATTCAATCCCAAGATAAGAGAGGCTCTTGAAAAAATTAAGCGCGGTGAGCTTGGGAAAATCTATTCGGTCGAAGCTCACATGGACTGCAAGCACACCCCTAACATAAGAGAGTGGCTTGAAGCCTTCCCCGGCGGAATGTTATTCTTCCTTGGCTGTCATCTTATAGACCTCATCTACCAGATACAGGGAGAGCCCGAGGAAATAATCCCCTTAAGCTGCTCCACCGGCATCGGTGATATACATACCGATGACTACGGAATGGTAGTTTTCAAATACAGGGACGGAGTATCCTTTGCCAAGACCTGCGACAATGAGTGCGGCGGATTTATGCGTCGTCAGCTTGTTATCTGCGGAGAAAAAGGAACTATTGAAATCAAACCTCTTGAAGTGGGTGTTGACGGCGGTCAGTACACGGTATCAAGCGAATGCTTCGACGATTCGGGAAAGCATTGGTCGGAGCCTTGGGCAACCTCAAAGAGTGAAATACACGACCGTTACGACGGAATGCTGAGAAATTTTGCCGAGCTTGTCAGAGGCAAGGAAAATCCATACTCATACGATTACGAATTAAATTTATATAAGCTTGTATTAAAATCTTGCGGAAAGGAAGTATAACCATGCAAACCAAAGCAATAGTATTCACAAAGCCCTATGTAGCAGAGCTCTTAGACGTGGAATGTCTGCCACCAAAGGAAAACGAGGTTTCCGTACGTCTTGAGTATTCAGCCATAAGCTCCGGAACCGAAAAGGCTAATTTTATAGGACTCAGAAACGGCACAAACGTATCCGAGGACGAAGAAGCGGTATTTCCCAGAACGGTCGGATACAGCGCGTCGGGTATCGTAACCGCTGTAGGCGAGGGCGTAACCGACATTACCGAGGGCGACAGAGTAGTCGTATACTGGGGTAAGCACAGAAAGAATATTACAGTAAAGAGAAGCAAGGTAATAAAGATACCCGAGGGAGTCTCCATGGAAGAAGCTTCTATGACCCTCATTTCCACGTTTCCTCTTGCGGCTATAAGAAAGACCCACCTTGAAATAGGAGAATCGGCTCTTGTTATGGGACTCGGTATTCTCGGAATATTTGCCGTTCAGGAGCTGAGAGCGGCGGGAGCATATCCCGTAATTGCCGTTGACCCCGTAAAGGAAAGACGTGAATTGGCACTCAAGCTTGGGGCGGATTATGCCCTCGATCCCACAGAAGCTGATTTTTGCCAAAAGGTAAAGGATTTGAGCAACGGCGGAGTAAACGTATGTATCGAGGTTACGGGACTTGGCATCGGACTTATTCAGGCGCTCGACTGCATGCAGAAAATGGGCAGAGTTGCCCTTCTCGGCTGTACGCGAAGCTCCAAATTTGAAATTGATTATTACGGAAAGGTCCACGGCATGGGTGTATCGCTTATCGGCGCCCATACCATGGCAAGACCTAAATTTGAATCCAGCGAGGGTCTCTGGACCGACGCCGACGACCTTAAGGCGGTTATGAACCTTATAAAGGGCGGCAGACTGAACTTCAAGGATATGATATTTGAAATACACTCCCCCGAGGAATGTCAGGAGATATACACCCGTCTTGCAAACGAAAAGACCTTCCCTATAGGTGTGCTGTTCGATTGGAGCAAAATATAAGTTAACGGAGGGATAGACTATGGAATTTTCGGATAGAACAGTCCTCGTAACGGGTGCAGCCGTAGGTATAGGCAGAGCGACTGCCGTTAAATTCGCTAAAGAGGGCGCAAAGGTGGTTGCGCTTGACATGAACGCGAATGAGCTTGAAAATCTTAAGCGCGAGGTTGAAGCAGCAAACGGAAAAATCCTCGTTTTCGTCTGCGACGTTTCGGACGAAAACGCCGTAAACAATGTCTTTGCCAAGGCAACGTCAGCATTCGGCTCTATTGATATTCTCGTAAACAATGCGGGAATATGGCGCGATAGGTCATACTTTCTTGATACCCCCACCGATATGTGGACAAGGTATATAAACGTAAACATCATGGGAACGGTTCACTGCACAAAGGCAGCGCTACCCTCTATGATTGAGCGCGGATTCGGCAGAATTATAAACGTAGCCTCGGTAGCGGGAGTTTACGGAAACGCAAAAATGGTTCATTACTCCGCGACCAAGGGAGCTATTATTTCTATGACCAAGGCGCTGGCGAAAGAGGTAGCCGACAAGGGCATAACCGTAAACGCGGTATCTCCCGGTACCGTCTCCCCGGCAGAACAGGCAGACTATCTCTATACTCAGGACAACTCCATGAATTACATGGGAAGAACGGGCTCCACCATGGAAAACGCAGATCTTATATGCTTTCTCGCAAGTGATGATACGAAATACATTTCGGGACAAAGCATTCAGATCGACGGTGTAAGAAAGAAGATTTAACATGTTAAATCTTTTCTGCAAGGAAACAGAAAATATATACCGACTGCGAGTACCCTTTGAAAACATTTACACGTCGGTATTCCTGATAATCTCGGGAAAGGGCGCAATTCTCGTAGATTGTGCTACTACCCCCAAAGATGTAGACGAGGTCATATCCCCCGCTCTTAAGGCGCTTGGGTTCAGCCTTAAAGGCCTTCGCGGATTGGTGCTCACACACCGCCACGGCGACCATGCGGGAGGCTTGAGCCGTATATTGGAGCTTGCCCCCGATATTGAAATAATCACCGATATCCGAACACTCTTTGACGGTGTATGCACCTATCCCCTGGCGGGACATACTGAGGACTCGATAGGTATTCTTGACGAGCGCACGAATACTCTCATTTCGGGAGACGGCTTGCAGGGTGCGGGGGTAGACAAATACAGATGTTACACGAAAACCCCCGAAAGATATCTTGAAACACTCAAAAGAATAAAAAACGACGAAAGAATAGAAAATATACTCTTTTCCCACGCTTACGAGCCGTGGAACAGAGACAGCGTACACGGACGGAAATCCGTTCTCGACTGTCTTGAAGATTGCAAAAAATACGTTACTGAAAGGAAAAAACAATGAAAGCAATACTTGTAAACGACGACAGAGCCCTCCGTTGGGATAACGTACCCGATCCCATAATAAAAAGCGAGGAGGTTCTCGTTAAGATTGAAGCGGCAGCTCTCAACCGCGCGGACCTTATGCAAAGAGAAGGCGACTATCCTCCCCCTCCCGGCTGCCCCGATTGGATGGGTCTTGAGGTTGCGGGTACTATAGTTGAAATTGGAGAGGACGCAAAGAAAAAATCCGACTGGAAGCTTGGAGACAAGGTCTGCGCCCTTCTCGGCGGTGGTGGCTACGCGGAGTACGTAAGCGTAAAATACGACATGCTTATGCCCGTACCTAAGAACTGCTCTATGGTTGAAGCGGCGGCTATTCCCGAAGCATTCGCAACGGCATACCTTAACCTCTTTATCGAAGGCAAAATCAAGGAGGGAAACACTCTACTTATGAATGCTGGAGCGTCGGGTCTTGCCAGCGTAATTATTCCCATGGCAAAGGCATTCGGTGTCAGGGTAATAACCACCGTACTCACCGATGAAATTGCCGAGAACATAAAGCATCTTAATGCCGACAGAGTGGTAGTTACTACCAAGGAAGATATTTCTCTTGTCTTAAAGGAAGAGCTTGAGGCGGGACGCTCGGTTGACGTGGCTATCGACTGCCTCGGCGGTGAGATAATGGGTAAATGTATTCACTACCTTACCCACGGCGCAAGATGGATAATGATAGCAGCTCTTGCGGGAACAAAAACCGAGATCGACCTTAAGAACATTTACGTTCGCAACGTTCGTATCGTAGGAAGCACGCTACGCTCACGTACTCCCGAGGTCAAGGCGGAAATCCTTGCGGGAATCGTTCGCGACGTTTATCCCAAGATCGAAGCAGGTCTTATAAAGCCCACTATTCACGCTGTTCTCCCCATACAGAAGGCTGAAGAAGCACACGATATTCTCTATAAGGGAAAGAACGTGGGCAAGGTCGTACTGACTGTATAAAATAATCCAAAATCCAAATAGGGCGGCTCAAATGCAAATTGAAGCTGCCCTGTTTTATTTCTATGAGCGGACAAAAAAGTCGATTTTCGTCTTATCAAAAAAATCCTTCCCTATTGTAAATGAAATTTTTTTGTGATATAATCTACTCAATAATGAAATTGGAGGCTATTATGGATATTTTTACAACAATGATAACCCCTTATTCCGCCGACGGTAAGGTTGATTACGACAAAGTAAAGGCTTACGTTGATTGGTATTTTGAGGGCGGTCTTAACGGCATTTTCGCTATATGTCAGTCAAGCGAGATCTTCTTCCTCTCTCTTGAGGAAAGAGTTAACATAAACCGCACGGTCTACGAAAGAGCCAAGGAGCTTGAGCAAAAGAGCGGCAAACAGTTCACGGTGGTCTCATCGGGTCATATAAGCGATACCATCGAGGGTCAGATCGAGGAGCTGAATGCCGTATGGCAGTCGGGCACCGACGCTCTCATACTTATTACCAACCGTCTCGACATAAACAACGAGGGAGACGACGTTTGGATCGAAAACTGCAAAAAGGTCATCGCGGGGCTTCCCAATGACGTCAAGCTCGGTCTTTACGAGTGTCCCTACCCCTATAAGAGACTCGTTACACCAAAAATACTCGACTTCTGTCTATCCACGGGCAAATTCTATTACATGAAGGACACGTGCTGTGATGCTAAGGTAATGAAGGAGCGTTGCCGGCAGCTTAAGGGTAGTCATTTCAGACTTCTCAACGCTAACTGCCAAACGCTTCTTGAGTCTATGAGAAACGGCGGTCAGGGCTATTGCGGAATTATGTGCAACTTCCACCCCAAGCTCTACTCATGGCTTGGCGACAACTTCGAAAAAGAGCCTCAAAAGGCGGAGCTTGTACAATCGGTTATCGGTACTATTGGATTTACCGAGGGTGGTCTCCCCTATCCCCTGACTGCAAAATACCATATGGGTCTTTGCGGAATTCCCACAGAAAATATTGCAAGGAACCGCAAGAGTGAGGAGCTTACCGATTACGGCAGAGACTGTATGAAGCAGATGAAGACTGCAACCGATTTCCTTGAAAACTATTTAGGTATATAAAAAACGCTGCTATCCGAGCTCGGATAGCAGCGTTTTTTTAATTATTACTCATGCTTCTTCCCGCAATGAGGGCACACAAGAGAGCCGTCGGCTCCGATAGGTGTAATATTTCTGAAATGCATGCTTGCTTCGGTGATTCGGTCATGCAAAAATGATTTTTGCGCGTTATGCTCAGTTGATCTTAACGAGCGATATTTTTTTATACCCGACACCAAATACTCCTTACCTGTTTCGGGGCATACATTTCTTTTAACCTCTCCCCGACACAGGGGACACTCGTAGCCTTCCTCCGTTTTATCAACCTCACGACCACAGAATGGGCAAAGGTCATTAGCGGTATCGGAGTAGATCATACCCCTAAGAAGTATTTGCTGTACTCTGCGGAATGAGTCGATATTATACAGACTCAGGTATACCGTGTCCTTTTCACCGTATTTTTGCGAATCCGCAAAAAGATATTCGTCGGCAGGGAAATTTTCCCGAATTCCGTTCATTTCGTCATAGGAGATGCCGTCTCTGTCTCCAATAATCATACATATTTTGTATTCCCTTTCCTTTTTAAAGGAAAAAAGTATACCCTCGTGTAAGCCATGCCGTACAAGACTCATAGCCAAGCTCCAGCCGTTGAAGGTACATACGGCATCAAGCTCGTTTGGCGAAATAATTGTCTGACCGTCGAATGAAAAATGGAAGTGTCCCGCAGCAAATATCGATATAAGCACACAAAATTCTCTGTACCCGTCGTTCCTTGCGCGGCTTTCGCCGATAGTATCCTGAAGCAGCTCCTTATCACAATCAAGCATGACTGCAAGTCGGTAAACGTCCCGATAGTCCTTATGCAGACGGAAAGCATTGCTCTTTTTGAGGGTAATCTTGGCTTTCTTTTTCTTGCATTGCAAATACAGGGGAGAATTCAAGCGAGGCTTAAGAGACTTTTCAATGAACCGTATTTTATCCACGCATCTGGCATAAGCCGAATATGGCTGTACGTGCGCGCGGGCATATTCGATATGGAGCTTTCCCATTGCTAAGAAGAAAGAATCGTGATGCGTTCGGTCAAGAAAATTGAACTGCATATCCGCGCAATCGTAAAGCGCGTCAAGGAGAAGCATCTGAGCACGTGCCAGCAGGCGGAATACTGCGTCAATAACGTAGGTCAGGACGAGATTTTCGTACACCACAGGTGTTTCGGTACGTCCGACTGCCATAAGCTTGCGCGGCTTTATGCCATCCTTTCTGATATCATCCCAAAGCTCACTGTGCACAGCGGCATGGGAAAACGTATGACTGTCTATAACGTATGCCTGTTCTACGGGAACAACCTCGTGAGTATCCTTCAGTCGGATAAGCGGCTTTGCGAAAATTCTTTTTATGGAGGGCAGCGTTTTGAGTATCTCATCAAGCATGCCCTCGATATCCTTGAAATACTCATCCTTGGGAATATCGAATAGCGTTATGTCATTCAAAACAAAGCTATCAAACTGCTCGTAGGTAAAGGAAGAATGGGTGCGGATAAATCGCTCTATGTCTGCATATTCCTGACCGAAATCCTCAATCGTGGTAGGAACGTCCTGCATCTTAGTCCTCCTTTATTCCGCGAATGAATTCACTGCACTTAGTAAGATGCAGCTTATCAAATTCTGCCGCAAGGGCATCCTTGTCGTCGATTCGCTTCAGCTCGAGCTTGCGAACCACCTTGCTGAGAAGTATGGTCTCAAGTCCGTCCTTTATAATCGACTCATTCACAGCAAAGCAGGATGCGTATATCTTTACGAAGGACTCCATTTGCATAGCTACGCGGTTACCGAAGGAAATGTTATAGGGCTCAAGCAGCTTCTCAACTTCTACGACAATGGGATACTGGTCCAATTCAAAGGTTACGTTTGACTTTGCTTCATCAAACAAACGGATAAGCTCATCAGCAGAAATATAGCGAGCGGGAAGCTCCTCGCTGAAATACTGCATCTTTGTCGCTCTCTTATCAAAATTCATGGTATGCGCGCGGTCATATACCTTATCACTGATATCGTAGGTGCTTTCGTCTCGGTTTGCCGTTCCGATAAACCAAACGTTTGCGGGAACCTTCAATGTGTGTCCCCTGCGAAGTCCTCTGTAGGGTATCTGCTCCCCTTCATGGGTACGGGAAATAGACAGATTGATAAGTCTCAGCTCTCTCTTGTCGGGATCGTTTTCCATCAATGACAGGAAATCCGAAAAATAATATTCTATTCGGCTGAGGTTCATTTCATCAAGAACGATAAAGGTTATGCGGTCAGAGCAAAGTCCTGCGCGGTAGAGCGCTCTTGTAAACTTTTTGGGAGTGTACATTTTACTGAATTCGTTGTAATATCCCAAAAGCTCGTTTTTATCTCTCCAAGAAGATTCAACCTCAATAATATCGCAAACCGAGCAAAGCGCCTCGGCAACGATCTTAGGCAGGCTGGTCTTACCCGTTCCGCTCATTCCCTGAAGAATAGACAAGCGTGTAGAACCGAGACCTGCAAGAAACGCGGCTATAGTTTCATGAGTATAAAACAGATGATTTTTTGAATTTCTCGCATACTGAACTATAAAATCAACAAGGCGGGGCAAAGTAGGTTCTTCAAAAAGGATGTCGCGGCTTTCCTTAAGCGCTGCGACCTCTGCGTCTATCTGACTGAATACGGGACAGGGGTCGTATTCGAAATCAATGGGAGAAACAGGCTCCAAGGGTGCTTCCAAATATTCCGCTGATTCCTCCTCTGTTGCGCTGTTTTCTTCTTCAAAAGCGTCTTCCGGCGCAAGGGCACCGCCACTTATTGAAGAAATCTCTACAGTTTGAGGAAGCATCGATGCATCCTCCGCCGCTATCTGACCCTCTATCTCTATAATCTTACTGTACGGACGTCGGAAGAAGAGTATTACAAGTATTCCAAGACAGATAACGAACCACCATATAGACGTACTCTTTACCTCATACTGAATGATCTCTTCTATGATCTCGTTTGCTCTTGTTGAATATTGAGATATGACGTATCTGATGGTCTCGATATTCATATTCTGTACGATACTGTAGTAGCGACCGAACAAACCTACCAGCATGCTTGACAGTGTACATACCACAGCTGTTGCAATAGCTATCTTTGAGAAAAATACCGATCTGCTGAACAGGGATATGATACTCATAACAGCCAAGGTAGCGCATGCAAGCAAAAGTGCAAAGACGAAAAACGCAAGCATTCTTTCACCGACCGTTGTCAGCTGCTCGGGATTTTGCAAAAGGCTTATTCCCGTTACAGAGTGATTGGATATAGAAATAGAGTTGCTTCTGATGGATATGGTTATGATGTTTGACAGCAACGCGACAATTGCCACCGCCGCACTGCATACAACGTATACAGTAAGCTCTATCTTGCGATAGCGAAGTGCAGAAAAAAGATTTTCCCTGCGCTCGCGTGCTTTCTTCTCAAAGACGTTCTCGTCGCTCTGCTGCTGCCCGATACTGACCATACCGATAAATGCCGCATATACGACCACAGCCAATACGGTTAAGATAAGTGCCGTAAATGATATATTCACCTTGCTGGGATTACCGCCGGCGGTATATATTATCATAGGAGCGAACAGCCCTACAGATGAATACAGAACCGTGATAATAGCTCCCAAAGTCAGAGATATCTTGGCAGAGCGTATCATTTTCGTTTCGTTTCGGAATGAAAGCAGAGAACGTATGATCATAGCAAAAATTATCACCGCGCAAACTATAAGCACGAGCAAGACCGCTATTGACAAATATGCGTAAGACCCAAACTTTTTATCGTTGATATACTCAATAGTCTCGGACGGACGAAGGGTATAATATGACTTTGTAATATATACGTCGCAGATCGGGGAGAATATCTCGATAAGTATGCTTAATATAGGTACAAGCGTAAACAGAAAATGTATACATTTTCTCACATTTTCCCTCTCGGGAGCACTCAGCCTCTGTGAAAATGTGATTTTATTTTCGCTTGCGGTCCCCTGCTCCCCCGTCGCAACGGATTCTTCCCTTAAATCCTGTTTGTTTTTTTCGCTCATGTTATTCCTCCAGCGGTTAAGCAATCTGTATACCATATTATACCTTTTATTTTTTCATTTGTCAAGGCACAAATGTCTCGGTCAGACTTTGCAGCCGAAGAAAATAAAAAAACTTGACAATTTCCGTAAAAAATGGTATAATATAGCGAGAGAAGAGTAGTATTTTTACTCATAACAACTTTTAAGGAGGAATTTATGAAGAAATCAATTTTTAAAAGGGTTTTCGTGGCAATGCTTGCAGCTATTATGCTTCTCAGCATAGTTTCCTGTAATAACAATGCCGCAGAGGAAAACTTGAACACACCCTCGGGTGATGATACTACGACGACAGCCGATACGTCGGTATATTTTGACATAATAAAAGACGGCAAATGTATTCCCATCCGTTACGGTGCAGGAGCAACCGGCGCGGAAATTCAGATTGCCAAGGGCGTTGCCGATAAAATAGGCAGAGCCACCGGTGCTGCCGTTGAATTGGATATATCTGTGTCTTACGATGCAAATAAGCTTGAAATCATTGTCGGACATGGCGCTGCCGCAGATTATCCCGAGGTTGAGCAGGCAATTTCCGAGCTCGGATACGGCGAAGGCCTTGCAAAGATGATCGGCAATAAGCTGGTCATAGTAGGTGCCGATACTGAGTCTATCGAGCTCGTAATAGATGAAATGGTCAAGGTATTCATGAATACCAAGGATGAAAACAACAACGTCAGGGTATCCGATAAATTCATCGTATCTCAGTGCGTTAACGAAATGATCGCCAAGATGCCTTTTTACGACGGATATACTCCTACGGTTGTTGACCGAAACGACGGTTGCTATTCCTTTGAATTCAAGACCAACAAGAACGCTTTCGAAAAATACCTTAAGCTCTTGACAGACAGCGGATTTGAGCTTTACGCAAGCAATACCATTGATGAAAACGTTTACAATACGTACGTAAACGAGGAAACGGGAATAGTTGCTACGTCGATTTACGCTGAATTTAACGGTCAGTGCAGACTTCTTATGGAATGGCTCGACAATACCGAGCTTCCCACAAAGGCTGAGGACAACAAGTATACTCCCGTAGAGGGACTTGAATCCTCGATTACCCAGATAGGACTGTGGTATGCAAACGGAAATACCCCTCTTATATCTCCTCCTAACGCTGAGGGAAGAGAATACTACAACTACTTCAACGGTATGAGCTATGCTATCCGTCTTGCCGACGGAAGCTTCATAGTTGTTGACGGTGGACACGACAATCCTGTTTCGGCGCAGAATCTTTATAATATTCTTAAGGAACAGGCTCCCGACCCCGACAATATTGTAATCGCAGCATGGTTTATTTCTCATGACCACAGCGACCATACCGGAATTTTCGGCAATTTCATTGGAAAATACAAGGATGTAGAAATAGAAAGATTTATCTACAATTTCCCCGGTGAAGAACTTGGCAACGAGGAAGGGATGGGCAAGAAGCTCAGAAGCCTTATCAAAGGGTTCTACCCCAATGCAAAAATAATTAAGGCGCATCCCGGACAGGAATTCAATATCCGAAACGCAAAGATAACCATGCTCTACACCATGGACGTATACTTTAAGGATACGCTCAGCGATACCAACAACGCAAGCATCGTATGGAAGATGGAGCTTAACGGCAAGACCTTCATGTGTCTTGGCGATTACTCCGAGGGCGGTGATACACTGCTGAATCTTTATTCCGCCGAAACACTGAAGAGCGATATCGTTCAGGTCGCTCACCACGGTATAAGCGGCATGTCCAATGAAGTGTATGTGAAGATAGCTCCCGAATACGCGCTTTGGCCTGTTGCTAACTTCCAACTCGATTGGAACGGTATTGGCGGAAATAAACCCATCGACCTTACTGCCGGTAGCCATGGTGCCATGAACAAATACATTCTTGATATGCCCGATGAAAAGGTATTCGTTGCTCGTGATAACGTAAGTATTATTGCCTTTGATAAAGACGGAAATATAAAGACAAGTGTTTATGAAACGGTAAGTGAATACATTGGCTTGACTAATTAACAAAAAAGGGGCTGTCTCATTTGGCAAGACCGAAAAAGTCCAAAAAACCAATAAAAAACAAAAATACGATATAAATTCGCAAATTAGACTCAGTTACACGGCTCAATTAAATGACAGCCTTACAGAATTTGATAAATTCTTAGAGCAAGCATTCTAAATAACACTCTACAAGACAAAAAATCCCTTTCATCATGAAAGGGATTTTTTGTGTTAATTTATATTTCTCCAAAAAGCTTCAGAGCTTCCATAGCTGCGTTTTGCTCGGCCTCACGCTTGGAGCGTCCTATGCCCTTGCCTATTACGTTAGAATTCAGTCTCGCCTCTACCTCGAAGGTCTTTTCGTGGTCGGGACCGTACTCCTTGACCGTAAAATATTCAAGGAAATCGCCCTCCGCCTGCTGAATAAGCTGTTGAAGCTCTGTCTTAGGGTCGGTAGCGACCGCGTTATAATTCTCATCGAGCTCCTTTTTTATAAATGGAAGCGCAAATTTTTTCACTTCTTCCTTGCCCTTTTGTCCCGCGTCAAGATATATCGCCGCAACAAGGGCTTCAAAGGCATTTTCGAGAGTAGACTGTCTCTCGCGTCCGCCCCCCTTTTCTTCTCCGTTTCCAAGGAAAAGATACTCGCCGAGTCCTATTTTTCTTGCGTAGGATGCAAGAGCCGACGACTGCACCACAGCCTTTCTGCGCTGAGTCAGCTCTCCCTCGGGAAGCTCGGGATATTTTACGAACAAATATTCACTTACTATAGACGAAAGCACCGCATCTCCGAGAAATTCAAGTCTTTCGTTACATCTCGCTTCCTTTTTTCTCGCCTTAAGCTCATTCGCATAGGACGAATGTGTAAGTGCCTCTGTAAGAATATTTCTGTCCTTGAAGGTATAACCTATTGCCTTTTCAAGTACGGCTATATCTTTCTGTTGCATAAAAATCAACCTCTTAATTCAGTAATCATTCGCTCTTCTGTGCGTCATCCGCGCGCTCGGCTTTTTTGCGCTCAGACAGAGCCATAAGCGCCTCGGACATTTCTCCTGTTACGTCGGTCTCAGAGCAAGCAAGAGCCTGACGGATAGCGTTCTTGAATGCCTTTGCCTTGGAGGAGCCGTGAGCCTTTATTACGGGCTTTGCGATTCCGAGAATAGGCGCTCCGCCGTATTCAGCCGAGTCAAGTCCCTTCTTTATACCGCCAAGCTTTGATTTTACGAGGAGATACGCGATCTTCGTACTGAAGCTTGCCGTAAAGAGGTCCTTAAGCGTTCTTATCATGAACGCCCCCATGCCCTCCATAGTCTTTAAGAATATATTACCCGTAAATCCGTCGGTAACAAGAACGTCGCAGGCATTTCTCGTTATTCTGTTGCCCTCAATATTACCGACAAAATTTATATCATCATTTTCAGAAAGAAGCTTGTATGCTTCTACCTCAAGCTCGGTACCCTTATGCTCCTCGGAACCGTTATTAAGAATTCCGACTCTCGGAGACTCAACTCCCATGACCTTTTTCATATAGATAGAGCCCATAACCGCAAACTGCTCGAAATATTCGGGCGTTACGGTTATATTCGCGCCCGAATCGAGAAGCAATACGGGAGGATTCATGGGAAGCATTGCCGCGATTGCAGGACGTCTCGTTCCCTTTATTTTACGGACTATAAGGTTAGCTCCCGTAAAGAGCGCGCCTGTATTGCCCGTGCTCACAAAGGCATCTCCCTTGCCCTCAGCAAGAAGTCGCAGACCTACGCTCATGGAGGAGTCCTTCTTAGCCTTGACTACCGAAACAGCCTCGTCCTCCATGGTGATGACGGTTGGTGTATGTACTATTTCAAAGCCATCAAGAGAAAGCTTATTTTCCTTGGCTACTCTCAAAAGCTCGTCCCTGTCTCCTACGAGTACGTACTCGGCGGAAAGCTCTTCCTTTGCCATAAGAACGCCTTTTATCGTTTCAAGAGGCGCGTTATCGCCGCCCATCATATCAACAATTATACGTTTCATATGCCTTTTTCCTTGATCCTTTCTATTTCATCAAGCGCTCTTTTTGCAAGCGCCTCGTTTTTAACCGCCTTGCCTCCCTTTACTCTTACCTCAAGAGGCGGAACTATTCCGAAATTCGCATTCATGGGCTTGAACTCGGCAGTACCTCCAAAGGCAACGTAATGAGCCATAGCTCCGAGCATTGTAATATTCGGAAAGACCTCAGGCGCTTCACCGAGAGCGGCTCGTGCCGCATTGAGTCCCGCAACAAATCCCGAGCCCGCAGACTCGATATATCCCTCAACTCCCGTCATCTGACCTGCAAAGTATACTCCCTTTTTAGAGATCATCCCGTACGTTGGGTCAAGAAATCCGGGGGAATTAAGATAGGTATTTCTGTGCATTATGCCATAACGCAGAAATTCAGCGTTTTCAAGTCCGGGTATCATACGGAATACTCGTCTCTGCTCGGGGAAGGTCAGATGTGTCTGGAAGCCCACGATGTTGTACATGGTTCCTTCCTCGTTTTCCTTACGGAGCTGAACCACGGCATGATTCTGTATTCCCGTACGCTTATCGGTAAGTCCCACAGGCTTCAAGGGACCGAACAAAAGAGTATCTCTGCCCCTCTTTGCCATTTCCTCAACGGGCATACAGCCCTCAAAGACCTTGAGCTTTTTCTGTGAATTCTTATCAAATTCCTTAAGCTCTGCCTCCTCGGCAGTTATAAGTGCCTGCCAGAATGCGTTGTATTCGTCCTCATTCATAGGACAGTTTATATAGTCGGCATCTCCCTTGTCGTACCTCGACGCAAAGAACGCTTTTTCCATATCTATGCTTTCAGCGTCAACTATGGGCGCGGCGGCATCAAAGAAATGCAGACCCTGACAGCCAAGCTCGTTTTTTATATAATCAGCCATGGCATCTGAGGTAAGCGGTCCGGTCGCAACGACGGTTATTTCTCCGTCGGGGATGGAGCTAACCTCTTCTGAAATAACCTCAATGTTAGGGTGATTTTTGATCCTTTCGGTTATATAATCCGAAAATTTTACTCTGTCCACCGCAAGCGCCGAGCCTGCGGGTACGCGGGTCGCGTCAGCCGCCTCCATTATAAGAGAGCCGAGTGCGCGAAGCTCTGCCTTGAGCAGACCTACAGCATTGGACAGACTGTCAGACCGCAGGGAATTTGAGCAGACAAGCTCGGCAAATCCCTCACAGTGATGGGCGGGGGTGTATTTTTCGGGCTTCATTTCGTAAAGCCTTACCTTAACGCCTCTGTTTGCCGCCTGCCACGCAGCCTCACAGCCCGCAAGGCCTGCACCGTAAATATTTATGGTTTTTTCTTCGTTAATCATTTCAAAATCCTTTTAACTTTTGTAAAAAGGGATAAAATTATTCAGCCGTTTTCTCTTTTGCCTCGGCGGTTATCTCTCTTTTGTAGCCACAATCGGAGTTATGGCATACAAGCATTGCCTGCCCCTTCTTTCGGAAGAGCATATCGCCGCAATCGGGGCATTTTTCAACTGTAGGAAGGTCCCAAGAGGAGAAATCGCAGGCAGGATATTTCTCACAGCTATAGAATACCGTGCGTCTCTTGCCGTTCTTCATAATTATCTTGGAGCCGCACTTAGGGCAAGGAACACCTATATCCTTGGTTTTCTGCTTTGAGAAATCACATTCGGGGTAACGAACGCAGGCAAAGAAGCTTCCGTATCTTCCCACTCTCTGAACCATATCCGAACCGCACTTTTCGCACTTGAAATCTGCGATTATAAGCTTTTTAGGCTCAGCTTCGGTCTCATCCTCCTTGCTCTTCTCAGTATTGAGCGGCTTTGTATTTCTGCACTGAGGATAATTGGGGCATGCGGCAAACTTGCCGTATCTTCCGTTCTTTATTACCATGCGGCTTCCGCACTTTTCACAGATAATATCGGTCTCCTCAACGGGGATTTCAAGCTCGCGGCTCTCCATCTTCTCGTTAGCTTCGGAAAGCTCCTTTTCAAAGCCGCGCCAGAAATCGGCAAGAACCTTTTCCATCTCTGTCTTTCCGCTCTCGATTCCGTCAAGATCGTCCTCCATCTCCGCAGTAAACTTGTAGTCCACTATATCGGGGAAGCTTTCAAGCATAAGCTTGTTGGTAAGCTCGCCTGTGGGAGTGGGAACCAACGCCTTTCCGTCTCTCTTAACGTAATTTCTTGCGATTATGGTGGAAATTATCGTCGCAAAGGTACTGGGACGTCCAATTCCCATTTCCTCAAGGAACTTGATAAGAGACGCGTCGTTATATCTTGCGGGGGGCTCTGTAAAGTGCTTGAAGGGATCCACCGATGCCGCTCTTACCTTTTCGCCCTCCTTAAGGTCGGGAATACGGATATTTTTTTCTTCTCTTACCTCGTCGGCAGTGTGCTTGGTATCGTCCTCGCTTTCCTCGTAAACAGCCATATATCCGGGAAATTCTACGGTATATCCGCTTGTTCGGAAAATATATCCGCCCGCCTCAAAGTCAGCGGTAACCGTAGCAAGAGTCGCAGATTCCATCTGTGAAGCGATAAATCTCTCCCATATAAGCTTATAAAGCTTGAACTGATCTGCGCTTACGTATTTCTTTATCATTGCAGGCTCAATGTCGATTCTTGAGGGTCTTATTGCCTCATGTGCATCCTGAGCATTGGAATTAGACTTATAAATTCTGGGCTTCGCGGTGTTGTACCTTTCACCGTATTTGTTTTCGATGTAAGCTCTTGCGTCATTCTGCGCATCTGCTGACACACGGAGAGAGTCGGTACGCATGTAGGTAATAAGACCCTGTACGCCGCCGTTTTCCGCTCCGATATTAACACCTTCGTAAAGCTCCTGAGCAATCTTCATTATCTTCTGGGACTGGAATCCGAGCTTCTTTGATGCCTCCTGCTGCATGGTGGATGTAGTAAAAGGAGGTGCGGGGAGCTTCTTCTTATTTGCCTTCTTTACCGAATTAACGGTAAACACCTTTCCTTCAACGGCTGAAAGCACCTTATTGGCATCTGCTTCGCTGTTAAGCTTCATCTTTCCTCTTGCGTTTCCGTAGAAACGAACGGAGAAGCTGTTCTTGGCATCGTCCTCAAGGAGCGCTTCGATTGTCCAGTACTCAACGGGAACGAACCGTCTTATTTCTTCCTCGCGCTCAACGATAATTCTTGTAGCCACAGACTGAACGCGTCCCGCAGAAAGACCGCTTCTTACGTTCTTCCAAAGGAAGGGAGACAGCTTGTATCCAACGATTCTGTCCAGTATTCTTCTTGCCTGCTGAGCGTTTACAAGACTCATATCTATATTTCTGGGGTTCTTTATTGCGCTTTTTACTGCCGTCTTGGTTATCTCGTTAAAGGTTACTCTGAGAGTTTTTTCAACGGGAATACCGAGAGCCACAGCCAAATGCCACGAGATCGCCTCCCCCTCTCGGTCAGGGTCGGTTGCGAGGAATACCTTGCCCGCATTCTTTGCCTCTTTGCGGATTTCCTTAATGAGATCGCCCTTACCTCTTATGTTGATGTAATGAGCATCAAAATTGTTTTCAATATCTACTCCGAGAGAGCTCTTGGGCAGGTCGCGCACGTGTCCCTTGGACGCAACCACCTTATAATTTGAGCCGAGATATCCTTTTATTGTGGATGCCTTGGAAGGAGACTCCACTATTACGAGATTTGCCATTAAAAATTTCCTTTCTCTTTTATCTGTTACCTATTATCTGTTATCTTTTATCTGAATTCACTTTCTTATGTACATTCCGCCCGGGAGAGAATCAACGAAGCCGTTTATCTCAAGCAGTGTAAGGGCGGTAATTATCTGTCCTATATCAACACCTTCTATATCGATAGCATCGGGAGTTATCCCCCTATCGTGAGACATGGCGAAAAGAACCTTTTTGCTGACCTCATCAAGGGACTCAAGTCCCTCAACAGATGCCGCCTCGGTCTTTACACCGTCCGCGGTGATTTTCGCCTTTTCTCCACTTCTGTTTACAGGAATGGGTGCATCCTTATCAACCGCAGGCTCGGGATTCGGTCGGTGCATTTCCGAACGCTTGTAAATTCCGGAAACACGGTACTTCTTAAGTGCCGCGTCTACAAAGCATACAGAATCCTTTGCCTTTTTCAATCCCTTATAGTTTATGCAATCGTGATAGAGAAAATCAAAGTGAGATATTATATCTTCTGCCGAAAGAGCCACCAAAGCTCCGTTCTTTATGAGCTCGTTAGGTCCCTCGGAATTGCTTTCGTTTATTTTACCTGGCATAGCGAAAAGCTCTCTGCCTTGATCTATGGCTCGCTTTGCCGTAATGAGAGCCCCGCTTCCCGCTGTGCCCTCAACTATAAGCACTCCCTGACAAAGTCCGCTTATTATTCGGTTTCGTTTGGGAAAATTGTAGCTGTGAGGCCGCTCGTTTGGCATGTATTCGGTTATGACCGCACCGTGCTTTGCTATTTCCTCCGAAAGACGCGCGTGCTCCTTGGGATAAACCACGGATATTCCGCAACCGAGAACCGCCACAGTGGTTCCTCCCGCGCAAAGCGCTCCGCAAGCCGCAACGCCGTCAATCCCCAATGCCATTCCGCTGACTACCACTGCGTTTGCCGAAGCAAGCTCGTATGATATTCTGTACGCAGAATCGCATCCGTATTCGCTCATTTTTCGAGTTCCTACCATAGCTATGCATAGCCTGTTGTTAAGGTCGGGCATTTTGCCCATAACGAAAAGAACAGCAGGGGGATCCTCAATGGTACGTAGCCTTGAGGGATACCTGTCGCTTCCGTATGAAATTATGTCTATCCTTTTCTGACGGCAATACTTGAGGGTAGAGTACGCATTCTCAAGAGACTTATCCCCGAGCTTCAGCTTAAGTAAAGGACTTATTCGGTCAATCCGCTCAAGCTCCTCCGTATCCAGCCTGTATATGTCGTACGGGTCGGGATATTCTTCAACAAGCCTGCCAATATCCTTGGATGCGGGTCCGCATCGCTCTGCAAGCCATATCCAATAAAGTATGTTTTCGTCCTTCATTATCTCTCCGCCTCCGTAGCTCTGACGGTCTCCCAAATGCAAATAGTGGCAGCCGCCGATGCATTCAGGGACTCATTACCCTCTCTCATGGGAATTATCGCCGCACCGTCGCAGGCGCCGACAACACCGTTGCTCAAGCCGTGCCCCTCGTTTCCGATAACAAAGCAATCGTCTCTGTAAATGTTAAATTCCCCTATTTTCTTAGCTCCCTCGCAAAGAGCCGCCGCATATACCTTGCGCCCGATTTTGCGAAGCTCCGAAATAAATCCGGGAAGCTCTGCCGTCTTTACGCTGACGGTGGGCAGCTTGAATACAGCTCCCATGGCACTTCGCAGAGTCTTGGGATTGTATATATCTGCGCAATCGTCGCTCATAACCAAGGTCTCTATACCGAGTGCCGCGCAGCTTCTCATAACCGTGCCGAGATTTCCGGGGTCTCTTACCGATTCAAGTATAAGCAACCTCTTACCCTTAAGCTCTGCCGCCGTGCTTTCCGATGCGTCGGTATGAAGCTCATCCGCGTATCTTGCGACGGTAACTATCCCCTCGGGAGAGCTTTCCTCGGTAAGCTTTTCAAATACAGTCTCCGACAGATAGAATACGCACCCGTCGGAAATAAATCCCATGTCAATAGCTTTTTTTATGCTCCTTGCAATATCCTCGCTCTCGGGATAACGCACAAACACAGAATCTATACATACCCGTCCGAGAGCCTCGCCGAAGAGCTTTATTCCGTCAAAGCGGAAAAGCCCCGCCTTTCTTCTTGACTTCTTGTCCGAAAGAGAGGCGGCCGCCTTTACCCTGGGATTCTGCCTTGAGGTAATTATTTCATTTGTCATAATATAAGCACCTCCAAGGGCATTTTGTAAAAAAACGTTAATTATTTCTGCAAAAAAACCCGCTGAAAAGCGGGTTTTTAGCTCTGATTAAAGAGCTGCCTTTGCCTTCTCTGCGAGAGCCGCAAAAGCTTCCTTATCGTATACTGCGAGCTCAGAGAGCATCTTTCTGTTGAGGTCGATACCTGCAAGCTTAAGACCGTGCATAAAGGTAGAGTAGTTCATGCCGTTTGCCTTTGCTGCAGCAGAAATACGAGTGATCCACAGGCTGCGGAAATCTCTCTTCTTCATCTTTCTGCCGGCGAAAGCATAGTTACCGCTCTTCATTACGGCTTGCTTAGCCATCTTAAAGTGCTTGGACTTTGCGCCCCAATAGCCCTTTGCTGCCTTCAATACTTTATTTCTTCTCTTGCGCGTCATCATTGCGCCCTTGATTCTTGCCATTTTACTTTCCTCCTATTGATTTTCCGATTATTTCTGGATGAGTGTTCTGATGTTTGCGGTCATGGACTCGCTGAGAATCGCGCTGCTGCGCAAATGTCTCTTTCTCTTGGCGGTCTTAAGACCGGTGTTGTGTCTGTGATGGCAGTGTCCCATCTTTACCTTACCCGAAGCGGTAACGGAAAATCTCTTAGCAGATGCTTTATGTGTCTTGACTTTTCCCATTTTTATAATCTCCTTTTTTCTTATAGAATTTCTTTGTTAGATGTTTTGGGCAATTGCCCTTTTATCATATCCTGCGGAATCCGCACTTATGAACTTACTTTACCTTTACAGGGGATACAACCATGCTGAGTATTCTGCCGTCCATAACGGGAGCCTTATCTACCGATCCGACCTCGCTGCAGGCTTCTATGAACTTCTGCATGATCTCCTGTCCTATTCCGACGTGGCTCATCTCACGTCCCTTAAAGCGCATTACCACTCTGACCTTGTTTCCGCTCTCCAAGAACTTTACGGCATGTCTTGCCTTTGTCTCGAAGTCGTGGGTGTCTATACGGCAGGAAAGCTGGATTTCCTTAAGCTCTATTACCTGCTGCTTTTTCTTGGCTTCCTTTTCCTTTTTGTCGCGTTCGAAACGGTATTTTCCGTAATCCATAATACGACATACCGGCGGCTGTGCCTGCGGTGCCATAAGAACCAGGTCATAGCCCTGATCGTAGGCGATCTTCAAAGCTGCATCCGGCGACATAACTCCTACTACCTCGCCCTCAGCATCAATAACTCTTACCTCTTTCGCTTTGATCTCCTCGTTGATCAACAATTCCTTTGCGCTAATATTAAATACACCTCCAATTTTGCCTATAAAGCAAAAAAATCATGCGAAGACAGACATTTCTCCGCACGACATAAGCCCCAAATCGGGTATTGGGTAAGTCTATGAACCGTACGCGCCGGACTGCGGGACGGTGAGAACGGAGACGTTCTTCTTCTTTTACTCGCATATTCTACCATACCCCCGCGTAATTGTCAATACCCTTTTTAAATTTTTTTTAATTTTTCCCGAAAATCTATTTTCAAAAAAATTTTTCATGGCTAATTCCGGGATGTGATACGACAAAACCTACGACATAACCCCCATAATTTTGTATGTTTTGACGAATAATCAACGGTAAATTAAGTTTTTTTCTAACGTGTATCTTTTTTAACGAATTTTTCGACAAAAAATCGTCTATTTTGGATATTTACAATTTTGGAATTTCAAGGTATAATAATAGAGCTGTCGGCGGCACCAACTCCACAGCACACGCACAACGGTCATTTTTCAGGGACGCGTATCAATCTTATGATACCAACGAGCCTTGGCAAGCACGTTGTGCCTTTTTAATCTTACGGGGATGTCTCAAGCTTCCATTTGAGACATCCCCTTTTTGTTTTTACCGAGCCCGCACAGACAACCCGTCAACACAAAGAACCACGCACAAACAATCCGTCAACACATAGGAAAGTTTTTGCCGAGCTTTTTTGCACGAACTTGTTCGTGCCACGGAGCGTAGCGGAGTATAAAGGCAGAAGCGCGTCCCCCAAAAAACGCGTTTCTCCTTTGTTAACTTTTCTCTTTGCGCCTCTTGGGTCAAAGAGAAAAGTGGCTAAGGATAACGCAGAACGCAAGATGCTATGTGCTAAATTAGGACGCAAATCTAACCTTAGCATTCCCCAGCGGGGAAGGTGGATGCCACGTAGCGCAGCGGAGTAGGCAGACGGATGAGGAGGGTTGTGGGCGCAGTTTGTACCGATGTCAATATTGGCATAGCTAACATCCCGAACTAAGTAAATGCGAACAAAACCTCTCGCAGGGCTCTCCTCATCCACCACTTCGTGGTCCCCCTTCCCCGCTGGGGAAGGCTTATTTGTTAGTTACACATCGAACGGGAGGAGACAAGCCCCTCCCCTACGGGTTTGCGGGGATTTTAAAGAAAATGCGCTGTTCCATTGATTGCACATTTCGTAACGCAAATCTAACCTTAGCCTTCCCTTGTTAGGGAAGGTGGCAAAACCTTTAGGTTTTGACGGATGAGTAGTCCATTGCGCAATCTAACCTTAGCCCCCCTACGCCTTGATTTTGCCCGAGCGTGTTTTCCAAACGTTTCTTCGCTCTGGTTTTTTCCCGACTTGCCGTTTTCTGTCCTGTTAACACCCAAAATATTTAATAAAATGAAAACAATTTTAAAAAAGTGTAGAAATCCGTAAAAAACTATGCTATAATATATAATTGTATAAGTATGCTTTCGTAGTTTACCCATTTTCGATCAATTACGGTAAAAGCATCATAACAGCACTACCCCGAAAGGAAAAAAATATGCCAAGATACATAGAAAAAATAGAAAAACATACAGTTCCCGTAATCGCACTGCGCGGCGCCGTGGCTTTCCCATCAGTGTCTCTCAGTTTTGAGATCGAGGACGAAATCTGCATAAAAGCCGCAGAGGCGGCATTCGAAAACGATCTCCCGGTCCTTGTCTGCACGCTGAAGGACCCCGATAAAAGAGATATTGACCCCGATGCCTTTTTCAAAGTGGGTACCGTATCCAAAATCAAGCAGTCCATAAAGACTCCCGAGGGAGCTATGAGGATAATCACCGAGGGCTATTCGAGAGCCACCGTATCCGCATTCAGAGATATAGCGGACTATATTGCTGCAGACGTTATCTGTAAGAGTCTTTCCATGACCGACGAGGACAGTATTCTCACCGAGGCATACTGCCGTGCCATTCTTACAGAGACCGAGCACCTCGTGTCATTTCTCCCCTCGTTGAGCAACGATATCATGAATGCGGCGCGCTCAATAAAAAATCCCGCTCTTCTTGCGGATTTCATCGCATCCAACATACTTGTAAAATATACCGACAAGCAGACCATTCTCGAAAGCTTCGATCCCATAAAGCGTATTGAGCTTATCATTGCTCTTCTCCGAGAAGAAGCATCTCTCCTTGAGTGCGAGCTTGACATTCACAAGAGAGTACGCTCTAATCTCAACCAAAATCAAAAGGAATACTATCTGCGTGAGCAGGTAAGAGTTATTCAGGAAGAGCTTGGAGAGAGAGACGAAACCGACGAATACTACGAAAAAATAACCAAAGCAGCTCTCCCCGACGAGGTACGAGCAAAACTCCTAAAGGAAAACGAGCGTCTTGCAAAAACTCCCTTCGGCTCGGCAGAGGCTACGGTTACCCGCTCTTATATAGATACCTGCCTTGAGCTACCTTGGGGAAAGACCACCAAAGACAGGATCAACGTCTCGGCGGCAGAAAAGATACTCAACAGGGACCACGACGGTCTTGAGAAGGTAAAGGAAAGAATTCTTGAATTTCTTGCTGTCAAGCAGCTCAATCCCTCTCTCGGAAATCAGATACTCTGTCTCGTTGGACCTCCCGGTGTAGGCAAGACCTCTATCGGCGCGTCTATCGCAAAAGCAATGAACAGAAATTACGTAAGAGTATCTCTCGGCGGTGTACGCGACGAAGCCGACATCCGAGGACACAGAAAGACCTATATCGGAGCCATGCCCGGTAGAATAATCACCGCTCTCACTCAGGCAGGCTCGTCCAATCCCCTTATTCTTCTTGACGAGATCGATAAGGTAACGAGAGATGCGCACGGAGACCCCGCTTCCGCTTTGCTTGAGGTTCTTGATCCCGAGCAGAATAAGTATTTCAGAGACCATTTTATAGAGCTTCCCTTCGATCTTTCCGACTGTCTCTTTATAGCAACGGCAAACACACTTGACACCGTTCCCCGTCCCCTTCTCGACAGAATGGAGATAATAGAGCTTAAGACATACACGAAGAATGAAAAGCTCTCCATAGCGAAAAATCACCTTATCCCCAAGCAGCTCAAGCGCCACGGGCTCAACAGGCGCATGCTTGATATATCCGACGGAGCGATCCTTGAGATAACCGATTACTATACCCGTGAGGCAGGAGTCCGCAATCTTGAGCGAGCAATAGCAGACCTTTGCCGAAAAGCGGCAAAAATTATTGTTGAAAATCCCGAAACCAAAAAGGTCCGCATAACCGAAAAGAATATTTCGGAATTTCTCGGCGCGCGTAAAATGCGTCCCGAAAAAATATCCGATTTCGATGAGGTCGGTATTGTCAACGGTCTTGCATACACAGCGGCAGGCGGAGACCTTCTCAAGGTTGAGGTAGCAATACTTGAGGGCACGGGAAAGCTCGAGCTTACAGGCTCTCTTGGCGACGTGATGAAGGAATCGGCTCATATCGCAGTAAGCTACGTGCGTTCTATTGCAACCGAATACGGGATCTCCACCGAATTCTACAAGAGCAAGGATATACATATCCATTTCCCCGAGGGCGCGGTTCCCAAGGACGGTCCATCTGCGGGAGTAACCATGGTAACGGCAATAGTAAGCGCACTTACACACAGAGCAGTGCGCAGAGATATCGCCATGACGGGTGAGGTTTCTCTGCGAGGTAACGTGCTTCCCATTGGCGGTCTTAAGGAAAAGACCATGGCGGCATACACCGCAGGCGTTAGCACGGTATTTATTCCCGAGGACAATATGAAGGACCTTGATGACATAGATACCGAGGCAAGAAATAACCTTAACTTTGTTCCCGTAAGAAAGGTAACCGATATACTCGGTGCCGTTCTTGCAGAGCCCGAAATCCTTACAGCCCCCAAGGCTAAAAAGACAGAGGAAGAACTTCCCGAAATAATACCGAATACAAAGCAGATACACAGACCTTTGGCATCGGTAAGATAACGAGGCATATATGGCACTTAACACTCAAAAGGTATCCCTAAAAATGAGCGCGGGCTTTCCCGAGCAGTTTCCCAAGGACCCCTTGGCGCAGGTCGCCTTTTCGGGGCGTTCAAACGTGGGAAAAAGCTCGCTTATAAACTCTCTGTTGGGCAGAAAGAGTCTTGCGAGAGTAAGCTCCGCCCCCGGTAAAACTATCACCATAAACTTTTACGATATAGACGGCAAGCTTTATCTCGTTGACCTTCCCGGATACGGATTTGCAAAGAGGAATCCCGAGGACAAGAAAAAATGGTCGGCTCTTACCGACGGGTATTTTACCAGAAACAAAAACATAGACCGTCTTTCTCTTGTGGTTCAGCTCATTGACAGCCGAATGGCTCCCACCGATGACGACGAAATGATGCTTGAATTTCTGAGTCAGTCCGGACTTCCTTATATGGTCGTCGCAACTAAGACCGACAAGCTCAACGCTACCGAGAGAAAGAAAAATCTTGAAGCGCTCGGAAGCCATCCCCTAATAAAGGACGTTCCCTTGGTTCCCTTTTCTTCACTTAAGGGAGAGGGCAAGGACGAGCTCTGGAAGCAGATATTCAAATATACGAGGATTTAATAAATGACACGGTTGATATTGCTCCGACACGGGCAAAGCGAGGCAAACAAACATAAGGTCTTTTCGGGTCAGGTGGATTTTCCTCTTACCGATCTTGGCATTTTGCAGGCAGAGCTTGCGGCAAAGTATATTGCAAAGAACGAAAAAATCGACATTATATATTCAAGCGATCTTTCAAGAGCGTACAACACGGCTCTCCCTGTAGCAGAGGCTCTCGGTCTGACTGTAATCAAGGATAAGACCGTCCGAGAATTCGACGTCGGTCTTTGGGTGGGAAAAACACGTGCCGAGATAGAAAAGGAATTTCCCGAAAGCTATTATGCCGATCCGTCACTTAGACAGTACCCCGGCGGAGAATACGTTCCCGACGCATTTGAAAGATCGGTAAGTAATATTTTGAGGATCGCCAATACCCATCCGGGCAAAACCGTTCTAATAGCCGCTCACGGCGGTGTAATACGGTGCTTTGACGCTTTTTCAAAGGGATACGGTAAAAACCAATTCGGTAATTCGCCGATCACTCGCAACGCATCGATCAGTATATACGAGGTCGACGGAGAAAAGGTGACGCCCATAAAAACAGATATAACAGAGCATCTGGACGGGTCAAAAAATATACCGACAGACAAATACGTAATATAAGAGGACAAAATGACAAGGGTAATTATAGTAAGGCACGGTCAGAGCGAGGCTAATGCCAATATGATATTTGCGGGACATTCGGATTTTCCGTTGACCGAATTCGGGCATAAGCAAGCAAAGTGCGTCGGCGAATATCTCGCAAGGAACGAGAAGATAGACGCTATATATTCAAGCGATCTCAAAAGAGCTTACTTTACGGCAGTCCCCGCATCCGAGCTTCTGGGCTTGGAAATAATCAAGGACACCCGTCTGCGCGAGGTGTATGCGGGCCTTTGGGAAAGCCAACCTACCGACTATATCGAAAAGAACTTCCCCGAGGATTTCAACTGCTGGAGAGAGGATTTTTCCCACGTGCGCTGTACCGGCGGAGAATCTATAATCGAGGTCTATAACAGAATAGTTCCCGCCATTTGCGAAATATCCGAGAAAAACGACGGAAAAACGGTGCTTATAACCACACACGCAACCGTAATCCGCTCCTTTAACGCATACGCAGTGGGACTTCCCTGCGACAGAACTGCAGAGGCACCAGCCGTTCTTAACGCATCCGTAAATATTTTCGAAATGGAGGGCAGTAAGGTAATATCTTCTGTCTTCAATATCACCGAGCATCTCGGAGACATGGTTTCAAAGGTGCCCACAAAATTCAACGCATAGCCAAAAGAGAACACATTTGGCTAAAAAAGAGGTTTAAAATGATTCTTTACGAGCATCTGAATACAAACGATAAAGGAAATCTTACAATAGGCGGACTTGATACCGTAGACCTTGCAAGGGAATTCGGAACTCCCGCTTATATAATCGACGAAAACGTAGTCCGAAAGAACTGCCGCATCTACAAAAATGCCGCAATTAAATACTTCGGTGAGGATGCGCTCCCCCTTTACGCATCCAAGGCGCTTTGCTTTACCGAAATGTACAAAATTGCCGCAGAGGAGGGTCTCGGTATCGACTGCGTGTCGGGCGGAGAGCTCTACACGGCAAAAAAAGCGGGCTTCCCTGCCGAGCGCATATATTTTCACGGCAACAATAAGACCGACAGAGATATTTGCGACGCTATGGATATGGGCGTCGGCACCTTCGTGGTTGACAACTGCGACGAGCTTTACGCTGTTTCCAAAGAAGCGGTAAAGCGCGACACAGTTCAGAACATCCTTCTTCGAATCACCCCCGGCATCGACCCCCACACTCACAAGGCAATAGTTACGGGAAGCGTCGATTCGAAGTTCGGCTCGGCTATCGAAACGGGCCAGGCAATGGATATAGTCAAAAAAGCAATTGCCGCAAAGGGAGTAAATCTTATAGGTCTGCACTGCCATATCGGTTCTCAGATTTTTGATATAGAGCCCTTCTCGGATGCCGCAAATATAATGGCTCGCTTTATCGCGCAAATTAAGGAAGAATGCAATTACGAGATCGACGTGCTCAATCTCGGAGGCGGACTCGGAGTTCGTTATACCGAGTATGACAGAGAAATAGATTATGAAAAATCCATAAAGGATATTGCGACAGTGGTAACCGAGTACTGTAAGAATAACGGCATAAAGATGCCCAAAGTAATTCTTGAGCCCGGGCGCTCCCTTGTAGCGGCGGCGGGAATCACCCTTTATACCGTAGGCGGAGTAAAGGAGATACCCGGATTTAAGAATTATATTTCCGTAGACGGCGGTATGCCGGACAACCCAAGATATGCCCTTTATCAGTCAACCTACACGGCACTTATTGCCAACAGAGCAACAGAGGCTCGCGATTACAGAGCGACGGTTGCGGGCAGATGCTGTGAGTCGGGAGACCTTATTGGCGAAAATATGGAAATCCAAAAAGCGCAAAGAGGGGACATTCTTGCAGTCCTCGTTACGGGCGCCTATAATTACTCCATGGCATCCAATTACAACCGTATCCCACGTCCCCCTGTAATTCTCATAAAGGACGGTAAGGCAAGAATTGCCGTAAAGAGAGAAACCTACGAGGATATAGTAAGAAACGACGTTCTTTGATCCTTCATCACCGTAAAATAAAAATTAACGGAGAAATTTATGCTTTCACATCTTCTGATAGACAGAGGAGATATACGTTCTTATGTTATAGGCCTTCTTCTGTCCTTACCAATAGTTCTTCTCGCCCTTTCGGTACACGAAACAGCCCACGGTTTTGCGGCATATAAGCTCGGAGACCCCACGGCGAGAAGCTACGGCAGACTCACCCTCAATCCACTAAAGCACCTTGACCCTATCGGTACCGTGTGTATGCTTCTGTTTGGATTCGGTTGGGCAAGACCCGTGCCGATAAATTCAAGATATTTCAAAAAGCCGAGACGCGATATGGCAATCACGGCTCTGGCGGGCCCCGTTTCAAACCTTTTAATGGCTCTCATATTCGGATTGCTATTCAACGTATGGCTCTACCTTATGCTTGAGGTGATCCCCTTCAATTCCGCATTGGCTGTGGATATGGCTTGGTATTTTTACGTTTTCCTTTACTACGGAGTTTCTCTCAACGTAACCCTTGCCGTATTTAATCTTCTGCCTGTCCCCCCCCTTGACGGCTCGCGTATAGTAAGTGCCTTTCTTCCACCTAAGGCAGCCTACGCTTACATTAAATACGAGAGGATCATTTCCCTCGTTCTCATGGTAGCTCTCTTTGTGGGAGTGCTCTCCCCCGTTATAAGCATTGCATCTGATTTTCTTATGGAAAAGATATTTTACGTTACGGGATTCTGGTGGGAGCTTATATAATTCAATTTAAAAATCTACATCTTTTTGAGGGTAATTATGGAAGCTATAAATTACCGTCTCGATCAGTTTGAGGGTCCCCTTGACCTGCTCCTGACGCTTATTCAAAAAAACAAAGTGAATATAAGCGATATCCCCATTTCCCTCATTTGCGACCAATATATGGAGTATCTGGAAAAAGCTGAGGAGCTTGATATGGAGATCGCCTCGGAGTTCCTTGTAATGGCAAGCCACCTTATGCTCATAAAGAGTAAGATGTTGCTTCCTCGCCCCGATGACGAGACTAAAGACCCCCGCGCAGAGCTTACAGATGCCCTGCTTCGCTTCCAGCAAGCCAAGGAAGCCGTGGCAAAGCTCTCTCCCATGTACGCTTACTACAGCGGAAGAATGGTCAAGGATACCGACGAGATTTCGGTAGACAAAACCTACGTTCACGATCAGGACGTTACGGCACTCTGCGCCGCTGTAAGGCGGATAATTGCATATAACAATGCGCTGGAAAAGGCGGCGAACACAGCCTTTACCCCCATGATAAGCAAGCCTATCATTCCCGTTGAGATAAAGATAGTATCAATACTTAAGACAATAGAAAAAAACGGCGCAGCAAGTCTTGAGGAGCTTCTTATAAGCGAAGCAACTCTTCCCGATGCCATAGCGTCGTTTCTCGGAGTCCTTGAGCTTATCAAGGTACGCAAGCTTCTTGTAGCCGACGATATAGACGAGGAAAACGCACTGCTGAACGCAAACACAAGATTTATCCTCAACACCGACGACTCCACGGTGGAGGAAAGTGAATATTATACAAAGGAAGAGGTCGCCGGCGACTGACGTGAAAATTATGGAAGAAAAAAATCTCCAAATAGACGGACTTAAAAATATAGAGGGCGCAATAGAGGCTATTCTCTACGCGGCGGGCTACCCCGTGAAATACGCAAAAATAGCCGAGGTCCTCGGTCTTGACGTAAGAAACACAAAGAAAATAATCGAACACATGAGTGAGGAATTCAACAGCGAAAAATCCAAGAGAGGAATAAATCTTCTTGTTTTCGAGGAGACCTGTCAGTTCTGCACCAAGGAGCAGTATGCTCCGTACATAAGAGAGGCTCTCGGCATACGCAGAGGAGGAAACCTCTCGGCTTCGTCTATGGAAGTACTTGCGGTGGTAGCATACAATCAACCCGTAACCCGTTCCTTTGTGGATCAGGTAAGAGGTGTTGACAGCTCATACGCATTTAATTCTCTTATTGATAAAGCCCTTATAGAAGCCTGCGGCAGACTTGATGCCCCGGGCAGACCTATGCTTTATATCACTACCGAAAAGTTTCTGAGAGTTTTCGGTATAAATTCTCTGTCCGAGCTCCCCGCCACCGAAACAATGCTTCCTCCTAAAGAAGAAACACCCGTTATTGCCACGGACTCAGAGGACGATGAGGGCGGCGAGGTAAGTATAGAAGAAGCTGAGCGCGAGACGGCAGATGCTGAATAAAAATCCTAACGTCCAAGCATAATAAATTAATGTAGAAGCCAGAGTGAAAGGAGAGAACATGTCAGTACTTTTAATAATCGGCATAGTAGTTTTGTCGCTTATGCTGCTCGTTGCATTTCTGCTTTCTCTCCGGGGCACTCTTAATATAAAATACAACGGAGAGCTGTTCATATCCTTGCGTGTTCTTTTCGTTAAGATAAGGCTTTATCCCAAAAAGGACAAAAAAAGAAGAAGACAGTCTATGAGCGCGAGAGAGGCAAAGCGAATCCGAAGGGCGGTTCGAAAACGGGCGCTTAAGGAAAAAGAACGCGAGCTTGAACGTAAGCGAGAGAAGGCTATAGCCAAGGCTAAGAAGAAAGAGGAACAAAAGAAAAAGACGGTATCCGAAAAGATAAGCGACGGAGTTGAAACCGTAAAGCTTATTGCCGATTTAGCCACGGGGGCTGTAAAACGGTTCACAAAGCGCATAAAAGTGAAAATAACAAGGCTGAAAATAACCGTGGCATCCTCCGAAGCATCGAAAACCGCCATAGCCTACGGCGCAATAGTGGAAACGGTAAACACGCTTTTGCCCGTAATGACCGAATCAAAAAATTTCAAAATGCCCCCAAGAGAGGATCTCGACGTGGTCGCCGACTTCACCTCGCAGACCCCCGAATTTGACATAGACATTTCCCTTTCCCTGCGGGCATGGCATGTCCTTGACATTGCCCTCGGAGCATTGCTTAAGGGGCTTCCCCGCCTTAAAAAGCGCAATCAAAAGAAAGCAACAGCAGGACATAAGGTCAAATAATTGAAAATTGAAAATATAAAAATATAAAAATATATGCGTAATAAAGAAAGGAATTTCAATTATGGCAAACGAAAACAAAATTCCGGAAATAATCCGCTCCTCCATGGAGAACATCCGTTCCCTCGTGGACGCAAACACCGTAATCGGTAACCCTATCGTTACCTCTGCCGATATCACCATTATTCCGATTTCCAAGGTTACCGTCGGAATAGCTTCGGGCGGTATTGACTATAACCCCAAAAAGGAAGCTCAGCCCCGTCCTCAGAACTTCGGTGGTGGCGGCGGAACCGGTCTTTCGGTTTCTCCCGTAGGATTCCTTATAGTTGATCCCTCGGGCGCCGTTGATTTCATCAACGTTACCGAAAAGGGTAGCCCCGATCCTATCGATCAGGTAGCGGATATCGTAGAGAGAGTTCCCGATATTATAGGAAGAATAAAGGACCTCTTTACCTCCGGCAAGGATAACGATATCGACGAGGATTTTTAAGGAACACAATCATTTTTAAACCTCGCTGACTAATATAATGTAGCAAACGGCGAATTATTCGTCTGTTCGGCTTTAGTCGATTCTACCTGCGAGGTGTTCTATGATCAAAAAAATATCAGCCTTTTTCGCAGCAGCCGTATTGGGCTTTTGTTTCTGCGCCGATGTATATGCTTTACCGGACACAAATGAGCCTGTGGATATGTCAGTACCATTGGTATCTGCGAAAAGTGCCATACTTATAAATGCCGAGGATGGCTCGGTATATTACGAAAAGAATCCCGACGAGCGTCTGGGAATGGCAAGCACAACAAAGCTTATGACGGCTTTGGTGGTCTCAGAGCGACTTGACCCGGATAAGGCTGTAACGGTACCCAAGGAAGCCGTAGGAATTGAAGGCTCGTCAATATATCTTACCGAGGGTGAGAGAATCACCGTTCGCGAGCTTCTGTATGCGCTTCTGCTTTCATCTGCCAATGATGCGGCAGTAGCACTTGCATTGGAGTGTGCAGACAGCATCGAGGGATTTTGCGCACTTATGAACGAAAAAGCCGATAAAATGGGGCTTGTAAATACTAATTTTACCAATCCTCACGGACTTTTTGACGAGAATCACTACACTACCGCAAGGGAACTTGCAACAGTCGGAAGACACGCGCTTAATAATGAGCTTATAGCCGAAATAGTCGCGACGAAAAAGGCGACTGTTTCTCACGACGGTGAAGCGGACGCAAGACTGCTTGTAAATCACAATAAGCTTCTTGGCAAATACGACGGAGCTATCGGCATGAAAACCGGATTTACCAAAAAAACGGGCAGAACTCTTGTCAGCGCCGCAAGGCGGGACGGACTTACCCTTATTGCCGTAACCTTGGATGCTCCCGACGATTGGCGGGATCACAAGGCAATGCTCGACTACGGCTTTGAGCACTACGAAAAAAGAGTGTTTTATAAGGCGGGTGAATATTCGGCAGACATTCCCCTAAGCGACGGATACATAAGAAGCGTAAAGGTCATAAATACCCTTCCCCTTGCTCTTACAGTGCGTAAGGACTGCAAGGATTTTTCAGTGCGCGTGGAGGGATATAGCCGTTTTCTCACCGCTCCCGTAAAAGCGGGCGAACCATTCGGTCAGGTCGTTATAACGGCTGATGGCAAGGAGATCTCGTCTCCTCTCGTCGTTGCCGAAGGCGCCGCAGGAAAAACAAAAATAAAGCGAAATATCTTTCAGATAATCGCAGATATATTCAGATAAAGGACTAAAATGGATACCGTAAAGCTACAAAAATATTTTACCGATTGCGGTATTCTTTCAAGGAGAGCCGCCGAAACGGAAATATCCGAAGGCAAGGTCAAGGTAAACGGAGAAATTGCTTACCTCGGTCAGCGAATCGACCCATCTGCCGACAGGGTGGAATACAAGGGCAGAATAATTCGTCCGTATTCCGAAGAAAAAATATGTATAATGCTCAATAAGCCGAGAGGGTTCGTTACTACGCTGTCCGACGAAAAAGGCAGACCTACTGTTTGCGACCTTGTGTCGGACGCAGGCAGACGGCTTTATCCCGTGGGCAGGCTTGACATGGACTCGGACGGTCTGCTTTTGCTCACCGACGACGGAAAGCTTGCAAATAAGCTGACTCACCCAAGACACGAAATACCGAAAATATACCGAGTTACCGTCAAAGGAGCCGTAGATGAAAGCGTGCTTTCCCTGCTCCGCTCCCCTCTTGAAATAGACGGATACAAAATTCTTCCCGTACAGATCGACCTTGTATGGCAATCAAAGGACAAGCTTCAGAGCGTACTTGAGATGCGCCTTTATGAGGGAAGAAACCGCCAGATACGCAAAATGTGCGACATGGCGCAGCTTAAAGTCAGTCGGCTTTCAAGAATCGCCATAGGAGAGCTTCTCTTAGGCAACCTTCCCCAAGGAAAGTGGAGACAGCTCACAAAAGAAGAGCTTGAATATCTAAAAAACGAAAACAATACTAACGATAAAACATAAGGAAAAATATCATGCTAAAGGTTTTACCCGTTCAATCAAAGGCAGAGCAGGAAGAGCTCTGCAAAAAATGTAATATCACCTTCAAGCCCGACCTTCTCATGTACGCTGCAAGCGTAGAAGGAGAGCTTGTTGGCGTGTGTCAGTTCAAGCTCAGCGACAAGGGCGGTCTCATTTACGATATCGCCAAGGTCGAGGGCAGAGTTGAAACCAAGCGCGAGGGGGTCGCTTCTGATTTTGAAGCCATGTTCGTAATGGGCAGAGGCGCTCTCAATTTCATAGACCTCTGCGGAGTTCACAGAGCTTTTTTCGTCGGTCAGGATACAGACGATGCCTTGCTTCGCGCCATTGGCTTCAAGCAAAACAGTGCAGGCGAGTATGAAATCGACCTTACTGGCTTCTTCACAGATCATTGCCATTGATAATAGGGGGAAGTCATGACTTATAATGAGATCTGCATTGCTCTGTCCGATGCGGGGATTGAAAATAACAGAGGCGAGGCGGCAATGCTTATCTGCCGCTTCTGCAATATAAACAAAGCGGAGCTTCTGCTCCACAGCAAGGACGAGGACTACCCCTGCGAGGAGCTTGAGGACGCGGTCATAAAGCGTTGCTCCCATTACCCCTTACAGTACATTCTCGGATACTGGGATTTTTGCCACGAAACCTATCGCGTAACCAAGGATACCCTCATACCGAGACAGGATACCGAAAAGCTCGTGGAGCTTGCAATAAAGCTCATGCCGTCAAACGCGCGCTTCATAGACCTTTGCACCGGAAGCGGTTGCGTAGCTATCTCCACTCTCGCCGCGCGACGGGACTGTCGCGCAGTTGCCGTAGACCTTTTTGAGGAAACTCTTGAAATAGCAAGAGAAAATGCCGAAACAAACAACGTAGGAGACAGAATAGGCTTTGACCTCGCCGACGTACTATCGGTAGATTTTATGGACGAGCTTGGCACCTTCGACTGCATACTCTCCAATCCCCCTTATATTGAAACCGAGCAGATTTCCCTGCTTGATGACGAAATCTCCTATGAGCCCAAGGCAGCTCTGGACGGCGGAGACGACGGACTTGATTTCTACCGCATAATCATCGGCAGATACGGAAAATATCTCCGCGAGGGCGGAATAATGCTTCTCGAGATAGGCTGTGATCAGGCAAAGGCTGTTTCTGAAATATCTCACGGAGCAGGATACCGCTGTGAGGTCTACAAGGACTATTGCGGAAACGATCGCGTAGCATATATAACACGTATATAAAACATATCAGCAGGAGAATTAAAATGAAACTTACAGCAGAACAAATCAAAGCTATAGCAGTAGGTGTTGCAAGAGTTGAAGCACGTGAGGACAGCGTATATCTTCTCAGATTTACCAAGGAGCAAGAGGAGCTTTATAAAACCGTTAGCGACGACTTTTACAAAAAGACGTATGCCACAGCAGGAGTACGTCTCGAATTCGTAACCGACAGTAAAAGCCTTGCTATGGAGTGCGAGGTCTCCTCAGGCTCCTCAAGAAAATATTTTTCACATGGCATATTCGTTGACGGAAAGCGATTTTCCGAGCTTTCGGCGATGACCGATACAGGTATATTCGGCGGACGCTGGACTCTCCCCGAGGGTGAAAAGAAGATCTGCATTTACTTCCCTTGGTCAACCCGTTCATCTGTAAGAAGCATTACAATTGACGACGGCGCAAGCCTTGCTCCCGTCAAAAAAGCGCATACCATGATAATCTTCGGAGACTCCATAACCCACGGATACGACTCCGCTTCCCCCGAGCGTTCCTACGCATCAAAGCTTGCGGACGCACTTGACGCGGATGCACGCAATAAGGGAATCGGCGCCGAGATATTCCGCCCCGAGCTTGCGTCTCTCCACGACGGTATCGAGCCCGATTACATAAGCGTAGCCTACGGCACCAACGACTGGAACGCATGCACCTACGAGGAATTCACAGCTAAGTGCCGCGGCTTTTACATGGCGCTTTCGGAAAATTACCCCAACGCTCAGATATTCGCTCTCACCCCTATATGGAGAAAGCAGCACGCCTCTCCCAGCAAGGCAGGGGAATTCTGCGTAATAGCAGAATTTATTGAAAAGCTCGCCGCAGAGATACCCAATTTGACCGCAATAAATTGCTTCGATACAGTTCCCGCAGACCTTACCTGCTTCTCCCCCGACGGAGTGCACCCCAACGACAAGGGATTTTCCTTCTATGCCGACGGCGCAATAGAAAAAATAAAGGCTATCATTAAATAACGGAGCGAAAAAAGGAGACAAGCTATGTTTGGAAAAGCTAAATGGATATGGTTAAACAAAGATCCCGAGCCCAATGAATATGCGGATTTCTCTGTCAACTTCAATTACAACGGCGGTAAGGTCGTATTAAAGCTTTGCGCCGAGACAGACTACATAGTGTATTTTAACGGAAAGCCCATCAATCACTGTCAGTTTGCAGGCTACAGAAACGAAAAGTATTACGACGAGGACGATATAACCGAATATTGCGTTAAGGGCGAAAACACGCTTCTTATCACCGTAAGATACGAAGGTATAACCACCTTCTGTCATATTGAGGACGGAGCGGGACTTATATACTCCCTTGAATGCGACGGCACGCAGATAGCCTACAGCTCGGAAAATACCCTTGGCAGACTCTCCCCAAAATACGTCCACCACTTCATTCGCCTCATAACCGATCAATTGGGCGCAACCTCTACAATGACCAACAGAGGTGAGGCTTGCGAATATGCTCCCTGCCGTGAGGTGAATATTTGCGACAATTTTAAAAAACGCCCCGTAAAGCGCATAGTTGACCTTGCCCCCACCCCCGCAAAGCTTATTGACGTTGACGGCAGAAAAATATACGATCTCGGCAAAGAGGATTGCGGCTACGTATATCTTCGCGTAAACTGTAAAAAGGCAACCGATATTAAGGTCGCTTACGGAGAGCATATCGTTGACGGCTGCGTAAGATATCTTATAGGTCCAAGAGATTTCTCCCTCGACTTTGAGTGCGCAGAGGGTAAGAACTACTTTGAGCAATATTTTGTAAGAGTTGCGGGCAGATATCTTGAGGTCTTTGCAGATGACTCAGCCGAGATACTTGAGATAGGTATCATTCCCACTATCTACCCCATAACCGAAAAGCCTTGCCGTCTTGAGGGCATTGAAAAGCAGATATACGACGTATCGGTAAGAACTCTCCGTCTTTGTATGCACACTCACTACGAGGACTGCCCTTGGAGAGAACAATCTCTTTATACCCTTGACAGCCGTAATCAGATGCTTTTCGGATACTACGCGTTTGAGGAGACCGACTTTGCAAGAGAAAATCTTGTATTCATGTCTAAGGGAAAGCTTCCCGACGGTATGCTGGAGATAACCTACCCCACAGAAAACAGCAACGTGGCTATCCCCTTCTTCTCGGTTCACCTCCCCGTAGCCGTATACGAATATATTGAGCATACAAACGACCTTACCATCGTTCCCGAGGTAATGGATTCCATGGTAGGTATTTTGAAGTGCCTCTACTCGTGGAGAGACGAAACAGGCCTTATTACCAATCAGGGTAAGCCCTATTGGAATTTCTACGAATGGAGCGACGGAAATGAGGGAAGAAAGGGCTTCGGAATGGAAGGCACCCACGATCTGCTTATAAACTGCGCCTTCGTTTACTCCTGCTCTTGCCTTGAAAAAATATGCAAAATATCGGGCTATGCAATGCCCGAATTCGACACCGAAGCCATCAAAAAGGCTATCGTTGAAAACTTCCTCAATAAAGAAACCGGACTTTATAACAACTGCCTCGAAAACGAAATATACACCGTAATCGGTAACACCTTTGCCATGATGATAGGTCTTGGTACAGAGCAGACTCTAAAGGCGCTTAAGGGCGAATACAAGGACGCAGGTGTCGTCCCCGCTACTCTTTCCATGCTCGCATTCGTTTATGACATGATACTCGAGCATGATAAAGAAAACGGACAAGTCTTCGTTCTTGAGGATATTACCAAAAACTACACCTACATGCTCTCAAAGGGAGCAACCTCCTTCTGGGAAACCATAAAGGGTGAAGCAGACTTCCATAACGCGGGAAGCCTTTGCCACGGCTGGAGCGCAATCCCGATATACTATTACAACAGGTTCTATAATGATAAATTCAACTGATTTATAGGGAGGATAACTTATGCCATTTGGAAAAGCCCGTTGGATTTGGATCGATAATTATCCTTGCCCTAATGAATTCGCGGAGTTCAGAGAAAGCTTTACATACAGTAGCGGAAAGGTAACGCTGAAGCTTTCAGCCGAGACCGATTATATAGTTTATTTAAACGGAAAGCGTATATTTTTCTGTCAGTTCGCAAGCTATAAAAACGAAAAGTACTATGACGAAGAGGATATTACCGCTCTTTGCAAGAAAGGTGAAAATACGCTTCTGTTTACAGTCCGCTACGAGGGAGCCGATACCGCTTGCCACACAGACTGCGGTGGAGGTCTTATCTATTCCGTGGAATGCGACAAAACACAAATAGCATATAGCTCTGAAAAAACTCTCGGCGCAAAAAGTCATTGTTACATACAGAATGAAAACAGATTTATAACTGTTCAGCTTGGTCTTACGGTCGGAATGAAAAACACGGAACCCGAGCCATTCTTTACTCCCTGCCGTCAGGTGGATATGTCCTACAGCTTCTCAAAGCGTCCCGTCAAGCGTTTTATTGAAGGTAAACCCATTCACGCGAATTTACTTGATATTAGTGCCCGCAGAATATACGACCTTGGGCGCGAGGAGGCGGGATATCTGTTTTTGTCGGTCAGGTGCGAAAAAAGCACGAAGGTCAAAATAGCTTACGGTGAGCAGATAAAGAACGGTTACGTAAACTATATTATCGGACACAGAGATTTTTCCCTCGATTTTGAATGTCAAGCAGGTGAAAATCACTTTGAAAATATGTTTCTCCGACTCGGAGGCAGGTATCTTGAGGTTCTCGCAAGCAGCAACGTTGAGATTCTTGACATAGGTATTATCCCCGTGGATTACCCCGTAACCGAAAGGAAATGTTCACCGGCTCTTGACGGGCTTGAAAGACAGATCTATGACGTGTCGGTAAGAACCCTGCGCCTTTGCATGCACACTCACTACGAGGACTGCCCTTGGCGCGAGCAGGCTCTCTACGTTCTTGACAGCCGCAATCAGATGCTTTGCGGATATTATGCCTTTGAGGAAACCGAGTTTCAGCGTGAAAACCTTATTTTTATGTCCAAAGGCAAACGCTCCGACAATATGCTGGAGCTGACGTATCCCTCGGTAAATACTCCCGCTATTCCGTTTTTTTCGGTAATGTACCCCGTAGCCGTGTGGGAGTACGTGGAGCACACGGGCGATACCTCTATTATTACTGAGGTCATGGATACCATGCTCGGCATTATGAACAGACTGTCATCATGGATAGATGAGCGCGGTCTTATCCGCAATCCCCCAAAACCCTATTGGAACTTCTATGAGTGGAGCCACGGATCAAACGGACATGGGGAATTCGGTCTTGGCGGAGCTTACGACCTTATGATAAACTGCGCGTTCGCCTACTCCTGTGAGCGTCTTTCAAAGCTCTGCGAAGCAATAGGGGCTCCCGAGCTCCCCTATGACGTGGAAAAGCTCAAAAAAGCAATCGTAAAAACATTCTTCAACGAGGACACGGGTATTTTCCATTCTTCTACTGTAAACGGTGTTGATAACGTCCTCGGAAACTCCTTTGCTCTGCTTATCGGACTTGGAGACGAAAGGACACTGCGCGCCATCAAGGGAGAATCGGGTGCCCCCGAGCTCGTTCCAATCACCCTGTCCATGAAAGGCTATATGTATGACGCTATTCTCGCGGCAGACAAAAACGCAAAGAATTTTATTCTTGACGATATACGGGGCTCCTATTCTCATATGCTTTCTCTTGGGGCGACCTCGTTCTGGGAAACCCTTTCGAGTTATGACGAAGCCGACGACGGTTGGTCTCTCTGCCATGGCTGGAGCGCAATGCCTATTTTTTACTACAATAAACTTTTATAACGAAATGAGCTGCCTCACACCGAGGCAGCTCATTTCGTTTACTTAAAATTACTTATTCAGTTTTTTCAAATCGTTTTTACGGATCTCTACACGTCTTACCTTGCCGCTGATGGTCTTGGGAAGCTCATCCACAAATTCAACGATTCTCGGATATTTATACGGCGCGGTATGCGTCTTTACGTATTCCTGAATTTCCTTCTTCAATGCATCGGTTTTTTCTGTACCCTTTACAAGCACGACAGTAGCCTTAACGATTTGACCGCGTACTTCATCGGGAACGGGAGTAACCGCACATTCGAGTACGTAAGGAAGCTCCATGATAACACTTTCGATTTCAAACGGACCGATACGGTAGCCCGACGATTTGATAACGTCGTCGATACGTCCGACATACCAAAGATATCCGTCCTCGTCCATGGTTGCTTGGTCTCCCGTATGATAGAAGCCGTCGTGCCAAACATCGTTCGTCTTTTCCTCGTCCAGATAATATCCGATAAAGAGACCGCAAGGAGCTTTGTCATTTACGCGGATACAGATCTCTCCCGTATCACCCGTCTTACATTCGTTACCGTCCGGATCGAGAACAACAACGTCGTAAAGAGGACTCGGTCTTCCCATAGAGCCTATCTTGGGAGTAGAGCCTACGAAGTTTGCAATAGAAAGGGTTGTCTCGGTCTGTCCGAAGCCCTCCATAATGGTTAGCCCCGTAGCTTTCTTGAACTGATTGAACACCTCGGGGTTGAGAGCTTCGCCTGCCGTTGTTGCGTATTCAATAGAGGACAGATCATATTTTGTCAGATCCTCCTTGATGAAGAATCTATACATAGTAGGCGGAGCGCAGAAGGTGGTGATATGATACTTTGCGAACATTGGCAGAATATCCTCGGAATGGAATCTGTCAAAGTCGTATGTGAATACGCCTGCTTCGCAGAGCCACTGACCGTAGAGCTTACCCCAAAGAGCCTTACCCCAACCGGTGTCCGAAATAGTAAAGTGCAATCCGTTTGGATTTACGTTATGCCAATGCCTTGCGGTAGGATAATGACCCAAAGCATATTTATAGGAGTGGGTTGCGATACGGGGATAGCCCGTAGTACCCGACGTAAAGAGCATAAGCATAGGATCGTTACCGCAGGGTGTCTGTTCTGTGCGGTAATAGTGTGTACTGAAACGCTCCATTTCTACGTTAAAGTCATTCCAACCGTCCTTTTTTCCTCCCACAAGTATCTTTAGCATTTCGGGGAAGTTTGCCGCTGCCTTTTCAGCTTCAGCCGATACGTTTCCGTCCGCAGTGCAAACGATTGCCTTTACCTTTGCCGCCTTGTATCTGTAATCAAAGTCGTGTTCAACAAGCTGATTGGTAGCGGGAATAGCGATGGCTCCGATTTTGTGAAGAGCCAACATGCAGAACCAGAACTGATAATGCCTCTTAAGCACAAGCATTACCGTGTCGCCTTTTTTGATGCCGAGAGATTCAAAATAGTTTGCGGTCTTTGCCGAATATTTCTTCATATCACTGAAGGTGAACCTGCGGTCGGTCTTATCGTTTGCCACCCACATCATTGCAAGCTTATCGGGGGTCTTCTTTGCGATAGCATCAACACAGTCGAAGGCAAAGTTGAACTTATCTTCGTTTTTGAATTTGATGCCGCTGAATACACCGTTTTCATCATAAAAGGATTCAATGAAATTATCGGCAACGGTTTTGGTGTCCGCAACCTTCTCAACCTCCTTTGCCGCGACAAAGGGAACCTCGGGATATTCCTCGGTAACGAGACCGTCCTGAGGATTGAGAACTACTGCGTGGAACTCACAGCCGCCCTCGCTTACGGCGATCATGCCGTGAGGAATAAGGCTGTTATAGAAAATAGAATCTCCCTCGTTGAGGATATCTACATGGTTACCGACCTGCACCTTAAGCGAACCCTTGACTATTACATCAAATTCCTGACCGTTGTGAGAATTAAGCTTAATGGGTGCGTTCTGTTCTTCGGCAATATAAGGAAATTTTACAAGGAATGGCTCTGCAAGCTTTTCCTTGAACTTGGGAGCAAGGTTGTTATACTCAACTCCGTGCTGCTTTAATATCTTAAGCCCCTCTCCCTTTCTTGTAATCGCAAAGGAGGTAAGCGTAGTGCTTCGTCCCTCAAGCAGGTCAACGACTTCAACGCCGCAAGCCTTTGCGCATTTGTAAATAAAGGTAAAGCTGAAATCCGTTTCACCCTTTTCAAGGAGCATATAGTCCTCAACCGATACACCCGTAAGCTTAGCAAGCTCCTCTGTTGTGTATCCCTTTGCCTCTCGCAGATCCTTGATTCTTCCTGCGACCTCTTTCAAACTGTAATCCATTTGTTTTGTCTCCTTTCATCCCAGACATTTATGGCTACCGATTTGAATAAAACAAAAAAACGCCTCAAAAGAAAACCTTTGAGACGAGTTAATAACCCGCGGTACCACTCAAATTACGGAATACAAATTCCGTCACTTATCGGACTCAGACAAGTCCTTTGCCTTTACGCAGCATTACGGAAGGAGTCTACTAAGCACATCAATATTTGCCATTCGGTCCTTCGACTCAGAAGCGATAGATCAATTGGAATGTTTTGTTATTGTCTCGCACCGCCCGACAACTCTCTGCAAACACCATATTCCGACCCTCTTCATCACAGTCGTTCTTTGTGATATTCAAATTTGTACCAATTATAGCACCTAAAAAACAGTTTGTCAATACCTTTTTTCGAATTTTTTGAATTTTTATTTATAAAATGACAGTATATTCACTTATTATTTATGTGTCTCCGATTAAAAAATTCCGTATGGGATTTCTAAAAAAGCTCTCTGTTTTTCTTTTTTGCAAAAGCCTTGACATTCTTCTTTACCGATTGTATAATTAAGCTGTAAGGTCAAAGCATTTGACTTTTTACTAAAATTATAAAATGATCTACTCAAGATCACGGAGGAAAATTATGAGCGAGCTTAGGCTATTCAACAACGCGGGAAGAGACGGTTGGGGGCTCTCCCCTGTTCCCGCATATAAGGGCGGAAAGCTTTCAGAGGTTTATGCCACGGGACACGGTACCGGAATGGGAAATCCCGAAAAAGGCGGAAAATTGCAGGTTGTAAGCGAAACCACGGCAGAGGAATTTTTTGATTATCTTAAGACTCTTGAGAAGGCAGGCTATACAAAAGCGTATTACCGCGAGCTTGGCGGTAACGTTTACGTTCAGTATAGCGGCACGGAGCTTGTTTACGTTTATTACACCGATTGCGAAAAGGAAGTTCACGTTATCCACGACTTTGAAGGAGTTGCCCTTGATAAATTCAACTACTCTTACGTAGCAAAGACAACCGATACCGCTTCATTCTATCAGTATGCGCTTATGTTTGACCCTACGGGAAAGGGCGGCTACAACGTAGAAAAGGGAAAAATATACGAAAACTGCGGTCTGTTTGACGTTATAAAGCTTTCTGACAACAGCTTGGTTCTTCTTGACGGCGGTTGGTTCCCTCAGACCCCCGAAAAGGCTGTTGAGGAATGCTTTAAGTTCCTTTGCGAAATAACCGGCACATCCGAAAGCGAAAAGCTGAGAGTTGCGGCTCTGTACTTCACGCATGGTCACGGAGACCACGTATTCATGGCGCTTCGTCTTTTGGAGAAATACTCAGACAGAATTACCGTTGAGCGTCTTATGCACAATCTTCCCGTTACCCACCGAGACCAGACCTTTAAGGTGCTTGGGGACCTTCTCGCAGAAAAATATCCCGACGTGAAATTCGCAAAGCTTCACACGGGAGAGGAAATAAATCTCGGCGGCGTAACGTTCGACGTTATATTCACTCACGAGGATATGGTTGACCCCGAAGGAAAATCCGAAATACGCGAGTTCAACAATACCTCCACCATGCTTAAGATGAACGCAAACGGCAGGAGCTTCATGCTCATGGGCGACTGGGGCGGAAGCTATATTGAAAGAGATACCACCGAGTATAAGCCCATGGAGAAAGCTCTTATAGAATCCTTTAAGCTTGCCGACGGAACAAATTATCTTAAGAGCGACGTTATACAGACAGGACACCACGCAATAAACGACTGGCTGGATAATTTCTTCGCTGTTGTAGACGCTGACGTAGCATTTATTCCCCAGCAGGATATTTCCTACGACAAAATGGCTCACAGCTGCTACAATCATAACGTAGATCAGCTGAAGGCTCTCGGTCTTTCCGATAACAACATATTCTTCGACGGAAGATATACCTACGGAATAACGGTTGACAAGGACGGAAATATGGAGCTGTCTTACAGAGCCATTGCCGGCGCTGATGATATTTATCTTGAGCAGATCGGACAGTACACCCACTTTCACGCGCCCGAGCTTGGAACACTTGTAAGGGGAAAGTAAGAAAATAAAATGCGTACAGCGTGTCATCCTGAGCGGAGAAAATGCCGCATGCGGCAGTTTCAGTCGAAGTTTTGCGAGGCGAACCTGCGAAGCAGTGAGTGAGCAAAACCGAGTTGCGTTAGCAACGATGGGATCTCGTATGAAGTTTTGCTATCTTTCTCGGGATAAACTTACATTCTGCTGTACTTCGGAAATAATAGTAACTTACTGTAAGAAAGCTATTGAAAAGTCATAGTAGATCCCTGCGCCGCAAAGCGGCTTGATTTTTCCTCAAGCTCATACTCCGCTTCGCTTCGTGGCAAGTCCGCAAGCGGACGTTGCTTCGCTCCTTCGAAAAAATTTCGGCTCCGCTCAGGATGACACGTAGCCATATTTGTACGGATGCTTGATAGTATCAACGGGGCTGTCTCAAATTTGCATTTGAGACAGCCCCGTTTTTGTATTTGAATTTTCAGTTTTTGCTTTCTTTCGACTCGGCAGCTTCTTCAATTTCTGCATTCTGCACCTTGCATTTTGAATTTTTCATAAATCCCCATACTACGGCGGCTGCAAAACGGACGGCATTTGCTATAAGTATGCCGTAAACGAACCCTGTAAGTCCGCCTATGACCGTGCCTACGGCAACGCTTGAAAAGAATATCACCGCGTATGCCGCGTTAAATATAAGCTGTTTTTTCTCACCCTTGAAGCGCAAAAGCACCATCATAAGCATTCCGGACACAAAATAGAATACCTGTCCGAGTATTGCGGGAATAAGAAATGGGCGCGCAGCGGCAAGAAGGTCGGTATAAAGTATCTTAATTACAAAGGGGGACAGAACGGCGCAACCCGCAAATCCGAGAATTCCAAAAGCCGATGCTCCCGCGATAATAGCAAGCCAGAGCTTTTTGGTGAGACCTCCGTTATATCTCACAAGATAGCTTATAAGTATTGCGTTTATGGGCAACGTAAGCATGGACACTACCTTTCCCATAAGCGATGCCGCATAGTAGATAGAAACAAAGGTTCCGTTGCCCGTAATGCTCAGAAGAAGTATACGGTCTGCATGGAGAGTTACGTTATCTATAAGGGCGGAAAGGAAAATAAGACCGATGCTTGAAAATATAGGTAAAAATGCCTTCGTAGGCTTTATGAAGGGCGGACGGTATATCTTTCCGAATATAACCACAAACAGAACCGCAAGGGATTCTCCGATAATAAGGGGGACCATCCACTGCCCCGTCTTGCGGAAAATAAAGAGACCGGCTACGTACCCCACCGATATAAGGATATAATATATCATGTATCGGAAAAAGTTCGTGTTTATTTTAAACTCCACCTCTGAATAGTACCTTAACATTGTGGCAAACATAAGAAGGATATAAAGCACCAGCGAAAGAGGAGATGTATAGCCTCTGAAATAGATATATACAACACCGATAACACTGCATATAATACCCATTCCGAGAAGGATTATATTATAGTCAGAGCTCTTGGTGTATCCCTTTTCGACACCGAGTATACGGGAGCAGTTAACAGCATAGCCGCAGGTTCCCGCCGTTATGGCAAGCATTGATATTATAGCCAGAGCCACTCCGTTAGCCGAATCTCCGAGAACTCTGTTAAAGTCGGGATAAACTATTATCTGAATAACGAGATTGAATATTCCCGCCGCAAGAATACTGTACATAAGATTCAACAGCTTTTTTCGGTTTTCCTTATTCATCAGAGCCTTTATTTTTTCGCCCATAGGATAAATCCTCTCATTCCTAAATACTGCAATAGATATTATATCATTTTTTTCTCTCCGTGTAAATAAAAAATCGCAAATCTCCTCCTTTTCCCTTAAAATAACTTAAAAGAATTGACAAAACAGGGTATTTGTGATACAATTATTAGTAGATTTTTTGCGGAGGTATCTTATGGTAAGCGTAATTATTCCCGTATATAACGGAGAAAAATATATTGACAGATGCTTCGAGAGCCTCTTTGTAGGCAATCTTTCAAATATCGAGGTCATAGCGGTCAACGACGGAAGTCGCGACTCTTCCTCAGAGCTTCTTCACAGCTATGAGAAGAAGTACAGCTGTCTTCGCGTCATAGACAAAGAAAACGGAGGCGCCGCAAGTGCCAGACGTAAGGGAATAGAGCTTGCAAAAGGCGACTATATCGCTTTTCTCGATATTGACGACAGACCCGCCGATGGCATATATTCCAGCCTTGAGAAAAAAGCGATTGAAAGTCAGGCTGATGTGGTATTCTGCGACTACTCCGAAGAAAAAGGAGAAAAATCGCGTCTTGTAAAAAATATCTTTAAAAAGGGAGAGGCTCTTCCCCTTGACGGGAACGGAGCTATTCGCTATCTTCATTCAAGACGGGCTGTGTTCCCCTTCCCCTGGAACAAAATATACAAGACGGAGCTTGTAAGACGCGTTGAATTTCCCTCGGGAAATTTCGTGGGCGAGGATTACAATATGCTTCTCCAGATTTTTGAAATGTGCGAGAGAGTGGACTACCTTGATAGGGTAGGCTATCATTACGAGCTTACAGAAAACAGCGCAAGCCGTTCGGGCTACGGAGAGGCGACTCTGCGGGCATACGAGCATTTTAAGCTTGACCGTGAGCTTGTTTACCGTCTGCACCCCGATATGGGCAAGGACGTTGACAATTATCTGACCACCGAGTATATGGCATGTATCGTTGCCATGGGCAGAAATAAGGTTTATAACAAGGAAATGATAAAGGAAATAAAGTCATTTGTACGAAAGAATTTCTTCAATTATTTCTTCTCACCCGATGTGCCCCTCACCCTGAAGGGCAGCGCGCTGGCTTTGGTCATCAGCTACAGACTATTGCTGTTGGCATATAAAATCATTAAATAAAAGAAAAAGAAAGGGAGCGAAAATATGAGAAAGCTCATAGGAAAATATGTTAATACAAGCAGCTACCGCGACCTTTTCGTGAAGTGCATACTTATTTCACTTATAGCTTATCTTTTAATTGCTCTTTGTACGGGCGGGCGCGGATTTTCCTTTATTTTCTATAAAGAAAACGAGGATGCTTTTATGGATTTCTTCAATTCTATCCGCGACGGCGCGCAAGGAATCGAAGCATACACCGCTCCTGAAAGAAAGGTCATATATCCCCCTATGGCGGGAATATTTTTCCTGCTCATGTCAAAGCTTACCCCCGCGGAATATAACGGAATGACCTACGAGGACAGATACACTTGGGTAAAGCACCCCATAAACATAGTTCTCATATCTATATTCGTTGCGGTAAGTCTGGTGCTTTTGGGACTCATTATATACAAGTCTCTCAAAATAGAAAATAAGCAAAAGCTTATGCTCACATTTGTTGCCATATTCAGCGTGCCGATACTTAATATGATCGAGCGCGGAAATATTATGACCTTTGCATTTGCGGGTCTTCTCATTTATATGGCAACCTACGATAGCGAAAAATTCGCTGTCAGAGAGCTTGGAATTATAGCTCTTGCTTTCTCATTCTCCCTGAAGCTTTATCCTATAATTTTCGCTTGGATACTTATAGGAGATAAAAGGTATAAAGAGTTCTTCAGATGCGCTCTCTATTCACTCGCCTTTCTCATAATCCCGTCCTTTGCTTTCGGAGGTCCGTCCATATTTGTTCAGATAGTCAAAAACATTCTGTCCTTTTCGTCGGGAGACAACAACGCAATGGCGCAAATAAGCAAATTTGTCGGAATCCCCTACGGGCTTATTTCAACATTCACCTATCTTCTTTTCATACTTACAGCTCTTTGCTTTGCGGTTGCACCCTTTGTTGTCAGGGAAAGATGGAAGGTATGGATGATAGGCTGTGTTACTTTCCTTGCCTATCCCGCCCTTTCGACCACCTACGCATGGGCGCTGTTTATAATGCCTATTATCTTCCTTTGCAATGACGGTCTTAGCGAGAATTGGAAGGAAAACAAACGGAACATGGGTTATCTTATACCCGTTATAATTCCCTTCCTGTTCCTGCCCATTTCCATCACGGGCGTAACCTTTGCATTCGTTCCCCGACTGAGAGGCGAAATAGACACCATTGCCGTTACGGTCAACGCGGGTGCCGTTTATGCGGTCATCACCTTCCTTGCGGTTTATACGATCATCGATACGGTAACACTTCTTGTCAGAATGAAAAAAGAAAAGACAGTATAATATGTATACAGAAAAAGCCCCACAAGGGGGCTTTTTCTATTGGTGGATCCGACTGTAACTGCTCATTGTCACGGAATAGGGGAAGTTAATAGGGTCGGGAAAGCAGGCGAAAAATCCATAGCGACAAGGAATGCCTTTATTTTAGTTGACAAAAGGACTCTCTTATGATATAATACCCCTTGGCGAAAGCCCTTAGAGGTACCATTTCGGTGGCGGTTGCTTTCCTTTTTCGGGAAAGCAAGTTTCTTTTGGCCTTCCCGATGAGGGGAGGTGATTTCAATGGTAAGTTGGGAAATGCTTTTCCTGCTCGCAGGATTTATTATTTCACTTTTGACCTACATAGATAATCATAACAAAAAGAAATAACCGCCCTGCCGACCAAGCTTAGCGGTTATTTCTTATAATCATATCTTGGGAAGCAACCGTCATCGGCGCCTCTCTGCTATTATTATAAATCGGTTTTACCTATTTGTCAATAGAATTTTCAAAATTCTTTCAGAACTATAGAGGCAAGGTTACCAAATGAAAAATTTACCGAGAGATATTAAAAAACATGTAAAAAGAAAAATTGTATTTTGCATAGCATTATTTCTAATTTTAGAGATATTTGCCTTCGTGTTTAATTTCCTATTTTTTAATCATTTTTCATCCAACAGCAACGCTACCTTTCACATTATTCTAATAATTACACTACATATTTGCCCCTTCTTTATTTCAGGATTTCCGTTCAAACTTATCGATCATTCGTGGAACGGCAAAGTTGTTGGTATTGACATTCAAGAAGAAGGCTCTACATATTTCACAAGTGGCGGCGGTAAATTCGCTCCGTATACAAAAAGCGTTATATATTTGACAGTAAAAAAAAGCAACGGTAAGGAAATAGAAATCCCTATACGAGAGTTTGGAATTCGTCATCATAAAGGATTTTCCGTTCCTAATGAAGGAAAGGTTTGCTATCATCAAAACGATTACACAGTCGGAGATAAGGTATATCATTTCTATGGTCTAAAAAATTATTATGTTGTAAAGCAAAATTCAGATTTTTTGGATTGTATCGTATGCGGAACAAAAAACCATTGTGACCGTACGGTATGCGTGGCATGCGGATTTACTTTGATAAAGTAAAATCTTAGCCAAGCAAGCTTGACTTTTTTGATGGAGTAGTTCTTGATTTTTTCGAAGCTTTTCATTTTACTCTTTGGACAGCTTCGAAAAATTCTTCGGTCACATATTAAAAATCCTCTGGATTTTTAATGCTAAAACAATTCTGCGAATTGTTTTGCGTACAATTCACCGGATTGTTTTTGGGACTGCGTTCGACTCCCCTTTTCAAAGGATTCACCAATAAATATCCCCCCGTGAAACGGGGGGTATTTCAGTTTCGGGCATAGCCCTAATACTACTGGCTGCGCACAAGTGCGCTTTAGATTGGCCTGCCAGCCATGCAACTGTTACTTACTACCCATAAA
>SVRP01000024.1 GCA_015064735.1 Oscillospiraceae bacterium
AACCGCTTTAGCGGTAGCTTGAGTCCGCTTGCGGTTGGCAGATCTTTCGGTGGGCTTTCAGCCCTGCCAGTAATATGCCCTTATAGGGCTGAGCAAGCCACCGGCTTAGCCGGTGGTTATGACTAGGACGGGAGAAAATATGCGTTTAGATAAATATTTAAAGGTGGCAAGAATAATTAAACGCCGAACAGTGGCAAACGATGCTTGTGATACCGAGCACGTAGAGGTCAACGGCAGGCGGGCAAAAGCCTCCTACGACGTAAAGGTAGGCGACGTAATATCTGTAACATTTGGAGAGCGTACGCTTAATATACGCGTCCTTGAGGTAAGGGATAGCGTGGCAAAGGCGGACGCTTCGAGCATGTATGAGGTTATAGAATAATTTCAAAAATCTCCGCATAGAATGGAACATATCATTCGTGCGGAGGTTTTTTATGAACGGACAAACAGATAAGCAGAGCCATGAAATATATTTGAAGCACAGACGTGAAATGAGCATAAACGGAGTAAAGGACGTAGATAGCTTTGACGAGGGAATGACAGTGCTGCAGACTCTAGACGGGGAACTGACAGTTGAAGGTGAGGGCTTGAAAATAGGAACTCTCGATACCGATAGAGGAGTGGTAACCGTAAGTGGTAAAATAAACGCGATATACTATTCAAACGGGGACGGAGGAGAAAAGCGCGGACTTGTCTCTCGTCTTTTTAAGTAAAAAGTCGGGAGGTGTAAAATGGAAATATCGCCCATGCGGATATTTTGGATGTTGGTGTATGCTTTTGCCTTCGGCGCTTTTTGCGGGGTGCTTAACGATATTAACCGTCTTGTCAGAGTCTTGCTTGGGGTAAGATACAGAAAAGAAAGAATGAAGCGGTTGTACAGTCTGAAGATACCCATACTCGGAAGATGTCTCGGGGAAATTAAGGAGGGTGGCGTAAAGGGATTTCTTCTTGGCGCAGTGATCTTTGTACAAGACCTTTTGCTGATGCTTTTTTGGGGTGGTGGAATTGTTTTTTTGAATTACAGTTTTAATGACGGACGAGTGAGAATATATACACCGCTCCTGGCAATATTAGGCTTTGTGTGCTATTATTTTTCTATAGGAAGAATAGTAATATATCTTTCCGAAAGCATTGCCTTTGGTGTTCGGGTCGTTTTTGCAATGATTTTGTCAATTTTTTACCGACCTTTGCGGATGTTGGCAGAATTTTTTGTTAAAAATATCAAAAAAATATATAAAAATCTTAATAAATCCCTTGAAAAAAGAAAAAATTTGGTGTATAATAATAGCAAGGAAAGAAATGCAATCAGAGAAGCATTGAAGGGCTTTGTGAGGTTGCGTTAAAACTATAGGTCAGAGGTCGGTTTATGACTGAAAAGAAATATTTCAAAGGTAAAAGATCCGCGGCGTCGTTGCTGATTCAGGGCTTCCTGATTCTGCTCTTTGTTTTTGCGGTCATTTTTTTTCTTAGAAGCCTTATGAACTACAATAAAGTAATGGAGGAGGCAAAGCAAAGGGAGCAGAAGATAGAGCGGCTTACAGATGAAATCGAACAGCTTGAATATCTTATAGATGCGCCTTTGGATGAAGATTTTAAGATAAGAATAGCAAGGGAAAAGCTTGGAATGTGTTTCCCCGATGAAATGATTTTTTACGCCGACAAGTAATTATACGTCGTTGGGGAACAATAATAAAAGTAAAAAGGAAAGGAATAGCGTTATATGGCGAAAGTAGGAGATATGGCAGCGTATCTGTTCCATCAGGGAACTAACTATAAGACGTACGATTATCTTGGAGCACACAGAACCGACAAGGGAATGACCTTCAGAGTGTGGGCGCCAAATGCCGAAAAAATATTCGTGGTCGGAGATTTTAACTGTTGGCAGGAAACGCATTCTTTAGAGAGGGTAACACGGGGAGGCGTCTGGGAGGTAACCCTACCGTCGGATGACGTAAAGCTCGGAGACAAATATAAATATAAGATATATGGCGGAGGCAGAGCGGTTTGCAAAGCGGACCCATATGCCATACAGTCGGAGCTTCCCCCCGCGACAGCATCTGTAATAGGAGATATAGATAACTATCAGTGGAGAGACAGCGGTTGGCTTGAGCACAGAAAGAGTAAGGCGGGTAATTTTATAAACGAGCCGCTCAATATATATGAGCTTCATCTTGGTTCGTGGAAGCGACATGAGGACGGAACGGTCTATACCTATTCGGAAATCGCCGCAGAGCTTGCACCTTACGTAAAGCAGATGGGATATACTCATATAGAGCTTATGCCCGTTATGGAGCATCCCTTTGACGGCTCGTGGGGATATCAGGTGTGCTCTTACTACGCTCCTACCGCGAGATACGGAACTCCTGCCGAATTTATGGCGTTCATAGATTCTATGCACGAGGCGGGAATAGGAGTTATTCTCGATTGGGTACCCGCGCATTTTCCAAAGGACGAGCACGGTCTTTATGAGTTCGACGGCAGACCCTTGTACGAATATCAGGGTTGGGACAGAATAGAGCATGACGGATGGGGCACACGCCGATTTGACGTTGGAAGAAATGAGGTAGAGTGCTTCCTTGTATCCAACGCAATGTTCTGGATAGAAAAATATCACGCTGACGGACTTAGAGTAGATGCCGTAGCGTCAATGATGTACCTTGATTACGACAGGCTTCCCGGTCAATGGGTGCCTAACGTAAACGGAGATAATAAGTGCCTTGAGGCAATAGCGTTTTTCCAGAAGCTCAACGGTTGGCTTGAGGGTAAGCACCCCGACGTAATGATGATAGCCGAGGAGTCAACGGCGTGGGCAAACGTTACGAGATTTGCCGACGGAGGCTTGGGTTTCGACGCAAAGTGGAATATGGGATGGATGAACGATACGCTTTCATATATAGCGGAGGATCCGCTGTTCAGAAAGTATCATCACGAAAAAATGACCTTTGCGCTGACCTATTCCTTTAATGAAAAATATATTCTTTCCATATCCCACGACGAGGTGGTACACGGAAAGAAATCTCTTATAGACAAGATGTGGGGCGACTACTGGCAGAAATTTGCGGGAATACGTGCGTATCTCGGATTCATGATGACACATCCCGGAAAGAAGCTCCTGTTTATGGGCTCTGAGTTCGGTCAGTTTATAGAATGGAAGTACGATGATCAGCTTGATTGGTTCTTGCTTGAATACGAGTCCCACTCAAGGCTTCAGCATTACGTGTCGGAGCTTAACCACCTGTATTTGCGCACCCCCGCTATGTGGGAGCAGGACGGCTCATGGGACGGCTTTAAGTGGATAGATGCCGATAATAAGGACCAGAGCATACTGTCATATAGGAGAATAGATAAAAAGGGTGATGAGTATATTGTGCTTATAAACTTCACACCCGTTGCAAGAGAGGACTTTTTGATGGGGGTTCCGAAAGCAGGAACCTACGAGGAAGTAATCAATTCCGACAGCGAGGAGTTCGGCGGAAGCGGAGTAGTCAATCCGGGTGAGCTTAAGAGCACGGGAATGCCGTGGAATTATTTGCCCGATTCGATAAGACTGAGAGTTCCGCCTCTTGGAATGACCGTAATAAGAAGCAAGCGCGAAAAACAGTGCGCCGGTAAAAAGAAAAAATAAATCGCTAATAAAGATACGACAAAAATAAACGGAGGATATTATGTTCAGAAAGAAAGATTGTGTAGCAATGCTTCTGGCGGGAGGACAGGGAAGCCGTCTGTATGCTCTCACCGAGAAAACGGCAAAGCCTGCCGTATCATTTGGAGGAAAATACAGAATTATAGATTTTCCTCTTTCAAACTGCGTAAACTCGGGAATTGATACTGTTGGAGTTCTTACCCAGTATCAGCCTCTCGTGCTGAACGATTATATAGGCAACGGTCTGCCTTGGGATCTTGACCGTGCGCAGGGCGGAGTAAAGATACTTCCCCCTTATCAGGGAAAGAAGGGAGCAGACTGGTATAAAGGAACGGCGAATGCCATATATCAGAATCTGGAGTTCATAGACAGATATGATCCCAATTACGTTATAATTCTTTCGGGCGACCATATTTATAAAATGGATTACGCGAAGATGATCGATTTTCATAAGAGGATGAATGCAGACTGTACTATAGCGGTAATTGAGGTTTCTCTTAAGGAAGCAAGCCGATTCGGTATTATGAGTGTTGATGAAAACGGAAAGATATTCAAGTTTGCAGAAAAGCCTAAGAATCCCGAAAGCACCAGTGCATCTATGGGTATATACGTTTTCTCAAAGGACGTACTCTTTAAGTATCTTAAGGAGGATGCGGAGAATAAGGATAGCTCTAACGACTTCGGTAAGAATATTATTCCCGCAATGCTTGCAAACGGTGAGAGGATGTATGCGTATCCCTTCGTAGGATATTGGAAGGACGTTGGAACAATATCCTCGCTTTGGGAGGCGAACATGGACCTTCTCGGAGAAAATCCCGAGCTTTCCATCGGAAATGAGGAATGGAGAATTTACTCAAGACACGACGCACACGCGCCGCAGTTTGTCGGTGAGAATGCAATAATCGAGAATTGCTCTATAACCGAGGGATGTGAAATATACGGAACCGTTCGCAACTCGGTACTCGGCGCAGGCGTTTGCGTAAAGGCGGGGGCTGTCGTTGAGGATGCCGTAATAATGGATGACGTTGTTATTGGCGAAAATGCAATTGTAAAGTATTCCATAATCGATGAAACAGCTGTCATAGGCGACGGCTGTTCTATAGGAGCCAATAAGGAGAAGGCAAAGGGAATAACCGTTATAGCGGCAGGTATTAATGTTGCGCCCAATACAGTAATAAAAGATAACAAAATGATATCCACACAGGATGACATCAAAGAAAAGGAGGAAGCATAAAATGGAAGTTGCGGGACTTATTTTATCGAATATACATAATTCCGCTATTCCCGAGCTTACGGGAATAAGAACGATGGCGTCGATTCCTTTTGGATGTCGATACAGATTGGTGGACTTCCCCCTTTCAAATATGGTCAATTCGGGTATAACTAAAATAGGCATCGTTACCCATAATAACTATCAGTCTCTTATGGACCATATCGGTACGGGAAAGGACTGGGATCTTGCAAGAAGATCGGGAGGTATAAAGATACTTCCGCCTTTCATAACCACATACGATGATTCCAACGGCGGACGTCTGTATACCACAAGGCTTGAAGCACTTATGGGAGTTACGGGCTTCATTTCCCGTTGCAAAGAGGATTATATTGTAATATCCGACTGCGACGGTATATGCAATATCAATCTTCAGGATGTAATAGACCGCCACGTTGAAACCCAAGCGGAGCTTACCATAGTTACGAGAAGCGTAAAGGGCAATCTTGATATTGCGTCCAGGAGTAAGGTTATTGTTTCGGGCGACGACGGAAGAGTTGTTGACGTTTATTCTTACCTTGGAAACGAGCAGGTAAGTGAGATAAGCACCAATATAATGGTAATAAACCGTACCTTCCTGCTTAATATTATCAGTGATGCGGGCTCTCACGGATATTCTAATTTCTATCAGGATATCGTAGCGAGAAATCTCCAGAGAGCAAGAATATTCAGCTACAGATACGATGGAATATTCATACAGATAACGTCTCTTGAAAGCTATTTCAGAAACTCTATGAGCCTTTTGAATACCGACGTAAGAAAGGGTCTGTTCAATCAGGCTCAGAGACCTATCTTTACGAAGCTTCGTAACTCCGCGCCCACGAGATACGTTGACGGTTCAAAGGTGGTAAACAGCTATGTGGCTGACGGATGCGTAATTGAAGGAACCGTGGAAAATTCCATTCTTTTCAGAGGAGTTACCGTAGGCAAGGGAACCGTTGTTAAAAACTGTATTCTTATGCAGGATACGGTTACGGGAAATAACGTTTCTCTTAACTGCGTAATATCCGATAAGAACGTAGTCATAAGAGAGGGAAGAACCCTTTCCGGACACGAGAGCATGCCTTTCTTCATACCCAAGGGAAGCATGGTTTAAAAAGATAACGGATAAAAGATAATATCTTTTATTTTGTCGTGATTGTGTGGCGGGGGCTTGCCCCCGCCGACAGTTGATTTTAGAGAAAGAATAAAGAAGGAAAAAGGGTGAAAAATATGAAAAAGATACTGTTTATAGGAGCAGAGGCTATGCCCTTTGCGGCAACGGGCGGTCTTGGAGACGTTATGGGCTCCTTGCCGACTGCCATTTCCGCGGCTGACGAAAACGTAGACGTCCGAGTTGTAATGCCTCTTTACGGAGCCGTCAGCGAAGCATGGAGAGCGCAGATGAAGCAGGAGGCTGTATTTGAGGTAAACCTTTGTTGGCGCAGACTTTATTGTGGCGTATTCAGTCTTTATAAAGACGGAGTTACTTATTATTTTATAGATAACGAATATTATTTTAAGCGTCCGACACTGTACGGTCATTTTGATGACGGAGAAAGATATGCGTATTTCTGCAAAGCGGCAATAGATATGCTTGGATATATAGATTATTATCCCGATATAATACATGCTCACGATTGGCAGGCTGCGCTCTCTCTTGTTTATCTTGACAGAAAATACCGCCAGATCGAGGAATATGAAAGGATAAAAACCGTATTTACAATCCATAATATAGAATATCAGGGAAAATACGACTTTTCTATTCTTCACGACGTGTTCGAGCTTTCGGATTGGGACAGACATGTGGTTGAATACAACGGCTGTATAAATCTCATGAAGGGGGCTATCGTTTGCGCAAATGCGGTAAGCACCGTAAGTCCTCGGTATGCTGAGGAAATAAAGACTTACGAATATGCTCACGGTCTTAATGATATTCTTTGCGAAAATTCAAGTAAGCTTCGCGGAATTCTTAACGGGATAGACTACGTATTCTATGATCCGGAAAGCAATAAGGGCATAGCAAAGAATTTCTCGGCAGACAGTATTTACGATAAATATGAAAATAAGACGGCGCTTCAAAGAGAGGTTGGACTCCCCGAAAGAAAAGACGTGCCGATAATTTCCGTTATTTCCCGACTTGCTTCGCATAAGGGGCTTGACTTAATAACCGAAATGGTGTATAATCTAATGAGTGAGCGCGATGTTCAGTTGGTGATACTCGGAAAGGGAGAAGCAACCTATGAAAGCTTCTTTGAAAACCTTGAGAAAGCATTCCCTGACAAGGTCAGAGCGCTTATGACATACGACAGAGATCTCGCCAATCGCATATATGCGGCAACCGACATATTCCTTATGCCGTCAAAGAGCGAGCCCTGCGGTTTGTCGCAGATGATAGCGTCAAGATACGGCGCGATACCCGTAACCCGTGAAACAGGCGGATTGTACGATTCTATAAAGAGCTATTACGAAAAAGACGGAGAAATATTCGGAAACGGATTTACGTTCTACGACTACTCGGCGCCTGTTCTTCGCAGACGTACGGATGATGCAATAGACCTTTGGTACGATGAAGAAAAGAGAATGGCGCTTCTCAAGAAGATAATGACTACCGACTTCTCATGGAAGGCATCAGCACTGCGTTATCTTGAAATGTACGCATCACTTTAAATTTTTAGTAAATAAATTTTGTTGAGCCGCAGGAAGCGGCAAAAACTCGAAAGGAAACAAAAATGGCAAACCCCCTTAACAGATCAGACGTAAAAGAAAATATTGAGGCAAAGCTTGCAAGATACTTTGGCTGCACCGCAAATGACGCATCAAAGGATCAGATGTATAAAGCTGTCGCAATGACAATCAAGGATATCCTCACCCAGAAAAGAGGAGATTTCAAGCATGAGGTAAACGACAAGGGAGCAAAGCGCGTGTACTATATGTGCATGGAATTTTTGCTTGGCAGATCCCTTAAGACCAATATCTGCAACCTTTCACTTGAAAAGGAATACGCAGAAGTTCTCAAGGATATGGGCTATACCCTTGAGGAACTCTATGAATGTGAGCCCGATGCAGGACTTGGAAACGGAGGCCTCGGACGACTCGCCGCTTGCTTTATGGACTCTCTTTCTTCTCTCGATTACCCCGCAACGGGATTTTCGCTCTGCTATGAATACGGATTTTTCAAGCAGATGATAGTAGACGGAACTCAGATAGAGCTTCCCGATAACTGGCTTCCCGGCGGCGAGGTATGGCTCGTCCCGAGAACCGACCGTGTTTACCGTGTAAAGATGGGCGGTAAGCTCAGAGAGACTTGGAAGGACGGGCATCTTGAGGTCATTTACGATGACTGTGAGGAAATAGAGGCAGTACCCTACGATATGATGATATCGGGAGCTGACAGTAAGGCGGTAAGCCAGCTTCGTCTTTGGAAAGCAAGAGATACCCATAACTTCAACATGGGACTTTTCACCCAGGGTCAGTATACAAGAGCAATGGAGGAAAGCACCAACGCCGAGATCATTTCCAAGGTCCTTTATCCCTCGGATAACCACGTGGAGGGTAAGCTTTTGCGCTTGTCTCAGCAGTATTTCCTTGTATCGGCTTCGTGTCAGAGTATTATACGCGACCACATGGCGGTTTACGGAACTCTCGATAACATAGCTGATAAGGTAGCAATTCATATTAACGATACGCACCCCACTCTCTGTATTCCCGAGCTTATGCGTATATTTATAGACGAGTATTTCTACTCATGGGATAAGGCATGGGATACTGTCGTTAAGATATGCTCTTACACCAACCATACCGTAATGCCCGAGGCACTTGAAAAATGGAACGAGGATCTCTTCCGCCTTAAGCTGCCGAGAATTCACCAGATAATCGTAGAGATCAACGAGCGCTTCTGCCGTGAGGCATGGCAGGCATTCCCCGGAAATTGGAACAGAATATCCAAGATGAGTATTATAGGCTACGGTCAGGTTCGCATGGCTAACCTTTGCGCGGTAGGCTCTCACTCTATAAACGGTGTATCCAAGCTCCACTCCGACATTCTTACCAAGTCCATATTCAAGGACTTCTACGCAATGTACCCCGAGCGCTTCTGCAACGTAACAAACGGAATTGCACATCGCCGTTGGCTCTGTTATTCCAATCCTCAGCTTGCAGGACTTCTTGATAACACCATCGGCGACGGATACAGACACAACCCCGAGGAGCTTGCAAACTTTGCAAAGTATGCGGACGATGCTGAGGTACTTTCGGAAATAAGAAGAATAAAGCACGAGAACAAGATAGAGTTTGCGAATTATCTCAAGGAAAAGAGAAACGTATCTATTGATACTCACTCGCTCTTTGACGTACAGATAAAGAGACTTCACGAGTATAAGCGTCAGCTTCTGAACGTGCTCAATATTATCGGTCTTTATATAGATATCAAGGAAAATCCCAATAAGGAATTTCAGCCTCAGACCTTCCTCTTTGGAGCAAAGGCAGCGCCCGGATACTATATGGCTAAGAAGATCATCAAGCTCATTCACTGCCTCGGCAAGGAGATCGCAAACGATCCCGTAGCACGCGAAAAGCTTGCTGTCGTATTCCTTGAGGACTATAACGTAAGCCTTGCGGAAAGACTTATTCCCGCAGCCGAGATAAGCGAGCAGATCTCCCTTGCAGGTAAGGAAGCAAGCGGAACCGGATGTATGAAGCTTATGATGAACGGCGCTATGACCATAGGTACTCTTGACGGAGCAAACGTAGAGATGCTCGCGGCGGCAGGTAAGGAAAATATGTATATATTCGGACTTACCAGTAACGAGGTTGACGAAATATGGCTTCGCGGATATAACTGCATGGAATTCTACGTTAACAATGAGCGCATGAAGAAGATAATAAACGCTCTTAACGCAGGCTTTGCGGGAGAATCCTTCTCTGAAATATCCACCTACCTCTTGTCCGGTCCCGGAATCGCAGACCCCTATATGTGTCTCGCGGATTTCGAGTCTTATCGCACGACGAGAGACAGAGCAATATCCGACTACGCGGATAAGAACAAGTGGAACCGTATGTCGCTTATGAATATAGCGTCCTCCGGTTACTTTGCGGCTGACCGTTCTATCAATGACTACGCAAAGAACATCTGGAATATCAAGCGAATGACCGATAAATAAACTTAAGGAAATTTCAATGCTTACAAAAATTTCTGTTCCGGCAATGCCGAAAATAAGAAAAACAATAAACGGTAAAGATGCCTCCTCACAGGGGGCATTTGCCGCTTGCGAAATAATAAATTTCACCGTCGATGTTCCGAGACAGCTCGGAGCCTCGGCGGTCGTTCTGCGTATTTGCGAGGACGGACAAAAGGATACCGATTACCCATTGACATTTAAGGGAACTAAGGAAGGGGTAGATACCTATTCCTTGAATTTAGATACGGGAGAGCTTTGCGGTGATGCGGGTCAGGGACTTTTCTTTTATGAAATTCTCTTTCTGCGGGGCTTGGATACTCTATTTACGTCTACTACAAACCAGGTGGATTTTACTCTTGAGAGATATTCTGACAGAAGATTTGCCTTGCTCGTTTATGAGAAGGAATATAAAAATCCCGAATGGTTCAAAGGTAGAATAATGTATCACATTTTTGTGGACAGATTCTATAAGGGTGATGGGGATGTTTCGAAAAGAGAGGATGTTATAATCAATGAAGATTGGAATAACGGAACCCCCCAGTATGCCAAGAAGAACGGTGAAAAGCTTGCAAATAACATGTTTTTCGGCGGAAACCTTTGGGGTGTTGCCGAAAAGCTTGATTATCTCAAATCCATCGGTGTGGGAATAATATACCTGAGTCCTATTTTTAAGGCCTATTCCAATCATAAGTACGATACAGGCGACTATATGCAGGTTGACGGTATGTTCGGCGGAGACGAAGCATTTAAAAATCTCATTAAAAAGGCAAAGAAAAAGGACATAAGAATAATCCTCGACGGTGTGTTTAACCATACGGGAGATAACAGCATTTATTTCGATAGATACGGTGAGTACGGAAAGGTGGGAGCATACAGCAATCCCGATTCCGAATACCGTAATTGGTATAATTTCAAAAAATATCCAAACCGGTATGAAGCGTGGTGGGGAATAGAGATTCTTCCAAGACTTAATCATAATACCGATTCCTGCAGAGAATATTTTGTCGGAAAGGGCGGAGTTTGCGAAAAATACGTCCTTGACGGAATAGGCGGCTGGCGTCTTGACGTGGCGGATGAGCTTCCCGATAGATTTCTCGATGAGCTTCGCAGTACGGTGCATAAGGCATCTGACGGCGAATGTATTATCATAGGAGAGGTCTGGGAAAACGCCGCGTTGAAGATTGCATACAGTGATCGTCGCAGATACTTCAGAGGCAGGCAGCTTGACAGCGTAATGAACTATCCTCTCCGCAACGGAATTCTCGGATATATAGAGGAAAAGGATGCATCCTTCCTTGCAAATATCTTAAAGGAAATATATGCGACATATCCAAGAGGTGTATGCCACTGCCTCATGAATTTGCTTGGTACACATGATACCGAGAGGATTCTAACTGTCCTCGGAGAGGGAAGTGATAAGGAATTCTGCGAGGATAACGACGTGTTTGCTAAAAAGAGACTGACAGAGAAGCAATACGCTCGGGGAGTTGCCCTTCTGAAGATAGCATCAGCTATACAGTATACGGTTTACGGAGTTCCGTCTGTCTTTTACGGAGACGAGGTGGGACTTGAGGGCTATCACGATCCCTTCTGTCGCCGTCCTTTCCCTTGGGGCAGAGAAAACACCGAGCTTCTTGAGCATTATAAGACTCTCGGTAAAATAAGGACCGAGCATCCCGTATTTATCGACGGAGAATTTGAGATAGAGATGGCAGAAGGAGAAATACTTGTATATAGCCGAAGGGGCAGAGACGAGCATATTAAAGTCCTTGTAAACCTCGGAAATACCGATTATCCTTACGAGCTTGATTGCGAAGCTGTTGATCTGCTTTCGGGCAAAGCATATAAGGGCACCGTTAAGAAAGAAAGTGCAATGATAGTTCTCTGTAAGGAAACGGAGGAATGAAATGGGATTTTTAGATAAGCTAAAAAAGAAAAAAGACCCCAACAGTAAGGAATTCCGCAGAGAAATGGCTCTTGCCATAAACGGCAGACATATACGCTACGTTACCGAAAAAAGAGATAATGTAGAGGAGGTTATAGGCAGAGAGGGGCATCTCAATATAAAGGATGATGAAATGCTTGTCTTTGCTTCTTCGGACGTTGTGTTCAGAGCTAAAATAGACGATCTGCAAATGTGGGAGCTTTTGTCTAAAGACGGAGTAGTGTTTACGGGAAAGGATCTTGAACACGGGGGAATAGAGCGAACAGTCATAGCCTTTTACGTTTATTACAGATAATACGGATTATATATATGGAAAGAATAATTTCTTCAAATGGAGTGGTTTATTACCGTTCAGAGCTTATTCCGTGTCCGCACGGATTTTCCACAAGACTTGGAGGTGTAAGCACCCTTGAACATACGAAGTTTCTTAATCTTGGAGTAGAACGAGGCGATGAAAGGGAAACGGTTCTTGAAAACCTCAGGCTCTTTGCAGAAGCGGTAGGCTTTTCACCAAAGGAGGTAATATCTGTTCCGCAGATACACTCTTCCAAGGTGCGTTACGTAACCGAGAATAATGCCGGCGAAGGATTTTATTGTGAATCAACAGAGTCCTGCGACGGATATGTTACCGACAGAAGCGGGGTGGTTCTCGGTATCAGAACCGCAGACTGCGTACCAATATTACTGTACGCGCCGCCACACAACAGTTTTGGCGGCGCAGTTGCAGCAGTTCATGCCGGTTGGAGAGGAACTGCGTCGAAAATTGTAATAAATGCTGTGAACAAAATGATAGAAAAAGGGGCTGCGTTGCAAGAAATAAGGGCTGCTATCGGTCCTGCTATTGAAAAATGCTGCTATAAAGTTCGAGACGATTTTTACAACGATTTCAAAGCGCTTGCAGGGGAAGAATTGTCCGATAAATTTGTAAAATCCGATACCGAAAGAGACGGAGTATGGTGGGCGGACATCAAGGGAGTAAACAGAGAATTGCTTATACAGGCGGGAATTCCCGGTGAAAATATCGATGTGTGTAACCTATGTACTTGTTGTATGCCGCATGAGTTTTACTCCCATAGATATACCAAGGGCAAGAGAGGTACTATGCTCTCGGTCATAACTCTTACGTGAGTTGAAAGGAGAAATGAAGTGTCTGATGAGAATCAATACGGTATAGACGTTTCCTTTATGGAAAGTGCACTTCTTGAAGCAGAGCTTGCGGCAAATGAGGGTGAGGTGCCAGTAGGAGCCGTCATAGTCAAGGACGGAAAAATAGTAGCGACAGCTCATAATAAAAGGGAGACAGAAAAGCTCGCAACGGCACACGCAGAGCTTCTGGCAATAGAAGATGCATGCAGAGCCTTAGGCGGCTGGAGACTGTGTGGATGTACCCTTTACGTTACCCTTGAGCCCTGTCCCATGTGCGCGGGGGCAATAATCAATTCAAGAATAGAAAGGGTAGTCTACGGAGCTGCGGATTTAGCGGCGGGATGCTGTAAAAGCATCATAAACGTGAATTCATATCCCTTTAACCACAGCTTTGTGGCTTGCGGAGGGGTTTTGGAGAATGAGTGTTCGGATATACTTAAACAATTTTTTGAGAAAAAAAGAAAGGGTAAGGAGACAAACAAATGAATATTTCACTTAACATCGGTTGCGTATGGAAAAGATTCGGATATGAACCTGCGGAGGTTGCGAAGCTTATAAAGGCAGCGGGCTTCGATGCCATCGACTTTGACCTTTGTCCCATGGACGAGGATGACGATCGCTTCAATCAGGATAACTACAAAGAGCTTGCCCTCAGATACCGTAAGGAAATTGAGGACGCGGGACTTTACGTAAACCAGACTCACACTCCGTTTACGTTTAAAGGCTATGGAGATCCCGAGCGCTATGAAAAGATAATTTTCCCGAGAACCGTGCGCAGCCTTGAGATATCCGCGCTTCTCGGAGCGGAGACCGCCGTTGTTCACCCCCTTCATTATTCGGAGTACCATGGACACGAGGAAGAGTGGTTTGAGAGAAATATGGAGTTTTACAGAAGCCTGCTTCCTTACTGTGAAAAATTCGGCATAAAGCTTTGTGTTGAGAATATGTTCCGAACAGACCCCAGAAGAAAGCGTATAGCTCACGATACCTGCTCAAGAAAAGAGGAGTTTATCCGCTACGTAGATACGCTTAACAGCCCTTATGCCGTAGCATGCCTTGACGTAGGACACGTAGGACTTCCCGTTCAGGACGATGAGGCTTACGACGTTGTCCGCGCACTTGGACACGACAGGCTTAAGGCGCTTCACGTTCACGACAACGACTACCAGAACGACAGACATGCCGTTCCTTATTCGGGCGCAATGAATTGGGCTGAGATTGCGAAGTCTCTCGGTGAGATAGACTACACGGGAGTATTCACCTATGAGATAGCAAGCACGTACTTTAACAACGTTGACGACGAATTCTTGCCCGTAAAGCTTAAATACGTAGCGGACATCGCAAGACATCTTTGCGATATAATTGACAGAAACAGACCTGCAAAATAAAAGAACATAAAATAATTCCCCTCCTTGTTTTACAAACAGGGAGGGCTTTTTGTATAACGAAAACCCCGCCATAGTGGCGGGGTTCAATAGAGGTTAACCGATGAGAAGAAATCCTCCAAATATGCTATAATTAGTACGACCTGCCAGTCAAAACTAAAAAACATATTTGGAGG
>SVRP01000002.1 GCA_015064735.1 Oscillospiraceae bacterium
ACACTAAGTCGGTTATTTTAACGCAAAGGGTCCACCCGTTCCCATTCCGAACACGGAAGTTAAGCTTTGCAGTGCCGAAAATACTTGGCTGGCGACGGCCCGGGAAAATAGGTCATAGCCGACATACTACAACGGTTGCGTGATGCAACCGTTGTGGCAACATTTATTCGATGGCTAAACGCCATCGTTTTGAGCTTTTGGCTCAAAAACATAAATGTTGCAGCGGTATTCCAATAGCTTTATTGGAGAATCCGTCATATTCCTCCTTAGCTCAGTCGGTAGAGCGCATGACTGTTAATCATGATGTCGCTGGTTCAAGCCCAGCAGGGGGAGCCAAAACAAAACCACCCAATCGGGTGGTTTTTGTTTTGGCTCCCTTGTTGGTCTTCTATCAATAACCTCACGGTCAACACTCATGCGTTCTTTCTTAATTGAGATATGCTCAGTCGGTAGGCGACCGAGAAAAACAACTGAGTGTTGTTTTTCGACGGGAGATTGCGAAAATAAGGAGTATGACGTATTGAGTGTAAGCGAAGCGTCGAAATGCGTCAGACGACTATATTTTCGGGAGTAAGCATGACTGTTAATCATGATGTCGCTGGTTCAAGCCCAGCAGGGGGAGCCAACAAAAAAGCAGGTCAAATGACCTGCTTTTTTGTTGGCTCCTTTTGTTGATCTTTGATCGCCGTCATAATTAACGCTCATCTGCTTTCCGACAGAGCGTCGAAGTCGGTAGTGGAGCACTGAAAAAGGATTGAGTATCCTTTTTCAGCGTGACGTTGCGAAAATAAGGAGTATGATGTATTGTCTGCGCTTGCTCGGCTCTGTCAACTCGCGCTTGGGGCTCCACCGCTTGTGAAAACAATATTCAATTGTTTTCACTTCGCTAACCCAGTTGGGGGAGCCCTTCAAGAATGATCCGAAATTTTTACTCGTATCGCTATATTTCGAAAATTAATTTGCGAAAAAGTTTCGTAAATGAAGGTATTGACAGATAAATTTATTAGTGCTATAATTTCGGTGTGTTTGGGATACAAAAGCCACAAAAAATTTACGAATAAAAAGGGGAAAAGCAATGGACAAAATTAAGGTTGATTTTTCAAAAAGCTTGGGTAAGGTAAAGCCTATGCACAGTGTAAACAATGGACCGGTTTACAAATTTGCGGCGGATCAAAGAATTACCAATATAGATCATTATAAAGCAGCCGGTATCCCCTATGCAAGAACCCATGATGCATCTTTTTATGCAACCTACGGTGGAGAGCATATCGTTGACGTAAATATGATATTCACCGATTGGACAAAGGACGCAACAGATCCTTCCGCATATGATTTTGCTTTGACAGATGAATATATGCGAGTTATCGAAGCGGGTGGCGCAAAGGTGTATTATCGCCTTGGCTCCAAGATTGAGCATTGGTCCAAAAAGTATAACACCCTCCCGCCCGTGGATTATCAAAAATGGGCAGTTGTATGTGAGCATATCATTCGCCACTATACCGAGGGATGGGCAGATGGATTCCATATGGATATTGAATATTGGGAAATATGGAACGAGCCTGATCTTGACTCGGATGATTCAACTCATAAGCGTTGTTGGGGAGGAACAGCCGCGGAATTTTATGAGCTTTACTGTGTTGCGTATAAGCACTTAAAATCCTGTTTTCCGCATCTCAAAATAGGAGGACCCGCTTGCGCAGGTCTGAAAAAAGAATGGCTTGATGGGTTCTTCTCCAAACTCAATGAAAACGGAATTGTGCCTGATTTCTTTTCGTGGCACGTTTACGGGGCAACAGTAGAGAAGATACAGGAAAAAATAAGACTTGCCCGTGAATTGCTTGACCGTTACGGCTTTGAAAGCACAGAAAGCATTCTCAACGAGTGGAATTACGTGAAGGGATGGAAGGATGAAGAATGGATCTATTCGCTAAAGGCGGAAAAGGGTCTCAAGGGAGCGGCTTTTATTGCGGCAACCATGTGCATGGCGCAGTATGAAAAGCTTGATAACCTGATGTTTTACGATGCCCGTCCTTGCGGGATGAACAGCCTTTTTTCAACCGACTTTGTATTTGAGTGTTTGAAGGGGTATTATCCCTTCTACATGTTCAATCAACTATATAAATTGGATCAGGCTGTGGAAATAGAGAGAGAATCCGATGATGTGTGGGCGGTCGCAGCAAGGGGCGATGAACAAAATGTGATGTTGACATATTATCAGGATGATGATAGCGCCCCCGAAAAGACGGTTCAGGTTGAGTTCAAAAACGTTAACAATACAAACGGCATAAAACTTGAATATTACTGCCTCGACGAATCACATGATTGTGAGCTTGTCCGTGAGGAGATATTTACATCAACGGATTTTGCCGCATATATTAAAATGCCAAGAAACACAACATACCTACTAAAAATCGTTCAGTTGTCATTTTGAACTCAAACCACAAAAAAGGGACTGAGTCAATCGCTTCCTAAAAAGCTTTTGACTCAGCCCCTTTTTAAGATTGGAATAACAGTATTGCACTCCCCAAAGGATAACTTTTAGGGGGATTTCAAGGAATGTATATAGTATACATTAGACGATATTCGTCAATTAGCAAACTAAATCAGAATATTTCAAAATTGAATATATGGGCTGTTGAAGAACCGTAATCTTCGGTTTTTCGTTCGCTATGGTAGGTGCTGATAGGAATAAAACGAACCGCTGCGGTTGTTACGTTCAATTCGTGCTTAACAAAACGTTGGTGGTTATCTGTGATCTCGATCTTTGTATACCACTCGCCCGACTCATCCATAACTTGAATTTTATAATGATGAATAAGACATTTTGGAAATCCAAAGCTTGTGTTGTTGTAGCTTTTAGGGAAAAACAAGGTTGACGACGTATGCAAGGCGTCGGGATTTCCGTCGGTATATTCTCTGTCGAGGTCGCTGTCAAATACTAATCTTACACCTGATATTTTTTGTGGAGAATCAAACGAATACGTGATCGCTTTATTGGTTTTACCGAAATACCCGTTATCATTTCCCCAGATACGTCTGTCTATACCGTTTAAAAGGGAAGAGCAATCGCCGTAATCACACGAAAGAGATGCTTGTGCTGTGAGCATCGATGGAGTGCGTCGTAATCCGGGGAGAAAACAATCGTCTTCCAGCAAAGTATTTTGGATTTCCTTTATTTTTTCTGATGCGGCTTGTCTTGGTAACAAATCCGATTTAACGGCGATTGCGGCAGCGGTTCCTACCGCTTGCCCAATAACGCCAATGGTTCCCATGACACGGGTCGAGCTGAAAGCCACGTGAGATGCACTGATATTTCGTCCTGCAAACATCAGATTGGCTATGTTTTTTGAGTAAAGAGAGCGTAGCGGAATCGAATACGGTTCCGATAATCTGCGCTTTTGCAAATGGGCGCCTCCTTTTGCGTTCATGTGGAAGCCACCGGGAAGATGATTATCTATCTGCCATCCTCCGTATGCTACTGTATCCTCGAATTTTGTGCAATTCTCTACGTCGTGCTGAGTTAAAACATAGTCTCCCACATATCTGCGGCTTTCCCGTTTACCCGGTAAAAATCCTACCCATTCAAGCTCCCAATTTTCTGCTCCGTGATCTCCGTGGTTCTTCATGTGATCCCAAACCCCAAATGCAATTTTTAACAGCTCGTCGCGGATTTCTTCCGTGTCGTCTATGCTGTTCTGCATTCCTCCAAGCTCTATCCAATAAAAATTTGTATTGATAGCGTAAATATTATGGGGCTTATTATTCATTGCATCGTCATCGGGAAAATCGTATGCCCAAGCGGGAGGTGTATATTTAACGGTATGATCGGTCTCACGGCACTGAAGCAAAATGCTCATTCCCATAGTGTGATTATCAGCAACCTCAAGTCCAAATTCCTCATTGTATTCGTTTTTGGACTCACGTCCGACTTTATATTCTGCGCCGGTCAAAGGTGCTAAAATACTGTCTCCGGAGCTATCAACAAAAATTTTTGCCTCAACCTCGTGCCAGATATAAGTAGTTAATTGGAAACCTCTTACACTTTTGATCACTCCGTTTTCTGTTGTTGCATCGCTGCATGGGCAGTTAAGGATCAGATCAATATTTGGTTCGAAACGAACTTTTTCATAAAGAATCGAATCCCATATGCTCCAATTCCTTTTCGGATTACGGTACATATTTTCAAGTTGCAATTCCTCCATGATTCCTGTTTCCTGAAGATCGCGAACTCGCGTTCCCGCACCCGATATCCACATTCTGATCTCGCTGCTTGCATTTCCGCCGAGAACAGGTCGGTCGTGCATAAGCGCAACCTTGGCACCGTGTCTGGCTGCTGATATGGCAGTAAACATGCCGCCAATTCCGCCTCCTATAACACAAATATCAACTTTGTGACGTTTGATTTTTAATGCTTCGTTCATTTTTTACCTTCCTGCTTGTTGTAATTTTTATTGTTTAGAACATTCTTTTTTTGCGCACTCTTGACAAGTATATTTAGTATGGTATAATATATTATAGCTGATCACAAAAAGAAAATCTTGCCGAATTGTGATCGAAAAAGAGCAGTTTGTGATATTTAAGAGAGGAAATATGGAGCTACTATCTCATTATCTTGAGCAACAAAAGAAACAACATCCCGAAATCATAAATTGGAAAAATCATATCGTAGGTGATAATCTTTCCTATTCTTTCAGAGAAACCCTATATACTCGCGGTACATATCCCTCAAATCTTCATTATCATGACTATTATGAATTGGTCATTTTTGAAGAGGGGGACATCAATTATATTTGTGAGGGAGGCGTTTATCATCCAAAATACGGAGATATCGTGTTAATTCCTCCGGGGAAATTTCATATGTCCACGATAAATTGCGAAAGTACACTGTATAAGCGGCACGTGTTCTATTTGTATCCCTCGGCATTTAATTTTATAGGGCACAATGAACTTACCTCTTTTTTAAGCAATGAAAAAAACGGTGAAATTTTTACTCTTGCTTCTATGGATTCAAGACAAGCGTTGATGTCTTTACTTCAGGACTTGAAAAAAACATTTGACGGAGCCTTGTCCTCTCTTGAAGAAGCATTGGTGCTTGCGTATGTTATTAACGTTTTTTACTTAATGAATAAAGACAAAGCTCTCGGTAAAGATAAAACATCCGTTTTGCCTGAAAAGATATTAGCGATAAAATATTACGTTGATGAAAATTATTCCCAGATTTCATCTGTAACAGACATCGCGGAGCATTTCTTTTACAGCAGAGAATATATTTCGAGATTGTTTCGAAAATATTTTGACACAACGATATCGGACTATATCATGCAGCGAAGGATAGCAAAAAGTCAAGAACTCATACTTAAGGATTTGCCGTTAATTGACATTGCTTATCAAATCGGTTTTGGCTCGCTTTCAACTTTTATAAGATCTTTTAGATCAGTTACCGGTGTGACACCTTCGGAATACCGTAAACTGCGGGAAGACGTCTTTTCTTAAATATTATTTCTAAAAATTATATTTCAAATTGTAATGTGGAGATTGATTATGAAAAATTCTCTTTTCGAAATGAACTTTGACGCTGACAAGGGAAGGCTCACTTCTCTTTATATCGTTGGAGATAATGAAAAAGCAAATTTTATAAAAGACGGTAGGGGTCTGTGTGAAATTCACACAACGCCTTGGTATGACAGAGGAGACAATAGATATTTTAAATCGCCTGAAAATTGGACACTTGAATCCTTTGAACAGGATTCTACGAAGGCAATTGCGGTTTTCTCTCGTCGCGGTGTTGTTGCGACTCAAACGTTCACCCTGTATGATAACGAACTGCGTATCCATACGAGATTTACGAACACAAACGCTTATCCTGTTTATTTTAAGAGGGAGGATATAGCTCTTTATACACCTTTTGCCGATTCGTACGACGATTCGTTAACCTGCCAAAGGGTTAGAGTTCATACACATATGGCGCCGTTTGGCGAAAATTCTTACGTGCGAGTTGAGCGTATGGGAATTTCAGAATATAATTTAGGCGTAATTTTTCTTCGAGGTAATTCGTATTCATATTCTCAAGAAGAATGTAACAATAGCGACGATCGAGGATATTTAATAATGAATATCGAGCCCTTTACGCTGACGGCTGATCAAAGCTATGACGTTGAGGTCGCTGTATTTGCTCATAAGGGCAGAGCTGATTTCTTCAAAAAAGCGAGGACATATTCGGAGTATATCGATACGTACAGCGAAAACGGATACGTGTTCCTTAAAGGCGAGAGCGGAGATTTTACGCTTACGTCATATTCCGATGTAAAGAACGCAAAAGTCAGGTGTAACGGTAAAAACATACCATTCCAAATTGACAGAAAAAAGGTTATTGTTTCCCTGCAGTGGCAAAGCTGCGGAGAAAAAAGAATAGATTACGAAATAAACGGGCGAAAGGGCTGTGCGTATTTTTACGTTTCATTGCCTTTGGAAGAGCTACAGAAAAGGCGTGCGAAATTTATCGTTAAAAATCAGCAATGCCTTGACAAGAATTCGCCGCTTTACGGCGCATATCTTATATACGATAACGAGGAAAAAAGACAGTATTTCAGCTTCGAATTTACAGATCATAACGCCAACCGAGAGCGAATGGTGATGGCGCTGTTCCTTGCAAAATATATACGCAAAACGCAGGACAAAACCATTGAAAAAAGTCTCTATCTTTTTAATGAATTTCTTCTCCGTGAGTGCGTGGACGAGGAAACCGGCGCTGCGTTCAACAATATAGGCAGAGATGCTAAGAAAAAACGCTTGTATAACGCTCCATGGGTATTCCTGTACTTCTGTGAGCTGTATCTATATGACGGTAACGAGCGCTGGATAAATCTTGCGTATAAAATGATTAAATCGTATTACGCAAACGGAGGGGCAACATTTTATCCTAACGGAATAAGATTTTCGGAAATAAGACGTGCATTTGAAAAGTATGGAGATACCGAAATGTACAGTGAGCTGCTTGGGTATTTTGATGAGCATATTTCCGAACTTCAACGAAAGGGAACAGAGTATCCACCTCACGAAGTGAATTACGAGCAGACAATTGTTTCACCTGCCGCATGTCTAATGATAGATAAATATTTGATGTGTAAGGATGAAAAATACGTGAAAGAAGCCGAAAAGCATCTTGAACTCTTGATAAAATTCAACGGATGTCAGCCAGATTACAGATTAAATAAGATACCGATAAGATATTGGGACAATTATTGGTTTGGAAAAATGAGTACAAGTGTATACGGAGATACCATGCCTCAACCTTCATTAGCTCACAGCGCACACTGCTTTTACAGCTATGGGATCATAAAGAACGACAAAAAGTGGATAGATTACGGAAAGCAGGCGTTCAGAGGAGGTTTCTGTCTGTTTAATTCTAAGGGAGAGGCTGCATCGTCATACGTATACCCCGCACGAGTAAACGGTTTCAAAGGACAGTTTTTTGATCCATATGCTAATGAGCAGGACGGTTTTTTATATCTTGCGTATAAGACAACCGAGGAGCTGTAAGTACCGTTAACAAAAAGAATACGGATTGCGTCGGTAATCCGTATTCTTTTTATTATTTAGTTGAATTTTATTGACACGTAAGCCTTTGCATGGTACAATAATATAATAACCTATTTTCGGGAAGGAGGCTTTTTATGGGAAATAAACTTAATGATCTTGACTCGTTTTGGGATCTTAGCTCTTTGGTCCCAAAAAAGAATAAGATATTTTCATCTTCTCATATAAAAGAGCCTTCAAAACTTGGAGAAATGAGTTTTGAATTCGAGAAAAAAGACTCTGACATAAAAAATGATTCTGTTATAGTTCGCTATATTGCTCCTAATACTGATTCCGAAAGATTGATGAATCAATCGCAGCTGACTCACGTGTTTGAGTATTCGCCTGAAGAATCTCTGATTCACAATGTTTCGGTGGAAAAATGGAAGTCTTCATATGACTACTACGGAACGTTCTTGAATAATGCCGTTGAGTATAACAAAATAAAGGGAAATGAATGTGCGTATGTTCCTTTTTTCTCCTATGTTCCGCAATATGATCAGTTAAACAAAGAACAATTAGAATACTATTTTTGGTTTAGAGAAAATGTAAGATGCGGGCGGTTCATAGACACTGATATTTCGTATTTGCAGTTATATATTTATGAGATATTAAATCTCGGAACAAGATTGGATACGAAAAAAACGCAATACATTCTTACTGAACTATGGAACGAGTATCATGAGAAATTTCCCGCGATTTCTACAAAGCTTTCTACTTGGATATGCGATTACAGCTTACTTCACAAGCTTGCACCTCCCGAAAACGCAAAAAGGGAAATGATTCAGGCAACAACTGTCCTGAAGGAATTTTATATTAAGCTACCCAAAGGCGATGTTAACAACTGTGCGCGGTCTCTTATAAAATACTGCTCTTCATATGATTTTCGGACAAGCAAATTTTTCAATGACCAAAGCAGAGAGTTGTTTGATCAGATGATAGTTGGAGCTCTTGGTGAGGCGGTACGCTTTTATTCCAGAGATGGAGAAATGCTTTCTGAACTTACTTTTGGAGATAGCTATATCGAACGAGATGTTTTTGCAGGTGCTGTTTGTGTTTCTAAAGAAAAATACAAAATTAAGGTTAAATACTGCTCATTTTCGAGATCTAACGAATTGCGATTTTTAGTCGGGGATATAATTAAATATTCCGAAAATAAGTTAAGAGCTTATATGGGAATAAAATCACGTCTTACTGTTTATTCCATATCAGCGGAATTAAGAAACATTCTTGACAGCTATTTCGAGAATAATCTTCCACAGCATAAGCATCATAAGAAAAAAAGTGAGGAAAAACACGAATACGATGTTTTGTACGAGACACCTAAGAAGAAGCTTTCACTTTCTGATGCGGCAAGGATTGAGGAAGCATCGTGGGAGACTACAAGAGAGCTTGTAGAGGCTTTTGATGATACCGATGAAAATGTATACGTTGAGGAAATCGCAAAGAATGAAAATAATACAGTTGAAAGCTTGGAACTATGTGAAAAAAATCCTGCCAGCGGACTTGAATCATACGCAGCGTTGCTTACCGAATTGATTAGAGGACATAAAAATGCAGTCAGTGAATATGCACAAAAGCTTGGTAAAATGCCCGATGCCCTGGTTGACGAGATAAATGAAGCTGCTTACGATAAAATCGGCGATGCGATTATTGATGAAGACGGCAACGGAGGACACGTTGTTATAGAGGATTACCTCTATTTATTCGAATGAATGGAGAAAAATAATGAATAATAATTACGATATACAAAGGATACCCAAAAGAGTGCTTAACTCTCTTTTGCTTTCGGTTTCGGCAGGTGTTGTGCCTCGTATAGGCGCACCGTATATAGCGATTGGAAGAAGGGATGAAATATCCGCACTTTTGTCGGATCTTGAGCAGGTCAACGAGGGATGCGGCACCATGCGCTTTGTTATAGGTCGCTATGGAAGCGGTAAGAGCTTTTTGATGCAGCTTATACGCGGATATGCACTGGAAAGAGATTTTATAACGGCTGATGCGGATCTGTCTCCCGAAAGACGTCTTTACGGAACCTCAGGCAGCGGTGTGGCAACCTACCGCGAGCTTATAAAGAATCTTGCTTCCAAATCTTCACCTGACGGTGGGGCACTGCCCAAAATAATAGCAAGATGGATAGAAATGCTTAAATCCCAAATCGTTTCGGAAGGTATTTCTCCCGAAAGCGAAGAATTTAACCGCAGGATGAACGCCCTTGTGTCCGAAAAAATGAGGGAAATGGAATTCATGGTTGGCGGATTTGATTTTTCCAGGGTCATCACCGAATATTATAAGGCTTTTGCAGAAGAAAATGACGAAAAAAGAAGTGCTTGCTTACGTTGGCTCAGAGGAGAGTATGCTACAAAAACAGAAGCCAGAGGTTCGCTTGGCTTTTCTGTTTCCGTTATTATTGACGACGATAACTGGTATGATTTTATAAAGCTATGGGCATTGCTGGTTCGCTTTATCGGTTATCGCGGACTTGTAATTTTTATTGACGAATGTGTTAATCTTTATAAGATAACTCACAGAGTAAGCAGAGAAAACAATTACGAAAAAATTTTGTCAATGTTTAACGATACTCTTCAGGGTAGAGCACCCGGACTGGGAATTGTATTTGGTGGGACACCACAGTTTATGGACGATACGAGAAGAGGTCTGTTCAGCTATGAAGCTCTTAAGAGCCGTCTTTGCGACAGCAGGTATGCTTCCGCGGAATATAGAAATTACATTGGTCCTGTAATTCGTTTGAAGAGACTAACCGATGATGAAATGTATGCGCTTATTTCTCGCGTAACCAAGCTGTATGCGGTAAGTTATGGTATCGTTCCGAGAATAACGGAAGATGAAATGGTCAGATTCCTTGAACTATCTTTAATGCGTGCGGGCGCAGATGAAATGATAACCCCCCGAGAGATGCTTCGAGACTATATGACAGTGTTGAACATATTGATGCAAAACGAGAACACAACTTTTGAAGATGTTGTTTCAAAGGCTTTTTTGATAGATGAGCAGAAAAAAACTGTTTCCGAAATGAAAGAAGGACCCCAAAAGACAGAATTTTCTACCGCTGATTTAGAATTTTGAAGGAGAAGATATGACCGAAGCCGACAAGATATTCGAAAGATTTCCAAGCTTTATTCGTGAATATATTTATTCTCATTCATGGGAAAATCTTCGGACCGTTCAAATTGAAGCGGCGAAGGTTATTTTTGACACCGACCATAATCTTCTGCTTACGTCGTCTACGGCAAGCGGAAAGACAGAGGCGGTATTCTTCCCGATATTGACTGAAATATACGGTGAGTCTTGCAATGGTATTTCCGTGTTGTATATTGCTCCGCTTAAGAGTCTTATTAACGATCAGTTTTCAAGAATTGAGGAGCTAATTGAAGAAAGCGGTATTGCTGTTACCCATTGGCACGGGGACGTTGCGCAGTCCAAAAAGAAAAAGCTCTTATCAGATCCCAAGGGGATATTGCAGATCACTCCCGAATCCCTTGAGGCAATGCTTATAAACCGCTCAAATGATATCCCAAGGCTGTTTTCAGGCTTAAAGTTCATCGTTCTCGACGAGATACACACGCTTACGGGAACAGACAGAGGAAATCAGATATTATGTCAGATTATCAGAATTGAAAGACTCATAGGCGCTTCACCAAGAAGAATAGGTCTTTCAGCAACCGTAGGATGTCCAGAGGCTGCTGCCAAATGGTTGGGATCAGGCTCACAGCGTATAACCGATGTTCCTATTCTTCCTGCGGAAAAAATAAAGTGGCGCCTTGGAATGGAGCATTTCTTTATTCAAAACCGGAATTTTGATCAGACCCGAAATGTCGCAGATATGCCTGAAGAAAATGTCAGAGCAATGTCGGATGCCGGATACGAGTATATTTACGGATGCGTAAAAAACGTAAAATCTCTTGTGTTTTCAAACTCAAGGGAAGAAACCGAATACGTGTGTGCCACTTTGCGACAGATAGCCGCAAAGAAAAACGAAAACGATATTTTCTTGATTCATCACGGTAATTTGTCTGCAGCCTTGCGAGAGGAAGCAGAGCTGAAAATGAAGGACGAGGAGAGTCATGCAGTAACCTGTGCTACCGCAACCATGGAGCTTGGAATAGATATCGGACGGCTGGAACGTGTTGTACATGTTGCATTTCCAAATTCTGTTTCGGGATTTTTACAGCGTCTGGGACGCTCGGGCAGACGCGGGCAGCCTCCTGAAATGATAGCAGTATTCAGAGAAGACGAGCCTCTTCCCAATGCTCCGTTGCCAAACATAATACCATGGGATATGATAAGAGCAATAGCAATTGTTCAGCTATACGTTGAAGAACGATTTGTGGAGCCTCCGTATTCAAAAAAGGAACCTATGAGTCTTTTGTTTCACCAAACTCTCAGTATTCTTGCTGCTTCGGGAGCGCTTAAAGTAAAGGAGCTTGCCGAAGTTGTATTATCGCTACCTGCTTTTGCTCATGTAGCTAAAGAGAAGTATAAAACACTTCTCGTTTCAATGCTGAATAATGATTTCCTTGAAATGACGGACGAAGGAGAGATTATTGTTGGAATCAAGGGCGAAACATTGCTTAACAGCTTTAAATTCTATGCTGTATTTAATGACAGTGAAGATTATACCGTAAGATGTGAATCCGAGGAAATAGGCACGATAACGACACCGCCACCCATAGGAGACAGGTTTGCGCTTGCGGGGCGCGTATGGGAGGTTATTGAGCTTGACACGGCAAGACGGCTTGTTTTTGTTAAAAGCGTTGAGGGTAAAATGGAAATTTCGTGGCCGGGAGAGTACGGTGCTATTCATACCCGAATTTTAGAGCGTATGCAGAAAGTTCTCGCTGAGGACATCGATTATCCGTATTTAACTCCAAACGCAAGGCAAAGACTTTCTATTGCAAGACGTGTAGCAAAAAATTCAGGAATGACCGAAAAAAACGTAGTGCATCTCGGCGGCTATACATGGTGTATCTTCCCGTGGCTTGGCACTCGTTCGTTCAGGGCGTTCAGAAAAATGCTTTCATCGGTTGCTCTTGAACACGGAATATCCGGGATAGATTATGAAGGATGTTATTATATAAGCTTCAGAATGGAAAGAGGAACGATTGAAGAACTTATTTCTGATATGTGCCGCCGCTTTGATAGAGATAATTTTTCTTCCGAGGAGCTTGTAAACGGTAAAGAGCTTCCTATTTTTGAAAAATACGATCGATATGTACCGGCAGAGTTGCTTAGAAGCGCATATTCCAATGACAGAATAGATGCAGATGAAGCAATCAAGCGAATAAAAGAGATGAATGGGAAACATATTGATTGATATTATGGGTAATTTCGTTAGTCTATTTTGTTAAAAATGCATATTGACAATACTTGAAAAAAGGATTAATATATATGTATTAAAGGTTATGTTAAAGGAGAAAAAGTATGCTGCTTGCGTTGAATGTCGGCAATTCCCGAATTTCCGTCGGTATATTTGATGGCGATGGAAATATAGTTTCAAAATTTAAGATAGCTACCGATCTCAAAAAGACCTTTGATGAGTATTGCGTGTTAATTCGAATGATACTGTCTGACAATAGGGTTGATATCGGTGAAATCGAATCGTCAATTATTGCTTCGGTTGTTCCTCAACTGACCGATACGGTTAGGTTGGTTGCTAAAAGACTTTCAAAAAGCGAGCCGATAATCGTTGGCCCCGGTGTAAAGACCGGCTTCCTTATAAAGATAGATTCTCCGTCTGAGTTGGGTGGAGACATGGTGGCTAATACCGCGGCAGTAATTCATAAAAAGAAAGTCGGCGGTAAAACAAATAGTCCGTCCGTAGTTGTTGATATGAATACGGTAACAACGGTTTCAGCTATAAACGGCAATGACGAATATATTGGTTGTTGCATAATTCCCGGAATACAGATGTCCTTTGAATCCATGCATGAAACAACGGCCTTGCTTCCCAATGTGAATTTTGCATCCGCAAAAAATGCAATAGGGAAGAACTCTCACGATTCTGTACGTTCGGGTGTTCTTTGCGGAAATGCAATTATGCTTGATGGATTTGTGTACCGCTTCGCAAAAGAAATGAGATGTAAGCCTGACGATATTGATTTAACGATCACGGGTGAATATGCAAAATACGTAGTTAAACTTTGCAGCAGGACCTTCTCTTATGACGAAGATCTTACCTTGAGGGGGTTGTACGTAATTCACCAAAATAATATAAATCGATAACGGCATGTCCGATATTGAATAAATTTTATAAGCACCGTACCGATTTTGGACGGTAGCATCGGGTGAAATTCCCGAAGGAAGGAAAAAACATGAAAAAAAACAACTGTGAAAAGACGGTACATTTGACCGTACTTGAGAGTGCGGAGGTGGCATTATGAGAATGACATCAAAGCAGAAAACACTTCGTCTTGTTCAAATTTCAATTTTAGCCGCGCTTATAATTGTTCTTCAGTTTTTGGGCTCCCTTATATCAGGAGCAACCGGGCTGCCTATGTCTTTTGTACTTATTCCTATTGTGGTGGGAGCACTTGTAATCGGACCCAAGGCGGGAGGATTGCTTGGATTGGTTTTTGGCATTATGACAATTATAATGGGCTTTACCGGTCTTGATGCTTTTACAAGTATTCTTTTTAATAACTTTGGAACATGGAAAATGATTGTTTGCGTCATTCTTTGTGTTGTAAAGGCGACACTGGCTGGATTATGTTCAGGTTGGGTATACAGGCTGTTAAACAAATTTTTCAATGGGAAGAATGTAACGTTAACTACTGTTTTGGCATCTGTTACGGCGCCTATAGTCAATACTGGCATATTTGTAATAGGCATGCTTTTGTTCTTCTTTAATGATATGGGAGCTATTCAGTCTTTACTTCAAGTTCCGGCAGAAGGCTTTATGGGCTCTGCAAAATTCATATTTATCGGACTTGCAGGTATGAATTTTATTATGGAATTTGCAATCAATCTTATAATTTCTCCCGCAATTGTCAGAATCGTAGATGTTGTGAAGAAAAAACTTAAATAAGAATTTTTATATAAAATAAACGATGAAATCCGACTGTAGTCTGTTTTTTCTACAGTCGGATTTTCTCGCTTTATAATGAATAATTATGCAATAAATAGATTGGTTTATGCATAATTAATCATTCGGGTAAATAAATGTTATTAATTGATTTTTAGGCTATTGTACAATTTGTATAGGAATTTATATAATATAGAACAAATATTATAAGAAATATGTATTGACAACGTCTTTTGCTTGTTGTATAATATACACATGCAATGAATATTATTCATGTATGTTTAATATAAACTTTTCGGAGGTAATGAAAATGGAAAAGAAGGATATCAAAAAAGTAGTTCTTGCGTACTCAGGCGGTCTCGATACGTCTATTATTATTCCGTGGTTGAAGGAAAATTACAATAACTGTGAGGTTATCGCGGTAAGCGGTAACGTTGGCCAGAGCGATGAGCTTGAAGGACTTGAGGAGAAGGCTATAAAGACCGGAGCGTCCAAAATATACATAGAGGATCTCACTGACGAATTTGTTGATGATTATATAATTCCTACTGTTATGGCAGGCGCAAAGTATGAGTCATATATGCTCGGAACATCTTTTGCACGTCCTATCATCGCAAAGAGAATTGTTGAGATAGCAAAGGCAGAGGGCGCAGATGCAATTTGCCATGGCTGTACGGGAAAGGGAAATGACCAGGTTCGTTTTGAGCTTACAATAAAGGCTTTTGCTCCTGATATGCCCATTATTGCTCCTTGGCGTGAGTGGACTATCAAGTCCCGTGAGGAAGAGATAGATTATGCCGAGGCGCATAATGTTCCTCTTAAGATAAACCGTGAAACTAACTACTCCAAGGATAAGAACCTTTGGCACCTCAGTCATGAGGGACTTGATCTTGAGGATGCAGGTAACGAGCCTCTTTACGAAAAAGAGGGCTTCCTTGAAATGGGTGTTTCTCCCATTATGGCACCCGATGCGCCCACGTATATAACTCTTGACTTCGAGCAGGGACGTCCCGTTGCGTACAACGGTGAAAAGATGAGCGCTAAGGAAATAATCCTTGCACTCAATAAGGTAGGTGGAGAGAATGGTATCGGACTTCTTGATATCGTTGAGAACCGTCTTGTAGGTATGAAGTGCCGTGGCGTTTACGAAACTCCCGGCGGAGAAATACTCTATGCGGCGCACAACTACCTTGAAACTCTTTGCCTTGACAAGTATACTGCGCATAAGAAGGAAGAGCTTGCTGTAACCTTTGCTGATCTCGTATACAACGGTCAGTGGTTCACACCTCTCCGTGAGGCGCTTTCCGCATTCGTAGACAAGACTCAGGAAAATGTTACCGGTAAAGTAAGGCTCAAGCTTTACAAGGGTAATATCATTAAAGCCGGCGCATGGAGTGATTATTCTCTTTACTCTGAGGAGATTGCAACCTTCGGAGAGGATCACGTATATGACCAGACCGATGCTACCGGATTTATTAACCTCTTCGGTCTGCCCATTAAGGTTCAGGCTCAGGTTAACGAAAAAAACAAGAAATAATTGTGTAAGGACTCGTTTGCCTGCCACTTTTTAAGCGGCAGGCAATACGTGCTGAAATGACTATGGAAAAAATGTGGGCGGGAAGATTCGCCAAAGCGTTGGACAGTAAGGCTGACGATTTTAATTCATCAATCCGTTTTGACTGCAAGATGTATAAGCAAGATATAAAGGGCTCTATCGCTCATGCGCAAATGCTTGCGGCAAGGGGTATAATTTCCGTTGAAGACAAAGACGTAATAGTTGATGGACTTTGCGGAATACTAGAGGACCTTGATAGCGGTGCTCTTGAGTTTGATATGAGTTGTGAGGATATACACATGTTTGTGGAATCCGAGCTTACTAAGCGTGTTGGGGACGCCGGCAAACGACTTCATACCGCAAGAAGCCGTAACGATCAGGTTGCGGTTGACGTAAGAATGTATCTTCGCGACGAAGCAAACAAAATAAAAGAGCTTCTTAAGACTCTTGTGGCAGATATTACGGATCAGGCAGAGAAAAATAAAGCAGTAATTGTGCCCGGATATACACATTTGCAGAGAGCACAGCCTATAACCTTCGGACATCACCTTATGGCATATTCTATGATGCTTTTGCGTGATATTGGAAGAATAGACGACGCGCTTGCAAGAATGAATTACTCCCCGTTGGGTTCATGCGCGTTGGCGGGTACGACCTATGATACCGACAGACGTATGGAGGCACAAGATCTCGGGTTTGACGGTATAACCCTTAATAGTATAGACGGAGTGTCAGACCGCGACTTCTGCATTGAATTTATGAGCGCATTTGCTACGGTTATGATGCACTTGTCGCGCTTTTCCGAAGAAATAATTCTCTGGTCAAGTTGGGAATTTAAATTTGTTGAGCTGGACGATTCTTTTACTACGGGTTCTTCGATCATGCCTCAAAAGAAAAATTCTGATATGGCAGAACTCGTAAGAGGAAAAACGGGAAGAGTATACGGCAATCTTATGGCAATACTCACTCTTATGAAAGGATTGCCATTAGCATATAACAAGGATATGCAGGAGGACAAGGAGGCTCTCTTTGACTCTATAGAAACCGTAAAAATGTGTCTTGATATATTTGCTCCCATGATAAGAACAATGAGAGTCAAGGCGGAAAATATGTACAAGGCAGCTCAGGAAGGCTTTATAAATGCAACCGACCTTGCGGACTATCTTGTACGTAAGGGAATGCCCTTCAGAAGCGCCTATAAAATTGTAGGACAGATAGTAGCCGAATGTATTGAGAAGAAATGCGTGCTTGACAATCTTCCTATGGAAGCATACCTTGCGCGCAGTGAGTTGTTCGAGGATGATCTGTATGATGAAATATCTCTTGAAACCTGCGTATCAAAGCGTATTTCTGAGGGAGGAACGTCGGTTTCATCCGTTGAAGCGCAGATATCCTACGTCAGAGGAGAACTTGAAAAATGAAAAAAATATTTATAGACGGAAGTGTCGGAACTACGGGATTGAGAATTTTTGAGCGTTTGTCTGATAGAAGTGATCTTGAAATGATAACTCTTCCCGAGGATATGCGTAAGGATCCCGAGGCAAGAAAAAAAGCACTCAACTCATGCGACGTTGCTTTCCTTTGTCTTCCCGATGCGGCGGCGATTGAAGCTGTTGAGATGATTGATAATCCCAACGTTACCGTAATAGATGCATCAACGGCTCATAGAACAAATGAGGGCTGGTGCTACGGGTTTCCCGAGCTTTCCGAGGATATATTAAATAAGCTTTCAGGTGCTAAAAGAATAGCAGTCCCCGGATGTCATGCAAGCGGATTTATTTCTTTGGTCTATCCTTTGATTGAAGCGGGAATTCTTTCCGAGGATACAAAGCTTACGTGTCATTCGATTACAGGATACAGTGGGGGCGGAAAAAAGATGATCGCCGAGTATGAGGCTGAGGATAAGGACTTCTTGCTTGGTGCTCCCAGACAGTATGGAATAGGTCAGCAGCATAAGCATCTTAAGGAAATGAAAAAAATAACCGGACTGAAGAGCGAACCGATTTTCTGTCCTATAGTTTCTGATTTTTACAGCGGAATGACTGTTACCGTTCCGATATTTGCAACCGATTTAAAATACGGAACGATTGATGATGTAAAAAAAATATACGAAAATAAATACAACGGAAGTATCGTTAAGTACGTTGAAGGTGCAGACGACGGCGGATTTATTTCCGCACACAAGCTTTCAGGCAAGGATTCTATGCAGATAACGGTTGCGGGTAATGAGGATAGAATTTTGCTTATTGCAATGTACGATAACCTTGGCAAAGGAGCATCCGGCGCGGCAGTTGAATGCTTGAACTACGTTCTCGGAGCTTCACCCGAGACAGGACTTGAATTGTAATTACAGGAGAAAAATATGAAACAGATAAATGGCGGAGTTTGCGCAGCGAAGGGCTTTACGGCAAACGGAATACACTGCGGAATAAGAAAAAATAAATCCAAAAGAGATATTGCACTTATTTACAGCGAGATACCTGCAAATGCAGCGGCGGTTTATACCCAAAATCTTGTAAAGGGCGCTCCTTTGATTGTTACTAAAAATAACATTTCAGACGGAAGAGCTCAGGCAATGATATGTAATAGCGGTAACGCAAATACTTGTAACGCAAACGGAATTGAGATTGCCGAGACCATGTGCGAGCTTCTTGCAAAGGAAATGAACATATCGGCAAAGGACGTTATAGTAGCGTCTACAGGTGTTATCGGACAGCCTTTGGATATTACTCCTATTGCAAACGGAATTCCCGCGCTTGTAGCCGGCTTGGGCGATAACAGCGAATATGCATGCGAAGGAATAATGACAACCGATACAAAGAAAAAGGAAATTTCCATTGAATTTGAAATCGGCGGTGTAAAGTGTAAAATGGGCGGAATTGCAAAGGGAAGCGGTATGATTCATCCCAACATGGCAACTATGCTCGTTTTTGTAACCACAGACTGTGCTATTTCCTCGGAAATGCTTGAAAAGGCATTGAAGGAAGATGTAAAATCGTCCTTTAATATGGTGAGCGTTGACGGCGATACCTCAACTAACGACATGGTTTCTATTATGGCAAACGGAATGGCAGGAAATGCTGAAATAACCGAGGACGGAGAAGCATTTTATACATTCTGTGAGGCGCTTCATGCGGTTACCGCTTATCTTTGCCGCATGATTGCGGGAGACGGTGAGGGTGCTACAAAGCTTCTTGAGTGTATTGTTACGGGAGCTTGTGATAATGCCAATGCAAAGATAGTCGCAAAATCGGTTATTTGCTCGTCGCTCTTTAAGGCGGCAATGTTTGGTGCGGACGCAAACTGGGGACGCGTTCTCTGTGCTATCGGATACAGCGGCGCAAACGTAGATATAAATGCAGTTGACGTTACCTTCAAGTCCTCAAAGGGAGAGATAACCGTGTGCGTAAACGGTGCAGGTGTTGATTTCTCGGAAGAAAAGGCAAAGGAAATACTTCTTGAGGATGAAATTCAGATACTCATCGAGCTTAATACGGCAAACGGAACGGCAACCGCATGGGGCTGCGACCTTACTTACGATTACGTAAAAATAAACGGAGATTACAGAACATAAGCTCTTGCTTGGAGGAAATATGGATATAAATAACAATCAACGCGCGCAGATACTTGTGGAAGCGTTGCCTTACATAAAGAAATATTACAATAAAATTATCGTTGTAAAATACGGCGGTAACGCAATGATAAACGAGGATCTTAAGGAAGCGGTAATGGGAGATATCGTTTTGCTGTCTCTTATTGGAATTAAGGTGGTTCTCGTTCATGGCGGAGGCCCGGAAATAACCGAAATGCTTGGTAAGATAGGGAAGAAGACCGAATTTGTTAACGGTTTGAGAGTAACCGATAAGGAGTCCGTTGATATAGTACAGATGGTTCTCGCAGGAAAGATAAATAAAAATCTTGTAAATCTTCTCCAAAGCAAAGGCGGCAAGGCAATCGGTCTTTGCGGAATTGACGGGCACATGATAAAAGCAGAAATGCTTGATGAGCGTCTTGGATACGTCGGTGAAATAACTGATGTAAACGTACAGCCTATTCTTGACGTTCTTGAAAAGGGCTACATTCCCGTAATTGCTACCGTCGGATATGACAATGAGGGTAACAGCTATAACATAAACGCAGATACCGCGGCAGCAAGAATTGCCGGTCAGCTTAAGTGCGAAAGTCTTATTTCCATGACCGATATTGCAGGCATTTTGAGAGATAAGGACGATCCCTCGACTCTTATTTCGGAAATCAACGTAAGTGATGCGCCACAGCTCATAAGAGAAGGCGTAATAAGCGGCGGAATGATTCCGAAAATAAATTGTTGTATAGAAGCCATTCGTCGCGGTGTCGGTAAGGTGTTTGTTATCGACGGAAGAATTCCTCATGCAATTTTGATAGAAACCTTGACTGATGAAGGTATCGGCACAATGTTTACTTCGGGGAGTGCATATGAACATTAAAGAGCTTGATAAGGAATATATTGCCCCCACGTATGCGAGATTTCCGCTCTGCCTTGTTTCGGGTAAGGGTTCTCGTGTTATAGATGATGAGGGAAAAGAGTATATTGATTTAGGTACAGGTATTGCTGTAAACGGGTTTGGATATTCGGATGAAGAATGGATAGGTGCCGTAACCGAACAGCTTAGAAAGGTTCAGCATACGTCGAATCTTTACTTTAGCGAGCCTTGCGCGCGACTTGCGGAACAGCTTTGCGTTCGCACGGGTATGAAAAAGGTTTTCTTCTCAAATTCGGGCGCTGAGGCAAACGAGTGTGCGATTAAGGCGGCGAGAAAGTACGGGGAAATAAACAAGGGCGCGGAATATACAACAATAATAACCTTAAAGGACAGTTTCCACGGAAGAACTCTTACAACTCTTGCGGCAACAGGTCAGGATGTATTTCATAAGGATTTTCTTCCACTAACCGACGGATTCGTATATGCCGAGGCTAATAATATTGAAAGCGTAAAAGAACTTGCAAAAGAAAACAAGTGCTGCGCCGTTATGTTTGAGGTCGTTCAGGGAGAAGGCGGTGTACGTCCTCTTACAATAGAGTTCCTTAAGGCTTTGGAAGCATTTGCTAAGGAGCAAGACCTGCTTTTGATAGCTGATGAGGTACAGACAGGAAACGGAAGAACTGGTAAACTTTACGGTTATATGAATTTCGATATAACTCCTGATATCGTATCCACCGCAAAGGGATTGGGCGGAGGCTTGCCTATTGGCGCCACAATGCTCGGAGAAAAAGTGCAGGATGTGCTTGGAGCAGGTATGCACGGTTCGACCTTTGGCGGAAATCCCGTTTGCTGCGCAGGAGCGCTTAACGTAATTTCCAGACTTACAGATGAACTTCTCGAGGGAGTAGTCGAAAGAAGTAACTATATTTTCAGCGAGCTTAACGGCGCAAAAGGAATAAAAAGTGTAAGCGGTCTTGGACTTATGATCGGAGTTGAAACCGAAAAGGATGCAAGTGAGGTTATTACTACTTGCAGAAACAAAGGCGTTATAGTTATAAAGGCAAAGCATAAGGTTCGCCTTTTGCCTGCGCTTAATATAGATATGGACGACCTGAAAAAGGCAATTAAAATACTTAAGGAGGCATGCGCGGAATGAAGCATCTTTTGAAATTAATGGATCTGTCGGAGCAGGAGATAAATGAAATACTCAACCTTGCAGATCAGCTCAAATATGAGAAAAAGAACGGAATCAAGCATCATATACTTGAAGGAAAGACCTTGGGACTTATATTTTCCAAGGCATCTACACGTACCCGAGTTTCCTTTGAGGTAGGTATGTATGACCTTGGCGGCTCTGCGCTTTTCCTCAGTGCGCGTGATCTCCAGATTGGTCGCGGAGAACCTGTGGAGGATACTGCAAGGGTTCTTTCGAGATATCTCGACGGTATCATGATTAGAACGTTTGCGCAATCCGAGGTTGAAGATCTTGCAAAATACGGTTCTATTCCGATAATAAACGGACTGACCGATTACTGTCATCCATGCCAGGTTCTTGCTGACCTTATGACGATTCGTGAGCATAAGGGAGTCATAAAAGGGAATAAGCTTTGCTATATCGGAGACGGCAATAATATGACCAACTCCTTAATAGTTGGCGGAATTAAAATGGGTATGACTGTATCTGTTGCTTGTCCTAAGGGATACGAACCTGATGCGGAGCTTATGAAGTGGGCGAGTGAGACCGGTAGATTCACCTGTACAGATAACGTTTTTGAGGCTGCTAAGAACGCAGATGTTCTTTATACTGACGTATGGGCGTCTATGGGACAGGAGGCAGAAGCTGAAGAAAGAAAGAGAATTTTCAAGGGCTACCAGATAAACTCTGATGTTATGGCGGTTGCTCATGACGATGCAATGGTTCTTCACTGCCTTCCTGCACATAGAGAAGAAGAAATCACCGCTGAAGTCTTTGAATCTCATGCCAATGAAATTTTTGACGAAGCGGAAAATAGATTGCATGCACAAAAGGCTGTTCTTGTTAAGTGCCTTGCATAATTGTTTTGCCGTAATTTTTTATAATAAAAATAGGGGCGACTGCAGTTGCAGTTGCCTCTTTCTTTTTTTGAAATTCAATGGTCAAAAAAATAAATCCAAGCAATGACACAATTTTGTTATAACATAACATTTTTTGTTTATTATGCACATTTTGTCTTTTGCTTTTTTGTCAGACTGAACAATCAAAAGTAATTGACAAAATGCTAAAAAAATGGTATAATGCAGTGGGAATAAGTAGTAGTTTTACTTATAACAATTTTTTAAGGAGGAATTTATGAAAAAAACAGTGAAAATTTTAGCAATGCTCCTGGTTCTCCTCATGATCGTTCCTGTAATCGTATCATGCGGCAAGGATAAGGGCGGCGCAACCGGGAATACAGATGCAAACTCTGATGTTCTCGGCGGTGATGACAGTTCATCAAGCGAGATTATTACCGACCAGTACGGTCAGCCTGTTGTTGATGACGGTATTAGAGACACCTTTGACGGTGAAACGGTAACGGTTCTCATCAGATCGGCTGAGCAGTATATGAGAGAGTGGACATCTGACACTAAAGAACCCGATACTCTCCAGACAGCTATCTTCAAGCGTAACGCAGACGTTCAGACTCAGCTTAACGTAAGACTCAATCTTTATAAGAATACCGAATCTGATGAAAAGATGAACGACCTTATTCTGAGAGATTTCAAGAGCGGAGCAGGTCAGTTCCATATCATAAGCAACTATGCGGCATACTCCGGAACCATGAACAACATCGGAGGATTTATGAACCTTCGTAACGCTCAGCTTTATAATATGAATCTTGACCAGCCTTACTGGAATCAGAATTTCATAAGCGAAGCAGAGTGCTACGATAAGCTCTTCCTCGCGGTTGGTGACGTTAACCTTTCCGTTTTCGACCGTTGCCACGTTGTATTCTTTAACAAGGCAAAGGCTACCGAGCGTCTCGGTGACTTCGACCAGCTCTACCAGATGGTTCTTGATAAGGAATGGACGTACGACGTCCTTTACGAGATGGTTGCTGATATCCACGAGGATAACGGTACCACCGACGAAAGCGATGACTTCTACGGACTCGCATCGATTAGGGGCTCTGAGTTCTGCGACGGTTTCCTTTATGCGTTCAATGCAAAATTGACACAGAAGGACGGAGATACCGACAAGAGAGTCCTCGTAAGCGATACCAACTACACCAAGACTTCGAATGCATTTAGTAAGGTTGCTGAGTTCTGGGCTACCGACGGAACCATAGTAATCGAGGGCTCCGGAGCAAACTATGATTTCTTTACTCAGGGTCATGCGCTCTTTGACATCGACGTAGTTTACCACTATGAATCGGGTCTTGAGAAACTCAAGAACATGGAAGACGGATTCGGTGTTCTTCCTATGCCTATGTATGATACCGACCAGGGCGAGTATTACACCGGTGTACAGGATGCTCACAACATAATGGGTGTAGCTTACAATACTACCTTTGATTACGGCTTGATAAGTGCTGTTATGGAGAAGTTTAACTCTCTCAGCTACTCAAGTGTTCGTCCTCTCTACATAGAGAAGATCGTTAAGGGACAGATCCTTGACAAGAACTCTTCCGAGGTATTTACTCTTATTATTAACGGCGCTCGTTGGGACTATGCTGATATTTACCGCGGTGCTTGCGGCTCTATCCGTCAAAATCTTTGGAGAGGACCTCTTGGTAAGCTTCTCAGCACCCCCGGTTCTACCGACTTTTCTCAGGCATATACGGCAAACTCCACCAGCTTGACCGAAAGCCTTGACGAATTCGATAAATTCATAGAAAAGGCATTCTGATTTGCCGGAAAAACCAAATTAAAACAAAAACTACTTGTTCGTTTGCCGGAGTGAAATGCAGCTTTTCATAGATGCGTAGTGTACGCAGAGAAGGGGAAGGCTGTAAACTTTAGCATCAATCAGTGGGTCCAACTGCAATTGCGGTTGGACCCACTGTTCTTATATATTCAATATAATTATGTAAGTATTTTATCAAGCTAATGATACAAATTTGCTATAAAATAACCGTTTTTGGGTATTGTGTATATTTTGACGTTTGCTTTTTTGTTAGACTACACAAATAAAAATAATTGACAATTTCCATAAAAAATGATATAATAGAGCGAGAGAAAAGTAGTATTTTTACTCATAATTACTTTTAAGGAGGAATTTATGAAGAAGTCAATTTTTAAAAGGGTTCTCGTGGCAATGCTTGCAGCTATTATGCTTCTCAGCATAGTTTCCTGTAATAAAAATGCCGCAGAGGAAAACTTGAACACACCCTCGGGTGATGATACTACGACGACTGCCGATACGTCGGTATATTTTGACATAATAAAAGACGGCAAATGTATTCCCATCCGTTACGGTGCAGGAGCAACCGGCGCGGAAATTCAGATTGCCAAGGGCGTTGCCGATAAAATAGGCAGAGCAACCGGTGCTGCCGTTGAATTGGATATATCTGTGTCTTACGATGCAAATAAGCTTGAAATCATTGTCGGACATGGCGCTGCCGCAGATTATCCCGAGGTTGAGCAGGCAATTTCCGAGCTCGGATACGGCGAAGGCCTTGCAAAGATGATCGGCAATAAGCTGGTCATAGTAGGTGCCGATACTGAGTCTATCGAGCTCGTAATAGATGAAATGGTCAAGGTATTCATGAATACCAAGGATGAAAACAACAACGTCAGGGTATCCGATAAATTCATCGTATCTCAGTGCGTTAACGAAATGATCGCCAAGATGCCTTTTTACGACGGATATACTCCTACGGTTGTTGACCGAAACGACGGTTGCTATTCCTTTGAATTCAAGACCAACAAGAACGCTTTCGAAAAATACCTTAAGCTCTTGACAGACAGCGGATTTGAGCTTTACGCAAGCAATACCATTGATGAAAACGTTTACAATACGTACGTAAACGAGGAAACGGGAATAGTTGCTACGTCGATTTACGCTGAATTTAACGGTCAGTGCAGACTTCTTATGGAATGGCTCGACAATACCGAGCTTCCCACAAAGGCTGAGGACAACAAGTATACTCCCGTAGAGGGACTTGAATCCTCGATTACCCAGATAGGACTGTGGTATGCAAACGGAAATACCCCTCTTATATCTCCTCCTAACGCTGAGGGAAGAGAATACTACAACTACTTCAACGGTATGAGCTATGCTATCCGTCTTGCCGACGGAAGCTTCATAGTTGTTGACGGTGGACACGACAATCCTGTTTCGGCGCAGAATCTTTATAATATTCTTAAGGAACAGGCTCCCGACCCCGACAATATTGTAATCGCAGCATGGTTTATTTCTCATGACCACAGCGACCATACCGGAATTTTCGGCAATTTCATTGGAAAATACAAGGATGTAGAAATAGAAAGATTTATCTACAATTTCCCCGGTGAAGAACTTGGCAACGAGGAAGGGATGGGCAAGAAGCTCAGAAGCCTTATCAAAGGGTTCTACCCCAATGCAAAAATAATTAAGGCGCATCCCGGACAGGAATTCAATATCCGAAACGCAAAGATAACCATGCTCTACACCATGGACGTATACTTTAAGGATACGCTCAGCGATACCAACAACGCAAGCATCGTATGGAAGATGGAGCTTAACGGCAAGACCTTCATGTGTCTTGGCGATTACTCCGAGGGCGGTGATACACTGCTGAATCTTTATTCCGCCGAAACACTGAAGAGCGATATCGTTCAGGTCGCTCACCACGGTATAAGCGGCATGTCCAATGAAGTGTATGTGAAGATAGCTCCTGAATACGCGCTTTGGCCTGTTGCAAACTTTGAGCTTGACTGGCCCGAACTCGGAGGACCTATTAAAATAGACGATACGTGGGAGGGCGAGATGAACAAATACATTCTCGATATGCCCGATGAAAAGGTATTCGTTGCTCGAGATAATGTAAGCATTATCGGTATTAGTAATAGTGGCAATATTACAACAAGCGTATATGAAACTGTAAGCGAATATCTTGGTGTAGAATGAATTGCCGTAAATTGATTTAAGGAGAGACTCTCATGAAAAGAATTTTATCATTGTTTCTTGCAGTGTTAATGGTAATGGCAATCGCAGTAACGGCGATACCTACAGCCTTCGCAGCAGGAAACACCACAGAAGGTGCTGACGATGCTTATTTCAAAATAGGCGATCAGTACTACACCACACTTAAGGCTGCCCTTACGGACGCAAAGGACGGCGACACTATCGAGATGCTTAAGAACTTCGATGACAGCACTACGGCAAATCTCGGTACGTATTCCAAAAACCTTACCATTAACGGTAACGGATTTACTTACACTGCGAAGAAGAATACAAACGCGTATTGGTTCTACATCAGCGGTGGAAAGACTCTTACTATCAATAATCTTAATCTGATAGCACAGAGTGGTGTAGGAATAAACGGAGCAGGTGGAACTATCAACCTCAATGACTGTAACTTCCTTACCACCCACAGAATGGCGATAAGAACCAGCGGCGCTAAGTACGCTGAGTTCAATCTTAACAACACCGTTCTTGAGATCAACAGCGATACCAACGCAAACGGCGCTCAGGCTGAGCCTCTCGTTTACCTTGACGGAACCGATTACAACATCCTTAACCTTACCGGTACCTCTAAGCTCATTAGAAGCACCAAGACCACCGGCAACCGTGGTAACTGCTCGATAATCAACGTTGTAGGCGGCGCCGGATACGTCGAGATCAATCTTGGCTCTGAGGCTGAAATCGTAATGAATCAGGCAACCGGAGCAACCAACGCACCTATAGGTATTCACCACAACGCAGCCAACGTAGTTGCGCTCAATCTTGAGAACGGCTCTACCTTCAGAGTTAATTCCAAGATACAGACCGCGCCTGTTTTCCTTAGCGTGGAAAACAACGGAAAGGGCTATGCTGTAAACGATAAGGGTTGTAACTGGCTCGTTTCGGACGAATCGGCAGCTCCCACTACTACGTACCTGTCCGACCTCACCACTTTTGAGGAGCTTGCTACTTCTCCTGAGACAGGTTATACCGCTTACACTACCGTAATTCCCGAAGCAAACAATTCCGACGATATTATCCGCTACTTTAACGGTACTTCTGTACTGTATACTTATGACCTTAAGGTTGCTATGAGCGGAGCAGTGAACGGCTCCTCTATTATCTTCCTCGGCGACGTTACCCAGAAGTCTGAAAACGGTATGTGCAGTACTTCCTCAAAGGCTGTTTCTTTCATAGGAAACGGATACACCCTTACGCTTAACGACAACACCGCGGGCGGAACCTTCCCCTTCCAGACGACAAAGAATACCACTATCGCGAACTTTGAAAAGATAGCTACAACTACCGGTGGACTTCAGGTACATAATGGAACTACCGTAGTAACCAACACCGTGATTGAATCGGGTAACAGAGCGGGCGCTAAGATGTCCGGTGGCGCAGGAACAAACGCTCACCTGATCGTTAAGGATGCTGAAATATGCACCAACGCAAGCGCGCCTAACACCGAGGCTGTAGTTATATTTGAAAATGCCGGAACATATACGCTTACTCTCAGAGAAGGCGCAGAGCTTCGCAGAAACAACCCCAGCAAAGGCAACGTTGAAAGTCAGGCATCTGTTCTCTATGCTGCAAATGCGGCCGGAAACTATACCATAAATATGGAGAGCGGCTCCAAGATGGCTACCGCGCCTATGTCCGGTAATGCGGCATGCTCTGTTATAGCGTTTAACAACACTGCGGGTAAGATGACAATAAACATGGAGGAGGGAGCATATCTCGTTTCCGAATCCTCTGTACTTACCACTCTTCATTTCGTATATGCCAATGTTGGAGCAAAGATAAAGCTCAATGCTCCCGCAGACGCGTTCCTCGCAACTTCTGCAACAACAACCGTACCGAACTATAACGAGGGTGCTGAGTACGGTGGATACACCGGCACGTTTGCAAAGAAAGAAACCTCTGACGTACCCGGTTACGACCAGTACGTTCTTACAAGAGGTAAGGCAAGCGCGAATAAGTTTAAGGTTGTAAACGCGTTCGGTGATACCGTATACGTTGATACAATGGCAAAGGTATTTGCGTTCTCCACTGCAACCGTAACTATGCTTGAGGACGTGAACGAGAGCGGAAGCGGATATACCGTTGCTGCAGGCAAAAATATAACTCTTGACCTTAACGGTAAGAAGTATACCAATACCGCTTCGAGCTATGTTATTGGTTCTATGAAGGGTAACCTTACCATTAAGAACGGTACCTTCAGTGTTAAGAGAGGTATTGTAGTTCAGGCAGGCGGCGTTCTTAACTTCGACGGCGCAACTGCATCCTCCACAGAAAGACCTCTTATTAAGCTCAACGGAGCAGGAACCACCACTGCTAATATCAACAACTCTAACCTTAGCATAAATGCAAACGGCGAGAACCTTATTCTTATAGAGCAAGGAACCGACGGCTTCCTTAACGTAACCGGCAACTCTGTTCTATCTCATGTTGGCGCGGCTGCAGGTCGTCCTAATTGTTCGGTAATCACCGTTCAGCAGAATAATGTTACAGACGCGGACGTTGACGCGACCATCACAATCGGAGCGGGCGCAAAGCTTCACTCCGCATACGCTTTGGACAACAGTAACAAGACCAACGCGGGAGCTTGTATTCTTGATATGACCTACGGTAAGATTGATATAATTCTTGAAAAGGATTCTATCCTTGCAATCGACCGTAAGTTTGCGGCAGAGACGTACTTCATCTGGGAATCCAGAACTAGCGGTTCTTCTACTAACGCAGATACCGGTGTTACAACCACCAAGAACGGTAAGACGACTATTACCGACAAGGGAGCTATTTACTCCGCAAATGCAACCGCATTGGCTAACGGTGTACATTTCCCCGCAATCGCAAAGAGCGGTGAAACCCAGATGGGCTTCCTTGGCAGCGACGGTAAGTTTTATCACACAGGTAAGAACGTTGCTACAGCAGAGGAAACCGTAACCTTCTCGCCCATATACTATGGCACAGACGACTTTGGATTGGTATACGGTGCATCACTCCGTACGATCAAGAACGAGATTGGAATACGTTTTTCCGGATATTTTTCGGATTTACTTAAGAATACTTTAGGAAACAACGTTACGTTTGGAATGGCAATAGCTCCCGGAAAAACTACAGCCGATGACCCTGTTGCAAATACCTCGAATCTCTTCGTAAAGAGTACTAAAAATCAAACAAAACGTACCATTGCAGGAAAAACATACGAAAATGTATATCATGTAGCAGTAATTTATCCCTATAATTTTGAGACCCTAAACGAGGCTACAAAGACTAATGCATATTTTCTTTCCCTTGCAACCCGTGCGTATTTTGAGATAACCTATGCTGACGGATCAACTGTAAAGTATTACACAACGCTTACATCGGATAATATTCGTTGTATGGCACAGATCGCTCAGAATCTCGATGACACAGGAGAAACTAACGACGTAATAACAGACATTGTAAATACAATCCAAACGACAAACGTTGAAAAGTATTATAACTATTTAATCAAAAACGGCACCGGTGTGGGGGTTGTATATCCTTCAGGTGCATCTGATGAAGTAATGGCTGCCGCAAACAAGATTGCTGCGAAGCTTGGTGTAACTGCAAAGGTTGCAGGTACATACAATGCAAACACAGTTGAGATAGTGGTGGGCAATGTAAACTATACTGAGGTTACGTCTCTTACTTCGGCACTCGGATATTTTGAGGGTGCGGTTAAAGTATCGGGTAAGAAGGTAGTCGTTGCCGGATATGATGATACATGTATTGCTCTTGCTGCAGATAAGCTCATTGCAAACATTTCTAAGAAGACTCTTTACAATGGAGACGTAATTATAAGCAAGACCTACGAAGAGCATGTTTCTTCAAATACAACGGTATCCGAGCTTCCCAGAATTTCCGGATATACTCTTGATATGGTAGATACCGCAGACAACTGTTATATGCTTGAGCTTGGAACTTCATCTTCTGCTACAAGTGGAAAGTTCAGTACGTTCAAAATGGCTCTTGAAAATGACGGATATAGCCTTTACGCGTATAAGACTATAGAAAAGAACAGTTACTACACCTACACTAACGGTAAGGTTATTGTAACCTTGTTGTCCTTTACTCCTTCATCAAGTACTCAGTATACACACAGGCTTCTTGTTGAACCTTATGAAAAGGGAAAGCTTCCTACTAAGGTTGCGGACAATAAGTATACTCCCATAAGCGGACTTGAATCTACTATAACTCAGGTAGGTTTGTGGTATGCAAGTCCCAGCAAGCCCCTTATAGATCCTCCCAATAGTGAAGGAAGAGAATTCTACAACTACTTTAACGGAATGAGCTATGTGATTCGTCTTGCTGATGGAAGCTTTATTGTTGTGGACGGTGGACACAATAACCCCGTTTCTATACAGAATCTTTACGATATTCTTAAGAAACAGGCACCCAATCCTGACAATATTGTGGTAGCAGCATGGTTCTTATCTCATAATCATGATGACCATATCGGATTTTTCTCCGGATTTGCAAGTAAGTTTAATGATATTACCGTTGAAAGATTTGTCTATAATTTCCCTGCGGGATCAGCAAGTAAAAATTTCACCGACAATGTAATCAAGTACTATCCCGAAGCATCTATAATCAAGGCGCACCCCGGACAGGAATTCAATATCCGAAACGCAAAGATAACTATGCTCTATACAGCAGATGTGTATACCAAAGAAACGATGACAGATACGAATAACGCGTCTATTGTATGGAAGATGGAGCTTAACGGTAAGACCTTTATGTGTCTTGGTGATTACTCTGAAAGCGGTGATACTTTGATGAAACTTTATACTGCAACTACATTGAAGAGCGATATCGTACAGGTTGCTCACCACGGTATAAGCGGTATGTCAAATGACGTGTATGTGAAGATAGCTCCCGAATACGCATTCTGGCCGGTAGCTAACTTCCAACTTGATTGGAACGGTATTGGCGGAAATAAACCCATCGACCTTACTCAGGGTTCAAAGTATACCATGAACAAATACATTCTTGATATGCCCGATGAAAAGGTATTTGTTGCACGTGATGATGTAGCCGTAATGACTATCAGCGGTGGAAAAGTAACCACTAATGTCTACGATACTGTTTCTGCGTACGTTAATAATTAAAACTCGTAAGTAGTTCATAGAAATCATTAAAGTAGTAATTTTGACACATTTGCAACAAATTAAGGCGGTATCAATATGAAAAAGATATTGGTTTGTTTACTTATCCTTTGCTTGGTTTCGACAATCGTTTGCGCGTGCGAAAGCAGAGATAATACTGAAACTAATAATGACGGGTCAATCACAGTAGATGGCGATTCCAATTCTTCCGATGACGGTGGAACAAATGATTCTGATACGTATGGAGAATCTAACAGCTCCTCTGACGACGGAAGCTCCGATTCCTCGGATACTGAAGCGGTTGATTATGATGATACTGCAACCGCGCTTCCAAATTGGTTTGAAAAAACCGAAGCATAATAATTTTTAAAGAAAATTGCTTGTATTTGTGTAATACAAGTGCAAGCAATTTCTAATAAAAACAAAAAGAAAGGAACTTATAGCTTATGAAAAAGTATTTATCACTCTTTCTTGCTATCGTAATGGTTTTAACCATTGCAATCCCCGTATTTGCGGCTGACGAGAATAGCCCGTTCAAAATAGGAGATATCTATTATGACACTCTTCTCGAAGCTGTAGCTGCGGCAGAAGACGGCGACACCATCGAAATGCTCAAGGATTACACGATGGACGGTGTAACCCAGAACCAGATTAAAATCACAAAGAGCATTACCATTGATGGAGGTAACCACACGTTAACCTTCAATGCCAGCGCGGCTAACGTATTCCCAATATTGGTTGATGCTGCCGGAAAAGTAGTAACAATTCAGAACTTTGCGGAAATTACGTCTTCCGGTGGCGGTATTTCGGTTGGAAACGGTACTCTTAACCTTAACGGCGTTACCGTAACAGGTAAGGGACGTGCTGCTGTTAAAACTCAGAATGGTAGCGCTGCAAAGGCTATCAACGTTGAAAATTCTACTATCAGAATGGCGCTTGACGCAGGTAAGACCGAGGCTACCATGATCCTCTCCGGAGGTCAGGCATCTACTCTTACTCTCGGAAACGGCGCAGTTGTTGAAAAGGCAAGTAAGGCTAATAGCGCGACAATGTCTCAGTCCTCGGTTATCTACTTCCTGGATAACGGTGCTCACTCTATCGTGATGAACTCCGGCTCCAAGATAATCGCAAAGCAGGCAGTTGACCACAACGCAACTACCGTTATCGGACTTGCCGATGCTAAAGGCGCAAACGCTATTACGATAAATGAAGGCGCGCATTTTGTCGTAGAAACTTCGATTCCTACCGTATATTTCCTTAGCTCCAACGTTGGTGGTAATACGACTATTACCGCTCATGATAATGCCTTCCTTGTTAAAGAAGACCTGACCCCCACTCTTCCCGGTTATACCGCGGATATGACACACGGTGGAACGGCATACAACTGGGAGGAGAGCACTTCTTCCGTTGCCGGATATAAGGCTTACAAGATGGTTGAAAATACCAACGTTGATTATAACTTTGAAATTATAAAAGGCGAGGATTCTGCTAATTTCGCGGGTTCATTGAAGGACGCGCTTAATCTCTCTACCGACGGTTCAACAATCAAGTTCCTTAAGGACTACACAAACGCTGATGTAGGAATAACCCTTTCCGGTAAGAGCATTACGGTTGACCTTAACAACTTTAAGCTCGGAAACTCCAACGGCAGCAACTATTTTATTACTTCCCTTAAGTCCGGTCTTACCTTTAAGAACGGTACTGTTGAGACCATTCGCGGAATTGTTGTTCAGGATGGCGGACATCTTGCGTTTGAAAACGTAACCGCTACTGCTATTCAAAACGGTTCTAGTGAAAGACCTATGGTTAAGCTCAGTGGAAAGGGCGCAACCAGGCTTACTGTAAACAATGCTACTCTTGAATTGAAGGGCACCAACGGTGAATCCTTGATTCTTTGCGAGCATGGAACTACCGCTACTATTAATGTTACCGGAAACTCTGTAATTAAGTACAGCGGTAACGTTAAGGGTAATGACCAAAACCACGTTGCGATAGCTGTTCAGAAGGGTAACACCGACGGTACTAGCCTTACACTCAATGTAGGTGCAGGCTCCAGCCTTGTTGCTGCTCATATTGGCAATGCAGACAGAGCGGGAAAGATAGCTGCTATTATTGCTGACCAGACTAACGGAACAATTACCGTTAACCTCGAAGCAGGCGCAACTCTTAAGGCTGACCGTACTCTCGGTGCAGACAACGTAACTAAGACCGCGTTCATTAATCAGGTTGGTTCTTTGGGCCTTGAGGGTGAAAACTTTGTTAATGACAACGGAGCAAACTGGGTAATCAGCGCTGACGTTGCAAAGCAGGGAATTGCTCTTCCCGCAAACGTATTTGGTTACAAGATAGGCGACAATATCGTTAATCTTGCAGAAGGAAACGTATACAAGAATGAAGCAGCTACCGAGGCTGTAACAATTTCTGCTATATTCTACTCCTTCAAGCCCGAAATGATCAAGGGTGCAGCTATGAGACTTGAGCTTCCTTTCGGTCTCAGATTCGGCGCAACTATCAGTGCTGATGAATTTGAAGCGATAAAAGTTCTTGATCCTAACGCTGAGGTTGGATTTGTAGTTGCTAAGAAGGGCGACGCAGGCTCTAAATTTGATACTGCCACTATGATGGAAAGTAAATATAAGTTCATGCCTGCTACTACCGTTGTAAACGCTGATGGTACCGTAACCTTTGAGACTAACGTATATATTGGCGAGGATAGCGTAATTACTTCCGCTGATAAGTCCGGCTTCAAGACAAACGTTGCTGCAAAGGCGTACGTTAAGGCTACCATCGGAGGTCAGGAAGTATACTACTTTGCGGATTACAGCATGGCTGAAAACAGCCGTTCCTTGTACAACGTTGCTCAGTCCTACGTGGCAGACACTGTAGACGGTTCTACCGAAAACATTGTTGCTAACTACATCATCGCTGTTAGCGAAGCAAAATAAGAAAGGTTAGGTAATTGAATATGAAAAAATTATTAGCTTGTTTACTTATCCTTTGCTTGGTTTCTGCAATCATATGCGCATGCGGCAAAAAGGATAATACCGAAACTAATAACGATGGTACAACTACATTGGCAGACGATTCTTCCAATATCGGTACTGATGACTCTGATTCCGTTAGCGGAGATGATTCTTCTGACCTCGGCGGAGATGATTCTTCCAGCTCGGAAGAGTCCTCTGAGAAGCCTATTCCCGATATCTCCAAGGAGCCCGTTTCTCCTAACCCCGATGAGGACGGAAAGTGGTCTAACCCCTATTAATAACGCTACGCTTTTAAGCGTACAAGCAACTGAATAACACTTTAGCCGCTCTTATTATCGTTCTTCGATGGTAAGAGCGGCTTTTGTCGTATTTTTGGACAATTTAATGCGAAATAATTTTTAAATTTTTGGCACGATTATAATTATTTTCTGTTGACTTTATTGTCGCATTATGTTATAATTATTTTGTAGTTTTATGGGCGCTTTACAACCGGCGGATTTTGTGGAAATAACCACGGTGGGAGTTGAGCGCAATAACGCCGACCGCCTGGGCAAACCTGTTTGTGTAGGATAGGTTTGCCTATATTTTGTTTATGGAGGATTTTATGAAAAAGATCGGTATTATCATGGGAAGCGACAGCGACCTTCCAATCGTTCAAAAGGCAATTGACGTTCTTAAGGAGTTTGAGGTACCCTTTGAGGTTCACGTTTTTTCCGCGCACAGAACGCCCGTTGAAGCGAAGGACTTTTCAGCTAACGCAAGAGCTAACGGCTTTGGCGCTATCATAGCTGCGGCAGGTATGGCAGCTCATCTTGCGGGGGCGGTTGCGGCAAATACCACTTTGCCTGTAATAGGTATTCCCGTAAGCTCTAAAAATCTCGGCGGCATGGAGGCTCTCCTTTCTACCGTTCAAATGCCCTCGGGTATTCCCGTTGCGACCGTTGCGATCGACGGCGCGGCAAATGCGGCTCTTCTCGCAATTGAGATGCTTGCAATAACCGATGGTACCCTTGCTGCTAAGCTCGATGCAAAGCGCGCCAAGGCAACCGAGACGGTTCTTGAAAAGAACAGAAATATCGAGCTTCAATTTAACAAGTAATTAATAAATGACATATAAAGGGAGAAAGAGAAAATGAAAAGCTTTAGCGAAAGTTACAAGGCGGCAGGTGTTGACATCACAGCCGGCTACAAATCGGTTGAGTTAATGAAAGCTCATATCGCAAGAACCCGAAATGAGGGGTGCCTTGATGATGTCGGAGGTTTTGGAGGTTGCTTTGGTCTTCCTCTCGGAATCGAAAATCCCGTACTTGTATCAGGAACTGACGGTTGCGGAACAAAGGTGAAGATGGCTATACTTATGGACAAGCACGATACAATAGGAATAGATGCCGTTGCTATGTGTGTCAACGACATTATTTGCTGTGGCGCGAGACCTCTGTTTTTCCTTGATTATATAGCTTGCGGAAAGAATATTCCCGAGAAAATAGCCGCTATCGTTGGCGGTGTTGCGGAAGGATGCGTTCAGTCCGGAGCGGCTCTCATCGGCGGTGAGACTGCCGAACATCCCGGTATGATGCCTGAGAATGAATATGACCTTGCCGGTTTTGCAGTTGGAATCGTTGATAAGAATAAAATACTTGACAACACCAAGACCGAGGAGGGGGACGTTGTTATTGCTCTTGCTTCAAGCGGAATCCATTCAAACGGATTTTCTCTTGTAAGAAAGGTATTCGATATAGACAACAATCCCGATACGCTTTACGTTCCTTGCGAAGCTCTTGGCGGCGCAAGCATAGCAGAAACTCTTCTCACTCCTACCAAGATATACGTTAAGAGTGTTCTTGCTCTTCTTGAAAAGGTAAACGTAAAGGGAATCAGCCATATCACGGGAGGCGGATTCTACGAAAACATACCGAGAGCTCTTCCCAAGGGATATACCGCAAAGATAGACAGAAGCGCGGTTAAAGTTCTTCCTATTTTCGAGCTTATTGCAAAGACAGGCAACATTCCCGAGAGAGACATGTTCAACACTTATAATATGGGCGTTGGTATGAGCATAACCGTTCCTGCAAATGAGGTCGATACGGCACTTGAGATTCTTAAGGCTTGCGGCGAGGATGCGTACGTTATCGGTGAGATTGTCAAGTCTGATGAGGGTGTTATCCTTTACTGATAAAGGAGGCTCCATATGAAATCTAACGATAAAATAAAGGTTGCCGTTCTCGTATCGGGAGGGGGAACCAATCTACAAGCTATCATCGATGCTGAGGCGGCAGGAATAATCAAACACGGTACCGTTAGTCTTGTTATTTCTAACAATCCAAATGCGTACGCTCTTGCAAGAGCGGCTAACGCGGGGATTTCAACGGTTGTTATTTCAAGCAAGGAATACAAGGAACAAGATGTGTTTGAGGAAAAGCTTATAAACACACTTAAAGAAAACGGAATAGAACTTATAGTCCTTGCCGGCTTTATGCGCATTTTGAGTGAGAAATTCACATCAAGATATTCCAGAAGAATTATAAACGTTCACCCGTCTCTTATTCCATCGTTTTGTGGAAAAGGATACTATGGGTTAAAGGTTCACGAGGCAGCGTTAGCATACGGAGTTAAGGTAACCGGTGCCACCGTTCACTTTGTAAATGAAATTCCCGACGGCGGTGAGATTATTCTTCAAAAGAGCGTTTACATTAAAAAAGGCGAGTCCGCAGAAAGTCTTCAGCAAAGAGTTATGAGACAGGCTGAATGGAAGATACTTCCCAAGGCACTTGAACTTGTCTCAAAGGAAATGTTGTCAGAAAAGAAAGGAAAATAAAATGAGCATTTACGATATTAATTGTATTGGAAAGCTATTGAATGAAAATACATATCCCGGAAGAGGAATTGTTATAGGTAAGACTCCCAACGGTAAAAAAGCAGTTTTTGCTTACTTCATTATGGGAAGAAGTGAAAACAGCAGAAACAGAATATTTATTGAAAACGGTGATGACGTCGTTATACATCCCTTTGACGCTTCAAAGGTGGAGGATCCTTCCTTGATTATTTATTCTCCTATACGCAAGCTCGGCAACAAGCTTATTGTTACTAACGGAGATCAGACGGATACCGTATATGACGGACTTGTTGTAGGTAAGAGCTTTGAAGAAGCACTTCGCTCCCGTTGCTTTGAGCCTGATGCGCCCAACTTCACTCCCAGAATAAGCGGAATTCTTGATTTCGCTGATGCTGATTTTACCTACAAAATGAGTATTCTTAAGAGCGGAGACGAAAAGGGAAGTGTGTGCAACCGTTATACATTTGAATATAATCCTATTAACGGTCTTGGACATTTCATTCACACCTACAACTGCGACGGAAATCCCATTCCCACTTTCACGGGAGAGCCCGAGCGCGTTGCAATGGTTGATGATATAGATGAATATACGAACATTCTCTGGAAAAATCTTAATGAAAAGAACAAGATATCTCTTTATGTAAGATATATTGATCTTGAGACCGGTAAGACAGAAAACAGAATGATAAATAAGAATGCTTGAGGTGAAATAATGAAAGAATTTGAATTGAAATACGGCTGTAATCCCAACCAAAAGCCTGCTAAAATTTTTATGAGCAATGACAAGGAGCTTCCCATAGAGATCCTTTCCGGAAAGCCCGGTTATATCAATTTTCTTGATGCGTTTAACAGCTGGCAGCTCGTTAAGGAGCTTAAGGAAGCAACGGGAATGCCTTGCGCAACTTCTTTTAAGCACGTAAGCCCTACGTCCGCAGCGGTTGGTTTGCCTCTGTCTGATACTCTTAAAAAGGCTTGTTTTGTTGACGATATAGAGGGGCTTGATGAGTCTCCAATTGCTTGTGCATACGCAAGAGCAAGAGGAACCGACAGAATGTCCTCTTTCGGAGACTGGGTAGCTCTCAGCGACGTATGTGATAAAACCACAGCCCTTATTCTTAAGAGAGAGGTTTCCGATGGAATCATTGCTCCCGGTTATACCGATGAGGCTCTTGAAATTCTTAAGTCTAAGAGAAAGGGTAATTACAACATTGTAAAGATCGACGCTGACTATACCCCCGATCCCGTAGAGCATAAGCAGGTTTTCGGAATCACCTTTGAGCAGGGAAGAAACAACTTTGAAATAAACAAAGAGCTTCTTTCCAATATCGTTACCGATAATAAAGAACTTCCCGAAAGCGCGGCACTTGACCTTATTATATCTCTCATTACTCTTAAGTACACACAGTCTAACTCCGTATGCTTTGCGTACAACGGACAGGCAATCGGTGTTGGCGCGGGACAGCAGTCGAGAATTCACTGTACTCGTCTTGCAGGAAACAAAGCGGATATATGGCACTTAAGACAGCATCCAAAGGTTTTGGCACTTCCTTTCCTTGATACTCTCGGTCGTCCCGACAGAGATAATACAATAGACGTATATATTTCCGATGAGTGTGATGACGTTCTTGCCGAAGGCAGATGGCAGAATTATTTCAAGGAAAAGCCTGAAGCACTTACAGCAGAAGAGAAGAAGGAGTACCTTTCCAAGATAACCGGTGTTTCTGTAGGAAGTGATGCATTCTTCCCCTTCGGCGATAACATCGAAAGAGCAAGAAAGAGCGGTGTTACCTACATCGCGGAGCCCGGCGGTTCCATTCGTGACGATAACGTTATCGAGGTATGTAACAACTACGGTATGGTTATGTGCTTCACCGGTATGCGCTTGTTCCACCACTAATAAAACCTGCGAGGTCTGTATATATGAAAATAATGGTAGTAGGTGGCGGCGGAAGAGAGCATGCCATCATTAAAAAAATTAAGCAAAGTCCTGCAGTTGAAGAGATTTACGTTCTTCCCGGAAATGCCGGAATGAATAAAGATGCTGTGTGTGTTAATATCGGAGCAAAGGATCTCGACGGCATTGTAAATTTTGCAAAGGAAAACAAGATCGATTACGCTATCGTAGCTCCCGATGATCCTCTTGTACTCGGAGCTGTTGACAGATTAAACGAAATTGGTATCCCTTGTTTTGGACCTAAAGCTAATGCTGCAATAATAGAGGGAAGTAAGATCTTTTCCAAAAATCTTATGAAGAAGTACGGAATCCCTACTGCAGGATATGAAGTTTTTACCGAAATGGAGCCTGCGCTCAAGTATCTCGATAGCTCATCGTATCCTACGGTAATAAAGGCTGACGGTCTTGCACTCGGTAAGGGTGTGGTTATTGCAATGAATAAGGAAGAAGCCATTGACGCGGTCAAATCAATGATGGAGGATCGCATGTTTGGAGATAGTGGAAGCCGCGTTGTTATAGAGGAATTTCTCACAGGTCCCGAGGTATCTGTCCTTGCATTTACCGACGGAAAGACTGTTGTTCCTATGATTTCGTCTATGGACCATAAGAGAGCCCTTGATAACGACGAAGGACTTAACACAGGAGGAATGGGAACTGTTGCTCCCAATCCTTACTATACCAGCGATGTGGCAGAGCAGTGCATGAAGGATATTTTCCTTCCAACTATAAATGCAATGAATTCCGAGGGACGTACTTTCAAGGGGTGCTTGTATTTCGGTTTGATGTTGACACCCAAGGGACCTAAGGTAATCGAATACAATTGCCGTTTCGGTGATCCTGAAACTCAGGTCGTTCTTCCGTTGCTTGAAAGCGATCTTCTTGAGATTATGATGGCATGTACAAACGGAACACTTACCACCGACATGGTTAAGTTTTCAGATAAGCATGCGTGCTGTGTAATCATGGCATCGGGGGGATATCCTAAGTCCTATAAGAGCGGCTTCGAAATTACCGCCGAGGACGGTATGACCGCAGATATCTATTTTGCCGGAGCAAAAGAGACTGACGGCAAGCTTGTAACCGCAGGCGGACGTGTTCTCGGTGTAACCGCGGTTGATAAGGATCTTGAATCCGCAATTGCAAAGGCTTATGAAAACGTTAAAAAAGTTAACTTTGAGGGTGCACATTACCGCAAAGATATCGGTAAAAGAGCAATGGCTGCATCTAAATAAAATATAGGAGTAAATATGGTTTACAGAGTTTATGTTGAAAAGAAAAAGGAGCTTGCAAACGAAGCACGCAATCTTTTCAATGAAGTAAGAAATCTTCTTTTTATAAACAATCTTGAGGATTTGCGTTTGCTTAACCGCTATGACGTTGAAAATATCGACAAGCCCTTGTTCGATTATGCGGTAAATACCGTATTTTCCGAGCCTCAGCTTGATATAGTAACGTATGAGCTTCCCAAGGATAACGCAACAGTTTTTGCTGTTGAATATCTTCCCGGTCAGTTCGATCAGAGAGCCGATTCCGCAGCTCAGTGTATTCAGCTTTTTTCTCAGGGAGAACGTCCTACCGTAAGAACCGCGAGAATTTACATTCTTTACGGTGCTCTTTCCGACGCAGAAATAAATGCAATCAAGAAGTATGTTATCAACCCCGTAGAAAGCCGCGAGGCTTCACTCGATACTGTTGAAACTCTTGCTGTCTCTTATGATATTCCTACGACAGTAAAGACACTTGAGGGATTTATAGATCTTGATGAAAACGGTCTTGCTGATTTCGTTAAGTCCTACGGTCTTGCAATGGATATTGATGATATTCGTTTCTGCAGAGATTATTTCAGAAGTGAAAAGAGAGACCCTACCATTACCGAGATCAGAATGATCGATACATACTGGTCCGACCACTGCCGTCATACCACTTTCCTCACAACCATTGATAACGTAAGGTTTGAGGATGAACAGCTTGCAAAGGCTTACGATGAATATGTGGCGACAAGAAAGGCACTCGGCAGAACGAAGCCTATCAATCTTATGGATATCGCAACTCTTGCGGTAAGACATCTCAAGAAGGAAGGCTTGCTTCCTCGTCTTGATGAATCCGAAGAGATTAATGCATGTACGGTTAAGATTAAGGTTGATGTTAACGGCGAGGAACAGGATTGGCTGTTGCTCTTCAAGAACGAGACACATAACCATCCTACCGAGATAGAGCCTTTTGGCGGTGCTGCTACCTGTATCGGTGGAGCGATAAGAGACCCCCTTTCGGGAAGATCATACGTTTATGCAGCAATGCGTGTAACCGGTGCGGCAGACCCGAGAAAGCCTGTTGACCAGACTATTCCCGGCAAGCTTCCCCAGAGAAAGATCGTAACGACCGCAGCTGCAGGATATTCGTCTTACGGTAACCAGATAGGACTTGCTACCGGTCAGGTTGACGAAATATATCACGACGGATACGTTGCAAAGCGTATGGAAATTGGTGCGGTTATTGCGGCGGCTCCCGCTAAGAACGTAAGACGTGAGGTTCCCGAGGACGGCGATATCGTTATTCTTCTTGGCGGAAGAACAGGTAGAGACGGTTGTGGAGGAGCAACAGGCTCGTCCAAGTCCCATACTCTCGAATCTCTTGAATCCTGCGGTGCAGAGGTTCAGAAGGGAAATGCACCCGAAGAAAGAAAACTTCAGAGACTTTTCAGGAATCCAGAAGCCTCTGCTATGATCAAACGTTGTAACGACTTTGGCGCAGGCGGTGTTTCTGTTGCTATCGGCGAACTTGCAGACGGTCTTTATATCGACCTTAATGCTGTACCCAAGAAATATGACGGTCTTGACGGAACAGAGCTTGCTATAAGCGAATCTCAGGAGAGAATGGCTGTTGTTGTCGAGAAGCAGGACGTTGAAAGATTCATTGCTCTTGCAGGAAAGGAAAACCTTGAAGCTACTGTTGTTGCACACGTAACCGCGGAGCCAAGACTCGTAATGAACTGGAACGGTCAGACGATCGTAAATATATCCAGAGAATTCCTTAACTCTAACGGCGCTGAAAAGCATATCGACATAGTTGCGGCTAAGCCCGAGCCCTTTAAGAAGGAGGTTAACGGAAGCTTTACCGACATGGCAAAGGCTCTTGCAACAGACCTTAACGTATGTTCCAAGAGAGGTCTTGTAGAGCGTTTTGACTCTACTATCGGTGCGGGTACTGTTACGATGCCTTATGGCGGTAAGAATCAGAGCACTCCTTCTCAGGTTATGGTTAATAAGGTTTCTGTTGAAGGCGCAGTTACCGATACTTGTTCCTTTATGGCGTGGGGATATAATCCTTTTATTGCTGAAAAGAGCCCCTACCACAGTGCATATCTCGCTGTTGTTGAGTCTGTTTCTAAGCTTATTGCCGGCGGCGCTGAATTTAAGGATGTTTATCTTACGTTCCAGGAATACTTTGAAAAACCTCTTAAGGATCCTAAGCGTTGGGGAAAGCCTTTGTCCGCTCTCCTTGGCGCGTTTATGGCACAGAAGGATTTTGGAATCGGTGCTATCGGCGGCAAGGACTCCATGAGTGGAAGCTTTGAGAAAATTGATGTTCCTCCTACACTCGTTTCCTTTGCGGTTACCACAGGTAAGGTTGATCATGTTGTAACTCAGGAATTCAAATCTGCGGGACACAATGTATATATCCTTAAGCCTGAATATACGAACGACGGACTTCCTTGCGCAAAGTCGCAGATAGCCCTCTATGATAAGGTCTACGGACTCGTTAAGAGCGGAAAGGCAGTTGCTGTTTATACGCCTACATACGGCGGTATTGCCGAGGGCGTTATGAAGATGTGCTTCGGTAACGATATTGGATTTAAGTATGACACAAATCTCTCACTTGACGACATCTTTGGATATAATTACGGCGCATTTATCGTTGAAGCTGCTGACGGATGTGAGCTTGATGAGACAAAGCTTGGTGTAACTACAGCTGAATGTGAGATCGCATGCGGCGAGGAAAAGGTATGCCTTAAGAGTATCTATACCGATTACGAGAATACTCTCGAGGGCGTTTATCCCACCAATGCGGCTGAATCCGATAAGGAGATCCCTGCATTCTCTTACGATAAGAAGAGCCGAGTTGCACCTGCAATACTTTGCAAGAAGCCCAAGGTGCTTATCCCTGTATTCCCCGGAACAAACTGCGAATACGATACTCAGAAGGCATTTATTAAGGCAGGTGCTGACGCTGAGATATTCGTTATAAACAATCTTTCTTCCGCAGGAATTACAGAGTCTGTAAACGCTTTCGCACAGAAAGCAAGCGACGCACAGATAATCTTCATTCCCGGTGGTTTCTCGGGCGGAGATGAGCCTGACGGTTCAGGTAAGTTTATTACCGCATTCTTCCGCAACGGAGCGATAAAGGAAGAGGTTAACAAGCTTCTTAAGGTTAGAAAGGGACTTATGTGCGGTATCTGTAACGGATTCCAGGCAATAATCAAGCTTGGTCTGGTTCCTTACGGTGAGATCATTGATACCGACGAAAACTGTCCTACCTTGACGTTTAACAGTATCGGTCGCCATCAGTCCAGAATCGTTCGTACGAGAATTGCATCGAATATGTCTCCTTGGCTTGCAAAGACCGAGGTTGGCGATATTCACTGCGTACCGATCTCTCACGGAGAAGGAAGATTCCTTGCATCTGATGAGCTTATTATGCAGCTTGCAAAGAACGGACAGATCGCAACTCAGTACGTTGATCTTGATGGCAAGCCTACCTCTGACATTCTTTATAATCCCAATAACTCTTGCTTTGCAATCGAGGGTATTACGTCTCCTGACGGTCTCGTATTCGGTAAGATGGGACACTCGGAGCGTTACGACAACGGTCTTTATAAGAATGTTCCCGGTAACTATGAGAACAAGATGTTTGAGGCTGCTGTTGAATATTTCAATAAGTAAATTTAATAAAAAAGAACCAAGGTTGACACTTCAACCTTGGTTCTTTTTCGCTTTTTTATATTTTATTCATTCTTGGCAGGTTCTTCATCTGAATCGATATTGTCATCAAAGGAATTATCATCGGAGCTTTCATCAATGTAAGCTGCCTTGTAAGGAGCGATCATATACTTATCAATTATCGGGTATGCCGCATAAACCGAAATAAATCCGATAACGGCAACGATATAAAAGAAGGGAAGTATAAGAGGAATGGATATTCCAATAGGTAAAAGAAGAAAAACGAGGAAAATGTGGAAAACTATAAGCAGAACAATTCCCAATATCGCTAACAAATTACGTAAAATGCCAAGCACTGAGAATATTAGCGCATTTTTGAGAAGCTTAAAGGTTTTTATATTAAACGTAATGAGTATTTGATAAATATAAAAACGCATAAATATGTAGATTATCGATATTGCCAATATAAATCCAAAACGCAAGGATGCACCCGACATCCACAGAATATATAGGTCATATATCAACATAGCTGAACAAGCAAAGTCGATCATGCCAACAATCAAGCCCTGCTTCCAGTTTTTCTTTATACCGTGAAAATAATCGGAGAATATAAATACGGCATCACCTCTGTACATGCCTCTTAATACGTAGGCCGCTCCAACGTTTTGCCATCCAAAGGTTATGAATAAGAACAGTGCAAGTAAGCCTATTCCAATTATCATTCCCGGTGTAAATAATGGCGTTTCTACTTGCTTGCTTACCATATTAAGTTGATCGGTAATTACGGGAGAATCCACAACCTGCGATATACCGTATAAAGGTGCATATAAGCTATTGGTTGTGTTATATGTAGAAGAACCGAATATTACGATTGCCGCAACCCCTATTATCGGGAATATCTGAAATAACATTATGAAATTAAGGCGAACAAGCTTACCGAACTTTCTGAACAGTAATTTGAAGAAAAATCCAAGCGTTGGCTTGCGATTTTCGTCTTCATAAACACCTTTTCCGTCTCGGTTCAAATCAAAAAGCTTGAACTTTTTTTTCTTCTTTTCATTCTTTTTCAATTTTCTGATCTCTTTTCTTTTTTAATTAATTTATGTAATTACTTAGATGTTTGTCCAAGTTCATCGGCTCTTTTTGTACATGCACGCATCGCGTTTTCGATTATCATGTCAAAATTACAGCCATTAAGGGACTTTAATGCCTGCTCGGTAGTTCCGCCCTTGGATGCGACCTTGGAAATTAATATTTCGGGCGAATCCGAGGACTGCTTTAGCAAAAGTGCAGAGCCTATGACCATATCGCAGATTGCATCAAGCAGACCGTTATCGGTAATACCTTGTGCAAGCGCTCCCTTGTATATTGCATTAATAAATTTAAAAACGTACGCGGGGGATGACGACGTTACTCCGATTATTCTGTTCATTTCAGATTCGTCAATTATCAGAATACTACCTGCTGATTTAAATATATCGCACACAAAATTAAAGCTTTCACGCGGTATATTGTTGTTTTCGCAAATTACGGACGTTCCTTTGCCAATAAGCATGGGAAGATTCGGAAGTACTCGCACGACCGCTGCATTTTTTAGAGCTGCAGATACACTGTTCGAAGTTATTCCGGCACCTATCGAAATGTAGTTCTTAGATTTACAGTCAGGAACATCAGAAATTTCACTCAAGACCTCAGGATAGTTCTGAGGCTTAACAGAAAGTAATACATAATTGGATGAGGAAACAGCTTCGGTGATGCTATTTGCCACTGTTATTTCAACGTTGTTGGAATTGAAATCAGCATATTGCTCAGTGTTTTTATCATAAAGAATAATTTGTGAAACAGAGACATCTGATGAAATAATTCCGGAAATAATAGATTTAGCCATATTTCCAACTCCAATAATGGCTAAAACATTTTTGTTTTCAATCATATTTTGTAGACTCCGAATTGTATGAAATGGTATTTTATTATTTGTTATATCTTAATATTTCAAAGGCAAAAACTGCAGAAGCGGCAGCTGTGGAAAGTGATCCGCCAAACGTATTTCCGTAATCGATTCTAACTATCTTATCAGAGGCGTCAAGAACATTTCTTGAAATTCCTCTCTTTTCGCCCCCCAAAATAACAAGCAAAGGCTTAGAAAGGGAAGTGTCAAATAATGAAACAGAGTCCCTAATACCCGCACTTATTACAGTGTACCCTTTTGACTTAAAAATGGAAATTGCTTCCAGTGGGTCGGCGACAAACATATTCATCAGCTCCGATGTTCCTGCTGATGAACGCGCAACTATACCGGCAGCACCCATCCAATTTCGTTCTCCAACTATAATTCCATCGACACCGGCGGCATAAAGAGAGCGAATTGAATATCCGAAATTATAAGGATCTTCGACACCTTCTAATATAAAATATACTCCATATTGGTTTACACATTCACTTGACAGTTTGTATAAACTACGGTTGCCGCACAATGCGATAATTCCGCCGTGCGTATTTCCAACTGTAAGTTTATCAATATTTTCAGATTCAGTTATTTCGATTTCAAATCCAAGCTGATATGATTTAGCCTTAAGAAATGACAACTCTCGGGATTTTGCCTTGATTTTGGATTTGTCAAATAATATTTTTTGAATAGATCTATCGGTAATATTGTTTTCAAATCCTTTAATAACTGCCGATATTGAGGTCATACCTTCAAATACATTAGAATCCTCAAATTTCGAATTTTCTTTTTTTGTCATTGTTAATCCTTATTAATAATATTTGTCGGATAGACATATATTGTATTAAAAACAATTGTGAAAGCGAGTCTGTTATGATATACACATCATCCGGCAAAGAAAGATGTATAATATTAGCTACGTATCTTGTTGAAAATAAAGCAACTGTAAGAAAGGTAGCAACGCATTTTGGGATAAGCAAGAGTACCGTACATAAAGACATAACGAATAATTTAAAAAGGATAAATACAGAGCTATATTTACAGGCAAAGGAAATACTTGAAATAAATAAGAAAGAACGTCATATACGTGGCGGTGAGGCTACAAGGCAAAAGTATCGCCAAAACAAGTAGTCGCAGGTATGTCCGTAAATAAATCCTAAAAAGCCATTCCCTAAATTATACAAAATTTGCATTTTGTATAATTATGTTTGTGCCTTTATCTTATTTCGGTTAACATATATTTTACCATAATTTATATCCAATGTCAAGTTGCTCTCCTCTACTTATTGCAATAAAATTTTTATAAATCACAAAAAGGTATTGATTATTTACTGAATATTTGATATAATACTGTTGTTATAACAAAATATCATTTGGAGGAAAGAAAAAATGGCATTAAAAATGAGATTTCTTTACTATTCCGGCAAGGCTAAAATCAAAAATATGGCTGAGCTTGTAAAGGTTGAATTTGACCTTGCGCAGAATCACAACGCTATCGACATTATCCCCCCTGCATATTCCTGTGAAAACGAAAGACTTGTTATTCTTGCAGTGTCCGGCAAGGGCGAGCCTGATGACGTGCTTCGCAGATTCTGTTCCGAGCTTAACAAGAAAAAGGCTCAGAACGTAGCTCTTCTCGTAGACGGCGATGAAAAAATAGCAAACCGTCTTCTTGAAGTACTTAAGGAGACCGGTACAAACGTTTCTGATAACGTATTCTATGTTAACTCTTCCTTTAAGCTCTTTGGTGGCGGTAAGGTTACCGACGATGAAAAGAAGCAGCTTCTTGACTGGGTTCACGAGACTGTTAACAATCTTCAGTGACTAATATAATTAAAAGAATCGGGTGTTTGATCACCCGATTCTTTTTTTGTTACAAGTTGTTTGATGTTTTGTATAATTATATGCTCATAATTTTTTAGTGATTTCAAAAAAAACATAAATATGTATTGTATTATTTGATAAAATGTGTTATAATTATACGAATATATATTTACGGAGCGAGGTATATTATGAAATACTTAGTTTTAATTCCCGACGGAATGGCTGATGAATCTATAAATGCATTAGGTGATCTTACTCCTATGCAAAAAGCAAACAAACCTACAATGGACATGCTTGCTTCAAAATCAATTGTTGGAACCGTGTCTAATGTTCCTCAAGGAATGGTTCCCGAAAGCGATACTGCAAACATGGCAATTCTTTCTTTTGACCCTAAAATATATTCCAAGGGACGTTCACCTCTTGAGGCTGTAAGTATGGGGATTGAAATGATGCCCGATGAAACAGCATACCGTTGCAACGTGGTAACCCTTACCGAAGAACAGGAAAATTACGAGGACAGAATTATACTCGACCACAGCGCTGACGAGATAACAACCGCTGAGGCTGATAAGCTTATAAAGACACTTGAAGAAAAGCTTGGAAATGAATTACGTAAGTTCTATACCGGTGTTAGCTACAGACATTGTCTTATTTGGAAAAACGGTAATGATAAATACAATTTCATGCGTCCCCATGATATTCTCGGAAAAAGAATCGGAGACTATCTTCCCAAGGTTGAGGATGGCGGAGAAGAATTTCTCGAGCTTATGAAGAAGAGCTATGATATACTCAAGGATCACCCTGTGAATCTTGACCGTAAGGCTAGAGGCCTTAAGCCTGCAAACTCTGCATGGCTTTGGAGCCCCGGAAAGAAACCGCAACTTCCCTCTTTCAAGGCAAAATGGGGTCTTGATGCTGCTGTAATTTCCGCAGTTGACCTTATAAAGGGTATTGGACTTTGCGCTGAAATGAAATCTATTGATGTGGAAGGCGCAACCGGAAATGTACATACAAATTACGACGGCAAGGCTCAGGCGGCTATAGAAGCATTTAAGGAAGGCATCGAGCTTGTTTACGTTCACGTAGAGGGTCCCGATGAGTGCGGACACAGAGCAGAGATTGAAAATAAGGTTAGATCCATAGAGCTTATTGATCAGAAGATTCTCTTCCCTGTTTATGAATATTTAAAGAGTTGCGGAGAAGAATTCAAAATTATGATCCTCCCCGATCATCCCACGCCTATCCGTATCAGAACTCATTCTATTGATCCCGTTCCTTTTATGATATATTCTTCAAAGAAGGATATGAACGGTGTAACAACGTTTGATGAGTTCACTGCACGAGCAACAAATTATTACATTCCTGACGGATATACACTTATGGGAGAGCTTGTAGAGAAATAATTGAGATAATTTTCCTGTCTCGGAAAGGAGTATCATGTCAGACATGAACACAGATAAGGAATTTGATTCCGTGGAAAACGAAAAAGAAGAAAAAGAAGAATCGGCAGATTCCAAAGCACAACCCAATAAAAAAGGTGAAAAGAATTTTCTCAATGAATTTGTCGACTATGTTGAAATGTTTGCATTAGCCGTGTGTTTTGTTGTATTGACATTTACCTTCCTGTTCAGGGTATGCACGGTAGACGGTGCATCTATGAACAATACCCTTTCTCACGGAGAAAGAATTATTATTTCTGATATGTTCTATACTCCTAAGAGAAACGATGTAGTTGTTTTTTACGAAAACGATACATTAAAGCGTCCCGTAGTCAAAAGAGTTATAGCCACCGAGGGAGAGTCGGTTGATATTGATTATTTCAGTGATACAATGCGTGTTACGGTAACGTCTGTTGACGGTAAAAAGACGGTTTTGGAAGAAGATTTTATTTTATACAATTATCAGAAATATTATGTAGATGAATCCTTTGTTGTTCCCGAAAACCATGTGTTTGTTATGGGTGATAACAGAAACGATTCAAGAGACAGCCGAGATCCTTCTATCGGATTTGTAGATGAGAGAACAATTCTCGGAAAGGTGATATTCAGAATAACTCCTATTTCAAATGCCGGAAGTATTAAGTAAAAGGAAAAAGAAATGCCTTCACAAATGATACAGTGGTTTCCCGGACACATGGCGAAAACAAGACGCCTTATTTCCGAGAATATTAAGAATGTTGATGCAGTAATTGAAATACTGGATGCAAGAATCCCGTATAGCTCAAGAAATCCGGAAATAGTTCGTCTTTGTAGTGATAAGCCGTCCATTATATTGCTTAATAAAGCATCGCTTGCAGATGACAGTGTTACAGATAGATGGGCAAGGTACTATACTAATGAGAACACGGTATGTATTAAAACCGATTGTATTACGGGAAAAGGATTGTCCCAGATTGCGCCCGAATTAAAAAAGCTATGCGAAAAGAAATTAGCAAAATATGAAGAAAAAGGAATGAACGGCAGAGCTATAAAGGCTATGGTTGTCGGAATTCCCAACGTGGGAAAATCCTCTCTTATCAACAAACTATCGGGAGAGAAAAAAACCAAGGTGGAAAACCGTCCCGGAGTTACTCTTGATAAGCAATGGGTAACTACTAATATCGGTATTCTTTTGCTCGATATGCCGGGAGTTCTTTGGCCAAAATTTGATGAAAGATCTGTTGGAGAGAATTTAGCAATAACGGGAGCAATAAAGGATGATATTCTTGATATAGAAGAAATTGCGATGGTTCTCTGCTCAAGATTGAGAACGCACTACCCCGCTCTGCTTTGCCAAAGATATAAATTAGATGCGGTTCCGTCCGCTTACGAAATGGATGATTATGACTTACTTGCACTTATAGGAAAAAAGAGAGGCTTTCTTATTTCAGGCGGAGAGGTTAATATGGAAAGAACTGCTAATATGCTTATAGATGAGTATAGGGCAGCTAAAATTGGACAGATATCATTGGACATTATTAAGGACGTTGAAAGCAATGCTTGATTATAAAATTGAAAATGAGATGAGGGCTCTCGGATATGAGCATGTATGCGGAGTCGATGAGGCAGGCAGAGGACCTCTTTGCGGCCCCGTTGTTGCTGCAGCGGTTATTCTTCCGGATGGATTGTACATTGAAGGATTGAACGATTCCAAAAAGCTTACCGAAAAGAAAAGAGAAAAGCTATTTGACGAAATATGTAATTCAGCCATCGCCTATGCTATTGCGGAAGGCACGGTTGAGGAAATAAATAACACCAACATTCTTGAAGCAACCCTGCTTGCAATGCGCAGAGCAATTTCTTCCCTTTCTGTAAAGGCTGATTTTGCTCTGATCGACGGAAATGTTTCAAGAGATTTTCAACTCCCTGTAAAAGCCGTTATCCATGGTGATGCCATTTCCCCGTCTATTGCAGCAGCATCTATTCTTGCTAAGGTTACGCGAGACAGACTTTGTTATGAGCTTGACCGTCAGTATCCCGAATACGGAATAGCGAAGCATAAAGGGTATGGAACTAAGGCTCATATGGATGCTTTGCGGAAGCATGGCACAGCGCCTATTTACAGAACGAAATTTATCAGATTTTTGCAGAATTAACCATGAAAACTACTGATATAGGCAGACTTGGAGAAAATCTTGCGGCAAAATATTTGCGAAAGAATAATTATAAAATCATTGAAGCTAATAAGCATCAGTCTCATAATGAAATTGATTTGATTGTTGCTGACAAGAACTATATTGTTTTTGTAGAAGTAAAAACTCGTTCAGTAAAAATATATGATGAGTATCTTCCCTACGGTACTCCCGCATCCGCCGTTACACAAGGAAAACGAAATCGAACTGTAACAGCTGCAAAAGAGTATTTGTCTGCAAACCGTTTTTCGAAACATGCAAAAAAGCAACCCAGAATAGATGTTGTAGAGATTTATCTTGAAAAAGATACGGCAAAGCTTCTCAAATTAAATCATATTGTAGATGCATTTGGAGCAAATTAGAATATTTAATATACATAAAAAGAAAGGCAAAGCAAAATGAAATATTACAGTACAAGAGATGAAAATAAGATTGAATTTGACTCTGCACAGATAATTAAGCAGGGCTTGGCGGCTGACGGTGGACTTTTTGTTCCCGAGACTCTTCCTGCAATTACTGAAGAAGAAATAAACAGATTATGCGGAATGACATACCCTGAAAGAGCGGCATATGTGCTTTCGAAGTTTTTGACCGATTATACCTATGATGAGTTGGTTAATGATTGCAAGGAGGCATATAGCGAGACTTCTTTTGACGGAGGCGCGGCACCTCTCAAAAAGGTAACAGATAATATTTTTTCACTGGAGCTTTGGCACGGACCCACAGCTGCGTTTAAGGATATGGCGCTTCAGATAATGCCCCGTTTGCTTTCAAGAGCGCTTGTTAAGACGGGCGAAATTAATACTGCGCTTATCCTTGTTGCAACCTCCGGTGATACCGGTAAGGCAGCGCTTGAGGGATATAAGGATATCGACAGAATTAAGATAATCGTATTCTATCCCGTTGACGGTGTAAGTCAGGTACAGAAGCTTCAGATGGCGACACAGACCGGAAATAACGTGAAGGTTTGTGCGATTAAGGGGAATTTTGACGATGCACAGACCGGCGTTAAGAAGATATTCTCAGATAATGATGCAAAAGCAAAGCTTCTTGAGAATAAATACGTTCTTTCCAGCGCTAACTCTATAAATTGGGGACGTCTTGCTCCTCAGATAGTATATTACATTTCTGCTTACTGTGATCTCATTAATCAAAAGGAAATCAAGTACGGCGAAACAGTAAATGTTTGTGTTCCTACCGGAAACTTTGGTAATATTTTTGCCGCATATATTGCGAAAAATATGGGACTTCCCCTTAATAAGCTTATATGCGCCTCTAATTCGAACAATGTTCTTACGGAGTTCCTTGAAACCGGAACCTATGACCGTAACCGTAATTTCCACTTAACAATGTCTCCCTCAATGGACATCCTTATTTCAAGCAATCTTGAGCGCCTTATTTATTTTTCATCCGATGCAAAGACTACGGCATCTTATATGGCTTCTCTTAATAAGGATGGTAAGTATACAGTTTCCAATGATATTAAGGACAAGATCAGCGAGACCTTTTCGGGTTATTACGCAAGTGAGGAAGAAACCGCAACCACTCTCAAAAAGTTCTATACCGATTATAACTATCTTGCTGATACCCATACTTCTGTAGCTCTTAATTGTGCTGAAAAGTATATTGCAAAAAATAATGACGGTAAGAAGATGATAGTTGCTTCTACTGCAAGCCCCTATAAGTTTGCCGCTGATGTTTATAAGTCGATTACCGGATCGGTTGCTCCGGAAGGAACTAAGGCTCTGGATGCACTTTCCGAGCTTACGGGTACAGTAATAACAATTCCTTTGCGCGGTCTCTCCGAGAAGGAAGTTCGGTTTACGGACATAATCGAAGCATCCGATATGCTTGAAGAGGTATATAAGTTTATGTAACAATTTTGGGTTGCCGTATATACTTTACGGCAACCCAATTCAACTGTTAAATTACTTTCTTTCCTTGAAAGTAGCGCATACAGTTTCAGTACTGCTCGTTGCATTGCAGGGACCGACAGAAATCTGTCCTGCCATACAGTAGGTCTCGCAATCGTGGTACATACAATTTTTTACATCACATTTTATTCCCTTAATGTGCTCCTTGCAACAACTGCGCTTGTCTTTTTCGTTATTCATTTTATTATATCCTCCTTCTTTGGGATACTTTTATTATTATCATAACCTGCTGTTTTATTCAAAACAGTAACTAATTATTATGTAATGAAAGGAGCTCTATGTATGGCTCTGTTTGTCATGGCAGATCTTCATCTTGATGTCAAAAGCAACAAAAAATCAATGGAGATATTTGGAAACCGTTGGACTGACTATGTGCAAAAAATAAGAAACAACTGGAAAAAGCTTGTAACAGAATTTGATACGGTTGTTATACCGGGAGATATTTCGTGGGCGCTTAACCTCGAAGAAGCAATATCTGATCTTAAGTGGATAGATGAGCTTCCGGGTAGAAAGATTCTTTTAAAGGGAAATCATGACTTTTGGTGGGGTACTAATTTGAAGATGCAGAAATGCTTTTTTGACAATCAAATAACAACTATTGATATTTTAAGCAATAATGCCATTGAATGTGAAAATTATATTATAAGTGGCTCACGAGGCTGGTTTACCGATAATTCTATGCAGACTGCCTACCAAAATGTTGATTACTCGAAAATAATAAACCGAGAAACAATACGGTTGCGAATGTCTCTTGAGTGCGCTAAAAAACTTCATGAAGAAACAGGTAAGGAAATTTTAACCTTTCTCCACTTCCCTCCTGTTTGGGGTGAGTTCAAATGTGAGGAGATAATATCGTTGCTAAACGAGTATAATATAAAACGGTGCTTTTTCGGACACATTCACAGCTGTTATACTGTTCCGTCAAGCTTTATAGACGGGAATATAAAATTCTCTATTATTTCTGCGGATTATCTTGATTTTATACCGCAATTTATAGGATAATTTTGTAAAAGCTATTGACAAAATGAGTGAAAAAAAGTAAAATATATACTGTATGTAAAAAATTATTTTTATCAAGCGGAGGTTTAAACCAAATGAGTTTAACAAAATCTGAAGTAATTGAAAAGAACAGGTACGAATTGCAGTTTTCTGTGGATAAGGCAACCTTTGATGCCGCTGTAACTGCAGTTTACCGTAAGCAGGCAAAGAACATCAGTGTTCCCGGTTTCAGAAAGGGTAAGGCTCCCCGTTCCGTAATCGAAAAGATGTATGGCACGGGTGTATTCTATGAGGATGCGATCAATGATCTTATTCCCGATGCATACACAGCGGCAGCTAAGGAATCCAATCTTGAAATCGTAGGTCAGCCCGAGTTCGATATCGTTTCTATCGATGAGAACGGACTTTTACTTTCTGCAAAGGTATACGTAAAGCCCGATGTTGAGATCAAGGATTATTGCGGTATTGAAGTGGAAAAGAAGATTGAAGCTGTAACAGATGAGGATGTAGACAAGGAAATAGAGGTTATCCGTGAGAGAAATTCCAGAGAGATCGATGTAACCGATCGCGCAGCAGAAATGGGCGATACTACCGTGATCGATTTTGAGGGCTTCTGCGACGGAGTAGCATTCGAAGGTGGCAAGGGTACTGATTATGCACTTAAGCTCGGCTCCGGTTCCTTTATCCCCGGATTCGAGGAGCAGATCGTTGGAAAGAATATTGACGAAGAATTCGATGTAAACGTTACCTTCCCTGAAGAGTACCATGCTGCAGAGCTGGCCGGAAAGCCTGCTGTATTTAAGGTTAAGATTCATGCCATCACTCATGTTGAGCTTCCTGCTCTTGATGATGATTTTGCAAAGGATGTTTCCGAATTTGATACTCTTGATGAATACAAGGCAGATATTAAGGCAAAAATCGAAAAGAGACATGAGACCGCTGCTGATAATGCAGTTGAGGATAAGCTCGTTGAGGCTCTTATTGAAAAGCTTGAGGGTGATATTCCCGAGGCAATGTACGAAGCAGAGACTGAGAACTTTGTTCGCGACTATGATACAAGACTCCGTTCTCAGGGACTCGATCTTAAGACCTACTTCAAGTATACCGGAATGAATCTCGATTCTCTTCGCGAGCAGATGAGACCTCAGGCAGAGCGTCAGGTAAAGGCAAGACTTGCTCTTGAAAAGATTGCTGCTCTTGAGAATATCGAAGCAACTGAGGAAGATATCAACGAGGAATATAACAACATAGCAACTGCATACGGTATAGAGATCGAGCAGGTCAAGGAAAGCATAGAGGCTGATGCAATTGCGGCTGATATGAAGGTTAAGAAGGCTCTTGATTTCGTTAAGGAAAAAGCAGTTATCAAGGCGGAATAAAATTTAGTTAATTATACGCGCAACAATTATTAGGAGGAAACTTTTATTATGCATAATATTTACGACGCATTGGTTCCAATGGTAGTAGAACAGGATGGCAAGGGTGAACGCTCTTATGATATATTTTCAAGACTTCTTAATGACAGAATAATCTTCTTGTCCGACGAGGTTAATGATGCCACCGCATCTTTAGTTGTTGCGCAGCTTCTCTTTCTTGAAGCTAAGGATCCCGATAAGGATATAAGCTTTTACATTAATAGCCCCGGCGGTTCTGTTACCGCCGGTATGGCTATTTATGATACGATGAACTTTATTAAGTGCGATGTATCAACAATATGTATCGGTATGGCCGCAAGTATGGGCGCATTTCTCCTTTCTGCAGGAACAAAGGGCAAGCGAATTGCACTTCCCAACAGCGAAATAATGATCCACCAGCCTTTAGGCGGTGCAAAAGGTCAGGCTTCCGATATTAAGATTCAGGCGGAGCTTATTCTCCGCACCAGAGATAATCTTAACCGTATTCTTTCTGAGAATACAGGTAGATCTATTGAGGAAATTGCAAGAGATACCGAAAGAGACAACTTTATGACTGCTAAACAGGCACTTGAGTACGGTCTTATTGATAAGATCCTTGACAGAAGAGCGTAATTTAGAATTATCCCTGAAAGGAAGATCAAATGGCAAATTCAAACAACGGCACGACCAATCTGCGTTATTGTACATTTTGCGGTCGTAGAGAGACACAGGTAAATTTCCTTATTCCCTCTCCTACCGGCGCATATATCTGCGATCTGTGCGTGGATTCATGCCGTCAACTAATTTATGAAAATACCGTAGCAAACGAGAACGATATAGGCGGATTAACATTTGAGACCCTGCCGAAGCCAAGGAAAATCAAGGAAACCCTTGACGAATATGTTATCGGTCAGGAAGATGCAAAAATCGCCCTTTCGGTTGCTGTTTACAATCACTATAAAAGAATTCTTTATAACGAAGAAAAAGAACTCGAGGACGAAGACTCGTTCGCTGTAGATATCCAAAAGAGTAACGTATTGCTTATAGGCCCTACAGGCGTAGGAAAAACCTATCTTGCTCAAACACTTGCGAAGTCGCTGAAGGTTCCTTTTGCGATTGCGGATGCTACAACGTTAACCGAGGCAGGATATGTTGGAGAAGACGTTGAAAATATTCTTCTTCGCCTTATTCAAGCGGCTGATTATGATATAGAACTTGCTGAAAAAGGTATAATCTATATTGACGAAATTGATAAGATTGCAAGGAAAAGCGAGAATCGCTCTATAACACGAGATGTTTCGGGAGAAGGCGTACAGCAAGCGCTTCTCAAAATTCTTGAAGGAACGGTTGCAAACGTTCCTCCTCAGGGTGGTAGAAAACATCCCAATCAGGAATTTATACAGATAAATACCGAAAACATTCTTTTTATATGCGGCGGTGCTTTTGAGGGATTAGATAAGCTTATCGAAAAGCGTCAAGGAAATCAGGCAATAGGCTTCTCAAGCGAAATAAAAAAGAAAGAAGAAAAGAAAAAAGAAGGTATCTTTAAGGATGTTATTCCCCACGATATTGTTAAATTTGGATTGATTCCCGAGCTTGTAGGACGTATCCCTATGATAGTAACCCTTGATGACCTTGACAAAAAGGCATTGGTTCGCATATTGCGTGAGCCTAAGAATTCTCTTCTTAACCAGTATATGAAGCTTTTTGAGATGGATGGTGTTGACCTTTCCTTTGACGATGCGGCACTTGAAGCAATCGCGGCAAAGGCAATTGAACGCAATACCGGAGCTAGAGGACTTCGCTCTATTATGGAAGAAATGATGATGTCCATGATGTACGAGATTCCTTCAAGAGAAGATGTTGAGAAAGTTGTTATAACAGAGGCTGTCGTAAGAAGAGAAGCTCTTCCTGAGTATGTTATAAAGGAAAAAGTTCTTCTTGACGATGCAAAGCCTAAAATAAGCGGTGAGCTTGAATAACAAAAAAGATAGCCCCATGTTGGGACTATCTTTTTTGTTATTAATAAAATGTTGCAACTTCCTGCTTAGGAGAAACAGCGAATTCGGTTGATTCTACGTAAAGAACAGGACCTTGGTTTTTATAAAGGACAGTTTTTTCTATTTTGATACTTCCCTTTACGGTTATCCAATCCTTTGTTTTTAGATTTTGAGGAGTGTTAAATATGCAAACCATTCCACCGTATTGTATGTCGTCGGCACAACAAGTCATTATATGTCTGCCTATTATTACAGAATTTTTTTGAAGTCTTGTATCTGTGCAAACGATGCCCTTAAACTTTACGGTTTTGCCGTTGTATTTAGACATATCCTCGGAAAGATCGCGGTAAAACAGAGCATAATCTTCATCCGCTATCTCGACTACGGGAGCATTAACGTCAAAAGGAAGTGGATCCTCTATCTCATCATATTCAACGTGTCCATCCGGGTAATCGTAAACAATAGCCGCTCTGCGGGTTATTCCTCTTATTACCTTGTGAATTTCTTCTTTATCAATGTCATTGGGGGTTCTGTTCAAAACTATCATTTCGGCATCGGCAAGCTTATCGTATACAAGCTGACGCATATTGTTATTATAGCTAATAAAGCTATTTGCGTCCGCAAACATAATATTTTGATATATTCCCCAGTCTGATGGCATGTTTGCGTAGAGAGTCTGTAAGGACCACATTCCGTTATATTCGATAATGATCCTGTCGGTCTTATGCTCCTTGACAATATTTCTCAGATTGTCCTTTGTAAGCTCGGATTCATCTTCAATATATTTAATTCTTACGTTTTGACCCCAAAATTTAGAAGGGTCAAGCTCCTCTATTCCTTCTTCGCACATCAGAACCAGTGTTTTTTCGCCGCTGTTAAAGTTTTGGTCGTTTAGCGACTCTTGTATCATGGAGGTTTTCCCTCCCTCCAGAAAGCCTGTAAACAGGTATACGGGCAGTTTCATAATAACCCCTCTTATTTAAACAGCTCACAAAGAGCGTCCTCGTTGATTTTGGAACCGATAACGCAGATCTTACCGATTGCAGAAGGTGCGCCGTGTCTTACATCGGGTTCTTCGGGAACATAGTCAAAATATATCCATTCCCCGTCAATCCCCTCGACAAATCCTTTTGCTCTCAATATCATGCCGTACTTGTGTTCATCGTTAAGTGCTTCAAGAATATTGTGTATTCGCTCGTCGGTGAATTTTTTTACCGTTTCCGTGCCCCAACTTGTGAATACATCGTCCGCGTGATGATGATGGTGGTGCTCATGATCGTGATGATCATGACCGCAACAGCACCCCCCGTCATGTTCATGGTGATGCTCATGTTCATGGTGATGCTCATGCTCATGTTCATGCTCATGATGATGCTCATGCTCATGTTCATGCTCATGATTATGATCGTGATGATGTCCGCATACAAGACAAGTATCAGCATCTACAAGAGCCTGCAACTCATCTGCCAATGATATCTTATTTTCCATTGCATCTACAAGCGTTGAAATATTAAGCTTATCTGCGGGAGTTGTAACTATCATTGCCGAAGAATTCTTCTCGCGAACAAGTGTAAGTGCCTCGGAGAGCTTGTGCTCGGTTGTTTTATCAGTGTGGCTGAAAACGATACAACCCGCATTGGAAATCTGGTCATTAAAGAACTCACCGAAATTCTTCATATACATTTTGCACTTATTAACGTCAACGACAACGACCGCACTGTTTAGAACTGCATTTTCAAGATCCGCGGAAACAACCGCTTTGGTTACGTCGCTAAGTTTACCGACACCCGAGGGCTCTATTAAAATTCTGTCGGGAGTATATTCGGCAACTACTTTCTTTAACGCTTCGCTAAAGTCTCCAACAAGAGAACAGCATATGCAGCCCGAATTCATTTCGGCAATCTCGATTCCCGCATCCTTGAGAAAGCCACCGTCAACTCCGATCTCTCCAAATTCATTTTCAATAAGAACGATTTTTTCGCCTTTATATCCCTCTTTGATAAGTTTGTTGATAAGAGTCGTTTTTCCCGCACCGAGAAATCCGGATATAATATCTATCTTAGTCATTTTATTACCTCGTAAAAACTTAAAGCAGAGGTTCTGAACAATAGTAACCTCTGCTTTATTATAATAAATTGCTGATTACGCCTTGTTAACAGAACCGAAGAGTTCCATCTTTTCCTTAACAGTTGCCTTTATTGCCTCAAAGCCGGGAGCCAGAACCTTTCTGGGGTCAAATCCCTTACCCTGAAGATCCTTGCCTGCCTCGATGTACTCACGGGTTGCGGCAGCAAATGCGAGCTGGCACTCAGTGTTTACATTGATCTTAGCAACGCCAAGAGAAATAGCCTTTTTGATCATGTCAGAGGGAATACCTGTACCGCCGTGAAGAACGAGGGGCATATCTCCGGTTTCCTGCTGAACCGCATCAAGGGTTTCAAAGGAAAGTCCCTTCCAGTTTGCGGGGTATTTACCGTGTATGTTACCGATACCTGCAGCGAGCATAGTAACGCCGAGGTCGGCAATCATCTTGCACTCCTTAGGATCTGCACACTCACCGGTTCCAACAACACCGTCCTCTTCGCCGCCGATGGCTCCAACCTCTGCTTCGAGAGAAAGACCCTTCTCTGCGCAAACCTTAACGAGCTCGGTGGTCTTTGCGATATTCTCCTCAATAGGATAGTGAGAACCGTCAAACATTACGGAAGAAAATCCTGCTTCGATACACTTGTAGCACGCGTCATAAGAACCGTGGTCAAGGTGAAGCGCTACGGGAACAGTGATGTTAAGCTCCTCAAGCATACCGTTTACCATGCCCACAACGGTTTTATAACCGCACATATACTTTCCTGCACCCTCGGAAACACCGAGAATAACGGGAGAGTTAAGCTCCTGTGCAGTAAGAAGAATTGCCTTAGTCCACTCAAGGTTGTTGATGTTGAACTGGCCTACTGCATATTTGCCTGCTTTTGCTTTAGTTAACATTTCTTTTGCTGATACTAACATTTTTAATATCTCCTTTAATTTTTATTACTAAAACATTATACACCATATAAATCCAAAAATCAAGTAGCACGCGAAAATATTTTGTCTTTTTTATCAAAAAATTAACAAATATTTTGTAGAAATTGTACGCAGGTAGTGGTATAATTATAATATACTCTATTATTCATAAAGGAGACCGTATGGCTAATGAGCTAGACAGTATTCAGATGAAGAATACTTTAAAGGAAATTTACGATGCTCTTTGCGAAAAAGGATATGATCCGGCGCGTCAGATTGCGGGATACATACTCTCGGAAGACCCTGTTTATATAACAGATTGGAAAAATGCAAGAGGAAAAATTGTAAAAATAGACAGAGATAAGCTACTTATTGAACTTATAAATAATTATCTTAATGATTGACGGGAAAGGCGGTTAGTATGGGAAAATCACGGATTTTACGCAGAATAACCGCCGTCTTTCTGTTTGTAGCTCTTTTGATGTCGGTATTTTCGATTAATTCATTTGCTGATAATGAAAATAACATTTTGCCCTTTCCTTCTGTTTCAGGTGCCGACTGCATCTATCTTTATAACTATGAAAGCGACCGCGTAGTATATAGCAATGTATCCAATGACAGAGAAATAATTGCACCTTCGGCTACTGTTAAAATGATGACAGGACTACTGGCAATAGAAATGCTTGACGGACGCTTTGATGAACAAATAAAATTAACAGAAGAGCTTTTGTCGGGTGTAGAGGGATATACCGTAAGATTTGAAAAGGATTCGGTTGTAACAGTCAAAGATCTTCTTTACGGATTAATATGCGGCGGCGGAAATGATGCCGCTATAGTCCTTGCAAGACTTTGCTCCGGATCTGTTGAAAGCTTTGTAAGTAAAATGAATGATAAAGCCAAGGAATGGGGATGTGCGCATACCAACTACATAAATCCTACGGGAATTGACGAAGTGGGAATGACGACTTCCCTTCATGATACGGTAATAATTTCCAAAAAAGCGGTAGAAAATTCCGAATTTATGAAAATGTGCTCCGCTCAATTCTATAAATATAAGCCCATCAATTCTGATGGTGAGAAAACTATTGCAAACAGAAATGCAATGATAAGCTCCTATTCTGCCGTCGGATATAAAAATTCAAAGGTAAAAGGATTAAATTCCGGAATGACCGATATGGGCGGATATTGTGTTTGCGCGTACGCTACCGACGGAACCGACTCTTATTTATGTATTGTTATGGGTGCTGTGGAAATATCTGACGGTACGATTTTATCCTATAAAATTGCCAATACCCTTTTGAACTATGCTTTTGAAAATTACTCTTACGAACTGATAGCCAAAAAGGGAGAAAAAATTGGCGAACTCGGTGTTGATCTTGCGCTACCGACAAACGGACGTGATGAAATGAGGGTTGACTGTATTCTATCCAAGGATATATACGCATATGCACCTACAGGCATTGGCTACAGAAAAGAACTTACTTATAAACCATTTTATTATGAGGACAGATTAACCGCTCCCGTTTTATCCGGTACAGAGGTTGGCGGCGTGGATATTTACTATGAGAATATCCTTATAGCAACGGGAAAACTTGTATCCAAAAATGACGTACAAGCCAGCGAGCTTCTCATTTCGATTGACAATATGAGAAAGGTTTTGACATCAAGAACCGTTATTGTTTTTGTAATCCTTATTTTATCTTTCTCATTAGGTTGTTTTACGGTAAAGAAAATAAAAAAGAATAATAAAAACAAGGGCAGACGCTAAAATGTCTGCCCTTATTCTTTGTTTTAATGATTGTGGTGATGATGACTGCATGAGGGTGTGTATTCTATATGGCAGTGAATATCATTACATTTTTCGTCTTCACGTTCAAGCTCGACCGTTACATGCCCTATTCCGTGCTCTTTTAGCTCATTTTGAACATTCTTTTTAGCCTTTTGTGGATCTCCGTCAAAAACCACATGCAGCGTTGCGTAGTTTTGATATCCGTCTATGCTCCATATATGAATATGATGCACGTCAATTACTTCATCAATCTCAAGTAAATGCGCCCTGATTTCTTCAATGCTTATATTTTCAGGAACCTTTTCCAATAATAAATTAAGAATCTCTTTCAAATTTTTTATTGCACTTATAAAAATTATTGCAGCTACAATGATCGACAGGATTGGATCGAGTAACGCGAAATCCGTGAATTTCATTGCTATAGCGCCAATGAGAACAACAATCCAGCCAAGTACATCTTCCAGCATATGAAGATGTACTGCTTTTTGATTTAGTGAATCACCTTCATGTGTAAACCAAGCAGCGCATAGATTAATTACAACACCAATTACTCCCAAAACAATCATTCCGTTATAATTGATTTGTGTCGGATTGATAATTCTTTCAATTGCGTTATAAATTACCAAAGCTGAACCTATAAGAAGAATAATCGTTGTAAGAAGACCGCCTATTACAGAATAACGGGCATATCCGTAAGTATAGTTTTTATCGGGTTCTCTTTTGCTCTTCTTCTCAAACAAGTATGATATTCCTATACTTATAGCATCACCCATATCATGCAATGCATCAGAAATAATTGACACACTTCCTGTAAAAATGCCTCCTATAAATTCAAAAACAGAAAATAGAAGATTCACAATAAAGGCGATAAAAATATTTTTCTCCGTTTTCATAGCTCTCCTTATTGACAGGTCTTTTTTATTATGATACAATTAATTCGTTATAGAACAACATGTTCATTAATATCATATACTACCCTATTAAAAATATCAATATATACTTAATTGAAATAGTTCGATACCGAACATTTTTGAAAAAATGTATGGAGAAAAAATGGATAGACGGCAAAAGAAAACAAGAGAGGCTATAATTAATGCTTTCTGTGATATATTATCGAAAAAACATTATAATCAAATTACAGTCGGAGAAATTATTCAACGCGCCGATGTAGGCAGAGCGACGTTTTATTCGCATTTTGAAACAAAGGATTTTTTACTTAAGGAGCTTTGTAAAGAGCTTTTTTGTCATATTTTTGATGCAACCCAAGCAAACGAGGAAAAACATAAGCATATATTTGAATGTAATGCCCCTTCATCGGTATTTTTGCACTTATTGCAGCATCTGCAAAAAAACGATCATAATATATTAAATTTATTAGTTTGTGAAAATAATGATCTTTTTTTGAAATACTTTAAGGAAAATCTGAAGGAGCTTATAAAAAAACAACCTTCGGTATTTATTAAAGAAAAACCGAAGGAGTTACCGGATAGCTTTTGGCTCGATCATGTATCGTCGGCATTTGTTGAAACAATTCATTGGTGGATAAAAAACGGAATGACCGAAACTCCCGAAACACTGGCGAAATATTTTATGATGATAATATAAATTAAAATAAAGGGACCGTCTCAAATTTTCATTTGAGACAGCCCCTTTTAAAATTATTTTCTGGTTTGATTTTTTTTGTCGAACAAAGGTGCGATCATTCTGAAATTTTTGAATCCTGTATAATAAGCAATCCAAGATGTTACAAGTCCCGGTATTATAATGACGAAGAATGCCCACCACATATTTATTAGATAGAGTCCGCTTGAGAAACGAATACTCATAAGCAAACCTGTATACATTCCTTGGAAAATCATAGAGAATATTCCGGAAAGGAAGTTTATTGTACCTGCAACCTTTGATGTATCCGGGAAAAGACTTGATACAAAATACAGTATTGCAATTAAGAAATTGGGAATATTGGATACAAGAGCAATTAAGAGACCTGTATGAGGTCTGTATTCCATTTTCCCAACATCAACAGATACTCTATCCTTTGCGCCTATTTCCCATGTGGTAATGTATACCAAGAAAAGATAAAATACAATTGCAAAAATGCTTACCGATATAGCAAATCCTGTATTTCCCGAAGCAGTTGTTACCATAGAAAGCATTGCGCCAAAGAGAGATATGGCAAACTGATTTACGAGATTTTTTACTATGTTATATGAATACTTGTGAAAAAAAACTTTCATTACTTCCTCGCTGATTTGTAAATAGTTTTTTGTACGAATAATATTATATTACAAAAAAGAAGATTTTTCAATATAAATCCATAAAAATTTACACTTTAGCAACCAAAAGTGTTTATTTATCGTTTCCTATGCTTTTATTTACTGAAAGAGGATTGTGTTCCATAGCCTCTTCCATATTTCGGTTACTTACGTGTGTATATATCTGAGTCGTGTTTAACTGCTCGTGTCCCAAAATATCCTTTAAAACTCTGACATCTACGTTACCCGATTGGTACATAAGAGTGGCTGCCGTATGTCGAAGCTTATGAACCGAATAATGCTTTGACTCAAGACCGGCCATATCAAGATATTTATATACCATCCACTGTATGGTTTTAACACTCATTCTTTGTTCCCTATTACTTAAAAACAGAGCATTGGAATTTGCCCTTATATGCTTTTCGCCAAGTCTTTCGTCCATATATTCAGCCAATGCTTCTCTGCATGCTTCGTTGAGATATACGATACGCTGCTTATTTCCTTTTCCTGTAACTGTTAGAGAACGGAGCTGCTTGTCCACATCGGAAATATTTATACCTGCAAGCTCAGATACACGCATTCCGCAGTTCAAGAAAAGCGTGATAATGGAAAAATCTCTTATTCTCGAAGCGGAATCAGTGTCTTGTTTTACTGCTTCAAGAAGAGCCAGACTTTCTTCCAAAGAAAGAAATTTAGGTAATGCCTGCTTCTTTTTGGGAGATTCTATATTTATTGCGGGGTTTTCTTCAAGCATCATTCTTTTTGTAGTCAAATACTTAAAAAAACCTTTTATAGATGAAAGCTTACGGGATTTTGCTGCCGCCATATTTCCTCTGTTATGGTCTGCGTACGTTAGAAATTCGTATATATCCTCAACAGTTATATTTTTTATATAATCAAGGTCGATTTTACTTATATCTATTTTATCAAATGCCTCAGCATCAGAAAGACTTATCTTGAGTTCTCTGGCCTTGAGAAATCTAAAAAAAGTGCGCAGATCAAGCATATATTCTGCAACGGTTTTTTCGGATGCGTTTTGTATTACCGTTTTATACGTAGCAAATTCACGTACAAGCGACGGCATTGTTTCCAGCGGAAAAATATTTGACATTTTGTTCCTCCGTATATTGATATAGCTAATTATATCATAAGTCAGAAGAAAAGTCAAGAATTATACAAAATATTGAAAAAAGCGGGAGAAAAACTCCCGCTTTAATATCTTTAAAGAAGTATGCAGATAAGTCCTCCGCTACCTTCGTTTATTATACGTTCAAGTGTTTCTGAAAGCTTTGTACGAGATTCCTCCGGCATATGTTCAAGCTTTGTGTGGAGTCCTTCATTAACAAGCTCATACAAGCTCTTTCCAAACACGTTGGATTCCCATATTTTTCCGGGTTCTTCTTCAAATTCGGTAAGCAAATACTTGATAAGGTCCTGTGACTGCTGCTCTGTTCCTACAATAGGATTGATTTCTGTCTCGATATTTGCCCTGATAAGATGAATTGATTGTGCAGATGCCGACAGTTTAACCCCGTATCCGCCGGACTGTTTCACTATTTCCGGTTCTTCTAGGTGTAATTCATCAATAGTGGGCATGACTATTCCGTAGCCCTTCTCTTCTGCCATTGCAAGAGCTTCTGCAACGCGCTCATACTGACATTTAGATTCGGAAAATTCACGTAAAAGCTTTATAAGATCACTTTCATCGTTAATTTCAAATCCTGTTAATTCGCTCAGCGTTGAATAATACAGCGAATTATCGAAATAAATAGATACGTTTGTCTTACCTGTTCCGAGATCTATTTCTTCAATGTTATAACCTTCAATATATTCATTATTGTTTAACTCGCAAAGAGCAGATTTTATGTCTCCCGCTTTTTTTATTTTATCTGCGACTGCACAGACCGATGCTTTGACAGAAGATCTTAGCTTGTGCTCTGCAGGAAGTATATCCATCCATACAGGAAGCTCTATACTAAGCTCTGTAACGGGAAATTCATGTAGAACAAGCTCAAGAATGTGGCTTATATCTTCTGCGTTGAGATCGATACAGCTTACAAGCGCAACGGGAACACCGTATTTTTCTTCAAGTTCATATGCTAACGATATAGCAGTATCCGAAGAGGGATCCGCTGAATTGAGTATCATAGCGAATGGCTTACCAATGCTCTTTAACTCATTGACTATTCTCTCCTCTGCCGGTGCATAGCTTTCGCGGGAGATCTCACCAATTGTTCCGTCTGAGGAAATAAGCATTCCAATAGTTGAATGCTCTTTGATAACCTTTTCTGTTCCCATTTCTGCCGCTTCAACAAAAGGCATAGGAGCTTCCTGCCAGGGGGTATGTACCATTCTTGGCTGACCGTTTTCAATAGTTCCCAAAGCTTCTGAAACAATATATCCAACACAGTCTATCATTTTTACACGGAGAGACGCGCAATCATCTATTTTAATACTTACAGCCTCATCCGGCACGAATTTCGGTTCGGTCGTCATAACGGTTTTCCCTGCAGCTGATTGGGGCATTTCATCTCTTGCTCTGTCTCTTGAATATCCGTCCTCAATATTAGGAAGAACCAAAGATTCCATAAAACGCTTTATAAACGTTGATTTTCCTGAGCGAACAGGACCCACGACCCCTATATATATATCGCCTCCCGTTCTTTGCGCTATATCACGGTAAATTGAATGTTCTGCCATAATAAAATCCTCCCAAATATTTTTCAGTTAAAATATATGGGAGGATTATTTTATTTAGAACTTTTTTGATAATTTATTGATTACGGATATAGCCGCCTCGGGAAGATATCCGCTGAGATCCTTCCCTTGCGAAAGGTATTCTCTGACGACGGTAGAGCTTATATACGACAGTTTTTCGTCGGCTTTAAGTAAAACCGTTTCAGCGTTGGGATAATGCTCTTTATTGTATTTTGCCATTTTGTTTTCATATTCCAGGTCTATATTATTTCTGTAGCCCTTTACGATTGCATTTGCCGAAAGCTTTTGCGCCAATTCCCAAAGCATACCCTCTGAGGATATAACCTCTATGTTTTCAAATTCTGATAAAGCCGCTTTTGCGATCTCTACTCTTTCTTCAATTGAAAAAAGATATTTCTTTTCTCTGTTTATCATTACGGCAAAGTATACCTTGTCGTAGCATTGAGCCGCGCGTTTGGCAATATCTATATGGCCGTATGTTATAGGGTCAAAGCTTCCCGGTACAATTGCAATTTTTTTTTCGTTTTTTTTCATTGGTTCACCTCAAGAACGGTAATCACTGTTTTGCTGTATTTTGATGCTTTTTTAACCTTATATATTGTTTCAAGCTCTTGATTACCGCTTATTAATCCTTCGAAATCGTTTTCACATATAATCAAGGAGGTGGCTTTAAGCATTTCTGATTTGTATAATTCGAGTAAAACCGGCGCGTATAATCCGGAAGCATACGGCGGATCAATAAATATAATGTCAAATTTATTACCCTTATTTCTCTTTATGAAGTCTATTGCTTCAGAATTTATCACAGTACATTGAGCGGACAATTTTGTCTTTGATACATTGTTCTCAATTATTTTTATTGCATTTTTTGAACGGTCAACCATTATCGCGTGTTCTGCGCCTCTGCTTACTGCCTCAAGCCCCATCTGACCCGACCCCGAAAAAAGATCGAGAATACGTCTTCCTTCTATGTCAAATTGTATCATGGAAAATATAGCTTCTTTTACTCGTTCCGCAGTAGGACGTGTTTCGTCCCCTTCAAGCGTGCTTAATTTAATTCCCTTTGCTTTACCGGTGATTATTCTCATCATTTTTTACGCTCCCCTTTTTGATTGGAATGGAAATATTTATAAATATTATGCGCATCTGTCTGGGTTATACCGTCTACCCTTTCAAGAACGTCTGTAGATGCATTTTTTATTTCTGCCAGTGTTCCCATAGCTTTAAGAAGCTTCTTGGCTTTAACAGGACCAATTCCGTCTATATTTTCAAGAGAAGAACGCTTGAAGGTTTTTCTCTTAGCACTTGATGCCTTTCCTACAGAAAATCTGTGTACCTCGTCCTGAATTTTATATATAAGCATATAAACGGACTGCTCCCTTGCAATATTTATCTCGTCCTTTTCTGTACACAAGGCTCTGGTTTTGTGAAATTCGTCTTTTACCATTCCGTATATAGGTACGCATATGCCGTGCTTGTTAGCGACTTCTTTTGCAACGGCTACATGTCCGTGTCCGCCGTCCACAAGAATAATATCGGGATATTCGGAAAAACAGCCGTTACTGTCATTCTTTAAGTGTGAAAAACGCCTGTCCAATGCCTCTCTCATTGATGAGTAGTCATCGGGCTTACCAACTACGGTTTTGATATTAAACGAGCGGTAATCGGCTTTGCTGGGGGTACCGTTTTTAAAAACAACCATACCTGCAGTTATGTTCTCCGCGCCAATGTTTGATATATCGTACGCTTCTATTCTTTCAGGAAGGACCTCTAATGCCAACAGTTCAGCAAGGGAAAGCAATGCTTTGTCATCTTTTTGTGCCTTGTTTTTTTCCTGCCTTACATGTTCTTTTGCATTTTCAAGTGCTTGCTTACAAAGCTCGCTGATATGACCTCTCTCGGGACGTCTTATTTCTACCTTGCTGCCTAGCTTGTGGCTTAAATATGCTTCAAGGTCGGTTTTGTCATCATTATCAAGCTCAAATGAAATAGCTATTAGCTTTGGTATAAATGAATTCATTTCATAATGCTCGACCAAAAAGGCACAAAGTGCTTCACTGTCGGTGATTGCGTCGGAGCTTATTAAGAAGTCATTTTTGTTTGTGAGTGCACCGTCTCGTATATACATGGACGAAATACACGCAAATGAATCTTCAGAAAACAACCCGAATACATCTATATTTGAATCGGGAGAAGCAACTACGTCTTGCCTGTCAGTGAGCTTTTGCAATGCCTTTATGGTATCTCTGCATCTTGCTGCGGATTCATATTGTTCGTTTTCTGCGTACGCAAACATATTGTTTTCAAGCAATTGAATTGCATTTTTACTGTGTCCTTTGAGAATGTCTGCAGCACATTCAATTATTTTACCGTACTCCTCTGATGATACTTTTCCTGTGCAAACACCGCAGCATTTACCCATCTGATAATATATACAAGGACGTTCTTTTCCTATATCTTTGGGAAAGCTCCGTTTACACGTTGGGAGCCCAAGTGCTTTGTTAACCGTATCCAATATTGAATATACGGTAGATACACCCGTAAATGGACCGAAATATGTGGCCTTATCTGCCATACGGCTGCGTGTAAAAATTATTTTTGGATATGCTCCCGATGTGATTTTAATATACGGATATGATTTTGCGTCCTTTAATTTGATGTTATACTTTGGCGAATGCTTTTTTATAAGGGTATTTTCAAGAGCCAGAGCTTCTATCTCTGTTTTGCAAAGAATATAGTCAAAATCCTCTGCAGTTGAAACCATTTTTGCCGTTTTAAAGCTTTTTTTGCTGTTTTGAAAATACTGCGACACTCTATTTTTGAGTTTTCTTGATTTACCAACGTAAATTATCTTGCCGTCCTTATCCTTCATAATATAGACACCCGGACATGAAGGTAATTTATTAGCCTTTTCGAGTAATTCTTCAAATCTATTGGCTGTTTTAGGCATCTATACTGTTCCTTTCCAATAAAAATCTAATAAAAAACAAAAATGGGCTGTTTGGTAACAGCCCAAAAATTGTATTACTCAGCGAATCCTGTCTGAACAAGCTCTACCAATGAGTTAATTGCAGTTGCTTCGTCCTGACCGTCAGCTATTAAGGTAACTGTCATACCCTTTGCGATTCCCATTGAAAGAACTCCCAAAAGACTTTTAGCATTTACCTTACGATCGTCCTTTTCTATCCAAATGGAAGATTTAAACGAATTAGCCTTCTGAATAAAGAAGGTAGCAGGTCTTGCATGCAAACCAATATTATTTGTAATAGTAACGTCTCTCTGCGTCATAATGTTGCTCCTGTTCTGAATTAAACTATCTGCATTAGGTGGACAATAATTACTTATACTAATAGTATATCAAAAAATGTTTACAAAATCAATAGTTAAATATTGGTTATATTCAATAAACTTTTTTTAAAAAAATAGCAGAAAAGTCTTCATATTGTACACATTGTGTCGCTTTAGGAGATGTTGTTATCATCAATAGATGTAATTTCTGTAATTCTTATGGTAACGGTTACATACTCGGTTCTTATTTTTATCGTATCATTAGGAGAAATGGGTCTCTTTCCGTCGAGCAAGAAAACGTTTGCCTCTGAATATTTTCCAATGCATTTTAATCTTCCTGTAGCATCGATACGTGTTTTGTCAGGATACGATATGGATTTTATATCAGATGAGTCATCCGGTACAACATATTTTGTTGCATTGGGAGTCGAAAGTGCGTTTTTTGATGTATCGGAAACGCCCAACAGTTCACCTAAAAATACTCCTTCTTCGTAAAAATAGAATTTATCTCCTATGCTGAAGAAGTCTGCCGTTGTATACTTTATATCTTTTATTTCAAAATGTACGGCATATTCTTTCATGTTTTTACGTCCGTTTAACGTGTCAAGTAAGCTATATCTGAAATATACACCGACAAGAGACGTTATGATGAGCAATATGATAACTATGTCAAGCGCTTTTATTCTTGCTCTTTTAGGCTTTTTTGAGCCTTCAGCTACTATTTTTTCTTCCATTATTTCCGTCTCCTTTCTTAAATTAATTCAATGTATCATCTATACCTATACAGTAACCCTCACCGATAAAATTCGGGAATCTTACGTACATTTTTTCTCCAACGGCTATTCTGGTTCCGTTTACGTTATATCCTTCATCAGTAACGTACTTTGCAGTAGCCTCAATTGTAATCTGAAGGTTAAATCTGTCTCCATATTCAATTGGAGTCAATTTTTCTGTATCCTTTTGTTCTATATACTCATATTCGGTATACTTTTCGTTGTTGTTTATACTAAAAACATTACCGATATTTGCCTTGGTAACCGAATCAATAACAATTTCACCTGCAAGAATATTGTCAAAAAAATCTTTATCAACATCTAATATTTCTATTGTATATTGAATTTTTCTATCCTGCGTTCTGCCTTTATCCTTAAGCCAGGATGTAGATGGCAAAAAGTAAATAACAGCAATAACAATTGAAATGATAACGCAAATCAAAGCTACATCGACAAAGTTAAATTTGAACTTCTTTGTTTTAACCGATGATGATGATGCTTTTCCCTTTTTTTGTCCGTTCATAACAGTTCCTTTCATATATAAGCCTCAGTTTATTCATTTGAGGTAAAATCTGCATTGGTATCGTAGCTATGTCTTCGAGTTTCATCGTTTCCTATTCTTGCGCAAGCACACCCAAGCGCAAGTATGATCCAGAACAAGAAGAATATGCGGTAATTGTACCATATATAGTCAAATAAACCGAAAATAAGCATTGAAACAATTGCGCAAATGCTTGCTGCTGAAACCATTTTCATGTTCTTTGATGATTCGTTTTTAATGTACTCAAAATTCATCTGCAAGAACAATAATATTACAACCGCAAAAGCGAGGAGTCCAAATATTCCCATTCCAAAGAGGATTTGTAAATAGAGACTATGGCTATGCTCTGCGGCTTCCATTCCGGCATAAGCATATGGGGGGTACATCTCCTGAAAAGCCGTCGGACCGTATCCAACTCCACCCCAGAAGAAGTCTGAGCAACCGCGAGCAGTTCCTCTCCACGTGTAAAATCTGTATACAGTCGAAGAGTCCGTCATATTTCCTATACTTAAAAATCTACGCGTAACAGACGTGGGTAAGAAATATGATATAACGGGTACGAAAAACAAAGAAACAAACAAAAATCTTATTGTTTTTTTGCTGTATATCATAAAGAAAAGAAAAATACAGATTATTGCTGAAAGCCAAGCTGCACGAGACCATGTGAGAATGATACAAAGTAATATGCTTAATACAGATATAAGTCCTAAAAGATTTGCTCGCCACCCTTTTGCTTTGAACAATGCATACATTGCAAAAGGAAGAATAATTACAAGATACTCAGCAAGAACATTTGGATTTTCAAACAAAGATACCGTTCTGCCCTTTATATCGTAAAAGTACTCTCTGTCTATCCATGCACCGGTAGTAAATATTCCAAGGAAATACTGTGCAATTCCAATGAATGCTACGACTGTACCCGAGGTAACAATTGCCCAAACACAACGTCTTATCCACTCTGCAGTTCTCATTAAGTTTATTATCAGAAAATATCCGAGTATAAATTCACAAGTAAGAAGCGCTTCTCTAAATCCGGTGGATCCTCCTGATGAAATTGTACCCGATAAGAAAATAAGCACCCCGAATACTAACACGGATAAGTCTATTAATTCAAATTTTATTATTCTCTTTCCGCGTATTATCTTTACAATATAACTTATAACAACTGTCAAAATAAGAATTCCGAGAACAACTGCCGGATTATCAAACAGTGAGAAAAACGGAAGCGCAAACAAAGCAATAATAACTCCGATTTCGGGTGCTATCATTACGAGCGCAAGAAGTATGATCAAAGCGAGAACGGCAAGGATTGTTAAGGGGTGTACCCATATAGTAAGTACTCCCAAAAGCATTCCAAAAACAATCATGATGCCGTTTTTTGATTTTGCTTTTTCTACCTCAAAGGTTTCGTCTCTGAATCCGAGTGTTTCCTTAAAAACGGTTCCTAAAATACTGCTTTCTCCGATAGCTCCTATCAAATTTTTCGTTGACAGCAGCATGGGGACGGATATAATACATATTGTGACACCGATGATTGCAACGCTTGTATCTGCTGTTTCGATTACGGGAAGGAACAGCCTTATAAGATACATTAAAGTAACGTAAAGACCAAACGAGAAGAACATGCTTCCGAAAGCCTTTAATGAAAACGAGGTCAGTTTCTTTCCTAAAGTTCCCATTCCGTTAAGCAATGCACTGCTTTCAAAGACCTTGGATAAATATTTCTTGACTGTTCGTATATACAGTCTTGTTTTTGAGCTTTCTGAAAAATGTTTTTTTACAAATCCCTTTTCAAAGGATGCCTGTTCCTGCGTATATGCAGTAAAAATATATCCAAACAATCCGTTACCGAGGGCTTTATAAATCGCATCAGAAAGTCTGTCAAGCCAAAAAAATATCCAACTTCTATGATTAGAAGCTCGAGACACAGCTGTCGCAGTTCCTTTATTCTTTTTCAAGTCTGTTCCTCCTTTCAAATTCTTCGTATATATCGGGGCGATTTAGTTTTGTCCGCTCAATTGATTGCTCATATCTCCATTTATCTATGTTCCCGTGATGCCCGGATATCAAAACTTCCGGTACTGTTACACCGTGGAATTCGTAAGGCCTCGTATACTGCGGATATTCGATAAGCCCACTTGAAATACTTTCTTTTTCATAGCATTCGGGATCGGACAGGACCCCTTCAACAAGACGTGCAACACTGTCCACCAAAATACAGGCGGGAATTTCACCGCCGGTGAGAACGAAATCTCCTATAGATACTTCTTCATCAACTATTTCGTCAATAATACGTTGATCGACGCCTTCGTAATGACCGCAAAGAATTATAAGATGCTCGTATTTTGAAAGCTCCTCGGCTTTCTTTTGATTGAGAACCTTTCCCGACGGAGACATAAAGACAACCCGTCTTGAGCTTACCTCCGAATTATTTTTACAAATATCCTCATAACATCTGTAAATTGGAGGAGCCATCATAAGCATGCCTTTGCCGCCGCCGTAAGGTGTATCATCTACTCTTCTATGCTTGTCCTCGGAATAATCGCGGATATTATGGGTTGATATTTCAATGAATCCGGCTTTTTGGGCTCTTCCTATAACACTTTCTCCAAGTACATATTCAACCAAGTCGGGAAAAAGAGTCATTATATCAAATTTCATAAGTCCTCCGATATACAATTACGGTTAGTCAAGCATGCCCGAAATAGGTGTAACGAATATTCCCTTTTTGATATCAATAGATTTAATAAATTCCGGAACGGCAGGAATCATTCGCTCTCCATCATCTGTTTTTACAACGTATATATCAGATGCGCCTCTGTTTATTACCTCAAGCAGTGTCCCATAGACCTTTCCGCTATTAGCATCTATTACATCCAAACCTGAAAGATCTGCGATGAAATATTCTCCCTCTTCAAGACGGAAATCCTTTCGGAGAGCATAAACAACGGTATTTTTTAGTGCCAATGCCTCATCCATAGACTTTACGTTGTTTAATGTAACTATGACAAACTGCTTAAATACAGAAGCTTTATCAACGGAACACTTTAAAAATTCTCCGTCCTTTTTGATATACAGTTTTTTGAGCATAGCCAATTCTTCGGGAGTATTGCACCAGGATTCTAGCTTTAATCCGCCATAACAACCATGTGTATTTATTATTTTTCCGCATTCAATATAAGAATTTGAAGACATATCTTTCTCCGAATATAATTTATTACTTTATTATATCACATTTTATTATATATTTCAACCTTTTTGGAAATTTATTCTAAACAACTTAATTTATCAACAAATAATTTACAATTAAGACATTGTTTTTTTGGGAAAATATGTTATAATACCATGAGTATGAATGTAATTTTTGGAGGATTATTTTATTATGAATTTGTTACCTATACTTCTAATTGTTATTTTATTTGTTGTAATGTACTTCTTTACCATAAGGCCCCAGAAGAAGCAGGAAAAAATGATAAACGATATGCGAAACAATCTTCAGGTTGGTGATGAAATCACTACTATCGGCGGTATTATTGGAAAGATAGTAAGCATAAAAGACGAAACCGTTTTAATTGAAACCGGACATGACCGTACAAAAATAAGAATATTGAGAACTGCCGTCAAGAACGTTGACGTTAAGGCAGAAGATGCTCAGGACTAATAAAAACACAAAACCTGCAGAGAGTTATTTAATCTCTCTGCAGGTTTTTATTTATTACTTATTTGCAATAAGTTTTTAAAATATTTTTATACTAAAGAGTCTTTATTCCCTTCGAATTAATGATCTGCTTTGCTAATTCAACCTGTGATGTATCCGGGATCCACTCCATCTTTCCATTATCATTTTCACCTAAAAGGATTGATTTTGTTCCTCCGTAAGCATGATAAGGAATCAATTTAACACAGTCTAAATTTGATATAGTTCCTGCGATATCGGCAATTTTCTCATAATGCTCTTTTTCAGTATTAATACCGTTTATAAGAATGCAGCGTAATTGAATCTTTGCTCCGCTTTTACTAACGTATGACAGATTTTCCAATATACGTTTATTTGATACTCCCGTATAGTACTTATGCCGCTTGATATCCGTATCCTTGATATCCCATAAAAACAGATCAACAAAAGGAATGGCAGATTTTAAAATACCAATATCACAATATCCGCAGGTTTCAACTGCAGTTGATATCCCAAGTTCTTTGCAAATCTTTAAAAGATCTATTACGGCATCACCTTGCATAAACGGTTCTCCTCCGGAAAGTGTAATCCCTCCATTATCGCCGTAAAACGCTAAATCCTTTTTTACTACTGACAATATGTCTTCGATTGACATTTCCTTGCCGCATATTTCTATGGCTCCTGTTGGACAGTTATTTGCGCAATCATTACATATAACGCATCTACTTCGCTCTAACAAGTGTTCTTCATTAACCGTATGTACCATATAAGCACAGGATAGTTCGCAGCTCTTACAGAAAATACATCTGTTTGAATAGAATAGAAGCTCTGATTGTGTTTTTTTCGTTTCCGGATTATGGCACCACTTACATTTCAAAGGACATCCCTTTAAAAAAACGGTAGTTCGTATACCCGGTCCGTCGTGCATGCAAAAACGTTGTATTTCGGTTACTTTTAACATTAAATTAGTGCTCATTTTGCTCTATCACCATATTCTGCCATTCCTTGTTTAAAGTTACGAATCGAGCATTCCATCCCGACACACGCACAGAGAGCGTCTGATAATTCTCGGGATGTTTTTGCGCTTCCTTCAGGATCGAAGCGTCCACAACATCAGGTTGCATAAAAAAGCCGCCAAGTGCGACAAAGCCTCGAATTAATGATATGAGCCCTTGCAGACCGTCTTCACCTTCAACACTTGATGGCAATAGTTTTATATCAAGCGCCGCTCCGGTAGCAAGTTTTGAAAGATCTGCTTTACAGTAAGAATTAATAATTGCCGTAGCTCCCTCTTTGTCCGTGTTTGGTGTAGGTGAACAGTTAGCAGCCAAAACATCTCCCACTTTTCTACCGTGAGGAGAGGCTAATCTTTTATCTGCCCATTCAAGCTGTCTGCCAAATGTGCTTACCCCCGCGGGAAATTTATAACCGCATTTTCCGTTAAATGAAACGCAGATATCAGCAAAATCAGAAAGCAAACGCGCAGCTATCGCATCAACCTCGTCATTATCATTACCATAATATTCATAATGATTCAATACGTATTGTCGCAGGACCTCATTTCCCTCCCAATTATCCTTCAGTATTTTCAAAAACTCCTGAAGGGTGAGTTTACCTTCATCGTATACCAACTTTTTTATAACGTAAAGACTGTTGACCACATCGGCAAATCCACCAATGTGAGGTGAGTTTATATTGTATACAGGTCCACCCTCAAGATAAGAAAGTCCTTTTTCCACACATCCCTGCTCAAAAAGTGAAACAACTGTGCATGGCGGCTGTGTAGCCCATTTAAAATTCTTTGCGGGATCAACCGGACGAACAAATTTTTTCTCCCTGGATTTAAAAATCTCCTCAACATACGTAAAAAGATCCGTCTTAAAATGTGTATAAAGATCTTCAAAATCCGAAAAAAGTACCGTCTCTTCGTACCCGCGCAAGGTTTTTCGTTGAAGTATCTGTAAGGAATCAAAAGGCGAATATATAAAAAATGTCTTTCCGGGAATCTGTACCTCCCAACATCCATCGTTAGCGAATTTACGTGCTTCGCGTTCTTCATAACCGTCCTTTATCAGAGCTTGGATTATTAGATCTTCGTTATATACCGCAAGTATCCCTCCACCATATCGCATGACCTCAGCCACTCTTCGCAAAAGTTTTTCGTTAGTATTTTGATTTACACGAACGGTCGTTGGAAAATCGCTGATACCAAGCTCTTCCAAAATATCAAGAACAAGATAGGTTACTTCATTTGTGATTTCGTCTCCGTTTTCGTCAATTCCCGCAAGCAAAATGTTTTGGTAGTGCTGAGCATCACCGCTACCTATAAATTGACCGTTTACCCATTCACACCCTTTGATGAAGAAATGCGCCAGTATTTCTCTTGCCATGTCTATTGAAAGTGTGCCGTTTTCAAGATCCCTTTTCAGATAATCACCAAGTAAATAGTCTATACGTCCGATCCCGGGCCAATTTCCGCACAAACGAATGAATGCAAATGTAAACCAAAGGCTCTGAACCGCCTCATAAAAGTTTGTTGCCGGCTCAAATGGCACGCGTTTAAGAGCTTGATAGTTTTCACGGTAATCAGGGAGCTCACTTAATTTTTCAATATAACGACTGTGCCAAAGCGAAAAAGCATCAAGACAGTGCAAACAGCTCTTTGAAAATTGCTCTTTTTCCGTGCCGAGATACTTCTCGTATGCGGCTTCAGCATTGGAACGTATGTAATTTATCCCTTTCTTGAGCACAGTTTCAAAATCTGCCGTCAAATGACTGTTGCTTGACCACAGTGATTTGCCTTGATACGTAGCAGGTATCTTATGTTGTATCGCCATGCCAAGTGTTGCAGCTCCGCTTATTTTCTCGCCATCACAAATTCGGATAGGCGCTTTTGCAGCAATTTCCTGAATTGCAATATCGTGTAGTTCAAGATCGGAAAAAAACTTGCAATCCTTTATGTAATCAAGCTCTACTGCATTTGTCTTTAAAGTGTCAAGACCGTATTTTCGGTTGAGTGAATCATAAGCGAATTTTCGCGTTTTTTCGGACAGACGAATGGGGCGCTTATTCCCGTTTTGTGTATAAAATTCCATAATATCACCTCTATAATGTATTATACAGAATAAAACTATATAAATCAATTGACAATATTACGAAAAACATGTATAATACTACTGAGGTGATATAAATTGACAATAACCAACGCACATATAAAAACCTTTAAAAAATCCGGTTTCAATTCTGTTTACAACGAAAATATCAAGCATATAAAAGTCTTGCCGTACTTGTCAATTGTACAATCCGTAGAGGGTAGCTATGATATTGCGATTGGAAGCGGTGAAACAAAACAGACAGGTGAAGGTGGTTTTTTTATCGCCCCATCAGAGGTTCAACAAACAATAGTCCATCATGTAAATGCAGATAGTGGAAAGATGAGCGCAAGATGGATTTTTCTTGATGTGGAAATAAATAATATATACAAAATAGACACCCTTTATAAGTTTCCCGCTGTAATTGATAATGATTTAAAAATTAAATTTAATAAAATTTTTGACAGTATATTTGCAACGAATAATATTTTTGATAATTACGGGGATTGCTATAAGCTATTGGGAATTCTTCTGCAAATATCTACACCCATAGAAAAAGAGCCGCATAGTGGAATTAAAAACGCGGTTATCTATATAAAAGAAAATTATAGTAAGAACATAACAATTGAAAAGCTTGCGAAGCTGTCTCATATGTCCGAATCAAACTTTTATGCTACGTTTAAAAAAGTCTTTGGCAATTCTCCAATTTCGTATCTCAATCATTACAGATTATCTATTGCTGCGGCAAAGCTAAACGAATCTGATCAATCAATAAATGAAATCAGCTCCTCAGTAGGAATAACTGACCCATTATATTTCAGCAAATTGTTTAAAAAAACATACGGTATGTCTCCCAAAGATTATCGCAGAATGTATCAGACAAAAACATAACATATTATCAATACAATGGTTCCCCGATGACGGGATACAAGAATCCCGCCCGTGTCATCCTCGAACGAAGTCGCCACGCGAGATTCTTCGCTTCGCTCGAGAATGACAGAGCGTGGCGACGCAGTGAAGGATCTCGGGCGGGAATTTCTTTTATTCTATCAGCATCGCGTCCCCGGAACCGACAATACAGTAAAACGGTGCTGCCTCAACTATATTTGAGACAGCACCGTTTATCATAGTTATATGTCGCTTACTGAATCAATGTAACCTTATATCCATTGTCCTCAATAACTTTCTTTATAGCCGAATCTTTTATGTCATTTTTAAAAGTAATAACAGCAGTTCCCTTTTCGTGGCTCACATCAGCCGACTCAACACCTTTTATGCCTTCGAGTAACTGTTTTACACGAGCTTCGCAGTGCATACACATCATTCCGGTAATATAAATTGTTTTTTCATTTTTCATAGCCTTCATTTCCTTTTGCTTTTTATCTTTATTAAAATTCAAAAAATTAAGTCTAAGTGCGTTAGTTACCACCAAAAAGCTGGATACACTCATTGCCGCTGCGCCAAACATAGGGTTAAGCTCCCATCCCAGAAGCGTTATAAATGCGCCTGCCGCAAGCGGTATACCGATTATATTGTACGCAAACGCCCAAAATAGATTTTCCCGTATATTACGCCTTACAGCACGGCTTATTTTGATTGCCGAGACAACGTCAGACAGCCTGTTTTTTATAATAACCACATCAGCAGCCTCAATTGCAATATCCGTACCGCTTCCGATAGCAATTCCAATGTCTGCTCTTGTAAGTGCGGGCGCATCGTTTATGCCATCGCCAACCATACAGACGAGTCCGGATTTCTGCATATCTCTTATAATCCGTTCTTTTTCTTGAGGTTTAATTTCCGCATAGTAAGAATTAACACCCGCCTGTTCACATACGGCAGCAGTAGTTCTTTCATTATCTCCGGAAATAATAATCGTGGTTATACCCATAGAGTTAAGCATGGAAATTGCATCTCTACTATCTTCTCTTATTGCATCCGAAACAAAAATTACACCTAAAAAATCTGACTCATTCGCAAAGAACAAAGGTGTTTGTCCTTTACTCGAATTGTTTATAGAATGATCAATGATATTCTGTGGTACTTTGGATTTTTTTCCTACGTATGAAAGGTTTCCCGCATATATACGTGATTCATTAAGCAGTCCCGAAATTCCGCTGCCGGGAATATCCTCAAAATCAACAATCTTTTGTGGTGAAATTCCTTTTCCTTTACAATATTCCGACACAGCCTTGGCTAAGGGGTGCTCACTGTTTGCTTCAATTGATGCTGCAGCGAGCAACAGCTCATCAAGTGAAACGCAATCCGCTGTAATAACATCTATTACACTTGGATTTCCATTTGTAACAGTTCCCGTTTTATCAAGAGCAACCGTTTTTACTTTAGATAGATTTTCAAGAGCAGTTGCGTTTTTAAAAAGTACTCCGTTTTTAGCTCCAATACCGTTACCGACCATTATAGCGACAGGAGTTGCAAGTCCTAAAGCACAAGGACAGCTTATGACCAGAACAGATATAGCTCTTGCCAATGAAAAACCAAAGGTCTTTCCAATTATTAACCATACGGTAAAGGTTACCAATGCTATAAGCATTACGGCGGGAACAAACACCCCTGCAACCTTATCCGCAGTTTGGGCAATCGGAGCTTTAGTTGCAGATGCATCGTCTACTATTTTTATTATCTGTGCAAGAGTCGTATCCTCTCCTACCCGTGTTGCCTGACATTTTATAACACCCGATCTGTTTATTGTAGCGGAAGAAACACTGTCTCCCTCTCTTTTTTCCACAGGAATACTTTCGCCTGTAAGTAATGACTCATCAACGGTACTTATTCCCTCAATTATAACACCGTCAACGGGTATCTTATTCCCGGGACGGAGAACAAAAACATCTCCTACGGTTACTACTTCCACAGGAACCGAAATTTCATGTCCGTCCCTTATAATAACTGCAGTATCGGGAGAAAGCTCCATTAAAGCCTTTATTGCATTTGTTGTTTTGCCCTTCGCCCTTGACTCAAGAAACTTACCAAGTGTTACAAGCGTAAGAACCATTGCCGCAGACTCAAAATAAAGCCCATGTAAATATTGGTGCATTATAGCTGAATTGCTTGTAAATGACATCAGAATAAGCAAAACAAAACTATACATAAATGCTGAAAGTGAGCCTATTGCCACAAGGGTATCCATATTTGGAGCAAGGTGAAACAATCCTTTGAAGCCGTTTATAAAAAACCTTCTGTTTATCACCATTATAGAAGCAGAAAAAATCATTTGAATAATCCCTAATAAAAAGGGTTTATTTGAAACAAACTGCGGTAACGGAGCATTCCACATACCGTGCCCCATAGATATATACATGAGAACAGCAAGAAGAATTAAAGAAATACAGAAGCTGATTCCCAGTCCCTTACTTTTTAAAGTATTTAACTCCTTGCTTTTGGGGGATTTTTTCGCAAATGCTTCTTCGGCGCTGTATCCCGCTTTTTTCACTGCTTCTATTATAATATCTGACGGCACGTCTCCGTCAACGACCATAGAATTTGTTAAAAGGTTCACAGAACATGAAAGAACTCCGTCTATTTCCGCTACCGCTTTTTGAACGCGGGAGCTACATGCGGCACAGCTCATGCCTTTTATGTCGTATTTCTTCACGTAAATTTCTCCTTTCTCAAGCAGAATAAGGGATGCCTTGTGCATCCCTTATTAATTTTATTGATCTTTTCGGGCATGGCAATTCATGGCACATGACCCACAAGAGCATCCGCAGGAGCTTCTTCCTTTTTTCTTTTGACGAATCATATATACAATTATAAATGCGACGATAGAAACAAGTGCGGCACATATAATTATAGTCCAAATGTTAGCTCCTATCCATGTAAGTAAGGCTTTCATAAGAAACTCCTTTCTATATTAGTTTTGATTGAGTTTTTTACCCTTTTTTTGAGAATCTTTAAAGGGCTTAAATATCATGAATAGCATAAATCCAAGCAATAGGAAAGAAATACACAGCCACAAAATATTTATGCCGCCCATAGCACCTGTAAAGAGTAAACCAAATTGATGAATAATTAAACAAACGGCATAGGCGAAGATGCATTGATAAGAAATTGCAAACGCCGTCCATTTCCAACTGTTCATTTCTCGGCGTATGGCTCCCATCGCCGCAAAACAAGGCGCGCAAAGAAGATTAAACATAAGAAATGAAAATCCAACCAGACGTCCAAGTCCTGCAAAATCGGTTACTCCAAATACCGCTACGACCTCCTCTTTTGCGATAAGTCCCATAAAGGTAGCAACTGCTGCCGTGGGGTCTCCAAAGCCTAAGGGAGCGAATATCCAGCATATTGCCGAACCTATATAATCTATCACACTCTTACCGTGCTCAGGCATTTCAAGATAAAATCCGAATCTACCGTCTACGACACCAAGCGTATTTCCAAGCCACAGTATAATCGTGGAAAGAAGTATAATCGTTCCTGCTTTTTTGATAAACGACCAGCCACGCTCCCACATTGAGCGGAAAATGCTTCCGACAGTAGGAAGATGGTACATGGGAAGCTCCATGACGAAAGGTGAAGGATCTCCCGAAAACAACTTTGTCTTCTTGAGCATAAGTCCTGATAAGACGACCGCCAATATACCTGCAAAATAGCATACAGGTGCAAGCCACCAGCCGGATCCGGGTCCGCCAAATAAAGCAGCTGTGATCATTGCAATCATGGGAAGCTTGGCTCCGCAAGGAATAAAGCTGGTAGTTATAACCGTAATACGTCGGTCTCTCTCGTTTTCAATAGTTCTGCTTGCCATTATTCCGGGGACACTGCATCCGCTTCCTATAAGCATCGGTATAAAGGATTTACCCGAAAGACCGAACTTACGGAAAATACGGTCGAGAACAAATGCAACGCGGGACATATATCCACATCCCTCAAGAAATGCTAAAAATAAAAACAGAACGAATAGCTGAGGTACAAAGCTTAAAACAGAACCAACACCGCCGATAATTCCGTCAACTATCAGGCTATTTAACCACACCGGCGCGTTTGCTTTATTCAATCCCGTTGTCGCAAGAGCGGAGAATCCGGGGATCCAAGGACCGTAATCTGACGGATACGGTTCTTCATAATTCACAGAATGAGCAATGTCAATGGCGGCATAAACCTCATCAGATGTAACGTAATACGTTTCATACGTTTCTTCATCTTCGTAAGTCCATAGCTGTTGATCGGGAAGGTTATCATTATCAATATCAGCAAGCTGAATTTCAAGCAATATGGCTTTAGCGGCATCCCTTTTTGAGTCTGCATCCTGCGCATCGGTATAAATACTTACATCAATATCCCGTTGTTCCTCAGCGAATAGTATCATGCTGTCAACCAGCTCAACAGAGTTGGATTTTTCTTCATATTCCTCGGTTCCTATTCCAAGAAAATACCATCCGTCTCCAAACACACCGTCTCCTACCCAGTCGGTTGCAACGGTTCCTACAGTAGAAATTGATATGTAATAAACGAGGAACATTATTGCCATAAAAATAGGCAACGCTAACCATCTGTTGGTTACTACTCTGTCGATTTTTTCGGTAGATGTTATCTTGCCTGTGCTTCTCTTTTTATAACAGGTCTTGAGAACGTCGCTGACATAATTATATCTTTCATTTATAATGATGCTTTCCGCGTCGTCATCCATTTTCGATTCAACAGCAACTATGTCCTTTTCAATATGCGCGAGTGTCTCGTCTGAAAGGTCCATTTGTTCAAGCACCTTGGGATCGCGCTCAAATATTTTGATTGCGTACCATCTTTGTCTATCCTCGGGAAGATCGTGCACAGTTGCTTCCTCAATATGAGCTATTGCATGCTCTATATTGCCCGGAAAGAAATGAACAGGAGAAAGCTTCTTATTGGTTGCGGCATCAATAGCCGCTTTTACCGCTTCTTCAATCCCAAGTCCTTTTAAAGCGGAAATCTCGACAACATTACATTTAAGAGAATCGGATAATTTCTCTGTATCTATCTTATCCCCATTTTTTCTGACAGCGTCCATCATATTTATTGCTATCACCACGGGAATTCCTAACTCCATCAGTTGTGTGGTGAGATAGAGATTTCTTTCAATATTCGTTCCGTCAACAATGTTGAGTATTGCATCGGGACGTTCATTTATAAGATAATCTCTCGCCACAATTTCTTCCGGAGTATACGGTGAAAGCGAATAAATACCGGGAAGGTCTGTTATAATAACGTCCTCTTGCTTTTTCAGATTGCCCTCTTTTTTCTCAACAGTAACACCGGGCCAGTTTCCAACGTATTGATTAGAACCTGTCAGCGCGTTAAACAAGGTGGTCTTTCCACTGTTAGGATTGCCTGCAAGAGCAATTTTGATCCTCATAAAATCTCTCTCCTTCTTGGTTAGCCTATGCTAACTCCATGTCAAAAATTATCCGGGTACAATAATGCCCCTTTAGAAAAAATTACTCTACTTCAACCATTTGAGCGTCATCTTTACGAAGGCTAAGCTCGTAACCTCTTACAGTAATTTCAATTGGGTCTCCAAGAGGCGCAACTCTTTTAACACGAACGATAACACCCTTGGTGATTCCCATATCCATAATTCGACGCTTTATTGCACCTTCTCCGTGAAGCTTAACAACCTTTGCTGCAGCTCCGATTTTTACCTCTCTAAGAGTTTTCACGGTTATTCTCCTTTATGTATTTCGCAAGTTAGCATATGCTAACTGACATAATTATATATTATTTTTAACGATTAGTCAACACTTTTTTATAATATTTTTCATTTTTGTTAAATTTTATATACAAGAAATATTTTGTAAAATTTCTTTTTGTTTATTTTGTCAATATCATATTTCATATTGTTGACAAAAAGTATTTTATATGATATAATTATCGAAACTCAGAGACTGTTAAGGAGGTGTTTTTATGGCATTACAGGAATCCGGTGAAATGTACATTGAATCTATATATATACTGTCTCAGAAAAAAGAATGCGTACGTGCTATAGACGTCAGTGAGCACCTTGGATATTCAAAGCCTTCTGTCAGCCGTGCTATGGGTATATTGAAAAACGGCGGTTATATCGTCGTAGATAAGGATGGAAGTATTCATCTTACGGATGAAGGAAAAAACGTTGCCGTGGCAATGTACGAAAGACACATTTTACTTACGAAGTTTTTGAAAAGCCTTGGTGTTGATGAACAGACCGCATCTGATGATGCTTGTAAGATAGAACACGTTATAAGCAACGAATCCTTTGAGGCAATGAAAAGATTTATAAACAGTAAATAGAATTTCAAGGGTACACCTATCTGCTTTGCGGCATGTGTACCCTTTTTTGATCGTTATTTGATAACAAATCTAAAAGCCTTCGCTCATTTAAGAACGAAGGCTTCAAATATTTATTCGTTTATTATTCCATCACTTGGAGTATTATTTGTAGGTGTTATTACATAATCCTTAACTTCACTTAGATCTGCGGCGGGATTCATGATTACATAGTAATGAGTTGTAGTCACCGCTTCTCCTTGATCTATGAACTTCAAGCCAACGGCAACATCGTCCGCTATTCCTTTAATAACATACACCTCTCCGCGAAGCGCTTCGGGTTCGGATTTCCATTCGCCTTTACCATCCTTCCAACCTGCCGTCAAGTTTACCTCAGCGATCTTATTTCCAATCTTGTCCTCTGTAATAACCTTACCGCCAATATAGTTAGAATATGCGCCTTCGTTTATCTGATAGAAGTATCTGCTTTCGTATTGATACTCATCGCTCGGTATTTCTTCGGTAGGAACACTGGGGCTAGCATTCTTAAACAGCATGGGCGTAACGGTAAGAAACGTAGCAAGCATTACCGCAAAGCAAGCTACAATGGCCCCCCACTTGATCCAATTGTTTTTTTTGACCTTTTTTGCACGTGCTGCGCTTATAACGATATCATCATCCACTTGGTTCAAAGCATTTGCGATTCTCGGCTTTTTCATATTTCAATGCCCTCCTTAATTAAATATTCTTTTAGTTTTTTTCTGGTGTGGAACAACATACTCTTGACCTTGCTTTCAGTGAATCCAAAACGCTCTGCTATATCAACGACAGAATCAAAGAAGTAGTATTTACGCATAAACACGTTCCGAACGTCCACGTTTTCATTTCGAAGAAAATCACTGATTGCTTTTGCTATATCTCCGTCACTCACATCGCTTGAAATATTTTCATCGGGCAAAATCTCTGCAAGCTCGTCAAGAGAAATAACCATTGTTGCAGAACGTTTTTGCCGTGTCATTGTCTCGATGCGTTTTAATGACAGATTGCGGGTAATTTTACAAACAAATGACATAAAGTTATTAGGTCTTGCAGGAGGAATGGCATTCCATACACCGATGTAGGTATCGTTTACGCACTCCTCGGCGTCTTGTTCGTTATTTAAGATATTATTTGCAATACTATGGCAGAGCCTGCCGTATTTTACATCGGTCTCCTTGATTGCTTTTTCATCTCTTTCAAAATACAGTTCGATGATTTCAAGATCATTCAATGTTGTGCACCTCCTTTGTTTGAGTTAAAAGCGCTTTCACACTATAAGTACGTTTTTTTATTCATTGGTTGCAAGAATTTAAAAAAATCCTTATTCTTTTGAATGAGGACGCATATTCAATAATAATTTAAACAAAATTGATTTTTAGACTTTTTGTTTACAAATTTTTAAGGGCTGACAGATCGTTTCTGCCAGCCCTAGTTCCATGGTCGTTCAAATAAATATTTGATGTTAAAAAATGCTGCCATTATATTTTTTTATCACATAGAAGCTGATGACTATTCCCACAAGAATGCTTGTAATTAATTCTACTACACCGATGATTAGAAGAATTTTGAGTTGTGTTTGCTCAAAAAGTAAGAATAGAACGCCAAACACTATCATTGCAAGACCGATAATCAACGTTCCGAATCCGACGAGCTTTCCGAATGCTTTTCTGTTTCCTTCTGTCACCCGTTGCCTATGATACCAATGGAGAGAGGATATGTTACCTGTCATATTGATTACACCGAGAACTGAAATCAGTACGCCTAACCCAAATACAATTATAAATGTTGCCATTTCATATTTCTCACTCTACTTAAAGTTTATAGATAAAACGATTGGTGTCAGATTATATACGGCTTCTTTTTTAGATATGATTCTGCGTTTGCGCCATTATGTGACAGCGAAAAGACAGCGTTTATTCTATCGGAAAGTATGTTTTGTCTCAATGAAAAATCGAGATCGGCAGGCTTTGTTACGATTCTGAAGCCGTTATTCTTTCTGTTTTCGCACAGTAAAGCTCTTCCCTTTTCGTTGGCGGCAAGCAGCAAAGCCTCTTTGGGGAGCATACGAAGATCGTCATCCATAACTCCCGCAAGGCAATATAGCATTACTCTGCGTAAATGCCCATCGATATATCTCTTTGTTTTTACCGATTCAAGAAGCTCGGAATAGGTGTTTGACGTTCTTGCCATAGAGCATATTCTGTTTGCGATGCCGCCGTCGGCGCCTGTTATTCCTTCAAAGAAGCTACCGTTATGCAATCTGAAAAATGAGATCCAAACAGGATCAAGTCTGCTGTAATCGGTCAGTTCCCCGTTGCAATATGCTTTTTTATATATTCCAAAGGCTTCACTCGGAATAAACGATGCAGAAGCCTCAAATTCACCGTTATCCCAAAGCTTACGAATTGCTTTAGCTGACGGGAAAATATCCTCTGTTACATTGTCGGCATTATATGCGGCACCCTGTCTTGCAATCGTTTTGAATTCAATATCTGCGTCTACGGACTGTGCTGCTCTTATATATTCAACACCGAGCAAATCGTTTGAGAACAATTCCACTTCGCATTTTTCTTTTATCATTTCATGATACAGCTGTGCGGCTTGAATGCCTTCTGTTAATCTTTCCCTAAACTCTTTTCTGAATAATTCAGTATTAGAAACGGTTGCGGCTTTTTTCAGTACCTCAATATTACCACATTCTGAGCCGAAAAGTAATATTTCGCAGAAATTTTTAGCAATTTCAATTCCACCGTTCGCAAAATATTCCGCGCTTCCGCTACACCATGGGAACGGCAATTCGACAACAAGATCAGCACCGCATTTGAGAAGCGCTTCTGCCCTTAAATATTTATCAGCAACGGCAAATTCGCCACGCTGTACGGTGTTTCCACTCATAATGCAGACAACTCGGTTTGCCCCTATTGATTTTGCGTGGTCGATAATATATTTATGTCCGTTATGAATTGGATTCATTTCACAGATAATTCCTATATCCGGCATGCTTTTCTCACTTCCTTAAGATTTTTAGAAAAATTATGGTAAATAACTATTGAAAAAAGATAAATAATGTTGTATAATACTACTTGGAAATTTATTTTACGGAGGTAGTTCAAATGAACGTACTTGTTATAAACGCAGGCTCAAGCTCGCTTAAGTATCAGCTTATCGATACCGATACAGATACGCTTTACGCGAAGGGCGTTTGTGAGAGAATCGGCGGAGCCGGATCTCTTATTGAGCACAAGCAGATTATTAAAGGAATTAAGGTTAAAAAGGAAAGTCCTATGAAGGACCACGCAGAGGCAATGCGACTCGTTGTTGAGTATCTCGTTGATCCTGAGGTTGGATGCATTAAGAGCATGGATGAAATCCAGGCTATCGGACACCGTGTTGTCCACGGCGGCGCTTACTTCTCTCAGTCTATTCTTCTTAACGACGACGTTCTTGCAAAGCTTGACAAGTGCCGCGACTTTGCTCCCCTTCACACTATAGCTCACCTTATGGGAATCAAGGGCTGCCTCGAGACTATGCCCGGTAAGCCTCAGGCACTTGTATTCGATACCGCATTCCACCAGACCATGGCTCCCGAAGCATACGTATATGCTCTTCCCTATGAAATGTACGAAAAGTACGGAATCCGCCGTTACGGTGCGCACGGAACATCTCACAGATACGTCAGTGCTGAAATGGCAAAGATTCTCGGCAAGCCTGTTGAAGAAACCAAGATTGTAACCTGCCACATCGGTAACGGTTCTTCTATTTCCGCAGTTAAGGGTGGAAAGGTTATGGATACATCTATGGGCTTTACTCCTCTTGCAGGCGTTGAGATGGGTACCCGTTGCGGAGATATTGACCCTGCTATCGTTCCCTACATGATGGAAAAGGAAAATCTCACCCCCGCGCAGGTAAACGATCTTATGAACAAAAAGTCGGGATTTCTCGGAGTTTCCGGATTTTCCTCTGACTCCAGAGACCTTGAAAGCGCAATAGCAGACGGTCCTTCTAATCCCAACTACGAAAGAGCAAAGCTTGCGGTAGATATTCTCAAGCACAATATCAAAAAGTTCATCGGCGCATACACCGCTGTTATGAACGGACTCGACGCTGTAGTATTTACGGCAGGCATCGGTGAGAACAATCCTCACCTTCGTGAGCTTGTATGCGAGGATATGGAATTCTTCGGAATTAAATTTGATAAGGCTGCAAATGATGCCGCACCTCACGTTTCCGAGAACACTAAGATTTCTGCTGACGACTCTAAGGTAGCTGTTTACGTTCTTCCCACCAATGAAGAGCTTGTAATCGCTAAGGATACCGCAGCATTGGTAGCTGAGCTTTAATACATTATAACATATAGTATTACAAAAATCAATAAAAATCCGTCCCAAACAGGGACGGATTTTTATTTGCTCAATTACGATATACCAATTTTATTTTGATACGTTGACCTTACTGAGCGTTCTTGATCTCTTCGAAACATGCACTGCAGTATACGGGTCTGTCGTTGGAAGGCTGGAAAATAACCTTAGCAACGCCACCGCACTTTGCGCACGTGGTCTCGAAGTATTCACGAGGAGCTCTTCCTGCGTTCTTCTTGGCGTCGCGGCAAGCCTTGCAGCTCTTAGGCTTATTCAAAAAGCCCTTCTCCTTGTAGAAAGCCTGCTCACCTGCTGTGAAAACAAACTCGTTTCCGCACTCCTTGCATACAAGAGTTTCATCAACAAACTCGTTTTCAGCAACTTCTCCAACTTTTACTTCTTCGTTCATGATTTTACCTCGCTTTGAAAATGGTTTTTTCGGAACACGGTGCTGAAGAATCACCGTAATCCGTATCTGATCGGCTTTGCCGTATCATTAAAGTGTCATTTGAGAAAAGCTCTGAGTTTTCTCCGTATCCTATATACTGCATTCCATACGGATTTTTCATCCTTATCGACTACGTCTCCAATCTCCTTTGCCGTTCTGCCCGACATATAAAGACACCATACAGTATATTCAAAGGAAGAAAGATTTTTACGGATAACAGAGTACAACGCCTTTACTCTCTCCTCTTCCAATACCCTATCGGAAGGATCCTCAGAATCATGAACGAAAAACATAGAACTTGTCGAGTCTGTTAACTGTTCCGCTGTATGCTTTTTATGCAATCTTAACTGAGATACTAACGCATTGGAAATACAAATTTTCGAATACAGTCCGAATTCAACCTCAGACTGATCAATATCGAAGGTTTGAATCGCACTGTAAAATTTTAAAACAGCCTCTTGACGAAGATCGTCGTAGCTAGCTCCGCCGTCATATGCATCGTAAAACTTTGATACCTGAGCTTCAATTAAAGGATCATACCTTTGAACCAGCTCGGAAAACGAATCCTGATCCCCATTGCGAACCTTTTTTATAAGCTCAATAATTTTTTCCTTATCAAACGCATCGGTAAATTCCATGCTCAAAATTTTCACCGCCTAAAGCATATAGTTAGGGCTTATTACCTCTATTATATCATGAAATTGTATAATGTCAATAGGTTATTACAAATTATTTTTGTAAAATTATAACGAAAATTAGCAATTTTCAAAAAAAATAAAATACTTTAGTCGAACAAGTAATTTACGTTACCTGCAAGGAGAGCTGTTACACCTCTGTATATCGCCTCGGGTCTGTCATAAAAGTTCTGCCTCATTGCCTCTGCACGCTGAACGGTATCAACTACGAGGGTTTGACTGAATATCATTACGCCCTTTTCGGTAAAGGATGCATTGACCGAATATCTGCCATCATCAGTCTTTTCAATAATACATTTAGCAACGATATTCCTCTTTTTGAAGTTAAGGTATCTTAATGCTGCGGAGAGAGATTTATCTAAAATTGACGGTAAAATATCGGTTTTAAGCTCTCGTGCAACAATTCTTCCCTTTTCGGTTATAGCATAAACAGACTCCTCGTCGAGAATATCTATTTTTTCAATAAGATCACTGTCAAGCATCCCGTTAAATGCTTCTGCGAAATCGAGATACATCACGTAATCCGTCTGCATAACTATATCGTTTATTGTAACAAAATCAAGAGGATAGTTTATGTTTTCCATGAGATACAATACAAATATTTTTACATTTCTTACACTGGCTATTGTTCCTCCCATCGAAAAACTCCTTTCTGAATCCAAAATAGTATTACTTTACATAAATATTTTATCATAAAATCAAAAAAATTTCAATATATATTTGCAATTCTCAAAAAAATGTGGTATTATATTATAGATATCTCATTTTATAACAGATTTGCGAGGAAAAATAATGATTAACATTGCAATATTAGGCTTTGGCGTAGTTGGAAGCGGTACTGCCGAGGTACTTACCGAGAACAAAAAAATCATTGAAGAAAGATTGGGATGTGAATATAATATTAAGTATATTCTTGATCTCCGCGATTTTCCGGATAGTCCCTTTTCCTCTTTGATAACCCATGATTTCAAGGATATTCTTGATGACCCCGAGGTTTCCGTGGTAGCGGAAATGATGGGTGGCTCTCATCCCGCATACGATTTTACCAAGGCATGTCTCGAAGCCGGAAAAAATGTGGTTACGTCGAATAAAGAGGTTGTATCCACCTTCGGTGTTGAGCTTTGCGAAATTGCTCGCAAAAATGGTGTAAGATACCTGTTTGAAGCAAGTGTTGGCGGTGGTATTCCGGTTATCCGTCCTATGATAAACGACCTCTCCTCAAATAAGATAAACAAGATTAGCGGTATTCTTAACGGAACCACCAACTATATTCTTACCTCCATGAAAAATGAAGGTGCAAGCTTTGATGATGCTCTTTTGTGTGCGCAAAAGCTTGGATACGCGGAAGCAAATCCCTCCGCAGACGTAGACGGCATAGACGCAGCGCGTAAAATTGTTATTCTTGCAGCATTGGCTTCAGGTAAGCTTATTGATCCTAGGGCTATTCCTACCGTGGGTATAACAAAGATCACTCTTGCAGATACCGAAATGGCAAAAGAATTCGGTTGTACCATAAAGCTTATCGGATATTCCGAAATTGTTGACGGAAAGCTTTGCGCGTTTGTTTCTCCCAGATTTGTTCCAACTACAAATCCCCTTTCGAGAATCGATGACGTATTCAACGGAATACTCATAAATGCAAATATGGTCGGAGACGTAATGTTCTACGGTCCGGGTGCGGGAAAGCTTCCCACTGCAAGTGCAGTAGTCGCAGATATAATCGATATAATTGCCAACATAGATTCAGAGGTTAAGCCTATCGTTTGGGAAACGGCTTCAGAATCGGATATTAATAATTTCAGCGAATATTCCTGCCCAAGAGTATTTATATTTAACTGTAAGGCAAATATCCCCGCATCTCTTTCGAAATACGAAATCAAAGAATCAGGTAATAACATATGCGGCATAATGACAGATTCTATTACGGAGAACGAAGCAGATACAATCGCTGCTGAGTTTGGCAATAATAATCTCATTTCAGTTTACAGAGTTTTATAAATCAAAAAAGAGACTGCAAGCAGTCTCTTTTTTGATTTAGATTAACTTCCGCAACCGCACTTTGGAGGATTGTTATTCTCGCATCTTGCGGGAATATAATCGGGCGGACAAAATTCCTGTGTTGGGAATGCCATATTGCGGAAAACCGCACAAGGGTTATCGTCTTCTGCTGAAATACATTCCTTATCGGGAACGCAGTACTCGGTAGCGTTAATAATATACTGAGCAGGACGAACAAGTCTTATAACCGAGAAAATTCCAAAAGATACGGAAATATATCTGCCCTCGGAATCACAAAGAGTGCCGTTAACCGACGATGCAATTCCCGATGGTATATCGTTACAGCAACAGCAGCAACAGCAATGCTCCTCGGGTTCGCGGACCTTTGTGCCGAGGATTATGGGATCAACGGCTTCTACGATTGCAACGGGAAGATTCTTGGTTGAACAGCAGGGTTCGGGTATTGCACAAAAATCAGAAGATGCGCCTGTGCTCTTGAATACGTTTACGTTACTTTCGCTTCCGTAAAGTATTACTCTCTTCTCTACTACCGCAACACCCTCAAATTCCTGACTTCTGCCTCCGCACAAACAAGCTTCAAAGGTTATCTTGATATAGAATTTAATTGTTATCGAATAAAATCCTCTGTTAAATCTTACCGGATCTATTCCGATGTACGTCCACGAAATACATGCGCTTTTGGCTCTTATATTCGCTGTGTGCTCAAGGATCTCGTTGCCGAAATCGGTAAGCAATACCTTAACATCCTCAAAGCAATCCTTATCGCGGCAGGAATCAAGTATACGGTTTGCTTCGATACAAACCGTTTCGGGCTTCATAGGATGCTTATCTGACTGAAAGCATGAAAATCTGTTATCCGACATATTTATAAAATCTCCTTTCGGATTAATCACAAAAGCATTTTGCTTTGTCTCTTTATTATAATATGCCGTCAAAAATGTTTTGACAACAACCGGATTATTATATTTTACTATAAAAGGATAAAATATAAAAAGATATTTTCATTTACCTCTTGCAAAAATCTGCAAAATGTATTAGAATATATATATTATTACTTTGTTTCTGTGAGGACGGTATGCAAACGATCGGATTTGATAATAACAAGTATATTCAACTGCAGTCGCAGAAGATTCAGGAAAGAATCTCAAGTTTCGGTGGAAAGCTGTATCTTGAATTTGGGGGAAAGCTTTTTGATGACTACCATGCGTCCCGTGTTCTGCCCGGCTTTAAACCTGACAGTAAGATTCATATGCTTCTCAGCATGAAAGACGATGCCGAGACTATCATTGTAGTTTCTGCTTCTGCTATTGAGCAAAACAAAATACGCGGAGATTTAGGTATCACGTATGATATGGACACCTTAAGACTTATTGATACATTTGCGGAAATAGGTATCCTTATCGGCGGAGTTGTTATTACTCAGTATATGCGTCAGCCCTCGGTTGATGCTTTTATTAAGCGTCTTGAAAATCTCGGAATCCGTGTATACCGCCACTATCCTATTGAAGGATATCCTACAAACGTTCCAAAGATCGTAAGTGAAAATGGCTATGGAAAAAACGAATACGTAGAAACCACCAAGCCGCTCGTTGTTGTTACAGCTCCCGGTCCCGGTAGTGGAAAAATGGCTACCTGCCTTTCACAGCTTTATCACGACCACATTAGAGGAATAAAAGCCGGATACGCAAAATTTGAAACATTCCCCGTTTGGAATCTTCCCTTACGTCATCCCGTAAATATGGCTTATGAGGCTGCAACGATTGATCTTAATGACGTAAATATGATAGACCCCTATCATCTTGAGGCTACGGGTATTACTGCAGTCAATTATAACAGAGACGTTGAAATATTCCCCGTTCTCCGTGCAATCTTTGAAAAGATTTACGGAACCTGTCCTTATAAATCCCCTACGGATATGGGAGTAAATATGGCAGGATACTGTATTACGGATAACGACGTAGTCTGTCGAGCTTCAAAAATGGAGATAATCAGACGCTATTACGATACTCTTTGCCGTAAGCGTAACGGCATCGCCGATGCAGAGGAGATTTACAAGGCAGAGCTTATTATGAATCAGGTAGGTATTGATACAAGCTTCCGTCAGGTGGTAAGATTTGCGCTTGAAAAGGCTGAAAGCACAGGAGATCCTGCCGCTGCCATTGAGCTTCCCGACGGTACTGTTGTAACCGGAAAAACGTCAAATCTTATGGGACCCGCAGCTGCTGCTCTTCTTAATGCGCTTAAAAAGCTGGGGGGAATAAACGACGAATTCCTTCTTCTTCCTCCCGTTGTTATCGAGCCCTTACAAAAGCTCAAGATTGAAAATCTCGGCAACCAAAACCCCAGATTGCACGCAGATGAGATACTCATGGCTCTTGCGATATCCGCGACTACCAATCCCGTTGCCGCTCTTGCCATGGAACAGCTTCACAAGCTTCGCGGATGTCAAGCTCATATAAGCGTTATTGTCTCAAACGTAGACAAGAATATTTACAGAAAGCTCGGCATGGACCTTACATGTGAGCCAATATACGAAAGCAAAAAATTCTTTCACAGATAATCGGTAAAATCTTAATTTAACATAGTCAAGGGGCTGTCTCAAATAAAATTTTGAGACAGCCCCTTTATGTTTGCAGTTATGTTTTTCTCTTCTTAAAATATGATTTCATAGCAACAGTCAAGATAATACCAATCAAAGGAAAAATTCCCGCTATAAGAAGTCCCGAACGCATACCTATCTGTTCGGTAGTTACGTTAAATGTATTTGCAAGAGATGTTCCAAATGCGGAAGAAGATATGATATCTGCCGCCGCTCCCACCATTTGAGGTGCAACGGAACATCCAAGATCACCTCCGGCAGCCATAAGAGCGTATGCCGCTACACCTGCTGTTGGGAATTTTTCGCCGACAAGTATTATATTTCCCGGCCAAAGCATAGAAACGCAAAAACCTGAAAGTACACAGGCAATAAGTCCTACGTACGCGTTTCCTGACAGACTTGCAATTATGTAGCACACCGCCGAACCGCTCATTCCAAATATCATAAAATTCAAAATATTCTTTCCGCATTTTGAATATAAAGTTCTTCCAAGACCCAAAGCGGCGGCAAACATTGCCATTCCCAATATATTACCGACTATTTTGGAAATTCCCAGCGCTTTTTCCACATATCCTGATATCCACTGGGTCATTGCCCCCTCTGCGGCGCCTCCGAGAAATATACAGAAAAAGCACATGAGAAGACCTACGCCGAAAAGCTTTCCATTCTCCTGTTTTTCCGAATTAACATAAATCTTTGGAATCGGCGATCTTAAAAACATAATAAACGTAGAAATCGGAAAAAGCGAAAATGTCAAAGGAAGCCACATCCAATTTTGTGTTCCGATAAGAGATAAAAAGACAGTTCCGAAAATAACTACACCTACAAGTCCCCACGCATAGGTTGAATGGAGCTTACTCATGTCTCTTTCCGGATTATCAGACGGAATTGCAGCTATAACAGGGCTGATGAGCACCTCACAAAGTCCTGCGGATGCGGAAAAGATAACCGTTCCAACAGACAGCCACAAATATGCCGAGCTTGGGAATAATGCCGGCATAATCGAATATATAAATAATCCGATTATTGTTAACAAAGGCATAGTAATTATTGTTTTTCGTATATTAAACACTGATGGAAAAAAAGTAAATATCAAATCAACCGCCAATTGCGTACAAAAGTTGATAACTACCAAAAATCCTAAAAGTGTATATGAAATTCCGTACGTTTCTTTAAAGGTAACAAACAGAATCGGAGAAATTGCTCCTACTGCCGCCATACCTACGTTGGTCATATAGCATGCAAATTTCGTAAGTCTGTATTTTTTATTTTCGATTACTGATATCATTTTCTGTTTTCTCACAAATCTCTAAAGAAAAAATCTCGTCTATATCAATAGCTTTTTTTGAGGAAAGGATCACCTTTCTTTCAAAATCGTCAATTTTATATACTGTTTCTTCCACAGTTTTATACTCTCCGCCGCTCTTTTTGCTATCGTAGATAAAGTATATTATTTTAACTTTAGGCTTATTTTTTATATTGTCAAAAATGTATTGAAGCTTCCGGTCAATAAGCTCCTTTTCATATTCATCAAGTTCAATTCGTTCGGATGTGAGGCGCTGAACCTCACTTACGGTATCTCCGTACCCTGTTAGCGCGGAAAACGGGGCAAACTGCGCAGCTCTGTCGGACACGGGCATTTGGCGTCTACTTTTTGATACGTGATGAGGAAGCGCTATTATATCGTCATATTCACCGCTCATGCCTTGTGTCCTCCTATTTGCCTGTTTCTGCTCAAAGTGGTTGCGCCCTCTTCGAGATTCATACCCTTTATAATTGCATTTTTTCCGTATTTTTTCTTAATTTCAAGCATAGTTTCCTGCTTCTTTCGTTCTCTTTTTGCTTCTTCGTCTCTTAACTTTTCTTCCGCCTCTATATTTTCTGACAAAGTGAAGAAGTTTAGCTGTTCGAATTCCTCGTGGCTACCGACATTTTTTTCGTCTATAAGTCGGTTAGCGCTTATATTTATTCGGCGAACGAGAAGGTTCGGGTCAGTTATCCTATCAAATAGCTCACCTACAGCTTTCATAATAACCTTGGTAGATGACGTATAATTTCCAAGATTAACGGTACCGTGTCCATGTTTTGGAATTTTTCTTCCGTATCTGTCAACCGTTATTTCACCTTCGTATGTCTCTTCGTTTTTAACGTTATCAATATCATAACCTACGGTAAGAACGATTTGATCTGTAACAAGATGCTTATCCACAAGGTCAAGAACCAATAAGTCGGTCATTTCCAAGGTAACAAGTCTTGCTTTTTCACAAGAATAAGGTGTCTGCAACACCTGACCCGAGCATATACTTGTGTTTTCGGGGCTGTAAGCCTTTATATCGGCAATGGTACATGGCTCCCACCCCCACGCATGGTCTATAAGCAGCTCTGCGTTTACGCCAAACATTCCGTAAAGCAGATCTTCATGAGTGAGAGAGCATCTTGCTACATCCCCCATAGTCATCATTCCGTGTTCTTCAAGCTTTTTTGCATATCCCTTGCCAACTCGCCAAAAATCGGTAAGTGGAGTATGATTCCATAGTAGGCGTCGATAGCTTTCTTCGTTAAGTTCCGCAATACGAACTCCGTTCTCGTCCGGTGGAATATGCTTTGCGACTATGTCCATTGCGATTTTACAAAGATAAAGATTGCTTCCGATACCTGCAGTTGCCGTTATTCCGGTGGATTTCAATACGTCTCGTATAATTTTCATGGCAAGGCTGTGAGGATCAAGCTTATATGTTCCAAGGTAATCTGTAACGTCTATAAAAACCTCATCCACAGAATATACGTGTATATCCTCGTGTGATACATATTTAAGGTATATATTATATATCCTTGCAGAATACTCCATGTAATAAGCCATTCTGGGCGGTGCAACAATATAATCAACACCAAGAGACGGATCAGAATCCAAGGCTGTCTCGCTGTAGGAGTGTCCTTTTAATCCCCTTGCCTTTCTTGATCTTTCGTAATTCACTTCCCGAATTTTTTCAACGACTTCAAAAAGACGGGCTCTACCCGATATTCCGTATTTTTTCAACGACGGCGTTACGGCAAGACAGATAGTCTTTTCGGTTCTGTTTTTATCAGCTACCACCAAATTGGTATCCATAGGATCTAATCCACGCTCTATACACTCTACCGAAGCGTAAAAAGATTTCAGATCTATTGCAATATAAGAACGAGCTTTCACGATAACCTCCGACAGAATTTATTACAAAGGTATTATAATAAAATTATTCCGCAATGTCAATAAAATAATCCTATATTTTTTAACAAAAAATCGCTTTCACCGTTACGGTGAAAGCGATTTGAATCAGTTACTTGCTTTCTTTTCTTCCTTGCATGTCTTAATGAATACGTATATACATCTACCCAAGAAGATCAACAATGCGGCTGCAAGTATTCCCATGAATACGTATGCAACGATCTTACCGTTGTCAGCCTGATCCATTTTGTTTGTAACTTCCTGAATATCTGCCTTATATTCTGCAATCTGAGCCTTGTAGGTTTCCAACTTCATATCGTACTTGGGATCTGATGTCTTAAGATTATGTATTGCTTTTTCGGTTCTTGAAAGTCTCTTGCTGATGCTTTCGATTTCGGCAGGTCCGTCTGTAATAACGTAATTTGCGGCTTCTCTGATTCTGTTAACAAGAACGATACAACCAAAAGAAAGCGCGAGAGTAGGAACGGCAGCAGTAAGGAAATTGCGGGTCAACTGGTAAATCGCGCACGCAACAAGGACACCGAGAACGATTATTACTGCAGATATTATAACGAGAGTGGTAATATCCTTGCCGAGCTCTGCATTCTCAAGTTTAAACGAATCTATTCTTTCAAAGAGGTCGTGGAATGCGAGAATTTTGGGCTTCTTTTCGATAAATTCCTCAATTTCAAGATCAGTATTCTCAGCTGCAAACTTCTGAGCCTTGTCTGCAAGAGAATTTGCAATAGCGCGAGAGCCGAATATTGTAGCAACTACAGATATTACGGAGGAGCCAATCATCATTAATGTGGGGAATACGTACTTTAATGCGGTGGAAACCTTTGCTCTCTGCAACACAAAAGTACCGAAATAGTAATAAAGTGTTATAGCCGAGAAGAATATAAGTGCCAAATTAACGAGGACAAACAAATGTGCAACGGTGAATGCTCCGGCAACCGAAAGGACACCGCCTATTCCAACTATTATTCCGAATACAACATAAAGTATAATAGACATTATCTTATTTGTATTGGGCGTAAGCGAATCGACAGGTTCATCAAAATAAACTCCGTTCCTGAATCTTAATATCATCGGGAACACGAGAGGAATCGCAAACAGGATAATCATATAGAAATATCTCATAAATCCGATTTTGGCTTCAGTACCAAACGCGGTTACCTGATCATATACAGAACCGTATATCCATACCATTCCGATGTTGCGGATTATGAGCGTAAGCGTTATAATTGCAAAAATAGCAATTATCTTACTCATCTTCCATTTTGGGCCACGATATACGTTTTCTCTTTCATATACTGATTCAAAATTTTGATTTTCAACGGTCATTTCAATTTGTTCTCCTTAACCATATTTTATCATTCTATATTCTAGCATATTTCTATATGTTTTGTCAAGATATATTACGATAATTATTTTTTTATTTCACAATAAAAAGTAAAAAAACTATTGACAAACACTTTTTAATATGATATACTTGTAAAGCGTTTTGGTTTACACCACTCTTTCAAAGCGAAAGGACAACGTTATGTTTGAAAAAAATCTTAACGTGGGTTATCTTTTGGATTTTTACGGAGAGCTTCTCCCCGATAGAAAGCGCTCGGTTCTCGATATGTATTATAATGAGGATTTTTCCCTTTCCGAAATTGCCGATGAAATCGGAATATCCCGTCAGGGGGTCAGAAATATTATAAAAAAATCCGAGAATGAGTTGTTCTTTTATGAAGAAAAATTAGGCCTCGCCGAAAAGCTTCTTACCGTAGAAAAATATTCTGCTTCCCTTTGCGAGCTTGCAAAGAAGAATCAGATTCCGGATGACCTGAAGGATGAAATACTTCGATTGGCAGAAGCTATAAAACAGTAGCTTCATGGATTCACTCATATGGAAAGGAGGAGAATCGTATGTTCCAGAGTCTTAGTGAAAAGCTTGAAAATGCTTTTAAAAAGTTCAGAAATAAAGGAAAGCTTACCGAGGCCGATATAAAAGCGGGTATGCGTGAGATCAAGCTCGCGCTTCTCGAAGCCGACGTAAACTTTAAGGTTGTAAAGGAATTTATTGCCACGGTTTCAGAAAGAGCTGTTGGTACGGAGGTTCTTGAATCTCTGCTTCCCGCACAGCAAATAGTAAAGATAGTAAATGAAGAGCTTACTGCTCTTATGGGAGGAACTCAGTCAAAGCTCCAGATATCGTCAAAGCCACCAACGGTCGTGATGATGGTTGGTCTTCAGGGTGCAGGTAAAACCACTCATGCAGGAAAGCTTGCGGGTATGTACAAAAAGCAAGGTAAGAATCCCCTGCTCGTTGCCTGCGATATCTACCGTCCTGCTGCTATTAAGCAGTTGGAGATTGTCGGAGAAAAGCTTGGAATTCCCGTTTTCTCTATGGGGGATAAGGTTTCTCCGGTAAAAATTGCTAAGGAAGGATTAGCATATGCAAAGCAAAAAGGCTATGACATGGTATTTTTTGATACCGCCGGCCGTTTGCACATAGATGAAGAACTCATGGGCGAGCTCCAAAACATAAAAAAAGAGGTTGAGCCCACTGAAATACTGCTTACCATAGATGCAATGATCGGTCAGGACGCTGTAACCGTTGCAAAAACCTTTAACGAGCTGTTGGATATTACAGGTGTAATTCTTACTAAGTTGGACGGTGATACCCGTGGCGGCGCTGCCCTTTCTGTTAAGCACGTTACAGGAAAGCCTATTAAATTTATCGGTATCGGTGAAAAGCTTGATGCAATCGAGCCCTTCCACCCCGATAGAATGGCATCACGAATTCTCGGAATGGGAGACGTTCTTTCTCTCATTGAAAAAGCCGAACAGGCATATGACGATAAAAAAGCTATAGAACTCGAAAAGAAGATACGCGAATCTTCCTTTACCCTTGACGATTATCTTGAGCAGTTTGCTCAGCTTAAAAGCATGGGAAATCTTGATCAGCTTATGGGTATGATGCCCGGAATGAAGCCGGGTGCTCTCAAGGACGCAAAGATCGACGAAAAAGCATTAGCCCACATGGAGGCAATAATAAAATCCATGACCTATTACGAAAGAGTTCACCCCGAGGTATTGAACGCGTCGAGAAAGAAACGAATCGCCGCGGGAAGCGGAACTACCGTAGAGGAAATCAACAAGCTTCTCAAGCAATTCGACCAGACCAAAAAGCTTATGAAGCAGTTCTCAAATCCCAAGCAGATGTCCAGATTTGGACGTAAAAAGATGAAAATTCCGTTTAACTGATCACGGATTTTTATAAAACAAAAAATATTATAAATTTACATTTTGGAGGAAAACAAAAATGGCAGTAAAAATGAGACTTAGAAGAATGGGCGCAAAGAAAGCTCCCACCTACCGTGTTATCGTAGCAGACAGCCGTTCTCCCAGAGACGGAAGATTCATCGAGGAGATCGGTTACTTCAATCCCCGCACGGATGAAGTAAAGATCGATGCTGATAAGGCTAAGACTTGGATTGCAAACGGCGCACAGCCCACCGATACGGTTAAGGCTCTTCTCAAGAAGACAAACATCGTTGACTAATTTTGATTGGTGATATATTATGACCAATTTAAAAGAAACCCTGTGCGGCATTGCAAAGGCTATCGTTGACAATCCCGATGAGGTTTCCGTAATCGAAACAGTTAACGGCAATAAAGTCAATTTGGTACTTAACGTTGCTGAGGACGATATGGGAATGGTTATCGGAAAAAACGGTAAAATTGCAAAGGCTATCCGTACCGTAATGAGAGCAGCAGCTAATGTTGACGGTAAGGACGTTATCGTCGATATTCGTTAAAAAAGCAAAAAATCAGGTGTCATGTTTTCAAAAGTTTGACACCTGATTTAATTTTTAAGGAAAAGCAATGAACAACAGCATTTTGACCAGAAAAAAGGACACCGTAAATAAAGTAAGTCTTGCATTAAGCAATGCTACGGCACCACTTAATGATTACTATAATTTTTTCCCCGAGGATATAAAAGCAGGACTTATCTCCTTTAAGGAACGCAGTATAGACATAAAAAGTGCATATTTTATCTGTGCATCGAAAGTAATAAATTCTATTTCTCACGTTGAATCGTATTTATCTTCCCTGCCGTCGCTTATGATTGACGCCGATAGACTTGGGGATACACATACTGTACTGTTTTGTGATCAGGTACTTCTTGAATTTGGAGAACTGAGAAAAGCGTTAAATACGTTTACAGCTCAAAGCGAGAAAATATTGTCTACTGTCCCACCTTCATATTCAGGATTAATTACTGTTCTATCGGAATTCAGAGTAAAGCTTAACAAGTTTATACAGTATATTAAAGCTCTTGAATGTTAACATCCCGCCGACAAGCCAGCTTCTCATACAATGAGTAGGTTTGTCGGCTCATTTCTTTTGCATTTAGCTCGTTTTTGTAGCGCGTGTAAGCATTTTTTGATAAAAATTTATATTTATCCACGCTGTTTGAAAGCTCTATCAAATACGTAGCCAATATTTCGTAATTCCCTACAGGATAAACATAACCGTTATATCCGTTACGCACCATATACGGATTTCCGCCAAAGCTACTTACAACTGCGGGGATACCAAGGCTCATTCCCTCTGAAAGAGCAAGAGACGAGGTCTCTGTTCCCTTTGAGCAATTTACGTTTATATCTGTTATATTAAAATATGGAGCTGTATTTTCAATAAAACCCGTAAAAATCACATATCTATCAAGTCCAAGCTCTTTGCATTTTTTCTTCAAAGCATGCTCCTCACTACCGCTTCCTACAATCAGAAATCTGAAATTATCAGATTTCTCAATAATTATTTTAGCAGCATTTAACAGATCATCATGTCCCTTGCATTTTTCAAGTCTTGCAAAAATGCTGACCAACTTAGATTCCTCGGGAATTTTTAAATTCTTCCTCAGTTGTTTTTTTTCATTATCCGAGATTCTCTCTATTCCGTTTACCCCATTTACAATCACCGATATGTTTTTTTCTTGAATTCCCATTTCGGTTAAATTCTTTTTAGCAGCTTCAGCAACAGCTATAATATGGTGTGAAAGTAACTTCTGGCTTAACCCGTTTATATTTCTGTACAGTTTACTTTTTTGAATTTTACTTAAAGGAAAGGCACAATGTCTTGTATACAATCTCACAGGCACACGGCAAATAAATGCCGCTATTCTGCAGGATAGCGTACCGTGGCAGTTAATTATATCGGGAGAAAGTTTTCTCAGAAGCCTTATATACATAAACACCGCAAAAAAGTCAAAGGATTTATCCCCTCTAACCCTTGCCTCAATTACTTTTATTCCGTTATCCTCAAGTCTCTTTTTTAACACACTTTTAACAGGAATAATTACGGAAGTGTTTTGTACATACTTTTCGGGGGCGGATGAAATCCTTGTAATTAGAACCAAGCCTGCACCACCAATATTTGTATCACTTATCACCTCGACAATTTTCATCAAGCCCTCCAAGTATTTATCATGTACGTATATTGTTTAAAATTCCCTTAAAAAGCGAAAAAAATTCCTTATCGGCAAAACCGATAAGGAATTTTTTATAAACGAATTATTTTTTCTTAAGTCTCCCTACAACTCTTCCGCAGCAGACAGCTTCGGCATATTCTCTGAGAAGTATATCCCCGTACTCCGGATTCAAGGAAATCAACGTATCTCCACCGTATTTTTTGAAATAGCCGTTGCCGTCAAGAATAAATATACCAAGCTCACCAACATCAACCGAATCGGTATTCTCAACCAAAAGAATGTCTCCGTCGTGATATTTGGGCTCCATACTGTTTCCCTTTATGCGAAGCGCATAATCCGCGGTCTTTGTCTTATCATTGTCAGGCACGTTTATTGTATCGGCAGTGGTATCGTCAAGATAAACACCGGGACCTGCAGAAACAGGTAAATCATACAGAAGTATAGAACGTTTTCCGATACGTGTGCTTTCTTTTGGAGAAGGAATAGGTGAAAGAATCTTTGCTGTTTTTCTTTCGTTCGAAAGCTCAGGACTGACTCCGGCACCTACTCGCTGTGATTCCTTGGCAACTACAAGTCTTACAAGCTCCTGACCGAATCCATCAAGGGAGCGGTATTCCTCAACAAGGGACATCTCATCCGCACTCAAGGTACAATTATTTGTGTTTTGACATGTACCGCTTACAAGATAATCTACGGTGCATCCCAAGGCATCGGCAATAGCGACAATATTAGAAAGCTTTGGAGAATCACTTATACCCGCCAAAATCTTACTTAAAGTTCCAAGCGGTATACCTGTAAGTGAAGAAAGCTTTTCGTTTGTTATCTTCTTTTCATTCTTAATCTGCTTTATTCTGTCGATATAATCCATGAAGTTCCCCTCCATAATTCCTTTTATGGAACTATTATATCACAAAAAGCTATACTTGTAAAGGGGTTTTTATAAAAAAATTCCATTTTCCGAAAAATATTATAATATTTCTGAAATTGCTTTTGCAACCAGCTTTGCAGAAAGTACTGCTTCCTCAAGACTGTTTCCGCATGCTCCTATTTCAAGCAAAAGAGAGGAATATGCAAGCTCTTGATTGTACGTAGAAGACTTCAAATAAGGTGGACGGCAAAGGTTTTCGTATTTGTCATTCAAGTTTTTTCTCAACTGTAAGGCAAGTGCAAGGTTTCTTTCCCAGTTTGGATTATGTTCTCCGCCCCAACTGCTTCCGACTACGCACATAATCTGCGCCGCAGCCTTTCCGTCAACTACTGTTACCGGACGCACGAGGGCGCCGTCTGATTTAATAATCGCGTCTCTGTGTATATCTATAACCAGTTCAATCGTAGGATATTGCTTCATGTATTTTTCTATTGTTTCTTTTGCCTTTCCGTATGCACTGCCATATCCTCCGCTGTCATGCATTATTTCACAGTGAATACTCTTTATTCCAAGCTTATCTAACTCTTTTGCCAATGCAGCTCCGACAGAAACCGTATTCTTATTCTTATCAGAGGTTCTTGCTATTTCAGAGCCGTCATCACGGTATGAGATTGCCCCATTCGCACTGTATGCCTCTGTTCCGTGAGTGTGTACTATAAGAACCTTTGGAGATGTTCCGGATGAAAGATACTCTAATTTTGGATATGCGTTTAAGTTCATATTCAGAAGGGCTGTTGTATTGGGAGTTAGACCCGTACTGTTTTGAATATAAGAGTTTCCGTATTCCGAAAGAGAAAGATCCATTGGAACTATGGGCAGATCTCCGGAGGGAACCTTGGTATAATCAAAATCGTATATATTATCTTTGGTTACGCTTGAGCCGTTTGAATTATTGTTTTTATCATTCGGTATACTTACCGTATCTTTTGAAGGCAACAGAACTCCGTTGACGCTTTGAGACGGTTTAGTATCTATATTTGTAGTCTGCCCCGAATTATCAGAAAGTCCATACAAAATTCTTTGATATAAGGACTCACCTCGGTTGAATTTTCCGAGAAAAATAACTCCTATACATAGAATTGCAATAATTGCTGCCGTTACAAAATACATTCTGTAAATAATCTTCAGCTTTTTTTCCTTTTTCTCATAAAATATGCATTCGTCATATATCGCCATATTAAGCAATGGGGTATCCTTGGGTGGCATCAACTTTTTTACTCTATCAATCATTTTCTGTCCTCCGTGTTTTTTAGAATTATATTCAGAGCATAAACATTTAATTCCCCCAAAATGCCTTGTTAATTGTTTCTGAAAGTAAAATTGCTCCTGATTTTATTATAAGTTCTATTTCTTTCGGAGTTATAAAATATTTTTTCCTTTTTTCAATATCATCTGATTTTTTAGTATCGCCATACATAAAAGATGATAGATTGGCAACTGTGGGAATCCCTATTGATATTACCGGAATTCCGAGAGTTTCTTTATCTATTTGCTGCCTGCTTCGCCCAAGACCGCTTCCGGGAGAAAGTCCGTAATTTGATATCTGGACAGTAGATGCCAGTCTGTATATACTGCGCGCAGCAAGCGAATCAATAACAATTACTAAGTTCGGACGCAAGCTGTTTACCATAGCAAGGATATACTTTGTGCTTTCTATTCCCGTATTTATTTCAACATCGGGAACAATAGAATATACCCTTCTTTTACCGGCGCCTTGCAACCCTGTTTTAATGTTTTTCACCGTCTCGGGACCCAAGGAATCGGTACTGAAGAAAGGATTCCCAAGACCTACGGTCAAAACAGAATAAATATCATTTTTCCCAGCCATCTGCTCTGTTACCATTGAACTTATATCGTCAGACATTTTTGATTGCAGCAAAAAGAAATCCACGTCATTTATTTCCCAAATTTGCGGAGTAAAGTAAATTATGCTGCGCTTATTTTCGACGTTTTCAAAGTTAATTGTTTGTTTTTCAATATTTTCGGAAATTTTCTGTCTGAAAATATGAGTCGGATAAGAACTTTTTTTATTACTTTCAACAGTATTATCTGCAATCTCACAGGCAAGATCGGTAAAAATATGATTCATTATTTCCTCCTTATAAATAAGTATGTAAAAATTGCACAAGTTATAGTTGTTTGTATTGTGCATATATCCAAAAGAAAAAACATTACCTAAATAGCTATTGATTTTATATATAAATAATGTTATAATAATATGAAAATAGCCGACCATCAGGCTACCTATAAACACCGCAGGAGGTTTCCATAAAATGATGAAGAAAATTATTTCTCTTTTGCTTTGTTTGATTACTTTATTGACCGTATTTACCGGTTGTTCAAGCAAGCCCGAGGATGTGGGCGGAGAGATACATATGTATGTCGCTGACACAGTTTATAATTTTGACCCGGCACGTGCCTACGGCAACGAGTCAGCACTGAAAGTTATAAGCCTTATGTTTGACAATCTGTTTTATCTTAACAAAAACGGCAAGGTAGAAAAGTCCTTGGCTGAAAAATACGAGATTATCGAAGATGAAAAGCTTGACGAGTATAAAATGATCATCACGCTTAAAAAGTCTGCTTGGTCTAACGGATTTGCTCTTACTGCTGATGACGTTGTATACTCTTGGAAGAGAATTCTTGATCCCGGCAACTCTTTCGAAGCTGCTGCTCTTCTCTATGATGTTAAAAACGCAAAGGCCGCAAAGAACGGCGAAAAGTCAATTGATGACGTTCTTATTTATGCCCTCAATGAGTCTCAGGTAGAAATCTGCTTTAACGGTAAGATAGACTATGACAGATTTCTCCTTAATCTTACAAGCTATGCTCTCGCTCCCGTCAAGGAAAGCATTGTAAACGGAGTTGCTGTTGAACATGACTGGGCTAAGAAAGCAACGCTTATCGCAACAAGCGGACCTTTCATGATAGACGAGGTTATTTATGCCGGAGATAGCGCAAAGCTTGTTCTTGAAAGAAACCCCAATTATATGCGTAAAGTTGATAAGGATGCCTTTGATAAATATGTTAAGCCCTATAAGCTCGTAATTGATTACTCTTTGACAGACGAAGAAATTAAGCAGAGTGTTGAAGACGGAAGCATCCTCTATATCGGTGATATTCCCCTCTCTATCAGAAAGGATCTTGAAAACAACAAGAGACTTAAGAGAAGCGACGCGCTGAGCACCCATACATATATGCTCAATCAGGATGCTGTTATTCGGTATTATGATGCAAAAGGATTCGAAAATCTTTCTACTGTTTCCAAAGGCACTAATAAAGATGATGAATTGATCGAAGGCGTTAACGGAGAAAAGATATTTGCTAACAAAACCGTCCGCCAGGTTCTTTCACTTGTTCTCAACAGAACTGCTATCGCTGATTCCGTTGTTTTTGCAAAGCCCGCTACCGGTCTTGTATCCTACGGTGTATTTGATGTAAAGAAGAACAAATCCTTCCGCGAAGAAGGAGGGGATATTCTCGCAACCTCCGCAAGCTCGGCTGAACAGCTCAAGCAGACTCTTATCGCTGCCGGAGTTGAGCCCGAAAAGTATATGTTTGCTATTTCCGTGACTGCTTATGACGATGTTCATATGGAAATTGCAAAGCAGGTTCAGGCTGCATGGTCTTCTCTCGGTTTCCATGTTGCAATTCAAGCAATAGACGTTATTGATAATACGGATATCGACAAAACAACTCAGGAACCGATCTCTAACATTAAGGATGATCTGTTTGCAGAAAGATATCTTGAAGGTAAATTTGATGTTGCTGCTATCGATTACGTAGCATACAGCGTAGACCCATTCTCTGTTCTCGCTCCCTTTGCTTACGGATATACCGGTCGTGCCGCAATTAATTCAAGTTCTTTCGATTTTAAGGTTCCCAACCACATTACAGGATACAATAGCGATGCATATAACGAAAAGATAGCTGCGGCTCATGCTGCCGAAGATAACGATACGCGCATTGCACTTCTCCATGAGGCAGAAAAGATTCTTATGGATGATATGGCTGTTATCCCCGTTGTATTCAACGAAAATGCTACTATTACCGGCAAGGAGCTCAGAGGTGCTAAGTTTTCCTACTACGGAATGCCTATATTCACCAAGCTTGCATTCAAGAACGTTGGTATGATAGTTCTTTCGATTGTTCTTATTCTTGTTATTGCTCTTGGATTGGGACTTATCCCCGCCAAGATTGCTAAGAAGATGGGATATAACTTCATTATTTGGTGGGTATACGGAACATTATTGTTTGTTATTGCGGCCGTTCATATACTCGTTATAAAAATAATAGCAAAAAATAAAGCTAAAAAAGCTGCTAAAACTGCATAATTATTAAAGTCAAAGGAGCTTACTCAAATGGAATTTTGAGTAAGCTCCTTCTTTTATTAAAAATGAAATTTGTAATATATTTTATACAAAAAGATCCACTTTCACTATCCTTTTCCAGATAGAAAAATGGATCTTTTTTCCTAAGTAGTTTTTTGTATGTGGTGAATCAATCAGTTACTTTAAATCAAACGTCTCTTCTGCCCTCAATAGCACGTCCGAGTGTAACCTCGTCAGCATATTCAAGATCAGACCCCACAGGTATACCGTATGCAAGCCTGGTTACCTTTACACCTAAAGGTTTGAGATATTTAGAAATGTACATAGCTGTAACCTCGCCATCGGGAGTAGGGTTGGTTGCTATAATTACCTCTTCTACATCATCATTTCCTACACGCTCAATAAGCTCACGGAACCGTATCTTATCGGGAGTAATACCGTTAACGGGAGAAATAACTCCTCCAAGCACGTGATAAACGCCCTTATATTCTCTGACCTTCTCAATGGACATTACAGCCTTTACGTCCTCAACGACGCAAACAATCCTTCTGTCGCGTGAATCATCATTACAAACCGTACAAACGTCCTCATCGGTCAAATTTCCGCATATAGGACACGCATGTATTTTTTCCTTTGCTTCCATTATGGCAGCCGCAAAATCCGCTGCATCTGAAACATCCATTTCAACAACAGAAAATGCCATTCTCATTGCGGATTTCCTGCCTACGCCCTGCAATCTTCCAAACTGCTCGGCAAGCTTTTGGAGAGATTCGATGTAGTCAGCCATAATCAGAACAATCCGGGAATTCCGGAAAGTCCCGCACTTCCGGTAATCTTGGACATCTCCGCGTTATTTGTATCGTCAACTCTCTTTATTGCCTCATTTACAGCGGCAACAAGAATATCGGAAAGTGTCTCTATATCATCGGGGTCAACTATTTCAGGCTGGATATCAATAGAAAGTATTTCCTTTTTGCCGTTGATCTTTACACCAACAACTCCACCTCCGGCAGAAATCTCATATTCTCTTGAATCAAGCTCTTCCTGAAGCGCTTCCATTTCCTCCTGCATCTTCTGTGCCTGACGTATCATTGCGTTCATGTTTTGGGGACCGCCGCCCATTCCCTTAGGTATATTTGCTTTCATTTTTATTTTATCTCCTTTTAAATTTATAAATCAAGATTTTCAAATTCATCAAGATCGGAAATGTTTTCCTTACCCGATATAAGGTCAAAAATAAGCTCTGAATCGTCAATGCTTATCTGCATATCAATATTTATTGCCGCACGGATATTATCACGAATTTGCGGAATATTCACCATAGACATTGCAAAATCATTGGAAAACTTAACGTAAATTAATCCGTTGGATCCCAAATATGCTTTTGCCCCTTTGAGAAATCCTACTTTGGAAACGTCCCCTACGGCAGCTCTGTGCGCTATTTCGTTCCATCCGCGCAAGGGCTTTAGAACCGGACCTTCATTAGTGCCGCTCTGAGATGCATCTTTAATATCAGCTTCTTTAACGGTAATCTTTGGGAATACGTTGTCAGCTTCTTCATTAACCTTTTTATGTTTATCTTCGGAATAATCGGTATCAGTGCTTGGCATCTGAGATGCTGTTATTCTACCGCTTGCAATAAGATTTTCAAGCTTTGATATGCGCGAAAGGAGTGCATCTGCAGACGTATCCAATGACATATCACACATCTTAACAAGTGCCATTTCGGCAGTTGTACGTTTAGAGATTGTCCCACTGTATAAAAGTATGCGCAATGTATCGTCAAGAATCCTACAGTGATGTATCAAGGTCTCTTTTGTAAACAGTGAGGTTATATTCTTAAGCCTTTCTGTTTCATTTTCCGTAAGGTCAAGATACCTTTCAGCTCCCGAGGCTGTTTTAAATACAAGCATATCGCGGTAGTAGGATACAAGCTCCTGCCAGAATACCGAAATATCTCTTGACGAGCGTACAACCGAATCTATGGAACTGAAAAGCGTATCATAATCTGATTTTGCAATCGCCTTTACGGTTCTTTCTATATTCTCTCTTCCGCCCGATCCTATTGTGTTGTCAACAAGCTCCGCAGTTATTTTTGAACGTGTTCCTGCGCAAAGCTCCAAAAGGCTTATGGCATCTCTCATACCACCCTGAGCAAATTTCGATATAAGCCGTAATGCTTCGGACTCATATTCAATATTTTCCTGCTCTGAAATATAAGCCAATCTGTCGCTCAAAACAGCAGTAGTAATTCTTCTGAAATCAAATCTCTGACATCTTGAAACAATAGTAGACGGTAGTTTATGAAGCTCTGTGGTTGCAAGTATAAAAACAACGTGCTCCGGGGGCTCCTCAAGAGTTTTCAGCAAGGCATTGAATGCGCTTCCCGAAAGCATATGAACCTCGTCAACAATATAAACTCTATATTTCAAGGCAGACGGAGTATAGACGACCTCGTCTCTTATATCTCTTATGTTCTCAACACCGTTGTTTGATGCAGCATCCATTTCGAGAACGTCGGTTGCCGTTCCCGCGTTGATTGCCATACATGATGAACATTTATTACAAGGATTACCGTTTTGCGGATTTTCACAGTTTACAGCCTTTGCAAGAATTTTGGCGCATGATGTTTTTCCCGTTCCTCTTGAACCGCAAAACAAGTACGCATGAGAAAACCTGTTATTTGCTGTTTCATATTTTAAAACGGAAGTTATATGCTCCTGCCCGCAGACCTCATCAAATGTCTGTGGACGCCATTTTCTGTATAATGCCTGATGCATTTTCCCCTCCTTGTAATAAAAAGCAGACTGCAAAATAAGACCATACACCTTTGGATCGAACTTCACCTCTACGTGATCTTCGTACCTATCTGCTCCGAGCAGGCTACCTCACGGCACATCAGACAATCCGCTTAATGCTGCTTGGTTCCCCACCTGACATGGTTCACAGCGCCTGATTGCGCAAGACCCGCCCTTCAACGCAGCAGGTACGACTCAAGCCGTATCAGATCCATCCTCAAGAAAGGAATGAACCCCTGCTGTAGCGGATTTCAGGTACAGGGCTCCGCTAATTCCCCGGCTGGTATGGCCTTATTTTGCAGTCTGCTTTAGATGTCTTCCTTACGGCAGACTTACCTATATATTATAACAGATACTTAGTCTTTTTTCAATAGTATTTTTAAATTTTACAAACATTTTTTATTCGAGCATATACTTTGTGTCAACCGCGTGTTTTATAGCAAAGAACGCTCTTGCAAACATACATATACAAATAATGGCAAACACAAAATTAATTGCTCCCATATATATTACCTTTGGGGTAAATATATCGTACAGAATATCGGTTACAATATATAATCCAGCAAAAACGTACGCAACAATCAGATTCTTTTGCAATTCCTTTTGAAGAGTTGCTATCATCTTAGCCTCGGTTTCACTGTGGTGATGTGTACCCGAAACATATCCCGTATGCATTTTTATCATCCTTGTAAGCATAATATACATATCTATGAGCACTGCAACAAATGCAAGCGCCTTGATTATATTAACGGCAACTAAAATTGTATACAACTGCTGTGCCTTAAGGTTTCTGAATATTGCACCGTAATAGTATTCTTTGAAGAAAGCATCCTCACAAAGAGTGGACATAACCGAAAAATAGAAGAATGCTGACGTGGAGATTATCCAGGATTTCTTCTTAGTTTTTGTGTGATTAGCAATAAATATAAACGATGCGAAAAAAAGTATCGCAGCTATAAAATCGGGTAATACACTTCGGTATTCAACTCTGAAATCGACGGTAAAGCAAAGCGCCGCTATTGCAATAAGCAAAAAAGAATGATAATTTCTCTTAATAAACATTCCCTTTCGCGGTAAAACCTCTTTTTCGTACTTATCCGATATTCCCCTCATGAAGATTTCATCACGGTGAAGATAATTGAAATACTTAATGATATTTATTAGCCAGATAATACCTATAATTAACATAGGAATAAATGCCAACAAACGCATTATTCCGATATATTCGTATATATTTACAACGCCCATTCCAAGGTTCTCGTCATAAGAAGCGTTTGTAAGGTCTGCAAGCTCCGGTAACACAGCAAGAGTCGCCTTTGAAATAACAAAGAAGGCTGTTCTCTTCCTTGCCTTGTTTATTCTACCGCTCTTTTTCTCATTTGAAAGAATGGTATTGTTGGGAATAAGATATCCAAGCTGTATAATTCCTTCAAAAAGCTTTTTGTATGCAGGCAACAAAAACATCAGCTCTACAACGGAAAATACAAACGTAAATAAAAGTATGGACGAATTTTTTTGGTCCACAACAGTCATATTGAAGGTCCAAAAAATTGCAAGCCATTTTCCTGCATCAACAAGAATCATTCGCTTGAATATTTTCAGCGCATCGTATAAATAGTCGTTAATATCCGCAATTTTGGTCAATGCACAACAAAGAAGTATGTATCCTATAAAGTCGGGCAAAACGTCGATTATAGAAACATTGGGATTAAATAAAAATATAAACGAAATTATCAACGGAATCCTATTTATAATAGTTTTTTCTTTCATATTTTTCATTTTTTCTTTTTCCTTTGAGCTCTACGTTCTCTTCTCTCTTTTCTGTATTCTTCGTCCGCAAGCCTTGCTTGCTCGCTTCTTCTATCCTGCTTTTCACGGAATTTGTTTACGAACTCAAATTTTGACGGCTTTCGTTCCATCTCCATATCGGATTCATCACAAATTCTCGCATAGCACGAAAACAGAAGCACGATATTCAAAATACTGCAAATAAAATACATTATCCATGTTATAAGCGCAAACTCAGCCTTTGCCGAACGAATTCCTTCGGTTGGAACAAAGCTTAAAGCATATACAAAATAGTACATACAGAAGAATATAAAGTTTCTTACGGCATTGTTGGCGATTTTATCGACCTCGGTTTCCTTGGCTATTTTTAAAACACCCCAAATAAGCGTTGCATTAAAGACAAAAGATACAACCTGTCCCGAATATTCTATTACAGCCTCTGCGGTTTTCGAAAAGAATCTTGAGCTTATCAGAAGATTTTCAAACAGAAGTCGGTCAACGCTTATGGCAAATACAAGAATCGAAATGCAAAGCATACCAGCAATCCCGGCTAACGTAACGTTAAAGGAATCGTTATATTTTCTGAGCTTAAGTGTTGCAAAAACCATAAGCATGAGTCCGAAAATACGTATAAGTGTTCCCGCTATTCCGAACATCTGCATATTCATTACAGTAAAAAAGTATCCGATAAAAAGCCATCCAAAGCCCATTTTTTCTCCTTAGACTGCTAAGCGTCCTTTTTAAAGGTCAATCGTTTCCCTTACCCGGCGCGCCGCAGCATTTCTTATATTTTTTTCCAGATCCGCAAGGGCAAAGATCGTTTCTTCCCACGTTATCTTCTGCCTTTTTTGTAACAGTAACCTTCTTTACATTTTTACTTCCGTTTCCCTCAAATCCCTCGGTCAGGGGCTTAGCAAGCTGAACTCTCTTAACCTCGGGAGTTGCAATGGTTACTGAAAGGATCATTCTTGTGGTCTTATCGCGAATATCGCTTATCATTGCGTCGAACATGTCAGCACCCTGAATACGGTATTCATTTACGGGATCTCTCTGAGCATATGCCTGAAGTCTTATGCTGTCCTTAAGGTCATCCATGGCATCGATATGATCCATCCAGTTGCGGTCAACCGCTTGTAAAAGAACTGCTCTTTCTATCTCGCGGAAGCGTTCCTCACCTATTGTCTTTTCCTTTTCGTGATATATCTTCAAAGCTCTGTCGCAAAGCTCATCACAAATATCATCGCTCTTTATACGCTTCAATTCGCTTTCACTGTAATTAAAGTCCTCAGGCGTTGTTAAAAGTCCCTTGTACATATCGCGAAGTCCCGCCAAATCCCAAAGAGTCTTATCGTCTCCGCCAAGACATATATTTACATTATCTGTAATTGTAGCAAGAATCATCTTCTGAATTGTCTCACTGATGTTTTCACCGTTAAGAACGTCATTTCTCTGCTTGTAAATAAGATTTCTTTGCTGATTCATAACATCGTCATAAGTAAGAACGTACTTACGGCGCTTGAAATTCTGATCCTCTATCTTCTTTTGAGCGGATTCAATAGCATTGGAAAGAATCTTTGCATCAATGGGGGTATCATCCGGCAATCCCATTCTTTCAATAAGTGTGATAAATCGGTCAGATCCGAAAAGCCTCATAAGATCGTCCTGAAGAGACAGATAAAATCTTGATTCGCCGGGGTCGCCCTGACGTCCCGAACGTCCTCGGAGCTGGTTATCGATTCGACGGCTTTCATGTCTTTCCGTGCCGAGAATAAACAAACCGCCTGCCGCTCTTACAGCATCCGCTTCGGGTGCTATTTCAAGCTTGAACTTCTCATAAAGCTCTTTGAATATTTTTCTTGCCTCACGTACGTTTTCATCGTCTATATCGGCGGTTCCGGTTGCCATGGCGATCAAATATTCATCGATCTCCATTTTGCGCATTTCCTTTTTCGCCATATGCTCGGGATTTCCGCCAAGCATAATATCTGTTCCTCGACCTGCCATATTTGTAGATATGGTTACAGCGCCAAGCTTACCTGCCTGTGCGACGATTTCAGCCTCTTTGTCGTGATATTTTGCATTAAGAACGGTATGAGCGATTCCCTCACGCTTCAGTCTGCGTGAAAGCTCCTCTGACTTATCTATGGATACCGTTCCCACAAGAACAGGCTGTCCCTTTTTATGACATTCAATTATTTGATTAACAACAGCATCGTATTTTGCGCTGATAGTCTTGTACACCGCGTCGGGATGATCCTTTCTTATCATGGGCATGTTTGTAGGAATCTCGACAACATCAAGATCGTATATCTCGCGGAATTCGTTTTCCTCCGTAAGTGCCGTTCCTGTCATACCCGAAAGCTTACTGTACATTCTGAAGTAATTCTGGAACGTAATAGTTGCAAGGGTCTTGTTTTCCTTTTCAACCTTTACTCCCTCTTTTGCCTCAATTGCCTGATGTAAGCCGTTGGAATATCTGCGCCCGGGCATAAGACGGCCGGTGAAGGTATCAACAATCATAACCCCTTTTTCGTTTACAACGTAATCAACGTCTCTCTTCATTACGCCGTGAGCGCGGATTGCTTGATTGATGTGGTGAGACAATTCGGAGTTTTCAGCATCGGAAAGATTTTCAACACCGAAGAATGCCTCTGCCTTTTTAGCACCCGCAGGAGTTAGAATGGCATTATTTGCCTTTTCGTCAACGATATAATCTGCCTGAATATCATCGTAGCTTTCCTTGTTGTCCATTTCCTTGATAACATACTTTTTAAGCTTTCTTGCAAAGCTGTCTGCGCGGTCGTACATATCCGTAGACTTTTCCCCCGCACCCGAAATGATAAGAGGAGTTCTCGCCTCATCCACAAGAATAGAGTCAACCTCGTCAACAATCGCAAAGTTATGACCTCTTTGAACCATTCTTTCCTTATATACAACCATGTTATCGCGAAGATAATCAAAGCCATACTCATTATTGGTTCCGTAGGTTATATCAGCCATATATGCCGCTTTTTTCTCCTCGGGAGATAGACCGTGAACAACAAGACCGGTTGTAAGCCCCATAAACGCATATACTCTGCCCATTTCCTCGCTGTCTCTGCGAGCAAGATAATCATTTACAGTTACAACGTGAACACCTTTTCCGCTAAGCGCATTTAGATATGCGGGCATAGTAGCAACGAGTGTCTTACCTTCACCCGTCTTCATTTCGGCAATTCTACCTTGATGAAGTATAATTCCGCCTATTACCTGAACACGGAAGGGTCTCTTTCCAAGTACTCTGTAATCAGCCTCTCGTATAGCAGCATATGCATCTGCCATAATATCGTCAAGTGTTTCCCCATTTGCAAGTCTGTCCTTTAAAATTACAGTGGTACCCGCAAGCTCCTCGTTTGACATTGCCGCGTATTTGGGTGCCAAAGACTCTATATAATCTACGTATTTTTTTAATTTCTTTAACTGCTTTTCGCTATACGTTCCAAACATCTTTGTACGAAGTCTCCTGTTTTTAAAATTATTCATTTTATTATACATCATTTTAATAATTTTTTCAAGAGATTTATACGATAAGAATATATACTTATTGTAAATTTTTTTACATACACTTGAAAAAATATGTCAAATATAATATAATTATACTATAAAAATATCAAGGCAGAAAGATATGAAAAAGATAAATATAGTTTTACATGAACCTGAAATTCCGCAGAATACCGGAAATATAGCGAGAACCTGCGCAGCAACCGGCGCTTCCCTTCACATAATCCGGCCCATGGGATTTGAGATAGACGATAAAAAGCTCAAACGCGCAGGGCTTGATTATTGGGATAAGCTTGACATAACGTACTACGACGATATTAACGATTTCTTTACCAAGAATCCTTCGGCAATAAATAATACGTATTATTTTACAACAAAAGCCCCCAAGGCATATACAGATATAACCTACAGTGATAACGTATTTATTATGTTTGGAAAAGAAACCAAAGGACTTCCCGAAGATCTCCTTTACAGAAACAAGGACTTCTCTGTAAGAATCCCCATGCGTGATACGATTCGCTCCTTGAATCTTTCAAACTCGGTTGCCATAGCCGTATTTGAAATACTCAGGCAGTGGGATTTTGAAGGTCTTTGCGAGGAAGGTCAGCTTACAAAATTTACATGGTAAAATTTAACGAGGTTAATTGCTTTTATGTGTAAAAAGATTCTCGTAGCAATGAGCGGAGGTGTTGACAGCACTGTATGCGCATTTGTTTTAAAAGCCAAGGGATATACGGCTGAGGGAATAACCCTGCGTCTTTGGTCCGATTCGGAAAATATTCCCGATTCTTTTGATACTTCCCCCGATCAAAACTGTACAGATGCGGCAAATGCCGCCCGTCAGTTAAGTATTCCTCACCACTCTGTAGCTCTTGGCGAAAGCTTCAGAAAATGTGTGGTCAATAAATTCATACAGGATTATATAGACGGCAAAACCCCCAACCCGTGTGTTGAGTGTAATAAGCACATAAAGCTCGGAGAGCTTATTAAAATTGCAAAATCTCTTGGATTTGATGCCCTTGCAACCGGACATTATGCGAGGATAGAACAGCAATCATCGGGAGAGTTCGTATTAAAAAAGGCGGTTGATACATCAAAGGATCAATCCTATTTTCTCTGGTCAGTAAAAAAGGAATATCTTCCGTTTATTATTATGCCGTTGGGTACGTATACAAAGCAAGAGGTCCGAAGCATAGCAGAAGAAAACAGGCTCGAATGCGCACACCGCTCAGACAGTCAGGATATATGCTTTATTCCTGATAACGATTACGTATCATTTATAAAAAGCAATACAAATACTGATTTCCCGGAAGGAAATTTCATTTCATCCGACGGCATAGTACTTGGCAGGCATAAAGGAATTATCAATTACACAGTAGGACAGCGAAAGGGCTTGGGAATAGCGCTTGGATATCCCGCTTTTGTAGGCAAAAAAAGTGTCTCCGACAATTCGGTTACTCTTTGCTCCGATTCAGAGTTGTATTCAGACGTGCTTTATGCCGGCTCTCTTAACTTCCTTTGCGGCGATTTTCCGTCAGCTCCCTTCAGATGTCAGGCAAAGATAAGATACCGTCATTGCCCGGCAGATGCCATAGCAGAGCCTTTGGATGATGGCAGAATACGCGTTTTATTTGACGTTCCGCAGAGAGCAATCACACCCGGTCAGTCGGTTGTATTATATTCGGGAGATACGGTTATCGGCGGAGGAATTATCGAATAAAAAGATTCATTTCAGCGTCTTGATTAACTGCGCACTTTATGTTATAATTATATTTAATAAATTTTCTTGAGGAGAAAAAATAATGCTTCCATTATTTTCAAATTTGTTTATTTGGGGATTTGCAGGAAATTATCTTGTATTTAACCCCGATCTGACCAATGCTGTCAGAGTATTTGCGTTTGTTGCTTCTGTATTCATTATCATTATGTCGTCTTATCTTCTCGGCAGCCTTAATTTCGCAATTATTATTTCGGGAAGACAGTATAATCAAGATATACGCTCATACGGAAGCAAGAATGCCGGAATGACAAATATGATGCGTACCTACGGCAAAAAAGCCGCTGCACTTACACTTGTAGGCGATATGCTTAAGGCTGTTGTTTCATGTATCATCGGATACCTGTTACTAGGGCTTTTAGGAGCGCATATTGCAGGTCTGTTTTGTGTTGTGGGACATGTCTTTCCTTTGTACTACAAGTTTAGGGGGGGAAAGGGTGTTGCTACTGCCGCTATGGTAATATTAATGTGTAACCCCCTTGTTTTTGCAATCCTTCTGCTCATTTTCGTACTTATTGTTTTGGGAACAAAATATATTTCTGTCGGTTCTATCATGTGCGTTATGCTCTACCCCATTCTTCTTGACCGCTTTGATAAGTGGATGTACGGCGGAAGCTACGGTGTTTTGTTTGCAATACTTATAACGATCCTTGTTGTATTTAAGCATTGGTCTAATATAAAACGACTTAAGGAAGGAACAGAAAACAAGTTTTCTTTCAAAAAGAGTGTTAAGAAATCAGATATGCAAAATATAGAAGTTAACGAAAACGAGGGTGAAAAGGACGCGTAATGGACAATGTAAAAGCAAATTCGCCAATACAGCACATATGCGAGTTGATTTTATTTGCATCTGAAAAAGAAAAGCTAAAAAAAGTCGTTCTTTCAAAATCACGGAATACAAGCATTAAAAAAGCTGTTATTTCTACGAAAATATCCTCATGCAAGAGCTTTCTTCAGGTAGAATATTTTCATACAGATAACAAAGTAACGCATAAAAACATAGATATTGATGTAAATTCTCTTTCGGTTCTTATGAATCTTTCCTGTGATTTTTCTCAAATAAATCTTTTAACCGCAGACGGAGAATGTGAATACAAGAAATCTTCCTCCGGCAAGGAAATTGTTTTGGGAGCCGATAAGCTTCAAAAGAAACTTGAACAAAATCCCGATAATACGATTATACCCGATTCTGCAAACAGAAAAAAGAAATATATTCTTGACGGAAGCGAGGATTTTCTTATTCATCTTGACGTATCCGATAAAAACGGACGCGTCTACGATAAACGTCAGGCAAAATTCCGACAGATCAACAGATTTCTCGAGCTTGTACGCGACGTGGAGGACAAGCTCCCCGACGGTGAAATAAGGATATGCGATCTCTGCTGCGGAAAAAGCTATCTTTCCTTTGCGGTATATCACTATTTTGCAAATATCAAGGGCTTCAAGGTATCAATGACCGGTGTCGATCTAAAGCCCGACGTAGTAGAGCGATGCAACAAGACAGCCCGTGAGCTCAATTTTGAAGGTCTGGAATTTATCTGTATGAACGTAAACGATTATGAGCCTGCTGTTCTGCCGTCTCTCGTTATTTCGCTTCATGCATGTGATATTGCCACGGATTTCGTACTTAATAAGGCGGCTGAATGGAAGACCGACGTTATTCTTTCAACTCCTTGCTGCCACCACGAGCTTAATCACAGTATAGACTCCCCCGCTCTTTCGTTTATAACCGATTATTCCATGCTCCGCCAAAAGCTTTGCGATGCGGCGACAGATGCACTTAGACTTTGCAGACTTGAGGCAGAGGGATACACTACAGTAGCCCTTGAACTTATTGACCCCGATGAAACACCTAAAAATATAATGCTTCGTGCCATACGAAAAAAGAACTTTGATAAAAACTCCAAGGAAGCAAAGCTTGCAGCACAAAAATATCTTGACGCGAAGAAATTTCTTTGCGGAGAAAATTTCAGCCGAGAGTTACATTTTTGATTTTAAAAAAGGAGAATAATATGACATATAATAACGCACAAAAATATATTCTGAATTCTCCTGACTATGTTGAAAGCGTAACTTCCGGAGAAAATCTCAGAGCACTTTGGAATGAGCTCGGACATCCCGAGAAAGGTATGAAATATATTCAGCTTACGGGAAGTAACGGAAAATCCGTAACTGCGGAAATGCTCGTTTCCGTATATAAAAATACCGATTATTCTGTTGGTGCGCTCACAACATCTTTGCGTAACGATCTGAGGCAGAATATAATCGTAAACGGTGCGCCACTTTCCTTCGATGATATGGCAGAGTGTGTAGGAATTATTTATAAGATTGCATCAAAAAAAAGCAAACAAGCATTAGATTCAAAGAGCTTTATTTTAACAAAACAGGAAATATTGCTTACAGCAGCACTTCTTGCCTTCAAAAAAGCAAAATGCGATCTGTGTCTTATTGAAAGCGATCACAAGCATACAGATCCGACTGTTTTTCTTCCCCCGCCCTTTACCGTCGCTATATGCGGTGTAATTCCAAGCCAGAACAAAAACGAGATACAGCGAATACGTTCTTATATATCTCATGGGATTGAGGAAATCGTAAGCTCACCGCAGGATCACGAAGCGTATAATGTAATCTCCAACACCTGCGCAGCCGTAAATTGCCGACTGACGATTCCCGCAAAATCAGAGCTTGAAGTCAAGCAGCTTAGTCTTAAGGGTAGCGAATTTTCATATCGGGGCTTAGATTACAAGCTTGGAATTTGCGGAAAATTTCAAATAAGTAACGCTATATTCTCCATTGAGCTTTTTAACAGACTATCCGTCAAGGGTTATCCCGTAACCTATGAACAGATATACAACGGTTTGAAAAATCTTAAGCTTCCGGCAAAATTCGAGGTTCTTTCTATTAACCCCACTATAATTGCTGACAGTACTCACTCCGACGTTGCCATATCAACCGTTTGCGAATCCATGTCAGATTTCAGAAATGTACTGGGATCGAAAATAAGTCTTTGTCTTCCCGATTCCCCTATTGTGAAGGAATACGTAAGAGTGCTGAATGAAAAAAAATACGAAATCGAAAACATTATTGTCTTCGGAGAAAGCCAAGATACAAACTTAGATTGTATTTACTGTAAAACAACAAAAGATATTATTAAATCAATTTTGGAGCTTATAAAGGGAGACAGTGTCCTTCTAATATCGGGACCATCGTCTTTTACACAGAAAATAAGATACGAGCTATTGCTCCGTTTGGGATATCTTCCTCTATAATATCGAAAAAGCACTCAACATATGATGAGTGCTTTTTCTTTCTTTCAGGAACGTGTCAGCTCGTCAAGAGTCCCGAATCTGTATCCCTGACTCTTAAGCGTTCTTATTACGTCCCTCATTATCTTGGCGTTTGTTGCAGAGGTAGGATGCATAAGAATAACTGCTCCGTTGTGAATATTATCAAATATCTTCTTTTTTGCAAGCTCGGCTTTCGGCTGGTTGTTATTATCCCAGTCAGCATACGCCAAACTCCAGAAGACAGTCTTATATCCAAGCTCAGAAAGGTATTCCATGCTTCTTTGGCTAAAGCGTCCCTCAGGTGGTCTGAAATATTTTGACATCTCCCTGCCGGTTGCTTCTCTGTAAACGGAATTCATCTCTTCAAGCTCACACATAAGCTCTTCTTTACTTTCAAATTTCGTTATATCCTTGTGAGATGCAGTATGATTGGCAACGGTATGTCCGTCTTCTGCCATTCTTATAACAAGCTCTTTATTTTTTATAACGAGATTCTCAAGGATGAAAAATGCCGCAGATACCTGTTCTTCCTTAAGAACATTCAATATCTTCTCTATATTTCCGTTTTCATACCCCGCATCAAAGGTAAGATATATTACCTTTTCGCCGTTTGGATCGGCATGAGCCTTGTCAACGTAGTATCCGTTGTATTTTTCTACAATCGACAACTTGCTATCTGCCACAGGTTGTTTATGCTCTTTGTTTCTCACGCAATACCAGCTTATCGATTCATTTTCGGCTGCCGATATTGAGGAGTTAAGGAATACCGCTACGCATAAAATCGCGAAAATTCCAATGAAAATTAATTTTTTCATTGTTTCACCCCTGCTATTATTATGCCTTAAACAGAAGCATTAAAACATTGAAAAATTTTCTAAAATTATTTCTTTATTTTAGCGGTTATCTTTATCTTTTCAGGAGTTGCGGATTTTACAAACGCTCTTGCCAGTCCGTAGTGAAGCCTTACGTTCCAAGTCGTATCTTTTACAGTTTTTCCTATCTTAACGTATCCCGAAATAGGCTTACTCGTAAAGTCATCCTGAACAGAGACTACCTTGATCTCATTATTTCCCTCTTTGAAATCACAGTAGAAACGGTAAGGACGGACAGATGCGTACGAAATTCGACCGTTTCGCTTGTTGTTTCCTATTTCTTCTCCGTTCAAGTATACGGTAGTGGGTCCGCCGAAGCGTTCAAACTCTATGTATTGATACTCCGATACGTTTGTAACGGTAGTAGTATATACTTCCTCTCTCTCCTCGGAAAGTGAATCCTTGAATTTTGCAATGTTACGGTAATCGTTATCAAATCCCTCAACAGCAGATTCACACTCCATGTAGTCAAATCGTCTGCGAGCATAATTTTCAATCTTAAGCGGAATAGAATATAATCCGTTCTCGCAATTAAAGTTCCTGATGTATACAGCTTCCTCGCTCGGGAGCTTTTGCTCATAATCAAGACATGCAGGGTCTCCGTTTCCGACTCCTACGAACGCTCCGTTTTCTACCGTAATGTCAAGCATATTCGACGCAAGTCTGCAAAGCACTCCGTTTTTGTCATACGCCTCAAATTGATATACCGAAACGTCATTATCGCTGTTACCTACAAGAACAGGCACACAACGTATCTCTGCAGTTTTATCGGATGTCTTAACCTCGTCACGGTAGGTTACACCGTTTCTGATGCCCTCAACAGATATTACGCCTGCTTCATATTCAACGGTGAACATAGGCGCGTCAAAGCGCTCTACCTTCTTTGTTTCAATAGCTCTTCCGTTTATATAAAGGGTTATTTCCTCGCAGTTTGTAAACACCGCCATGGTTACGGTATCGCCCTCATTGTGATTCCAATGAGGTGTAAGCTTCAACACGGGTTCGTCAGTCCACCATGCCTTGTAATAATAGAACGGAGGCTTTTCCATTCCGCAAAGATCAATGGTTCCAAAGCTTGAAGAAACGTTGGAGAACACAAAAGGATTAGGCTCACCGCGGTAATCAAAGCCAGTCCACATAAAGCTTCCGGCAAGATAAGGACGCTTTTCAAAATACTTTACCCAGCCCTTGGGAGTTTGTCCCCATGCCATGGTAACCATACCGGTAGAATCAAGAAGTCCGCTTCCGAGGTCTGTTACCGCTCCACCGCGGCTAAGCACGTAGCTGCTCTCCTCTGTACCTATCATAGGCTGATTGGGATGTTCTTCGTGGTATATATCTGTCCAAGGCGCTCTGCTTCTTATATAGTTGATTCCCCTTACCTCAGCAACCGAATTGGCTCCCAAAAATTTATTTCCGTTATTTCCTCCGTAGGTTACGGATCTCGTGTCATCAAGCGACTTTGCAATACGCGTAATCTTTTCCATAAGACTTGCGCTTATGGGCTCGTTCTGTATAGAAAATTCCTCGTTTCCGAGCGACCATATGAACACGCAAGGGTGATTTCGGTCTCTCTCAATAAGGTCTGTAAGCTGCCTTACAGCCTCCGCGGACGTTCCAAACATGCGTGTTTCATCCATAACGAGCATTCCAAGCTCGTCGCAAGCATTAAGTAACGCAGGAGACGGAGCATGATGAGCGCATCTGTACGCATTAACCCCCATATCCTTAAGACGCTGAATTTTGTATCTGTTAAGATTATCCGAAAGAGCAACACCGACACCGCCAAAGTCCTGATGTACGCAAGCGCCTCTCACCTTAAGAGGCTTACCGTTAAGAAAGAAACCTTTGTCAGTATCAAATGCGACGGTTCGAATTCCGAATTTTTCGGTAAATTCCTCATTATTTGCTTTCAGCTTAAGCGTGTAAAGATAAGCTGCGTCTACGCTCCAAAGATTAGGCTCATCGACCTTGAGTTCTAAGGATACCTTTTTCTCCGAATAAGGCTCGACAGTTACAGTTCGTCTTGTTTCTGCTACCTTTCTTCCTTTTTGATCATGTATCTTACATATAATAGGCATTTTCTCTTCATTCTCGGAATCGTTGAGAACAATTGTACCTACAAAAACCCTTCCGTCAATGTCTGTTTTAATAACGGTCTGATTATACTTGAAATATACAGGTTCACCCACAAGAATATTTACGTTCCTGTAAATTCCGGAGCCCTCATACCACCAGCCCTCGGGCTGTTCGCTGTCAACGCGTACGGCAATGGAATTATCAATATCCGAGTACAGATGGTCGGTAAGCTCAACAATAAAGCTTGTATATCCGCTGGTGTGTCTGTCCATGTATGAGCCGTTCACAAAGACCGTTGCATCACGGAAAACGCCTTCAAATTCAACGAAAATGCGTTTGCCTTGCCACTCTTCCGGCATTCTGAATTGCTTTCTGTACCATCCAATATTGTACACAGTATCAATTTTTGAACGCTTTTCGGTCATAAATCTGTTAAACGAGGAATTTGCTCTTGCACCTGCAAAGGTATTCGCCCTGAGATCCTTAGGTAAGGCAACCGCCCAGTCATGAGGAAGATCTATCTTATCCCAGTTGTTGTAATCGTAGAAGCGACCGCCTGCACCGCCTGCCTCCGCGTATTTTTCAAAGCCAAAAACGTTAAATGCTTCCAAATCATTTTCAAGCTTGAATTCCCAATCCTTGTTGAAACAGTATTTTTTCATTTTTTCCTCCTGAATATAAATATTCTGTATATTGACATGAATCTATAATCATAGTATAATATAAGAGTTGTATAATGTAAATATAAAATTACTTGTATTTATATAAAAATCCTACACAGGGGAAATTGTTATATGAACGAAAAATATATAAAGGCTTCTCCTAAAGGAAAAGCTCTGCCCATATACGCAATAACCGTGGGTATTAACCACACTCAAGAAAAAATATTCCGCCCTAACGGAAGCATTTTTCACCATATAATGTTTGTTCAAGAGGGCGAAGGTGTTTTTGAATTAAACAATGAAAAGCATGTCCTTAAAGCAGGTACTGCGATGTTTTTCAGTAAAAATATGCCAATAAATTATTATGCAAGCGGTTCCCTTTTCAAAACAGCTTGGATAACCTTTGACGGAATATCGACCGAAAGCATTTTTGAATACTTTTCAGCAAAAGGCTTTTCTTTTATTGAAAACAGCTCACTGATTTCTAAAATCCTCGCATTTGTCAAGCATGTTGAGAACGGTGAATCCTTTGAGGGGCTTTCAAAAGCGGTATATGACATAGTAATAACCTATTTTTCGGAGTTAAACAAAGCCACCTGCCCGGTGGTGCTGTCAAACGCAAAAAATTATATAGCCACGAACTTCAAAAACGACATATCCATAGCAGAAATTGCCGCATACGTCGGAATATCCCAATCACTTCTGTTCAGACTTTTTAAGGCTAACGAGAAATGCACACCAATAGAATATTTAAAACGGACGCGCATAGAAAGCGCAAAGCTTTTACTGTCAAACGAACAAAATATGAACATAAAAGATGTTGGCTCATCCTGCGGTTTTTCGGATACTTCCTATTTCGTTAAGGTGTTTCGCGATGAAACGGGAGTTACGCCAAAAAATTTCAGAAAGCTGTACGGAATATAGAAAAGGGGCTGTCTCAAATCACATTTGAGACAGCCCCTTTTTACAGCTGTTATTTATTTTCTGCAGCCTTTTCCTTGGATTCCTCTTTTTTCTTTTCCTTTTTCTTTTCTTTTTCTTCCTTTTCCTTTATCTTTTCTGCTTTATCCTTCTTAGGCTTCTCTTCTCTTTCCTCTTTTTCCTCGGGTTCTTCGGGGATCGGATATTTTTCGTCGATTAAAGCCTGTGCAATATTTTTAAGGAATCCACTGAGCGAAAGAAGCGAGCCGACGACCAGCATAAAGTCCTTTTCATCTTCTATATTCAAGGAATTGTTCTTTATAAGCTCCTTAAGTATACCTTGAGAATACTCTCTGTTCTCGGTTTTTATATCTATATATCTATCGTATATTTTAACAAGCTCATCACCGCTGAAGTCCTCAAGCGCATATGCTCCGTCAAGAAGTCTCTTTATTTCTCCGATTGAGAGTGTATTCTTCAATGTATATACGGTAAGTATCTGAACGATCTGCTCCTTACTATACTTTTTGCCTTTTATGGGTGTTATAAGTCCGTCCTTGGAATAATTGTTTATCATAGTTTTTGTAAGCTGTTTGTCGTGGTATCTTTCCGAGCTTAATTGGGTTTTATCAGCCACAAGATTTATTATCTGATCTACGTAAAGATCTATTGCCGGAATATCAGCCCCCTTAAGCTCCTCTTCTCTTACAGCTTCTTTTGCTATATTATACAGTTCCTTATCGTTCAATTTTTTATCTCACTTTCAAAAAGTTTAATCTTTTCAGCACAGACTCGGTGTCATCTACTATAATACACCATTTTAAAAATCATGTCAAGCGATTTACAAAAAATTTCGCAGTATCATTAAAACATCTTGAAATATTCCGCATTGTATGATATACTGTCATTACAGTATGATTTTTGGAGGAATTCCAATGGGTGATATTCATAGCTATGAAAAAATTGTAAAGCTTAAGGCAGAGGGCAAAATTCTTTCGAAGAAGATAATATTTATATGTATCTATGCTTTTTTGGTATTGGTAGGCATTCCTTTTGCAATAGTAAAGCTTAACGGAAATATACCGATAATTCTTACGCTTACTGCCATGATAGGCGGATTTATATACTTTTCATGGAAGCAGACCAACATTGAATATGAATATTCTATTATTTCGGGAACATTTTTCCTTACAAGAATATACGGAAAATCTCGACGAAAGGAAGTATTTGAAGCCGAGCTTCACGATGCTTTGATAATTGCCCCATTTAATGAAGCATATTGTGAAAAAGCCGAAAAATGCGAGCCCGATGACGTTTTTTACGCAATTTCCTCACGCAAAGCGAAAAACGCTTGGTTTATAATCTTTGATGAATCGGGCGGAGTTAAAACGCTGATTCTTTTTGAAGCGGATGAACGCGCAATTTCGACACTCAGACACTATTGCCCCCGTGCCACAGTAAGAGACAAATCCAATCTAAATAATAATTGCAACCATTAAGATAGCGAGGAATAATTATGCTTGATTACGAAATCCACCCCATAATTGCCGCAGTTAAAAGCAGAGACGATCTTGAAATTGCGCTTCAATCAGAAACCGAGGTTGTTTTTCTTTTGAGTTCAAATATAATCGATATTAAAAATATAGCCGATCACACGCATGAAAGCGGAAAAAGGCTTTTTATACATACAGACTTTGTAGACGGGCTGAGCAAGGATGCCGCCGGTGTCAGATATCTTTCCACCAAAGGAATCGACGGAATAATCAGCACTCGTTCCAATATAATATCCGCCGCCCACGACACCGGGATTTGTTCTGTTCAGCGTTTTTTTATGATAGACTCCCGCTCGGTTGATACGGCACTTGAAACGCTTAAACAGTCAAAAGCAGACATGATCGAAATCATGCCTGCCTTAGCTTATAAATCTATTACAAAAATCAAGAAAAATATTCGTATTCCAATAATCGCGGGCGGTCTTATCGACAGCCGCGAGGAAGTTTACAAAGCGCTTGGCGCGGGGGCGTCCATGATATCCACGGGATGTCAGGATTTATGGAATGATTGACCTTTCTTCTCTCCTGTGCGGTCATTTGTATAATTTTTAAAATATTGATATAATCCGCAAGGAATCATTCCGTTATACAGTTTACGCACCTTATCCGCACGTCTACCGTAAAGTCTTTCGAAGTTTTCGGCTGACGTCAAAATATATATTTGCCACGGTGAGAGACCCGCAAAGGTCTCTCCCATTTTTTTATACAGAAGCTCAACTTCTTTTACAGTCATCAGCCGTTCCCCATAGGGCGGATTGCATACGATGGTTCCTTTTCTGTCAAGCTTTTTTATTTTTGTTGCGTCCTCTTTAAATATTTTTATTCTGTCCGCAACGCCTGCTCTCTTTGCGTTTTCTCTTGCAACCTCAAGGATGCTTTCGTCTATATCCGAAGCATAAGCTTCAAAATTCGAATCCTCAACTATATCTCCAACCGCTCGGTCTCGCTCCTCATCCCATACGTCCGAGGCTATAAGCGGAAAGCTTTCTCCTGCAAAGTTACGGTTAAGTCCCGGTGCGCAGTTGCTCATAAGCATTGCCGCCTCAATTGCAATAGTTCCTGAACCGCAAAACGGATCCCAAAATAAAACGTCCTCTCTCGGTCTTGAAATGATCGCCATTGCCGCAGCAAGAGTTTCACGAAGCGGTGCTTCTCCCGATTGAGGTCTGTAACCTCTTTTGTGAAGTGCTGTTCCCGACGTATCTATCATCAGCGTAGCAATATCCTTAAAGATAAAAAATTCTACCTGATATTTAACACCTTCCTCTGTAAACCATCTTATACCGTAATTATTTGAAAGTCTGTCCACAATGGCTTTTTTAACTATACTCTGACAATCAGGAACAGAAAAAAGCTTACTGCGTATTGCGTGTCCCTTTACCGGAAAAGCATCATCCTTTCCTATCCACATCTCCCACGGAAGCGCCTTTACTCCCTCAAACAGTGAGTCAAAATTATCTGCGCGAAAGCTTCCCATCTTAATGAAAATCCTTTCTGCGCAGCGCAATCTTATGTTCGCAGCCGCAAGAGCATATTCGTCGCCCTCAAAGGTTACGCGTCCGTCCATTGTTTCTATTCTTTTACACCCCAAAGCGTCTATTTCTTCGCCAAGAAGCCTTTCAAGTCCAAAAAGGCAGGTTGCGACCATTTCCATTTTCATAGTAAATACCTCTTAAAATAAATCAATAATATTATAAGTTATATATTTTATAATGTCAATAAGAATTTTCTTTATAAAACGGAAAAATAAAATTGTTGACAAAATTATCTTTTTGTTGTATAATTCATTGAAAACAAAAGAATACCTAGGAGAAAAAAACATGGCATACCCCAGAATTTTAACGGTACAGGACATTTCATGCGTAGGTCAGTGTTCACTTACCGCGGCTATCCCCGTGGTGTCCGCCTGCGGAGTCGAATGTTGCCCTATTCCCTCAGCTGTCCTTTCAACACACACGGCAGGATTTAAGGAATTTACGTTCAAGGATCTTACCGATGATATCCCACTTATAAACAAGCATTGGGTCAGCGAAGGACTTACGTTTGATGCTATTTATACAGGATATCTCGGAAGCGCAAAGCAAATCGAATGCGTTGAAAAGCTTATGAACAGCGTATTAAAAAAAGACGGAGTTTCGGTAATCGACCCTGCTATGGCAGACAACGGAAAGCTTTACGTCGGATTTGATATGAACTTTGTTGCAGAAATGAAAAAGCTTTGTTCTAAAGCAAACTACCTTGTTCCCAATATTACCGAAGCGTCTCTGCTTACGGGAATCGAATACAAAACCGAATACGATCGCGATTATATCAATTCCCTTCTCACCGCTTTAACTGAGCTTGGATGTAAAAACGTAGTTCTGACCGGAGTATCGTACGAGCCCTCAACGACAGGTGTTGTAGTATTCGAAAACGGAAAATACAGCTACTACAAGCATGAAAAAATAGAGCGCGGCTGCCATGGCACCGGAGACATATACGCATCAGCGTTTGTCGGCGCTCTCATGCGTGGCAAATCCGCTTTTGATGCGGCAAAAATTGCGGCAGATTTTACTCTCGACTGCATTAAAGAAACACTCGACGAGCCCGAGCATTGGTACGGAGTCAAATTTGAGCCCGTTCTCGGAAATCTTATAAGTTATCTCAAATGAATAATGAAAAATGCTTTCGCAAAACCGCGAAAGCATTTTTTATTACATTATGTTTTTGATTGTTTTTATAAGATTTTCAGCATAAAATGAAAAACCGTTGTCATTGGGGTGAAGGTATTCATCATGGAAAAGCGACGGCATGGGAGGAACAAGCGTAAGTCCGTCTACATGAATGAATCCAAAGCTATTTGCCTCATCAATAACAATCTGACGGCACCCCTCAAATGTACCCATAGCCTTTCCTTCTCTGTGCTCTCTCCATATCGGAGATATAACGAATATCTTTTTACCCTTGTATTCATTTGCAATAAGCGAAAGATGCTCGTGGCAGTGCCCTTTAAATTCATCATAGGTCTTATAATGACTGAAATCATTCGTTCCGTAGGACACGAACACAAAATCGGGGGCAAAATCAATATGGTCAAAGCTGTCTTCATTGTAGTACGCTCCGCCAATTCCTTGGATAATACTCTCAGCATTAAAGAAATCCGATACTCTGTACGCATATGAGTAGGAATCCAAGGACGATGCCCATCCCTGTGTAATGGAATCGCCAATAAAAAGCATTTTGCAATCAAATATATGAGGATTAACGTAAGAGCCGTCATCAAGCTCAACGTATTCAATAACAGCAGGTGCGTTGTGCGAAGGAAGAACGACCGTAACTCTATGCTCTCCGCCCATATGTCCGAGAGGATCACATATCTTGTGTGAAATCACATCTCCTGCCTCAGGACGGTAAACAGCGACAGTAAGACCGTCTATCTTTATTTCATATTTTGAACCGCTGATTGCTTTAAAAGCAAGGGTCTTTGAGTCGGTATGGAAATCAAGCCTTACTCCGGTAGTTGCTCTTGACCTGTCATATAGCTCTTCCTTTTTTTCAAGCCATGCTTTTTCCTGCTTTTCGGTACACTTGGCAAAATGTATGCCGTCGCTATGTGCTTCTGTTCTGACAGAACCAACCGTTATCGCTTTAATCTGCTCAAGCGTGAGTCTCATAATAAAAATCTCCTTAAAAGTTTTGCATAACAAAAATCGACAGGATGTAAAACCCTGTCGATTTTTGGTGACCCGTGGGAGAATCGAACTCCCGTTACCGCCGTGAAAGGGCGGTGTCTTAGCCGCTTGACCAACGGGCCGATGGTAGCGGGAATTGGACTTGAACCCATGACCTACCGGGTATGAACCGGTTGCTCTAGCCAACTGAGCTATCCCGCCATACGTCCGCCGATTGCCGAACGCTCGACTATTATATCACAATCAAAGCATATTGTCAATAGCTTTTTTGAAAATTTTTCAGATTTTTTGCGCTTTATTTTATCCTGTCTGTTTTCTGAAAAAATTGCAAAATAATTTTTTATCACAATATATGATTACATACTTTTGTATAAAAAAAGCAAAATAATAATGAGGCTACCTAATATTTTTTACAATTAGATATTGACATATACAAACAAATATGTTATAATCTAGTAAAATATATATTATTGGAGCTAGCTGTCTGTCAGGGAAGGTTGGCTCTTTGTGCTTTTATGGAGTATTTATGAAAAAAATCGACCCCGTTATTCTAAAAGAAACCAAATACATTGCAACATGGATTGTAATATTGAGTATGCTCATGCAGTCTGTCTTTTTAATAATCGGGAAATGGAATTACACGGTTCTTCTCGGAAATATATACAGTGCAGCATTTGGAACGCTAAACTTCCTTTTAATGGGACTTACCGTTCAGAAGGCGCTCGAGAAGGAAGAAAAGGATGCAAAAAAATTTATACGTTTTTCTCAACTATACCGCAACATTATGCTTCTTCTCATAATGGTTTTGGGTGTGTTTATTCCTTTTTTCAATACATTGGCAGTACTTATTCCCATGTTTTTTGCGGGAATAGCGGTCTATATCAAGCCATTGGTAAACAAAATAATGAAAAAATAAAACGGAGGTAGATCAGAAATGAATAAAAAAAGCCGTGCCTTTGCGGTCGTTGATGCGCTTTATATCTGCATGATGATATTACCTATCGTTGCTGCAATCGTTCTCAAGGTGCTCACAACTCCCCAAAGCAGCGGTATCACAATTACCGGCGCACAAATTTATGCCACAATTCCAATGCCGATTCAGGATCTGAAAATAACGGCTTCGCAGATAAACTCGTGGCTTGTTATGATATCTATTACGGGACTGTGTCTGTACATCACCCACGGATTAAAGACAAAGAATATAAGTAAAAGGCAGCATCTTGCAGAGTGGGCAGTAGAAAAAACCGAGGCTCTCGTCAGAGACGGAATGGGCGAATACTTTATGGGATTTACGTCATTTATTGCCGCAGTTCTTGCGCTCTCTGCGTTTTCAAGTCTTCTGTCCCTTTTCGGACTCTTCCCTCCTACATCGGATATAAACGTAGTTGCGGGATGGGCAATACTTGTTTTCTTCCTTATAACCTATTACAAATTCAAGTGCGGTCCAATAAGCTATTTAAAGAGCTTTGCCCAGCCTGTAGCGCTTACACCGCTTAATGTAATAAGTGAGGTAGCAACACCGATTTCCATGGCATTCCGTCATTACGGAAACGTTCTTTCGGGGTCGGTAATCTCTGTGCTTATCGCGACAGCCCTTCAGGGATTATCAAATATTGTCCTCGGTTCTCTTCCCGGCTTCTTGGGAGATTTTCCTTTCTTCCAAATCGGTCTGCCCGCTGTACTTTCCATTTACTTTGACGTATTCAGCGGTCTGTTGCAGGCATATATATTTGCAATGCTTACCATGATGTACGTTGCCGGAGCATTCCCCATGGAAGAATATTTTGAAAGAAAAGAAAAAAAGAAAAATAAAAAAACAAACAAAACAAATTTGGAGGTAAATTAAAATGGAAATCGCTATTGGTATTATTCTCGGATGTTGCGCTCTCGGCGCAGGCTTGGCAATGATTGCAGGTATCGGCCCCGGTATCGGTGAAGGTAACGCAGTTGCAAAAGCATGTGAAGCAATCGGACGTCAACCCGAAAGCAAGGGAGCTGTAACAAGTACTATGCTTATGGGATGCGCTATTGCCGAAACCACAGGTCTTTATGCTCTTGTTATTGCAATATTGCTGATTTTTGTCGCACCGAGACTTCTTGTAAATATTCTCGTTGATACAATAAAAGGACTTTAATCACTAAAACTAAAAAAACGGAGAAAAGCTATGCAAACATTAGATGTCATTTCTGTCAACATATGGCAGATATTGATCTCTCTGCTAAATCTTGTTTTGCTCTTCTTTATTCTCAAAAAGTTTCTCTTTAAGCCCGTAAAAAACATACTTGCCAAGCGTCAGAGCGAAATCGACAGCAAGTACGATGTTGCCGACCAAGCAATAAACGAAGCCGAGCAAAGCCGTGTTGAATATGAAGAAAAGCTTTCCGGTGCGAAAGCTGAAGCAGATGCTATTTTACAAACAGCTACCGATACCGCAAAACTGAGGGGCGATAAAATTGTCGCCGATGCTCAACTAAAGGCTGATGGTATTATCAGACGTGCCGAAACAGAGGCTGAGCTTGAGCGTAAAAAAGCAATTGACGGTATAAAGCAGGAAATCGTATCCGTATCGGGTGCTATCGCCGAAAAGATGATCGAACGTGAAATTAACACCGACGATCACAGAGCGCTTATTGATTCCTTTATTGAAGAAATAGGTGAAGACAATGATTGATGTAGGTAAGGAATACGGAGCCGCACTCTTTATGCTTGCCTGCGAGCGGAATAAGAAAAAGGAATATGCAGGAGAATTAAAGCTTATAGAAGAAGCTTTTAAGGAGTCCACGGAATATGCGGAGTTTCTGTCTTCCCCGAGTATTCCGGTAAAAGAAAGACTGTCAGCTATAGAAAGTGCATTTGCCGGCAGTCTTTCAGAGGACGTACTCTCATTTTTCCTTCTTCTTTGTGAGAAAGGACGTATGCCCTGCCTCGAGATCGCAATAAATGAATATAACGCTCTTTTAGATGCTTCTGAGCGTATTTCCACCGCAAGGGTAATAAGTGCGATTCCCTTGACTGACGGTGAAAAAGCAAAGCTTAAAGAAAAACTTGAAGTAATGTACAAGCGCACTGTAAACCTCGAATGCTCGGTTGATGAAAATGTGCTTGGAGGTCTTATAGTTGAGGTTGACGGTAATACTATGGACGGAAGTCTGCGTTACCGTTTACGTGAGGTAAAGGAAGTGATGAACAGATGAACACAAGGCCTGAAGAGATCAGTAACGTGATCAAAGAACAGATAAAAAATTACAGATCCAAGGTTGAAATGAAGGAAACGGGTACCGTTATTCTCGTAGGAGACGGTATAGCGCGTGTATACGGACTACGTGCGTGTATGTCCAGTGAGCTTCTTGAATTTGAAGACGGAAGCTTTGGAATGGCACAAAATCTTGAAACTGAAACAGTTTCTGTTGCCCTTCTTTCTGACTCTAACAATATTCGTGAAGGTTCAACCGTAAAAAGAACCGGAAAGGTTTTATCGGTTCCCGTGGGCGATGCTCTCCTTGGAAGAGTAGTTAACGCCCTCGGCGCACCTATCGACGGAAAAGGCCCTGTCGAAACAACAGAAATTCGCCCTATTGAATCGGAAGCTCCCGGTATTATAGAAAGAAAGAGCGTTTCCGTTCCCCTTCAAACAGGAATAAAAGCAATTGACAGTATGATTCCAATTGGACGAGGTCAGCGCGAGCTTATTATAGGCGACCGACAGACGGGTAAAACAGAAATTGCAATCGACACGATCATAAACCAAAGGAATACCGACGTTATATGTATTTACGTAGCTATCGGTCAGAAGAACAGCTCTGTTGTACAGCTTGCGAATGAGCTTACAAAGGCGGGTGCTATGGAATACACCATTATCGTCTCGGCTTCGGCATCCGAATCCGCACCGCTACAGTACGTTGCGCCCTATTCCGGATGCGCTATGGCTGAATATTTCAGAGAGCAAGGAAAGGACGTTCTTATTATTTATGACGACCTTTCAAAGCATGCAGTAGCATACAGAGCTCTTTCCCTGCTAATCCGCCGTCCTCCCGGACGTGAGGCTTACCCCGGAGACGTATTCTATCTCCATTCCCGTCTTCTTGAGAGAGCGGCATGCGTTGCCCCCGAATTCGGTGGCGGCTCCATTACTGCGCTCCCACTCATTGAAACTCAGGCAGGCGACGTATCCGCATATATTCCTACCAACGTTATTTCTATTACTGACGGACAGATATTCCTTGAGACAGAGCTTTTCCATTCGGGTGTTATGCCCGCAATAAACCCCGGTATCTCTGTAAGCCGCGTAGGAGGTTCTGCACAGCTTAAGGGAATGAAAAAGGTATCGGGCGAATTGAAGCTTCTTTACTCACAGTACCGCGAGCTTAAGGCATTTGCGCAGTTTGGAAGCGATCTTGATGCAGATACAAAAGCACGTCTTGCCCTTGGTGAAAGAATCGTTGAGGTTCTCAAGCAAAGCAAGAATTCTCCCATAAGAGTCGGTTGTCAGGTTGCTATCGTATATGCGGTAATTAACGGTTACCTGAACGATACTCCTGTAAACAAGGTAAAGGAATATGAAGCAAATCTTTACGAGTTGCTTGAAAATAAACACAGCAGCTTCCTTGAAAGAGTCGAATCCGGTTCATGGGACGATAACGATATAGCAGAGTTAAAGACGGCTCTCGAAGAGCTCAAGAGGTAATCGCATGGGAGCTGATATAAAGCAACTGCGCGTAAGAATAAAGAGTGTTGACTCTACCCTGCACCTTACAAAAGCGATGGGGCTTGTAGCTTCGTCAAAAATACGCAAAGCTACCGATTCCATGAATAAGGGCAAGGAATATTCTCGAGCTCTTGAAGATACGGTCGAACAGCTTTCCACCTATGACGAATGTAAAAAAAGCCCCTATATGGCTTCTCGCAATACAGGTAAGCTTTGTCTTATAGTCGTTGCGGGAGACCGAGGTCTTGCGGGAGGCTACAACGCAAATATCTTCAGATTAATGCGTGAATATCCCGACGCGCACGTTATTCCCATCGGAAAACGAGCTTGCGACAGATACGGCGGAGAAATCCGTCTTGCGGAAGGCTTTTCATACAGTGAAGCAAAACTTATTACCGACCAAATATGTAAGGATTTTATCGAAGAAAAATTCGACAAAGTAGGTATAGTTTGCACAAAGTATATTTCCATAATGTCTCAAGAAGCGCATATAAAATGGCTTCTTCCCCTTGAAAGGAAAGAAAATGCTAAATCAGTAAGCGCGATTTTTGAGCCCGATGAGATAACAGTTCTGAACAACGCAATACCCGAATTTATTGCGGGTATAATCACTTCCTGTGTCAAAGAAAGCTTTGCAAGTGAGGTTGCAGCAAGACGCGTAGCAATGGATAACGCGGGAAAGAACGCGCAGGAAATGATAAATGATCTTGGTCTGAAATACAACAGAGCAAGACAAGGCGCAATCACCCAGGAGATCACCGAGATCGTAGCGGGAAGCGGCCTATAAATCTTTTAAGAAAGGAATCTTAAAATGTCAAACCAAGCAAAAGGCAGTGTTTCTCAGGTTATGGGACCTGTTGTTGACGTTTATTTTGAGGAAGGTGCCCTTCCCGCAATATACAATGCGCTGACTATGCAAAACGGCGACAAGACGCTTACTGTTGAAGTCGCTCAGCATATTGGCGATAACGTGGTAAGATGTATTGCTATGGCATCTACCGACGGTTTGCGTAGAGGTACTCCCGTTACCGATACGGGCAAAACCATAAGTGTTCCCGTAGGCAGAGACACACTTGGAAGAATTTTTAACGTTCTTGGAGACACTGTTGACAACAAACCCTTTGAAAGCGAAGCGGAAAGATGGAATATCCACCGCCCTGCTCCAAGCTACAGTGAGCTTGCAACGTCTACCGAAATTCTCGAAACAGGTATTAAGGTCATAGACCTTATATGCCCCTATTCCAAGGGGGGTAAGATCGGTCTTTTCGGCGGCGCCGGAGTCGGTAAGACGGTTCTTATCATGGAGCTTATTAACAATATTGCAAAGCAGCATGGCGGTCTTTCCGTATTTACGGGAGTCGGTGAGCGCACAAGAGAAGGAAACGACCTTTACAACGAAATGAAGGAGTCAGGAGTTCTCTCTAACACCACCCTTGTCTACGGACAGATGAACGAGCCTCCCGGAGCAAGAATGAGGGTTGCTCTTTCGGGGCTTACCATGGCTGAGTACTTCAGAGATGAAGAAAAACAAGACGTGCTTCTCTTCATAGATAATATCTTCAGATTTACCCAAGCGGGTTCGGAGGTTTCCGCACTTCTCGGTCGTATGCCTTCTGCGGTTGGTTATCAGCCTACCCTTGCAAATGAAATGGGTACACTCCAAGAGCGTATAACCTCAACCAAGAACGGCTCTATTACCTCTATTCAGGCGGTATATGTTCCCGCGGACGACCTTACAGACCCTGCACCCGCTACAACTTTTGCACACCTTGATGCTACAACTGTTCTCTCAAGAGGTATAGCTTCTCAGGGTATTTATCCCGCAGTTGACCCCCTTGAATCTACCAGCCGCATTCTCTCCCCCGAAATACTTGGTGATGAACACTATTATGTAGCGAGAGAGGTCCAGCGTATTCTCCAAAGATATCAGGAGCTTATGGATATAATCGCTATTATGGGTATGGATGAGCTTTCTGACGATGACAAACTCCTTGTACAGAGAGCGAGAAAAATTCAGCGTTTCCTGTCTCAGCCCTTTGACGTTTCCGAAAAATTCACGGGTATTCCCGGAACCTACGTTCCCCTTTCGGAGACAATTCGCGGATTTAAAGAAATAATCGAAGGTAAGCACGACGATCTTCCCGAGTCGGCATTCCTCTTCGTCGGTACTATAGACGAGGCTGTTGAAAAAGCAAAGAAGGTGGCAAGATGAAAACCTTCCCACTGAAGATATCCTCTCCCGAAGGAGATCTTCTCTCGGCAGAGGTGGTTAAGCTTTGCGTAAGAGGCACGGAAGGAGATCTTGCGGTTATGGCAGGACATATTCCCTTTGTATCATCGATCAAGCCCTGCGAATGTAAAATCGAATTTGAGGACGGCACAACGAAAACAGGGCAAACCGACGGCGGACTTTTGACCGTATCAAAGGACAAAACAGTCCTGCTTTCGGGCAATTTTAAATGGAATTAAAAAAATACTGTCTCAAATTTTTTTGAGACAGTATTTTTTTATAGTCTTTCCTTGAGAACAAACTGAATCGGCAGACCGTTTCTTACCTGAAGATTCTGCTCTCCCTGAATAAGAGGCAGACAGTAATCTATTGCATCTTGAGTTACGTCGTGCCCGTTTTCGTTTATCCATTCAAGAGGGAAATATTTTACCTTATTTGCAACAAGTGATGTTTCTACATGCTCTATGCGGATAATGTAAGGATGGTTGGATACACGCTTAAATACCATGGTAACCCCTGAATATCCATCAAGCGCAACCTTGACAGCCGCACCGCCTATCCTTTCTGCTTCGGTAATATCTCGCTTTGAGCTTATATGCGATGAGCACCTCTGCATTACGTTAAGCTCAATAGCTCTTACCTTACATCCAATCTCCTTTGCAACAATCTTTGACAATGCCTTGGCAACTCCCGCAAGATACTTATGTCCAAAATTGTCAACGTAACCCGACTGAAAATCTCCGCCAACCTCTTCAGGGTCAGGAGAAACACCTTCGGAAACAGCAACTATAACCGCGTAATGCTTATTTTGCGCTTCTCTAACATCATCAATAAATCTCCTGACAGAAAACTTATTTTCGGGAAGATAGATAAGGTGAGGGGACACTTCTCCATTCGCGCGAAGCACAGCGGTTGCCGCCGTAAGCCAACCGGTATCTCTACCCATTATCTCAACAATAGTAACAGATGGGATAGAATATACACTACTGTCTCTCGTTATTTCCTGAATGGTAGTTGCTACGTATTTTGCCGCAGAACCGAATCCGGGAGTATGGTCGGTATAAGGCAGATCATTATCGATTGTCTTGGGAATTCCTATGACTTTTATGTCAATATTCTCTTTTGTAAAATATCTGTGTAGCTTGTCCACCGTATCCATGGAATCGTTTCCGCCTATATAGAAAAAAGCTCCAATGTTATGCCTTTTAAGAGTGTGAGTTATGGATTTGTAAACGCTTTCATCCTTCTCAAAATCCGGAAGCTTATATCTGCACGAACCGAGCAAGGTAGACGGAGTCTGTCTTATAAGCTCTACGTCCTCGTCGGTTTTAATAATATTTTTAAGATCAACAATATGGTCTTTGATAAGCCCCTCTATTCCATTGACAGAACCGTAAACGGTCTTGATCTCGTCATACTTTACCGCATGTCTGAAAACTCCCATAAGAGACGCGTTAATAGCGCAAGTAGGTCCTCCCGATTGTGCAACTGCAATGTTCATTTTCTTCCTCCGTTGATATAAAAATATATAAAGGTCTCTGCATAAATGCAGAGACCATGTTGTTTATTTAATTCCGAGAGCCTCAACTATCGAAGCCTTGGGGTATGCCCCAACTATTTTTTTAGATACCTCGCCCTTGTTCATTACAATGAGCGTAGGAATACTTACGATACCAAACTGTACGGCGAGCTCGGGGCAATCGTCAACGTTGATCTTTCCAACGAGTATCTCAGGATACTCCTCTGCAATCTCGTCAACAATAGGCGAAACCATGCGGCAAGGACCGCACCAATCGGCATAGAAGTCCAAAAGAACCGTCTTTTCGCTTGTCTTGATTTCATTTTCAAAATTAACTTTATTTACACTTAATACAGACATCTTTCATTATCCTTTTGATTTATAATATAGCATACAGTGGCAGTACCCCTCAAAATTGGGATCGGCTATCTGCGCCTTGAATTCCTCGCAAATACATTTGTATTCTTCGAGCTTTGGTATTCTGCAGGGGCAATATCCGTCTTTTTTCTTTAATCCCTCTTTTATACGGGCAACAACTTCCTTATCGGGATTCAGAGTGATATTCGGTTTCATTCTTATTCCCTCCTGTTTTGCTTTACACGATTATTGTATCATATTTTTCTTAAAAATACAATAGCTTTTTTAATGTTTTTCTTTATTTTTCAAAACCGTGTATAAAGCCCGTTATTTCTGCCGAACAAATATCGCCGCCTATAACTCTGTTTCTGTAAACAAAGATGTTTGCGTAAACCTTTCCTTCATAATTCGGATAATTGGTTATTTCATATGTATACTTCATGACCTTTTTTCCCTTATAATCAGAAAGATCAAGTCCCTGTTTTTTCTGTATTTCGTTATATCCGGAAAAAAGGCTGTCGAACTCTGACGGGACAGTTGTTTCTGTGCTGTTAACAGGCTCAGATTTTACTTCCCAACCGAATTGAGAAAGAAATGAAATTCTGTTCTCATTGTTAGCAACGCCTGTGTAGTCTATTTTTTTATCCTGTATAACCGCTAAATCCTCCGTACCCGCGGGAACAAACGCAATGAGAGTAATAACTGCCGCCAACGCAACACAGATAACTGCAAACAGCTTCAACGTACTTGCCTTTAAGGTATAAATAAACATAGAGAAATCCTCCGATCACCGTATAATTCTAATAAATTATATTATGACCGGAGAATTTATATTACTTTTTTACGTTGCTTTGAAGTAAAAGCTTTTTTCTCTTGCATAGACGCTGTTAGCAAGTCCTATAAGCAGGTACATAGCAAGCACCGACGAACCTCCGCAGCTCAGGAACGGAAGCGTTATTCCGACAACAGGAACCAACGCAAGGCACATCCACAGATTTTCCATTGACTGAACGATAATGATTGCGGCTATTCCGGCGCAAATCAGCCTTCCAACGTTATCTCGGCATTTTATAGCTATAGTTATCAATCTTACAGTTATTACCGACAAAGCAACAACTACACTTGCACCCCCAACAAACCCAAACTTTTCACAAATAGTTGCAAATATAAAGTCGGTGTGGGATGCGGCAAGATCCTCGTAATGCCCCGCAGTTTTAAGGCCGATTCCAAACCATCCGCCGGCGGCTATGGTCTCTCGGCTCAAAAGCGGTTGCTTGCCCACGTTATTGGGATCAAGCTCGGGAGCAAAACCGAATATTATTCGGCTCTGCTGATAGGGTGCAAGCAGATCCCATATAAAAGGAAATGCCAAAACAATAATTGCAGCAAAAAGCAACAAATACCATACGGATATTCCGGCGCAAAATAGCATCACGGCTATAATTCCAAGATAAACAAGGGCAACTCCCAAATCTCCAGATAACAAAATAAGTCCTACAACAACAAACGCATGCAAAAGTACCCAAGCAAGTGTCTTAGGCTTATTTATAGTATCTTTTACCTTGTTCAGATGAAAGGAAAAGCTACACAAAAAGGCTACCTTTACAAATTCCGAGGGCTGTATTGCTATACCAAAGACAGGAATTCTCAACCAGCTTTTATTTGCCGTTACCATTTTATCGCCTGTACTACCGAAAATAAGGGTGATTGCAAGAAGCATTACTGACCCTATAAGCATATATAACCAAAATCTGTCAATAAGAAATTTATAATCTATACGGGAAATGATAAACATGGCAACAAAGCCCACAAGCGTCATAGCGATCTGCATTACAAGCTTTATTCTTCCAAAATTCTCTACCGCTCCGTATACGGTCAGTATACTTAATACTGATAAATATGCCGTTGCAATGAAGAGTATAGGATCCAAACGCATAGTTCTTGCGCCTGATTTGTTTCTTCTGTTCATATCACTTCCCCCTTTCGCAATTTATATAGCAAACGGCGAAGCGTTAATACTTCGCCGTTATGTAATTAATACTGTCTGCCGAATACAACCATATGCTTTGCGGGCTTTCCGCAGCATACACACTTATCGGATATATTCTCTTCCACAAAAGGAATACAGCGAGATTTTACTCCGCCCGTTTCGTCCTTAAGCTTGTCCTCACACTCTGCATCTCCACACCACATTGCCTTAATAAATCCGGGATTATTCTGAGCAATATCAAGGAATTCATCGTGATTTCGAGCAATGTTCATTTTCTCTGCAAGATTCTTCTCTGCTCTTGCATAAAGCTCATCGTGAACTGCCTTCAATGCCTTCTCTACCTCTTCAACTATATTATCAAGAGATACAAAGGTCTTTTCTCTGCTTACGCGGCTTACGAGAACACAGGAATTGTTTTCAATATCACGGGGACCTATTTCAAGTCTGAGCGGTACTCCCTTCATCTCATACTGGCTAAACTTCCAGCCGGTGGAATTATCACTATCATCAAGCTTTACACGGAACTTTTCAGAAAGCTGTTCCTTAAGTGCGTTTGCTTTCTCAAGTACTCCCTCCTTATGCTGTGCTACGGGAATGATAGCTACCTGAATAGGAGCTACCTTAGGAGGAAGGATAAGTCCGTTATCGTCTCCGTGGGTCATGATAATAGCGCCTATCATTCTCGTAGAAACACCCCACGAGGTCTGATGAGGATACTGTACCTTATTTTCTCTGTCCGTATACGTTATATCAAAAGCTTTGGCAAATCCGTCTCCGAAATAGTGAGAGGTTCCGCCCTGAAGGGCAACACCGTTATGCATCATGGGCTCAATGGTATAAGTCTCCTTTGCGCCCGCAAATTTCTCCTTCTCGGTCTTTCTTCCTGTTACGGCAGGAATAGCAAGAGTTTCACGGTAGAAGTCCTCATAACACTTAAGCATTTTTAATGTTTCTTCTCTTGCCTGCTCCTCATTCTCATGCATGGTATGCCCCTCCTGCCAAAGGAACTCAGAAGTACGGAGAAACGGTCGGGTGGTCTTTTCCCATCTTACAACATTACACCACTGATTGTAAAGCTTGGGAAGATCTCTGTAAGAATGAATTATATTTTTATAGTGATCGCAAAAAAGTGTCTCGGAGGTAGGACGAACGACAAGTCTTTCAGCAAGCCTATTCTGTCCTCCAATCGTTACTATCGCGCATTCGGGAGCAAATCCTTCAACGTGATCCTTTTCCTTCTGAAGGAGGCTTTCGGGAATAAACATGGGCATATATACGTTTTCGTGTCCCAATTTTTTGAATCTCGCGTCAAGGTCATGCTGAATATTCTCCCAGATCGCATATCCGTAAGGACGAATTATCATACAGCCCTTAACACCCGAATAATCAACCAATTCAGCCTTTTTTACTACGTCGGTATACCACTGAGCAAAATCAACGTCCATAGACGTAATCTGCTCTACCATCTTCTTATCGTTTGCCATTTTTTACCCTTTCTCTGCAAAGACATAATTACTAAAAACTTATACCATATTATTATAAATCATAAAGCGAGAAAAGTCAATAGCCGAAAACTTATAATTTTAATTATATATGGAAAAATATCTTATAAAAAAGAAAGGTGGGCGATTTTTGTGAACAATTCAGCAATAAATATTCTTGGAATCACATTTAAATTACGAAGCAAAGAAGAAATAATAAAAGAAATAAAAGGATTATTGACCTCCCGCCAAAAGTCAGAAACAGTTTTCACTCCAAATGCGGAAATTCTTTTTAAAGCGTACCGAGATGACACATACAGAAAAACGATAAACTCTGCTTCACTACTGATACCCGATGGAATCGGAATTAATATTGCTATTAAGGCACTTAGCAAGAAAAGGTCGGAAAGAACAACGGGAATCGAAATTGCGGAATATGTTCTCGGAGCGGCATCAAAAAACGGTCAGCGCATTTTTCTTCTTGGAGGAAAGGACGGAATTGCGGAAAAAGCAAAAGAAAGATTAGAATCAAGGTATGAAAATATTTGTATTACCGGAACTCATCACGGATATTTTGATAAATCTAAAAATTCAGATGAAAACTCAGCAATAGTAGATATAATCAACAACTCAGGTGCCGATATCCTATTTGTATGTTTTGGAGCACCTATGCAGGAAATTTGGATAGAACAAAATTCCGACCGTCTTTTATACGTGAAATTATCAATGGGTCTTGGAGGCTGTCTCGACGTATGGTCGGGTAATGTTCCCAGAGCACCCAAAATTATGAGAAGCTTAGGGTTAGAATGGCTATACAGAATAGTTCGTCAGCCTAAAAGATTAAGACGTCTTCCAAATCTCGTAGGATTTCTTTTTGCGGTTATGAAGCAATCACGTATAAGTCAAAAAAAAGAACGCAGGGAGAACTGATTCTTTCCCTGCGCTTTTTAATTTATGAATTACTCTTTTATAAACCTCTCAAACTCATTGTAATAATCATTATCCATAACAAGTCTGAGATCATCCCAATTAAGCTTTTTCGCAAGAATAACACCGAGAAGGCTCTTTGCATTAACAGCAAACTTATTTCCGCTCTGCAGCGTTATTTTTCCTTTCAGAGGAGATGAAATAGCTACAAGCTTCTTCACATCATCCATGGTGTCAATCTCTACTTTATATACGTATTTTGTTCCGTTAACTATCATTTTGAATTCATCCTTTCTGTTGATCTAAAAAGAATTTTTCGATGTCAATTTATCCCTTGACACCCATATTCTACATTTTAATTGTTGCCAGACCATGAACATGTATTTAATTTTTTGTAAAATTGCACAAACGCAATTCAGAACAAATGTGCAATGTGAACAAAAATCATTTGCTTTCACCGCTCTTATCCTTGTTGTGCCCCGATTTCTGAATTTTTTTGTATACGAGATATCCTATACCACTCACGACCGCCGTTATCATTAGAAAGAGAATTGCTCTTTTGAAATTCTGATTTCCAATAGCACCGCCGCTAAGCGTTGACGTAATAATCGAGGGAAATCTACACAAGGTAGTAAGAAGAAGATACAGCGGAATGCTCATTTCCGTAAGACCGATTATATAGGTAATGAGATCCTTTGGGGTTCCCGGAATAAGGAACAGTAGCACAACGAAAAAATTTCTTTTTTTATGGTTATTTATGATCGGAAGCGATTCAAGCTTTTCTCTGGAATAAAAGGATTCTACAAGCTTTCTTCCAAAACGTCTTGCCAGAAGTATTGCAATAATGCTTCCAAGCGTACTGCCTATTATGCAAAGCACTGCCCCCCATAACGGACCGAAAGCATACCCCGCCGCTATTTCTACGACCTCCCCGGGTATAAATGCAATTATTACCTGAACAGCGCATAAAACAACCATTACAAGAGCGCTTGCTACAGGATATTTTGATGTTACCGAGCGAACAAGATTTTCATCCAGTTCCCTTTGAAGCTTTCCGAGAATTATGATACCAACAACAGTAAGCACACACATTACAATAGAAATAACCGAAATAATAAGAGCGGCTTTCTTTTTTGTATAGTGTCCTCTGTCTTCTATTTCCTTATCAGCGAACATTTGCTTGACTTTTTCGCCTTTTTGACTCATAATTCTCACCTCCGTTCCAGACTACTATATTATGATAACACAAAAAAACATCTTTTGCAAAGATTTTTGAAATTTTTTATAAAAAATATTTTTTCTATTGACAAAATAAGACATTTATGTTAGAATAGTACGGTATTCCGTTGAGGCTTTCGGGATTGAAAAAAACCGACTGCTGAGGAGCTTTGGAGAATCTCGCATCAATGCGAGTGCCGAAGGTGCAAGGCTTTTTAAAAAGCCGAATCTCTCAGGCAAAAGGACAAAGCATTTTACACTCTCTTGAGGTAAATATGTTTTTTCTGCGCCATTGAGAAGTCTCAATGGTTTTTTATTTTATTTCACTTTTAGGAGGCTTTCATGCAAGCTATTTCAGATTTCTTACTACCAATTGCCGCAAAGATTAATCAGTATCTTTCGGACTACATCCTCTTTTTTCTTCTCGTAGGTATAGGACTTTTCTATACTGTAAGAACACGTTTTGTACAGGTTCGTTGCTTCGGCGAAGGCATGAAAAAGGTCTTTGGCGGTCTTTCCCTCAGAGGCGGAAAGCAAAACGGCGGTCTTTCATCCTTCCAAGCACTCGCAACCGCCATTGCGGCTCAGGTAGGTACGGGTAACATTGTCGGTGCCTGCGGCGCAATTCTCATAGGCGGTCCCGGAGCAATCTTCTGGATGTGGCTTATCGCATTCTTTGGAATGGCTACCATTTATTCCGAGGCTGTTCTTGCTCAGCAGACAAAGGAGATTCAGGAGGACGGCTCGGTTCTCGGAGGTCCTGTTTACTACATCAAAAAAGCATTCAAGGGTCCCTTCGGAAAAGTACTTGCAGGTTTCTTTGCAGTAGCGATCACCTTGGCTCTCGGATTTATGGGAGCTATGGTTCAGTCCAACTCTATTGCATCTTCCGTTAATACCGCATCCAATGAATTTATCCCTGTTTGGGTAATTGGTATTGTACTTGCTGTTATCTGCGCGTTTATATTTATCGGCGGTGTTCAGAGAATCGCATCTGTTGCAGAAAAGATCGTTCCCATTATGGCGGTGGTATATCTCGTAATAGGCATTGTTATTCTTGGAATAAACGTAAAAGAAATTCCCGAGACCTTCGGTATGATATTCAAGTACGCATTTAAGCCGAACGCTCTTCTCGGCGGTGCGCTCGGCGCAGCAATCAAGGCGGCAATAAGCCAAGGTGTTAAGAGAGGTCTCTTCTCCAACGAAGCAGGTATGGGTTCTACTCCCCATGCACATGCGCAGGCGAAGGTTAAAACACCTCACGACCAGGGTGTAGTTGCCATGATTGGTGTATTTATAGACACATTCGTTGTTCTTACTATTACAGCTCTTGTTGTTATATCTACCCTTTATGCAGGAAACGGTCCTCTCGGTACTGAAGCGGGCTTGGCAGCAAACGGTATAACGGGTGCGCTTACTAAGGCAAACCTCATGCAATCTGCAGTAGGCACCGCTCTTGGAAGCGAAGTTGCAGGAAACATAATCATTGCAGTATGTCTTACCTTCTTCGCGTTCACTACGATTATAAGCTGGAACTTCTTCGGCAGACAGAACATACAGTACCTTGTCGGCAAGAAATCAAGCAACGTAGCTGTTATCGTATACTCGGTTGTAGCTATTGCGTTTATATTCCTTGGCTCTGTTCTTCAGAATGACCTCGTTTGGGAGCTTACCGATATGTTCAACAACCTCATGGTAATCCCCAACGTTTTAGCTCTTGCCTTCCTCTCTAAATTCGTTGTTGACGAGGCTTCCTCCGCATATGCGCGCAAAAAGGAAGCTAAGGCTGAAAAGAAGGCTCTTAAGAAATAATTCAATATAACATACTTGATATGCTTGAAACGCAACAATAAAAAAGGAAAATTTATATTATGATGACAGTTAAAAAGTACTGTGAAGAAAACAATTTAGACCCCGATAAGGTATTTGATATGGTATTGGGCGAGAGCGGCAGTATCTTGCCCAAAGCCAAAGGGTTCACAGGATATATTGTAGAGATCAAAGACCACTGTTTGGATTGTAACAATGACAAATTTAACGTGTTCCATAAGGAGATACCGTTTTCATCCTTCCAAAAAGCTGAGTTCGGTATCGGTAGCGGACAGCTTTGGCTTCAGTGTATTGTTGACGGAGAATCTTTCGTTTTTTGTTCCACAAGAAAAAATTGGAAATCTCCCGCCGCAAAATTAATTCTTGAGAAAATCGGTGAGCACACCGAAATTTTGGGAATGGATGACTACAATAAGTTTATGGGAAAATTCTTCCTGTTTTACATGATCAAATATGCTTGGTAATATAACTGTTACCCGATATAAGCTATACTTAGCAAAAAGAGCTATCTCAAATTTGAGACAGCTCTTTTTGATTTTCGGTATGTTATAACAACTTTTATTTTACAATCTCCTCCGCATATCTAACGGCTTCCATTGCATCCTTGGCGTACTTATCCGCACCGATTGTATCAGCATATTCCTGAGTAAGCACTGCACCTCCGACTATGACCTTACACCACGGAGTTTCCTTACGAATCAGTTTTATGGTTTCTTCCATGGCGGGGACCGTTGTTGTCATAAGTGCGCTGAGACCTACTATAGGCGCATTCGTTTCTTTAACCGCTTCAACTATACTTTCGGGAGCTACGTCGCGTCCAAGATCAAGAACGGAATATCCGTAATTTTCAAGAAGTAGCTTTACGATATTTTTCCCTATATCATGTATATCACCCTTAACAGTTGCAATAACGATTCTTCCCTTTTCTGCTTCTTCGCTTCCGCTCATTTTTTCCTTTATGACCTCAAAGGCAGACTGCGCCGCCTCGGCACTCATAAGAAGCTGAGGCAGATATACCGTTTTATTTTCAAAGCCCACACCGACAATATTCAAGGCGGGAATTATTTCTTTTTCTACTATTTCAAGCGGTTCACTGTTATCTTTTAGCATTTTTTCCGTAAGAATTCCCGCCTGGTCCTTTAACCCCTTGATTATAGCGTTTTGGAGCTCCGAGGAGAACTCCTCCTTTGTCATCTGCTTTTCGGGTGTGGCTGTTACCTGAACAGTTTGTGGCAGCTTTTCCGCAAAGCCTATATATTCTGAGCAGTTAGGGTCAAGTCCCACAAGAGCCTTGTATGAATAATAAGCCTTCATCATTTCATCGGAATAGGGATTCATTATAGCCGCAGAAAGACCTTGACCAAGGCAAAGCGTAAAGAAGGCAGTATTTACTGTCTCCCTGCCCGGAAGTCCGAACGACACGTTGGAAACGCCCAGTGTAGTTTTACATCCAAGCTCTTCCTTTATAAGCTTTACCGCTTTCATTGTCTCCTTTGCCGCCTTATTATCGGCGCTTATTGTCAGCGCGAGGGGGTCAAAGATAATATCCTTTTTCTGTATTCCGTATTTTTGAGCCTCTTCAAGAATACGTTTTGCAATTTCAACTCTTTCCTCAGCGGTATCGGGAATTCCCCTTTCGTCAAGGGTGAGAGCAACCACAAGACCGCCGTATTTTTTTGCTAATGGGAATATTTCGTCCATGCTTTCTTTTTTTCCGTTTACAGAGTTAAGCATAGCTTTTCCGTTATAGAGTCTCAATGCTTTTTCCATAGCTACGGGATCGGACGTATCTATCTGCAAAGGAAGGTCGATTATTGCCTGAAGCTCCTTTACTGCAAGAGTCAGCATTTCTTTCTCGTCAATTTCGGGAAGTCCTACATTAACATCAAGTATATGAGCGCCCTTTTCCTGCTGATTGATCCCCTCTTTAAGAATATAACCTATATCACGGCTTCGCAAAGCATCCTTGAATCGTTTTTTACCCGTGGGATTTATTCTTTCGCCTATAAGAACGGGACTGTTTTCAAAGTACACAGCGTGGGTATATGAGGACACGCAGGTAATATTCTTTTTTGACATGGAAACTGTTGGGATTTTATTCGTTCTTTCAACTGTTTTCGAAATATATTCCGGAGTCGTTCCGCAACACCCTCCCACAGCGCGAACACCCTTTTCTATCAGTGATGATACCTCTGAGGCGAATTCATCGGGGCTTACATCGTAAACGGTTTTGCCCTTTAATGCTCTCGGCAGACCCGCGTTGGGTTTAAGTATAACGGGAATCGAGGAAAGCTTCAGATATTCCTCTACCACACCGCTAAGCGCTTTGGGACCCAAAGAGCAATTTACACCTATTGCGTCTGCGCCGAGTCCCTCAAGCATAGCAACCATGGCTCCCGCATCTGCACCCGTCATAAGCTTTCCGTCCTCACCGTAAGCATTTGAAACGAACACCGGCAAATCGCAGCTTTCCTTCGCCGCAAGAAGTGCCGCTTTGGTCTCGTAGCTGTCGTTCATCGTTTCAATAAATATAAGGTCTACACCGTACTTAACTCCGAGCTTTACCGTTTCGGAGAAAATGAAAACTGCATCCTCAAAATCAAGATCTCCGTATGGCTTAAGCATTCTTCCCGTAGGACCTATATCCAGTGCCACCCATTTTTCATGAGGGGTGTTGCTCTCTCTTGCAGCTGCCTTTGCAAGTTCAACCGCCGCCTCGATTACAGAATCAAGCTCGTCCACCGAAAATTTAAGCAGATTTGCCCCAAAAGTATTGGTATTTACTACGTTACTTCCCGCATCATAATAGTCTCTGTGTATTTTTTTGATTATCTCAGGGCTGGTCAGATTCCACCTTTCGGGAAGCTCACCGGGCTTCAGCCCCTGCGACTGAAGCAGTGTTCCCATACCTCCGTCAAGGTATAAAGTATTATTCTTTATATACTCGGTTATTTTCATTTTATATCCTCTTTATTCCTATAATTGCTGTTACAGATTTTGTCGGTATCATAAGAAAGCTTTCATTCAGTGCAAGTCCAATATTTTTCGAACATTCCAAAGCATTGAAAACATCCTTTTGAAGCTCTATGGACAGATCTCCGTAGCCTGCACTGAATCTTTGGCTTATATACAGCCCTTCGGCTCTCAGTGTGTCTTCAAAGGCATCGCAAAGAGCCTCTATTCTCTCTGCGCCTATTGCTTGAAGCATATGTGCTTTTGCAGGTGAAATTGCCGAATAACGCGAAATAAGTCTGTCAAGCTCGATTCCGACGGTAGCCGCAAAAAGCACTATTTGTTTGTAACCGCAAAGCCGTTTTTTTAAGCTATTGGAATTAACCGTTGTAAAACCTAAATCAAGTGCATTGTCAATTTCTTTTATGGAAAATCTCTTATAACAAAGCTTGTAATTAAGTTTCCCGTCAACTAACTTAAGACACTCGTTAAGTAACTCAAGAGTACTTTCATCCGCTTCACCGCGAACCCCTACATATCTTAGTATTTCTTTTTTATCCGCAGGTTTGACTGATATATTGGCTGTTTTAATTATCTCGATCATTTTCCTATTATATCCGAGAGATTATTTCGGATAGCCTCCGCTACGTCGGGCTTGTTCATTGAATATACGTGCACGTTGGTTATTCCGTTAGCAAAAAGGTCTATAATCTGATCAGTAGCGTAAGCAATACCCGCTTGCTTCATGGCATCGGGAGTATCACCGAATTTGTCAACGAGAGCCTTAAAGCGTTGAGGAACAAAAGAACCCGACAGCTTTACCGCCCTTTCGACCTGATTTGCGTTGGTAATAGGCATTATTCCCGGAATTATGGGAACGGTTATCCCAGCCTCGCGTATCTTGTATAAAAAGTTATAAAGAAGATTGTTATCAAAAAACATCTGTGTAGTAAGGAAGGCACAGCCTGCGTCAACCTTTTCTTTAAGATACTTAATATCTTCTCTTTGATTTGAACTTTCGGGGTGTATTTCGGGATAACAAGCCGCACCGATGCAAAAATCTGCGCACGATTCACGAAGCTCCCTTACAAGCTCAACGGCGTGTGTATAATCCCATTTGCTACGGTCCGTACCCTCAAGCTCAGAAGGAATATCTCCTCGCAGTGCCATTACGTTTTCGATACCCGCCGCCTTTATATCCTCTATTCTCTGCTTTACGGTGTCTTTGGTTGATGAAACACAGGTAAGGTGTGCAAGAGTGGGTACTCCGTAAGTCTGCTTTATATTTTTGGCAATATCAAGAGTATATTTACTTGTTCCGCCGCCCGCTCCGTATGTAACGCTCATAAAGGACGGCTTTAGCTTTGCAATTTCTTCAGTTGCATGCTTCACACTCTCAAATGCCGTATCATTTTTTGGAGGGAAAACCTCAAAAGATAAGGATAATTTATTTTTTTCAAAAATTTCTGTCAGCTTCATAATTATTCCTCATAAAATGTGATTTATTGCTTTACATTGTATCACAAAAATGTATACAAATCAAGCGTTTTATTATAACCTTGTATTTTTTTATTAAAACTTTGCATTTTTTTATTAAAATGCATGAAGCTATTGAAACTACAATCCTTTTTATGTTACAATTTACAAAAGTTTTTAATGTAAAATTTCAGGAGGAAAAGCTATGCTTTATACGTATTCCGTAACACCGCTTTTGGAAGATCATTTTGAAAAAAGAGTTGCTGATCTTGTGGATCAACACAAAAGAAACATCAGCACTTGTCCTCTTTTTTCCGTCGTAATACAACCGCAAGGCGATCCCGTATGGAATAGGAGCAAGGATATTGCAAAAAAATACGCAAGATACAAAAAGGAGCTTGATAAGCATGGCGTTCCCTCAGGAATTTTGTTGCAATCCACCTTCGGACACGGTACGGCGTCTCTTGAACCTGCGCCCTATCAGTTTATGGAGCCATTGGACATAAGCGCCGCTTCCGCATACTCGTTGGACGGGAAATCAATTTTTGCATACTGTCCCAAGGACGAACGCACTCTTGACCACCTCTGCGAGGAGATAAAGACTATCGCCAAAGAGGGTCCCTCGGTACTTATGCTTGACGACGACGTAAGACTTATCGTGCGTCCCGGTTACTGCTGCGCGTGTCCGGCGCACATGGCAGAATTCAATAAGAGATGCGGAACGAACCACACGAAGGAAACCCTCTATAAGCATCTGTTAACGTGCGGAGAGAAGGATCCGCTTGCAAAAGCTTTCGTAGAGCTTCAACGCGAAACCCTCGTTCACGCTGTAACACGTTTCCGTGAAGCCGTTGACAGCGTTGACCCCACGATTCAGGGTATTAACTGTACCAGCGGCGACGAATGCGACTCGGTCATTTACACGAATCCCATTTGGTGCGGAAAAGGCAACCCTACAATCGTCAGAACGCCCAACGGCACCTATGCTCCCGAATCTGTAAAAACCATAAGCGATACCATGCGCAGAGCCGCGGTTTGCGGCGCGAGACTCCACGACAACGGAATTCAGATAGCTCTTGCGGAATGTGATACGATCCCCTATAACCGATACGGAAAGAACGCAAGATATCTGCACACTCATTTTACCGCGTCAATTCTCGAAGGTCTTAAGGGCTCAAAGCATTGGATAACCCGTATGTCCTCTTACGAGCCCTCAGGCGGCGTTGCTTTCAGAGATATTCTCGCTAAGCATTCGGGACTGTACGAAAAATTGTCGACTCTTTCGGATGAGCTTACCTTTGTCGGAGCAAACTCGGCTTTTACGGAGCAAAAGTGGTATAATTTTGGAACAGCAAACCGTTGGAGATATCACTCTAATTTTTGGGCAAGCAAAATATTCGAAAGATTAGGACTTCCCTTTTATTTCTCTAACAAGCATTACGGCGCAACCTTTCTTGAGGATACCATCGGAAAGGATCTGCCCGACGGCGAAATTAAAAACATGTTCAACGCTGGTTCCGTATTTATGAGTGCGGAGGTCGCAAGAGACCTTTGCGACAGAGGCTACGGCAACCTTATCGGAGTTACGGTTACGCCTTTCGACTATGATAAGTTTGGTCGGATTGAGTACGAAGCATTCACCGATGACGCTTCACTTTACTGCCAGAAGCAGAAGAATTTGACGCTCCTTACGCCTATATCGGAAAACACGGAAACTGTTTCTTACAATTTCAGGCGTGAAAACGGCGCGCTCGTTAACGTTTCCCCTGCGGTAACAAAATTCAACCGCGGCGACGGAAAATTCACCGTCGTATACTGCGGAACACCAGACGCCGAGCATAAATATACAGAGGGCTTTTCCTTCCTCAACGAAACGAGAAAACAACAGTTTATTTCACTGCTGAAAGATGCAGGAGCTCTCCCCGTATATATGCCAAGCGATAACGAGCTCTGCTTGCGCGCAGGTTATCTTAAGGACGGTACGCTCCTTGCGGCAATATTTAACCTTTCTTACGATCCCGAAGAAAAGACCGTTCTTTACTTAGAAAAAGAACCGAAATCCGTATCCGTACTTGATGAAAACGGAAATGAGGTAGCAATAAGCTTTGAAAAGACGTCGGAAAACTTCTATACGATGAACGTTGCCTGCGATCCGCTTTATCCTACGATCCTCTTAATAAAATAATACAAACGGGGCTGTCTCAAATGCGATTTGAGACAGCCCCGTTTTCATGTTTTTACTTTTTTCTTGATCTGCCTTTTCTTCTGAAGATAAAGCTTCTGAATAGGATCACATTCATCACTATAAAGAACACTGCGAGTATAATCAATGTAAGTATAGGCTTTACGGGCGCCATGGTTGCGATCAGCATAAGGGGAAATCCGAATACTATCGCGGGGAAATTCTGATATACCATATTATCTGCCGCAGGGGTTTTAAAATCTCCGTCCAGCTCACGAAGCAGAATTGTACCCGTGCTTGCGGTACCCGTAAGCATTCCGTACATCATCAAGAACTGCTCGTCCTTGTATTCCGGAAACAGAACCTTTGCAACCAAATACTCATAAACATAGGTAATAATCAAACCTACAACTCCGAGTATTATAATAATTCCCCAATAGTCCTGAAGCAATCCAAGTCTAATAGCAGCAATTCCCGCTACAACCATTACGTCAAAGAAGAAATTGCTTACTCTCGTCATAAGAAAATCGTTTATATAACCTTTTTTTACGATATTCTTTTTTCTGAATATGTTGAAAACAAGCTTCATAAGTGTTGCCGTAAGAACACCGATAAGGAAGTTAAATCCGTATATTACTGCCTTCATTCCCGGGAGCAGCTTTCCAAGCAAGAACATAAACAGATACGTAAGCATATATGCAACGAGAACGAAAGCCACCTGCATTGTCATCTTATCCATGCTTCCCTGCATGGGTATCTCATTTGCGGGCTGAACGTCCTCTACCGTTATATTCTCTTTTTCGTCTTCACCTAAATTTATTTTTCTTTTCTTCTTTATAATGTTAAGATAAATAACACCGCCTATGCTTGCACTGAGGAATCCAAACGCTGCAACGGTGAGTCCAAACGTCTTTCCGCCTATAAACCCGTTTTCGGTTTCAAATATGTTACCGTAGTTAAGCGCCTGACCGGTACCCTGTCCGTATCCAAAAGGTAAAATAATACCCGCCGCAGGAAAAAATCCCGAAATTATCAATGCCGCAATAATAGTTATCACCATACCTACTATTCCCTGAAGCAAATATGTAGAAACCGTGGTTACTCCCGTATTGAAAATTTCAGTCGTACGCTTTTTATTCATCTTCCCCTTTGACGCCTTAAAGGTAGATGCAATAAATCCAAGCGCCAAGGCATGATATGTGATGGTTTCAAGGTATACATATCCTTTTCCGCCAAAAAACTGCGTTTCAAACATTACGTCCTTCGTAATAAGATCGTAAATACCGGCAAAAATCAAAAGCATCGCTCCGCCGAGAACAGACGTAGGAATCAATGATTTTTTTAAGAACTTTATTGTTTTCTTTAAAATGTTTGCAACAATTAAGCTTAGAAGAAGTATAGCGACCAAATTAATAAATCCCCATACGTCAGAGTCCCAAAAATTCGACATTTTCATCCCCCTTGACTATATTGATATATCTGTTATATATATTTACATATTTTAATGCATTAAAGGACTTATCGCCCTTTAGCTGATATATTTTTCCGTCAAAATATATATTCGCCTTATTACGTCCCAGCACAGTAACAGCACCGACAATGTCAAATGAGAACACCATTTCTGTTTCTGTACCCTCATTTATTACTATTCTGTTTCCGTACAACGCGATATCTGCTTCTTTTTCAAGCAACACCTTTTTCTCGTAGACGATAACCTCGGAAATCCGAGCCTTATCGGTGAACATCGGAGCATCGTTATACTCCGCAAGGTCAAGCTTATTGACAAAGCTTTTCTGGTATTCATACCAATCGTTCACGTACAAAAACGGAAAATCAAATCCTACACCGTGAAGCTCGGTGTTTTCCCCATAGCTTATTTCTCTTTTACAGGTAGTACAGGATATGATTTCATTTTGGGTGGTGAATTTTGAAAGCCCGCAGAAAGGACAGACGTATACCGCTCTTTCAAGATATTCGGCGCGTCTTTTATGCTTGAAGATATTATCTGAATTAGCTTCGTTAACGTAAAGTTCCTTTTCGATCAAAGCAAATAATTCGTCATTGCTAAGCTTCATGTATTCCTCAGGCTCAATAACACGGGACACATACGAGCGCATTTTACCTTTTCTTACAACGTCGCTCCATCTGGGCTGAACACCGTATCCGCCCTCTATTCTATATAATGCAATGGGTAATCCAAGTTTTTTTGCCATGTACGCAATTGACGGATTCATATACTCCGTTTTTCCGCTATACGTGCGGTTTCCCTCCGGAGCAATAGCAATAGTTCCGCCCTCTTTAGCTACCTTTATACAGGTTTTGATTGCCTTTATATCGGTTGTCTGCTTTTTTATAGGGATTGGCGCAACAAGGTACCTTATAATTGAAGATACAAATCCGTTGGAAAAAAGGTCCTCCGATGCAAGATAATAAACGGGACCCTTGAACGACATTCCCACAAAAAACTGATCAAAAGCAGTTTGGTGATTAAACAGTATCAAGTACTGACGTCCATTCTGCTCCTTGAATTTTTCGATTTTTATCCTATACTTAAGTTTTGAATAAATACTAAGAAAGAAAAACAGTATGTTTCTTACAACTCTATGACGGAATTTCATCCACTTTTTATCAGTTTTTTTCTCAGCCTTCAAAGCGCCTCTCCTCCTTGAAAACACTAATACGGCTTTATTATATCACTTTATTATTGACTTGTCAATGATTTTTTGAGACAGAAAATTTTTGTCGTTAAAAAGAATTAATCTCGTACAATCAATATTTTCTATATTTTTTTAAATAAAGTATTGAAATTTTCTCTGTTTAGAGTTATACTATATAGGATTGGAATATTTATTTTTTTTGGAGGAAAAAATGGCAGATCTAAAAAAGCTCTCAAAATTTAACGGTGTGGACGGACCTGTTCTTACTATCGTTATGGATGGTGTTGGAATAGCTCCCGATACAATCGCAAATGCAGTAAAGGGTGCATATACCCCTACACTCGATATGCTTATGGAGAAATATCCTACGGTAAAGCTCAAGGCTCACGGAACAGCAGTGGGACTTCCTTCTGATGACGACATGGGCAACTCCGAGGTCGGACATAACGCTCTCGGTGCAGGTCAGGTATTTGCTCAAGGCGCAAAGCTTGTTTCTCAGTCTATCGAAAGCGGAAAAATGTTTGCTTCCGACACATGGAAAACGATTATAGCTAACGTAAAGAATAACGCATCCACTCTTCACTTCCTCGGTCTTTTCTCGGACGGTAACGTTCACTCTCATATCGATCACCTCAAGGCAATGATCGAACAGGCTAAGGCTGAAGGTGTCAACAAGGTAAGAATTCATATCCTTATCGACGGAAGAGACGTTGGTGAGACCAGCGCTCTTGAGTATATTGACCCGTTTGAGGCATTTATTACCGAGCTCCGCTGTGCAGACTTTGACATTAAGATTGCTTCGGGTGGCGGAAGAATGAAGATAACTATGGACAGATACGAAGCTGACTGGTCTATGGTTGACCGCGGTTGGCAGACTCACGTTCTTGGCGAAGGCAGAACCTTTACAAGTGCTGCAGAGGCTGTAAAGACATACCGAGAGGAGCTTAAGGTCATTGACCAGGATCTTCCTCCCTTCGTTATTGCAGAGGACGGCAAGCCCGTAGGCACTATAAACGACGGCGACAGTATTATCTTCTTTAATTTCAGAGGAGACAGATCTATTGAGATTTCCAAGGCATTCGATGCTCCTGCGGGAGAGTTCGACAAGTTCGACAGAAAGAGAGTTCCCTCCGTTGTTTACGCAGGTATGCTTGAATATGACGGAGACCTTCATATTCCAAAGAGATATCTTGTATCTCCTCCCGAAATAACTAACACAATGAGTGAATACCTTGCAAACTCAGGTGTTGCTCAGCTTGCTATCTCCGAAACGCAGAAATACGGACACGTAACCTACTTCTGGAACGGAAACCGCTCCGGTAAGTTCTCCGAGGAGCTTGAGACATACATTGAGATTCCCTCAGACGTTGTTCCCTTTGAGCAGAGACCTTGGATGAAGTGTGCAGAAATAACCGACAAGCTTATCGAGTGCATCGAATCGGGAGAATATAAGTATCTCCGTGTTAACTTCCCCAACGGAGACATGGTAGGACACACCGGATCTCTCCTTGCTACAAGATGCTCTATGGAGGCTCTTGACATTCAGCTTGCAAGGATTCTTGCAGCTGTTGATAAGGCAAAGGGTGTTGCTCTTATCACCGCTGACCACGGAAATGCAGACGAGATGTACGAAATCGATAAAAAGTCCGGCATGCCCAAGGCCGACAAGAACGGCAACTTTAAGGCAAAGACCAGCCATACACTCAACCCTGTTCCCTGCATAATTTACGATAACTTTTACAATGACGGTTATTCCGTAAAAGATGACAACGGAAACTTCGGACTTTCCAACGTAGCGGCAACTATGGTTAACCTCATGGGCTACGAAGCTCCCGAAATGTGGGATGAAAGTATTATAAAATTTTAAAAAGCTCTTGAAAAATCAAACCAAATATGATATAATTATAAAAATGCATTGATGAAGTCGGCTGCCTTTTCAAAGCTGGTACAGAGAGATCGCCACGGCTGAGAGCGATTACAGAGAAAAGATTCTGCCTTTCCCTTCGGAGCAGATCCCGTGAAACAGAAGTAGTGGGATTCGGTCATGCGCCGTTATCGCATTCGAGTGTTGATTTTATATCAAAAATTAGGTGGTACCGCGGAGTATTATCCCCGTCCTATTTCAAGGACGGGGATTTTTATTTTATATTAATAAATCAAATTAATCTTAGATAAAAGAAAGGAAATGACAATGAAAGAAACATTGCAGCGCATCAGAGAAAATGCGTTATCTGCTATCAACAGTCAGGATGCTGACCTTGAGCAGATTCGCATTCAGTACCTGGGCAAAAAAGGAGAGCTTACCTCCGTTCTGCGCGGAATGGGTGCTCTTTCAAGCGAAGAAAGACCTATTGTAGGTCAGATGGCAAACGAGGTTCGTGCCGCTATTGAAGAAGCCCTTGCAGAAAAAGCACAGTCCTTGAAGCAGAAGCAGCTTGAGGAAAAGCTTAAGAAGGAGAAGATAGATGTTACGCTTCCCTCAAACGCATCAAAGATAGGACACATTCATCCTCTCACCGCTGTTCAGCGAAGAATCGAGGATATCTTTATCGGAATGGGATTTTCAATCGCGGAAGGTCCTGAGGTAGAATACGATTATTATAACTTCCAAGCTTTGAATATTCCTCCGAATCACCCTGCAAGAGACACGCAGGATACCTTCTACATTACCGAAAACATTTTGCTTCGTTCACAGACATCTCCCGTTCAGGTAAGAACTATGGAAAAGCAAAAGCCCCCCATAAGAGTTATCTCTCCCGGACGCGTTTACCGCTCCGATGCGGTTGATGCTACCCACTCTCCTCTTTTCCATCAGATTGAGGGTCTTGTGGTTGACAAAGGTGTTACAATGGGGGATTGGAAAGGAATGATGGAGACATTTGCAAAGGAATTTTTCGGCGAAGATACACGCTTGCGTTTCCGTCCTCACCACTTCCCCTTTACCGAGCCTTCTGCGGAAATCGACGTTTCTTGCTTTGTATGCGGCGGTAAGGGTTGCCGTGTTTGTAAAAATGAGGGTTGGATCGAAATACTCGGCGCAGGTATGGTACATCCCTTCGTTCTTTCCAACTGCGGAATAGATCCTAACGAATACAGCGGATTTGCATTCGGCATGGGAATTGAGCGTCTCGCAATGAAGCAGTTCGGTATTGACGATATGAGACTTCTCTATGAAAACGACGTTCGTTTTCTTGAACAATTTTAATTCTATTAATTCTATTTTCTATTTAGGAGACATAAAAATGAGCACTTGGTTAAATCTTGAAAATAAAACAGTTATAGTTACAGGCGGAGCTTCCGGTATCGGATATGCAACCGTTGAAGAATTTTTGAAGGATGGCGCAAACGTTGTAGTTTGCGATATCAATCCCACCGCTCCCACTTTTGAGGGCGCAAAGGACGGTCAGCTTCTTTACGTACAGACTGACGTAACATCCCGTGAAAGTGTTAAGAACATGGTAGACAAGGCGGTAAAGACCTTTGGAACCGTTGACGTTATTGTAAACAACGCAGGAATCAATATTCCCAGACTTCTCGTTGACGAGGCAGGTCAGTACGAGCTTGACGAAGCAGTTTGGGATAAGGTTATGAACGTAAATCTTAAGGGTCTCTTCTACTGTTCTCAGGAAGCAGCAAGAGTAATGCTTAAGCAAGGCAGCGGTGTTATTATCAACATGTCCTCCGAATGCGGCCTCGAAGGCTCCGAGGGTCAGAGTGTATACGCGGCATCCAAGGCAGCAGTTAACGCGCTTACCCGTTCTTGGGCAAAAGAGCTTGGAAAGAAGAATATCCGTGTAGTTGGAATTGCTCCCGGTATACTTGAAGCTACCGGACTCCGTACCATTTCTTACGAGACTGCTCTTGCTTATACAAGAGGAATTACCGTTGATCAGCTTCGCGCGGGATACAGCAAGACAGGAACTACTCCTCTCGGACGTTCGGGCAAGCTCTCAGAGGTTGCATCTACCGTTGCGTTTATGGCAAGTGAGCAGGCAGCTTACATTCACGGTGTAACTCTTAACGTTGCCGGTGGAAAAACCAGAGGCTAATATTATTAATTTAAATTTAAAATCAGGAGTTTAAAATGAATTTATCAAGAAATTGGTTGTCTGATTTTGTTGATGTTCAGGATATATCTTCAAAGGATTATTGCGACAGGATGACCGATACCGGTTCCAAGGTCGAATGCTTTGAGGAGCTTGGAAACGATATTGAAAACGTCGTTGTTGCGAAGATCATAAAAATCACACCTCACGAAAATAGCGATCACCTGCAGATTTGTCAGGTAGATATAGGTAATGGAAATATTACACAGATAGTTACAGGCGCGCAGAACGTTTTTGAAGGCGCAATCGTTCCTGCCGCAATTCCCGTTGCTAAGCTTCCCGGAGATATTGTAATTAAAGACGGCAAGCTCCGCGGAGTTGAATCTCACGGAATGCTCTGCTCTATGGGCGAGCTTAATCTTACCGAGCACGATATGCCCGGTAAGGAGCCTAATGGCATTCTCATTCTTGACGAATGCTATGAGAAAATGATCGGAAAGGATATAAAGGAGGCTCTTATGCTTAGCGACACTGTCGTTGAGTTTGAAATTACCTCCAACCGTCCCGACTGTCTTTCGGTTATCGGTCTTGCAAGAGAAACTGCTGTTTCCTTTGACCGTCCCTTAAAGCTTCATACACCTGTTGTCAAGGGTGTAAAAGACGGAGACAAGATCGGAAATTACCTTTCCGTAAATATCGATGCTCCTGACCTTTGCTACCGTTATATGGCAAGAGTTGTAAAGAACGTCAAGATCGAGCCTTCTCCCCTTTGGCTTCGTATGCGTTTACGTGCAAGCGGTGTCAGACCTATCAACAATATAGTTGATATTACTAACTACATCATGCTTGAATACGGTCAACCCATGCACGCGTTTGATTACAGCTGTCTTAACGGCTCCTCTATAATCGTACGCCGAGCTAATGACGGTGAGCGCTTTATGTCGCTTGACGATCAGGAACACACCCTTGATTCCAATATGCTCGTAATAGCTGATAAGGACAGAGCTGTTGCTCTTGCGGGTGTTATGGGCGGTGCAAACAGTGAGATCAAGGACACAACTACCACTGTTGTGTTTGAATCCGCTTGCTTCAACGGTGCATCTGTTCGTGTTACCGCTAAAAAGAACGGTATGCGTACCGAAAGCTCTGCAAGATTTGAAAAGGGCCTTGATGCAGAGAATTGCTTCGGCGGTCTTGAGAGAGCCTGCGAGCTTGTTGAGATGCTCGGAGCGGGTGAAGTTGTAGACGAGCTCATAGACGTTTATCCTACCAAAGCGGAGTCTGTTGTTCTGGATTTTGACCCTGACAGAATAAACAGCTTCCTTGGAACCGATATTTCATACGACAGCATGAAAGCTACTCTTGAAGCTCTTGACGTAAAGGTTGACGGCAACAAGCTTATTATCCCCAGCTTCAGAGCAGACCTTGGCTGCATGAACGATATTGCAGAGGAGATAGCCCGTATTTACGGATACAATAATATTGTTTCCACTCAGATTCGCGGTGAAATGACTCAGGGTGGACGTACTCCCAAGCAACAATTCGAGGTTGATCTCGAAAATGCGATGTGCGGTATGGGTGCAGATCAGATACAGACATTCTCTTTCATAAGTCCCAAGTATTACGACAAGATAAGACTTGCAAAGGAAAGCACACTCCGTAATTCTGTCGTAATTTCAAATCCTCTCGGCGAGGACACCAGCGTAATGAGAACTACCTCTCTCCCCTCTATGCTTGAAATCATAGCAAGAAACTATAATTTCAACAATGAGGATGTACGTCTGTTCGAAATTGCTACTGTTTACATTCCCACCACTCCCGAAACACTTCCCAATGAAAACAAGACTGTTTCTATCGGTATGTACGGAAATTGCGACTTCTTTACCTTGAAGGGCATATGTGAAAACGTATTGAAGGTGGCAGGAATAAACAAATATGCCATTCGCTCCGAAGCTAACAGCGATTCTTATCATCCCGGCAGATGCGCTCGTATGTACGTAGGAAACAGAGAGATCGGTATTCTCGGTCAAGTTCATCCTCTCGTAATGCAGAATTACGGAGTTGACTGCGACGTTTATGCCGCAGAGCTTGACTTTGATGCTATTTTCGAACTAATGGCAACAGAAAAGCTATATACTCCCCTTCCCAAATTCCCCGCTACAACCCGTGATTTCTCCTTCGTTTGCGATGAGGACATTGAGGTTGGAAGTATCCAAGAGGAAATGGCAAAGGCAGGCGGAAAGCTTGTAGAAAATATTGCTCTTTTCGATATTTACAGAGGTCCTCAGGTAGGAGAAAATAAGAAGTCGGTATCCATCAGAGTTACTCTCCGCGCATCGGACAGAACGCTTACCGTTGAAGAAGCAGAAAAGGCAAGCACAAAGATTCTGAACGCGCTTAACAAACAATTCAATATTACGCTCAGAGCATAAGGAACGAATAATGGAAAAAGAAAAGCTTAACAGAATAAACGAGCTTGCAAGGTTATCCAAGGAGCGTGAGCTTACACAGGATGAAAAAGCAGAACAAGCTGCTCTGCGCCAAGAGTATATTAATGAAATTAGACTTTCCTTTGGCGCGATGCTTGACAACACCGTTATTCAATACCCCGACGGTTCTCGCAAATCTTTGAAAAAAGATAAATAATAATAAAAAATCCGATAGGAAATTCCTATCGGATTTTTTATTTATTTGATAAATAATCATCTATTGCCTTAGCTGCTGTCTTGCCCGCTCCCATTGCGGAAATTACGGTTGCCGCGCCGGTTACCGCATCTCCTCCCGCAAATACACCGTCTCTCGTAGTTGCTCCAGTTGATTCTTCCGCAACAATACAGCCACGTTTGTTTACCTCAAGTCCGTCTGTTGTCATTTTTATAAGAGGATTTGGGGTTGTGCCTATTGACATTATTACCGTATCAACGTCGAGTGTATATTCACTGTTTTCTACGGGAATAGGACGTCGTCTGCCTCTTTCGTCGGGCTCTCCAAGCTCCATTTTAATACACTTCATTCCAATAACGAATCCGTTCTTGGGATCACGTCTGTCGTCTGGATTATTATATCCAAGTATTTCAACGGGATTATTAAGCAATCTGAATTCAATTCCCTCTTCTATTGCGTGCTCGACCTCCTCACGTCTTGCGGGAAGCTCGTCCATGGAGCGACGGTACACAATATATACTTTATCCGCACCTAAGCGTAAAGCCGTTCTTGCAGCATCCATAGCAACGTTTCCGCCACCGACTACAGCAACTCTTCCACCCTTCATAATAGGCGTTACGGGATCTTCTTTGTAAGACTTCATAAGATTGGAACGAGTAAGAAATTCGTTGGCTGAATATACACCGTTCAAGGATTCTCCGGGAATTCCCATAAAGCTGGGCAATCCCGCACCCGAACCGATAAATACAGCTTCATATCCCATATCAAAAAGCTCGTCCACAGTCAAGGTCTTACCGATAACCATATTTGTCTCAATGTCTACTCCCATGAGTCTGAGATTATCAACCTCTTTTTTCACTATTGCCTTAGGCAATCTGAATTCCGGAATTCCGTAAACAAGAACTCCTCCCGCAGCATGAAGTGCTTCAAATACAGTTACCTTATATCCTTTTTTTGCAAGATCGCCCGCGCAGGTAAGTCCCGAAGGTCCCGCGCCAATCACTGCCACCTTATGACCGTTAGACACTTCTACCTTAGGTATCTCGTCAGAATGCATATTATGCCAATCCGCAACAAATCTTTCAAGTCTGCCGATACCAACAGGCTCACCCTTTATTCCTCTTACACACTTGCTTTCGCACTGTGTTTCCTGAGGACAAACTCTGCCGCAGACAGCCGGAAGATTTGAGCTTTTTGCAATAACTCTGTATGCTTCCTCAAAATTTCCGTCTTTTATTTTAGAAATAAATTCAGGTATATGAATGTTTACGGGGCACCCCGACACGCAAGGCATATTTTTGCAATTAAGGCATCTTAATGCCTCATCTATCGCAGTTGCCTCGTCATACCCTAAAGCAACCTCTTCAAAATTACGAGCACGGATTTCGGGCTTTTGAGAAGGCATGGGATTCTTTTTCATGCTCATATTAGGCATAATCATTCCGCCTCCTTTTTAAAAAGATTACAGGTCTTTTCGTATGCATGTCTTTCAAAATCACTGTACATTGAGCCTCTTAACATTGCTTCGTCAAAATCAACTTCATATCCGTTGAAATCGGGACCGTCTACGCAAGCAAATTCGGTTACCTTTTTTCCGTCTCTGTTAAGTGTAAGTCGGCAACCGCCGCACATACCGGTTCCATCTATCATGATAGGATTCATCGAAACAGTACACGGTATTCCCGTAGGCTCAACTGCTTTAACGACGAATTTCATCATTATAAGAGGGCCTATGGTAATAACCTCGTCAAAGCGCTCCCCATTTTCAAACATCTCGTTGAGAGGAACGCAGACGTTACCCTGCCGTCCGTAAGAGCCGTCGTCGGTCATTACAAACAGCCTGTCCGATGCATCTTTAAACTCTTTCTCAAGTATAAGCAGATCCTTGGAACGAAATCCAATAACAGAGGTTACCTTGCACCCCATTTCATGAAGCTTCTGCGCAATAGGCAAAGCAATGGCACATCCAACGCCACCGCCCACTATACAAACATTCTTTAGCCCTTCAACCTTTGTTTTCTTTCCAAGGGGACCTACGAAATCACAAATACAATCGCCCTCTTCTTTCATATTAAGAAGAGCCGTGGTTGCACCGACAATCTGAAAAATAATTGTAACAGTTCCCTTTTGTCTGTCATATCCCGCAACGGTCAACGGTATACGCTCTCCCTCTTCATCAACACGAAGAATAATAAACTGTCCCGGTTCAGCTTTGGCAGCAACATATGGAGCTTCTATTTCCATTTTTGTTACGGTAGGATTTAAAATTTCTTTTTTTAAGATTTTATACATGGATAACTCCTTGTAAATTGTATAAAAACAAATTGCACCCCAAAAACCTTTTGTTTTGAGGTGCAATCTTTTTAATTTAGAATACTCACTCTCAAAATAAATAATTTCTATTATTTATTTGTGAGCTTTGCAATCTCTTCTGCAAAGTTTTCTTCTCTCTTCTGGATACCTTCGCCCTTTTCAAAGCGGTAGAATCCGGTAACGGTAATGTTTCCGCCAAGCTCCTTAGCGGTTACCTCTACGTACTTACCAACCTTCATATCGTCATCCTTAACGTATGCCATATCGAGGAGGCAGTTGTTGTCGTAGAACTTGCTGATTCTTCCGGTAACCATCTTTTCGATGATCTGAGCGGGCTTCTTTGCGTTTGCAGGATCATTAGCGATCTGCGCCATAAGAATGGACTTCTCCTCTTCGATTACAGAAGCAGGAACAGATTCCTTATTGAGGTAAGGCGTGGGGTATGCACCAACCTGAAGAGCGATGTTCTTTGCGAATGCTGCGAACTCATCCTTTGCCGCTATAGCTGCATCAGCATCAAATGTTACGATAACACCGATAGAACCTGTGCCGTGGATATATGTGCTTGCAATACCCTCAACAACTACGAAACGACGAATGCTGAGCTTCTCACCGATAACAAAGATCATCTCCTTGAGCTTTGCATCAACAGTTGCGGTTCCGTCAATATAGTTAGATGCCATGAGAGCATCAACATCTGCGGGCTTGTTTGCGATAATTGTCTTAAGAAGATTCTTAACAAACTCCTGGAAGGAAGCATTCTTTGCAACGAAGTCAGTTTCAGAGTTAACCTCGATCATTGCGGTTACGTTACCTTCTGTCATGATATCAACGATACCGTCAGCAGCGATTCTGGAAGCAGCCTTTGCCTCTGCCTTAAGCTCGCCTCTCTTACGAAGTATCTTTATTGCCTCTTCTACGTCTCCGTTAGCCTCAACAAGAGCCTTCTTGCACTCCATCATACCGATACCGGTCTTTGCACGGAGAGCGGCAACATCTTTTGCAGTAATATTAGCCATTTTATTAATCCCTTTCAGTAATATTTATTATTGAAAAATTATTCAGCGTCTGCTGTTTCCTCGGTTGCTTCAACTGCTTCTTCAGCAGCTGCTTCTACGAGCTGCTCGCCCTGTCTTCCTTCAATAACTGCATCTGCAAGAGAAGCGGAGATGAGCTTGATAGCACGAATTGCGTCGTCGTTACCGGGAATGATGTAATCAGCATCATCAGGATCGCAGTTGGTATCTACGATTGCTACAACGGGAATACCAAGGCGCTTTGCCTCAAGAACTGCGTTTCTTTCCTTCTTGGGGTCAACGATGAATATAGCGGCAGGAAGCTCTTCCATGGTCTTGATACCGCCGTAGTTCTTTTCGAGGTCGAAAATCTCCTTCTGCTTTGCAGCAACTTCCTTCTTAGGAAGAAGATTGAAGGTTCCGTCCTCCTGCATCTTTTCAAGGCTGTTAAGACGAGCGATAGAACGCTTGATGGTCTTGAAGTTAGTCATCATTCCGCCGGGCCAACGTACGTTTACGTAGTACATTCCGCAACGGGTTGCCTCTTCCTTGATAGCGTCAGCAGCCTGCTTCTTGGTACCAACGAAAAGGATGTTTCCACCCTCAGCCGCAATGTCGCGAACGAAAGCATATGCTTCGTCAAACTTCTTTACGGTCTTCTGAAGGTCGATGATGTAGATGCCGTTTCTTTCTGTGAAGATGTATTCCTGCATCTTAGGATTCCATCTTCTGGTGTGGTGTCCGAAATGAACACCTGCTTCGAGAAGCTGTTTGATTGAGATAATAGACATTTCAATGTCCTCCTTCGGTTTTTTCCACCACATCGGCATAGCGATTCTATCGTCCCAAATTCAATAGAACAACACCGCATCGCCCTTTGCGGATGTGTGTGTATTTTTATTTTTGCGCGGCACTCAATTTATCCGCACAACGCAAAAAATTATACCATATTTAAATATATAAATCAATACATATAATTAAATTTAACAAATTGTTTACAATTAGAAAGTGAATTTCCTTCTCTTTTCGCTCTGCCTTATGGGCAATCGGTCTCCGTCGGACAGCCGAACCAATATAGCGTCGGGACCTATACATTGAATACATTTCCAGGGTATTATCAGATCATTTGCCCTACTCAACCCCAAAAAGCCGCTTGGTCTGCCAACGATTATTGCAGTTATTACTCCGTTCGTCATATCAAACTCAAAATCTGTCGGAGAGCCCAAGCATGCACCGTCATTAATATTTATTACGTCCTTTTCTCTTAAATCGCAGGTGCTGAACCGTTCCATATAAACCTCCCCAAGCACAAATTATAACTTTGTATAATTTATGCTGTAAGACTATATTTCTATTCAGAAATCTTTTCTTCTCCTTCTTCGGAATACCATAAATATTATTATATACAAGATTGCAGGAATAAAAGAGCAAAGGAAATATGCAATTCCCATAAAGCCTTCCATACCGAACAACGCTCCGAAATCAGGATACGCAATACAGAGTCCCCACAAAAACATTATAAACAACAGCATGAAAATAAATGTTATATTTTGATATGCGTATCTCATCCTCGTGTAATCTCCGTTATAGTACACCATAACAAACGCTACAACGTAAAGGATAAGGAGCTCGGTAAAGAAAATCTCGGTAGGATAATCAAATTCACCTATTACAAAATCCAATATCTTAGGCAAAAATACCGCGCATACTCCGGATGCTATACTGGCAACAAGCATGTCCGGGTCTCCTGTGAAATATTCTCGGATACCGTATGCTTCACAGTAATTTTTATTTCTTGCGGAAATATAACTGCTGCTTCTTTTCATAAATGAGAAAAAAGCAAAGGTATTCAGCACAAATGCTCCAAGAGATATATGCCTTGCATCAAGCACTGCATTCCCTAACAGAAGCGGAAGGATAGCCATTAAAAGCGTTATAATATTTACCGATATCATATATCGGATACTGTCGGATATATTGCAGACTACGGATCTCATTGACCTAACCGTCGCTGAAAGCGAGGACAGTCCGCCCCCTCCACGTCTCGGTCTGGTTATAAGACAATCCGCTCCGTCTTTAATTATTTGAGTGCAGGACGAGCTTCCCCGCTCTCCGGCAAGCTCAGACAACTTTATTTCCTGTTTAAAATAACCTGATACCTGAGGATTTATCTCGGCACACGTGATCAGTCCGTCTGCGAGTTCAGAAAGCTCCATAGCAATGTCCGAAAAGCCCATTATGAGCACTTTTTTATTTTGAGAGTGAGCATGTGCAATAAGCGATTTAACATCATCTACGCAAAAATCCGAATACGTGTTTATACTTCCGAAATTATAAGTCAGAGGCAGTCTGTTTCTTATAAAGTCATCCTTTGAAGAGCCTCTTCCGCCTATCGCAAAGGCAGGGATGCTCGGATAACATCCTTCACAGTCCACAAAGGATATAACCTTACATCCAAACCGCTCGATATTTCTTATATTTTCTGATGCATTGCGGTCTATACCTTCGCTGAACACAAGCATTCCAAGGAAGCACTGTCCTTCGTCTTTCCCATTTTCTGATGAGAGTGTAAGAATTATAGGCTTTCTTCCCTGCACCTTATACGCACTGAAGGATTTTTCAAGACGTTTTATTCCCTCAAGAGACATTGATCGGTATTCACCGCTATACAACGTATACTTACAGCTGCGTATAACGTTGGATACAGACGATACGTTAAGATACATTCTTTTTTCACCGTCTCGGAAAAGAATTCTTTCAGGCCGATCTGCCATGTTGGCAGGAAAATAAGACATAATCGTACATCTATACTTCAGCGCATCGGTATCAATTTTCATCTTTTCGATAAATTGGTCGATTCCGTCGTAATACGCACCTGCTCCGCTTATGCCCGTAGTCAAGGATCTGTTGGCGGCAACACGGTACAGGTGAGCATACTCTGCTATTAGCTTATACGTTCCGTTATATGATGAAAAATTACGCAGCTCTCCCTCTACGCTTATTACACTGTCAAAATGCAACAGTCCGTCGGTTACGGCACAGCCGTCCACCATAAATACGTAATCGGCAGCTGCAAGCTTATCAAAAGTATCCAAGGATCTTATTACAGCAGCGTCCTTGCCTGTAAACAGCCTTCTTATTTGAGAGGTATAATAAAGCTTGAATGCTGTGCAGGTAAGCTGAGATAAAGTTGTTGCCGCCAAGGCAAGTGCAGTCAAAAAGGTTACGGAAAGAACCGAATCGCTTCCAACGATTATTTTTTCAAAAATAAAGCTTATAACACAAAACGGAATAACCGCAAGTAAAAATACAAAATTAATTTTTGAAAAATGCTTACGCATTTTCTCAAGCACCTTCGGCTCCTTGTTTGAAATCGGAACTCTTATTCCCCCCGTAAGTGCTCCAAGATAGGTATACTTTCCAACGTCCGTTACAATTGCTCTTGCGCTTCCGTTTTCAACAATGGACCCCGCGTGAAGCATATTGGACATTTTCCTCGGATCCTTTTCATTAGGAGAAGCCACAAATTCCGCAGACTTGTCCAAGGTAATAAAATTCCGCTTGTTAACTCTCATATTAACGCGGAGCAAATCGGAATTAACTATTCTTGCATCACAACAGAGTATATCTCCCTTCTCTACAATTATTACATCTCCGACGACAACCGAGCGAAAGTCCATGTGAAAAAGCCTTCCGCCTCGTATTACCTTTGCCATTGGATAATAAAAGGATGATATAGACTCCATCATGCGTCTGTCTCTGTAATGCATAAACGACCACACGCAAACGTACAGAGCAACGGTAACAAAAACAGTAACACCTCTTATAATTTCGGATACACCAAAAAACAGCGAGAAAAATGCGCCGAGCAAAAGCAATATCAGAGCAAAATCAAAAATTATCTCTCCTATCATTTTAATCGGAGATTTACGCGGTATGTAAAAGAGCTCTCCGTTTTTTCTTGCTCCACGAGAACGAGCCGCCTTCAGGGAAAGTCCTGCGGCGGCACTGGTATTCAACTTTTTTTCAATTTCGTTAATTTCAAGAGAAAACCATTTTTCGTTCTTCATTATTTATATGCACTCTATAACCAATTTGTCGTCTTTTCTGGAATACTTAAGAGCTATTCCCGCAATAGTTTTATTGTAATCGGAAATTATCTTTTCGGCTATCATATCCTCTACGTGGCTTGTAATAAATCTGCGCATATTTCTTGCTCCGAATTTTTTGGAATATGACTTTCTTGCAATATAATCCGCCGCAGGCTGAGAGAACGTAAAGAATATATTCTTTTCTGCAAGAGCCGTCTTCAGTTCGTTAAGCATAATTGTAGCTATACCTGCGAAATCACTCTCACTCAAAGAGTTAAAGGTTATGATCTCATCGACCCTGTTTATAAATTCCGGACGCAGGAACGCAGACAATGCCTTCATGGTATTATCGTTATTCTGTGTTCCCTCCTGAACAGAGAATCCGACTGTTGCCGACGATCTGTCAGAACCTGCATTGGTAGTCATAACAAGTACCGTATTTTCAAAATTTACCGTTTTTCCGTGTGCATCGGTAATTCTTCCGTCGTCAAGTATTTGCAACAGAACGTTAAGCACGTCAGGGTGTGCTTTTTCTATTTCATCAAACAAAACAACCGAATAAGGACGTCTGCGTATTTTTTCAGTCAGCTGTCCCGCCTCGTCATATCCCACGTATCCGGGAGGTGCTCCGATTATCCTTGATACGGAGTGCTTTTCCATGAATTCCGACATATCAAGCCTTATAAGGGTCTCGGGTGAATGGAAAAGATCCTCGGCAAGAGTCTTGACGAGCTCGGTCTTTCCAACGCCCGTTGGTCCTGCAAATATAAAGGAGACAGGCTTTCTTTTATAGGATATTCCTGCGCGGTTTCTCTTTATTGCCTTTGCAACAGCCACCACCGCTTCATCCTGACCGATTATTCTCTCTTTAAGACGATCTTCGAGCTTATCAATCTGTTCAAACTCATTTTCATCAATATCGGTTGCGGGAATTCCCGTCCATATTTCTATAACAGAGGCAATATCAGCCGTAGTCATATAAATATTTTCGCAAGAATGCTCAAGCTCCTTTAGTCTTTCGGATTGCTTAATCTCCTTCGCTTTGATCTCCGCAATCTCCTCATAGCATCTTTGAGATTGCTTTTCGTCGGTAGGCGCGGATACTTCAAGCGCTTCTCTGCGCTCACGGAGAGTAAGAAGCTCTTCTCTTATCTGGAGAGTCTCATTCAACTCAGCGCTGTCAAGCGAAAGTCTTGCCGCGGCTTCATCAATAAGGTCTATTGCCTTATCGGGCAAATAGCGGTCTGTAATATATCTTTCCGAAAGAACGACTGCGCGGCGAATAACATCATCGGGTATTCTTATTGAATGGAACTCCTCATAGTAATGCTTAATTCCCTCAAGCATCAAAACCGTTTCATTTATTGACGGCTCATTTACTGTTACAGGTTGAAAGCGTCGTTCAAGCGCAGAATCCTTTTCTATATACTTTCTGTATTCGTTAAGGGTCGTGGCGCCGATAATTCTTATTTCACCTCTGGAAAGTGCAGGTTTCAGAATATTAGCGGCATTAACACTTCCTTCGGCATCCCCCGCCCCCACAATATTATGAACCTCATCTATTACCAAAATAACGTTGCCGGCTTCCTTGACCTCGTTAAGAAGTCCGAGAATTCTTGACTCAAACTGACCTCTGAACTGAGTTCCGGCAACTATTGCCGTGAGGTCAACCAGATATATCTGCTTTCCTCTGAGCTTAAAAGGAACGTTACCGTCCGCGATTTTTTGTGCCAGAGCTTCGGCTATTGCGGTTTTACCTACACCGGGCTCACCTATAAGACAGGGATTGTTTTTCTGACGTCTGCAAAGTATCTGGATAACTCGGTCAAGCTCCTTATCACGGCCGATTATACGGTCAAGCTTTCCATCCTCTGCCCTCTTTGTAAGATTTCTGCAATAGGTATCCAAAAATTTATACTTCTTTGCGTCCTTGTCCTTTTTATCGTTTCTTTTACCTTCTCTTCCGTTATCACGTTCATCCTTTTTCATGGGAAGATCGGAATTGCCTCCGAAAACCTGAGGAAGATCTATGGCAGGCGCACCTCCCTCCTCAAGATCGTCATTGAGAGAAGGAAGATTTTCATTTATGAAATTATTTATATCGTCTTCCATATTTTCGAGCTGCTCGGGAGATATTCCCATTTGGCTCATCATATTTCCGAGCATATTGTCAACGGGTATACCAAGCTCCTTTGCGCATTTTATGCAAAGTCCCTCTGAAAGCTTATTCCCGTTTTCAAGCTTATTTACAAACACAACCGCCACTCTTTTGTGGCATTTAGAACACATTACCATAAAATATCAATCCGCGTTTTTTCGTAACGCTTATTCCTTTCGACCTTTTATAATGTTCCCCTTTTTGATCTCTTCATTCTTTAGAAAAGAATAATGACGCAGATACGCAACAAACGAAACAACTGCTATTATCGCCGCAGGGATATGAACGATCTGCCACAGAACTATGTTTGTTCTAAAATAACCATAGAACAGAATTGAAATCGCAATAGTAAGATAGAACATGCAAACGCTGAGCTTTCCGTACCATTTGCTTACAACTGTAACATTTCTTCTCTTTATCACAATAACGCCCATAAGCAGGGTGCAAAGCTCCTTCACAAAAAACGGAACAGCAAACCACCACGGAATATATTTGCCGATACAAAGACATACAAGAACCATACACTGCATGGTCTTATCCGCAAGTGGGTCAAGAATTTTACCCAGGTTTGTTATCCAGTTATACCGTCTTGCTAAAAATCCGTCTACTACGTCGGTTGCTCCCGCTACAAGGAACACAATCAATGCCCAACCGATATATCCTTTAAAAAACAAAACAGCAAAGACCGCAACAAGGCAAAGTCTTATGAATGACAGTATATTAGGAATATTTTTCAACTTCATATGCTTTTCTTCCTCACACTATTTATCTTTAAACTTAATATTTTTCTCAATCCTTGAATACGATGTACTCAGCCTTGGATTCACCGCATAATATAGCCGTACTCTCGTTATAAACCAGCATTTTTCCCTGACCTGAATCAAGTGAAACCTTTTCGGACGTCTTTGTATTTATCCTTGTAATTCCGTGGTCGGTCTGGAGAAATATATAATCTTCATATACACCGATGTCCTTCACGTTATACGAAACGCTTGAGTCGTATATTTTCTCACCATTGCTTCCGTATGCAAGTATCATACATTTTGTATCACTTATGGCGGAAACCGCAACACCGTTTTTACTTAAATGAAACCCTGTAAGATTTCTTTCGATGAAATCAAAGCTCTTTTCAGTTACTTCAAAATCTTTATCGTAAATACGGATTCTTCCGTCTGTTATCATGGCAAAGGAATCCTTTCCCATAAATCCGCACTTCAAGGGGAACTCTCCGCCGTATTCCAATCTATGCTCTAAGAGCTGACCGTTAAGACTTTCGTCCCCGGAAATATCATATACAGAAAGCGACGTGCGTCCCATTCCGTTTCCCATGTCATAGGAAATCAGCGCAAGCTTTTGACGTTCGCTATCCATTGCTATTCCGAAAATATGATTTGACGTTACCTTATTGTTTGACACGGGCGTCTCTATTTCATATCTCAGCTTGAATTTCTTTGTATAAACTCTTGTTTTCCACGTACCCGCTGTCGTTCTCGTTACGACAGCAAATGATCCGTCATCAGCAAGGCAAGCGCATTTTATCGTATCATCGAGTGTTTCCGTATAGATCCTTGAAAAAGAATTATATATGGAAAACGTATTCCCGGACATATCGTAAAATAACACGTACTTATCCGAACTCACCGCATACGGAGAGGAAAATTCGGAGATTGTATTAAGCGTTCTGCGTCCTGTTGCTGTAAAAATAGATATTTTCGAAGGGCTGACAGATGCTATCCCCCCTCGGTACGAAACAAAATACTGACGGGAATCAGCCTCGTACGATATAGTTTCATATACATTGTTTGCTTCGTCGGCTGCCGCCGGAATATCGCGAAGCAGAAAATAAAAGTTATCGTATGTTATTTCCCTTCTGTTCACTATAATAGAAAACAGCAGAAATGCAATAAGTACTACAACAAGTATCCTTTCGGACACCTTGTAATAAGCCGAAACGGTTGCGTAATAAACGTCTCCCGCCCCGTCAAAGTCCTCCATTGACAGGACCTTTTCTTTTTGAGGCTCGGTGCTGAAATACCGTCCAAGTTTTTTTATAAATGTGCTGTTTTCGCTATCCGCATTATTATTTTTCGGACCCTTTTGCTTATAACTTTTCTTGGAAAATAATTTCATCGCCGTACCTCCTTTCGTTAATATACCACCCTATTTAAAAACAATCCGCAAGGGGGAACCGTTATTCCCGCGTTTTTTCTGTCCTTCTTTTCTGTAATATACTCAATTCCGTCGGGGGATATTTTTCCCTCCGCAACAGCTAAAAGCGTACCCGTAAATATCCTTACCATATTGTAAAGAAATCCGTTCGCACTGACCTTAAACTCAACAATATCTCCGTTTCGGATGACCTCAGCGGAATAAACGGTACGGACGGTATCCTTTATTTTGGTATCCGCTGACATATATGCAGAAAAGTCGTGTGTTCCCACAAAGGCAGATGCCGCTTTGTTCATATTATTCAATGCAATATCGTCAATATGTTTCGGATAATGCAACGTTCTGTCATACAGGAAAGGGTTTCTTTCAGGGCTGTTCCAGATCCTATACACATATTCCTTATATTTCACGTCATACCGAGGGTGAAAGCTACCGTCTACAACCTCTGCTTTAAATACAGAAATATCTTCCGGAAGATAACAGGCTATAGCGAAAGGAATTTTATCCGCAGGAATGGTCGTATCAAGACTGTCAGTTCCCTTTTTAGTAACTGCCGCACAAAAATGATTGGCATGAACACCGCTGTCGGTTCTGCTGCATCCTACAATATCGCAATCGTATCCAAAAAGCTGACGTGTAGCCTCATTCAGCTTTTGTTGAACCGTTATACCGTTAGGCTGTATCTGATATCCGCAATATTTTGTTCCCAAAAACGAGATGTGTAACAGTATCTTCATTGTCCGCCTCATTTCATGGTATATCCGATACCGAATATATTCAGGTAGACAAGACCTGCGCCAAAGATTATCACAATAAGAAGATATACAAAATCGGCAAAACGCACATGACGCACGTTCATTCTTGTACGCCCCTCTCCTCCATGATAGCATCTGCACTCCATTGCCGTAGCAAGGTCAGATGCCCTGTTAAACGCAGACACAAAAAGCGGAACAAGAATAGGTATCAATGCTTTCGCACGCTTTATGAGTCCTCCGCTTGAAAAATCCGCGCCTCTCGCCTTCTGAGCCGTCATAATTTTTTCCGTCTCTTCGATAAGGGTGGGGATAAATCTCAAGGCTATGGTCATCATCATAGCAAATTCATGTACGGGTACCTTGATCTTTTTCAAAGGAGAAAGCAAATCCTCAATAGCATCCGTAAGCGCGATGGGTGTGGTCGTATAGGTAACGAGCATACTCGTACCGATTATAAGAACCGTAATTCGGATCATTATAAATACGGCGTTATAAATTCCTTCCGCGTAAATATTAATAAATTTCCAACTGAGCAAAAGTCTGTCTCCGTCAGTCCAAAACACGTTAAGTACTGCCGTAAACAGCAATATAACCAATACTGCCCTCATGCTCCTTAAAACTATTCTGAGCGGAACACGCCCAATAATAATCAAAAACAGAGCCGATGCAAGCAATACGGAAAAGCTCAGTACATTTTTACACAAAAATGTACACACGATATAAAGCAAAGAAATTATAAGCTTAAACCGCGGATCCATTCTGTGCAACACAGAGTCTGCCGGGTAATATTGCCCAAAAGCTATACTTTTCATAAATTCAAATTTCTACCAATCATCTATCTCATTTTCCGTATATTCCAAGCATTCCATTCAATGCCTGCTCCACGGTATATGCTCCGGTGTTTACGTTAATCCCCTTTTCCTTAAGCATGATCATAAGCTTTGTTATCTGGGGAATATCAAGTCCGATCTGTTCGAGAAATTCGGCTCTTGAGAAAATGTGCTCCGCATCTCCCTGCATACAAACCTTACCCTCGTTCATCACTATAAGATTATCGCAGTATCTCGCCATGTCCTCCATACTGTGGCTGACAATAATTACCGTACTGCCGGTTTCTCTGTGATATTGCATTATATTCCCGAATATCGACTCACGTCCTCTGGGATCAAGTCCCGCAGCGGGCTCGTCAAGAACGAGAACGTCGGGACGCATTGCGATTATTCCCGCAATAGCTACTCTCCTCTTCTGTCCCCCGGAAAGGTCGAAAGGAGATTTATCAAGCATATCGGGAGTGAGACCCGCAAAACGAGCTGCACCATGAACTCTTTCTCTTATTTCGTCATCAGAAAGACCCATATTTTTAGGTCCGTACGCTATATCCTTATATACCGTCTCCTCAAAAAGCTGATATTCGGGATATTGCATAACAAGACCGACTTTAAATCTTACGTCGCGTATCTTCTTAGGCTTTTCCCATATATCCGCTCCGTCCAGAAGCACTCTTCCCGTCTCGGGACGAAGTATTCCGTTAAACATCTGAACGAGAGTTGACTTTCCCGAGCCCGTATGACCGATAATTCCTGTTACGGCGCCCTTGGGAACCGTAATATTAATATCGTCAAGGGCTTTTATCTCATAAGGCGTGCCCTTGCCGTGATAATAGGTCAATCCCTCTATTTTAATCTCTGACATTTTTTATTTTCCTTGCAAAATTCAGGCATTACTCTTTGCCCAAAGATTTTAAAATCATCTCCGCGCAGGCTTCGACCGTTGCGCAATCTCCGTCAAGCTTTATTCCCTTTTCCCGAAGTCTGTGAACAAGCTCTGTACACTGCGGAATATTAAGTCCGCAGCTCCTCAAAAGCTCCTCGTGCTCAAATACGTATTCGGGAGTACCGTCAAGTATCGCATTGCCGTCATCAAGAACGATTATTCTGTCCGCAAGCGCCGCCTCCTCCATATAATGAGTTATCATTATTACGGTCATTCCTTTTTCACGGTTGAGCTCGATTATTGAATTCATAACGTCCCGTCTGCCGATAGGGTCAAGCATCGCCGTGGATTCGTCGAATATTATACACTTCGGCTCCATCGCAAGAACTCCCGCAATTGCAATTCGCTGTTTTTGCCCTCCGGAAAGTCTGTGAGGCTCATGCTTAGCATACTCATACATGCCTACGCCCTTTAGGACCTTATCCACCCTCTCGCGTATCTCTTCCGATGGCAATCCGAGATTCTCGGGGCCGAACGCTACGTCATCCTCAACAACAGTCGCAACGAGCTGATTGTCGGGATTCTGAAATACCATTCCTACATCCTTACGCAACGTAAGAATATCCTCGTCGGTAATATTTTCGTCCGTAATATCCTTGCCCAAGATATATATCTTTCCCGTAACGGGAACCAATATCATATTCAGAAGCTTGGCGAGTGTAGATTTTCCCGATCCGTTATGACCGAGTATAGCTATAAATTCGCCCTCTTTTATATCAATCGACAGTTCATTTAAAACGGGACTTTTATTGAGGTCATCACCGTCATACCGATAGGATATATTTTCCGCTTTTATCAAAGGTTCGTTCATTTAATCACCCTAAAATCCAATTATAGATACCATCTTGCGCTTGCTCCGCAAGGAATACACATATTTGTTGCCGTAGCGCGAAGCCCGAGTTCTCCTGCCTCAAGGCGACCTCCGTATTTTGATGCGACACGCAAGCCGAGAATATACTGCATAGCCATAGGAGACAGCCCTGTTGTATAGGAGTTTATGAGGAAGAACAGGGGCTCGTCCGATAAGAGCTTTGCGCAAAGAGTTACAAGCTCGTCAACGCTGTCCTCTATTTTCCATATCTCTCCCGAAGGTCCTCTGCCGTACGAAGGAGGATCCATGATTATGGCGTCATACTTATTTCCCCGTCTTATTTCTCGCTCAACAAATTTTTTACAGTCGTCAACGATATAACGGATAGGCGCATCCGAAAGTCCGGAAAGGACCGCATTTTCCTTAGCCTGCGCAACCATGCCCTTCGCCGCATCCACGTGAACGACCGATGCTCCCGCAAGCGCTGCCGCAACTGTTGCTCCACCCGTATACGCAAAGAGATTAAGTACCTTTATCTTTCTGCCCGATTTTGAAATAAGCTCCGAGAACCAATCCCAATTCGCAGCCTGCTCGGGAAAAAGTCCCGTATGCTTGAAGCCCATGGGCTTAAGTACAAATTTCAGATTTTTATATCCAATATTCCAGGATTCGGGAAGCTCGTTCTTAATCCAGCCTCCGCCCCCCTTTGAAGAACGCTTGTATATTGCATCGGCATTATTCCAACGCTTCTCTTTATTCACTCCGTTCCAGATTATCTGAGGATCGGGACGTCTGAGCACGTATGCTCCCCATCTCTCGAGTCTTTCTCCGCCCGATGCATCTATAAGCTCATAATCTTCCCAATTGTCTGCAATCCACATTTTTTCACCTTAAAATCCCTTGTTATAGTAATCCGCCAATCTCGATGTTCCCGAATGCGCATGGCACACAGCAATAGCAAGAGCATCTGCCGTATCGTCGGGCTTAGGAGGCTTTTGCAATCCAAGCATCATGGTTACCATGGTAATGACCTGTTTTTTCTCTGCTCTGCCATATCCTACCACTGCCTGCTTAACTTGCAAGGGAGTATATTCAAACACCTTAACTCCCATTCTGTGGGCACACATTATTATAACGCCTCTAGCCTCGGCAACCCGAATTCCGGTTGTCTGATTTGTATTAAAGAACAGCTCCTCGACAGCCATGTGCGAAGGCTTATATTTACTTATCAGCTCATTGATACTGTCAAATATGAGGGAAAGTCTTTGCTCTGTCTTCATTCCCGCAGGAGTTTCTATTGAACCGTAACCTAATGTCGTAAATTTAGAGCCGTTATATTCAATAACTCCCCAACCTACGATCGCTATTCCGGGGTCAATTCCAAGAATTATCATTTTCCCTCCCAAAAAAGTATCTTACTCCTTATTATACCACATCAACACATTTAAGTCAAATACTATTTTGATTAATTTTGTAAAATTTTGTTTAGAATTCTTTATTTCATCACGACATCTTTATATTGACATTTTTTCTAAAACGTAGTATAATGGATATTAGGCTGTTTTCTGTTAAAAGTTTCGTGAGGCGCAAAAACACGAAACGGAGGAAAATAACAAAATGGGAAAATATTTTGGCACAGACGGTTTCCGAGGTGAAGCCGGTATCTCGCTGACATCAGAACACGCATACAAAATAGGACGGTTTTTAGGGTGGTACTATGCCGAAAAAAACCAACGCAAAGTGCGCGCCGTAATCGGTAAGGACACCAGACGTTCAAGTTATATGCTGGAGTATGCAATCGCCGCAGGACTCACATCATCGGGTGCTGATGCATACATTCTCCACGTAACAACCACACCGAGTGTTTCTTACGCTGTTGCCAGCGACGATTTTGATTGCGGAATTATGATATCTGCAAGCCATAATCCCTATTACGATAACGGAATAAAGCTCGTTAACAGAAAGGGGGAAAAAATAGACGATACCACAATAGAGCATATTGAACTTTATCTTGACGGCAGACTTTCAGAGCTTGGAATCACAGATGAGGATATTCCTTTTGCATCAGGCGAGAAGCTTGGACGAATAATTGACTATGCTGAAGGAAGAAACCGATACATTGGCTATCTTATTTCTCTATCGCGATACTCCTTTAAGCCATTCAAGGTTGGTCTCGACTGCGCTAACGGAAGCGCATGGATGATAGCAAAGAGCGTATTTGATGCGCTTGGAGCCAAAACCTATGCAATAGGAGTTTCTCCGGACGGAACCAACATCAACAGAGAAACCGGTTCTACTCACATCGAAAGTCTTTCAAGGCATGTCAAAGAGAACCATCTTGACTTAGGCTTTGCCTTCGACGGAGATGCTGACCGCTGCATCGCAGTTGATGAAAATGGCGACGTCGTAAACGGCGACCATATCCTCTATATTCTGGCTAAGCATATGCGTTCACAGGGAGAGCTTTCAAACAACACAGTCGTTACCACAATCATGTCTAACCTCGGGCTTTACAAAGCCTTAGACGCCGAGGGTATTGATTATGAGCAGACGACTGTAGGCGACAGATACGTATACGAAAACATGCAGAAAAACTCACACTGTCTCGGCGGAGAGCAATCAGGACACGTTATACTGTCCAAATATGCCACTACGGGAGACGGAATCCTTACTGCTATAAAGGTAATGGAAGCAGTTATCAGCAGCAAGCAATCCCTTTCCAAACTCGCATCACCCGTTTACATGCTCCCGCAAATAACACGGAATATCCGTGTCGCAGACAAAGCGGCTGTACGGAATAATGCACAGGTTCAGAAAGCAGTGGAAGAAGTGCGCCTTTCCATTGGAGACAGCGGAAGAATTTTGTTGCGGGAAAGCGGAACCGAGCCGGTCATAAGAGTTATGGTGGAAGCACCTACCGATGAGCTTTGCTCTTTGTATGCCGACAAAGTGTTGCAGATTATTCGTTCGGAAGGGTTAGCGTGAGCTATAGGTAAGAAAATCATGAAAAACACAGAATCCTTAATGACAAAAAATCTTTTTGGATACCCCGAGCACTCTATCGCTTACGAATTGCTCTCACGATTTGAATATCCTTGGGAGGCTCTGCCCCATATTTCAGAAATTATCACTGAGCTCGGCTCAACTCTATCTCCTGACGAGTACCGCCTTATGGGAGAAAACATTTGGGTAGCCAAAGATGCCTCTGTAGCTCCAACAGCTTTTATAAACGGTCCTTGCATTATTTGCAGGGGTGCCGAGATACGCCACTGCGCCTATATTCGCGGGAATGCTATTGTCGGCTCAAACGCTGTAGTCGGAAACTCGGTAGAATTAAAAAACTGCATTCTCTTTGACTGCGTGCAGGTACCGCACTTCAATTACGTAGGAGATTCAATACTCGGATATAAGTCGCATATGGGAGCCGGCGCGATAACATCTAATGTTAAAAGCGACAAATCCCTTGTTACAGTAAAGTTTAATGATCAAAAAATTGAAAGCGGACTTAAAAAGTTCGGTGCAATACTCGGAGATTATGTTGAGATAGGATGCAACAGCGTTCTTAATCCCGGAACAGTAATCGGAAGTGGCTCCAACGTATATCCGCTCTCTTCGGTACGAGGTTACGTACCACAAAAAAGTATTTTTAAATCGCGGGAAGAAATAATCATTAAGAACTGATCTCCCGCATAATGCGCCTCCTATATTTTACAGTAAATACCTCCCTCAAATCGGGGTCATTGATAGCGCCAGACCGTTTTAGGACGTTAAAAAAACGGTTAACGAGGCGAGAAGTTATCGAAATTTCGGCGGATGCTTCTCCGGTACATAAAGATACCGTTAAACGCAGGACAAATATGTGGGTAACCGCAAAACAATGCCTGCCGCTTTTATTAAAATCAAAGGACACCAATGCCATCTCAAAAAAGCAATTTTGGGTATGGTCTTTTCGTTGTGTTCAAAATACAAAATCAGGAAAGGAAATGGCAGAGCCGAAAGCCATTTTTGCTCTGCCATAACGGTTTATATTATGTGTGGAATTATAGGTTATACAGGAAACTCGTGCGCAAGTCCGAAAATAACGAAAGGTCTTTCTGTTCTTGAGTACAGAGGTTATGATTCGGTTGGAATTGCAGCGGCAAACGAAAATGAAATTTCCATAATAAAGTGTAAAGGCAGAATAACATCCTTAGAAGAAAAATTATCCGATTCATTACTTCAAGAAAGCCATACGGCAATAGGACATACACGTTGGGCAACCCACGGTGGCCCCTCTGATACCAATGCTCATCCGCATCGCGTAGGAGACGTTGTTCTTGTCCATAACGGTATAATTGAAAATTACATGGAAATAAAAAAGGAGCTTACAGAAAGCGGTGTTAAATTTTCTTCCGAGACCGACACGGAGGTTGCCGCAGCATGGATCAACCGTTGCTATTGTAATCTTAAAGATCCAATCCCGGCAATTCGCGAAGCCTGCTCACGTTTTACGGGATCGTACGCATTTGCCATAATGTTCGAAAATCTTAAAGGAGAAATATACGCCATAAGAAGGGGCAGCCCTCTTATACTCGCCGAAGGCAAGGACGGTTATTATCTGGCATCAGACATAACCGCACTGCTCCCCTTCACTCCCAAGTATCATATACTTGATGAAAACAGCATTGCATGTCTGAAAAGCAATGAGATCAAGATATTTTCAGATTCAAAGGATGCCTGCATTCCGGAATGGAAAATCACCTCAATAACCCCCGAAGCTGCGCAAAAAGGCGGTTTTTCTCACTTTATGCTAAAGGAAATACACGAACAGCCGGAAGCAATTTTGAAGTCGGTATCTCCCCGCATTATTAACGGACTTCCTGATTTTTCGGGAGACGGAATACATGGGGATTTCTGGAAAAAGATAAAGAACATTCAAATCGTTGCCTGCGGTTCAGCAACACACGCGGGACTTGCCGGTGGATATTTCCTTGAAAAATTAGCAAAAATCCCTACCTCGTCGTATATTGCATCGGAATACCGCTATACCCCTCCCATCGCTACGGACGGAACACTTGTTATTCTCATATCCCAATCCGGAGAAACAGCAGACACATTAGCCGCATTACGTTACGCAAAGGCGCATAATATCCCCACATTGGCTATAGTTAACGCTGTTGAAACAACGATTGCGAGAGAAGCCGATTACAAAATATACACCTACGCAGGTCCTGAAATCGCTGTTGCAACAACCAAGGGCTATTGTACACAGGTTTCTGTTCTGTACATGATTGCTGTGGCAATCGCTCATCAAAAGGGTGATATTTCCGACCAAACAGCCAAGGAACTTGTTGAAAACATATCACAAGGTGCTCCTAAGGCGATTTCTCATATACTCTCTCAAAGAAATATTCTCACTGAGATTGCAAAGAAATTATACAGGCATGAACACGTGTTTTATATTGGCAGAGGAATAGATTTTCATATTTGCGCAGAGGCATCTCTCAAGCTCAAAGAAATATCCTATATTCACAGCGAAGCTTATGCCGCAGGAGAGCTCAAGCACGGAACTATTTCACTCATTGAGAACGATACTCCTGTCATAGCAATCGTAACGGAAAACAGGCTGTACGAAAAAACCGAGAGCAACTTAAGAGAGGTAAAGAGCCGCGGCGCCGACGTTATTCTTATATGCAGAGATGATATTTCTTCGGATAATCATTCAACCGATTCCGTATTGACTATACCCTCGACCTCCGACGTTGCAAGTGTTTTTGCCGCAATAGCTGCCGTTCAAATAATTGCATTTGATGCAGCATTACTTAGAAATTGCGACATCGACCGTCCCCGTAATCTTGCAAAATCCGTTACAGTAGAATAATACCCAAAATGGGCTGTCTCAAATCGCATTTGAGACAGCCCATTTAAGTTTGCTATTGAAGATTATAAAATTTTGTTTGGAATTCTTATTTACAAAAGAATGAAAATATGGTAAAATAGATATATATTTGCAAATTAAGTGGTGTTTTATGGAAATAATAAAATTTAAGCTTGGCGATACTGTTGAATTAAAAAAGCAGCACCCATGCGGGGACAACCGTTTCAGAATATTACGGGTTGGCAGCGAGATGCGAATCGTTTGTCTGAAATGCGGTCGCGATATGAATATTGACAGAATCAAGCTGGAAAAAGCGACAAAGCGAATTCTTACCGAGAATAGCGAGGAATAACATATATGTTTACAACAAACAGCAAAACCGAAAAGAAGCCATGCAGGCTTTATAAGGTAAAATCGGTCCTTTCCGATATTCAGGAGAAGATAGCCGGCAATCAGTACAGCTATCTCTTTTTCTGCTTTCTTATTCCCGCCGTTATCATGTATTTCGTATACATCGCCATGGGAATACATCCATTTGGAGACAGCTCGGTATTGACCCTTGACCTTAACGCTCAGTACGTATATTTTCACGAAGCATTCAGAAACACTTTAACCGGCAATGGCAATATGCTCTATTCCTTCTTCCGAAATCTTGGCGGAGAATTTATGGGTATCTACGCATATTACGTTGCAAGTCCCTTTACTTATATCGTACTTCTCTTTCCTCAGCACATGATGCTTGACGCAATCCTGACCATAATGCTTCTGAAGGTCGGTCTATGCGGTGTTACCTTTGGCTTTTATCTTCACAAGCACACAAAATCGGTAAACAAGCCTATTATCGCATGCTTTGCCGTTATGTACGCGCTCAGCTCTTATGCAGTGGCATATCAGGACAACGTAATGTGGATGGATGCTCTTATACTCCTTCCCCTTATAACCTACGGAATAGAGCGTCTCATAACTCACGGAAAATATATGCTTTTTGTCATTACGCTTTCGGTTGCGATAATGAGCCATTACTACATCGGATATATGCTCTGTATATTCGTTTTTCTGTACTACTTCTATTTCACCTTCTCACATACAAGAGAGGAGATAAATCCTACGGGAGAAAAGCTGCATTTCGCAAAGTCCTTTGCCAGAATAGCATTTTTCTCCTTGTTGGCTATCGCTATATCAGCATTTATAATTTGCTGCGCATACTATTCTCTGTCCTTCGGAAAAGATACGTTTACCAATCCTAACTGGAGCTTTAAGCAAAAATTCCCATTCTTTGATATGCTGACAAAGTTCCTACCCGGTTCTTACGACACCGTTCGCCCGGAGGGATTGCCTAATCTCTACTGCGGTACACTGACTCTTATATTGGTTCCTATATACTTCCTGTCAAAAAAAATATCATCAAGAGAAAAAGCTGCATCGGCTATATTTATAATCATCTTCGTTATGAGCTTTGTTTGCAGTCCTCTCGATCTTATCTGGCACGGATTCCAGAATCCCAACTGGCTCAATTACAGATATAGCTTCTTGCTTTGCTTCATTCTTCTGATAATGGGTTATAAGGCAATCGGAAATCTTCGAGCTGCCGGAAACAGATTGGTATTCGGTATATCCGCATTGCTGCTTCTCTTTGTTATTTACGCTGAAAAGCTTGAATTTTCATCTTACCTCAAGGCAGAGGGCAAACTCGATACGTTGAAGATTATTTGGCTTTCTGCCATTGCTATCATTGCTTTTCTTTCTATTCTCTGTCTTATTATCAGACAAAAGAAAATCACAAAGCGAGACGGTCTTGCGGGAATACTTGCGGCTCTCGTTTGTATAGAGGTATTCTGCAGTAGCCTTGCAATTATCGAAAAGCACAAAATAGACGTTGGCGGCTATGTAAAGGGCGCGGGATATTCTTCGTACAATGCATATCTCGGCGAGCTTCGACCTATTGTTTCCGATCTCAAGGAATACGACAGCGGCTTTTACAGAATGGAAAAGATGAATTACCGAAAGGTAAACGATAACATGGCATTGGGACTGAGAGGTCTTTCAAGCTCGACATCCACCCTTAACAAGGAAGTAATCGACTATCTGGCAGCCCTTGGATTAGCATCCCGTTCTCACCGCTCGGCATACAGCGGAAGAACGCCTGTTACAGATTCTCTCCTTGGTATAAGGTACGTCATTGACTTCCAAAAAAATTACAGACTTAACTATTTTTACGACAAGGTTCTTACAAACGGAAAATATTCTGCTTTCTATAATCCCTATTCCCTGTCAATTGCTTACGGGGTTGATTCCTCCGTTTCCGAATTTGATATGGAAAAGGATAAAACCGTCTTTGAAAGACTCAATTCTATGGTTTCGACCATGCTTGGCGATAATGCCGGATCGGATATTTTTGTTCCCATAAGAAAACACAAAATAGACACAAATTACAACTGTGAGCAGGTATACTCCTCTTCAAGAGTAACCTACAAGCCCATTGAAGATTCGATCAATGCGCAATACGTCGAATACACATTCGTAGCACAGGAAAGTGCTGAATATTACTTTCATTCCCCCTCAAGATACACCTATTATGAAAAAGAGCCAAAAATAAGCGTTGGTACGGTGGATCCCATTACTCAAGAAGCTGAATTAACTACATTAAGAGGATACCTTGGCAGCGAGACCAACAGCGTTGTAACGCTCGGATATTTTGACAAGGGAGAAAAGGTAACGGTTCGTCTGACAATTACGGGAGATATAACCCTATACACTTCTCCCAACTATATCTGGTATATTGACAGAGAAGCCTACGAGACCGAATTCAGAAAGCTTAAGAGCAATCCTCAGTTTGAAATTACAGAGTATACCGAAAATAATTTAAAGGGCAATATCGTAACCAACAGCGATGCACAGACAATACAGACCACAATTCCCTACGACAAAGGCTGGAAGATATACGTTGACGGTCAGGAGGTAGAGCCATACAAGACCTTTGATGCTCTTATTGCCTTTGATATTTCTTCTGCCGGCGAGCACACTCTTGAATTTAAATACAGCCCCGATATATACCTTAAGAGCGGATTAATTTCCATTGCCGGACTACTGTTGTTTATCGTCATATGCGTCCTTGATCTCGTGGTATTCCGCAAGCGAAGGAAAAAGGAATCTCCCATGTATTGGGCACTTGAGGATTTCGATAGAGACGAAGAAGAAAGACGCGCTTTGCCTGCCGCAAGAAAAAAGACATTCAAAGAACGGATAGACACCGTAAAATCAAAGTTAAAAAAGAGGAAGGTGTCCTCTGTCGAAAGCGTAGACGGTAATTGCGAAGAAAATATGAACAGCACTTCAACCGACGAACAAGGAGATAATTAAATGTTTTACTATATCAGCGGAAAGCTCGCAATGCTCGATCCCGTTTTTGCGGTGGTCGATGCAGGCGGGGTAGGCTATAAGCTTACTATATCCCTTACCACATACTCTTTCCTTTCAGCAAAAGGTACAGAAAAGGACAACGTAACTCTCTATACGCATATGGCGGTAAGAGAGGACGGAGTTGAGCTTTACGGCTTTTACAGCGATGAAGAGCTTGAAGCATTCAAGCTGCTTATAACCGTTTCGGGGGTAGGTCCTAAGGCGGCAGTATCTATTTTGTCGCAGATGACTCCAAGAGACCTTTCTATGGCAATATGCTCGGAAAATTCAAAGGCTATCGCCAAGGCAAACGGCGTAGGACCCAAAACCGCCGCAAGAATAGTTCTCGAATTAAAGGACAAGCTTTCAAAGGCTCCCATAGGCGGCTCTGACGACGGATTTGATGCAATTACTGCCGTAAGCTCCTCTGCAGCATTTTCTAACAAGCTGTCAGATGCTCAGGATGCGCTCATGGCACTGGGCTATACAAGAAACGAGGCACAGTCGGTACTCAAAACCATTGATGCAGAGAAATATGAGCTTGACGATATTATTCGTATAGCCTTGAAGAAAATCATGAAATAACCGAAAGGAGGAAGTTAGAAAATGGATATGTCCGAAGAATTTGATTTTGAGAACAGAATAATGACCACCTCCTATACGAAAGAAGATGCAGGTGCGGACTATTCCCTCCGCCCTAAATGTCTTGACGATTACATTGGACAGGAAAAGGTCAAGGAAAACCTCAAAATTTATATTGAAGCCGCAAAAATAAGAGGCGAAAGTCTTGACCACGTACTGCTTTACGGACCTCCCGGTCTGGGTAAGACCACTCTTTCAAATATAATAGCAACCGAAATGGGAGTAAATATACGCATAACCTCAGGCCCCGCCATAGAAAAGCAGGGCGACCTTGCGGCATTGCTGACTAACCTTTCCGAGGGGGACGTTCTCTTTATTGATGAAATTCACAGACTCTCACGCTCGGTAGAAGAAATTCTCTACCCCGCTATGGAGGACAATGCCCTTGATATCATTATCGGCAAGGGACCGGCCGCGAGAAGCATAAGAATAGATCTTCCCCGTTTTACACTCATAGGTGCTACCACAAGAGCAGGTCAGCTTACTCCTCCTCTCAGAGATCGTTTCGGTGTTGTTCTGAAGCTTGAGCTGTATACCCCCGAGGAGCTTGCAACAATTGTTATAAGAAGTGCTAATATTCTCGGATTTTCAATTACAGACGACGGTGCATACGAAATAGCTTCAAGATCCCGCGGAACACCGCGTATTGCCAACAGACTTATAAAACGTGTCCGTGATTTTGCCCAGGTTAACGGCCAGGATGAGATAGACAGCCGAATTGCAAATATTGCATTAGGTCGCCTTGAGATAGACGGACTCGGTCTGGATAATACCGACAGACGTATGCTTGAGACTATTATAAAATATTACGACGGAGGTCCTGTCGGACTCGAAACAGTTGCTGCAACGGTTGGTGAGGAAGCAGTTACTCTCGAGGATGTTTACGAGCCATACCTTCTCCAGATCGGATTTCTGAGCCGTACACCGAGAGGAAGATGCGCTACAAGACTTGCTTACGAGCATCTCGGATTAAAATACGAGCCTAAGTCTCCCACCAAAAATGAACAGTTAAATCTTTTTGAATAAAAAAGCGGTTACAGCCAAACAACTCGGACGGGTTATCGGCTGTAACCGTTATTTTATTTATCAATCAGCAAAATGGGTGCTCAGGTTTTATTACCGCAAAGCAATTCGGATCCTTTTCCTTAATTCTCTTTGCAACTTCCTTTGCCGCGTCCTCTTCTTTCCCGTCATAATCTACGGGAATAACAAGGTCGAATATAAGATTTGTCAGACGTTCTCCTTTTGTCATTCTGAAATCGTGAATTGAAAATCTTTCATCTGTTTCCTTAACACATCTCTCGGCAAACTCACGCATATTTCTCACGTTTTCGTCGTTTACGTCGATAGGATCAAGATGTACCGTAACTATGGCTCCAAACTTCTTGTGCATATCACGCTCAAGGCAGTCTATTTCCTCGTGAGCTATATTGATATCGAAGTCCGAGGGCACCTCGGCATGGAATGAAATAAACTTTCTTCCCTCGCCGTAATCATGTACCATGAGGTCATGTATTCCAACAACTATTTTGTATTTTTTTATAAATTCCGTCAGCTCCTCTATATACTCCTTCGATGGAGGTGCGCCGAGTAAAAGATCTATTGTCCCCTTTGCTGCTCTCACTCCCGCTATAAGAATAAATATTGCAACCACTACACCCACGTAGCCGTCAATATTCCAACCGAGGGTAGACGAAAGAATAAGCGAAACAAGCACTATTGAGGTTGCAGCACAGTCGGAAATGCTGTCTATGGAAGAAGCGCGTAGCGGCTCTGCATTTATCTTATTTCCGATCTTCCTGTAAAACAAAAACAACCACAGCTTTACAAAAACAGACGCGCCAAGCATAACGTAGGTAAATATGCTTGCTTTTTGGTCAACAGGATTGAATATCTTCTCAACCGATCCCGTAAGAAGCTCATATCCCACGAATATTATAAGCATATCTACGATGAATCCCGTGATATACTCCATTCGACCGTGCCCAAATGGATGTTCCTCGTCCACATGCTTATTGGACATTCTGAAGCCTATCCAGGTAACGACAGAAGATCCCGCATCGGAAATATTATTGAATGCATCAGCAATTATAGCTATTGAGTTTGCAAGTATACCGAAAACAAGCTTCCCGGCAAAAAGTAAAATATTGAGTAAAATTCCTGTTATACTCGTAAGATTTATATAGGATGAGCGAACCTTTTGTGAATTTACGTTATCTCTGTCTTTTATGAATATTTTAGATAAAAGCTCCGTCATAAAATCTCCTTACACGTTTTACTGAAACAATAAAGGCTGATCCGAAGATCAGCCTTTATTTTGGTGCGGAAAACGGGACTTGAACCCGTACGGTGAAATCCACACGCCCCTCAAACGTGCGCGTCTGCCAGTTCCGCCACTTCCGCATGCCACCGCATCAGCGGCAACATATAATATTATACTCAAAATCAAAAAAATGTCAACACTTTTTTTTCATTTTTATAGTTTTTGTTCTTTTGAACAAAAAGAGCTTTTTATGCAGGGGTACATTAGTGCAACATTATCAATTATTGATTATGCGTCATATTCTCAAAAACTTATACCGTATAATTTTATACATTGTATTTCTTAGGAGCGTAGCTATGAAAATAAGAATAGGATTTTTCACGATCTTACTTTGCACTGCTCTGATCGTTCTTGAACCGCGTATTGCCATCGCAGCCTTCATTTCTATTACGTTACACGAATGCGGTCATATATTAGCCGCAAGAATAAGCGGAATTGGAATTTCCGAAGTTAAAATGAGCATTTACGGAGCAAGACTTTCTGCTTCCGACCGTATTTTTTCTTATAAGGATGAAATATTTTTATGTATTATGGGTCCTCTTGTCAATTTCCTGCTTGCATTGTTTTTGCTCCCTTTATACAAAGCAACACACAGCCAATTCATTCTTGATACAACCGTTTGTTCTTTGTTTTTAGGAACACTGAATCTGATGCCCATAAAAAGCTTTGACGGCGGAAGAATTCTTTTCTCAATGCTTAATATACTCTGCCCCCCCCGTTCCGCCGCATGTATTATTTCTGCAGTCTCTTTTTTTGTAACCTTCGTTTTCTGGTGCCTTTCCGTATATCTGCTGATAGTCGCAAGAGCGGGACTTTCTGCTTTTGTTTTTTCAGTATCTCTTTTTTTCAATCTTTTTACAAACAGATTTTAAAGATTTTTATAGTCTTTTGAGAGAATAACCGAGAAAAATACTGTTTTTTTGTATTTTTTTAAAGTATAATCGGATTTAATGGGTTTAATTAAAAAATTTGACGATTTTTCGAAAAATTTATTAAAACATATTGCATTTTATATAAAATTCTGTTACAATATTCGCATGGATATATGGGGGCAGTTTTTATGCGTGTAAAAATCCACGCATAGGTCTGCCCTTATCCCTATATTTCTTGTCATAAGGAGTTTTTATGCAGAATGAAAACAAAGCTTATCGAATTAAAGAATATCTGCAAGTCATATGACGGCGAGCAGATACTCTCTAACGTTGACCTCTATATAAACGACCACGAATTTATCACACTTCTCGGTCCTTCGGGATGCGGAAAAACAACGACTCTTCGAATAATCGGTGGTTTTGAATATCCCGATGAGGGTGATGTATTCTTTGACGGAAAGCGAATAAATGACGTGCCCGCCTATAAGAGAAACGTTAATACGGTATTCCAGAAATATGCTCTCTTCCCTCACCTTAACGTATACGACAATATAGCCTTCGGTCTTAATATTGCAAAGGTGGACAAGGATGAGATCAAAAAGCGTGTTACCGAAATGCTGGAGCTGGTCAACCTCAAGGGATTTGAGAAAAGAAACGTTAATCTTTTGTCAGGCGGTCAGCAGCAGCGAGTTGCAATTGCAAGAGCTTTGATAAATCATCCCCGTGTTCTTTTGCTGGACGAGCCTCTCGGTGCGCTCGACCTTAAGCTTCGTAAGGATATGCAGGTTGAATTAAAAAACATTCATGCAAAAACCGGTATTACTTTTATATACGTTACTCACGACCAGGAGGAGGCACTCTCTATGTCCGACACGGTCGTGGTTATGGCAAACGGTAAGATTCAGCAGATAGGTACGCCTACCGATATTTACAACGAACCTAAAAACGCCTTTGTTGCAGACTTTATAGGTGAGTCGAATATCATAGACGGCGTTATGCTTGAGGATTTCAAGGTAAAGTTTGCTAAAAACACCTTTGTATGCCTCGATAAGGGATTCGCGCCCAACGAGCCTGTTGACGTTGTAATCCGTCCCGAGGACGTTGACGTCGTTCCTATAGAAAAGGGGATGCTTTCCGGTAAAATATCCACAGTTACCTTCAAGGGAGTTCACTATGAAATAATAGTTGATATTGACGGCTTTAAGTGGATGATTCAGACTACCGACTACGTAGCTCCCGATTCCGAAATCGGCGTATATATTGAGCCCGACGCAATACATATCATGAAAAAGTCCGAGTTCTCCGGAATGTTCGGAGACTACTCATCCTTCTCCGATGAGCTTGACAAGCTTTCTCAATTGGATGAAGAGGAGGAAGAATAAGAATGGCAAGGTTCAACGAAAAAAAGAAGAACTCTGCCGTAAAAAAAGCCGATAGCCGTTCTCTTTTTCAGAGGATGGCAGCTGCGCCACACATTGTTTGGATGGTAATGTTCATAGTGGCGCCAATGCTTTTCGTCGTTTATTTCGCATTTACCGATGATAACGGCTTTACGTTCTCTAATATAGCTAATCTTTCAAGATATTCAAACGTATTTATTCTTTCTATAGCCTTTGCTCTCATTGCAACGGTTATCTGCCTTCTTATAGGCTATCCTCTTGCGTACTTTATGGCAAAATCCAAGCCGAAAACCAGAAAGATTCTCCTCGTTCTCCTTATGCTCCCCATGTGGTGTAATCTGCTTATACGTACCTATGCTCTTATGGCATTGCTTGATAACGGAGGTCTTCTGAATTCCTTCCTTCAAAAGATAGGTCTTAATACCCTTCATATAGTTGGCTCCGACTTCGGAGTTATCCTCGGTATGGTTTACGATTTTCTTCCCTATATGGTTCTTCCCATATTCACGACCATATCCAAGATAGACAAGCGTTATACCGAAGCCGCGGCTGACCTTGGATGCAGTAGCTGGCAGACTATGACAAAGGTTATATTCCCATTATCCGTTTCGGGCGTAATTTCGGGCATCACCATGGTTTTCGTTCCCTCTATCAGCACGTTCTACATTTCGCAGAAGCTTGGCGCGGGAAAGATAGACCTTATCGGAGACACCATAGAGCGACTTTTCCAGACCCCCACCACCTACAACGTAGGCGCGGCTATCTCCCTTGTTATGATGATCCTCATACTCATTTCCGTCGGTATTATGAACAAGTTCTCCGACGATGAAGGAGGAATTATCATATGATGAAGTTTCTTTCTAAATTTTACATGGTGATAGTTTTCGCGCTTCTCTACGCACCTATTATCGTCCTTGTTATTTTTTCATTTAATGACGGCGGAAGCCTCAGTGAATTTTCGGGATTTTCCTTCAAATGGTACGCAGAGCTTTTTGAAGATGAAACAGCGCTTAATGCCCTTAAAAATTCTCTGATTCTTGCAATTGCATCTTCTCTTTGTGCAACCGTGATTGCGACTTTTGCTGCGCTCGGTCTGCATCACATGAGAAAGAAGTATGTAAAGAATGCTATAAAATCCGTAACCAATATCCCCATGGTCAACCCCGATATAGTTACCGGCGTTTCAATGATGCTCCTTTTCGTAGCCGTTGCGGGAATCGTAAAATCCAAAAGCTTTTTTGGATTCTGGACTATGCTTATAGCCCATACCACCTTCAATCTTCCTTACGTGCTTTTGTCTGTCTTGCCGAGATTCAATCAGCTCGACCGTTCACTTTCGGATGCTGCAATGGATTTGGGCTGTACTCCTACCAAGGCATTCTTTAAGGTTGAGCTTCCCCAGATAGTTCCCGGTATAATCTCGGGGGTTATGCTCGCGTTTACAATGTCTCTTGACGATTTCGTCATAAGCCATTTTGTAAGCTCACCGAATTTCCAGACACTTCCCCTTTACGTTTACAACCAGACCGCACACAACGTAAAATTCAGCATGTATGCTCTCTGCGCTCTCATAATAGCAATAATACTTGCTATACTTCTCGTTGTAAACTTCACGGGCTCTGTGAACAGCAAGCGTAAGCAGCCGCAAAGGAGGTAAGCAAATGAAAAAACTTATTTCTCTTTTGATTTGCGGGATCCTGCTATTTGCATCTGCCATTTCACTTTCTTCCTGTTCAAAGGAAAAACAGCCCGCAGCAAAATCCGATATTAAGACCCTTTACGTTTATAACTGGGGTGAATATATGTCCGACGGCTCAGATGATTCCCTTGATGTAAACAAAGCCTTTGAGGATTGGTATTACGAAGAATACGGGGAGCATGTAAATGTGAATTACTCCACCTATTCAAGTAATGAGGATCTTTACGCAAAGATCACAAGCGGCGCTGTTGTATACGACGTTATCGTTCCCTCAGACTACATGGTTCAAAGACTTAAGGACGAAGGATATCTTGCTCCTCTCAATTACGAGAATATCCCCAACATGGAGCATATTCTTCCCGAATTCAAGGGTGATAATGCCTACTACGATAAGAACAACGTTTATTCCGTTCCCTACCTTTACGGCATGGTCGGTATTATCTATAATACCACCATGGTTGACCCTAACGACCCCGATATAGGAAGCTGGTCCCTTATGTGGGATGAGGACTACAAGGGCAATATTCTTCAGTTCAACAACTCAAGAGACGCATTTGGAACCGCTCAGTATTATCTTGGAATAGATGTTAATACAGCAACCGAGGCTGAATGGAGACAAGCTCTTGAGCTACTCAAAAAGCAAAAGAATATAGTTCAGGGATACGTAATGGACGAGATATACAACAAAATGGAGAATGGCTCTGCCGCCATTGCTGCCTATTACGCAGGCGATTATCTCACCATGTACGAGAATAATTCCGACCTCGAATTCTATTATCCCAAGGAGGGTACAAACTTCTACGTTGACGCAATGTGTATTCCCGCCGCATCGGAAAACAAGCTTATTGCAGAAAGGTATATAAACTTTATGCTCTCCGAGGAGGCTGCGGTTGCAAACGCTGAGTACACCTATTACGCTTCTCCCAATGAGCTTGTTGTCAACAACGAGGAATACATGGAATATATGTCCGAAATCAAAGAGGACGCATACGATAAGATGTACAACACCGACGGAATAAAGGCAACAGCTTATGAAAATCTTACAGAGGACAAGCTCGTAACACTCAATTCCCTTTGGGAGGAATTAAAATCCGACGTTGATATAGGAATTGGGATCTATATTTGCTGCGGAGTTATTATTCTTGGACTTATCGTGCTCTTTGCCACCTATACGGTCAAAAAGCGCATGAAGAAAAAAATGTATGAATAACTAAACACAAAAGTGGCTGAGTTAAAAACTCAGCCACTTTTTGTGTTTTTCTAATATTGCATTGCCTCGTATAACATATTAAATGCCCTTACAGCATCGATAGCAGGCTGTCGGTCCTCTGCCCATATCTCTGCTATTGTTTGATTGTTAGCAATAGCATTATGTAAAATATTAGGTAGTCCTTCTAACACGGTAGAATATACCGTAGCTTTATTAAAGGTTATGCCGTCCAATATGATATCAATCATTTTAACGTTATCCGAATCGCTAATATACTCTCCGCAAATAAGCATCTCCGAATAGAATGCACGAACGTTACTGTTCGTCTTATAGCACATAAGTTCAAGAGTTGCGCAAGCTGCATCCACACGGTCCTTCTGATAATTCAATACTGACATAGTATTATATGAATCGATGGGGGTTGTATTATACTCTTTCTGTTCGGAATCATATTTTGGAAGCGGAAGAATCGCAAAATCAAACCCGCACTTACGCAGTTCACGGTTGGAGGATTCGTTACGGTATAGAACATCAATATCAAACAGTCCTTTGCCACCTAAAAAGGTTTTGTCAAAGCTATTAGCTACGTCTGTGAGATAAACACCGTCAAGGTCATAAAGAGCTTTCAGCTTTGCTGCAGCAGCCTCAAGCTTTACGTTACCGTCTATGACAACGGTATGAAGGTCATCATCAGCCGTTAACAATTCGATATCCCATGCAGAGAGGAAGGTATCCGCTGACTCCGCACCATTCACAGATGCCAACGGCACTATATCGCCGACATCAACAGAAGAAGTTTCGTTTACATCGATATACTCGAAATCGTTGATAATACGGTACATATAGTCGTATGTCCACTCTCCATCGTGTACTGCACTGTAAAGAAGGTGAGGTGCTATGCCGTTCTTTGATGCAAGATCCATATTGGTGAATACCGCAACGGACTTATCGTAAACGCTGAGATTAAGTTCACCGACTATGTAGTAGAGCTGATCGTAAGCGGCAGCCGACTTGACGTAACTCTGATTCCAATAGCGATTGGAAATATTCAAATGACGATTGTATTGTCCATCAAGAAGGTTTACATAGTATCCGCGAATCTCCGGGACAATAGAATATTTTGCATACGCACAAATAACGTCTGCATTTCGTGCAGAGCCTGCCTGGTAATTCTGTACAACATAGGCTTGTATATCCGCTGCCATCCACATAGAGCTTTCCTGAATTACTTTGATCTTTACATTGAGCTCTTTTTCCGTCTGCTTATTTCTCAGATACACTTTCATGTCAAGCGGACTGGCAGGAGATACAACTCCGAATTCTCGAGCATAACGGGTCTCAGGGCGACAGGCGATGCCGACCGTGATACCCTGAAAATCCAGATCGGGTTCCGCCGGATAAACACAAGTTATATCATCGGTAGTAACATAGTCTGCGGTCGTGCTGCTTGTGCTGTTTGGAATCGGTGCGCTGCTCGGATAATCCGTTGTTAAATCAGAGCTGTCCGGAGGGGTCGTGCTATCGGGATTTTGAGAGCTTTCTAAATAATCATAGCTCTCATCGGCAGTTGTATGCGTGATAACCACGGCATTTTGACCAAAAAAGCACGACGTAATCGAAAGCACCGATATGCACGTTAGAATTGCCAAAAAGATAGATAACAGTCTCTTCATTATACTTTCTCCTTTCGAAATATTGATTTACAGGAGCATACGCAAAATACAGAGCGCACGTAGGATATGCGCGTTTTTCACAATTTAATTATATCATTTCTTATTTTATTTGTCAAGTATGATAATAATTAATATTTTCCCTCGGATTTTTCACTTTTCATTATTGCCACGAGACGGCTTGTTCCCAAGCGGTCTGCTCCAAGCTCGATAAACTTTTGCGCGTCGTCAAAGCTCTTAATGCCACCCGCCGCCTTTATTTTCACTCCGCCTTTTACGTGCTTTGCAAAGAGCGCAATATCCTCAAAGGTTGCTCCACCCTTGGAAAATCCTGTCGACGTTTTGATATAATCGGCACCCGATTCGCTTACAATTCGGCACATCTCAATTTTTTCTTCGTCGCTGAGCAAGCAAGTCTCGATGATAACTTTTAATACATGCTCACCGCATACGCTCTTTATTGCCTTTATTTCTTCCAAAACGTCGGCGTATCTTTTATCTCGAAGCATTCCGATATTTATAACCATATCTATTTCGTCCGCTCCGTCCTTTATTGCGGTTTCAGTCTCGAAGCATTTTACAGCCGTTGTATTATAGCCGTTTGGAAATCCTATAACGGTACAAACGGCAACCTTTCCGTCAAGATACTCACTTGCAGTCTTTACGTAAGCGGGAGGGATACACACCGATGCAGTCTCATATTTAATTGCGTCATCGCATATTACCTTGATCTCGTCCCACGTTGCGCTCTGGGAAAGAAGCGTATGGTCTACCTTATTTAATATCTGCTTTACGTCCATATCTTTTCCTTTCTTATTTATCAAATTCAAACACGCATTTATCGCCGTCTAATTTTAGGTACGCATCAAATGCTTTACCGTTTTTCGAAACAAATCCACTTAATTTTTCGGTCCGTCGGTTTTCAAGCAGCTGCTTCGCGACACCAACGGGAATAACTCTTCCGCAAATAAACATTCCTATCTGGAGCTTACATCCGTTTTTATATCCGCTGCATCCGTATGCGAATTTATATCTTACGATATTTTCACCGCATACGGGACATTTTCCTATCAGGTCGCCGAAAAAACCAATATCCTTATTGGGGTCTGCTCCTTCTCCAGAATTACCGAAGTACCGTTTGACTTCTTCTATTGCGATACTTATACTTTCTTCTATCTGAAGCTCGCCTCTGTATACCTTTTTCAGCGCACGACCCATATCTGACGTTTTATACTTATCCATTACGATGTTCATACGCTCGAGGGATTCTATAAGGTAGATCCCGCCGGGCAGAATGGTATAAACGTCTTTTTTTAGCTGAATGTATCCGCTACTTCTTGCATTATCAATAATTCCCGTCCTTGTTGCTTCTGTGCCAAGCTCCACACCCTCAAACATTGCGCGGTACTCCTCAGCATCGTCAGCTCCCATAGAATCATCAACGGCAGCCTTTTCCTCTCTGAAGGGATTTTTCAGATAGTTATTAAGCGTTTCAATGGTATAATGCTTCGGGGGCGTAGTCTCCTTTTCCGTGGGAGTAAAGTTTATATTTACCTTATCTCCCTTTTCGAGTCTTGGCAATATCTTATCCTTTTGTGTGCTGTCGTCATATTTCATCCATCCTCTTTCACGGATAGAAAGACCTTTGAGCACGAAGTCCTCATAATCTCCCACACCAATAGTTATCTCTACCCTTTCCGCAATACAGTCCTCTGCGCAGAATACTGCCACAAAGCGTCTGAACACCGTGGAATAGACCTGCATTTCCTTTTCGCTGAGCTTACTTTTATCAGGTATCTTATACGTGGGAGTAATAGCCGAGTGAGATTCGATTTTACTGTCATCAAATATAGTTTTTTTATCCTTGAATACAACAGGATAGCCAATCTTTGCGCAGTTTCCGAGTATAGTCTTTATTCTTCCCTTTTCCGCCGTGGCAAGATATTCGGTATCTGTTCTCGGATATGTAAGATAACCCGACTCATAAAGCTTTTGCACTATGGACAGGCTCTCCGCCATAGACATTTTATATTTCTTACCGAGGGCATTCTGAAGCTTTGATAATGAATAAAGCTTTCCGGGAGAAAGCACGTCCTTTTTTCTCTTTACCGACTTTACTATCGCCTCGCTTGCGTTATATTCATCGCAGGTCTTTTGAGCCTTTGAATATTCGTCTTTATTAAATTTCTTTTTGCTTTGAAGCTCTACTACCTCGTCGCCTGTTTTTTCCTTGCTTACAATAGAATAATATTTTTCGGGTACAAAGTTCCTTATTGCCATATCGCGCTCGTAAATAGCCTTTACAATAGGCACGATAACACGCCCTACGCGCAAAAGGGTTCCCGAGCGAAGTGTTGCGTATCTTGTCAGATTTACTCCGTACAGCCAATCTATATAGGTTCTCGCATATCCCTCGCTGGCAAGATTATCGTATTCGGCATCGTCCTTCATGTCGTTAAATGCCGCTCTTACTGTCTCGGGAGTCTGATCGGGCAACCACAGTCTTTTGATCGATTTGGGAGCTTTTAATGCTTTTTCGATACATGTTCTAACTATAATCTCTCCCTCGCGGTCTGCGTCTCCTGCATTTACGATAGTATCAACGTCCTCACGGTTGCAAAGATATTCAATAGTCTTAAACTGCTTGATAACTCCACCATCAACCTTTTTATCCTGCCCCTTTCTCAACTCATACTCGAATTTTTCAGGGAAGCAAGGCAGATTGTCCATAGTCCACCGACCGCTTTCGCTCGGAGAATAGTGTTCAATATCCGCAAGTGAAAAAAGGTGGCCAAATGCCCACGTGATTATTTTATCTTCATTTTCAAGATATCCGTCTTTACGCTGAAAATTGCCAAGTCCTGCGGCAATGTTTCTGCCAAGGCTTGGCTTCTCAGCAATTATTAAAATCATTCGCTTTTCTCCAAATTATTTTAATAAAGCCTTAGGCTTTTGACCTAAGGCTTTATATGTTCTCAATTAAAGGTACTTCTTAACTGTCTCCGACGCTTCTTCCACAGGGATAGAAGATGTCATAACTACATTTACGTCGATTTTTGCTATGAGAGCGTTAACCTCTTCAATGAACTTATCGAATGCGGTATAGTCGTTCTCACAAATCTTCAATGCAGAATCTATAAACAGATCGGTTACGTCGTGGTTGCTTGCAAGAATACCTGCAACGAATCCAAACAACGACTGTGCGTCGGAAATATAATACTGTTTTGTATCGATCAATCTTGCCTGATGCTTTACATCATAGGTAAGCTTATCACCCTTTTCAATACATACCACGTTGCCCTTAGAATTCTCAACTGCTGTGTTTACCAAATTGATAAGAGCTTTGGTTTTTCCTGTTCCTTTAACGCCGATAATTAACTTTAACATTCCGGACCTCCGAATAATTTATTGAGCTTCCATGCTCAATAATATAATATCACATAATTAATAAAATTTCAAGAGGATTTTTGAAATTTTTGTGATATTTTTCTAAAAAATTCCATTACTTGAGTCTTGCCTCAAGCTCCTTCTTCTGATCTTCATACCCGGGCTTTCCGAGAAGCGCGAACATGTTCTTTTTGTACGCCTCAACTCCGGGCTGGTTGAAGGGATTTACTCCGAGAACGTATCCCGAAACGCCGCATGCAAATTCAAAGAAGTAAAGGAGATATCCAAGACAGTACTCGTTCTTGTCCTCTACCTCGATAAGTATATTGGGAGCGCCGCCGTCTATGTGAGCAAGGATAGTTCCCTTCATAGCAGTCTTGTTTATGTCGTTAAGGTCTGTTCCCGCAAGGAAATTAAGACCGTCTACATTTGCTTCATCATAAGGAACCGCAAGCTTACTGTCAGCATTCTTTATCGAAACTATAGTCTCGAACACGCTACGGCTTCCGTCCTGAATAAACTGACCGAGAGAGTGAAGGTCGGTAGAGAAAATTACGGATGCAGGGAACAATCCCTTAAGGTCCTTTCCTTCGCTCTCGCCGTAAAGCTGCTTCCACCACTCATTGAACATGGTTGCGTAGTTCTCGTAGTTTACAAGTATCTCGGTAGCCTTACCCTGTCTGTAAAGAACGTTACGGAGAGCGGCATACTTCAAGCACTCGTTTTCCTCAACGTCTGCAATCTTGGTATATCTTGCAGCAGCATCGGATGCGCCCTTCATAAGAGCATCTATATCAACACCCGAAACAGCAATGGGAAGAAGTCCTACTGCCGTAAGGACCGAGAAACGTCCACCAACGTCATCCGGTACAACAAAGGTCTCATATCCCGCCTCGTCAGAGAACTTTTTGAGCGTTCCCTTTGCCTTGTCGGTTGTTACGAAGATTCTCTCTCTTGCGCCTTCCTTGCCGTATTTCTTTTCAAGAAGATCTCGGAACACACGGAAAGCGACGGCAGGCTCGGTTGTGGTTCCCGATTTAGATATTACGTTTATGCAAACATCCTTACCCTCACAAAGAGCCAAAAGCTCGTTGAGGGACTGCGCGCTTATATTACATCCCGAGAAATAAACGTCGGGGGTGTCCTTCTTAAGATTATTGTAAAGAGGAGACTTCAAAAATTCTATAACAGCTCTTGCTCCAAGATAAGATCCGCCTATACCGATTGCGATAAAAATATCGCAGGACTTCTTTATCTTTTCCGCAGCCTTCTTGATTCTTGCAAATTCTTCCTTATCGTAATCGTCGGGAAGAGTTATCCAGCCGAGAAAATCGCTTCCCTCGCCGTTTCCTGCAAGCAAGCTCTTCTGTGCAGCAAGAACCTCAGGGGTAATCGCAGCCATTTCAGCATCGCTTACAAAGGGCTTTACGTACGCGTCTGTTAATTTAAGTGTCATGTTTATACCTCCGCATAATAAATAATATATCTTTAGAATTATATTATATATTATATTAAAAAGCAAATTTAAAACAATTTGTTACTTTTTTTGGTATATGTTGTTAATTTATAAATGCTGCGCTTATAATTCTCAAAAAAACGTCCACAAAGCTTATTTTTTTCACATTTTCCCGTGCCATGATTCCGACACTTCCTATTTCCTTTTCTCCCACTCTATATCTGATACAACCTATCTGTTGCCCTTGCTCTGTCGGAGCTGAAATGAAAGGAGGAAGCTCTGTTACTGCTTCAACTCTTCCCTTTTCACTTTTTTCGATTACCGTAGAAAAGGATTCGGTTCCGACGTTGCAAAAGGAATTCTTCCCGCCCCTTACCGTTATAGGCTCAAGCTGTTCTGCAGGGGCGTTATACAAAGCAAAATTCGCAAATCCCCAATCAAGCATAGACGTTGCCGATGTGTTTCTTATATCTCGTGTAGGAGAACCCATTACAACGGCAATAAGTGTCATTCCGTCCCGCTCTGCCGTAGCGGAAATACAGAATCCCGCCTTATCGGTAGAGCCGGTCTTAAGTCCGGTAGCTCCCTTATAAAATCTTACAAGTCTGTTTGTATTGGTAAGTCCGAACTCCCCGTTTCTTATGGTATCCATCCATATTGAGCTGTACTCGGTTATCTTTTTATGCTTTATAAGCTCTCTTGACATAATGGCGATATCCATAGCAGATATCAGATGATTTTCAACCGTATCGTCAAGTCCGTTGGTATTTTCAAAATGGGTATTTTCCATGCCTAACTCTTTTGCTCTTTTATTCATGAGCTCTACAAACGCATCCTCACTTCCTGCGACCTTTTCCGCAAGAACAACTGCCGCATCGTTAGCCGAAGCAATTACAACGCTTTTTATGAGGTCGTCAACACTCATTTCCTCACCCTCTTTGAGGTATATCTGTGAACCTCCCATTGAGCAAGCATGTTCACTTGCTTGGAGCATATCGTCATATTTCAGCTCTCCCCGTTCAATAGCTTCCATTACAAGCAACAGTGTCATGATTTTTGTTACCGAAGCAGGTGGCAAGGCTTCGTCGGGATTAAGCTCGTATAGGACCTTTCCTGTCTGCGCTTCCATAAGCACCGCGGATTTGCACTGAGTCGTGGGAGCTCCGACGGTGGCAATATAACCGCCCCCCGTTGCATTTGCGCTTATAGAAAAAGAACATGTAAGAATTGTTATACACAGAAATAAAGCTAAAATTTTTCCGGTATTCTTCATTATTTTCATTTGCATCACCTCAAAATAATATATGTATTCTTTTTTTGAGGTATGCAAAAGCCGAGCCCCTTTTTTAAGAGACTCGGCTGTTATCGTTTATTTTACAGAAAAACGGTACTCGGTGGTGTAATCGTATTTTTCACCGGGCTTCAATACCGTGTTGGTAAAATTAGGATGGTTGATGCTGTCGGGCATATGCTGTGTTTCAAGACACATAAGTGTCTGAATCTTCTGGGTATATCCGCCCTTGAAGGGGTATTCTTCATTGGTAAGGAAGTTACCGGAATAAAGCTGAACGCAAGGCTGATTGGTATAAACTGTCATTACTCTGCCGCTTTCGGGGTCGTAAAGCTCAGCTCTCTTAACAGGCTCCTTGGTCTCGCCACCTACAAAGTTAAGGCAGTGGTCATATCCGCCCGCAATAACGAGATCCTCGCAATCGGCATTTATATCTCTGCCAACCTCTTTAGGTGTTCTGAAATCAAAGGGAGTTCCCTCTACGCTTCTGATCTCACCCGTAGGAATAAGTCCCGCATCGGTAGGAAGATAGCTGTCAGCATCAAGCCAAAGAATGAGAGGATGTATGCTTCCCGAAGCATATCCGCGAATATTGAAATAAGTGTGATTGGTAAGGTTAATGGGAGTTGCCTTATCGGTCGTTGCCTCATAACGAATGGAAAGTCCGTTTTCGTTGCTGAGCTTATACGTAACGGTAAGGTCAAGATTTCCGGGGTAGCCCTCATCTCCGTCGGGAGATAATATGTGCAGGATAAGCTCAGGCTCGTCGCCGTCCTTCTCTGTCGCCTCCCATACTTTAGCGTTAAATCCGAATTCGCCGCCGTGAAGGTGATTTTCCCCATTATTTATGAAAAGGCTGTAATCCTTTCCCTCAAGAGTAAATTTACCCTTGCATATTCTGTTGCCCCATCTTCCGATAAGCGCACCCTGGTAGCCGTCTCCGCCCACGTAGGATTCAAGACAATCGTAGCCGCCTATAACGTCGGTAAAGCATCCCTTCTTATCGGGAACCTTTATCTGAACGATAGCTCCACCGTAGGTGATTATCTTTACCTTCATGCCGTTTGCGTTTCTGAGGGTATAAGCATATACCTCTCTGCCGTCAGCAAGAGTTCCGAAAAGCTTTTTCTTAATACTCATTTTGACACCTCACGAATCATATCCGTTAGGATTCTGACGTTGCCAGTTATAAGAGTCGCGGCACATATCCTCAATGTTGTTCTCCGCCTTCCATCCGAGAACCTCGTACGCCTTCTTGGGGTTAGCATAGCACTCGTCAATGTCTCCGGGACGGCGAGCGGTGATCTTATAGTTAATCTTGATACCGGTTGCTTTCTCGTATGCATGAACAATATCAAGAACCGAATATCCGACACCTGTTCCGATATTGAAGTAATCAATTCCCGTAACAGTCTCTGCAAGCTCAATGGCCTTGAGGTGCGCACGGGCAAGGTCAACCACGTGAATATAGTCGCGTACACCCGTTCCGTCCGGAGTATTATAGTCGTTACCGAATATAGAGAGGCATTCTCTTCTGCCGGCAGCAACCTGAGTTATGTAAGGAAGAAGGTTGTTGGGTATACCCTGAGGGTCCTCGCCGATAAGTCCACTCTTATGAGCTCCGATAGGATTGAAATAACGGAGAACAGATATGCTCCACTCGTTATCTGCATTGTATATATCCTTAAGGATTCGCTCTATCATAAGCTTGGTCTCGCCGTAAGGGTTGGTGGTTGAAAGGGGGAAATCCTCAGTTATCGGTACACTTGCGGGATTTCCGTAAACGGTTGCGGAAGAGCTGAACACGATTCTCTTTGCACCGTACTTTGCAAGGACCTCGCAAAGATTAAGTGTTCCGGTTATATTATTGTGGTAATAGAGCATGGGCTTTGCGCAGGATTCGCCAACAGCCTTAAGTCCCGCAAAGTGAATACAACTGTCGATGTTGTTTTCCCGAACCACCTTATCGAGTGCTTCCTTGTCAAGAAGATCTACCTGAAAGAACTTAAAATCCTTGCCGGTTATCTTTCTGACTCTCTCAAGAGCCTCAGGCTTACTGTTCATGAAGTTGTCAACTACAACAAGCTCTCTGCCTGCATTGAGAAATTCAACCATTGTGTGGGAACCTATGTAACCTGCTCCGCCTGTAATAAGAATTGCCATTTTTCGTCTCCTTAAACTGTTTATGTATTTGTATTTTTAATCAGAAGTTTTTGGGATATTCGCCGCTTTCAACAAGAGCTGTAATACTTGCCTTAACATTGTCCTTATCTTCATGATAGGTAACACCGTACCAAGAGCTGTCGGACTTATATACCTTCACAGTGCACTTTCCCTCATCCATAAGCTCACGAACAGCAAACGGCAGGTAATATTCAGCCTTTTTGGGATCTTTTGCCGAGCTGAGATTGGAAAGGAACACCTTTAAGCCATCCATGATACCGCCAAAAATATCGGGAGTGAAGCCCCAACAGTTCATAGATGCAACCGAATCAAGAGGAATAAGGGTATCAACACCGTCCTCATCGAATGCCGCCATATCTCCTGCGCGACGAATGCTCGTTCTCTCGGTAACGTCTTTAAGGTAACCGTCATCACCTACGCTACAGATTCCTCTAGCCACCGTTCCGTTTTCGGTAAGCGTATTTTCAAGCCTGTATCCTACCATACAGAAGCTCTTGCTGTCCGCGGTGGAAAGATGCTTTGAAAGAAGCTCGTATGCGTTTCTGCCGTAAAAATCGTCTGCGTTTATAACCGCAAAGTTATCGTCAACAATATCTCTTGCGGCAAGCAAAGCATGTGCCGTACCCCAAGGCTTTACGCGACCTTCGGGAACCGAAAAGCCCTCGGGAATATCGTTAAGATCCTGAAATGCATACTCAACTTTTATCTTAGACTCAAAGCGCTGACCGATAGTTTCTCTGAATACGTCAAGATTTTCCCTTTTAATTACAAAAACCACTCTGTCAAATCCACTGACAATAGCGTCATAAACAGAAAAATCTATTATAAATTTTCCGTTGTCGGTGATAGGATCGATCTGTTTCAAGCCACCGTAGCGTGAACCCATTCCCGCAGCAAGAATCACAAGTGTCATACTGTCCTCCAAAATAATTATTATGCTTATTGAGCGCAAAAAATCTCTGCGTATACCTATAGGTGATTATACCATTTCCCTTTTGCTTTTTAAAGGTATTTAGTCCTTTTTTAACATTTTGTTTACAATTATTTTTATGTTTCTATTGACAATCAGAAAAAAATATGATAAAATCAAATTGTCTCATATGAGACAGTTTGATAGAGGTGCATACGATGCTGAAAAAAATAAAAAACCACCCAATTTTTATGGGTGTGCCCCAATCCCACATTGAAAAATATTTTTGCGAAAAAAATCTTACGGTTCGCACTTATGTCCAAGGAGAGACAGCTTATTCATCGGTAACGAAAAATCCGCAGGTCGCTCTCATGGTCGATGGTGTAGCAAGAGTATACGCAAAAGCGTCAAACGACGGTGAAGGCACCGCTCTTTTGCGAACACTGCGTTCGGGAGATCTGTTCGGTATTGCAAATCTTTACGCACAGGACGATCCATTCCCCAGCAAGATAGTTGCGGCGGGTGAGGTAAAGATCCTTTTTATGGATGGTGATATCTTCAAAAAATTTATCGAAACAGACCCTACTGCGCTAAAGAACTATCTTGAAATGCAGTCAAAAAAGATAGTTTACCTTAATAAGAAAATTTCAACCTTTACGGCAGGCTCTGCCGAAAAGAAGCTTATTATGTTTATGCTTGACCATATAGATAAAGATGTGTTCACCGTTCCCTGCTCCATGACAGAGTTATCCGATATGCTGGGCATAGGCAGAGCATCTCTTTACCGAGCAATTGACTCTCTTACGGAGGACGGAATACTTTTAAAGCAAAACAAAAATACCTTCAAGGTTGATTTAAATAAAATTAAAAACATATAAAAGAAAGGCATTAATTATGAAAAAACAGGTTTTAAGAATCACAACGGCAATTTTAGCTATTCTTATGATAGTCCCCTTGGTACTTTCCTCCTGCGGAAAGAAAACAATGGAGCTTCTCGGTGTTGAACCCGATTCCGAGAAAGAAATAAAGATATATGCATTAAGCGGTACAACAGCGCTCGGTATGGCGCAAATGAAGGATGCGGCTGATAAAAACACCGACGATATGAATTATCAGATAAGCCTTCATTCCGACCCTCAGGTCGTTGCTAACGCTCTTGTAAGCGGAGAGTGCGCAATTGCCGCTCTTCCCACTAATCTTGCTGCAAAGCTCTATAAAAAGAGCGAAGGCAAAGTAAAGCTCCTTGCTCTCAATACGCTCGGTGTTCTTTACGTTTTGGATACTACGGGAACGGTCAATACCCTTGCCGACCTTCGCGGTAAGACCGTATACGTTCCCGGAAGCGGATCTAATCCCGAATATGTAACACTCGCACTTCTTAAGGGCGCGGGACTCACCGTTGGTACCGACGTTACTGTTGACACGACCTCATACGCATCCCCCGATGCCCTTCAGGGTGCGCTTGCGGCAGGTCAGGCTCAGATAGCTATTCTTCCCGAGCCCAAGGTTTCGGCAGTTACCGCTGCAGTACCCAATACCAAGGTTGCCATTGACCTTACCGAGGAATGGGAAAAGCTTTACGGAGAAAACACGCTTGTTCAGGGTTGTCTTGTTATAAACAAGGATTTTGCCGATGCTCACCCGGTTGAGGTAAAGAAGTTCCTTGAGGATTACAAAAAATCGGTTGATTTCATATCCGCAGGCTCTGACGATGCTATAAACATGATTGTAAATGCAGGTATCCTTCCCAAGCCTCAGATTGCTAAAAAAGCCCTTCCCAACTGCAACATCTGTTGTATAACGGGAGAAGCCATGAAGGCATCTATCGGCGTATTCTATGAAAAGATATTCGCTCTTGATCCCACCTCTATCGGCGGTTCGCTTCCGGATGACGGTTTCTACTATATAGCTCAATGAACGGCAAAGCAAAAAAAATACTTTTTTCGGTTTTACGGATAGTCGGAGCGATTACATTTTGGGTATTCGTGTGGTTTTTGATTGCCAAAAGAATAGGGCTTGACATAATATTTCCCTCACCGTCGGCTGTGCTTCGGGCATTGCGTGAGCTTATGGTTCTCCGTGAATTCAGAATAGTTGTTTCTGCTTCACTCCTCCGAGTAGCCTACGGAATACTCATTTCAATAGCCGTCGGCTGTGTTCTCGCGTATCTGATTTCCGTATCAAAAATTTTCGATGCTCTCCTTTCCCCCATGCTCTCGGTGATGAAAGCAACCCCTATAGCCGCGTTTATCGTTATTGCGTGGCTGTGGATGCACACCTCTATGCTCCCAATTTTTATAACCGCGCTGATAATTATTCCTATAATCACATCTAACGTATCCCAAGGAATTCTCTCGGTAAACAATGAGCTGCGCGAGGTTACTAAAATTTATAAATTTTCCGTACCAAAAAGACTTATAAGACTTTATATTCCGTCGGTTGCTCCGTATTTTATCGCCGCCTGCAAATCCGCGCTCGGCATGGCATGGAAGGCAAGCGTTTCCGCTGAACTCATTGTTGCTTCAAAAAACTCTATCGGTTATGAAATGCTGAAAGAAAAGCAGAATTTTGAAACGTCTTACGTATTTGCTTGGACTCTCGTCGTAATTCTTCTCAGCATCTTGCTCGAAAAGCTTACTCTTGCCCTGCTTAATCTTCTCGGCAAAAAGCTCAAGCTTTTGAGGAAAGGAGTAGGAAATGCTTAAAATCGAAGAACTTGCTGTAAAATACGGAAAACAGACCGTAATCGAAAATCTGTCATACACATTCGAGGACAAAAAGCATTATGCTATTATGGGTCCTTCCGGTATAGGAAAAACAACTCTTATAAACACCCTGTCAGGACTCATCAAACCCAAAAGCGGAAAAATCATTTCCAATCACGTAAATCCCACTTATATATTTCAGGAGCCTCGCCTTTTTCCATGGCTCAATGCGCTTGACAATATTAAGCTCGTATGTAACGATAAAGAAAAGGCGCAAAAAATGTTGCGGCTTCTCATTGACGAGGACGGAGTTGAATCAAAATATCCCGACGAGCTTTCGGGCGGAATGAAGCAGCGGGTGGCGATCGCACGCGCTCTTGCCGCCGAATCGGATATAGTATTCATGGACGAACCCTTCAAGGGACTTGATGAGAAAATGCGAAACGATATACGAAGATTGGTTTTCGATATGTTGAAGGACAAGACCGTTATAATCGTAACCCACGATGCAGATGACGCTTCCCTTTGTCATACGGTTTTAAAAATGGACGGGCATCCCGTAAAAGACTTTATTACGGAAGAAAGTGGAAACATTAAATCTGAATAATGCCCCACCATAAAAGTCAATACTCCTGACATAAGGTATTTTGTGTCGGGAGTATTTTTATGTATTATAACAAGGTCGAAATATGTGGGGTTAACACCTCAAAGCTTAAGGTGCTGACCGATGAAGAAAAGAAAGAATTGCTCTTAAAAATTAAAAACGGAGACGAAAATGCAAGACAGGAGCTTATATGCGGTAATATCCGACTTGTATTGAGTGTTATCCAGCGCTTTACAAACCGAAAGGAAAATATGGATGATCTCTTTCAGGTGGGCTGTATCGGACTTGTAAAAGCCGTAGACAATTTCAACACCGATCTTGACGTTAAATTCTCAACCTATGCAGTTCCTATGATTATAGGAGAAATCCGAAGATATTTGCGTGATAACAATTCGATTCGTATAAGCAGGTCTGTAAGGGATCTTGCCTACAGAGCGCTCCAAGCCCGCGAGGAGCTTATGCATGAAAAAGAAGGCGAGCCGGACATTGAGGAAATCGCCAAAAGACTCGGTGAGAAAAAGGAAGCCGTTGTACACGCCATGGAAGCTATAATCGAGCCAATTTCCCTTTACGAGCCGATCTACAGCGACAATGGAGACTCAATATACGTTATGGATCAGCTGAGCGACTCTAACAGCTCAGAGGAAATCTGGCTCGAAAATATAGCTCTCAAGGAGGCTATGCAAAAGCTCAACGAGCGTGAGCGGACAATAATTAATATGAGGTACTACAAAAACAAGACGCAAATGGAGATCGCTGAAGAAATCGGTATATCACAAGCACAGGTCTCGCGTCTCGAAAAGGGCGCTCTTGAAACTATGAAAAAACAGGTATAAAAAACGAAGCTACGCATAAAAATCAGCGTAGCTTCATTTTTTACTGAAATATCCTTTGATATTGTATGCCCTTCATCGCGCAGTCTAAAGTTGGAAGTAAAAGCGAAAAATCCGCAATGAGCGAATGAGGCTTCTTTTCGGGATCGTCCTGTCTCATTGGCACAAAATACACGTGTTTTCTTGATAAAAGTGTACCGATGTTTTTAAGATTCGCCGACAATGCGTCATTTGAGGCAAGAGCTATTATGATAGGTCTGTCGCTCCGAAGCTGAGCCTTGGCAGCCATAGTAACCGAAGTATCGGTTATCCCAAGCGCAATCTTTGCCAGAGTGTTTCCCGTACAAGGACATATAACAAGAGCATCAAGAGATATTTTCGGACCCAAAGGCTCCGCTCCCGCTATGGTGTGAATTATCTCCCTTCCGCAAATATCCTTGACAGTATTTTTCAGAGTCTCACAGGTGCCGAAGTAAGTGTCGGTAGAATAGACGTTTTCGCTCATTATAGGCAGAATATCTCTGTCTTTTGAGATTAGTCTCATTTGCTCTATTGCCCTCTTATGGGTACAGTAAGACCCACACATAGCAAAGCCTATCATGGACATACCCCCTCTCCCTGAAGTATTCCGCTAACGCAGGAAGCTATAAGTACCCCCGCGCTTTTTGGGGCATATTTGCCGGGTAGGGATGCCGCCCAAAGTACATTAGAGCCAAGCTCCTTGGCGGCGCGGATATCCACACCGCCGGGAACAGACGCAAGATCGATAATATAGGTTGATCCCTTTGCCTGCTTTAAAAAGTCCTCGTCAAACAGTCTGTTTGGTACTGTATTGTATATTACATCATATCCATCCGTGAGCTTATATATATTGCCTTTTTCTTCTCCGTTGCCAATCTTCAGCACCGTGCAACCGTGGGAATATGCCCATGCAAGATCGCTGTCCTTTCGTGCGGCTACGGTAACCTCTGCACCGAGACCAAGCAAAAGCCGTTCCAGATGCTTTGCGATCCTTCCATATCCTGTAATCGCAATTTTTGAGCCGCATATATTCTTATCAAGACTGTTCATTGCTATACTCAAAGCCGCTTCTGCGGTTATATATGCATTCTGAATCTGAAAATCCTCCGATTCAAAATAATCCTTTACCAAAAAACCGCGCTCCTCGGCTTCCTTTCCAAATCCCATAGGGACTCTTCCGCCGACAATAACGGTGTTAAGATTAATAAATTTCAATATTTCCGTAAGTCGAAGCTTCTCTCTGCCGTTCAAAAACGGACAGTTCAGATATATCCCGTCCGGAGATACCGGAAGCGGCAATACTACTGCATTGGCTTTACTGAGAGCTTCCTCGTATTCAGCACCGAAAATCGATGTATCGGTATTTTCTTTTGCCCCATATACACCAAACATCTGTATGTCATAACCCATTTGCCCAAGCATAACCGATGCAGTATACTGCCGTAAATCTCCTCCAAGCAACACAAGTTTATTATTTTTATTCATATTCTCATATCGTCCTTTCATTAAAGACTAAACGTACATTTTTGCTACGTTACTATTTTATGAAATATGAACACTTCTTGACATGGTTTATTTTATTTTGATAAGCCAATCTCCGCTTCTCTGTAAATTCTGCCTTTTTTCGCTAAAAAGATATTGTCGGAATTACTGAATTTTATTTTCTCCACTATATTTCTTGAAGATAAGATGATTTTTTTCGCATTAGTACCAAGTACGTGCTTGAAGTCATGCTCGGTACATCCTCCCCCTATTATAAGCGTATCAAAATTCACACCAAGATCTGTATGGCACGGCGTTGTGTAACCGACCGTAACATCGCGACCGTAAAATCCAAGAGATACTCCGTCCTTGTGCCTGTATGCATTGACTTTTACGTTTTTTGTAACGTTTAAAAATTCTCCGTCCGAATAAAAGTAAACCGACGCACCGTTTTTACTTGCAATCCAATAAATTTTTGATGCAAAATACTTGGATTGTTCATCCTCGGGAATCGGCAAATAGATATTTCTAACCATAAACCTACCCGTTATGATATCTATGCTTTTTACATGACTTCCGCTATGCTCGGTCAAAATAATATTTTCAATTTCTGTAGCAGGTGAATCCTTCATTTTATCTATTACCGCAGAGCTGAATAAACCGTTGCTATTACTAACATGGAAAAAAGAAATACTGTCTTTTTCGTTAACAGCTATAATCTCGTTGTCTGTGCCTTGGACAATATAATCAAGGCGCGGCTTTGAGAAAAAGATATTCGTTACAGAAAGACAAGCCGCGAAGGAAATCACAGCTGCAAGAAATGGGATAGCGATCAGGCTCTTGTGTTTTAGATTTATTCCCAAAAGCACTATCATGGAAATTATGAACAGTATCATAATGACCTTGCAAAATTCGTATTTAAGAGAAACTGTCGCGTTGGGTATTCTTGCACAGAATCTTACAAGAAAAAGTATGACCTTACCGACAGCGGTAACCGTTTTTGCCAGAATTAACGACAGTATTGGAATATTACAAAGCAAAAGAAATATGAGTATAAGTATCATAAACAAGGAGGATATCCAACCTATCAGTATGTTCGCAAGTATGGATACGACCGAAAATTCCCCGAAGAAATACCAGCTTATAGGAAGCAAATACGCATTTGCTACGACAGTCATGATCACCATAAGCAGCATATCTCTGCAAACAAGTAAAAGCCCCTTCACTATTCCCTTTTTCTTTCTTGGATACGCTATTCTTTCCTCAAAAACGGGATATGCGGTAAGCAGACCGAGTGTTGCAATAAATGACATCCACATTCCAAGATCGGCTATTGAATACGGCGATATAAGTACAATCAGAGAAATAGATACAAACAGCGACGTAATCGGATCGTTATCCTCGGAAAATAGGAATCCAAGATAAACCGCGTACAGCATAAGCACCGAGCGACAACCCGATAGCGAAAAGCCTGTTATGAACATAAAGGCAATTCCGCAGACTGCTACAAAAACGCATCGTATCTGTTTTTTAACTCGAAGCTTTCTCAAAAGCATCTCGATTCCGCCAAGCAGAATCGCAATATGTGAGCCACTGACCGCCATAATATGAGACACGCCTGCGCGTCTGAAATCTCTTGTTACGTCCGAGGATATATTCTCACGTATACCCGTAAAAAAGCCAAGGGAAAGCTTGCCCATCTCGTCTCCAAGACCTTCTGCAAGCGTATTTCCGATTCGGTCGCCGATCCTATCGGAGATTATTCTCGCTCCGCCGTCGCTGAAAAGCAAAGAAATATTGCTTTCATTCAAAGACAAATACTTTGCGTAACAGGAATCTGAATATTTTATGTTCAATGCTAAAATATTTCCGTCGCTTTTTGAATAGCTACTGTCATTTAATTCAACGTCGGCTATGGCATATATCTCATCGCCCGGAGATACATCAGCATCAAACGCGAACATAAGCGTCGCTTTTATATTTACGTCATTACCGTCAATATTTTTAATCCTAACGTGGTAAAGAGAAATGTTCTCAGTCATATATTCATCGTCAATTATGCGACAATGAACGCGTCTCTCTCCCACATATTCCTTTGCACGCTCTTTCTGCAATCCCACAGATAAAAACGAGTGAAAAAGCGCAGAAAGAATGACTACAAAGCATATACAAAGAGTTACAAGCTTAACGTGAAATTTCTTCACGAAGAATGATAAAACAAAAAACCCAAGCACAACTGTACCGACAATTATAAACGTCAGCGCAGAATACAGCATGGGATACAAAAAGGCAAGTAAGGATACAAAAAGGAAGAGAAAGCAAAATATAGCTAACGGTCTCTTACTGAAAAGTCCCATTTTCTCCTCCTAAAAGTCGTATATATCTTTATCTGAACACAGCCATGAGCAACGTTCCCGTAACAATAAATGCCAATCCGAGAAATGCCCGTTTCGATATTTTTTCCTTGAATACAAAAAATGAAAAACCAACCACAACGAGGATGCTTAATTTTTCCATAGGCACGACTATTCCGACATTTAAATTTTATCATATTTTTTGTTAAATAGCAAGAGATAAAAAGATTTTTCGGTATAAATTTTGGACGGTAAAAACATTATACTTTTTACTAAAAATCCATGCTTTTCGACCGACGGGAGAAAAAGCCACCTTATTTCGAATTCGATTTTATGTTATGTTTCGCAAAAATCTTCGGTCACATATTAAAAATTTTCTCGAATTTTTAATTCAAAATAGTTCCGGAAGAACTATTTTGCAAAAAACTACTCGCTGGGTTGTTTTGTTCTCTGCGTTCGAATCCCTTTTTATATTCTCTACCAAATCAAAAAGGATGCCTTCGGCACCCTTTTGGATTTGGCGGAGAGAGAGGGATTCGAACCCTCGTGTGCGTTAGCACAAACTGATTTCGAGTCAGCCCCGTTATGACCACTTCGATATCTCTCCGTATATTATTAAACCCAAAGTGAGTCTAATTTTTTTATGTTATCATGCGGGGCGCCCCGTTATGTCCTGTTGCGGTGCCCAAAATTTGTTACTCGCATCCGCTCGTCAAATTTTGACCGCTGCCACTCCTTTTGCCTCGCTTCATCACCCATCGGGTGCGCTCGGCAACGTCCCCACTTCGATATCTCTCCATAATTATGATGCACTTGTGTGCATCATAATTATGGAGCTTGACGAGATGCGGCTCGGCGAGCCTTGCTCGACGAATCCACTTCGCATACCCCACCCGAAGATCGACAAGCTCGCTTGTCAGGCGTAGGGTGCGGGTATCTTCGCCGTAGGCGAAATATCTCTCCATTTACAATGCATACTGCGCATTTTGATTTTTGATGCTTTACGCATCTTTGGTATTATATCACACCGAAACAAAAAAATCAAGTACTTTTTTTACTTTTTAAAAAATAATTTCCGAGGATAACATCCTCGGAAATTATTTTTATGTTACTTACTTTGCGCAGGTCTCAAGATAGTTTACAACGTCTCCGACTGTAGTAAACTTACGGATATCCTCGTCGTTAAACTCAATTTCAAACTTCTCCTCGCAGATCATTACAAGATCTGCAAGCTCAATGGAATTGATTCCAAGGTCGTTGGTAAGCTCTGCCTCCATGGTGATCTCGTTACGGTCGATCTGAAGCTCGTCAACCAATACATCTACAAACTTTTCGTACATATCTTTTCTCCTTTAAAATTAAATCTAACAAATTTTAAACGAACAGCTTTTTTCGCCCATATAAGGGGGGATCTTCTGTCCACGATAATTATATATTACTTTTCTTCACTTGTCAAGCATAAAATTTACAAGAAAGGAATTTTCTTGATTTTTTCACATAATTTTCATGTTAAATTCTTTTTTCTATCTCCCCGCAAATATCAAAACCTCTCTCATTTACGTTACAGTTCAATGCCATAACCTTGACCCCTCTGCTCAAAGCATTTCTTAAGGCTTTGGCAAATTCGGGATCTGTTTTCTCGTTAGGTGTAAAATATTTACATTTTTTCATCTGAACCACGAAGAAAATATATGCTTCATAACCGTTTTCCTTTGCATCTGTAAGCTCGTTTATATGCTTTACTCCTCTTTCGGTCGGAGCATCGGGAAACAAAACGACGCCATCCCTCTCAAGGGTTACCCCTTTTACCTCGGCAAATATTTTCCTGTTTTCGGTTTCAATATAAAAATCGAATCTTGAATTTTTATATCTGCTTTCGGGTTTTATAAGTGTAATACCGTCAAATGCTTTTCCCTCCGACAGCCACTCAAAGACAACCTTATTAGGGGCTTGACTGTCAATATTAATAAGTTCATCGCCCTTATAAACAGCAACAAGGTCGTATTCTGTCTTTCTTGTTCCGCTCTCATTTTTTTCAAGAATTACCGTAACTCCATTTATTAAAAGCTCTTTGCATCTTCCCGTATTTTTAACGTGGCATATCTTTATTTCACCGTCTATTTCAACCTCGGCAATAAATCTGTTGGGTCTGGAAATAAATATTCCTTTTACAGTATTTGTATACTTCATGTTATATTTCCAGCACCCTTCCGGAACAAATATATTCCAATCTGTCTGCCATAATTCCTTTTAGGAAAGCATACTGCGCATCACCCGTACAATGACCCGTATAGTACTTGATTGGATAAGAAAGGAGTTCTTGCGCATACCTTGAAAGTCTCTCTTTTCCATCGTTATTTACTTCAATTTTTGAAAAATGAAAGCCACCCACAAGTACGTCGGGTGAAAACCATTTAACAATATTAAGTACACCCTTATGTGAGCAACCGCTGAAGAGTATTCTCTTATCTTCATCTTTGACGAGCAGATATTGCTCATGAAGGAAGTCGTCGGGGCATATTATTCCCTTGCTCTCTACACATAAACCGAAAGGATCTGTTTTATATTCCCTTTTACACTGATTACAGGAATACAGAGAAAGCTCTCCGTCAATTTTCAATTCATCATCGGTAAATATAAGTCTGTTGCTATTCAAAAGCTCACAGTCAAGTCCTATGTACTTTCCGTTTTGATTATAATGCTTTCCAAAAGCAAACTTATTAACGTACACATTTGCAATATTATTCGCCTTCAAAAAAGCTTTCAATCCGCCTCCATGGTCGTAATGTCCGTGTGAGAGCACGGCAATATCCACCTTGGAAATATCCACTCCGAGCCTTTCTGCGTTTTTCAAAAAAGCATCGCTTTGACCTGAATCAAAAAGTATCTTATGCTTTTTCGTTTCAATATAAATACTAAGCCCATGCTCGGATATTACGTCATCTCTACACGCGGTATTTTCGGTTAATACGGTTATTTTCATATTACTTATCCATTTAACAAGGCTGTCTCTGTACAGAAACAGCCTTGTTTATTTAAATTAATAGTTATTCTTCTTGATTTGGAAATATGCCTGAGGATGCTTGCATACGGGGCAAAGCTCGGGTGCCTTCATTCCGACTACGATATGACCGCAGTTACGGCACTCCCAGATCTGAACCTCGCTCTTTTCGAACACTTCCTTCATTTCTACGTTCTTAAGAAGCGCGCGGTATCTTTCCTCGTGAGTCTTTTCAATAGCGGCAACGCCTCTGAACTGCTCAGCAAGATCATGGAAGCCTTCCTCGTCTGCCTCCTTTGCCATTCTGTCGTACATATCGGTCCACTCGTAGTTTTCACCCTCTGCGGCAGATGCAAGATTCTCCTCGATGGTACCCATACCGCCGAGAGCCTTGAACCAAAGCTTTGCGTGCTCCTTTTCGTTTTCTGCGGTTTCAAGGAAGAGCGCAGCTATCTGCTCATATCCCGCTTTCTTTGCGGCGGACGCAAAATAGGTATACTTGTTTCTTGCCTGAGACTCTCCGGAGAATGCTTCTCTGAGATTTTGTTCGGTCTTAGTGCCTGAGTAAATGTTTTTCTTTTCCATACTTTTTCTCCTTTTCTAATAATTTGTATATATTTATTATACCATAATTTTTATCATTTTCAATAAAAATAATTCAATTTATTGATTTAATATTTTTTGTATAAGGTCTTTCATCAATGAATCGCGTTTTATATAATAAACATATCTCATTTTTTGGGGCTCGGGATTTTTTTCATAAGTCTTATCGTATGCGGGCAAAGGAGAATCTATTACTCTCGATAGCATGAATCTGTCATTATCATTAAGAAGCCACGCAACGGCGGTAACGTCCCATATAACTCTTGTCCAAGGATTTCCCGACGCATATTTTTCAGCTGTATTTATCGTATTTCTCGCAAGATAATCGGCAATCGGATTTTTGCCTATAAGCCAATATTCAAGCTCGGGTTTTGATATTCTGAATTCGCTTACGACACCGAAGCACGGAAGCTGAACGTAAGGCACACCGCTTTTATACACGACTCTTGCCGAAGCAATATCCTGAACCATATTAAATTCTGCCGTATCGTGATACTCGAGTGAGTGTCCGCCGAGCCATATAACGACGGTATTTTCCGCAACTCTCGGATTGATAAGTATTGCCGAAGCAATATTTGTAATAGCACCTATTGCCACTACGTACAGAGGATTTTCGGGAGAATAATTCTCTGCCCTTTTTGCAAGGTCAAGTGCGGCGGGGGAAATTACGGGTTCGCTTTCACTCGGCAAAAATCTATCCGAGCCTTTGAATACGGGAAGCTCTGCATTTAACAATTTTAATAGCTTTAAAATTTCGTCGTAGCTCTTCCCCATTCCGTCGGCAGGTCCGTCCGAATTTCTGTTATGAAAAGGTGCGGCATAAATTGCAACGGTATTAAGCTTTTCCGATGAGCGAAGTAAATATGCTATTGCAAACTGGTCGTCTATTTCGTTATAGGCATCGGTATCCAAGACTACGTCAACTCTCTCTTTAGGAACCGAAAGATTCTTAAGTCTTTGTTCTGCGGTCATTTTTTATCTCCTTTACCTATTGCTTATAAATCGATTATATCATTTTTTATTAAAAAGTCAAGGGGAATGAAAAAATTTCACTCCCCTTTTTATTTATGAATCAAGTTCAAGATATCCGCCGTTATCGATTATCTGCTTTTGTATTTCTTTTACGTTTACATCGCAGGCACTTATCCTTTGCTTTGACGCAATTGCCGCGGCGATTCCAACAGCCTCTCCCATTGCAAAGCAAGGGGGCATAACACGGACTGCGGCAAAAGCATATTTATCGGCAGACAGACATTTTCCCGCCGCTAACAGATTTTTTATATTTTTAGAAACAAGGCAGGAAAAAGGAATATAATAATTCTTTTCGCATACAACGTATTTAACCTCGCTCTTCAGGTGAATATCTATTGAATTTGAGCATACGGCTATCTGTTCGTCAGCATATCTGCTGTTTATTGCGTCGTCTCCTGTAAACACCGTCTTACCGACTATTCGGCGGCTTTCTCTGATTCCGATCTCAGATGCAGAATTGAGAAGCCTGATATCTTCAAGACCGGGTATATTATTTTTGAGAAAATCAAAAAGTTGCGGAATTTGTTTTCTTTGATATATTTCTGCTTTTGTAATGCTCTCTGTATCGGTATCGTTGAAATAATCGTCCTGCTGAGCCATATTGACCTTCCAAATACCGTCAACCGTCTCATAAATGCGAAGCTTGGGTGTTCCGCAGGGGAATTTTCCTTCCTTTCTTGCCTTCTCTATTTCGTCCATAAAGAATCTTGCTCTCATTTCATAGTTATCGCGCATATGCGCATCGAGCGCTTCCTTGTTTACGCCTGTTATCTGAAAAAAGGTAGTAGCAGTCTGTACCGCACCGTTTTCATCTCCGAATACGACCTCAGCTCCCGCTTTTTCGGCAAGAGATGCGCTACCCGTGGTATCTATGTAATTTTTTGCTCTTATCTCCTCTACTCCCGCAGGTGTTGATATATAAACCGCTTCTATCCTGTCGTTATTACACTCACAGCCTATTACGCGGGAATGATAAAGTATTTTAACACCCGCTTCAAGGCAAAGCTCCTCGGCAAGAAGCAAAAGCTTTTCAGACGAAAAAGGAGTAACACCGTCATGCCCTTTCATTCTGTACCCGCTGTACGACATATTATTTTTGCACACAGAAGGGTGAATTGCGGCGCCCTCTGCCACCAATCGGTCAACTACCTCGTTAAAAAAACCTTTTATTATCTGTTTTTCACCCTTGTGGTCATAACACGTCATAAACGGTCCCACAAGTCCCGAGGTTGCCGTGCCGCCAAGCATTCCGCTAGCATCGCAAAGTATGACCCTTGCGCCAAGTCTTGCTGCGCATACAGCTGCTGAAAAGCCACTGACTCCGCCACCTGCAACGAGAACATCGCATTCGTATTCCTTAACAATATCAAAGTATGCTTTTTTCATAAACATTCTCCTTATAAGATTTATAAGATGATTTACAAGGAAATTATAGCAAAAAGTATTTACAAGTACAATCAAATATGCTAAAATATATTTTATAAAATCCAACAATAAAATCGGAGTTTTTAATGGAAAGACCATTTGTTTTTATAGAATGCAAAACCACATGGCGTAAAGAGTTCGAGGTAACCTCAGGTCGACAGCCCACCTATGCGCTGTTCTTTTTAAAGAAAGGAAGCTTCAAGCTTACACTTGACGGCTCGGAGCATATAGTCAGAGAGCGGGATTGCGTAATTTTTTCTGATGACATAGATTTTTTCAGAACTGTAATAGAGCCTATTTCATTCGTCTATTTGAAATTCAAGATAAATCCGAGATGTCCTTTTCAGGTTGATATCCCTCTTGGAATGATTCATTTTAAAAACTGCAAACGGTTTATTGACAGTATTGAAAAATACGACGCGCTTACCGAGGCGCAGACTCCTGCCGCAATTTACTACAGAGAACATCTGTTAGAGGATATTCTGCTCCAAGCCTTTGCCGAATACAAGTGGCGTTCTCTTATGGACATGCACACGGAAAATATCGAATATAAATTAGAAGGCTGCCGAGATAAGATTGCAAAAGCCGCAGTTCAATACATTATTTCGCATATTTCGGAAAAACTTACGGTAGACTCGCTGTGCCATGTGTGTGGCACCAATCCATCGACTCTTAATTTCAAGCTGCGAAAGGAATTTTCCGCATCTACCGCCGCCTTAATAGAAAAATTAAGAATGAGCGAGGCACGCAAGCTGCTGCGAAACACTACGTTTAAGATAAACGAGATAGCTTCACGGTGTGGATTTGAAAACATATACTATTTCAGCAGCGTTTTTAAAAAGCACCACAACACATCGCCTACTGAGTACAGAAGCAGATACAGATAAAAGAAAGGAAGATATTATGAAAGATATTGTTAACGTTATCGACGCTAACCGTCAACTTATACTTGACGCAGAAAGATTTATTTGGGCGCATCCCGAAACGGGCTACAAGGAATTTGTAACCTGCGAATATCTTGCAAAAAAGTTCCAAGAGCTTGGCTACGAATTAACCTTTGCCGAAAATATAACCGGCTTTTTTACCGAAATAGACACCGGCAAGACAGGACCGAAGATCCTTATACTTGGTGAGCTTGACTCTGTCGTATGTCCCTCACACCCCGAAGCTGATCCAAAAACGGGTGCTGTTCACTCATGCGGTCATAACGCGCAATGTGCAACTCTTTTAGGTGTTGCCGCCGCACTGAAGGACAAAAATATTCTTGACAAGCTTTGCGGAAAGATAATGCTTTGTGCCGTTCCCGCAGAAGAAATGATAGAGCTTGAATATCGCTCTTCTCTTATGGATAAGGGAATCATAAAGTATTATGGCGGAAAGTGCGAATTTTTGCACAGAGGATATTTTGACGGAGTGGACATAGCCTTTATGGTACACCACTCCACAAGCAGCTGCGCCATTGGCGGTGCGGTAGGTATTTTGGCTAAAAATATCACATACAAAGGGGTGTCTGCCCATGCGGGCGGAAGTCCTTGGGACGGTCACAATGCTCTTTATGCCGCAACCTGCGGACTTAATGCCGTAAATGCCATACGCGAAACATTCAAGGAAAGCGACCTTATAAGATTTCATCCCATTATCACCGACGGCGGAAGCATAGTAAACGCAATCCCGGAAAATGCGAATATAGAAACCTACGTAAGAGGAAAGACCTACGATGCTATCCTCTCAGCAAACAAAAGAATAAACAAGGCGCTTATCGGTGCCGCCCTCTCTATCGACACAAATATTGAGATCACCGAGCGTCCCGGCTATGCGCCTCTTAAAAATGACAAAAATCTTCTCTGCATTGTAAAAGAAAGCTTTGAAGCCCTTTTCCCCGAAGAAGAATATCCGGTGTACCCAAATAAATTCAGTACCGGAAGCACCGATATGGGAGACCTTAGTTGCGTTATGCCCGTTATTCATCCGTATATCGGCGGAGCTGTGGGCAAGGGACACGGAAACGATTACCGTATTGCTGACCCCGAGCTTGCCTGCGTCTCAAACGCAAAATTCCACCTTGCAATTTTAAAAACTCTTCTCGAAAACAACGCAGAAAAAGCTAAAATGGTCATTTCAGAAGCTGAACCGCCTTTTTCTTCAAAGGAAGAATATCTTGCTTATATCGACAGTCTCAACACGTCGGGCGAACGTATAAGCTACAACGGTGACGGAACGGCAACGGTTAAATTATAATAAATATCCCCCCGTGAAACGGGGGGTATTTCAGTTTCGGGCATAGCCCTAATACTACTGGCTGCGCACAAGTGCGCTTTAGATTGGCCTGCCAGCCATGCAACTGTTACTTACTACCCATAAA
>SVRP01000011.1:0-7532 GCA_015064735.1 Oscillospiraceae bacterium
ATCCGCCCTGTTCAATGGTCGTCACCTTCGGGAATTTGGCAGAGGACAAGGTCCAGGTACCGCTGAACATATCAGTGGGGATCGTCGTCAATTCGGGAAATTCTACTGATGTAAGTGCTGTATAGCCAAATGCCTGCGCTCCAATTGTCTGCGCCTTGGGAGCTGAGACTGTAACCATATTTTCACAAAAATAAAATGCCTGAGCACCAATTTCTGTCACATCGGGGAGATTGATAGATGCCAATTGGGTAACGAGTTCCTGATCTACAATTTTTCCGGCTTCATCATATATGTCACCGGGGCCGAAAGCAACACCGTCCCAGTTGCTAGTACCGGGAATCGTGGTCACGCCCCCCAGGGTGAGGTGGATGCTGCCGTCGGCAACGCCATCGGTGTCGCAGATGGCACGTCGGATGGCGGTGATCATCTCGGCAGGGGCATCGGGTTTCAGTGTCACGGTAATATCAGTTTCTCCGGCGGCAAGCTGATCTGCCACTGCGGCTTTCAGCTCGTCTGCGGTCATTTTCGTTGCGACTATCATTCCGCAAGCGCAAACGCCATCAACGGACGTGTGATTATCGGGGTTAAGCTCGCCGTATGCCGTTCCGCAAGCAGTACAAACTGCTTTTTCGGTGCAAGTAGCAGTACCGCCTGTATGGCTATCCTTTGCAGGCGTGGTTACCGTTCCGCATACGCTGCAAGTGATAGCTGTTAAGCAATTTCCGTCGTCAGCATTCGGAGTATGTTGTCCGGCAGGGGTTGTTACCTCGCCGCAGACGGTGCATTTTACTTCTGTTGAGCAATCGCCGTCATCCTCGGCAGGCTTGTGTCCGAGAGCAGAGCCTTCTGTCTTGCCACAGACTGTACAGGTCTTGGGTGTGTCGCAGTCGGCATCCTTCCACGAGTGCATGGAATCTCTTGTTTCGCCGCATACGTTACATTCGGTATCTGCACAGTCATCGTAAACGTGCTGCTCACATTTTTTGCTACCGCAAGCTGCGAGAGTTACGATCATCAAGACCGAGAGTAGAATTAGTGTTAATTTTTTCATATAGGTTACCTTCCTTTGGGGCTGTTAAAGATTATTTGGTAGGTACGTAGTAGCTACCAAATAGGGATATCCCTTTGCGAATTTATTTTTTCGACTTTGCCTTCGTGTTTTTCGATATTTCTTCGAGATTGTGCTCGTTGGTTTCGGTAACGTACCTCTTGAAATCCTCATAGACCTTTCTTCCGATCGCTCGGTAGTCCATGGCAAGCACCTTGGCGACCTTTATCTTTCTGGTTTCTTCGGGAACGTCGAACAGAATCATGATCGTATTTAACGCACCCTCTATTCTATGCTCCACGGATGCGGAATGCTCGGTTTTCATAATAGTTGCATACTCGATGCCCGATGTGATGGCTTCTTTCTCGGTGTACCTTTCGTCATCCCAACCCTGTGTGTACTCGGAGAAAACCTGCTTTACCTTTTCCACGTCGTTGGCTCTGATCAGCTCAAGCGTCATCGGGTGTGAGTATGCCGCCGCAATAAAGTCGTTCATTTCAGGAAATTCATCGGCGATGGCGACCAAAGTGGAAAGTTCAAGACAGTACGCAAGCAGAGAGCTTTTCCCCTCGTCTGCGGCATTCTCCATCTCCTTCCATTGGTAATCGATCATCATCTGTACGAGTACCGCTAAAATATGCTCCTTGGTGGGAAAATAGAAGGTCAGGTTACCCGTTCCCATTCCAACCTTTGAACACAACTCGGACGAGGTCGTCTTTGAAAATCCCTTCTCAAAAAATAATTCCGATGCTGATTTTACGATCTTCGCCCTGAGTAGGGACGGTTGTTTCGTTCTTGCCAAAGCGCTGTCCTCCTGTATGTATTGTTAACATTATTTTGGATTTATCCAATTATAACATGTTTTTCCAAAAAACACAATAGATTTTGAGAAATTTCTTGGAGATTTCCAAATAATTTTCAACAAGAAAAAAGGGCTGAGTTCAGCCCTTTTCTACTGTGAAAATTATTTTCTCTTATCATCCTCGGCATCAGCCAATCCGCCGATCAACTCACTCATTATAAGAGGAAGCGCATTCTCGTATTCGGCAGCATCCTCGGGAGCTACGATAGGATCAACGTTACCGATATTGCACTGAGAGTTTACTTTTACGTGAGCCTCAGCATAAAGCTCGCCGCCGTCCATAAGGTCGGCATCAAACTCCAAGGAAAGAGCGGCATTTTCTTCGCCACCGCTGACGCTGAGAGTCAAGGCATCATAATCAATAATAATAGCCGTCTCAGAGCCTACGGTTCTTCCCATAACAAGAGCCAAAAGCTTATCTATAAGCGCTGCCACCTTAGGATGAATTCCCTTGTAAATTACTGTTTCGGTTCCATCGGGAGCTATTACGGTGTTAACGTTCTTGAATATGAGGTTTTTGTCGCTGTCAACTGCGGGAGCATCTGCATCGGGCATTCCCAATGTCGCAGCATACATGGTAGCAGTTCTCTCTCCGATTGCAAGCTCAGAGGGAGAAGTAACGTAATCGAGCACCATGTCGTAAACGTTCTCAAGATCAAAGGAATTAAAGTCGATCTTGTACTTCTCTCCGTACATATTTATATAAAGTACGTTGTCGCAGAAGGTCAAGGCCTCTTCCATACCGTTTTTCGCTTCATAGATACGGAAATTATCTCCGTTGAGTCCCGCTATAGTGGTGTAGGTAACGGTCTCCTTCTGATTGGGATCCGCTGCATACGTTACGTCAACAACCATATTACATTGGCAGATATAGTCGGGGAGCTGAATCTCTCCGTCGGGTGTAGCGGCTGCGGGATCTTCGCCCTTGGAATCATCTTCCTTTCCGCAAGCAAAAAGCATGGGAACAATAAGCAATATACAAAGAAGTAAGGAAATCAATCTAATAGTCTTCATGTTAAAATCCTCCTTAAAAATAAATGTATCTTAGCAAGCACTTATTACCAGATCTTGTCTATCATATCGACATTTCCGATAATAACCGACTTACCCTTTCTTTCAACGGTAATTCCGGATGCTTCAAATCCCGCAAGATTTTTAACGCTGTCCTCGAGGCTTACTCTCATGTCCTTGGCAGCTCTTGTGCTGTCAAAAAAGTAAACATTTACGGTCTTGCCGGTAGCTTCATCCATTATAGTGAGTCTATCGGTTACAGTTACTCCCTGCTTCTCGGAAATGGCCTTAACCTCCTCAGCGGACGCGCTTGTACACTTGTAGCCTTCCTTTTCAGCCTTAGCCTTAACCGATTCAGCTGACTTTGTGCAGGATACGAAAGCGGTAAGCATAAGAAGGCATGCCATAATGAGAACTATGGATCTCAATGTCTTTTTCATGGTGATACTCCTTAATAAAAAATTTTATATTTGATATACAGATACACTTTAATTATATTACAATATAGCTATAAAGTCAATAGGAAATGTAATTTTTTACACCGCTAAAGACCTATAAATGCTACGGCAAACAGATAACAGAGCAAAAAATAAAAATATTTTTAAATTTTTTCAAAAAAAGTATTGCATTTTTAAAAAAAGTGTGATATAATATCGGAGCTGTCAAGTTACGGCCCGTTGGTCAAGCGGTCAAGACGCTAGCCTCTCACGCTGGAAACATGGGTTCGATTCCCGTACGGGTCACCAAAAAAATAACCGAGTACAAAGTACTCGGTTATTTTTTTGTGCCCGTACCCATCGAACACATCGCGTGCGCAAAACCGGCTGTCCCCCGCCTTTTTCTCATTCCTTGGGCGCACGCAAGGGTTCGAGAGTTCGACGAAAGCCGACGGGAGCTTGCTCACGGGAGGCGAGGGCACGAACTCTGTTCGTGCTACGAAGCGAAGCGGAGTATGCTCCCCCGCCGTAGCGAAGCGAAGGGCGGATTCCCGTACGGGTCACCAAAAAAGAACAGGAGCACATACGTGCTCCTGTTCTTTTTTGGTGATGCGCTCCGCGCAAGAAGCCATCGCGCACAAAGCAGTCCTTCTTCCCCGAGTCCATCGCAAAAGTTTTTTATTATATCAGCTTACCAATAAAACAGTCGGGTCATTCGCTACACTAAAGCGTCTGACCCGACTTTTTATTTGCTCTTTTTCTTTTTTACCGACAGCGCGTTATGCTTTATAAGTATTGCCGCGAATTTGAGCAGGAAGTTTTTCGTTGTCTGATCCAATGAGCTCCACGCCTTTACAAGCTTTAATTTATCCGAAGTAAGCTCGGTCAAGGTCTTTGCATTTGTTGCCGTCAGAGTCTCAAATACCGTATCCACAAATTTTTCTCTGCCCGAGGGCGGCATCCCATCAAGCCACTCCTTAAGTCTCCTATCTATGAGCTTTGAGTCCTCAGTTACCGTGTCAAGATGAACGAAAGACCCTCCTGTAACCTCCCATGTGCTTCCGTCGTGCTGCAAAAGTCCGCCTGCGTTGCTCTTTACTATTACGTATTCCTCCTCGTGCTCGAGAAGCATTCCCACCACCGATGACTGTGGCACGACAGTAAGTATTTTATCCTGCACCGACCTGAATTTTTCTCCGTTGACGTACTCACGATCAAAGCCCGGTCCGTCGTTGTTATATATTGTAATTATTCTGTCCTTTGCCGAATCCTCCGCCTCTGCCGCCGCATAGACCGCGAGGTTTCCGCCCTTGCTGTGTCCGCCAAGGTAAAAGCTTCCGTTATACTTTTTAGCAACCTTGGAAAAATACTCCGCCGCCTCTCTCTGAGCGGGAATGGGAAGCATAAAGCTCATATTGAAGCTTTCCTTCCAACCCGTAAGAGTATCGTCCGTACCTCTGAAAGCAACGAAATATTTATCCCTCGTTATCTTAAAGGTAAGTGCGCTGAATTGCTTCTCCTCGACCTCGCTTATTTCATTTTCATAGCACATAAGCCGAATACCCGAAAAGCGTCTGCTCTTTGCCGCCGCAACGGTAAGCGCTATAAATTCAGGGGGAAAAAGCTTTCCGATCGTTACCTTTTTGCCCTTGTTTTTTCCGAGCAATCGCTTAACTGCCTCAAGGAGTGTAACCGAGCTATCCTCATCCACACCCGGAACGACTCCGTCAAATCTCATATAAGATATTATCGACAGGATAAGTGCGTCAACCTCGCACAGACCTACATCCGAAAAGCGCAGATCTCCCCGCCATTCAATATAATCATTCAAATTTCCCATAGTCAAACCTCATCAGATCTGTTTATGTACGCTCTTGTACTCATCATAGAACCTATAATAGGGACAGCCTTTCGTATTCCTTCCCAGAAAATCAATCATTTCATCCTCATCAAGGCTGAGATTGCACACGTATGCGTCAATATATTCGTCGTAATCGTAAAATTCACAGCTTTCGCAATTTGATGCGCCCTTGACCGACTTTTCCATTTATATCACCCCGAGTTTTTTAGTCGTTTAAATATTTGAGTCTGTCGAGACAGTTTTGCAGAATTATCTGAGCTGACAGAGTATCTATAACCGTCTTGCGCTTCTTTCCTCTTGTGTTTGTTTCGTTAAGATAGCGAGATGCCGTCATAGTGGTCATTCTCTCGTCAAACATTCCGACGACCATTCCTGTTTTTTCTTCAAGAAGCCTTGCGAACTTTCTGCATCTTGCGGCGCGGGAGCCCTCGCTTCCGTCCATATTGACGGGCAGACCCACAACTATCGCGCTTACCTCCTGCTCCCTTGCCACGTCAGCTACCGCATCAACGCATTTTTCTATTCCGCCGGGACTTATATATCCTATTCCCGATGCCAAAAGCCTTGAGGGGTCGCAAACCGCAAGTCCTGTCCTCGTATCTCCGAAATCTACGCCAAGGAGCTTTCCCTTGGTCTTCGCTATATCTTCAAGTCTGTTCATATTATCTTCTTTCTTCTTTTATTTCCTTTGCAAGGATACTCAATTCTTCTCTGCTGTTAAGGCATGGGTTTTCTATAACGGCAGCAAGAAGCGCTTCAAGTATTATGCCTATCTCCTTACCGCAAAAGCCTATTTCCGCAAGCTCCTTACCCGATATTTTAAGCTGAGCAACAGTACACGGTGCATTGTTTTTCTCTACCAACTCTATTGCCGCTTCGGGTGATTTTCCAAGCAATACCGATGCCCTGATTGCGTATTTTGCGTATTCTCCAACGTTTCCTATAAATCTTCTGGCATCCGCCTCGGTGTCTACAGATAAACGCGCTCCTCTTATTATAGCCATCGCTCCGATCTTTTGCTTATTGGAGCATTTAAGGGAGTTGATTATGCCTGCTGCCTCTTCTTTTTCGGCATCGCAAAGAAAAAATCCAAGTCTTGCGATTGTATCGCTCGGCATTTTCTCTATGTCCGAAATGACCTTTTCACTTGGAATATATTCCCTTACAACAAAGGGCAAAATCCCGTTTTCCTTCATAAGCATTAAGGAACGTGCAACTCCGTCTGACGAAAGCAACCGCAAAAATTCCGAGCATATCCTCTCTCTGGCTATTTTTTCAAGTCCCTTGCCACACTTCCTTGCGCCGTCAAGGGTTTCTTTTTCAATGTCAAAGCCTAACTGCGCCGAGAAGCGGAATGCTCTCATTATACGCAGAGCATCCTCGTCAAATCTCTTACAGGGTTCTCCAACCGCACGCAGTATTTTTTTCTCAAGATCCTCTCTTCCCCCGAACGGGTCAACAAGTCCTACGTTTGGAGAAAAAGCCATGGCGTTGACGGTAAAATCACGTCTTGAAAGATCCTCGGCTATATTCCGAGTGAAGGAAACTCCGTCCGGATGTCTTGAGTCGGTATAGCTTCCGTCTATTCTGAAGGTGGTTATCTCAACGGGGTCGTTTTCCACAATAACGGTTACCGTTCCATGCTTCATTCCCGTTTCGATTACTCTTTCGTTGGCAAAAATTTCGGACGTGCGCCGTGGCAAAGACGAGGTGGCAAGATCAAAATCATGGGGCTCAAGACCTAACATTATATCTCGCAGAGAACCTCCGACGATAAACGATTCCTCCCCCGAAAGGCGAAAGCGTTCCATAATGCTGAGGATGTGCGCAGGTATTTTTTCTTCTATTTCCCTGTTTGTGGGATTATACATATTCCGCCCTCCTTTCGCCTCGGTTCTTACATTCTTATTATATTCCCTTTTGCGCCGTATGTCAAGAGCAAGTTAAAACGCGTAAAATCCGCCGGGATAGTCATGACCACCAGCCGATCTGGTGGCTTGCACAAGCCCCCTTGGGGCATTTCACACGCTGAGCCTATAGGCTCGTCGAAAAATCCGCCACTTGCGGTAGATGCCCCACCGCCACAGATGTGGCAAGCACTAAAAAATGCCTTCCCCAGTGGGGGAAGGTGGCAGCCGTAGGCTGACGGATGAGGTGTTCTTAACGCAAGGTAACTCCTCATCCACCACTACCGTGGTCCCCCTTCTCCCGCAGGAGAAGGCTGCTTGGTTCCTCGCTTCGCTCGGATAGCTAAACTGTGCAAAGCTAAAGCTTTTTGGAACCACCAGCAGTGCTGGTGGTTTTCTATATACA
>SVRP01000011.1:7632-78176 GCA_015064735.1 Oscillospiraceae bacterium
CACTACCGTGGTCCCCCTTCTCCCGCAGGAGAAGGCTGCTTGGTTCCTCGCTTCGCTCGGATAGCTAAACTGTGCAAAGCTAAAGCTTTTTGGAACCACCAGCAGTGCTGGTGGTTTTCTATATACAACAAAAAAGGAACCGATTTGATTTGAATCGGTTCCTTTTTATTTATTACAGAAGCTCGTCATCGGTCTCGGGCAAATTTTCGAGAAAGAACTCATACTCTTGACTTTCGTTTTGCATGGGTTGGGTCTTAAGCTGTCTTATAGCCAACCGCCTTGCCAAAGCACAGGAGATCAGCATATAGTTGAGCAAAAAATTAAATCTTACGCTTTCCGACGGTGTGGATATACGGATTCCCGAAAATATCCTTACGGTTGAAACAGAAGAAATCATATGAAGCGGCAATATTATTTCCCTACCGAAGGGCTTTATTGCTATCACCTCCGTATCGGTAATTACGAGCTTTCTGTTTTTATTTGCAAAAAAACATATGAGGACGATTACCCCTGATACAATTACAACACATTGCAATATAAAAAGGAGCAAGCACCATCCTTCACCCGAAAATGCGGCTTCATATCCGTTTTCGTAGCCGTAATCCTCATACATGGGCTGTAAAAAAAGCAAAAGTATGCCAAGTACTGCGGCCACGGAAAACAAAATTACCAATATCTTTTTAAAGGTCTTTTCTCTTATTAAATTATGGCTTTCAATCAATATATCTTCCATAATACCTTCTCCAATAAAAAAGTGCGCTCCACGAGGGAACGCACCGAAAAAGTGTTTTCCTTCATGTTGCTACACATTTTTACCTAAACCATCCCACACAGGAATATGGAAAAAGAGGAAACACCTTTTACCAAGGATTGTTTCCCGTGGGGATAATGACTATTTAGTTTAGATAAAAATTTGTAGCACTTATATTTTACCACCTTTTTTATAATTTGTCAATTATAATAAAAAATGTTTTTTAAGGTCATGAATAAATATCCCCCGTGCGTGGGGTATTTCAGTTTCGGGCATAGCCCTAATACTACCGGCTACGTACAAGTGCGCTTTTTATTGGCCTGTCAGCCATGCAACTGTTACTTGCTACCCGTAAACGGGTTCTCTTTGAGTTTATTATTTTCTGTAGGGACAGGCGTCCCCGACTGTCCGTTTTAGAGTGAATTTAATTCTTGCAAAACTTCGGGAGCAGCAAGCCACTTCCCTACCGATTGTATCTTAATGCCTATCCGCCAAACCAAGACTTTGCTTTTGCCCTTTGCTTTTTTGGACAGTCGAGGACGCCTGTCCCTACAAACTCTCTCTTTTGTTTTTCTTAATTCTTCATTCTTTTTCTGCTCATCGGCATAGCCTATATGGAACCCCGCCACTATGGCAAGATTTTCGGGATACAAAAAAGTGCGCTCCACGAGGGAACGCACCGAAAAAGTGTTCCCCTCAGTTTGTTGTCACACAAATGCTCTCCCAGCGAAGGTATGAGGAAAAGGAGAAAACACTTTTTACCAAAGTATTTTCCCTTCGCTGATTAGAACATATGCAATTTGTGTGACATTTATATTTTACCACTATCTTTGTAATTTGTCAATTAGAATAAAAAATGTTTTTTGCGTCATTAAAAAAAGTAAGGCTTTCGTCAGAGTGTCATTCTGTTATCGGAAACTCCTTGCGTAACGTTCCGCTCGATGACCCAAACAAAAAGTGCGCTCCACGAGGGAACGCACCGAAAAAGTGTTTTCCCTCATGTTGCTACACATTTTATCTCACCCATTCCGAACAAGGAATATGGAAAAGAGGAAACACCTTTTACCAAGATTGTTTCCTTGTCGGAAAATGAATATTTAAATGAGATAAAATTTGTAGCGCTTATATTTTACCACCTTTTCAGGCTTTTGTCAATTAGAATAAAAAATGTTTTTTAAGGTCATGAATAAATATCCCCCGTGCGTGGGGTATTTCAGTTTCGGGCATAGCCCTAATACTACCGGCTACGTACAAGTGCGCTTTTTATTGGCCTGTCAGCCATGCAACTGTTACTTGCTACCCGTAAACGGGTTCTCTTTGAGTTTATTATTTTCTGTAGGGACAGGCGTCCCCGACTGTCCGTTTTAGAGTGAATTTAATTCTTGCAAAACTTCGGGAGCAGCAAGCCACTTCCCTACCGATTGTATCTTAATGCCTATCCGCCAAACCAAGACTTTGCTTTTGCCCTTTGCTTTTTTGGACAGTCGAGGACGCCTGTCCCTACAAACTCTCTCTTTTGTTTTTCTTAATTCTTCATTCTTTTTCTTCTCATCGGCATAGCCTATATGGAGCCCCGCCACTATGGCAGGATTTTCGGGATACAAAAAAGTGCGCTCCACGAGGGAACGCACCGAAAAAGTGTTCCCTCATTGTCGCCAAACAATTACTCTTCCAACATGGTATAGAGAAAAAAGGAAAACACCTTTTACCAAGGTATAATTTTCCCATGTCGGAAAGAAATATATAATTGTTTGGCACTCTTATTTTATCACTATTTTTATAATTTGTCAATTAGAATAAAAAATCTTTTTTACGTCATTAAAAAAAGTAAGGCTTCCGTCAGCGTGTCATACTGAGCGGAAAGGTACGGTACAAAAAATCTCACCGTGTCCTTCATCCTATTGTAGGAAAAGATGACGGAATTCTTACTCATTTTTATAATTTTACAAATAATTAATTCTTTTTTTCGCACAAATGTGATATAATTTTAATATATTCTTGTAAAAAGAAAAGGACGTGAATTTTTAATATCTCATCTCAAAAGGAGAATTTGAAAAAATGCGACGTCCTTTCAAAATACTTATTTTGTTTTCTTGTCTGATCATCGCGACTCTTGCGGCAATTTCCTTCTTTACAAGAGGACGCGTAAGACCGTTTCATATTTTTTCTGAGGCTCCCCCACAGGATACCGCTTCAGAGATTAGGCATATCGTATTTGATAAGAACAGCTTCAGCTATAGCGGAAATGGCGAGGATATTTCGTTTGAGGGAGACACTCTCACAATTCTCCGCTCCGGCACATACAGGCTGACGGGGAAGCTTACCGAGGGGAGAATAAAAATCTCCTGCTCCGACGGCACGGTTCACCTCATTCTCAGCGGAATTACCGTTTCCTCCTCTTACGGAGCGGTAATTGAGTCGGATTTTGGCTCAAATCTTATTCTTGAAGCCGAAAAAAATTCGGTAAACATTTTATCATCAGGATTATCTGCAAGCAGATATGAGCATCTTCCCTCCGCCTGCGTGATTTTAAGGTCGGGTGCCGAAATTGTCGGTGAGGGCAAAATAATAGTCGAATCAGCCGGAGATTGCGGAATCCTTTCTCTGCTTGACTTAAAGCTGAATATAACTCAGTTGACCGTCAACGCAGGCTCTGTCGGCATACTCGTCCGCGACAAATTTTGCATGAGCGGCGGCAGACTTACTCTGAAGGACGTTTCTGTGGGAATATGTGCGGGAAGCGGAAATATGTCGGAGGGTCGAATAAATATATCGGGCGGTACGCTGACAGCCCTTTGCAAGGAAACGGCTCTTTCCGCCGAAAGGGAGATCCTTATTACAGGCGGAAATGCGGGAATAGATTCGGAGGAAATATATCGGTGTGTCCGCACTGAAAACGGTAAAAAAATTCAAGGAAAAATAACCGTCTCTGCTTCGGGATTTCCAAAATATAATTCGGACGCAAATTAGAGAATAAACACTTAAAAAAATCCAAACACTAACAATAAGCCTGCAAGGGCAATTTTCAGAGGAGGATTTTTTATGAATCAAACGTCCGAACTTGGCGAGGGCAAAATCGCCCAAGTCAAAGATAAGCTTCTCGGCATCTGCCGCAAGACCGTTAAAGCCGATTACGATATTAAAATCGAAACCTTTCCCGATGAAAGCTGTGAAACACCTTCCTGCTCTCATAGCTTTAAGGGCTCTATGAAGCACAATCTGCTTCGTGTTACCCTTGCCATAGGCGCTGCAGTGGCAATGGTTACACTTTTAAAAATGATTATTGGCGCCTGCTGCTCTCTTTGCTGCAGAAAAAAATAAAACTTATGGGAATATCCCCACAATGCGAGGTTTTATGATAGATATTATTTACAAGGACAGCGCTCTGTGCGTCTGTTTTAAACCCCGCGGCGTTCTTTCGGAGGGAGAAGGAGAGGATTGCCTCCCTTCTCTCCTTTCAAGGACGCTTGCGTCGGCAGTTTACCCCGTCCACCGATTGGACAAGGACACCGAGGGACTTATGGTATTTGCCCTTACCAAGGAGGCGGCGGCTGATCTTTCAAGACAGATTGCCGAGGGCTCTGTGGAAAAGGAATACGAAGCAAATATAACGAGGGCTCCCCATGAGCCATCGGGAAAATTTTGCGACCTGCTCTTTTACGACCGCCAAAGGGGACGCTCCTACGTTGTGGACAGACAGCGTAAGGGAGTAAAGGACGCTTCTCTTGAATACAAGGTGCTGAGCACGGAGCCATGCTGCACAAGGGTCAGAGTACGGCTTCTTACGGGGCGTACCCACCAGATACGCGTACAGTTCGCCTCGCGCGGTATGCCTCTTTGCGGAGACAGACGCTATGGCGCGCCTAAGGAAAGCGGCGAATTTTATCTTCGCTCCTGCTATCTGAAATTCAAGCATCCAAAGGACGGCAAAGTCATGGAATTCGGAGATAGCGAAAATAAAATAGGAAATAATTAAATACATAAAAGAGGACGTAAAAATGATCGAAAAAGGACAGTACAAATACATAGTAGCAAGCGACCTTGACGGAACACTCCTTGCTGACGTAAATTCGGTAAGCGACGAAAACGAGGCGGCAATCAAGAAAATGGCGGAAAGCGGCATCTGCTTTGTCCCCTGCTCCGGAAGAACGTTTTCGGAAATGCCCTCGGTGCTTATAAATAATCCCTACATACGCTATTATATCGGCTCGGACGGGTCGGCGATATGGGACAAACACACCGACAAGCGAACAGAGCTTTGTATGTCAAAGGATGATGTAAACGAAGTCTACAACATTCTCAAAGAATACGAAGCATTCCCCAACGTAAGAGTAAACGGACTCTGTTATGTCAATAAAAAAATGGACGTTAACGAGATATACGACTATCACAGGCACTCGGAAATTTATAAGCTCTTTCTCCGCCACACCGCTACAATGATAGATAATTTCGATGAATTTGTCCGTTCCGTTGAAAGCACCGAAATGATATGCGTATTCTTCGCCCATCCCGAGGAACAGGAGGAGTGCGCGCAAAGACTCCTTGCCTTAGGTGAATTCGGTGTTGCTTCATCCGAGCCGGGTAATATAGAAATCTTTGATAAGACCGCAGGCAAGGGCAACGGACTTTTAGCTCTTGCGGACAAGCTGGGCGTACCACACGAAAATACCATTGCCGTAGGCGACAGCAAAAATGATATTGATATGCTGAAAAAAGCGGGACTTTCCCTTGCCATGGAAAACGCAAGCGACGAAATAAAGGCAATCGCCCACCGCACCATCTGCCACTACAAGGAGCATTCGGCAAAATACATACTTGAAAATATTTTGAAGGTGGAATAATTAAATAAAGGTACGGGCGGTCTCGGATTTTTGAGACCGCCCGATAGTTATTCGTTCTCTACTATTTCACTGACAAAATATAACCGAACAGCTTCATTTTCATTGATAAATTCAGGAATAAATGCGTCAACAATTGCAACTGACCATATGTGCGGTTTTCCATTCATGATAAACATTGAGGCGTGTTCGATTTTTATATCGTGAATTACTACCCCCTCTTTCGCATGATCACGTACACATGATTCTATATTGCTTTCGATTTCCGGGAGAAATTCGAAAATAGGGTCAAACATATAATTCTTGTTTCCATAATCACGCATATCCAAGGTTACTCTTTGTGAGTAATTTTGGAAAACAACAGTAATGCCCTCGTTACTACTGATTCCGCCAACCTGTTTTTCAAATCTAAAGGTATAGTCTAAAATCAATTCGTTTTCGTTGGCTTTTTTGAACCCTTGCACGACGTTTGCTTCAAAACCGACACCATCGTCATAGTATTTGCCATAATATGTTACGCATGAGTATTTATATTTTGACAAGTCGTGCTCATCCCCTACCATCGTACCTATTAAGTCCAGATATTCGACTTCCTCTATAGGAAAACTATCCATTGGGACCTCACTATAGGAAGCTATTTTTTTATCTTTTTTATTGACATAAATTTGCATAGGGAAATGTTTCGAACCGTTATCGTATACATACTTATCAAATTCAACGTCGGTACATCCTTTTATGAACGAATACTCATAATTGGCAGTATATGTCTTTCCCAATATTTCTACTGCTATTGTTTGCTGCGCTTGACTATCTACATATTCATATCCATCGTAATCTTTTGTCTCAAAAATATCAAATGCTAAATCAAAATTATCGGTTGCCTCTTTAAAATACGATTCTATATGATATAAGCTCTTATCCAGAGGCTGCTGCTCGATAGTCTCAACGTTTTTACATGATGTTATATTGAGTAACATCAATGTACATATAAAAAATAAAAATATCTTCTTCATTTGCTCAATCTCCCAACATTAGTAATTGCTTTTAGACTCCTTTACGGGAACTCATATTCCCCACAGACCACATAGTTACGCACGGAAACCAAAGTTCCATCACCATCAACATACTCATATTTCCCATATATTGATTCGTTTATGGAACCTATTGTCTCGGATACGGTCGGAAGATAAAATTTGGTAGTCTCAAAACAAGCATTTAGAATCGTTTTTTCGCTTTGAGATGAGTAATCTTCGTAATATTCAAAAAATTTCTCACACCAATCATTGCATGCTTGATAGTGTACGGTGTTTTGAAAACCAATAACTGTTCTTGCGCCAACATCTACCGTAGTTTGAGCCAGATTATCCGCACCTCTACCACCTAAAGCCGTGCCACAGGCACCATATATAAGTACCTCTGTACATTTAAAGTAATCTCCTACATTTTGTTCTAACATGGATTGGGTTATATAGCTGTTGTCAGAAAGCTGGATGCCGGAAGCATTGCCATGAGTTCGAATAAGAGCTATCCTCGAATAACTCATCCTACTTAAAACTTCATCTGCCAGCATTCCTAATGACAAGGTGGATGAATTGTCAAATATATCTGTATATCCCATACTATTAAGAGTTTGAGATATTGCAGGAAACGCCTCCGCTCTCGTCGATTCAAATGCAATCAAAGATGCATCCTTGTATATGTGTACAAACCATTTATCCGTTAGGAAAAATTCATTAGCAAGTGGAGCTTGAATAAGATTTGAGTCGGTTTCTGTCTCTGAGATAGACAGAACATACCCCGTGTCTTCTGTTGCTTTACATACGATTAAAAATCGGTTAAAATATGATTTTTCGATTTTCCAAAGAACATATGGATCAGTACTGTTTGAAGTTGCGCTCTTTTCAATAACCTCCGTAATATTATTCGAATTAACACCCAAATAGTATTCGCTATAAGCAGACTTGATTCGTACATATCCGCCAGTTCCCTCGGCATGCTCTATTATCCACCGTAAATTTGTTCCGTTAGTAAACTCGGATTGATATACGGCAGAATTTGGAGCATCAGACCACGCTCCTGTATCAACGTAGTTTTCAGTTTGTACATTCTGAATATAATAGGTTCCCTCTTGCGGAACTATTTGAAAATCGTAGGACACAATGTTTGCGGTCTGTCCGTTTCCATAAGGTATTTTACAAACGAATCTGACGGTTCCGAATTTTTCCGCAACGAACGTTCCAAGACCCGTATTTTCGTTCCACGTGAAGTCTCCCATATCCGTAAAGTCATCGTGCAAATCTATATACGGTTCTCCTATGTTAGTACAGGTTGACCAAAGAATAGGTTCTACTGACACGTCGTAGGTTCTTTCTGAAATTATTCCTACATCGTCCCAGCTGGACGGATACTCTACGGTTACGTTTGCCTGCTCAACCCCCGTATATCTATATATTTCCCACCTTGCTTTGGTGCTCTCCTGTTCAACAGTTGATAAGTCAGGCGTAGACGTGTTTATAACGGCTAATACCTCTGTGCCTCCATAAGCGCAAGATATGATATTAAAATATCTTCCGACAGGTTCAAAGCGAAACATTTCAGCCGAGGTTATACTCTCATATGGATAAATTCTATCGACCACTGCCTGACCGTTAGCTAATATTTGAAGATGCATTGAGTTATCAAGCATGGAGGTTATAGTATATATTGAGTTAATGTCATCAACAGCATCATATATCTTGGTTACCTTAAACAGAGACGTTCTGTCGAAAACGTCTTCGTCGGCAAGATTAGTTGACGAATGTTTCTGCTGTACGTGTGTTCCAACAATTGGAACGGACTGTCCTTCCGCAAGAGGAACCGTCATCCATCTGCTGCTCGCTCCGAGATTTTTAAATGCGTATACTCCGTCTATGAGGTCGTAAGAATAATTTATAGATATGAGAGCTCCCATATCCATAGATGATTCGGAGGAAATAAGGCTTATATGTCCGGAGCTATCAATAGTTCCGCTACTATGTCTGAGAGCAAAACCATAGTATTCTTCCGTTCCCAACGGAGATATCCATTCTGTAACATATGATATAATAGGTATACTTGCCTGCCTTGCGTTATATTCAGAATATTCTGGCTCTGCCGTCATAGATACGGTGGTAAAGGGATCTTCTTCATATGACAAATTAGAGCTGGCAGTTACAGTATCGTCTTCCCAAGGCTCGCGTATTTCATGTACACCCACGGTCATGCTTCCCTCATATCCGTCGTAGTAATTGTATACGTTAAGAGTTGCGGTGTTAACCGTTATATTTGCGGGAAGCTGCGGAGGTTCTACGTAAATATAAACGCTTTTATAAAACCCCAATTCAAGATAATCAAGCCCATTATAATTTGTATTTCGCTCTGACCAAACCGACGAAACGTAAGTATCCTTTATTGTATCGCTTGGAGAGTTTATACTCGGATCAAGTGTTACGGGAAATACTCTGTCCTCGTGGTTTATCCACTCGCTGCTTGCCGTAAGGCGGATAAGGTAAAGTCCTTCCTTGACTTCGATAAGCTCGTATTCCGCGTCGTAGGAAACATTACCCTCAGCGTCGTACATAAAGGGCGCGGGAATTATATATTTCGTGTCCTCTCCGTCATTTAAGAGTATATCCCCGTTATCTGATAGAACAGCCGTAAGTCCTCCCAAGGTCAGCTTGAAGATATATTCGTAGGAAGATAAAGGGCTGTTAATTATTATATTCTCCTTTACGTTATTTCCGTCAAGGATATATTCTATTTTACTCTTATTTGACGTATACGTCAAGGAGCCTTTGTTATTTATTTTCTGCGCTTCTTCAAGAGTATCGTATTTTATATCTCTTGCGGGAGCGTTGATCACCGACGGAATATAGGTTACGGTGTCTGTGCTTTCTATATTACCAAGGCTCGGACTCTCGTTTTCGGCATATTCCATTGATACGGTGTAGCCGTCCTCGGAAATCGTCAGCGACGGCAAGGATTGAGAGAAGCTTATTCTTCCGTCAGCCGTCCCGTATTTGCCGTTATTCGAGGATATAAGATTATTGTTTATATCCTGCCAGACTCCGCTTGCGTCCTTTCTGTGGACGGGCTTTGCGTAGACCACGGCTTCTACCGTACCGTCGGGCAGAGCAAAATGCTTTACGTTTTCCTCTCGCCTATCTGTTATCTCTATGACGTTGCCTATCCTCTCCGAGGAAATAAAACTCTGTGTTTCAAGATATGATAGAGCATCTGTGCTTTCAACAGAATCGGAGATGTTTATGATGCTTTCTGCTGTTGCGTCGGCAGATGGCGCCTCTGTGCTGTCATCAACAGCAAAAGCGCCCAAAGACGAGCTGAAAATGAGCATCACCAACGAGAGCAGCATAGCTACAAGCTTCAAATAGAGCTTCGGTTTCTTAAGCATAGTCTTTTGTTTCATAACTTTTTCTCCTTTCTCTTTGAAAAAATGTCTTGATATAAAAAAGCACATAGATCCCCATGCTCGAATCTATGCGCTTTGCGTACTGTTTTATTTCCCCCACTCGGCGCATTTCCGTCGGGCGTTCTTTTTCTGATCTTATTATACCATATTTTTCCTATACTGTCAAGAGGTGATTTTGCGACAACTTCGGACATAAAAAGGCCTGCGAAATTCGCAGGTCTTTTCTTATGCTAATGTTAAAATTATTCCTCGGTAGCTTCTGTAGCTTCCTCAGCATATTCCTCGGTAGCTTCTGCAGCTTCCTCAGCATATTCCTCGGGCATAGCCTCTGCTTCTGCCTGTGCCTCGTCAAGAAGCGCGCGGATAGAAAGGCTTACCTTCTGGTTTTCCTCGTCGATAGCGATGATCTTTGCGTCAACTACCTGACCAACCTCAAGAACGTCAGCGGGCTTGCCGATCTTCTGCTGAGCGATCTGAGAAATGTGGATAAGTCCGTCAACACCGTCAACTATCTCAGCAAATGCTCCGAAGGGCATAAGGCTTACGATCTTTACGGATGCTACGTCGCCTACACCGTACTTGCCGGTGAAGATGTACCAGGGATTGGTAGCGTCGGTCTTGTATCCGAGAGAGATTCTCTTCTTTTCAGCATCGAAGCTCTTTACGAATACGGTGATCTCCTGTCCTACGGAAACAACTGCAGCAGGGGTGGAAATGGGAGTCCAGGAAAGCTCGGTCTTGTGAACCATTCCGTCTACTCCGCCAAGGTCTACGAATGCGCCGTAAGAGGTAAGGCTCTTGACAACTCCGGTAAATACCTTTCCTTCTTCCATAGAAGCCCAGAAAGCTTCTTCCTTTGCTCTTCTCTCCTCACGGAGAACAACACGGATAGAACCGATTGCACGGTTACCCTTGATCTCGATAACCTTTATCTTAACCTCGTTGCCCTTAATGGACGCAAGATCGCCGTCCTTGGGAACACCCGTATGGGATGCGGGAACGAATACACGGTTTGCGCCTATTGCCACGGTAACTCCGCCCTTAACGGCGTCTACTACCTTACCGCAGAGGATTTCGCCGTTTTCACAAGCATCAACGATCTTCTGCCAATTCTTTGCGGCATCAACCTGCTTCTTGGAAAGCTCAGCAATTCCGTCTACGTCGGAAAGACGAGTTACACGGGCTTCTATTTCATCACCCTTTTTGAACATATCTGTAAGCTTTGCAGATGCGTCGTCGGTTATCTGTTCAGCCTTGATATATCCCGTAACTTGCGCGCCGAGGTCGAGAGTAATCTCTGTGTCGGTAACGTTGGTTACTGTTCCGGTTACGATATCTCCTTGTTTTATAGTTTTGAACGATGTTTCGAGCAATTCTTCAAAAATTTCACTCATGGTTTTATGTACCTCCTGAATTACGCCTGACGGAGTTGAAGCCCCCGCGGCTATGCCCACTCTTGTGTGAGCTGACATTATAAAATTAAGCTCCTCTATCTCATCGGGCCGTTCAATCCGATAAGATTCGGGGCAAATTTTCTTACAAATATCGTACAGCTTCGCGGTATTGGAGCTGTCTGTACCGCCTATGACGATCATTATATCGCTTCTGGCTGACAATTCTGCCGCTTCTGTCTGTCTCAATTCCGTAACACTACATATTGTATCAAAAATTAACGCGTTTGTATATAGTTTTTTTAAAATTTCTTGACTTTTTTTCCATTCATTTAAATTTTGTGTAGTCTGAGCTGCCATTATGGGAGTTTTTTCCTTATATTTTTTAAAAACTCCCTCATCAATTGCCCGCTGCAGCGCCTCCGAGGACTCAAAGGTGAGCTTGTCGTAATCAAAATAGCTCATAATACCCACCACCTCGGGGTGGCTCGCCTTGCCGATAAGTATGAACAGATTTTCTTCCTTGGAATTTTCCTCGGCTATTTTATGTATCTTTTTAACAAAGGGACAGGTACAGTCCTCATAGTCGAAATAAGGATTTTCCTCTCTGCATCTGCGCAGTACTGCCTCGTCCTCGCGAGGAATTCCGTGAGCTCTTACGAACACCCTGACGGGCGCCTCTGCCGTAGCCTGCCCCGCAAGAGCCTCTATGTCGTCAATAGATGCAATTTTTACTCCCTTTTCCTCAAGCTCCTTATTATAGGTGTTATTATGTATAAGCGTACCGAGAGTATAAAGTCTCTCGCCCTTAAATTTTCCTATTCTCCCTTCAAGTGCGTCTGTTGCTCTTTTTACTCCGAAGCAAAAGCCCGACGCTTTAGCAATCTCTACCATAAGTATAATTCGGGGAACACTCCGTAAAATTACTTCTCCCCTGCCGCCTTTCTTGCCGCTTGTCTTTCTGCCTTCTTAGCCTTTTTGATTTCTCTGTTGTGAGCCCTTGCGGTCTTTTCGTCAAAGCTCTCGCCAAGCAAGCATATTTCGTTGAATACGTAATCGGTTATTCTTGCGTATTCGCCCGATGCCTCGGGATCATAGCCAAGACTTTCAAAGGATATTGGCTTGCCTATTATTACCCAGGTCTTTCTGAAAAAGATGAATTTGTTGTTTTTTCTTACGATATATGCGGGAATGACAGTCGCTTCTGCCTTTGTAGCAATAAGCGCCGCTCCGTTTTTCTTGGGTGTGCTTCTGGGATCGACCTCAGGATATCTGTGTCCTTGAGGGAATATACCCATACACTTGCCCTCACTGACCATTGAGACACAACTCTTTATTGTTCCTACGTCCTTTCCCTCTCTGTCTATGGGAAAAGCACCCAGCATTCTTACAAGTCCGGATACAACGGGAACCTTAAAAAGCTCTTTTTTTGCCATAAAACGAACCTGATGCTTCTTAAAGGCATAGCAAAGAACCACGGGGTCGGTAGCCGACGTATGGTTAGCGCATACTATAAAGCCTCCGTCATCGGGCTCGTTTTCCCTGCCCGTAACGTGTATTCTGAAAAGTCTGCCCACGAAGCCCGCAAGCAAAGCGTATACCGTGCGATACACTCTGCTGTTTGCGGCGGTCTTTTTCTCCTTGCGTTTCTTACCCATGCGGTTTCTCCTTTTCGGGGAATTAAGATTTTATTTCTCGGTCTTTTCCTTTACTATCTCTATTATGCGCTCCACCGTTCCTTCAAAGGTCAGGTCGGTGTTGTCGAGAAGGATAGCGTCCTTTGCCGCCGTTGCGGGTGCTACTGCTCTTGTACTGTCGTTGGTATCTCTTTCGTTCATCTCCGCAAGAACGTCCTCGTATCTGACGTCGGTCTGACCCTTTGCAAGAAGCTCGTTATATCTGCGCATTGCCCTGCACTCGGCAGATGCCGTAAGATATATCTTCACCTCGGCGTCGGGAAGAATGACGGTACCAATATCACGACCGTCCATTATTACGCTGTTCTTTCTCGCTATATCCTTCTGTGTGTCAAGCAAAAAGGCTCTTACGGCAGGTATTGCCGAAACAGCGGACGCATACATAGACATTTCGGGAGTACGTATCTTATCTCCGAGATCCTCACCGTTAAGGTAAACTCTCTGAGAACCGTCTATATATTTTACCTCTATGGTAATATCGTCGAGCAAGGGAGTAACCTCCTCTGCGCTCTTGGGATTTTTGTTCATTTTTCTTACGTAGTAGCCCACGGTTCTGTAAAGAGCCCCCGTGTCAACGTAAACTATACCGAGCTTTGCAGCTACTGCCTTGGATACTGTGCTTTTTCCCGCTCCGCCGGGACCGTCGATTGCAATTTTCATAATTTCCTCCAAAACAGCAGGTGTATTTTCCTGCTTGATTTATTGTTGTAATAAGTTACTGCAAATATCAGGAAAAACCCCTCTTGTGGTTTTTCCTCTTGCTTTTTCTCTGAAAAAGCAATTCACCTTTTCGGGCGCTTTTGACGATTGGGAATTCCGCTCTCTGCGGAGAGCGGGGACGCGGGTCGCTTTTTGAAAAAAGCTCCGCAAAAACTTCCTTTTTGTGTTGACGGATTGTTTGTGCGTTTAGAATTTAGCATTTGCAGCAAGCGTTGCTTCCTGCGAGTGCGCCGGTGGAAAAGGCTATTTGCAGATTAAACCCGCCCGTATATGCGTCTACGTCGATTATCTCTCCCGCAAAGTAGAGTCCCGAAACAAGCTTTGAGCTCATGGTCTTGGGGTCTATTTCCTTTACGTTTATTCCTCCCTTGGTGATTATCGCCTCGTTTATGGGGCGGAATCCGTCAAGGGATACGGGCAATTCCCGAATAAGCGAAAGCAGCCTCGCTCTTTCCTCTCTCGTTATAGAGTTTACCTTTTTTCTCTCGTATATTCCCGATAGCTTTATAATAACGGGGATCATTTTCTTGGGAAGCAGGTCGTCAAGAGAATTTACGAAATCCTTGTTTCCGTACTTTGAAAAATCGGACAGCAATCTTGCGTCCAGGGTCTTTTCGTCAAGAGCGGGCTTGAGATTTATTCTTGCTTCATACCTGCCCTCACATATATCCGAAAGATGAGCCGATGCCGAAAGCACCATAGGTCCCGTGATTCCGAAGTGTGTAAACATCATCTCTCCGAAATCCTCATAGACCGTCTTTCCGTTTCTTTTATCTATAACACTCATTGATACGTTTTTCAATGAAAGTCCCTGCATCCGGGCGCATATTTTTGAACGGCTGACAATCGGTACAAGAGAAGGCTTAAGCTCTGTTACGCTATGTCCAAGCTCCTTAGCCATTCTAAATCCGTCGCCGTCCGATCCCGTCCTCGGATAGGAAAGTCCCCCGGTAGCCAGAATAACACTGTCGGCAAAAACTGTGTCTCCGTCAACCGATACCCCTTTTACCGAGCCGCTTTCGGTAAGTATCCTCTCGCATTTACCGAAGAGGAATTTCACTCCTCTTTTTCTGCAAGCGCCGACCAAGGCTTTAACTATATCCTCCGCCTTGTCGGACACGGGGAAAACACGCTTTCCTCTCTCGACCTTAAGGGGCACTCCCTCATTCTCAAAAAAAATCTGAAGCTCCTCCGAGGATAGAAAGCTGAATGCTCCGTACAGAAATCTCGGATTGGTGGGTATGTTCTGCAGAAGCTCCTGCAAATTACTGTCGTTGGTTACGTTGCATCTGCCCTTGCCCGTAATCCTGAGCTTTCTGCCGCAGGCGTTTCCCTTTTCCACAAGGGTTACGTCAGCGCCGCCGTCGGATGCGTATATTGCCGCCATCATTCCCGCCGCGCCGCCGCCTATTATTACTACCTTAGTTTTTTCCATATTACTGGTTTTTGTCGTATACGTCATACTCGTCCCAGATCTCCTCAAGACGGCGAAGTCTTATACGCAAATCCTCCTGCTTCTTTCTGGAAAGAGCCACTATTATTGCGTTTATTATACTCATGGGTGCAACGAGAGAGTCAACGATAGATGCCATGTCGCTCTTTGCCGCAAGTATCTGATTTGCTCCTGCGGCTATGGGAGAGGCTTCGCTGTCGGTTATGGCAACAACGTCGGTACCCTTGCTCTTCGCATAGTTTACCGCGTGGATTATTCTCTTTGAATATCTTGGGAAGCTTATTGCTATCATAACGTCCTCGCCTCCGATGCTCATGATCTGCTCAAACATCTCGCTTCCCGAGGTGGTCTGTATGAATTTTACGTTGTCGAACATCATGCAAAGACCGTGGGAAAGGAATCCCGCAAGGGACGAGGACGCGCGGACACCGAGAATATAAATATTCTTTGCCTCGGATATTTTTTCAACCGCTTCCTCAAAAGCCGCCTTGTCAACCGTGTCGAGTGTGTCCTTTATCTTATCAACATCTCCGAGAAGAACCGCCGAAAGAATATCTCCGTCGCCTATGAGGCTGTTTGTAACCTCCATTCGTTGGAAAGCAGTGAGTCTGGTTCTGACTATTTCCTGAAGCACGTGCTGAAATTCGGGGTATCCGCTGAATCCCAGCTCAATGGCAAAGCGCACCACCGTAGACTCTGATACGTTTACTATCTTTCCGAGCTTTGACGCGGTCATATAAGCCGCCTTATCGTAATTTTCAAGGATATACTTTGATATAAGCTTCTGCCCCTTTGAAAATGTAGGCATTCTCTTTTCTATATCGTTCAGTAGATTTCTCATACAATACCTTTCTGCCGTTATTAAAACTCGGCTACGGTCAATTTTATAAGGAGATTCCTGTCATCGGGAGCATCCCCCTTAAGAGCTGCCTTATTTCTGCGTATCTCTCCGCATCTTTCACATTTGTGTATAATTATAAATCCTTTTTTGGGATCGGGCTCTGTACGCACGGGACGAAGATGGCCGCGGCAGGGATTTGCTCTGTCGCCCGGATTTACGTCCACGTGCAAGGACCACAGACAAAAGGGACAGTGGTTTCTCGAGGTATACCCAAGAGGCGGAACCTCCTTGCCGCAATGGGCGCATATAAAGGACTCGTCCTTTTTTGAAAATCTCTTGATTTCGAGGTCTCCCCCGTTTTCGAAATTATCCATACTTAACCTTTTATAAAATTCTTTATGGCTCTGCGGTCTTTCCCCGTAAGCTTCTGTTCAACAATATCTGTCTTGTAGTCGTAAATGCAGAGAACTCCGTCTGCCGTTTCCTCATAGTCTACCTCTGTGCCGTAGCAGAAATAAATGTCGCTGTATACGGCAAGAAGCTCTCCGCTTTCAATAATTTCGGACAGAGACAGCCCGATGTCGTCAAAATCGAATACGTATCGGTAGTAGTTGTAAAGCGCCTTTCTTCCGTGGAGTGTCTGAGAGGGCTTAATGCGTCTATACTCAACAGCATCCTTTACGTCTCCGCCGTTATCGGCATCGTTTTCGGGAGTAAGGTCAAGCTGAACGGAGAGACTGAAATCAAAAAGATACGCATCCAGAGGCGGAATCTCTTCAAGCTTCTTATCCTCGGCAATGGAGCGGACGGTACTGTTATTGTATCTGAAAACAAGCTGTATCTGATTTGCGTCGGGAATTATATAGCATTCGCTTACGGTATAATATCCTCTGTTTCGCTCTGCCGTTGTTATGCTCTTCTGGTCCTGATTGAAAATATAAAGATTATTTCCGTGAGTCTCGTATGCCGCCGCAAGCTTTTCGTTGGGTATCATCGCCTTAAGCTCTTTTGGGGTACTTGACGAGAATATTCTCCAAAGAATAAGAGCTATAACCGAGAAAACCACGGCAAGCGCCAAGCCCTTTATTATTCTTGCGGTAAATCTAAAACCTCTTGAAACTCTTGACATTACGACTCCTTTTCGGTATAATATTTATTGATGGGTAAACTTATATTACATACTCTTGTATTATATCACATTTTTTGGTTTATTTCAAGTGTTTTTGCAAGACAGCATAACAAAAATTTCAAAAATTACGTGTTTTGAGCGTATTTTTGCAAGATATGTCGGCGGTCATTGCACAAATGCCTACCTTTATAAATTTCTCGGGGGTAATTATGTACGAGCTCATTCCTTCAAAAACCAATAAAAAAGCTCAGAATATCATTCTCGTTCTCTTTTTGGGTGCGGCGGGAATCTTTTTCCTTTCAACCTTTCTCGAGGGACTATCCTTCCTTTGGGTGTTCCAGCTTTTCGCTATTATACTCATGGGAGCGGCTATATATCTCGTCTCACGGTACACGGCTAAAATATATCTTTACCGCGTAGCTCCCACCGATTCGGGCACCGACCTTACGGTTCACGAAACCTCTCCCGGCGGGAAGAGAGTTAAGACCGTTTGCCGCATAGGGCTTTCTTCCATTAAAAAAAGGGTAAAGCTTGAGGGCAAGGACTGTTCTCTTGCGGATATACGCAAGGAAAAGAAGCCTACATACGATTACAGACCCGACCTTTATCCGAACGAAAGCATTCTCATACTCTCGGACGAGGGGGGCACCGAGGTCTATATATGTCTTGCTTACGACGAAAAGCTCTTTGAGCTTCTTTCCCCAAACGAGGACGGAAATGAAGAGAACGAAGATTGACCTTGACGCTCTTGCCTCTCTTTCGGGACTTTCGCTATCAAACTCCGAAAGGCTCTCTTTTGAGAGGAACATGGAAGAGCTTATTTCCTTTGCCGACAGAATAAAGGACTTTAACGGCAGCTCCCTTGGCAAAGAGCCCTTTTTCGTTCACTCCGAAAAAGACGTTCTGCGCAATGACGTGTGCAGGGAAAGCCTTTCTTCCAATGCTCTTTTGTCTGCATCGGCAGAAAAGCAACACGGATATATTTCCGTACCCGAGATCCTCTCTGATAAGGGGGCGGACAAATGAGCAAAAACATTTTTGCCTTGGCAGAGGCTCTCAAAAAGAGAGAAATATCATCTTTTGAGCTTACTGCGGCATGTATTGAAGAAATAGAAGCCAATGACGAAGGAATAGGGGCATACCTCACCGTATGCAAGGAGGTCGCCCTTGAAGAAGCAAAGCGCTCCGACTTTCGAAGAGCAGAGGGAAATGCGCTCGGTCTTCTTGACGGGATCCCATTTTCCTTAAAGGATAATTTCTGTGTTGAGGGTATTGCGACCACCTGTGGCTCACGCATACTTGAGGGATATATCCCCCCCTACACCGCAACGGCTGTTAAAAAGCTTTTCGATGCGGGAGCTGTCCTTATCGGAAAAACAAACATGGACGAGTTCGGTATGGGTAGCTTTACCGAAAACTCCGCATATAAAGTAACCAAAAATCCCATAAATACCGAATACTCCGCAGGCGGAAGCTCGGGAGGATCAGCGGCATCTGTCGCATCGGGCACTGCCGTCTTTTCCGTAGGCTCGGACACCGGAGGCTCCGTAAGACAGCCCGCTTCTTTCTGCGGCATCGTAGGTCTCAAGCCCACCTACGGCAGAATTTCCCGTTACGGGCTTACCGCCTTTGCTTCATCCCTTGACACGGTAGGTGTTATGGCAGGCTCCGCAACCGAATGCGGACTTTTGCTCTCCTGCATGTCGGGCAAGGACGAAAAGGATGCGACGTCTATATCTCAAGCTTCCTTTTCCGCAAAAAATGAAGGTCTTGAGGGGCTACGTGTGGCAATTCCGCGCGAGCTTTTTGAATTGCCAATGTCCGATTCGGTAAAGGCTGCTATGGAAAAGACCGTAACCGCCTTTGAAAGTCTTGGTGTTTCCGTGGATATCATATCGGTTCCCTCTCTTGCGCTCTCAGCAGAGTGCTACTATATAATTTCAAGCTGCGAAGCATCCTCGAATCTTGCGAGATTTGACGGAGTGCGCTACGGCAGACGGGCAACAGGTTGCAAAAATCTTGACGAGCTTTACAAAAAAAGCCGTACCGAGGGCTTCGGGACCGAGGTCAAAAGAAGAATCATGCTCGGAACTCTCGCTCTCTCGGCAGGATATTACGACGACTATTACGGACGTGCGCAAGCTGTAAGAAAACGTATAAGCTCCGACCTTTCGTCGGTCTTTGAAAATTACCCGGTACTGCTTATGCCCACAGCCCTCTCGGAAGCTCCGAGACTCCTTGAGGACAGAGTTCTGTCCAAGGTCTACTCGGACGATATATGCACTCTCCCCGCAAGTCTTTGCGGCATCCCCGCAATTTCTCTGCCCTGCGGAACGGCAAAAAATGGGCTTCCAGTGGGTATCCAGCTTGTTGCAAACAGACTCAGAGAAGATCTCCTTATTTCGGTAGCCTCTGCCATAGAGGAGGATATAAATGAATAACAACGTAAATTACGGCGCATACGAAGCGGTCATCGGACTTGAGGTACACGCAGAGCTGAAAACTAAAACCAAGATATTCTGCTCCTGCAAGACCGACTTCGGCGCACCTCCCAATACCCAATGCTGTCCCGTCTGCGCAGGTCTGCCCGGGGCACTTCCCGTTCTTAACGAAAAGGTCATCGACCTTGCTGTTTTGGCATCACTTGCTCTTAACTGCGAAATAAACGGGTTCTGTATTCACGACAGGAAAAACTACTTCTACCCCGATCTACCCAAGGCATATCAGATTTCTCAGCTGGATCTGCCTGTTGCCGAAAATGGGTATATTGATATTACTTCCGACAAGGTCGAAAAAAGAATAGGGATCGAGCGCATCCACATTGAAGAGGATGCGGGAAAGCTTGTCCATTCAGAGGGAGCGACCCTTATCGACCTTAACCGATGCGGTGTTCCGCTGATCGAAATAGTTTCAAAGCCTGATATGCGCACCGCGGCAGAGGCAGCGGCTTATCTTGAAAAGCTCCGCTCTATACTCCTCTTTACGGGTGTGTCCGATTGCAAAATGAACGAGGGCTCTCTGCGATGCGACGTAAACGTATCTATAAGAAAAAAGGGAGATACGGGCTTCGGTATAAGAACCGAGATCAAAAATATTAACTCGGTAGCCTACACCGCAAAGGCAATAGACTATGAGATCAAAAGGCAGATCGAACTTGTTGAGGGCGGTATGGCTGTCGAGCGCGAAACAAGACGGTATGACGAAAAAAAGGGTATCACAACACTTATGCGTAAAAAGGAAAGCGCTGAGGACTATCGGTATTTTACCGACCCCGACCTTCCTCCCTTCAGCATAAGCGAGGAAAGGATTTCACGCATCAGAAGCTCAATGCCCATACTCCCCGACGAAAGAGCAAAGGGCTTTACGAAGCTATTCGGGCTTGCAGAGGGAGATGCAAAAAGACTTGCGTCCTCGCCCGATACCGCAGATTACTTTGAGGCAGCCGCCGCTATGACCGACTACCCGAAGATTTTGGCGAGTCTTATGCTCTGCGAGCTTCCCGTCATTTCTGCGGACGAGGATCAGGCACTGTCTATCCCACACCGAAATATTGCCGACCTATGTAATCTTCAGGGAAGCGGCAAAATCAACAGCTCGGTTTCGAAATCCGTTCTCCGTGAAATGCTTGAAACGTGTGAAAATCCCCATATAATAGTAAAAGAAAAGGGGCTTATGCAAATAGACGACCCCGAAATAATTCTTTCTGCCGTAAAAAAGGTGTTTGCTGAAAATCAAAAGGCAATTTCCGACTACCAAAACGGCAAAACAGCCGCCGCCAAGAGCCTCGTGGGACGTGTCATGGGGGCTACGGGCGGACGCGCAAATCCAACAACGGTTGCCCGTCTCGTAGAGGACGAGCTGAAAAAAATCAACTAACGTCTACGTAAAGGAGGAAAAATCATGAAAAAAACAGCATGGCTTCTGATAGTTGCCACCCTTTTGTCATGCTTCTCGGTACTGTGCTATGCAGAGCCGTCCATGGCTTTGGAGGAGTCTGCTCAGCCAAGTGCATCTTCTCTTGATTTCAGCCTCCCATACGCTACCCGCGCTTATGTCTCGCCCTCGGATCTGCTTTCTCATATACTTGAGGGCAGAGAAAATCTGTCGGAAGCCGAAAAGGAATATCTTGACGGTTATTTTGACGAGTATCTCATTTACGCGTCGGCTCTGCCCGACAGCCTCGTAAGCACTGACGTTACCGACGGAAGGCTGACGGTAAACGCCGAGAGATATTCGTACACCGCAAAAAACGGTGCGCTCGTTACGTTTGCTCCAATATACTGTACAGTGAACGGCACAAGGCACGAGCTGACCGACGGCAGAGCGAGCGATATTACCTACACAGACGGAGCTGACGTAAAGGTTTATTACAACGGTCATCTTCCCTTGCCCGAAAGCACGGTAAATAAGCTTCTCAACTATACCTATAATGAGGCTCAGCTTGCTCTTTCCTCGGCGGAATTCATAATAGAGTACAACAAGGCTCTTGCAGAATACAATCAATACGTCGAAGATGCCGAAAAGTACGAAAGGGACAAGAAAAAATACGAGGATTACCTTACGGCAAAGGACCTTTACGATAAGGCCTATGCCCGTTACGAGGAGGACAGAAAATATGCCGAGACATATCCCGAAAAGCTCCAAAAGTATACCGACTACGTAAAAGCTAATGAAAAATACCTGTCAGACATTGAAAAGTACAGACAGGACTATGCGGCATACGAAAAGAACTATGCCGACTATACAGCTTATATCCATAGCGCAAACGCAATAAGCATTGCCTTGACCCCATTGGATACCGTATACAAGGGTTCGGCATACGATATTGGCTCTCTCTATTCGGCAATGCAGAATAATGAGCTTGTCTCTATGTTTGAAAAATACAAGTCTACCCTTGTTAATTCATTCGGTGTCAAGGAAAGCGACATAGCTCTTATAAGAAAATATTCCGACGAGCTTAATCTCCTTCTGACACAGTACAAGGGCTGCAAGGAAAGCTCGGATAAGGAAGCCTTCGAATTTTATAAAGCCAATTATCAGAGAATTTCCTTCCTCTTTGGCAGTATTTACGAAAAGCTTACCTCTATAATCACCCCCACCATATTCAATCTCATATGCGGAAAAATGGAGCTTGAATATAAAGAGGACAAGGGTGCGTACAAGAAAAAAAGACTTAAAAACGTCCTTGTATGTACCTATCTTGCCGCCTACGGTCTTAACGATTCTATTACAGCAGAAGATACGTGGCACTTTTATGCCGATGACGGAGAGCCTCACACCTACTTCTATGCGGATCTTCTCTGGGCAGACGCCATAATCACCGACACTAACAAAGCAGACCCTGCTTCACTCTCGTGGATCGATCCCGTAGAGCTTATGAAGGAAGCGCCCATTCCTCCCGAAAAGCCCCAAGAGGTTGAAAAGCCAATAGCTCCCCTTTATCTTCAAAAGCCCACCGAGCCTAAAGAGGTTCACGAGCCTACCCCGCCCACCCCTAAGGATAAACCCGAATTCAAGGAAGAATATAAAACCGAGGTCATTCACAGAGCAGGCGATATTATGCTCCAGCTTGAGGACAAGACCTCTCCCCTTCTGTTGCGTGAGGAAATAACGTCTCCCGTATACTATAACGCGGAAATCGCTGTGTCGGTTGCTATGACGGAGGGTTCCGCTCCCGCAGTTACGGTCTACGGAACAAACGGGGAAAAGGAAACTACTCTCAGCAGTCTTTCGGAGCTCGCCGCTCTTGACTCCGACGGATTTTCCGACGTTCACTCCGAATATACCTTTTACGGTTGGTCTCAATCCCCCACCGAAAATATTCCTCTGCCCGACTCCCTCACCGAAAGCATCTCGGTTTACAGACTTTACGAGGCAAAGGAAAGAATATATAATATTACCTTCTCCATAGACGGAAAGGATACGGTTATCCCCGTAAAGGCAGGCGAGCTTCCATCGCACAGCCAAATTTCCACCGAAAAGGAAAGCGACACACTTTACGATTATACCTTTGAATATTTTTATCCCGCCATTCGAAGAGCAAACAAGGATACCACCTACACGGCGCAGTATTCCTCATCCGACAGAATATACAGCGTAACCTTTAACTACGGAAAAGAAAGCATCCTTCGCCGATACAAGGCAGGAAGCACTATTGAAGAAGGCTATCCCAATCCCCTGTCCTCTTACATAGACAAGGATACCTTCTACCAATTTGAAGGTTGGGATAAACCCCTTGCAAAAGTTACCGAGGATACGGTATACACCGCCATTTATACTCCTACACTTCTTGCAAACGCCGAAAATACCGACATAACCGTTACCGAGACCCCCTCGGGATACACCCTTTCGGGAGCCGATTCTATTTACACGATCGATGGAATTCTTTTGCTTTCGGCTTCCGCCCAAAAGGAAATATCGGTTCTTCTTGAGGACGGCAAGACTACCCTTATAATTCCCTCCTCAGCCGCTCTTTCGCTTTATGCGAATAAGGCGAAAAATCTCATTCTTTCAAATGACGCAAACGGAATTGCGGTGCATTTTACCGATTCGAAAGGAAATTACGTAATGCTGAGCCACGAGCTTCGCCTGCGTACACCGCACGGATTTGAAAATGATAAGGATATTTACGTCGTGGCGTCTCATAATATCGGCATTAAAGAGGAAAATATTCCCTGCTCAATCTCTGACGGCTATATTGAATTCTCTGCCGTAGCAAACGCCTACTACAAAGCGGTAAAGAAACATTCTCTTACTGTTGCCGACAGCAAAAACGGCAGTATTCTTTTGGAAGACTCCCTGTTTGCAGAGGGAGAGGTCGTACGGCTTCGTATTTATCCCAACTCGGATTTTGCCCTTGAATCTCTTACCCTCGTTAATAATGAAACGGGTAAGGAGACCGTCATCGATAAGTCAGACAGATTTACAATGCCATCCTATGACGTAACCGTCCGCGCAAGCTTTGCTCCCGTAGAATACAAAATAACCTTTGTTTTCCACGATCGGACCGAAACAGTCTACTGTAAGCTCGGAGAAATGCCGAAAATCCCCGAAATCCCCCAGTCCTTCACAATAGACGGAATGTTCTATACCTTCATAGGCTGGTCAACTACCGTTTCTATGGCGACCGAAGACACCACATACACGGCAAAGTATTATTCTATCCTGGAAAAGGACATCGTTATAAATAACCGCACGGCACTTGAAGCAATAAAGCAAAAGTACGTAATTCCCTTTATTATCGTCTTTACCCTTCTCGTAGCCGCAATCTGCGCTTTGATAATTATTCTCCGCAAGCGCAAAAAGGCGAAAATGCAAAGCAACAGCAACACAGCGCAGATCAATAGCGATGCCGAGGCAATCGGTATTGAATCTGAGCAGCTCAGCATTGAGGACACGCCGAATGTCAACGACGCGGAGCAGGTTGACGGTGAAATCGAGAAAGTTAGTGTCGAAGACGAGCAAAATAACAGCGAAGGTGAGTAATTTTTATGGATAAAAGATTCGAGCGTGAGGCGCTCATCCTCGGAGAAGATGCCCTTTGTATTCTATCTCGTGCAAGGGTCGCTCTCTTTGGTGTAGGCGGTGTGGGGAGCTATGCTGCCGAAGCATTGGCGCGCGGCGGCGTGGGAAGCATTGAGCTCATTGACAGCGACTGCGTTTCCCTTACGAATATAAACCGCCAGCTCTGCGCTCTCCAAAGCACGGTGGGGCAACCTAAGGTCAGCGTTACGGCGGCAAGACTGCGGGATATAAATCCCAATATTGAAATAACGGAGCGCATCGAATTCTTCCTTCCCGAAAGCAAGGACGCTTTTGATTTCTCAAAATACGATTTTGTAATCGATGCCATAGACACGGTATCGGGAAAGATTGCCATTGCCGAATGCGCAAGAGATGCGGGTGTGCCCATGATAAGCTGTATGGGCACGGGCAACAAGCTTGACCCCACGGCATTCAGGGTAACCGACATTCAAAAAACGAATACCTGCCCTCTTGCGCGCGTTATGCGCAGAGAGCTGAAAAAAAGAGGAATTAACCGTCTAAAGGTTATTTATTCCGAGGAAACCGCCATAACTCCCAAGTACGAAGCTCCCGAAAAGAGCGGCAAGCCCGTACCCGGAAGTATCTCTTTCGTTCCGTCTGTTGCGGGACTTATCGCCGCAGGCGAAGCAATAAAAACTATAATCGAAAAGGCAAGAACAGATGAGTAAAACAGTATGGAAGGGCGGAACCCTTACCGCTCCCGTTCCTCCTTGCATGGTTACCTGCGGAGAGGGCGAGAACGCAAATATAATCACTATCGCGTGGACGGGAATTACCAATACGGTTCCCCCAAAGACCTATATTTCGGTGCGTCCTACAAGATATTCCCACGGAATCATAAGCGAAAGCCGTGAGTTCTGTATAAATCTGACCCCTGCGTCGCTCATTAAAGCAGCGGATTTCTGCGGAATATACACGGGGCGCAAGGTAAACAAATTCGAGAGATGCAAGCTTCACAAGGCAGAAGCGTCCGAGGTCAGGTGTCCTGTCATTGCCGAGTCTCCCCTGAGCCTTGAGTGCAGAGTAACCGACATTATTCCCTTGGGAAGCCATGATATGTTCCTTGCGGACATCGTTGCCATTGACGTTGACGATTCTCTCCTTGACGAAAACGGAAAGCTCTGCCTTGAGCGCGCGGAGCTTGCCGCCTTTGCCCACGGCGAATATTTCGAGCTTGGCAAAAAGATCGGCACCTTCGGCTTTTCCGCCAAGAAGAAGAAAAAATCACCGCAGAAAAAGAATAAAAAATAGATGACACGTTGAATAAAAAGTCAGATTTGCGCAACGATGCGGCTCGTCGAGAACATCTAAAACAAAGGCTCCCTCCGAGAGGGGGCTTTTTGTTAATTGCACGTCGGGCGGGATGTCGAAGGCGCCATCCCCTACAGGTTTTGGGTTGGAAAACAAAGAAAAAGCGTTGTTCCTTTGTCTGTCCGCTCCCCAACGCACCGTATAATGAATTTCGTACATTCTCTGTTGTAGGGCGCGGCGTCCTCGACGCGCCGCCTCGTTACGCAACTCTAACCTTAGCCTTCCCCAGCGGGGAAGGTGGATGCCACGTAGCGTAGCGGAGTAGGCAGACGGATGAGGAGAGTTGTGGGCGCAGAATGTATCTATGTCGATGGTGGCACAGCTAACTTCCCGAACCAAGTAAATGCGAACATATTTTCTCGCAGGGCTCTCCTCATCCCCCACTTCGTGGTCCCCCTTCCCCGCTGGGGAAGGCTTTTGGGTTAGTTACACATCGAACGGACAGCCGAGGACGTCTGTCCCTACGGGTTTGTGGGGATTTTAAAGAAAATGCGCTATTCCTCAGATTGTACATTCTGCAACGCAAACTAATCTTAGCCTTCCCTTGTCAAGGGAACTGTCGCAAACTCGACAGTCGCTTGCGACATGCCCGCAGGGAGGCTTGGTTAGATTTACGTAACGGTATAGCTCGTCAAAGATGCCTGTCCCCGCCGATTTCAGAGTGCACATCGCACCCTGATTTAGCATTTAGCACTTAGCATTTTGCATTAAAAAAGCGTTGGTTTTCACCAACGCTTTTTTCTTGTTTATTCTTCATCCTTTGCGGTCGCCGCATCAAATATAGCGGTGATCTCCTCAGAAGGCTTCTTATCAAGAAGGGTTACTACGATAGCTACTATCATGCTTACGGCAAATCCGGGGATAAGCTCGTAGATTCCGGTAGGCTTTGAAAGGAATGCAAGCCAAAGCACGTCAACGAGAGCTCCGCTGATAACTCCTGCAAGAGCGCCCTTGTAGGTAAATCTGCGCCAGAAAAGCGAAAGAATGATTACAGAGCCGAATGCCGAGCCAAATCCTGCCCATGCGTTTTCAACAAGGTTCATAATTGCCTGCGCTCCGTCTCCCTTACTGCTTGCAATAAAGTAAGCAACGACTGCAACTATAAGAACGACTGCGCGTCCTACCCAAAGAACCTCCTTGTCGGTAGCCTTCTTGCGGATAAGAGGCTTGTATATATCCGAGGTAAAGGACGAGGATGCAACGAGAAGCTGGCTGTCCGCCGTGGACATGGAAGCCGCGATAATCGCGGAAAGAAGAATTCCCGCAATAAAGGGATGGAACAGGTCTCTGGAAAGTCTGATGAATACCATGCTCTGCTCGCCCTTAAGAAGCAGCTCCTCGCCTACGAGCATTCTTCCAAAGTACGCAATAACAATTACGGCGCCAAGTGAAAGAACGACCCAGGTAATTGCAACGATCGCCGATTTCTTTACCATAGAGGGCTTCTTTATTGCCATAAAGCGGACGAGAATGTGAGGCATACCGAAATATCCGAGTCCCCATGCAAGTCCGTTTGCTATTTCCTTGGGCGATGCGGCAAAAATGTTTGTAACGAAGCTATAGGATTCTCCGTCGCTCACGATTACGTTAGAAAGAGCCGCAGTATTGAGGTCCTTGGTAATTACGATAATTATCGGAACAGCAAGAACAGCTACGAGCATAAGTATTCCCTGGAAAAAGTCGGTCCAGCATACAGCCTTGTACCCGCCAAGGAACGTGTATATAATAAGTATCGCCGCAAAGATCAGCATTGCGGTACCCTTTTCTATGTTGAACAGGGACGTAAATACGTTTGCGCCCGCAACGAAAGCAGATGCTACGTAAACGGTAAAGCAAACAAGGAATACTACCGCGCAAACGACCTGCAGAGTCTTGCTCTTTGTCGCAAAACGGTTGGAAAGATACTGGGGAACGGTAATGGAATCCCCTGCCGCCGCGGAGAAGCGACGAAGTCTGCGCGCTACGAGTATCCAGTTAAGGGCGGTACCGATAGCAAGACCGATTCCTATCCAAGCCTGACCCAATCCGAACGCGAGAATACTGCCGGGAAGTCCCATAAGCAGCCATGCGCTCATGTCGGATGCCTGAGCGCTCATTGCGGTAACCCAAGGTCCCATGGATCTTCCGCCAAGGAAGTAATCCTTATCGGAGCTGCTCTTCGATTTGAAGAAGAACAGAATTCCTATGCCAAGCATTGCCGCAAAATAAAGTATAAGTGCTAAAAGTTCAAAGTTCAATTTCGTTTCCTCTCTTTCGTTAGTCCTCTCTCTGAACAGATAATATATTATATCACATATTTCCAAGAATTGCAAATATTTTTATATTTTAAACATAAGGTCGCTGTACGTAGGCATAGGCCAGAACTCGGACGAGGTCATTTCCTCCATGGCGTCAACCACTGCGCGAAGCTCCTTCATTGCGGGAACTACTCTGTCTCGGCAGACCTCGGCTCTCTGTTCAACGTCGCAGACTGCTATCGCCGCCTTATCGGCTTCCTTGAGAACTTCAACGTAAGCGTAGGCTCTTGCGTTGAGGTCGGAAAGCTTTTCAATAATGTCCTCCTCTACCTCGCAATTGGCGTTAGGGATAAATGAAACCTTTGCCGCCGCGCCCTTGGCAACCTCTCCGATATAAGCATTGACCGCAGGAATTATATCTCTGCTCGCCATTTTTATCATGGTAAGAGCTTCTATGTTTATTATCTTCGAATAGTTTTCAAAAAGAATTTCCTCTCTCGACTCTATTTCGCTACGGCTCATTACGCCGTGGTCGGAGAAGAGCTTTATATTCTTTTCGGTATTGAAATGCTTGTACGCGTCAACCGACGTAGGAAGATTGAGAAGTCCGCGTCTCTCGGCTTCCTTCTCCCATTCCTCGGAATAGCCGTTGCCGTCGAATATTATCCTGCTGTGCGCCGCAAACGTCTCCTTAAGAAGCTTTCCGATAGCCGCGTCAAGGTCATCTGCTCCCTCAAGAATATCTGCAAACTGTCTGAAGCTTTCGGCAACCGTGGTATTGAGCACCACGTTGGGAAGGGCTATATTCTGGGATGAGCCGAGCATTCTGAACTCAAACTTGTTACCCGTAAAGGCAAAGGGAGAGGTTCTGTTTCTGTCGGTGGTATCCTTGCGGAAGGTGGGAATCGAAGGAATTCCCAAATCCATAATACCCGCGTTTACACCCTCATATGCCTTGCCGTCGATTATGGAGCGGATTATCATATCAAGCTCCTCGCCAAGGAATATGGAAACGATGGCGGGGGGTGCCTCGTTTGCACCGAGACGGTGGTCGTTTCCGGGGTGAGCGACAGAAATACGCATAAGATCCTGATAATCGTCAACAGCCTTGATAATAGCCGCAAGTATCAAGAGGAATTTTGCGTTTTCCGCGGGGGTCTTACCTGCATCAAGAAGATTCTTGCCCTTATCGGTGCAGAGCGACCAGTTGTTGTGCTTACCCGAGCCGTTAACGCCCGCGTAGGGCTTTTCGTGGAGCAGACATACGAGTCCGTGCTTCTCGGCAATAAGCTTCATATACTCCATAGTAAGGAGATTCTGGTCAACCGCCATATTGGTGGTTGCGTATATGGGTGCAAGCTCGTGCTGAGAGGGCGCCGCTTCGTTATGCTTTGTCTTTGCGTTTATACCAAGAGTCCAGAGCGCCTCGTCAAGGTCAGCCATAAAGGCGCTTATTCTCGGCTTAAGAGGTCCGAAGTAGTGATCCTCAAGCTCCTGACCCTTGGGAGCGGGAGCTCCAAAGAGGGTTCTTCCCGTAAACTGGAGATCCTCGCGCAGATCAAAGAGCTTCTTGTCTACTATGAAATATTCCTGCTCCGCGCCGACAGTCGTGGACAGTCGCTTGGTTGTCGTATCGCCGAAAAGGCGGAGCAATCTTATTCCCTGAGTGCTTATTGCGTCCATGGAACGAAGCAAGGGGGTCTTTGTATCGAGGGCATCTCCCGTATAAGAGCAGAATGCCGTGGGTATGTAGAGGGAGCCGTCCTTAACGAACGCGTAAGAGCCGGGGTCCCATGCCGTGTATCCTCTTGCCTCAAAGGTCGCCCGAAGTCCGCCCGAGGGGAAGGACGATGCGTCGGATTCTCCCTTTATAAGCTCCTTGCCCGAAAATTCCATAACGACCTTACAGGGTCCGACGGGAGCGATAAAGGAATCGTGCTTTTCCGCGGTTACACCCGTAAGGGGCTGGAACCAGTGGGTATAGTGGGTAGCTCCCTTTTCTATTGCCCAGTCCTTCATTGCGTTTGCGACAACGTCGGCAACCGACGCGTCTATCGTCTTTCCCGTAGCTATGGTTTTGGTAAGGGATTTATAGACCTCCTTTGGAAGTCGCTCACGCATGACCTCGTCGTTAAACACCATGCTTCCGAATATTTCAGAAACTCTTTTCTCCATTTTTTACCTCATAATAAAATTAATGAAAAATCAACGGATAGTATTATATACCCGTATTTTTATATTGTCAAGTCTTTTTTACTGCGCATTCTGTAATCTTTCGCCTATTTCCTCACCGTAGTTAGCAAAATAGGTCTCCATTATCTTTCCAACGGCATAAGCGGCGTACTGTCCGTACTTACCCTCCTCGATAACGCAGGATATTACTATCTCGGGAGTATCTAACGGCGCAAATCCGCAGAATACCGCGTAATCCGTTTTGCCGTCCACCTCGGCTGTACCCGTTTTTCCGCCTACGGTAACGGGAACGTCCTTAAAGTATTTCTTAACGTCCTGGTTGCTATCTACCACCTGCCTCATAGATTCTATAAGAAGGTCGTAGGTCTCGTCGGAAAATTCCACCTTATCGGCAACGGTAGTATCTGTTTTACTTATTACGTTGCCCGTATAAAATTCTCTTACGGAATCGAGTATGTGAGTGTTATATCTCGTTCCGCCGTTTACGACCGACGCTATATAGACGCTGAGCTGCAAGGGGGTATAACCGTGGTCGGACTGACCGATGGACGCGGAGAGATCGTCTCCGAGCATCCAAGCCGCTCCGCCTATTTCGTCTCTGTACGCAGGCCCCGCGACAATGCCGTTTTTGTCTCCGAGCTCAAGTCCCGTATCGGCGCCAAGCCCCAAACGCTCCGTATAATCGGTTATAAGGTTTATCCCCATTGCCTCTCCAACGTTAAAGAAGAAAATGTTGCAGGAATCCCTTATAGCCCCTATGACGTTTTCGCTACCGTGTATATGCAAACAGAACTGTCCCGTATGGTATTGATGGTTGCACACGTATTCGGTGTCTTTGTTTATGTATCCTCCCTCAAGCGCCGCCAGCGCAACGCCGATCTTGTATGTCGAGCCGGGAGCGTACACACCCTGAAGCGCTCGGTTATAAAGGGGAAGATTTTCGTCGGCGACCAAGGAATTGTAATATTCCTTGCTTTCAAATTTTGAGAGATCGTAGGTAGGATATGACGCAGTTGCAAGTACCTTTCCCGTATTGGGGTCGAGCACTGTGATCGCTCCCGCATCCGCATCCGCATTCAAGTTGGGCATATTCTTTATCATCTCTACGTTTTCGGCAAGCGCCTTCTCTGTGGCAAGCTGAAGCTCTATATCTATGGTAAGATAAACGTCCTTGCCGCGCTTGGGCATCTTGGTGTAATATTCCCTGACTATCCTGCCTTCCTTGTCGTACTCGACGCAAAGCTCTCCGTCGGTGCCTCGCAGATGTTCCTCAAATGCCGCCTCGCACCCCGAAGTGCCTACGTAATCACTGTATCCGTAGCCAAGAGCTTCATATTTTTCCCACAGCTCCTCGTTCATTTTTCCGACTCTGCCGAGAATATGCGATGCCGTACCGGGGTAGAGATAAACTCTTTCCGAGGGTATATCAAAGGTTACCCCCTCGATTCCCGCTTCCTTTACGGCGGTAACTAACGCATCGTTTACACCCCTTGCAACGGTATAAACCGCATACGCCCCGAAATCCACTCTCTCCATTTCGTAATAAAGACGGATAAGCGTTGTTTTCTGCTCAGCCGAATACTCGCCGAGCGCATATCTTGAAACAAAATATTCGGCTATATCCGAGGGAGTCATTTCCCCCTCTTTAAAATTGTGCTTTGTGAGAAACTTCGTATAGTGGTAGTATTCGCTTGACTCCTTGTCCTCCATTTCGGGAACAAAGGTCATATTTGGATAGGTACCGTCAAGAATAAAGAGGTCGTCGGCTATTTTAAATTCATTTCCCGTCCGCTTTATTGCGTCCATTATGCCGAGAAGCGAGGCATTTACCTCCTCTCTCGTATCGGGCATGGCTCCGTATTCAAATACCAAGTCGTAGCTATCGGAATTTCCCACTATCTTTTTACCGTTGCGGTCGTATATCTCTCCTCTTGCGCCGGGGACCGTGTAGTATCTCACTATCTCGCTTTTCTTTGGCGGCAGAGACGAGCCCTTTGCCTGCCTCATGGCGAGAACTATCAGAAATGCGATGCAGGCAACGCAAAATACTGCCGCTACGGCGACAAATCTGTGATTATTATTCGATTTTGCTTTTACCTTCCGCATAATTTATCTTTCCTGATTTTTATTCTTTAAAAGAGCGACAGGGTAAATATCACAACGCTGACCGATATGGCAAGAGCCGCTCCCACGTTACAGAAAATGTTAGCTACCTTTCCGTCCTTTGACGGGGGGATAAGTCCTTCTCTGAGTCTGTTTTTACGCATTCTCTTAAAGAAGAACACGACACCGAGTATGGTAAGAACGAGAGTTGCAATACTGTACAGCCAATAAGCTATGAGCCAGCCCATAACAGGTGAAAGCTCGGCTGCCGCCGCGGTTCTCTGCGCCACGTCCGAGGAAGTAATTCCGTTTAAAAGCTCAGTAAGCTTTTCGGTAGAAAGGAGATGGGCTATCTTACCGTAAATTACAGGAAGAAGCACTGCTCCCGTGGAATTAATGATCATATGGTAAATTACGGAGTAACGGATTCTGCCCGTCTTTATATAAATTCCCGCAAAGATGATTCCAACAGCAAAGGCATAGAAGAACTGGTGGAAGTTTCCGTGCACCAAACCGAATATTCCCGCCGACACGAATACGGCGTATCCCTCTCCGAGAGGAAGAAGTCTGTCGCAGAATATCTTTCTGAACACCACTTCCTCGATTATGGGGAAAAGAATAGCGTAAACAAGAAGATTCATCCACCACGCGTTTCCGTCTATCATTACGGCTACGGGGTTTTGTACGGGTCGGTTAAGAAGGAACCGAAGCATACTCGTTACGTAGTTACCCACAAAGTTACCTGCCCACATAAAGGCGAAGACAACGCAAAGTGCCATAAAGAAGGACTTTGCTCCAAAGTCTTCCGAGGGATTCGTATCCTTGGGCAGCCTTGAAAGTATTATAAGACTTGCTCCCAGTCCTATTCCGTACTGGCATACGAGTGATATGACTGTATTTACCCAGAAGTTATGGTAAAGGTGGGGCGCAAATTTAGCAAAGAGGTACGCCACACCTATGCTTGACGCGTAGGATGCTACCACAAAGGCAAAAAGCGCAAGTCCTATTATTGAAAAATATTTTTTTGAATTTTTCTCCGACAGTCTGCCGGTAGCAGGGTCGGGTCTGAACACGGGTTTATTCATGGTATTCCTTTCAGAATTTCTTTATTTTAAAGGCATTCTGCCTCTGTCGCCTCCCACCGATGCGCAAAGCTGTATAAGAGGAAACAAGGGCAAAGCAAATATGACCGTAAATATAAATTCGGGTATTATTATATGCCGAATAAGCATACCGAATGCAGTGGGCGCGCCAAATAAAAAGCTCTTAAGCAACGTAGAGGCCGCCCCAATAACGCATGCTATCGGAAGGGTCGCCAGCCACGAAAGGTATCTCGGCATCATTTTTTTGGTCGCCATTGCCACGGCAACCGCCGCAATAAGGTAAACTACGGGAGACAGATACATTCCGAATCCCCCAACCGCATCGGCTATTATTCCGCCGATAACTCCCGTAAGCGTTGCCGTCTCAATGCTGTCCACTACCGCTACTGCCGCTACGGAGGCAAGAACCAGATCGGGACTCACGGGGAGAATTTCAAGCCTCGCAAAAAACGAACCTCTTGCCACAGCCAAAATAAAAATCACTGCAGAGTACAGAAGCACTCTTTTTCTCATCATTGACGAACGCATTTTGTCTATGCGTCCCTGCTTGTTTTTCCTCATCAGGAGCCTCCCTTATAGCCTATAACGACCATAACCCCGAAAAGCTCGCGAAGCTCCGAAAAGCTCACAGCGGTCTTGACCGTCGCAACTATTCTGCCCGCCTCCGGGTCGGCATCTATTGCGGTGATCTCTCCTATGTGAAGTCCTGCGGGAAAGCTGCTTCCCGCGCCGCCCGACGTACAAACTCTGTCCCCTACTCTTATGTCTGCGCCGCTTTCGATATAGGTCATTCTGCACTCACCGTTGCCCTGAATACCTGCCGAGCCCTCGATTATCCCGGATGCTCCCGTGCGCTCTATATGCGCTCCCACAGAGCTTTGGGTATCTATAACGCTTACGACGCGGCACCAATCGAGACCTGTCTCAACAACACGTCCCACGATTCCCTTTTCGGTCATTACCGCCATGCCGTTCTTTACTCCGTGAACGCTTCCCTTATTAAGGGTAACCGACGTGGAATAATTGTCTCCCTCCATGGCTATTATCTTTGCATCCGCAAGATGAAGGTCGGGGTGCTTTGCGGCAATATTCAAATATTGCTTTAGCCACTGATTTTCCTCGGTGAGAATTCCCGCGTTATAGCTTTCATCCTCTTTCTCTTCAAGCAGAGCCCTCAGGGCATCGTTCTCTGCCTTTATCTTCCCGTAATCGTCAAAAACCTCGGTAAATCCGTTCACTGCGTTTGCCGCCCACGTTCCTACGGCTCGGAATGGCTTTGCAACCGTGCCGAGCACAAGCTTCACGGGACCCGAAAAGCCGAGTATTGCAAGACAGCCGGTTATCAGCGCTACTGACAGCGCAACAGCCGCGCATATTAGAAATACTTTACTTTTGAGAAATTTCATTTTTTCAACTTCCCTCTCTTTTACCCTTGGCAAAATCTGATTTACTGCTCTGTTCCGGTCATATCTCCAAGAAACACTACTTCAACCTCTGAAAGATCGGCTTCACAGTCTATTTCAGACCATTCCTCAGCCATTCCCTCAAAGGTTATTCTGCAAAGACCCGTCATTCCGACGAATGCATCCGAAGCTATTCTTTTGAGCCCCTTGTGAATATATATCTCCTCCGTAACTGTATCAGGCTTTTTTGCTCCTCCCGCAATAGCAGTTACGTCGCTCCACAAAAGTCTTTTCGGAATATATTTTTTTCGGTCCCTGCAATTTGCGGTTTTTCCGCCCTTTATGCAGACCGAAAGCTCTGCTCCGTGAGGGGTATATCCTATGCCGAGAAGTCTCTGCATCAGGCCTGTTGTAAGCACAAAGTAAAGTAGTGCGTCGCAAACTCCCACCGCTATTCCTATTCTTGAATCCACTCCTATTGCAAGATAAAGCGACAGAAGAAATATTCCTACGCAGAAAATAACCAGCCACAGATAAAAGCTGTCAAACGCTTTTTTCAGAGCGGGATATTCTTTTACAGCATTTTTATTTTTCATGTACCCTTAACGCTCCCTGTATCTTAAAAATCCTTCAAGCTCCGCCGCATGCTCGATAACTCTGTAAATTCCGCGGCAGACGCTTTCCATGGGCTTTTGGGCGATTCTAACCCTCATTCCCGTTTTTTCGGATATAAGCTTTCCGATACCCGGAATAAGGGCGCCTCCTCCCGTAAGAGCTATTCCGAAATCGTAAAGGTCGGATGATATTTCGGGGGGTGTCTGCTCAAATGCCTGCTTAATTGCCGAAATTATCTCGTCAAGAGGCTCCTTTATTGCCTCTCTTATCTCTGCACTGCTTATCTGTATATTTACGCCCATTCGCCTTACAAGGCTCATTCCCGAAACCGTGAGACTTCCTCTGTCGATTTCTCCGTGGGCGCTTCCTATTCTGATCTTCAGCTCCTCCGCCGTGGATACTCCTATAAGCACCGAGCGGGTAAGTCTTATGTATTCAACTATCGCGGCATCAAGCTCGTCTCCCGCAATGCGTATGGATTTTGATGCCACTATTCCGCCCATGCTTATAACAGCTACCTCGGTAGTTCCACCGCCCATATCTACTATCATAGTTCCTTTGGGACCGCCTACGTTGAGTCCCGTACCGAGCGCCGCCGCAAGAGGCTCGTCAATAAGGGCAACCTTTCTCGCTCCCGCATAGAATGCCGCGCTCTCAAGAGCCTGCCGCTCTACCTCTGTTACTCCGTAGGGTATGGACGCTATCACGTAGGGACGGCTGAAGGTCGATATTGCTCCTATGCTCAAAAGGTAATTACGAAGCATACCCGACGTTACGTCTGCGTCTGTTATTACGCCGTCCTTTATGGGACGGAAGGCAAGTATTCCGCGGGGGGTCTTTCCCATCATGCGCTTTGCCTCTGCGCCCTGGGTGATGATCTCTCGGGTGTCCCGATTTATCGCCACCACCGAGGGTGAACGAATGACTATTCCTTCGCCCTTCATGCAGATAAGGGTATTCGCCGTACCCAGATCCACTCCGACCGTCTTAGCCATGGTATGCTCCTTTCTTCAGAATTTAAAATCTAATTCAGCATTTTGCATTTTGCATTTACAAATACTGTCCCGTTACCTCGTAAAAAAGCTTATTGAGTGTATTCGTGGGAAGTCCGACTACGTTAAAATAGCAGCCGTTAATACCTATTACCCATTTCGAGAATATCCCCTGTATTCCGTACGCGCCCGCCTTGTCGTCGCAATCGCCGGAATCCACGTATTTTCTGATTTCCTCTTGGGGTATTCGCATAACTCCCACGAGTGTATCGCAAAACGCGGTAGAGGTTACCCCGCCTACGGTTATTCCCACACCGGTTATTACCTCGTGCTCACTTCCCGATAAAAGACTCACCATGCGGTAAGCATCCTCTCTGTCCTTTGGCTTTCCGAGGATCTCTCCGTTTGAAAAAACAACGGTATCGGCAGAAATAATAACCGCGTCGGACAGGTCGATGCCGTCCTTCATCAACAATTTTATCTTAGCCCAAGCCGCCTGACCCTTTCGCCTTGCAAGCTCCATGGCATATTCGTAGGGGTCCGTGATGTCGCAGGTCTCGTCGGCATCGGCAACCATAACCGAAAAATCGATTCCGAGCCCCTCAAGTATTTCCTTTCTTCTCGGTGAACCCGAGGCGAGAATTATTTTCATTCATCATCCCCCGTATCCTTTATCACTTTTCATTTAGCATTTAGCATTTTGCATTTTGCATTTTGCATTTGTTTCCGCTCCGCGGAAACACTGCGCCATTATCCATTATGATTATACCACACAACCCTCTTTTTTTCAATAAGAATTCGCAATTTTTATATATATTTATATAAATTTTATTGAAGAATACTGCAAAGATTGAAAAAAGCCGTTGACAAGAGAGCTTTTTAGTGCTATACTGTAAGATGTATTTTTATGTAAACAATTCTATGGCATATAAAAGAAAGGAATTTGTGCAAATGCAGGAAAAATTCGACGTAAAATATTCCTTCGTTGACAACGAGAAGGAGATTCTCGGCTTCTGGGAGGAAAACGAATGCTTCAAGAAGCTCAAGGCTAAAAACGAGGGCGGTGAAAAGTACCGCTTTATCGACGGCCCTATAACCGCAAACAATCCTATGGGTGTTCACCACGTTTGGGGAAGAACCCTTAAGGATACCTTTATCAAATACCACGCAATGAAGGGCTGCGACACTCACTACCGCAACGGCTTTGACTCTCAGGGCCTTTGGGTCGAGGTCGAGGTGGAAAAGGAGCTCGGCTTCAAGACCAAGCACGACATCGAGGCTTACGGTCTTGACAAATTTACCGATAAGTGTATCGAAAGAGTTAAAAAGTTCTCGGGTGTTATTACCGAGCAGTCCAAGAGACTCGGACAGTGGATGGATTGGGATAACTCCTACTTCACGTATACTGACGAAAACATCACGGGTATCTGGAACTTCCTCAAAAAGTGCGACGAGGGCGGCTGGATCCGTCAGGTATACAAGCCCATGCCCTGGTGCTCCCGCTGCGGAACCTCTCTTTCCGAGCACGAAATGACCGGCTCCTATAAGGAGATCGAGCACGAGGCTGTATTCTTCAAGCTTCCCATCAAGGATACTAACGATTATATTCTCGTTTGGACGACTACTCCCTGGACGCTCTCTGCTAACGTAGCTCTCGCGGTAAATCCCGAAATGACCTACGTTCGCTTGCACGTTGAGGGCGAGGATTTCAACTACGTAACCTCCGAAAACTACTTCAAGCAGAAGTTTGCGGGCAAGGATGGCGTTACTCTCCTTGACACCATGAAGGGTACCGACCTTGCAGGTAAGGAATACGAGACCTGCTTCCCCGAGATGGACGAGCAGAAATTTGCCCATAAGATCGTTCTTTGGGACGAGGTTGCCGACGATGAGGGATGCGGAGTCGTTCACATTGCTCCCGGATGCGGAGCTGAGGACTTTGCTCTCGGCGAATCTATCGGACTTCCCAAGATAATCCCCGTTGACGAATACGGAATTTTCTATAACGGCTTCTCCTTCCTTTCGGGTCTTGACGCGCAGGAATGCAGACAGCTCGTTTTCGAGGAGCTCAAAAAGAGAAACAAGCTCTTCTACACTCACAAGTATAAGCACAGCTACCCCGTTTGCTGGAGATGTAAGAAGGAGATCATCTTCCGTCTGGGCAAGGAGTGGGCAATTGCCGTTGACGAGCTCCGTCCCCGCCTTATCGCAAACGCAAACAAGGTACATTGGGATCCCCCCTACCAGGGCAAGCGTATGCTTGACTGGCTTGAAAACATGTCCGACTGGAACATTTCCCGTAAGCGTTTCTACGGACTTCCTCTGCCCTTCTATCTCTGCCCCGACTGCGGCAAGCTTACCGTAATCGGTTCTAAGGCAGAGCTTCGCGAGAAGGCAGCTGACCCCGCAAAGGTTGACGCTATTCCTCATCTCCACCGTCCGTGGATCGACGAGGTCAAGATCAAGTGTCCTTGCGGAGCTGAGGTTGAGCGTGTAACTCAGGTCGGAGACGTATGGCTTGACGCAGGTATCGTTCCCTTCTCCACACTGAAGTACGAGACCGACAAGGACTATTGGAAGCAGTACTTCCCCGCAGAGCACGTTCTCGAAATGAAGGAGCAGATAAGACTTTGGTTCTACTCCATGCTCTTCATGAGCACTGTGCTTGTTGACGAGCCTCCCTACGAGAGAGTTACCACCCACGGAATGGTAGTTTCCGAGGACGGAAGCCGCTTCTCCAAGACAGGCTTTATGATCCGCTTTGACGAGGCTGCCGACATTATCGGAGCTGACGCTACCCGTTACATCTTCGCGTCCTCATCTACCTCAACCGACGTTCGCTTCGGCTTTAATCTCGGAGACGAGGCAAAGAGAAAGCTCCTTGCCTTCTGGAACCTTGAGACCTTCTTCGCAACCTACGCAGATATTGACAACGTAAAGGTTGATCTTTCGAAGCTTGACGTTACAAAGCTTTGTCCCATCGACCGCTGGCTTATTATCCGCACCAACAAGTTTATAGATGAAGCTACAAAGTACATGAACATCTACTCCACCCGCGACGTAGTTGCAGGCTTTGAAGCATTCGTAAACGATATTTCCAACTTCTACATCCGTGTAAACCGCGGACGCTTCTGGTCCACCGACAACAACGAGGATAAGCAGAACGCTTACGCCGTTCTCTTCTATGCTATCAAGAGCATCACCGGCGCGATGGCTCCCATTATCCCCTTCATTACCGAGACCACCTGGCAGAGATTTATCAAGAGATACTCTGACGAGACCGCTGTTTCCATATTCCTTACCGATTATCCCACCGTTCCCGCTGCGTTTGATATTACCGATGAGAGAATCCTCTCCGACGTTGAAAAGGCGCGTGATATTATTTCTCTCGGACTTAAGCTCCGTAACGAAAAGCAGATCAAGGTGCGTCAGCCCCTTCCCGCTATCTACGTAACGGCAACCGAGGCAAATCACAACGCTATCGAGACCTTCGGCGAGATAATCAGAAGCGAGCTTAACGTTCTTGAGGTATCCGAGCTTGAGGACACCTCCTCTCTCGAATCCAACTTCCTTACAGTAAACTTCAAGGTTGCGGGAAGAGTTCTCAAGAACCGCGCAAACGACGTTAAGGCTTACCTTGCGGGACTTGATGCGGCTACTCAGCAGGCTCTCTCCGACGACGTTAAGGCAGGAAAGGCTCTCTCCTTTGAGTCTCTCGGTCTTGCCGATATTGAGCCCGATGTATTTACCGTCAACTCGGTAGCAAAGGAAAGCGTGGCAATCTACAAGAACTACGACGAATTCGTAGCCCTTGATACCACTATTTCCGAGGAGCTCCAGAGAGCGGGGATTCTCCGTGATATCGTCCGCCAGTGTCAGGTATTCCGTAAGAGCGCAGGCTTTGACGTAAGCGATAGAATATTCATTTCCTTCGCAACCGATTCCGACTATATTTCGGGAATAATTACCGAAAAGCAGGAGCAGCTCTCTCACGATCTTCTTGCGGAGTTCAAGGCACCTACGGCTGTTGAATACACGGGAAGCATCGACCTTGACGGCGTTACCGTTACCGTTGAGCTTCAGAGACAGTAAAATAAAAATCCATGGGGCTGTCGCACTTTAGCAACAGCCCCTGTTCATTAAAAATTCCGCGTCTGCGAACTATCCGTGTACCGCTATTGCTCGAAAATGATACGTAGCCGGTTTGTTGTTTGGATTCGTAACTGTTTCGAACATGTAATACGGAGTGTCCGTCAACATGTCATCCTGAGCGGAGCGTATGCGGAGTCGAAGTTTTTTGGAGGCGACCCTGCAAGGCAGGGAGCGAGAAAAACCGAGTTGCGTTAGCAACGATGGGATCTACTATGGGGTTTCGTTATCTTTCTTAATATAGACTTACATTTTGTCATGCTGTGAAAAAATGGTAACTTACCGTAGGAAAGCTAAGGAAAAGTCTTTGTAGATCCCTGCGCCACTAACGTGGCTTGCTTTTTCCTCAGCTCGCGCGCCATGCTTTGCTCCTTCGAAAAAAGTTCGGCTACGCTCAGGATGACACGTTGACGTAGGCGACTATATTTTCGAGCGGACACGTTGAAGTGAGTTCTGCGTTATATACCGTATTCGTTCGCCTATTCCTTAATTTTCAACTTTCCATTTTCAATTTTCCATTTTCAATTTTCCATTTTCTTGGAGGTTTTTATGAATCGTTCAAGCGGTGTGCTTATGCATATTTCTTCACTTTACGGAGATTACTCCGTGGGCTCCTTCGGCAAGGAAGCTATGGAGTTTATCGACTTCCTCTCGGAGAGCGGCTTTTCTTATTGGCAGGTCCTGCCATTCTGTATGACCGACGATTGCAATTCTCCCTATAAATCCTTTTCGTCCTTTGGCGCAAATCCATTATTTATAGATCTTCCCACCCTTAAATACAAGGGACTTCTCACAGATGCCGAGCTTTGGGAAGCAAAGCAAAAAGCCCCCTATCTCTGCGAATACCACAGGCTTTCGTCCGAGCGTCTGCCCCTTTTGCGTATTGCCGCAGGGCGCGTGGGCGAGGACGAAAAAAAGGAAATTGCAGATTTTATAAAAAAGTTCCCCCCTCTTGCCGAGACGGCTGAGTTTCTTGCACTCCGAGAAGCAAACGTTGGCAAGGAATGGGTAGATTGGACGGTAGATACCCCCGATGACGACGAGCTTTTCTTCTGGCAATTTATTCAGCATGAATTCTTCACCCAATGGAGCATGATAAAATCCTACGCGAATTCCAAGGGCATAAAAATTATAGGCGACATTCCGATCTACGTTGCCTTTGACAGCGCTGACGTTTGGGCAAACCCACATCAGTTCAAGCTTGACAAAAACCGCAGACCCTCATGCGTAGCGGGTGTTCCGCCCGATTATTTTTCCGAGGACGGTCAGCTTTGGGGCAATCCCCTTTACGATTGGAACGCCATGAAAAAGGACGGCTATTCCTGGTGGAGCAGACGTATTGAATATATGCTTACCCTCTTTGACGGCGTACGCATTGACCATTTCAGAGGCTTTGAATCCTACTGGAGCATTCCCGCCGACGCAAAGACCGCCAAGGAAGGAAAATGGGTAAAGGGTCCGGGCAGAGCCATTGTCGATAAAATCCGCGAAATTGCGGGCGACAGACTTATTATTGCCGAGGACCTGGGAGACATAACCCCCGCGGTAAACTCTCTGCTGAAATACAGCAAATTCCCCGGAATGAGGGTTTTTCAGTTTGCTTTTCTCGGCGACGAGGAGTCTCCTCATCTGCCCCACAATTATGTTAAAAATTCAATTGCCTATTCGGGAACTCACGACAATAACACACTTCTCGGCTACGTTTGGGAGCTTGACCCCGAGACCCGCGCCCGTGTATTTGAGTACTGCAACTGCGAAAGCGACGATTGGAATCGCGGCTGTGTTATGATAATAAAGACCCTTATGGCAAGCCATTCGGACACGGTCATTTTCCCCATTCAGGATATTTTCGTCTACGGAAAAGACACCAGAATGAACACTCCCGGAACGTCGGAGAGCAACTGGGCATACAGAATTACCCGCGATCAGCTTTTTGCCGTTGACCGCAAAAAATTCCATCGCCTCAACCGCCTGTACGGTCGGACGGAAAATTGATGCTCTGCCAAAAAAGATTGACAAGTTACGGAATATGTGCTATACTTATGAGTGATATTCTTTTCGAAAGGTAATCATTATGATATATAACAACGTTTTAGACGCCATAGGCAATACTCCTATGGTAAGGCTTAGAAATATGACGGGGCCCGACGATGCGGAGATCCTCGTTAAATACGAGGGCTTGAACGTAGGCGGCTCCATCAAAACGAGAACCGCGCTTAACATGATAAAGGATGCCGAGGCAAAGGGGCTTCTCAACGAAAACACGGTTATCGTTGAGCCTACCAGCGGAAATCAGGGCATAGGTCTTGCGCTTGTGGGCGCTGTCTACGGCTACAAGGTCAAAATAATTATGCCCGACTCGGTAAGTGAGGAGCGCAGAAAGCTGGTCCGCCACTACGGAGCAGAGGTCATTCTCGTTCACGACGACGGAAATATAGGTCTTTGCATTGAGGAATGCCTCAATCTTGCCCTGAAAATGAGAGCCGAGGACAAGAACGTTTTCGTTCCTCAGCAGTTTGAAAACCCCGCGAATCCCGCAATCCAGCGTTCGAGCACGGGCAGAGAGATTCTTGAGCAGGTAGGCAAACCCATTCACGGCTTCTGCTCGGGAATAGGCACAGGCGGAACTATCACGGGTATCGGAGAGGTTCTAAAGGCGGCAAATCCCGACATGACTATCTGGGCGGTTGAGCCCGAAAACGCGGCGATTCTTTCGGGCGGCTCTATCGGCACTCACATTCAGATGGGCATAGGCGACGGAATTATTCCCGAAATCCTCAATCAGAGCATTTACGAGGACGTGTGCATAATCAAGGACGAGGAAGCCCTTGAAACATCCCGAATGCTTGCGAGAAAAGAGGGTCTTATGTGCGGTATCAGCAGCGGAACCAACGTTGCTGCGGCAATCAAGCTCGCAAAGAAGCTCGGCAAGGGCAAAACGGTGGTTACCGTTCTTCCCGACACAGCGGAAAGATATTTCTCAACACCATTGTTTGATGATTGACCGTAAAACAAATCCCCCTCGTTTTTGATGGGCATAATACAATAACAAAAAGCAGGATTTCCCTGCTTTTTGTTTTATCATTTTTCAACGGCAAGATTAATAATTTCTTTACCTTGCTTTTGCGCATATTTGAGAGCTGCAAGTGCGCCGCCCTTGCGGTTGGGTTCAACGTAAGAAATAATCAAGTCGGAGTTGTCTATCATCCATTGATTGCGCTTTGTAATTGCCGACTTGGGATGAGTGTTTGTGTCAAGTGGGAAAATTATGTCGTCGTAGTATTTTTCGTAATATTCTATGTCTTTTACACGGTAGGGTAACACGAGGTTCAGCGAGGATTTATGTTTGTCAAAATCGCGTTGTATCCTTTTTATGACAGATGCCGCCATAATATCGAAATCGCCGTTTCTGCCTATGTAAAATTCCACAACGTCGTGAATGCGAATAGCTTCGGTTATAATTTCTGCAAGTCTGTTCTCCCAATTACAGCCGTAAATTTCTCTGTGTCCGATAAATGATATTCTGTAATAATCAAACATAATTCCCCCACAAATCAAAAAAGTGCGCACAACCGAAGTCATACGCACCGAAAAATGCAAACCCCGATTGCTGCGAAACAAACTTTAACAGAATGGGGGATATAAATCCGTGCCAACCCTACTAAATGGAATTTGCATTTTTGCCAAATTCTTAAAAGTAGGGTACACAAAAAACGGGTACAGTATTACCAGCAAAAGAAAATACCCCTAATTTCTGTTATTAAGTTTGTTTCGCACACTTATTATACCACGAATTTTGGGGAAAATCAAGAAAATCTTAAAATTTTGTGTAAATAACGGTTTTGAGCACCGAATGAGAATTCCACGCAATCTTTGTTGTAGGGGAGAAATAAAGACATTGCGTTGTTACGTTGATTGTACAATTCGTAACTCAAACTAATCTTAGTCGGGCGGAACGCCACGCAGGGCGTTCCCTACAACAGAATTTGTAAAAATTAGTTGCACCGTAGGTATTTCCGCCATGGCATGATAAGTGATAAATAATCGAACAAACGAAGAATTTTATTCATTATCCCCGTCAACCTCGTAGGGAACGCCCTATGTGGCGTTCCGGAGTCGGTTATAAAAGCGCAAACAAAGAAAATGCGTGTTCCTTTGATTGAATATTTCGTAACGCAAACTAACCTTAGCCTTCCCCAGCGGGGAAGGTGGATGCCACGTAGCGTAGCGGAGTAGGCAGACGGATGAGGAGAGTTGTGGGCGCAGTATGTACCGATGTCGATGGTGGCACAGCTAACTTCCCGAACCAAGTAAATGCGAACATAAATTCTCGCAGGGCTCTCCTCATCCGTCGCTCGCAAGCTCGCGCCACCTTCCCCGCTGAGGAAGGCTTTTTGTTAGTTACACATCGAACGGACAGCCGAGGACGTCTGTCCCTACAAGTTTGTGGAAAAAATAAAGATATTGCGTTGTTACTTTGTCTGTCCGCTCCCCAACGCACCGTATAATGAATTCCGCACATTCTCTGTTGTAGGGCGCGACGTCCTCGACGCGCCGCCTCGTTACGCAACTCTAACTTTAGCCTTCCCCAGCGGGGAAGGTGGATGCCACGTAGCGTAGCGGAGTAGGCAGACGGATGAGGAGGGTTGTGGGCGCAGTATGTGCCGATGTCGATGGTGGCATAGCTAACTTCCCGAACCAAGTAATTGCGAACATATTTTCTCGCAGGGCTCTCCTCATCCGTCGCTCGCAAGCTCGCGCCACCTTCCCCGCTGGGGAAGGCTTTTTGTTAGTTAAACGTCGGGCGGAACGCCACGCAGGGCGTTCCCTACAACAGAATTTGTAAAAATTAGTTGCACCGTAGGTATTTCCGCCATGGCATGATAAGTGATAAATAATCGAACAAACGAAGAATTTTATTCATTATCCCCGTCAACCTCGTAGGGAACGCCCTATGTGGCGTTCCGGAGTCGGTTATAAAAGCGCAAACAAAGAAAATGCGTGTTCCTTTGATTGAATAATTCGTAGCGCAAATCTAATCTTAGCCTTCCCCAGCGGGGAAGGTGGATGCCACGTAGCGCAGCGGAGTAGGCAGACGGATGAGGAGAGTTGTGGGCGCAGTATGTATCTATGTCGATGGTGGCATAGCTAACTTCCCGAACCAAGTAAATGCGAACATATTTTCTCGCAGGGCTCTCCTCATCCCCCACTTCGTGGTCCCCCTTCCCCGCTGGGGAAGGCTTTTTGTTAGTTACACGTCGGGCGGGATGTCGAGGGCGCCATCCCCTACAGGTTTTGGGTTGGAAAACAAAGAAAAAGCGTTGTTCCTTTGTCTGTCTATCCTAACTCACGGAAAAATTCCACGTAAAAAGGACCGCCCCCGTAGGTTCAGCCCTTTTTGCTTTTTTCAATTCATTCACTCTGCCGCGTATGCCTTGAGTCTTTCAAGCCCAAGCGCAATCTCTCCGACGCACTCCTTGCTACCTTCAAACTCAATGGTAATGTAGCCGTCGTATTTAGCCTTTTTGAGTATTGCCACACACTGAGCTACAGGAATATCTCCGTCGCCGATAGCACATCCCGCCAATCTGTTGCAGCCTCTGGACATAAAGGTTTTGATTTCTTCCGGCACCTCGGTACCGAAAGGATATTTTTTAAAGTCCTTTGCGTGAGCATGGATCGCATAGGGAGCAAGTCTCGATACTGCCTTTACTGAATCCTCGTCTGCGCAAGCAAAATTTCCCATATCAACGAGAAGCCCGTAATTTTCATGAGCAACCGCATTGAAAAGCTTCTCTACTCTGTCGCTGTCCTGAGCTATAAATCCGTGATTTTCGCTGCAGGTCTTTATTCCGAGGGATGCGCCGTATTCGGTTATTTTTCTTACGTTTGCCGCCAACGTAGGAAGCATTCTGTCATAACCTATGACCTTACCGTCAAAATTCTCCCTGCCGACAACGTCGTGTCTGAGAATCTTTGCCCCAAGCTCTTTAGCTATATCAAGCTGACCGCACACTCTCTGAACTTCCTTCCCGTCAGCCTCGGCGCTGTCATTGTAAAGACTTGCGCCCACGAGATAGGCAACTATTTCGATTCCGAGTGTTTCCGCCTCACGGCGGAGGAGCTTTGCATATTCAAGCTGCTCCTCCTTCGTGGCGTCTTTTTTGTTTTCGGGACGGAGCTCGGTAAATTCAATACCGTCAAAGCCCTGCTCTGCCGCCTTTCGAAGAGCATCAAGCTGGGTCATCTCACCCGATGAAATATACTGATTGTAAGAATACGAGCTAACTGAAAATCTCATCTTTCCACCTCACTTACTGCCGCCGGGTTCTATATTCTCTCCGTTGAAATATCTTACGGCATCGTTCAGAATCTTCTGAAGTCGGGACGTGTATACGTAGAATCCGCCTCTGCCGTTTACCGTAATATAAGACTTTCTTGCCGAAACCGTATAGAATTTGTATACGTTTGTGGTAACCTCTCCGGGCACCACCTCGATCTTACCCGTTTCCTCATTCTTCACCGACTTGTCGGCATCCTTCTGAGTTATTTCAATGGTAAGAATATGAGCCTTGGGATCGTTTATCAACTCCTGCTCCTTCTCGGGCGTAAGCTTATAGGAATCTATAAGCGTTGCGTACAGAAGGGTCTGGAAAAATCTTCTGAAAAGCTCGGTTTCGTATCTCAGATAGCTTATATTATCGCCCGTAGGCATATGGATAACTACGTTGTTAGCCATAATGTCTACTGTTGCGCCCTCGGCATTCTTTATTTCCTCGCCGTTAACAAATATCTGCTTTATGCGTGTTGTCGATCCGAGGGGCGCGCTCTGTTTTAGGCAGTATACCTGATTTCCGATATTGTTATAATCGTAGAACGTGTTTTCCTTGTCAACAAGCTTCTGACCTGCCGCATTCTTTGCGCTGATGGCTCCTGAGGTTACAGTCCAACGGTTTCCTCTTTCATCAACCACTTCCATAACACCGAAGGATACGGATTTCTTTCCGTCAGATGCGCTTCCGGTTACAAAGAGGTTAGCGGAGCTCAATCCGCCGGTCTGATCGCTCTGGCTATTGTCAAGCTTAAAGTCTGCGGAGTACTTGGAAGAAGATATCTTAATATCGGTGATAAATGCAATATTTTGGTCGATATACGAGGGATTTACCCAATCGTACTCATCCCATGCAAGGAACGTAAGAGTTTCTCCGCTTACTTCGGTTATGTAGTCGTAAGTAAACATAACGGGCTCATCAAGCTTCTTGCCCTGATCCTCGATTATTTCGTATACTGAGTATACGTAATAGTTACCGGTTTCCTTAAAATCTCTGTCGCTTATAAGTATTCTCTGCTTTATGACCATATCAACGGCATTGTGCGTTTCGTTGAGAACGTCATATTCGTACGCAACCGTATACTTTGAAAATACATCAAGCCTTGGCTCACCCTTATCGTCAAGAACAGCCTCGCCGTTTTCATCAAGCTTGGCAGTAAAGAATCCGTAGTCTATAAGATCCTTGCTGCTGGGAAATGCTTTAGCGGTTCCCACTATTTCGGGAGAATAAAGCTTGTACAGACAGCTGTTTATAGCCGTATCCGATGCATTGTATCCCTCAAGCCCAAAGGAAAATGCGTAAGGAACAACGGCGGAAACACTGTTCTGACGCTCCTCAATGTCTATGTACGAAAAGGAAATGCTGGTGCCGTATGCATCTGAAAGATCGGGAATCCAGGTATCGGTATTTCTCTGACCGATAACAAAATTCTCCACGTCGTAATAGTTCGCCATACTGAAGGGATATGTTATAACGGGGCTTATATAGTTCTCGATCTTAGACTGAACCGAATTACCCGTGGTGTTTCCGAGAATATAGACCGCGTCTCTCTTAACCTCTCCGCCCTCGGTCATTTCTACGTACTGGACGTAGTATCCGCCGCCAACAACGATTTCGTCTCCTACTATCATTTTGTGCTTCTTGCCGGAGGTCTCGGTTACGATGTAATATGCGGGCTCGTAATTATATTTTTCCTTTACAGGCTCGCCGGTTTCCTCGTCTATTATTTCCTCACCTGTTTTTTCGTCAATTTTGACTCGTTCTCTCTCCTCGGGAACAAGACCGTATTCGGTGTATTCGCCGTTAGCATCCTTGATAGGATCCTTGATCTTCATAGTACTTATGGCATATCCGGTTCCGACTACAAGCTCGGAGAATTTCTCTCCGTTGAACTCGGTCAAGGGAGATTCTTTAATAGCAAAGCTTCCCTTGGGATCTATTTCAAGCTTGTCGTTAAGACGCACAAAGGTAAACTGTCCCTCTGCATTCTTAACCTCGATAGACAGTATGCCGTTTCTCTCAACGTGCGGGAATATAAGAACTCTTGCTCCGTTACCGATCTGCTCCGAGCCGATAAACTGGTTGATGCTATCAACCAATATCTGTTCCTTTACGGCTCCGGTCTTGGGGTCGATCTTAACGAGAGTTCCGGCTGTCGTTACGAAGAAGCCATACTGCTCATCCGTAGGGAGAGGAGTATCTCCGCCCTTTTCGTACAGCTTATATTCGCCGTCATTGTTGAGAATGTGGTATATCTTTCCGTCCGCATCCTCATATTCAAGGGTGCGTGTATACTTTAGCACTATGGAGCAGGTTACAGCGAGGATGATTATTGCGAGGAGCGCCGATACTATGGCAATTACTCTGCGTTTTATCAAGCTCATCTGTTCTTTCTCCTTACAAGCACAACGATTCCCGCTCCGAGTGAAATTATAGCGGGTACAAGGGTAAGAACGAGAGTGTACGTTCTAATCGCCTTGGTCTCGATGGTGTCTATGGTGTAATCACCGAACCATCTGAATTCAAGTCCTACGGGCACAGGCTCATGACCTATCTTTCGGAGCGTATAGTTAAGGAAATCGCTGTTTCCGTAAGAGCCGGTCAAAGCTGCCTCGGATGCAAACTGAGGACATCCGCAGGCTATCACGTAGGATGCCTTATCTATGGTAGTTATACCGTAGTTATCTTCCTGAACCAATCTGTCCTGAACCGAGATAGTCATAAGCTTAAAGAGATTTCCCTTGTTGGCACTTTCTACCTCGACTCCGTTTGCAATAGTCTTTGCATTCTTACTCGATACAAACATATCGAATATCTGTCTGTACTGTCCGTCATCCGAGAGTACACCGTAGTTACCGAGTACGGGACCGTCCTCTGTATCTCTGTATCCGGAATTCGTTACGTTTCCTGAATAGGAAATCGGCATTGCATTGGGGAATATCATAGTCTTTCCGTCCTCGCGTACAGCCGATGTAATATCGTTTCCGAGTCCGTAGGTTACGTAATCACCCTTTATGTTAAATCCGTACTCATCGAAGGACTGAGATATATCCTGAACTCTTTGAGGATGATAGATGCCGCCCTCCTGCTGTCTGTCGAAGGAAATTCCCCACTCCTCAAGATATTCCTCAAGATTGTTAAGGGGACTTGTCAGTGTAGCCGACATAAACACCATAAGCGAGTTATCGTTCGCAAGATACTCGTCAAGCTTTCTGATCTCATCGTTTGCGGCAGCCGAAAGTCCGTCGGCAGTCACAAAATCTCCCGTGGGCTCAAAGATAACCATAAGTCTGCAGTCTGCGGGGATCTCTTCCTTGGTAAGGTCTATCCACTTAGGCTCATAGCCCGCGTTTTCAAGCAAAGTTACAAATGCTACGCTGAGATTTGCGGAGGTTTCCTCTCCGTGTCCCGTGGTAAAGCATACAACGGGAGACTTGGATCTGGTCAATGCCATAAACGCGGAAACGAACACCTTTTCTCCGTTATAAGCAACTACCGTCTCTCCGTCCATATAATAGAAATTCTTCAGGGATCTTACACGGTATTCGGTACCGCACTTGATTATTATATCGCTTGCGGAGGAAACGCCCTCGTATTTGCTGACCGCCGTGGGATTTCTGTATATGTTAACGTAGGTAAGCTTTATGTGATCGGGGAACTCAAGCGCAAGATCGGCTGCGGTCTTCCATACGTACTTACGAGCCATATCGTCGGTGCACCATGAAAGCTCCTCATCGCAGAAGATTATCTCTATCTGAGTCTTTTCCTTTATCTGCTCCTCGCTGAGTCTCTGATCCTCGGGGAGCTCATTGTTCTTCGTACGAAGCTCTTCTCTGAAGTCGTTTATCTTGGCAATGGGAGAAGTGCTTTCGGTAAACGTGGGGTCGCCGTTCTTCATATAGGAAATACATGTATCCGTAAGAGTGAACTCCACGTCGGGAGTAAGGTCGGTATACCAGAGCTTCTTATGAGCAAGAGCGGTAAATATTACGTTTATTATTATTACAATGGCGATTATTGCGGCTGTAAGCACCGCGGTAACTCCGCCGTAGCGTACCTTGCGGGCAAGTCCTGCTTTAAATAACTTCATTTTCTCTTACCGCCTTTCCATTAACCCCAACGGCGCTTATCGTAAACGCGCACCGTAAGGAGCAGGAATACTCCTGCTATTGAAATGTAATAGAGCAAAGCGGCATAGTCAAAGAGACCGTGCATAAAATTGGTAAATCTGCTCATTACGCTTACCCAGTGGGTAATAAAGTTGATAACGGGATTCTGTATCTGCTTTTTTGCCATATCAAGCAAAAGCATTATTGCAAGAACCACGATTGTTACAACTGCGGACGAAAGCTGATTCTCGGTAAGAGAGGAAATAAACATTCCTATTGCGATAAATGCAATTCCAACGAGAATCACTCCGAGAACGCAGGCAATTATCTCACCTGTTGCGGGACCCATTTCATAAAGTTTAACAGAGGTATCAGCGCCTCTTTCTCTTGCGGCATAAACGTAAAGAGGAATAAAGTTTACGCAGGACACAAGCACACAGCTTACAAAAAGCGTAACCGCCGCAAGAAACTTACCGAGAACCATTCCCCATATAGAAACGGGAGCGGTAAGCAAAAGCTGCTCTGTACGGAGCTTCTTTTCCTCTGCGAAAAGACGCATGGTAAGCAGGGGAATAAGTATTATAAACGTAAGAAGGAGCTGCTGGAAATACATTCCCGTAGCGTAGCTTCTCGCGCCTATGGTATGAGTACAGCAAAGATATGCGGAAACGGCAAGAAACACGCCTACGAATATGTATCCGATAGGGCTTATAAAATAAGAGCGCATCTCTTTTTTATATATAGCAAACATTTTTCTTCTCCCTTCCCTTATTTATCTTCTTCGTCCTCGCCAAAGAGCGCGGAAAATTCTCCGCCCCTCTTCTGCTTGGCGCTTTCGACGGCATTCTTAGCGAAATCAAGCTCCGCGTCGCTTCGGTTATTCTTAGACGCCTTCCTGTCATTCTTCTCATAGCGGGTCTTGCTGCCCGACGACTGATCGACGATGGCAATAAATACGTCCTCAAGATTCATTCCGAGAGCTTCAAGACCGATAAGAGGCCAATTCTTCTCAGCAAGAGCGTAGAACAGAGACTTACGTATGTCGATTCCAACCTCGCTCTCAATATTGTAGCAATAGGCATCTCCGTCTCTTTGCGCAAGAACCTCTGCGTAGACTATTCCGGGACGCGAGCGAAGCATATTGAGGACCTCCTTCTGGGGACCGCAGATCTTAACCATAAAGCGGCGGTTATTCTCTACCGCTCTCGTTATATTCTCTGTAAGCTCGTCCGCAACTATTTTTCCCTTGTTGATAATAACGATTCTGTCGCAGACCGCCTGGACCTCCTGAAGAATGTGGGTGGAAAGTATAACCGTGTGGTCCTTTCCGAGATTGCGGAGAAGGTTTCTGACCTCAATTATCTGCTTGGGGTCAAGTCCCACGGTAGGCTCGTCAAAGATTATAACCTCGGGGCTTCCGATAAGAGCCTGAGCGATACCTACTCTCTGTCTGTATCCCTTGGAAAGATTCCTGATGAGTCTCTTGTATACGTCCTTAAGCTTTACAACCTCGCATATTTCCTGGAGATGCTTTTTTCTGTTAAGCTTACAGCCCTTAAGGTCGTAATTGAAATTAAGATATTCCTCTACTGTCATATCAAGATAGAGGGGCGGTTGCTCGGGAAGATAACCTACGTGCTTTTTTATCTCAAGGGGGTGATCGAGAACGTCATATCCCGCTATGGACACCTTGCCCGACGTAGACGACAAATATCCCGTAAGAATATTCATTGTTGTACTTTTTCCGGCCCCGTTAGGTCCGAGAAGTCCTACTATCTCACCCTTCTTTACCTCAAAGCTGATATCGTCTACCGCACAGGTGGAACCGTAGTTCTTCACCAAATGTTCGATTTTTATCATTTGTGGGAATTCCTTTCCTTAAATTTTCCTATTAAACTCGTTATCCGTTTTTAAAGATTACGATACAGAATACATTGTACCATGAAAATATAAACATTTTATGAACACTTCGACAAAAATAAAAAATTTGAGGTGATTTTTCTGTGAATATTTTATTGTTTTCAAACGTATTTTTTCGTGCTGTGGCTTTTTTTGAAAAATCCTCTTGATTTTTTTCGGATTCTATGAGATAATAATAGGGCATTACATTATTAATTGGAGTTTTTTATGGAAAAAGAAAGAAGCAGTTTTTCGGGCAAGCTCGGCTTCGTCCTTGCGGCGGCAGGCTCGGCGGTCGGTCTCGGAAACCTTTGGCGTTTCCCTTATCTTGCGGCTAAATACGGAGGAGGAATCTTCCTGCTCGTTTACATTGTGCTTGCACTGACATTTGGATTTTCGCTTATGATAACCGAGATCGCAATCGGACGTAAGACAGGACTCAGCGCAGTAGGTGCATTCCAGAAGCTAAACAAAAAATACACCTTTATCGGATATCTTGGCGCTATAGTGCCTATTCTCATTCTCCCCTATTACTCGGTAATCGGCGGATGGGTCCTTAAGTATCTTACCGCATTTTCCACGGGCAACGCTCATTATGCGGCTGAATCCGACTATTTCGGATACTTCACGGGCAATGCGGGTCAATCCTTGGTATTCTTCGCCATTTTCATCGGAATAACGGCACTCGTCGTTCTCGGCGGAGTACAGAAGGGTATCGAGAAGGTCAGCAAGATACTGATGCCCGTTCTCGTTGTTCTTTCTATCGTAATTGCAGTCTACTCCTGCATATTCAGTGTTCAGAACAACGGCTTTGACGGTATTCTTTATTATATCAAGCCCGACTTTTCAAAGTTCACCTACATGACCGTCGTTTCGGCTATGGGTCAGCTTTTCTACTCCATGTCCCTTGCAATGGGTATTATGATAACCTACGGCTCGTACATGAAGAAGGACGTTAATCTTGAATCCTCGGTTCACCATATAGAAATCTTCGATACGGGAATTGCCTTCCTTGCTGGACTTATGGTAATCCCCGCGGTCGTAAGCTTCTCGGGTATCGAAGGCGTTAACAAGGGTCCCGGACTTATGTTCGTTACTCTTCCCAAGGTATTCTATTCCATGGGTCCCGTTCTCGGAAGCATAGTCGGAGTTATATTCTTCGTTCTCGTTCTGCTTGCGGCGCTCACGTCCTCTATTTCTCTTATGGAAACAGTCGTTTCTATCATTCAGGATAAGTTCCACCTTGAAAGAACGCCCTCTTGCCTTATCGTGCTTGGAGCATCTATCCTCATAGGATTGCCCTCCGCTCTCGGATTCGGTGTTCTCTCCGGGGTAACGCCTCTCGGAATGGACTTCCTTACGTTCTTTGATTTCCTCTCCAACAGCATTATAATGCCTATAGTGGCGATCCTTACCTGTATCTTTGTTTGCTACATTATCAAGCCTACGGCAATCGTAGAAGAGGTAGAGCTTTCGGGCAAATTCAAGCTGAAGAAGCTTTTCAAGTTTATGATCTATATCGCTCCCGCTCTTCTTGCTGTAATTCTTGTATTTGCAATCCTCGAGGGTATCGGTATTGTAAAAGTATGATTCGAATCGCCTTGAAGGTTCAATCAATATAAAAATCGGCTGTTCTAAGACCTTCTTAGGACAGCCGATTTTTTGCAAACAAAAACCGACAGCAGCTTTTAACTTGCCCCTGTCGGTCGGTTTATCGTAATTGTATCATTCCAATTCAAGACTGTCCGCGTTCAGAAATTCGCTTGCGCTTATAAGCGAATCTGTGGGAATGAGCTTTGTGGCGCCGCATTTGGCACAGCTTACACGTATTCCCTCTTTCTGTATCTCGGCATCGTATTCTCCCGAGCTGCCGTCGGCGCATTTGCAGCGGATTCGTCCCTCCTCGTCAAGCTCCTTTATGACGTAGGTTACGATCTCTCTTATCTGCGGATCGGTCAGAACCTCATCTCCGTGAATATCCTCAAAGCCGGAAAGACCGCTCTTTTCAAGCAGATCCAAAAGCTCAAGCTCAGAGCGCGAAAGCTCGGCTTTGACGTAGTTTATATCACCCATCATACAGATATTTATATCCGAATACGGGCACGGAAGAACAAAGAGCTCCTTGTTAAAAAACAGAGATGACGAAACCGTGAAATTATGGGGCTTCGGGCACAGAATACAGGGAACCGTAAATCTTATTTTTCCGTCCCTTGCCCGCACAACCGTCATTTCACTCTGCCCGCAATTGCATTTGAGCTTTACCATATCAGCCGACAGATTGAATATGTCCACAACGCTCATTACACCCATTCCGCAATGAGGGCAACGGTATGCCACCGTCGTTTGCTTATTTTCTAATACCATGATTCTTCCCTTTTAATGTTAAATTTACGGGGTGTCGCCAAGGCTACACCCCGTATTTTTATTTACTGAAGTCCAATATACTTGATATTCTTCAATGCGCGATCTCTTACGTTAATAGGATACTTCGCGATAAGAGCATTGCTTTCCGCCTCTGCTCTTTCGTTAACAATGGTAGACTTAACGTCAACCTTCCAGTTCTCGGTACCCTCCTGCTCGTATATAGCAACTATATACATTCCGCTGGAAGTATCCTGAATAGGAGTTGCGGTGAGAGAGCCTGCGGTTACACCGTCTCCAAAGAGCCACGTATCAAATGCGCTTACCTGCATTCCGCCCTTCTGGTAGTCGGTAATTCTCTGGAAGCCCTGAGAGCCGTTTTCGTTAGCGATAGACTCAAAGGTCTCGGTAGTAAACGTACCTGCCTTGAAGGTAGCGTCTTCCTTCATAGCCTTTATAGCTGCCTCTGCCTTTTCCTTGTTTCCAAAGAATGCATAAGAGAAGTTCTTAGTCTTGGAGTCGTCTCTGTACTGAGACTTGGTAAGGTAGTATACGTAGGTGATAGACTGACCCTGCTTGTTTGTTATATCCTCTTTCTTGGTAGCGCCTTCACCGTCATTCTTGTATATCAGCTTTCTCTCGCCGGTAACACGTCCGTCGGCAAACGCCCACTTGGAAAATGCATCCTCGTCGCTGATATAATTTGCCTTTTCAACGGTATAGGTCTTCTTTTCGGAAATAACCTTATCAAAAGCTGTATCCTTGATGTCGTTTACGATCTTTGCGATCTCAACGGTAGTATCGAGGCCATATACCTTAATAGCGGTTTCCTTAGCTACCTCTTTTCCGTCCTCGTCCTTGGGAATCTCTACGGCAACCTTAGCATCGGTCTTTCCGTCCTTTATCTCGGCAATGATCTCCCTTACGATCTCCTCGATCAAAGAAGCCTTGTTATCCTTAAGTATTCCGGTAGGATTCTGCGCCTTGCTGTTGAAAGCGTCCTCTGCAGCCTTCTCCGCGAACATCTTAACGAGTGCGTCGGTAAATTCCTCTGCGGATTCAATTTTGGAGAGCTCCTTTGCCTTTTCCTGAGCGTCCCATATCTTATCGCGATACAAAGCAAGGATATCATTCTCGTGATTCTTAAGCTCTGCGTCGGTAAGCTCCTTGTCATTCGCCTTCTTGTAGTCAGCCTTATATTCCTTAACTACGTCGTCATAGTTGACCTTGAAGCTGTAGTAAAGATAATCAACCTGATTGTACTTAAGCTTGTCGCCTTCATACTTGGAGGTAATGTCCGTATCTGTTACGGATGCATCTATTTTCTCGGCAATCTCAAGAATAGCCTTGTTTGCGAGCATAGAGTACTCAAGACACTTTCTTACGTCCTTTTCCTTAACGCCCTTTGCAATTACCTGAGAAAAATACGTATCTGCGTTATCTGTTCCGCTGTAAAGTCTGAAGGTACTGATAGTCTCATCAATCGATGCGTAATCGGTCTCGTCAAGGACGATATTGTTATCCTTTGCATACTCGCAGTAAACGAGCATAGACTTTACGCTTTCAACCGTGCGGTTAACGAAATAATCGTACCATGTTCCCTGGAATTCTCCAAGAAGCATAGAATCGTAGTAAGTATTTCCGGTCGCGGGATCTCCGCCGAACATCTGAGCCTTAATAGACTCGTTGGGGTTGAGACTCAGCATTCCGGGCTTATCCGCCGATGACATATACGCGGAATACTGCGAGAGGAAATTGTTATACTCGGTAGCGAAGAAATACGACATCATGTTAGCGTCTACCGAGTAGTTTTCGCTGGACACGACCTTGGTCCAACGTCTGATCACTCCGTTTGCCGAGAACATCATAGCAACGAAGCTGAAGAGAATCGCGACGGTTATCACAACGGTGATAAGAGTCAGCGCCCATCCGGGAACTCCCTTCTTTTGGTTGGAAACAGGAGTAGACATTTTCGCTGTTTCTCTGTTAGATCTGATTCTGTTTGACTTTCCCATTTAAGGATCCACCTTTACATCTTTGATTTTTGGTTTTAAATTATAGTCCGCCCGATTTCAGGCGATTGTTACATAGATTATATTATAATATTTTCTCGTGATTAAAGTTTGAACAATATATGAACTGTTAATGAATTTTTTAAAAAACAGCCTTCTTTTTTTAAAAGGAGCAATTATACGTTGACGATCACCGGCAAAACCATAGGCTTACGTTTGGTTTTATTGTAAAGATACTTTGAAAGGACGTCCTTGACCGAGGTCTTTAGATCCATTCGGTCTGCCTTATCCGACCGTTCAAGTCTGTCGGTTATAGCCTCGGTGGCAAGAGCTCTTATCTCCTCCATAAGCTCCTCGGATTCTCTTACGTAAACAAATCCTCTTGAAATTATATCGGGCTCGCTGAGCAACAGCCTTGCGTCAAGATCCACAGATGCCACAACCACGATAAGACCGTCCTGAGACAGGTGTCTTCTGTCCCGAAGCACGATATTGCCGACATCTCCAACACCGTATCCGTCAACAAGCACCTTACCCGCAGGCACCGCACCGGCGTAGCGGGCGCCGTTTACGTCTATTTCGAGCACCTTTCCTATATCGGATATGAAGATATTCCTATCCTCAATTCCCATATCGAGAGCAAGCTCCCTGTTTGCCGAGAGATGTCTGTACTCTCCGTGAACAGGCATAAAATATTTGGGCTTCAGAAGTGCCTGCAGGAGCTTAAGCTCCTCCTGACACGCGTGTCCCGAAACGTGTACCTCAAGAGACGCGTCGTGCAGTACTCCGATACCGTTCTTTGACAGCTCGTTGATTATTCTGCCAACGAGCTTTTCATTTCCGGGGATCGCGCTTGATGAAAGAATCACCACGTCATTTCTTCCTAAAGTTACCTGCGAGTGATCGGAAAATGCCATTCTGTAAAGCGCCGACATAGGCTCGCCCTGACTTCCCGTGGTTACAAGAGTCAGCTCCTCGGGCTTGTATCTTTTTATGTCGTTAATATCAACGAGAACTCCATCGGGGACAGTCATATAGCCAAGCTCCACCGCAGCTCCGATGATATTGAGCATACTCCGTCCGGTTATTGCCACCTTTCTTCCGTGGCGGGCGCTTACGTTTATTATTTGCTGCACTCTGTGCACGTTCGACGAGAAGGTAGCTATAACTATTCTCTTGTCCGCATTCGTGTTGAATATATATTCAAGGGATTTTCCAACCTTCTTTTCCGAAGGTGTGTATCCGGGTCTTTCGGCATTGGTTGACTCGCACATAAGGAGCAGAACACCCCTTCTGCCTATTTCTCCGAGTCTCGTAATATTCATCATTTCCCCGTCGATGGGGGTAATATCAAGCTTGAAATCTCCCGAATGAACCACTGTACCGAGAGGTGTGGTTATAGCAAGAGCGCAAGCGTCCGCTATAGAGTGGTTAACGTGAATAAATTCTATGGAAAATGCTCCGAGCTTTACGGTCTGTCCCGCATTTACGCAGTTAAGGGACGGCTCATACGGCAGTACGTGCTCCTCCAATTTATTCTTTATGATACCCAGTGTCAGCTTGGTACCGTAAACAGGCGGATTTATCTGTCTTAAGCAATACGGAATAGCGCCTATATGGTCCTCGTGTCCGTGGGTCAGCACGATTCCCCTGATTCTTTCCCTGTTGGCTTCAAGATAAGTTATATCGGGAATAACGAGGTCGATTCCCGGCATATCCTCATCTGGGAAGCCCAATCCGCAATCAATGATTATAATGTCTTCGCCGTATTCCAGCACGGTCATATTCTTTCCGATCTCGTTAAGACCGCCGAGAGGAATAACGCGAAGCTTGCCTTTATCCTTTTTGGGCATACTTTCTCCTATATCTGAAATTTTTTATTATTCTTTTTTCAAATCTGCCTGCAAATACCCGATCCCGCTCCTCGGACATTCCTATAGCAGAAAACATTCACTTTGACTATTATACCAAATAATCATCACTTTGTCAAGAGCCTGTTGGCTTTGTTGTTGGCTTTGAAATCTACAGCATAAGAAGAGTCAGCAGCCACACAAGGGCAACCGAAAGTGAGCCTACAAGCATGCCCGTCCAGAAAACGGAGCTGTTTTTCCCTGCTTTTCCTTGCTTCCTTGATGAAGTCTGCATATCCCCGATTATACGGTTTGCCTCCTTGACCATCTCTCCTCTGTCTCTTGTATCCTTCTCGTTTCTTCTTACCACAAAATACGCCTCCTCAAAATATTTCCCCTTGGGAAATTTTATGAGCATAACGCTCTTTTGTACACCCTTCAGCATAACAATACCTCTTTTCCTTGACCTTGCATTTTATTATTGACTCAATTTTCTTTCCGTAATCGAAGCTGACAGGTCAAATTGAAAATCATTCAAAATCATCCCATAAACATTGTGTTAATTTATTTTCTTAACTTGACATTTTTCGCGGTTTATGTTATTATTTATACGTAAACCACAATAATTCTACATAAGAGGTATTTTATTATGAAATCAACCGGAATAGTCCGCAGAGCCGACTCGCTCGGAAGAATAGTAATCCCTATGGAAACGCGCAAGCTTCTTGACATAAAGCAAACAGACTATCTTGAAATATTTATCGACGACGATAAAATAATTCTTCAGAAATATCAGCCCTCATGTGTTTTCTGTAATAGGACCGACGATATAGTTTATTTCAACAATAAAAGAATATGCGCGGAATGCATCGAAAAGCTTAAGGAATCTTTTTAAATGCAAAGTGCAAAATGCTAAATGCTAAATTAGAATGCGATAGGAACCAAACGAGCAGCTTTCTAATTTAGCATTTTTCATTCTGCACCTTGCACTTTTCATTTAGCATTACAAAACAAAAATCCCCCCGAGGGGTTCCTACCATAAAGCAGGTTTTGAACTACCGAACAAAGAAAAAGGAGTACGGACAATTTTGTTCGTACTCCTTTTCACACGCCTTGCCTGCAAAGTATAGTGTGTTACATCTTACGGTGTTCTGTCGGGCGGTAATTGTTGAAAAGTGATATGCCTCGCACGGCTCGGCGTGATATTTTTGCTCCGCAAAAGTGATATTGCTCCCGCTGGTCGCAGTGATATTCTATTCGCCTCTTTCTTCCAACGCGCTTGCTTCGCAAGCATCATATCACGTCCAAAGGACATATCACGCACGAAGTGCATATCACTCGCCGTAGGCGAATAGAGTTGGCGCACCTGCTTTATCGCAGGTGCGCCGAGGGGGGATTTTTGTTTTGTTTTAGTTGAACCAGCTATCGGGAGCTACTGCGGTATCGTCGTCCTTTGCCAGCTCGTCGGGAGCGGAAAGAGTGATGATATCAGCGGTGTTAAGCTCTACGATTTCTGCGAAAGGAGTGTTGTATTTCTTCATTTTTCTGATCCTCCTTATTATGCTTCACATACACTGATGATATGCTCTACCACTGCGTTGGTCTCGCCCATTTCAACGAGATTCTTTGCCGTGGTGTACATATCTCTTACGTTGTCGTTAGCTTCTGCATAGAAGGTTGCGGTGGTTTCGTCCGCGTAGGTTATGGTCATGTATCCGCGGGCTGCAAGCTCAAGGGTATAAATATCCTTTTCTGCGGTGCCTGCATTATTCATAATAACTGCCGCATGGTAGGTGGTTATGCCGTCGCCGTCTACGCTCTTGGTGCTTGCTATGTTGAGTGCGCCCTCGGTTGCGATAGTAAGCTCATTCTCGCCAAGAAGCTTGGTGGGAGCTATTACAGTTCCAAAGATTGCGTTGTTTCCAACAGCCGCCTTGAGAGCATCGGTGTAGGTGGTAGAGAATCTGATTCCGTTCTCGTTCCATACCGTACGGAGAGATGCACCCTCGATCATAGCGAAGTCCTCTGCTGTGAAGCCTACTACGTTTGTGAAATCACTTGCCTTGTAGGTTCCCGCAACGGTGGTAAGAGCCTTGTAGATCTTGCCGTCCTTAGCGTAACCGATAACGGTCTCGTCTGCGTCTCCGAATACAGGGAGAACTACACCGTTAGCCGCTGCGGCTTCACCGATTATCCAATCTGCTCCGTTGTCAACGATAGTTGTCTTTCCGCTCATGTTTGCGGTTATAAAGGGAGCGTTTGCCGCGCAGTTGTTGATTGCAAGCTTCGCGCCCTCAGCAAGATTGAGAGCCAATCCGCCGGTTGCATCGTGTCCCATGAACATGCTTCTCATATACTGACCGTTCATAACCAAGGAGGAGGTTCCGTCAAGGTTTACGGTAACGGTACCGGCTGTAAGCATATTGAAGCAGCTTCTTCCGTTATCTCCGCCGTCCGCTGCCTTCGACGTGGTCATGTTGATGTCGGAATTCTGAATATTAAAGGTAACATCACAATTCTTGGAGCCACTGTTACCCGTTCTTGCGAAGGGCTCGTTGTTGGTGGTGTTAAGGTTAATGGTGGTATCCTTGATATTGATATTAGCGTCAACTCCGTCGGGAAGAGCGATACTGAATACCAAGCCGTAGGAATCGTTTATTGTACAGTTCTCTATGTATATGGTAGAGAATTCATTATACATAAAGCGAGCGCTGTTTACCTTAAGGTTTCTGATGGTAAAGGTATTATTTGCGCTGCCGCAAACGTCAAAGGTATATCCGCCCGAGGTAGTAAGTGTAAATCCATTTCCTTCTATAGTCAGGCTCTTGCTCGTGAAAGTGCCGTGTCCCGTATAAGAGGAATCTCTCAAAAGCACGATGGTCGAGCCGTCGGGTGCGCTTGAAAGCGCGGTTCTTACGCTGGAGTAGTATACCTTTTCTCCGCCCACCATTACGTAAGCTACGTTGTTGGGGTCTTCATCGGGATTTGCGAGCTCGTCGTGAGTCAATACAACGTCTCCGGTAGCGGATGCGTTTACGTAGGGGTTAGCAACGGGGGTGTCTCCGACGTACCATACGTGCTCACCAAAGGTGGGAAGCGTTACACCGTTCTTAGCTGCGTTTGCGCCAACCTTCCAGATAGCGCCGTTATCATTAATAGTAGTGGTTCCGCGAGTATTAAGTATAAACTTGCTCTGGGTCTTTTCCGCGCCGTTATTTACGTAAAGCTCAGCGCCCTCGGCAAGAGTAATGGTAGCCGTTCCGCCGATATTGTTGAATATACCGCCGGTAGGTGTAACCGTACCCGTAAAGTTAGCTATGAGCTTACTTGTTCCGTCTACCGTTACGTTACAGGTGCTGGAAAGATCCGTAACAGCGCTCTTTATAGGATTAAAACAGAACACGTAGCTTGTTTCGGGGTTAGGCGACGTAGCGTTTCCGCCAACTGCCATTACAGTGGAATTTTCGATACTCAGCTCTACGGATGCGAAGGTGTTCCACGGTACGCAAATAACGCTGGTTGCGGCAGAACCGCCTCCGGAAACGGTAGAATCCTTGATCTTAACTATGAAGGGATTATGCTTATTAAGAGTGTTTCCGCCTACCTCTGCGCCGAGGTTGAATACAGCGCTCATGGGAGCGTTTATCGTACAGTTATCAACAATGGTGGTGGAGCTTACAAAGTCAGCCACGCCGGGCATATACTTAAGCACGTCAGCCGTTCCGCTGTTTACAATATCAAGGTTCTTCAAGGTAAGGTTGTAGCAGCCTACCTTCGTAGCAAGTCCGTTGGCGCAGGTAAGGGTCGCGCCATTTGCGCCCTCGATAACCACGTCCTTAAGGTCAGACGCGTTATACGCGCCGTTATAGTTAAGAGGAGCGTTAAGAATGTAGTCGTCAAGAAGAATTATCTTCTGTCCGTCGGTTGCCGCGTCAAACGCTGCCTGGAGGTCGGTGTAGGTCGCTACCTCGTTGCCCTCCGCGTCAACGATCTTTATGGGATCTACCGAAGGAGGAACGTACGCGCCGTGAGTAAGTACTACGTCTCCGGTAGCGGAAGCGTTTACGTAGGGGTTGGTAACCTGGTCGCCGTCAACGTACCATACGTCATCGCCAAAGGTGGGAAGAGTAATACCGTTCTTAGCGGTAGTAGCGGAAACCTTATAAATAGCTCCGTTATCGGTAAGATTAACGCTTCCTCTGAAGAAGCTGTTCTGGGTCTTGTTCGCACCGGAATTTACGTAAAGCTCCGCGCCTTCCTCAAGGGTAATGTTGGAAACACCGGTTGCGCCGTAGAAAATACCCGCGGTAGGAGTTGCTGTATTGGTGCTGTTATTGATAAGCTTTGAATTTCCGTCAACGTTCAGGTTAAAGAAGCTTGTGGTGGTTGCTCCGCCGTTGATGGGGTAATGAGTGAATATATAGCTGAACTCGGGGTTGTTAGAGTTCTGGTTTCCTGCGGTCAGCATAAGTGTGGAACCTTCAATGGTCATATCGACAGATGCGCCGCCCTTCCAGGTACAGGTACCCAATCCTCTGTCGGCTGCGCCCTCGGAAGTAAGAGTAGAATCCTTTATCTTAACTATAAAAGGATTGTGAACTCCGCCCTGATTGGAGTCAGCCTTGAATTTGAAAATTTCGGATTTACTTGTAATCACGCAGTTATCGATAACCAGCGTGGGACTTGCAAAATCAGCAAGCCAACCGCCATAGTAGGGGTCGTACATAAATACGCCGTAAACACCGACGCTCGTGTCGATTATCTCAAGGTTTCTTACAGTGAGATTGTAAAGACCAAGCTGGTCGGTAAGTCCCAAGGGAGCCGTAACCTTTACCTTGGTGCCGTCCTGCTTCGCTGCACCCTCGATAACGATATTTCTCAGGTTATCCTTATCGTAGGTTTTTACGACAAGATATTTCGCAAGAGTAATATCCTCGGTTATGACAATTTTTTGTCCTTCCTGAACAGCGTCATACGCATCCTGTAATGCTGCGTAGGTCGCCACGTCGTTGCCCTCTGCGTCAACGATCTTGATGGGGTTTGTGTTTTCTTCCGCAGAAACTACTATCGGAAATACCGATAAAAGCAATACGGCTATCAACACAAGTGAAATAATTTTTTTCATTGTCTTTTTCTCCTTTCACTCCAGACAATTTTTGATATACATTTTTGTGCATTTTTTCTTTCGAAAAAACCTCATGTTAATTATACCCCCTCCCCGTTCATTTTGTCAATATCTTTTGGATTTTTTCTGAATTTTTGTGCATATCGCATATAATGTTTTGCTTTTTTCGTGAATTTGACCAAAATTCGGACTTTAATTTTAGTCAATACATGACATGTCCTATTGTGTAAACCAAAATGTCCTGTCCTAAAATCCCGCTTTTTAGACATATTAAGCATAAAGGATTAAAAATGCTGAATGATAAGTGCTAAATTATGTTTAGATAACCGCACAAATAACGGCTTTTAACAAAACCTTGTAGGAGAGGGTGGGAAATAAAGATATTGCGCTATTCCTCGGATTGTACATTCCGCAACGCAAACTAACCTTAGCCTTCCCCAGCGGGGAAGGTGGATGCCACGTAGCGTAGCGGAGTAGGCAGACGGATGAGGAGGGTTGTGGGCGCAGTATGTATCTATGTCGATGGTGGCACAGCTAACTTCCCGAACCAAGCAAATGCGAACATATTTTCTCGCAGGGCTCTCCTCATCCGTCGCTCGCAAGCTCGCGCCACCTTCCCCGCTGGGGAAGGCTTTTTGTTAGTTACACGTCGAGCGGGATGTGGAGGGCGCCATCCCCTACAAGTTTGCGAAAAAAATAAAGATATTGCGCTATTTCTTTGATTGTACAATTCGTACGCAAGCAAGTGGCTGTCTCAAATTTTCATTTGAGACAGCCACTTTTAATCGGTATTCAATATTATACTTCAATTATTATACTATCGTATTTTCAGTACGGACTTCTTTATATCTTCACGAATTTCCCAAGAATCGCAAAGACGACAAAGGCTATGATATCAGCCGCCACTATGGTAGGTCCTACGGGCGTAGACAGAAGCAATGCCGCAATGATTCCCATGCTCGCGCAGAATACAGAAAGTACAGCCGCGCAGATTATAACCCTTTTAAAGCTTCTTAACACACGCATTGCCGACAGCGCGGGAAAAATTATAAGGGCGGAAATAAGCAGCGAGCCCACAAGCTCCATCGCCATAACTATTATAACGGCAGTTACCACCGCAAGAAGCAAATTGTAAAGGGACGCGCGAATTCCCACGGCCTTTGAAAAGTCCTCGTCAAAGGTTACGGCAAAAATCTTATTATATCCAAGAACGAAGAGCAAAAGCACTGCGGCAGACATAACCGCGCACAGGATCACGTCCTGTTCCTTCAAAAACAGAATAGATGACGCTCCGAAAAGACTTGAACAAACGTCTCCCGCAATATTAGAGCTTCCGTTTGGGAACAAATTGAGCAAAAGATAGCCGATAGCCAAGGCTCCAACCGAAATAACCGCAATGGCGGCATCTCCCCGAAGCTTTTTTCTCTGCCCCGTTTTAAGAATTATTATTGCGCTTATTACCGTTATGGGCATAACCAGAGCCACGCTGTCAGTTATCTTAAGCACCGCGGCAATTGCCATAGCGCCGAAGGCTACGTGGGACAGTCCATCGCCTATAAAAGAAAATCTTTTAAGCACAAGGATTACACCGAAAAGCGACGCGCAAAGAGCAATCAGTACTCCCACAATGAGAGCAAACCAAACGAAATCGTAAGAAAAGTAGTGCGCAAGCTTACTCATGAGGACACCTCCTCGGATGTAAATCCGCTATCCTTGAAAAACTCCGCAGGCGAGGAATAATAGGTAGGCTCCTCGCACATATGTAAAACTCTCGTCCCATACTCGGACACCGCCGCGAGGTCGTGAGTTATCATTATTATAGTTGTTCCGTGATCACGGTTCAGGTGTCTTATAGCTCCGTACATATCCTTTGCCGCGTGGGGGTCAAGTCCCGATACGGGCTCGTCAAGAAGAAGCACCTTTTCGGCGGCGCAGAGAGCTCTGGCAAGAAGCACTCTTTGCTGCTGTCCGCCCGAAAGCTCTGAAAATGGGCGCTTTGCAAGGTCGCATATGCGCATACAGCGCATGTTTTTTTCGACAATCGCCTTTTCCCTTTTTCCCACAAAAAAGCGAAAGCCCTTTCTGCCGACGCATCCCGAACGAACGATCTCCGCAACCGACGCGGGAAAATCTTTTTGCGCCTCGTTTTTCTGAGGAAGATAGCCTATATCTCTGCCGCTTACTCCGTCTCCGAGAGTTATCTCCCCTTTTTCGGGCGATTTAAGGCGCAAAAGCGCCTTCATAAGCGTACTTTTTCCCGATCCGTTATTTCCTACTATGCAAAGATAATCACCTGCTTCAACAGAGAAGCTGAGATTCTCGCAAACGGTTACTCCGTCGTAACCGAGGGATATATCATTTACCGTTATCTGTGCCATTTTACTTACCCGTATCCGCTCCCACCGCAACCTTCAGGGTTTGCAGATTGCTTTCCATTATTCCTATATAGCTCTTACCTGCCGATATGTCGGCTTCTCCCAGAGATTGCATTGAATCAAATACCAATATCCGCGCGTTCTTTTTTGCCGTCGCGTTTATTACCGCATATGCAAGCTCCCTGTCCGAGCTTTCGGTTACCGCGATATATTCAAGCCCCCACCCGTCAAGCCTTGAGGCAAGACGTATTACGGTTTCAAAGCTTGCGTCCGACTCGGTAGTGCATCCCTCAAATGCGGCGGCGTGCTCTATTCCGTATTCCTCGGTCATATATATAAAAGGGAATCTGTCGGCAAAAACCACCTGCTTCTTTGTTGCCGTTGCCATTGCCGACATGAAGCTCGCGTCAAGTGCCGAAAGTCTTTCCGTGTATGCCGCCGTATTGGCTCTGTACTTTTCCGCGTTTGCCCCGTCAAGAGCGCAAAGGGTACCGCATATTGCGCTTACCGATGCTTTTGCATTTTTGACCGAAAGCCATATATGCTCGTCCGATGCATGGGAATGTCCGTCTCCATCGGTATGAGCATGAGACTCCTTGAGGCTATGTCTCACAACTACTCCCGATACACTCATAAGGCTTAAATCGGTAATGTCATCGCACCCGGGAAGTATATCGTTGAGAAAGGCATCGCTCTGTCCTCCCACTCTGACTATTACATCGGCATCTCTTATGGCTATTATGTCGTCAGCCGAAGGCTGAAAGCTGTGTAGGTCAGCTCCGTTTGATACAAGGAGCTTCACCTCAACGGTATCGGAATCTCCGACTATATTTCTTACCCAATCGTATATGGGAAAGACAGTACAAATTACGGTTATCCTTCCGTCGTCCTTTTTAGAACAGCCCCCAATAAAAGGTATAGCTCCAAGGATAATTACCGCTAAAAGTATTACAGATACGCTTCTTTTGATCATTTTATCTCCTTGCAATCAGCACATTCCCCGAAAAGTACGGTCTGGGTCTCCATAACCGAAAAATTGCTGATGCTTTCTATTTTTTTCACAAGCTCTGACGATGCCGAGCCGTCAAGATGTATGAGCCTTCCGCAGCCTATACACTTAAGATGAAGATGCGAGCCGCAGCCGTGGCAATCCATTATCTGATACACAAAACGCCGTCCGTTTCCCTTTACGAAGCGTTTTACCTTTCCCTCCTCTACAAGTCGGGTTATAAGTCTGTATACGGTGCTCTGTCCCGGGGCATCCTCTCCATATCTCTTTCGAAGCTCACCTATAAGCTCCTCTATTGAATAGGCGTTCTCTCGGTTTTCCGAAAGAATATCCGAAAGCATTCTTTTCTGCTCGGTAGAATATACTGCCATGGTCTCCTCCAAATTGAGAATTACTCTCATATTATAAACGCAGACTTTAAAATTGTCAAGTATTTTTCAAAAACCTCCTGCATATTTCTCGGTTTGTGCTATAATATAGTAAATATAATGCGGAGGGATTATTATGACGAGCCGGGAAATACAAGCTCTCGTTGAGCGCCAAAGAGAATTTTTCAAAAGCGGAGCCACGCTGCCCCTCAAATTCCGTAAGGAACAGCTAAAGAAGCTATACGGTGCTATCAAAAGCCGTGAAACAGAAATAAACGCCGCTCTGCAAGCCGATCTCGGCAAGAGCTCGTACGAAGCATTTATGTGCGAATCGGGTCTTGCCCTTACCGAAATAAGCTACATGATAAGGCATCTGAATAAGTTCGCAAATCCCAAACGGGTAAGGTCTCCCCTTGCGCAGTTTTGCTCAAAAAGCTACACCTTTCCCTCTCCCTACGGAAACACTCTCATAATGAGCCCTTGGAATTATCCTTTTTTGCTTTCTATCGAACCCCTGACCGATGCTATTGCCGCCGGAAACACGGCAATCGTTAAGCCAAGCGCGTATTCACCCGAAACGGGTAGGATAGTCGAGGATATAATAAAGGAATGCTTTGCTCCCGAATACGTAGCAACGGTTATGGGCGGAAGAACCGAAAATTCAGCGCTCCTTGACGCAAAATTCGATATGGTATTCTTTACGGGAAGTCAGAACGTGGGCAAAGAGGTTCTTCGCCGTACGGCAGAGCATCTTACACCCTGCGTTCTTGAGCTTGGCGGTAAAAGTCCTTGCATTGTCGAGGAAAGCGCCAATATCGAGCTTGCGGCACGCCGTATAGCTTTCGGAAAATTCCTTAACTGCGGACAGACCTGCGTAGCTCCCGACTTCATTCTTTGCCACAGCTCGGTCAAGGACGCCTTTGTCTCGGCAGCATGCGCGGAAATAAAAAGGCAGTTTGGCGACGAGCCTCTGAAAAATGAGAATTACGGAAAAATAATAAATCAAAAGCATTTTGACCGTCTTTTAGGGCTTATTGATAAGGATAAGGTGGTGTTGGGCGGATATGCAAACGCCGATGAGCTTCGCATAGCACCCACGGTCATGGACGGGATAACCTACGACGACCCCGTAATGTGTGAGGAAATATTTGGACCAATTATGCCTATTATCACTTACGAGAGCTTTGACGAGGTAATTTCCACCCTCAAGGAAAAGGATAAGCCGTTGGCGCTGTATATTTTCTCAAAAAACAAGGAGCATATCAAGCGTGTTCGCACCGAGCTTTCCTTTGGAGGAGGCTGCGTGAATGACGTGATAATCCATCTTGCCACCAGCGAAATGGGCTTTGGGGGAGTCGGTGAAAGCGGAATGGGCTCTTACCACGGAAGGGCAGGCTTTGACGCATTCTCACATCACAAATCCATAGTAGATAAAAAGAATTTTATTGACCTACCCATGAGATACCAGCCTTACGGCGGTAAACGAAACGGTAAGCTGCTTCATTTTTTCCTGAAGTAAGTCGATTGGCGCAAAAGAAAATCATAAACAAAAAGCACTTGACAAGTAATAAAAACCGTGGTATAATGTCTCGGTACGGGAAATCCGTACCGAGGCTCGAGTTGATAGTGCGCTTCATGTAAGTATTCAAACTCAATTTAATATCGGGCAATTTAAAAACGAGATGTGGCTCAGTTTGGTAGAGCGCTATGCTTGGAGCGGAAGCGCGCCCGGTGGGCGATGAAGCGACCGCGACAAGGGAAAAAACAAGGAGTATAGGACACGGCAGTGTCATAGACGACTATGTTTTTGACCGAACGAGGACGCAGAAATAGCAATCATTCAAAATCAATTTAATATCTTAATATCGAGATGTGGCTCAGTTTGGTAGAGCGCTATGCTTGGAGCGGAAGCGCGCCCGGTGGGCGATGAAGCGACCGCGACAAGGGAAAAAACAAGGAGTATAGGACACGGCAGTGTCATAGACGACTATGTTTTTGACCGAACGAGGATGCAGAAATCGCAATCATTCAAAATCAATTTAATATCTTAATATCGAGATGTGGCTCAGTTTGGTAGAGCGCTACGTTCGGGACTCAATCACCACGCTCGGCGTATAATTTTCGAGAAGAGCCGAAAACCCCCACAAACACTGACTTTTTCGGCTCTCCCGAATGTCGAAAAATCA
>SVRP01000012.1 GCA_015064735.1 Oscillospiraceae bacterium
AAGCGGCAGGAGTTGCTGCGGCGCTCTCATGCCGTACAAAAGCAGATGTGCGTGAATTGAATGTCACGGAATTAAGAAGAGAGCTTCAAAAGAATGGCGTGTTACTGAACGTATAAGTTTTTTGAGGTGGCTCCTTCAAAAGCAACGCAATCGAGGGACTGTTTGCGAGATACTTTAAGGCATAATCAAAACCTAATAAACATAAGGCTTTGAACACACAAAGAGCGACCGTACGGTCGCTCTTCTTTTATGCTTTATAGGCTCAAAATGGGCTTGATTTGTGGAAATTTATTGGAACATTGAACTTTTCATTTAAGTATTTTGGAAGCCGATTTGGAAGTCTCCATTGTGGAATTTTATTATAGCGCGAAATCCTGCTTTCGCGAATACAAAAAAGGAATCGTTTGCGGAATTGTTGCGACTAATATTTAAAATAAAACTTCAAAGGAAGCTTTTTTATTAATCATGCAACTCACGTTCACATATTCGGAGCTTCCGATCGTTTCTGAACTAAATGCTGTTTCGTTGCCATTTAAAAGTAATTTCTTGCAATTTCTCCCCTTGGGCAGAAGAATATGTGCTTGTATTTTTTTAGCAGGTGAGTATACATCGTAGCGCATTCCCTCGTCGGTCAGAATATATCGCACGTCAACCATCGCCTTTGTGACCTCGTATCCCGTCAGATAGCGAAGCTCGGTATAATGTGTAACAGGAAATTTGGGGGCAAAGAATATCTCATCGTAATTCACGCCAACGTCGTTGATACCGGCGAGCCCCACGTCAACCCGTGACCTGAATAAACGGTAAAGGCTTCTCCCAACGCCTCTGGTTTGAAAAGCAGGTTGGCGATGAGTTTTCCCGAGTTACCCGCCCAATCGAGACCTGCCGTGTAATCCTTGACCGTCTCCGGCATCAGCATTTCCTGATTGCGCTCGGCGTATTTCAGCGCGTCTTTGCCGCAATAAAGCAAAAGATCCAGTCGCCTGCTCGAAAAAGAGATCACGGGGCGCACAATGGTCCACGGCTCGCCTGCACACTCTTGCATCAAATAATCCTCGCATTGTGCCTTGGGTACGGAGTATTTTTCGTTTTCAAGAAATTCCCGATCCGTAATAACATCGGATAGCCTCGGTGCATTTTCCGTAATGGGATGCTGCTCGGTTGCATAGACTCTGTACGACGAAAGGAACACCAGATGATCCGTATTTTGGATCAAAAGGGGATGGATCTTTTTGTAATCTTCAAGCTCGGTGTAATGAATGAAATTGACGATACCGTCATAGTGCTTTTTGGAAAACAGATCCCTTAAAAGCTCCTCGGTTGCCAAGCTCTGATGAAATCAAGGCGTTCGTTATTTGAGATCTTTTCTTCAAGGCAAATGATCTCTACAAATGCTCCAAGGCGAAGAAGCTCTTCGGCAACGTAGGTGCCCAGCGTACCGCCGCCCGCAATCAGTAAAACGCTTTTGTTTTGATACGTGACAATATCTCCTTTTGTTCATATTTTGCTCCAATCAAACAACACGCCGATCGGAAAATTCTTTTCATTTGCCAGTCTTAAATAGACATCATAAGCTTCCGCAGGAGAATGTATTTCACATACCATATCCTTAAAGTTCAGACGTTTTCCCTTGATGAGATTGAGAATTGTTCTCAAATCATCCTCATCGGTCCAAAGCCCCGCAGAAGATTCGACCTTGGGACGGGCAACGGTATGTGCGCCGATAAGGGAAATTCCTCTGCCGTGTACCTTTCCATAATAATCGATCTCAAACTTGGAGCTTCGCGTACAACCGAGCAACGCAACTCTGCCCATGCTTTTCATACAGTCCAGCGCCTGGATCAATCCAATGCCAAGCCCCGTGACTTCAATACATACGTTGACACCCTTGCCGTCATTCGCTTTTTTGACTGCTTTCACAAAATCCTCTGCCGTGGGATCAAACACATAATCCGCTCCCATTCGCAGCGCCATTTCGCGTCGCTCTGCAATCGGATCGACGGCAATCACGGGATATGCCCCTGCCGCCTTTAACTCTTGAACGGCAAAAATGCCAAGGATCCCAAGCCCCATGACCATTGCCGATTCTCCAATTTCCAATCTGGTTTTTCGGATCGCTGCAAGCGGAAAGGTGGCAATAAGTGCCATAGATGCTTCTTGAGTTGATATTTCATCGGGAATTTTGAGTACATGATTTTCAGGAACGGTCATATTCTTTTTGTGTTTTTCCCAATATACAACTACCCTATCACCAACACTCACGTTCTGTACGCCATTGCCTATTTCCGTAACAATCCCTGCGGCACTGTATCCAACGGTTCTTGGAAATATGGCTTTATCCGTCTCGGAAACGCCTGTTCCGTTTCGCTCTCCAATCAAATTTGCTTTTTCTGTCCCCAGGCTGATTGCCGAATACTCCAATTGCACGGTTACCTCATGTTCCTTTGGTGACAGACATTCCACTTCCAAAAGCTCCGCTGTATACGGCTTTGTAAACACGATCTGTTTGGTTTTCATCTTATGCTTCTCCTTCTCCGCATGCCTTCAAAATGGTTTTGTATAGGCGTAACTCATAATTATAGGAATATGGGTTTTCTTTATCACCGCGCACCATTTCGCCAAAGGCGCGTAGCATCCCTTCGTAGCGTTGAAATTCCTCGCTTCTGTGTTCCTCTTTTACCGTGCGGCCGTCTTTATCCCGATACAATTCGATATTTTTGGTATAGATCATATATGGACCGATGGCGTTTTTGGCAGCACATTCCAGCGGTCTGATCTCAACCGTCCTGTGCTCGCCGCAAACAACGAGCTGACGGCGATGGCCGCCGCCCACCTCTGTACCGCCCACACGAACGACCGAGACCCCGTTCGGATATTGCAAAACGGCAAAGCCCAGATCCTCAGTCTGCACACCGTCTATCCCCGTACGCGTATTGCAGGGAATAATTTTTGTCGGTTCTCCTTGAATCTGCAAAACAAGGTCGATCAAGTGACAGCCGAGATAAAACATCATACCGCCTCGGAAGCTCCCAAACCATTCCCGTGTCACGCGATCATCCAAACGACTCATGTGCGCTTCCACACTGTATACGTGCCCAAATTCTCCCGACCTTGCTCTTCGAACGGTGTCGGCAATCATAGGGTTGTAACGGAACATATATCCAACGTGGAAGATCTTTTCGCTTTTTTTGACCGTTTCGATCAGCTTTTCAAAGGCCGCGAGATCCTGACTCCCCGGCTTCTCCATATGAATGTGCTTGCCTGCCTCTGCTGCCATTTGCGCGTATTTTGTAAGGTGGATTTCGTCGGTTTCTACCGTTACCGCTTCAATAGATGGGTCATTCAGAATCTCTTCCAATGTCATTTCGGGAATGCCCGCATAATGCTTTTCTATTTTTTCGGCACAGGTCTCTCGCTCATCCTCAACAATTGCATAACCAACGAGGTCAAATACGTCCGACAAAAGGCGCAAGGTGTCAAAAACGTCGGGACCGTGGCTGTAACGGTTGATGCCGATCTGTGCAATTTTAATTTTTTTCATAGCAAATACTCCGTTTGGTTCTATTCATATAAATTTTATCAAAAATCTCTACGTTTTTGAATGCCGTAATTTATCGTTTATATGCGATTTTCAATCATACTATTGATTTGTACACCTAAATATGTTATAATTATAGCGATATTTGATTATTTGAGGTGGAATGTTGAAGTTGACGGCAATATTATATGAATTTGAAAAAATCAATTGTGTAAGACAGCAAAACTATATTTTTCAGTTTGTAAACGGCAGAAAAATGACCCCCATCTATCATTCACACGATTTTTACGAGTTTGTCTGGCTTTTGAGAGGCAACAGTGTACAAATCGTAAATGATAAAGATGTGAATAGTACCGCAGGCGAGATCATTATGCTACGCCCGGGAGACAAACATTGCTTTATCAATCATTCAGAGGATGTCGAGGTCATTGCATTGTCTGTAAAAAGAGAGGAATTTGAGTTGTTCGCAGGTGCATTCAATCCTTCTTTATTGAGGCATATTAATAGCGAATCGGCGCCGATCCGATTTTATTCGGTTGGTACTATAATGCCCGATGAATTTCGAAAAACAGCGCAAAAACTCACAATTTACGATTATAAGTTTCTTCTTTCATATCTTTTGAATGCTTATATCACCGAAAACGTTGGCTTAAAGCGCAATTCGGGGTTGCCACCGACGCTTGCGTTGACGATTGAGAAAATGAAAAAAGCCGAGAATCTCAAACGAGGGATCCCGGCATTTATCGAATTATCGCATTACAGTCAAAGTCACCTATCAAGGCTTATAAAGCAGTATTATGGGATGAGCCTGAAGCAATATATCAATGATTTAAGGCTTCAGGCCGCATACAATGATATGATTCTGACAAACAGACCGGCAGAGGAAATTGCCGAAAATCTTGGATTTTCAAGCTTTAGCCATTTTAACAAAATATTCAAGGCGAGATTTTCCATAACCCCTGCCGCACTGCGAAAAAGTAATAGCGTTTGGACGATCTGAGTCGATAAAACAGAATCAAAGATGAATGATATAAAGGTTATTATTAGGTCCCTTTGCTTACTATTGAGCATATAGGCGTACCGAAAGCCCCACATACCGTCCGAAAGCTGATATACACCCGATGATGTTCTTGCCATATGTTCCTCCTTTATTGGAATTTTATTGGAGATCTCCACTTTATTAAATAGTTATTCCATGAAGCCGCAGGTCTCCCAGTGTTATGCACCGCAAAGCCTTTTTTCTCAAATCCCACGAGAAGCTACCGCGACGAAGTTCGTCACGGCTGAGTCTCGAGGGCCTGCTGGAGAGGTACTTCAAGGCTTAATCAAAACATAATAAAATCAAGGCATGAAAGCACCGAGAGCGACCGTACGGTCGCTCTCGGTGCAATTTTTTATTATTTTTAGTTTCTTTATTGTTTTTCTGTTGTATTGACTTTTTTTGAAAATAAATGTATAATAAAAAAAAACACTCAAAGGAGAACTGCTTATGAGCGTACTTAAGACATTATCTAAAAGCAAATACATGGATAAAATGCGGGGCTGCTGGTTAGGCAAGAGCATTGGTGGGACATTGGGCGCACCATTTGAGCCTACGCGCGGAGCATTTGATATAGACTACTATACCGTAGACCTATCCAACGGTATGCTTCCAAACGATGACCTTGATCTTCAGCTTGTTTGGCTCAATGCGGCAGAGAGGTTCAAGACAGAGGTGGACGCGGGAATTCTTTCCGAATATTGGATGATGGGAATTCTTCCCAACTGGGCAGAATACGGTGTGGCAAAATCCAATCTAAGCTTTGGTATTACTTCTCCATCCAGCGGAAAATACAAGAACCGCTATAAGGATTCTAACGGCGCGTGGATACGCTCGGAGATATGGGCATGCCTTGCTCCCGGACACCCCGAAATTGCGGTCAGATACGCATTTGAGGATGCCTGTGTTGATCATGCGGACGAGGGTGTCTACGGAGAGATTTTCATAGCCGCCATAGAAAGCGCCGCGTTTGTGGAGAGCGACAAATTCAAGCTTATTGACATCGGGCTCAGCTATATTCCACAGGATTGCGCATGCGCAAGGGCTGTTCGCAGAATAATTGAACTGTATCGTTCGGGGATTAGCTGGAAGGAGGCTCGCTACCAACTGATGAAGGATTTCCCGGGTTCCTTTGGAGCGCAGTGGCACGGCGTTGAAAAGGGAGTTCCCAATTCTGATTGGGGATATGACGCGCCAAACAATATTGCGATAACGTTGATCGGTTGGCTTTACGCGGACGACGATTTTAGTAAAGCAATATGCATTACTACGGGATGCGGTGAGGATTCGGACTGCACCGCAGGCGCGTTGGGAGCTATTCTCGGTATTATAATGGGTGAGAGCGCTATTCCCGCAAAATGGAAGGACCCAATCGGGGAAGAGATAAAGACAAAGTGCATAAATAGGTTTATGAAAAATATCAGGATTCCCAAAACTCTGACCGAGCTTTCGAAGCGTACCGCAAATCTGATGCCTTCTTTTATCACAGAATATGTTGACGTCGTTGGAGATGACGAGCATTTTATCGCTGTAAAATCAGGTGATGAGCTTATGGCGCAGCCGCACAGCTTTATGGATGAGGCAAACGGATGGGACGACAGATATTTTAGAGATAACGTTCCAAACGGATACGTATTCAGGGGACATAATTCTTTTTTCTCGGTTGAGATTACCGCGAAAAATGGCATAGAATTGTTCCCGGGAGCTCCCGTTTCGCTTTCTGTTAAAATAGAAAATACTACGGGATATTGCGGAGTTCCGCTTTGGGCTGAAATAAGATGGTTGACCTCTGACGGCGTTACCGTACAACCGGGTGATAAATATGCCGTATTTGTAAATCAGGAGCATTGCGGATCGGGAAGATCCTTCCATAGCGTTACTCTTTCTACCGAAACTCCCGTATCTCCGCTTTCCGTTCAGGTTTGTGAGATCTCGGCGAGGGGATACGCTTCGAGACTGTATATTCCCGTTACTCTTGTTGGAACGTGTGAGTGAGTTTATGTAAAGTTATTCGGCGAAGCTCGACACAGCTGTGTCCTGAGGACCTGTTTAGCAGATATCTCAGGCAATAGCTTATAAGAAGATGAATTTATTTACTTTTTTATTTTTCGATAGATCAACAACATTTTTAGCATAAAAAAGAAAAAAATTAAAACAAGAAAAACAAAAATTATGTCGGCAACATTAGCCGTGATAATGGTGTTTTTGACGATGCCGCTTACGGCATTTGGTGAGTCGGAAGATGAATGTCACCATATTTGGGATGAAGGAGTTGTAATTATCGAGCATACCTGTACACTATTGACTTCGGCAAGTATCAATTACTATATTACCTCGAACATTTATGGGATAACGGAGTCATCACGACCGAACCAACACATAAAACCGAGGGAATCAAGACCTACACTTGTCCTTGCGGAGAGACTAAGACGGAGAGTATCCCAACTTTGACGGACGTCCTTTCTGTGGTGGTTGACAGCCGGAGGGCAACTGCGGGGGGAACGGTAAGCATTGACATATACGTGGATTACAACCCCGGAATTACAGGACTGATAATAACGGCGGAATATAATAATTCCGCACTAAATTTAGTTAGCGTAACTAACGGAAACCTTATGTCCACAATAACGGTGGGTAAAAACATTGTATTTAACAACACAATAAATTGCACAGAAAGTGGGTTGCTGGTAACGCTTACCTTTGAAGTCGATGAGGATGCAGCGCTTGGAGATTACGAAATTAAGTGCATTGTCCGAGAATGCTCCAATGAATCCCTTGAAGCGGTTCCTACCTCGGTTGTATCGGGTACGTTGAGCGTAATTGACATTATGTACGGCGATGCGGACGGAAATGGAGCTGTAAATCTAAATGATGTGCTGCTCATCAGCACCTATCTTGCAAACTACGATTACGAGACGGGCGTACCCTCGATAGAGGTTTCTGCAGGAGCAGATGCAGACGGTAACGGTGTGATAAATCTTAATGATGCGGTTCTTCTTTGTCTGTATCTTGCAAATTATGACTATGACACAGGAAGTTCCGATGTGATTCTCGGTCCTGTGGCATAGAAGATTTTCGATTGGCACGGACATACGAATCGGTAAAAAAGTATAAATCAAGAAAAACCGACGCCGCTTTTTGAGCGGTGTCGGTTTTTGCTATGGAAAACGCTTGCTGATAAACCGCTCCGAATTGTGCTGCCCACACAATTTGGAACAGTTATTATAAGAAGGATAATTATTTTATGATTTGACCTCGTAATTCTGCCATATAAAGAAGCTTTTTTGCACCTTATTTTATTGTTTAATTTGCCGATTTACCGACTATTATAATAAAATGAAGGAAACGAAAAATGCGAAGCATACGAATCTGAGACTTTTTTGCGTCAAGAGGCACAAAAAAAGGAAAAAAAATTATTATTTTTTGGTAAAATTATGCAAGTAAAAAACAAGAAAAAAAGCAAAAAAAGTCTTGACAAAGATTGGTGATTGGTGTATAATTAAACAGAATAAATGCCGAGTCTCGTCAATTCGGCGTTCAAAAAAATAAACATGGAAGGAACGAAAACATGAAGAAGAAATTGTTATCACTTTTGCTTGTTGCAATTCTCGTTGTGGTTGCTTTTGCTTTTGCCGGTTGTAAAGAAATCGACGAAATCAACGCGCGCATTGATGAGAACCAGGTAAAGGCGCAAACTGCCGCTGACGAAACGGCGAGAAAAGCAGCTGCTGATCTTGAAGATGCTAAGGCTGCTCTTGAAACCTTGATTGCAGAGGGAGATAAGGCAGATGCTGCTGCATTGGCAGACGCAATTGCTGATTTCAACACTGCAGTAGAAGCGGCTAAGACTGCTGCTAACGGTGCAGATGACGCATTGAAGGCAGAGCTTACTGCTGCAATTGAAGCTGCTATGAAGGCTGCTAAAGATGCAAACGATGCTCTTGAAGCAAAGTTGACAGCTGAGATTGCAAAGGTTGCTACTGATCTTGCGACCGCAAAGCTCAACCTTGAAAAGTTGATCACAGACGGCGCTACAGCAGATGCTGCTGCTCTCAAGACAGCTGTTGATAATCTCAACGCTGCAATTGAGGCTGCAAAGACCGCTGCTAACGGTGCGAATGATGCTCTTCAGGCAACTCTTGAGGACCTCATTACAAAAACAAAGAACGAAGTTGCAAAAACAGCTTCCGATAACCTCACTGCTGCTGTTAATACACTCAACGAGGCTATCGCTAAGAAGGTAGACGCAACAACATACACAGCAAAGGTTGATGAGCTTGCTGCTGCTATTACTGCTGCTGAGACAACAGCAAAGACATATGCAGATACAAAGGATGCAGCTCTTAAGACCGAGCTTACAAACGCTATCGCAACTGCTAAGGACGAGGCTATTAAGGCTGCTACAAAACTCGTTGACGATAAGGCCGCAGAGCTCACTGCTCTTATCGATACGAAGGTAGACGCAACAACTTACACAGCAAAGGTTAACGAGCTTGCTGCTGCTATTACTGCTGCTGAGAACACCGCAAAGGCATATGCAGATACAAAGGATGCAGCTCTTAAGACTGAGCTTACAACCGCAATCGCAACTGCTAAGGACGAGGCTATTAAGGCTTCCAAGGAATATGTTGACGGTGAGATTGAGAAGCTTCAGAATGCTGTTGACGCAGATTTTGCTACATACAAGAGTGAAATGGATAAGCTCGAGGCTGCTATCGTTGCAATTGAAGAGTACACAGGATTTGTTGGTGACAACTCTGCTGTCAAGAACATGATCACTGACGCAAAGACTGCTGCTATTGAGGCTGCAAAGACTTATACCGATAATCAGGTTGAAGCTCTTAAAAAGACAGTTGACGACGAAAAGGCTACAAAGACCGACGTTGCCGTTGCTATCGAGGAAGTAAATAAGGCTATTGATGTTGCTGAAAAGACTGCTGCGGATGCAGACGCAGCTCTTAAGACAGAGCTTGAGGCTGCAATCGCTGCTGCAAACAAGGCTACCACAGATGCATGGGCTAACTGGAACGCTGCTACCGATACAGTTATCGAAAACCTCTACAACCTTAAGATTGCTTATAACGAGTTCACCGGAGAAGCATACTATGCAACTCTTCCCGTAAACGTACAGAACAAGGTTCTTAAGATCTACACGGAAACAGAGACTAAGCTCCTTCGTGCAGTTGATATAGCTTCTGCAAACGCAGCTTGGGACTATGCAAAGGCTACCTTCGAGACCATTGACGGTATCTTCGAGGTATACGGCGCATACGATATGGATTATTACTATGCAGCAGAGCAGACAGCTATGGCTGGCTACTTTGACGCTGCATTGCAGGCTATCATCGACATGACCTACGAGTCCGATGTTGCTGCTATCAAGACCACTCTCGCTGAGCAGCTCGACGCTGTTCTTACAAAGGCAGAGGTTATTAACAATCTCCTTATTTCTAAGGGTGATGACATCATAATGGATGTTATCTACAACGCTGAGTGGGAAGCACTCCTCAACGACGTTAAGGCTCTTCTTGACGCTGAAAGCGACGAGCTTAAGGCTGTATGGAAGGACGTTGTTGACGAGGTTGACCTTGGCGACGTTATTATTAAGTACAACGCGTACAAGGCAAGATACGACTTCCTCGGCACGATGAAGTCTAAGGCGACATCCATTAATTTCAAGGTATTCCTTCTTGCTACCAATCTTAACAATACTCCCGTTTCCGTTCTTGATATGGGAAGATACGGATACAACGCAAACAATGCTGCAGAGTTCGCAGATCTTCTCGCTGAAATCGAAGCGTGGGACGCAGAGCTTGTAGCAGACGGTGATACAAACGATACAAATAAGGCAATGATCGATCGTGCAGCAGTAGAGGCAATGGAGACATCCTATGCAGATCTTAAGGCAGAGCACGAGGCATACATTGCAGATCTCGTTGCAAGACTTGAAGGCTTCGGCGCAGAGTACGTATACAACTACAACGTCGATTACGATAAGATCAACGCGCTTTATGCGGAAGCAAACAAATTCGCTTTGGTACAGGCGACCAAGGGATTTGCAGCGCCTGCAGAGTTTGTTGCGGCATTTGATACGTTCGAGGCTGGAGCATACGCTCGTGCAAACGCTCTCGCTGTCGCTAAGGCAGAGGCTGATGAGATCAACGGTAGAATTGATCAGCTTATCGCTGAGCTTACCTACATCACAACATTCAAGTCTGAGTACCAGACCAGAATGAACGAGATCAAGGCTGATGTTGATACATGGGTTGCAACATACTTCACCGGCGATTACGCTGCTGAGGCAGTTGCAGGCAATACAAACTACGAGCTTATAGATCATGCAGGATACGAAGAGCTTGAAGCTCTCTACGTAGAAAAGATCGTTCCCGTATACGACGCTATGGATGCGGTAGTTGAGAAGTTCAATGCGGACGGATTCGTTACCATTAACGTTCTCAGCGGCGACGATATAACCGCTGCTCGTAACGCATGGCAGGCATTCGTAAACAAGGTTAACGACCTTGGTTTAGATATTGAGGATATTGGTACGATTAAGGGTATCACCGGAAAGGCAACGCCCGCTAAGATCGCTCAGCTCCTCGATAACAAGACTATTGAATACAGAGCTGCTTGCGCTCAGGCAGTTGCTGACTATGAGGCTCTTAACATCCTCAACAAGAATAACGTAACTATTTACGACAAGGCAGACGTTGACGCAATGGTTGCTTGGTATAACACTTACCTTGGAATCGACGCAACCGATGCTGCAAGCGCAGTTCCCGCAGATGGAATTGACCTTGCTCTCTCCGATGATCTTGTAATCACCGTAGAGCTTTACGATGCCGCAAAGGCAACTTACACGGCATGGAAGACGCTGACCGATGCTAAGCTTTCAGAGGAGAAGGCTCTTGAAGATGACATTGCAGCTTTTGTAGAGCTTATAATGAACACCGAAAAGAGAGTAGATGCTGACAAACTCCTCGCTCGTTATGAAGCATTCATGAACGGCGCAAACGTTCCTGCAGGCTACAGCGTAGATCAGTATAAGATTACTGCGGCTGCTCCTTACGCAATCGACAATTACGACGCTCTCTTGGTAGCTAATGACAAGATCATATTCCTTGAAGGTAAGCGTGACGAACTCTTTGATCGTGTAGATGCTCTCACAAAGACCATTGATGATCTCCTCACAGCTACAGCAGCTGACGAGTACAAGGCTCTTATCGCAACTCTCGAAAGCGACATTGCTGTATTCACACATAAGAACCTTGGCTTCAACTGCTTCGTTGAAAGCGACGGAACCGCTTACATTAACAGAGAGATCAAGATCACAACCGCTAAGTTCACAACAGCACAGGCATACGCTGTTATGGAATTGACCGCAAAGGTTAACGCTGCAAAGGTTGCAATCAATGCAAACGGTGGTTCAGGACTCAGACAGACCTCTAACGAATTCTATTCTTCCGCATACGCTAACATCTACAACGCTGTAGCATACAACAACGACGGTGTTCTCGTAAACGGCAGAGCACTCATCGAGGCTCTTGAAGTTGAAGAATTGAATGCATCCTACACAACCGATAAGCTCGTAGCAATACTTGAGTTCTCCGCTGCAAAGGCAGACGCTCTCGTGGATGTTGCAGAGGCTTACAAGACCTACATCAAGATTGCAGATGCAACCGCTGATAACGCAAACAGCAAGGTTTGGGCAAGCGCAGATGCAGTAACTGCTCAGGCGATTGTAGACATTAAGGCAGTTGTTCTCGGCGATACCGCTGTTGCTGATCTCGCAGCACGTGCTGACGAAGCAGTAGCTGACCTTGGGGTTATCCGTGAAATGGCTGATGTCTACGACGACGCAATCCTGAACGTTGAGTTTATCGGAACAGATGCAGTTAAGGCTGACCTTACTGCTCGCGCAGAAGCTGCTCTTGATGCTGCTATCGCAACAATCGTAGAGATCGGCAACGAGGGTATTGCAACCGATGAATCCTACGAGCTCGATAACGCTAGACTTGCTCTTGTTAAGTATACTATCACCGAGTACGTAAGAATCAGAGACCTTGATGCAGCGGACGCTAAGACCGAGGCTGCAATGGCAGAGCGTTACGAGAATACTGTTAAGGGTACTTCCATCGCGCAGATGTCCGATGAAAAGGTAGCTGAGTACAAGGCTGCAGGTAAGACAATCGCTGATCTTCTTAACGATGCTAACGCATCCGTAACTAACTTCTTCAATGAGGTTGGTATTGAGATCTGATTGATCAGGGATCAACGGTCTGAACAAAAAATCAAATAAGATTTACTCCCCCGAAGAAATTCGGGGGAGTTTCTTATGTTATAAAGTTATAAAAATGTTTAAGTAGCTCTTGAAATGATTTACAAACAGTGATATAATATATAAGCTAACTAAGGCAATTTTCTAAGAGCGAATCAGGAGAAAACTGATATGAAGTATTCATTAAAATCGGTAATTGCATTAATGCTTTGTACCGTTATGCTGTTTGCTACAGCTTTAACCGGCTGCGACATGAATAATGCGGACGATAAGGAGAACGGACAGGAGTCCTCGCAGAGCATACCGGATGATAACGGTGGCAGCGACTCTGAGGATAATAATACCGATGATGAAAACACCGATAATACAGACGGTGGCGAAAGCGATGACACAGGGGACAGCGGCGATATTTCTGAACCTACATATTCCGAAGGACTTAAGTTTGAGCCTACGTCGGACGGAAAGGGATACGTTCTTGTAAGTGCGGAAACCTGTACGGACATCAACGTAAAAATCCCATCAATGTATGAGGGAAAGCCTGTAACCGCTATTGCGGACAACGCGTTCAGGGGTAGAACGACTCTTACCGATATAGAAATTCCAAACGGGATAGTAAGCATAGGTGCAGGAGCCTTTGAGGGCTGTATAGCTCTTAAAGAAATAGAGCTCCCCGACAGTGTAACAGAGATAGGAAGCGGAGCGTTTAAGGGATGCGTTGTTCTTGTTGTGATCGTTCTGTCAAAGAAGGTTACTGCAATACCCGAAAGCGCATTTGAGGGCTGTTCCTCTCTTAAAGAAATAGAGCTTCCCGAGGGGGTAACCGAGATAGGAAGCGGAGCCTTTTCGGACTGTTCAGCGCTTACCGATATAAAGCTTCCCGAGACTCTGGAAAAGATTGACCACAGCGCATTTGAAAATTGTATACTTCTCGTGATAATCATAATATCTGACGGAGTAACTGAAATAGGCAATGACGTATTCAAGGGCTGTGTTGCTCTTGAAACGGTAACGCTTTCCAAGGCACTTGAGACGATTGGAAGCGGAGTATTCGATGATTGTACAGCCCTTGAAAAGGTTATTGTAACATCAAAGGAAATACCCGAGGGACTTGGAGATATTGTAGCTGAGGATAAGATAGATATAGACCATGAGCACACGTGGATAGACGTAAGCAAAAAGGATGCAACGTGTACCGAGGACGGCTGGGAAGCATATCATTATTGCTTAGTATGCGGTGAGGACAATAAGCAAACGGTAGGAGCGACGGGACATTCTCCCGTCGAAGACAAGGAAGTTCCTCCTACCTGTACAAAGCCGGGACTTACTGCCGGCTCTCATTGCGGCACGTGCGGAGATACGATAGTTGCGCAGATTACCGTAGATGCAAACGGACACACGGAGATTATTGACGAGAACGGAAAAGACGCTACCTGTACAGAGGACGGATACACAAAAGTATCACATTGCGGCGTATGCGGAGAGCCTATTTCTAAAAAAGAAATTATACCTATGTCCCACAAATATGTTGGAGACAGATGTTCCGTATGTGGAGAGGCAAAGCCGAGTGAAGGACTCGAATACCAACTTAACGGTGATAGAGAATCATATAGTGTCTCGGGAATCGGTACTTGTAAGGATAAAACAATAGTTATTCCAAACAGCTATAAAGGCTTGCCGGTAACCGCAATAGATGATTACTGTTTTTCGTATGAGGAAATAACGACCGTTACTATCTCTGACAGTGTGACGGCTATTGGTACGTATGCGTTCTCTAATTGTGCAAAACTGACCGATGTAACGATGGGCAACGGTGTAATCCAAATAGGGATTTCGGCATTCGAGAAATGTACGAACCTTGAGAATGTAGATATCTCTGACAGTGTAACTACCATATGGGGATCTGTATTCTACGGATGCTCAAAGCTGAAGTACAACGAGTATGATAATGCCTTCTATTTGGGTAACAGCGAAAATCCGTATTTGGTACTTTTCTGTGCAAAGAATACTTCTATAACATCTTGTAATACTCACGAATCGACAAAAATTATATGTTCCGGTGCATTCATGAGTTGCAGCAACCTTACAAATGTAAGCATATCCGATAGTGTAATGAGCATTGGATCGAGTGCGTTCATGAGTTGCAGTAATCTTACGAACGTAAACATACCTGATAGTGTGATGAGCATTGGAATTAATGCGTTCGATTATTGCACAAAACTTAGATATAATGAATATGGGAATGCGTATTATTTAGGTAACAGCAGTAATCCGTATATGGTGCTTGTTAAGGCAACGAGTACTTATATCGCTTCTTGCGGTATTCATGAATCAACAAGGATTATATGCAATAATGCGTTCATGAATTGTACGAATATTACGAATGTAGTGATACCCAGCGGGGTAATAAGCATTGAACGGGCTGCATTTTACGGTTGCAGCAGTCTTACAAGTGTAACCATACCTAACAGTATAACAAGCATTGCGGATTATATGTTTTGTGATTGCAGCAGTCTTGCAAGCGTAAATATACCAAATGGAGTAACATATATTGGAGAGAATGTATTCGATCGATGCACAAGCCTTGTAAGCATAACAATACCTGATAGTGTAATTAGCATAGGTAAGTCAGCGTTCATGGATTGTATAAGCCTTGCAAATGTAACTATATCTAACAGAATAACGAATATTTCCGAAAGTTTATTTGAAAATTGCATAAGCCTTACAAGTATAACTTTACCGAATAGTGTAACTAAAATAGGAGGTTTATCGTTTAGAGGATGTACAGGACTTGTAAGTATAACGATACCAAACGGAGTTACAGATATAGAAAATTACGCATTTGATAACTGTAAGAGCCTTGTGAATGTTACCATACCGGACAATGTAACGAATATTGGTGCTGGCGCATTCCGAAATTGCGAGAGTCTTGCGAACATATCTTTACCTGACAGCATAATGCACATAGGTGTTAATGTGTATGAAAATTGTACAAATCTTAAATATAACGAATATGATAATGCATACTACCTCGGTAACAGCAATAATCCGTATTTGGTGCTCATTAAAGCAAAGGAGGATACTACAGTTAATTCTTGCACTATCCACGAATCAACAAAAATTATAGGAGATAGCGCATTTTATGGCAGGAAAAATCTTACAAGTGTTACTATCTCAAACAGTGTAAAGGTTATTGGATTGCAAGCATTCAGCGAATGTACAAATATTACAAGTATAAACATACCGGACAGTGTAACGGAAATTTATCAGCTTGCATTCATCGGATGCAAAAATTTGTCGTATGTGTACTTTGAAAATACAAACGGTTGGATTGGGTTGTTGTACGGTTCTACTCCATCTTTAATTGTTTCTGACTCTGATATTTCATATTCAGCCGCTGCTGCTCAGTTTATTAAAGATATAACTCTTAATTACGGATTGATACGTACATAAATTTATGATTTTGTACGTCAATGCAAAAAATTGGAAACGGAAATAAGCAGTATATTAAATGAGTTCCAAAGGAAAAAGCTAACATATATTGACAAATCAATATAAATAAAGTATAATAAGCTAGTGTTGTAAATAGCAATAACAAAATTAAATTTTTGAGGAGAATGATCATGAAGGATATTTTCAAGGCACCGTTTATTATCGAAATGGGTGAGACAACGGCTAACATGTACAGACAGGGCTGGGACGAGAGAAACGGTGGTAATATAAGCTATATGCTTGATGAGGCTGAGGTTGCTGAGTATCTTGATCTCAATAACGTAATCAGAACTATTCCAACGGGTTTTGATGCAAAAAAGCTTGCGGGTAAGATCTTTATAGTTACAGGAACAGGGAAGTATTTCAAGAACGTACAGAAGGATCCCGAAACAAACCTCGGTATCGTAAGAATATCCGCAGACGGCACGACAGCTGAGCTTTTGTGGGGATATAAGGACGGCGGTAAGTTCACCTCTGAATTTCCCGCGCATATGATGAGCCATATCGCAAGACTTGAGCAGGACCCCAATCACAGAGTTGTCTGTCATTCCCATCCTACATACACAATCGCAATGAATACCGTTTGTTCTACCGACGAGAAGGATTTTACACATAAGCTTTGGCAGTCCAATACCGAGTGTGTTGTTGTATTCCCCGACGGTGTAGGTGTTCTTCCTTGTATGGTATGCGGAACCGAGGAGATCGGTATCGCAACGGCAGAGAAGATGAAGGAGCATCGCATTGTCGTATGGACTAACCACGGTATTTACGGTACGGGTAAAAATCTTGACGAGGCATTCGGACTTATAGAAACCGTTGAAAAGACGGCAATGATCTATATGCTTGCTCTCGGACATACCGTAAACGTAATTCCCGATGACATTATCAGAGGACTCGCAGAGCTTTGGGGACTCAAGATGATGGACGGTGTACTTGACGACTGATACAAATTTGAGCAAACGCAAAAAGGGCTGTCTCAGATGAAAATTTGAGGCAGCCCCTTCGGTTAAAAGCTTATGCTTTCAAGTCGAGAATATTGACATAGCGAAAAAAATATGATATACTTTACTTGAATTTTAGAGTATAGCATAATGAGGAATCCAAATGGAGAAAAAATACAAGATAATTGACTCTCACTGTCATATCTATCCCGATAAAATAGCTCAAAAGGCATCTGAGGCAACGGGACATTTTTACGATCTGCCCGCTAGCCTTGACGGCAAGATCTCCACGCTGCTTGAGCACGGGGCTCGGGCGGGAATAGACCGTTTTGTCGTGCAATCAGTGGCAACAACACCGAAGCAGGTCTCGAGTATAAATAACTTTATCGCAACCGCTGTTAACGAGGGAAACGGTAAATTTACGGGGCTTGGAACACTTCATCCCGACAGCGAGGATATGGAAGCGGACGTAAACGAGATTATAACGCTCGGATTAAAGGGAGTAAAGATGCACCCCGATATTCAGCAGGTGAAGCTGGACGATCCACGTATGCACAAAATCTACGAGCTCTGCGAGGGAAGGCTTCCTATGCTTCTTCATACAGGCGACTGCCGATACGACTATTCCAATCCGAACAGAATGATACCGATACTTGAGAAATACCCTAATCTTACCGTTATCGGAGCTCATTTCGGAGGTTGGTCTATATGGGAGGAAGCTACGGCAAAATTTACTCAATACGAGAATTTCCTCGTAGACTGTTCTTCGTCTCTCTACGCAATATCACCCCAAAAGGCAAAGGAGCTTATTATGGCATACGGTACTGACAGAGTGCTCTTTGGAACAGACTATCCCTTGTGGACACCCGAATCCGAGATCGAAAGATTTATGCAGCTCGATCTTACAGACGAGCAGAGAGAGGATATTCTCTATAATAATACAGCAAAATTGTTTGATATAAAATAAAAGGAGATAACCGAAATGAAAGAAAACTATACCGTATGTAACTGCAAGCAGGTAAGCTATGCTGATATTGCAAACGCAGTAGAGTCTCATGACAAGTTTGAAAACGTTCTTGACGCATTCAAGGAGGTGCAGAGCATAACAAGCTGCTCTACAGGATGCGGAGGATGCTATCAGAAGGTGCTTGACATAATTTCCGAGCTTATGATGGGCGGAGAGCGCGCTTAATAATTCAAATAGCATAAAACACAAAAAGGAGCAGATTTTGTCTGCTCCTTTTTGTGTTTTTTTATTTTTTCGTCATATAAAGATTAGGCATTACAATTTTGTTTAAGGTGAATTTGTAGTACCTTCCGTTTGCGTTATCGGCAAGAATATATCCGTCAATGACCTTTGCAACAAGAGAAAGCTCTGTGTCGCTTGTGCCGATAGACTCACCGTATTCGTTGAAATACTCGTATTTGTTTGAGTTCAACATCTTTATTACGTAATAGCTACCGGATTCACTGAGCGAGAAGAACTCAATATCTTTTGCGGGACCGTCGGTTGCGCCTATAAGCTCAACTGTACCGTTTGCGAGAACAGCGTAAAGATGCATGTTTCCCTCGCTTGTAAGCTGAGATACCAAAACCGTTTTATTATAAGGGAAGCTGATAATCTCACAATCGGCTGAATGCTTGAAAACAGACTTTCCGGTGGTGCGGTCATATATTGCTCCCGAGCCTACCGAAAGCCTTCCAAAGTTGGTTACCTTGCTTGAATCGTAGGTGAATATAACATTTCCTATTCTATCAACTGTGATATGCTCTCCGCTTACCGTTGCGACGTCGTAGAAGTCTTTAGCAATCGGTACCGGAACAGAACTCCATTCCTTATTCAGAAGAAGCGAGCGGTCAACGGTGCAGCTGTTTGTCAGGGCGACGATGTCAATGTGCGCATTATCTATTATAAGCTCTTTGGTTTCATCTATATACGCAATTTTAACAATAGTGCCAAGGGTTCGGTTATACATTTTGGAGTAGTATTCGGTTCCTATCAATGCGTCGATATCTGCAAAGGAATAAAGGTGCTCAATAATTACGAAATTTGGATTTTCGGTAAGTATTTCATTGGTTTCTATGTCAATGAGAGTTGTAACAAGATCGTATTTTAAAATTGTCTCATCTTCATCGATTGCTGCCGTTTTGGTAAAATCGTATTCCTCGCTTTCGTCAGGAAGAAGCTTTTTGTGCTGGAATAAAAGGTTTCCGTTCTCAAGAGGGAATATTACGTTCTGGCTTTCAAATAAATCGGAGGAAAGCATAAATGTAGCTACTCTCTCCAGGGAGTCGTGGGCGTATACGGTTGCCGTGCAGAATTCGCTGTCGAGAACGTAGTAGTAGAGATCCGACATCATTGAAAATGAGGGAATCGACGTAAGCTCGTAAGTCTTTATAAGGTTTACGCCTCCGTTAACCTTTGATGTGGAAAATACCGTGTTTCCGATAGAGAAGAGGTTGGTTTCTCCGTATTCGGCGCATACCGTCGAATTAACATAAGTAACTATATTGCTCTGATCGGGGCAGGCTGACGTTACCTCTTTGTTCGAAAGGGTGTGGAACATATTTCCCGTTGCGTCGTAAAACTCGACGGTTACCTCAAACGTTCCGGTAACGGTAGGAATAAGACCGTTCAGCTCAGGGAGATTTGTGTATCCGTGACCGTATGCTCCGTATCGGATTACCGCTATTATATTTGGTATGGAGGTTGGCACTATATAACTTTCCAGATAGTACATGACAGAGGCTTCTGAATCGCTGTTGCGCTCTACCGTATCAAGCTCGCATATTACTTTGTTTGCCGTATTGCTGTAAATATAAGATATTTCTTCGTTTTTAAATATTGAGAAATATTCGTTGGAGCTTGGCTGAAGACTTCCGAGTACATCAAGCGCGATCATGGATGACACCCTGTTATCGGTATAATCAAACGATGGATCGAATATCTTATCGAGCATGGGATCTTCAGGGTCGGGAAGCTCTTCTCCCGGAGCTTCCTCGGGGGCCTTGGATGAGCATGCCGAGAGTATCATCAAAAGACAAAGTAACGCGGATATGAGGATTAAATATTTCTTACTTTTCATTTTTGCTCCTCCTTATTTGTTACTTACCTTGGCGGTGGTCATTCTGTAATATTTCCCGCTTACGGTATCGTGGAACAAATATCCGCCGAAGGTCTCGCCTATACATTCGATCTTGTTGTCAAATATACCGAGCTTCTCACCGTATTCATTAAAATACTCGTGCTGTCCCGTAACAGAGTAAACGATATAATAATAACCGAGATTACTTGCGTAGAAATCGTCCAATGTTTTGTCTGCTTGGTTAAAAATTCCAAGAAGCTTTGTGCTTCCGTCCGCATGAACAGCGGTAAGCTCATTTTTGATTTGTATGGTAAATATTCCGCAGGAGGTGCTTTTTATTATGGCGTCGTTTTCAGATGCGTCAAATATTTTTTCTCCCGTGGTTACGTTGTAAATCGCGCCGTCGGTCTTGATAAGAGTGTCAGATTTACCTGCAAGGGTTGTTCCGTATACGAAGATTGTATTTCCGTCTCTGTCGATTATCTCAATCTCATCATTCAAGGTTTTGACCGCAAAAATACCGTCTCCGATTATTTTGGGAATATCGATCCAACGGCTTTTGCGCTTAAGAGAGTGAGCTACGGTGCCGTCGTCCGAAAGAACGACTATGTCGGAGTACATATGACCGCCCGACAGCTCCTTTTCCTCGGTGATGTAGTCGATGTCGGCTATAACGCTTACAGAGTTAAATGCTTTCTTGTACTCATTGGTGCCCGAAAGCTTGTCAAGAAGGTCAAAATCAACTATGGAGTTTATTACGAATCCGGCGTCGATGCTTTCAACATCTCCTGTGGCTGCAGTAACAACAAGAGTTATAAGGTCGTATTTATGGGATACAGCCTTTCCGTTTATTTCTTCAACAGAAATAATATCGTATTCTTCGTCGGTAGAGGGAAGCTCCTTCCTGTATTGGAATATCACGTTTCCGTTGGGAAGAGGACCGTACTTTGCCAGATGAAGCTCGGTATGCTCGGGGAGAATAGCGGTGGATACCTTGTTAAGACTTCCGTCAAATACCTGCAGAGTGTGGCTTGTGCTGTCAATTGAATAGTAATATTCATCGGACATGAAAAGGATACGGGGAATTGCCGTGGTGTCAAAATCTCTTACCTTTGCGACACTGCCTGTGGTTTTATCGTAAGAGAACACGGCATTGTCGATAGAAAACAGATTGGTGTCGCCATATACAATGGTTGATTTCATGTACTGCGGTATTTTGTCGGGAGTACCTATTATCGCCTTGAGTGTTGCATCGGATGCAGAATAAAAGATGTTTCCTGCGCCGTCATAGAAGGTAACCTCCATTGTGTGGTGAGTTTCTGCGGGGCGCGTACTATTAATGTTTTCATAGGAAACCGTCATGGTCTTGACTTTAGATACGGCAAGGATATGTAAATCTTTTGCAGGAAAAGAAAAAATATTATAGTCTGTCGTTGATGTTTCCGAAACAGTGGGCGCTCTTTCACCCGTAGATGCCGTAATCGGGGCGAATTCGTTATACTTTAATATTTCTTTACCGGTTATGGTGCTATAAATGTGAATGATTGAATCCGCATCCCTGGTTACCAGAAAATGCTTATTGGATTTTACCGTATCCCCCGAAAAATCCAAAGACTCAATAGCCGATATTTTTTCGTAGATATAGGGAGCGTCGGAATTATATATACTGTCCATAAAGTGCGAGGTTGGAGTGCCTTCGCCTTCTGCGGAAGGGTGCTGATCGGTATTTTTTCCGCAGGATGAAAGCAAAAGCGCAGCGGTCAGAACCGCCGTGGGAATTATAAAAAGCTTTTTCATTCTGAACTGTATTCTCCTTTCTGAAAGGGTATAACTCGCTACAATAATTATATACGAAAATGCGAAAAAAGTCAAGTGCTTTTTTATGGGGCAGAGGTGAAAGTCTAAGAAAGGGGTCGGAAGAAAACGGAGAGCATTTTGTTGCACGCTCAATTACGCAATAAAATGTCAAATGTTGTAAATTTTTGGAAAAATATGTAAAACAAGTCCGCGAATTTTCGTTTTTTGTCGAAAAATAAGGATACGATAATAAAAAATTAAAAAAAATTCAAATTATTTTTTGATTACCTCTTGCGTTATTTTATATTATGTTTTATAATAATGACATCAAAGTGGTGCGAAGTGGTGTAAAGTGTAGCGAAAATACACAAAAAATACACCGAGAACTCTCTACATATTTATATAGGCGCACGCAGGACGACAAAAAACCAAGGAAAGGAGCTTCAAATTATGCTGTCTGGCGAATATAAACACGGTTTAGATACAAAAAACAGAATATTTATCCCGTCAAAGCACAGAGAAGAGCTTGGCGAGAGCTTCGTTGTAGCTAAAAGCATAAGAGAGAAGTGTCTTCGCGTTTATTCCTTGGATGAATGGGCGGCATATATCCGTCCCATAGAGACCCTTGACGGCAAGGACAAGGAAAGAATCGTAAGAGCATTGAGCAGAAATGCTGCACACGTTACTCCTGACGCACAGGGAAGAGTTGTTCTTACCCCCGACCTTATAGCATACGCAGAGATCGATAAAAATGCATATATAGTCGGATGCGGACATTATTCCGAAATATGGTCGGATACCAATTATGAGGCAATGGTTGCGGATGAGGATCTTGGAAGCATGAGAGAACTTCTTGAATCCTACGGTCTCTGATAGCCATGGAAGAAAGACGGGAATTTTCGCACTATTCGGTTTTGCTGAATGAGTGTATAGATGGACTTAATATAAATCCTAACGGAATTTACATTGACGGTACCGCAGGCGGCGGAGGACATTCCTTTGCTATAGCATCACGCCTCACAGGCGGAAGGTTGATAGCTATTGACCAGGACGAAGCGGCGATAGCGGCGGCATCGGCAAGACTTGCTCCTCTCGGTGAAAGAGCCACGGTTGTAAGAAGCAATTTCTGTCGGATTGCAGACGTTTGTGAAGATCTTGGTATTGAACAAATAGACGGACTTTTGCTTGACCTTGGAGTTTCATCCTATCAGTTGGATACTCCCGAAAGGGGATTTTCCTATAATGCGGATGCTCCACTCGATATGAGAATGGACAAGAGGGGAAGCCTTACGGCGTACACCGTAGTAAACGAGTACCCCGAAGAAAAGATCAAAAAGATACTTTATGAATACGGAGAGGAACGTTTCTCTGCATCAATAGCGGCAGCGATAGCTCGCGAGAGAGCTAAAAAGCCTATTGAAAGCACAAAAGAGCTGTCGGATATTATAAAATACGCAATTCCACCTGCGGCAAGAGAAGGGGGACATCACCCCGCGAAAAGAAGCTTTCAGGCAATTCGAATCGAAGTCAATTCCGAGCTCGACGTAATTGAGCCCGCAATAAGAGACGCGGTGTCTTTGCTTCGCAAGGGTGGGCGCATAGCAATAATAACATTCCACTCCCTTGAGGATAGAATAGTAAAACAGACCTTCGCAGATCTTGCGAAGGGATGTATCTGCCCGAGAGAGCTTCCCGTGTGCGTTTGTGGAAGGACTCCCGTAATGAAGCAGGTAAACAAAAAGCCTATTCTTCCAAGTAAAGAGGAGCTTGAGGAAAATCCAAGATCGAGAAGCGCAAAGCTCCGTGTAGCAACAAAGCTTTAAAAATTGATTATTAGAATTAAGATATTATTTTGGTGAGAAGGCTCCGACGGCGGAGCGGAAGAGGAGGAAAAATGGCAGCTATTTACAATAATGAGTCTTACGATCGTTGCTTGAGCGTACTTCGTGAAAGATACAAGGGCAGAGGTATCTCTGAAAATGTCAAAAGCGAAGCGGCACTCCAGATTGGAAAAGAAACGTCTACCAGAGCTATCGCTCCCGGAGCATACGTTCTTTTTGACTCTAAAAGTAAAATAGCCGATGTATATCGCAGTGGCGAATACAGAGGCAGCAAGTACATGACCTCCGACGATTTTGTCCGTTATTTCAAGAGCCGCAGAGCATTCTACAGCCCCGCACTTGAAAAGGAGGAGCTTCCCAAGGAAGCAGGCACTACGAAAGCTCCCATAAGACGCAGTGCATCCCGTTCAGGACTCGTACCCTCTGAGTCCGGCGGAAAGGAGGGCCACTTAAAAACCGCAATATCGGCTATAAAGGTATTTAAGGAAAAGTGGTTCCCCGTAGAGCAAAAAGAAGGAAGAGAGCAAACGGGTGGTTTCCGTATACCTGCTGCTGCGGCGACAGGCGTTGCTGTTTTCGCTCTTTCGCTTGGACTTATAGTAAGCGGCTCGGTAATGTCGGGCAGTGCATCGGGAAAGGTATCGAAGCTTGATTCAAAAATTTCGGTTCTTGAAAATGAACAGACTGAGCTTCAGAATGTGCTTGACCTGAAATACAACTTAGACGATATTGAAAACGAGGCAAGAAGCCTTGGAATGGTAAAATACCAGAATGCCGAAAAGGAATACATAAATTTCGGTGGAGAGGAACAGATAACTGTTTATGATGAGGATGAGGACGAAAAGGTCGGACTTTCGACTTTGCTGTCATCCTTCGGAATTGACCTTGACTGATGAATATAAGGGCTGAACTTCTCATATTATAACATAGTTTTAAATTTATATTTAAAAGGAGTTGCATATGTCGAAAGGATCGATCAGCCCAAAGTCAATAAAGCGCTCAACGTTGGTCGGCATGATCGTATGTGCGGGGTTTGCAGTGCTCCTTGTACGTCTTCTTGCGATACAGATATTTCAGTTTGACAAATATCAGGAAAAGGTGTTGAGTCAGATAACTACCGAGACACCGATTCCCGCGGAGAGAGGAAATATTTACGACAGAAACGGAAATCCCCTTGCAACAAGTATACAGACCTACCGCGTGTTTATATCTCCGTCTGGAATCAAAAGCGCAGCAGATGAGGACGGAAAGGATTATTCAGCGCTTGTTGCGAAAGGACTTTCTGAGATCCTTAACGTTGATTATGACGGTGTCATAGAACAGATTGAGAAATTCTCAAACAAGCTTGACAGAACCATAAAAAAGGAAGTCGATAAGGAGACTGCGCAGACCGTGCGAGAGTATATTGCGGAGCATTCCCTTGAGACAATGATATACCTCGAAGCCCAGGATACAAGATTTTACCCCGGAGGAGACCTCGCGTCTCATATAGTTGGATTTACCAGCGGAGACGGCATAGGACTTTACGGACTTGAATATCAGTACGAGGATTACCTCGGCGGAGTTGACGGATACTACGTAACTGCGAGAGACTCCCACGGAAAGGAAATGCCTTTCAGCTATTCAAGCATTATTGAAGCAATAGACGGATATAATTTACATACCACCATAGATATTTCCATACAGAGCTACCTTGAGGAACAGCTTGAAGCTACCGTAAACAAGCACAAGGCGGCGAACAGGGCATGCGGAATAGTAATGGAAGTAAAGACGGGCGCAATACTCGGTATGGCGACCAGCTCTCCCTTCGACCTTAACGACCCGTGGACCCTTGATACACTTTCTCAGGCCCTTCTTGATAACAGCGGATATATTTCGGGAAGCGAGGAATACTCAAATTACCAGCTCAAGCTTCTTACCGAGATGTGGTCAAACAAGGCGGTAACAGAGAGCTATATTCCCGGTTCTACCTTTAAGATAATAACCTCATCCATGGCATATGAGGAAGTAAGAGAACAGATGCCAAGCTCTGTAACCTGTAACGGGTACATGATCGTATCGGGACAGAAGATTCACTGCCATGAGACAGAAGGACACGGAACCATATCCTTTGAAAAGGGACTCCAGAGGTCCTGTAACGTATGGTTTATGACCCTTGGTAAGTTACTCAAAGCAGATACCTTTAACAGTTACGTAAGCGATTTTGGATACAAGGAAAAGACGGGTATAGACCTTCCCGGTGAAGCATCGGGAATTTTTGCATCTGAAATGACCGAGCTTGACCTTGCGATTTATGCTTTCGGTCAGAACTTTAACGTAACTCCCATTCAGCAGATAACGGCGGTTTCCGCTGTGGCAAACGGGGGAAATCTCGTTAAGCCTTATATTGTTGATAAAATAAGCGACGATCAGGGAAACGTAATATACAGACACGAAACCGAAATAAAGAGACAGGTCGTAAGTCAAAAGGTGTGCGAGGAGATATCGGATATCCTCGAAAAGGGTGTCTCTGAGGGCGAAGGTGCAAAGAACGCAGGAGTCAAGGGCTATAAAATAGCCGCAAAGACGGGAACTGCGGAAAAGAAAGAAACGGGACATTCATCCGTAACTCTTTCGGAATACAGAAATCTCCCCTTGGCAGATGCAAAGAAGCTCATAGAGGAGCAGGGGCTCAGATGTACGGTTGTCGGAAATACAAGCGCTGACGCAAAGGTTGTCGGTCAGATTCCCGCAGCCAATACGAGAATGGTTCAGGAAAACGGAACGGTAGTGATATATACCGAAGCAGTTAACGCGGCGATGGTTCAGGTTCCTCATCTTGAGGGCAAGGGCATTGACGAAGCTAAGAGATTGCTTGCGGCGGTAGGACTTAACTTTACCATAGACGGAACAAGAATACATTCCGAAATCATAGACCAGTCGCTCACTCCCGGCACTTACGTAGAAAAGGGAAGCGTATGCAAGCTTACCTTCGACGAGGGATATGTTTGCTCTACGGTGGCTTACGCTCCCGCGGATAATCCCGAAATAGCAATAATCATAATAGTTGATGAGCCTACTGAGGGGCTTCTCTACGGTAGTACCGTAGCGGCTCCCTATGTGTCAGCGGCTCTTAAGAACATATTGCCTTATCTCGGATATAAGCCGAGTACGGATAATTAATTTAGGACGCATAAGCGTACCGAGGAAGTTAAATAATAATACTTCGGAGGTGCGAGATGCGGCTTTCAGAGCTTTTCGGCAGAGCGGGACTTGAATGCCCCGAGGAAGCCGAAGAAATTCAAGTAAGAAATATTGTGACCGATTCAAGAAGAGTTGAGAAGGGAAGCCTTTTCATCTGCCTTAAGGGTATGAGTACCGACGGTCATGAATATATGGACGAAGCAATAAAGTCCGGTGCCTCGGTTATAGTGGCAGAGCAAGTGCGTGACGCGTGTGTGGGTGGTGCCGCAGCAATTATTTTGCATGATAACACAAGAAGTGTGGCTGCTCGCCTCTATAATGCCTGGTACGGAAATCCAACAAAAAGACTGAAGATAGTCGGTGTAACGGGAACTAACGGAAAGACATCTGTAAGCACCATGCTTTACGAGGTGTTTACAAGTCTCGGTTACAAGGCGGGACTTATCGGTACTGTGAAGTGTCTTAGCGTTGGAGGCAAGGTCCTTAAAATCACATCAAAAGACCCTCTTGCAAATATGACTACTCCCGATCCGGAGGAGCTGTATTGCGCTCTTGCGCAGTTCGTACGCGACGGAGCCGAGTACGTATTTATGGAGGTGTCATCCCATGCGCTCGCCTTGGGCAAGGTCGATGCTATATGCTTTGAGCTTGCCGTGTTCACTAATCTTTCTCGCGATCATCTCGATTTTCACGGAACCATGGATGAATACTTCAAGGCAAAATGCAGGCTTTTCGAGCTTAGCCGAATCGGTCTTGTCAATACCGATTCGGAATATGGCGAGAAGCTTGCTCTTGGGTGTCCTTGCCCATTTTTGACAGTTTCTGAAACCTACGGGGACTTTTGCGCTCAAAACGTAAAGTATCACGGCGCGGCAGGCTCCGAGTATATATTGAAATACCCCAACGGAGAGTGCTTTATAAGTATTCCTCTTGCGGGAGAGTTTTCGGTAACCAATTCAATGCTTTGCGCATCTGCAGCACTTGTCTGCGGATTGAATCCACAAGGGGTATCTTTCGCTCTTTCAAGGGTCAGAGGCGCAGAGGGGCGAATGGAAAGGGTAAGGATACCGACAGATGAATTTTCGGTCATAATTGACTACGCGCATACTCCCGATGCTCTTGAAAAGCTACTCAAAAGCGTGAGGCGCATAAGAGCGCCGCATGGGCATACTATCCTCGTTTTTGGATGCGGGGGAGAGCGTGATCGAAGCAAACGACGGGAAATGGGGCAGATAGCATCCCTTCTTGCCGATTTTGTGATAATAACCTCGGACAACTGTCGGGGAGAGGATCCCGAACGCATATTTTCGGATATACTGACGGGAATAGATAAAGAAAAGCCGTATTGTCTCATAAAAGAGCGAAGTGCCGCCATAGAAAGCGCAGTAATGTCTGCAAGATATGGGGATATTATCGTCCTTGCAGGCAAGGGGCACGAAAGATACGAAATAAACAATGGGGTAAAACGCCCCTTTGACGAAAGAAAAATTGTTAAGGCAGCCTGCAAGAAAAGGTGCTGACGGGGAGGAGAAAAATGAAGGTCAACGTTGGATGTAACGGTTTAACCATGACGGAGCTTGCGCGCATTTGCGGTGGTATGCTGTATTGCGTAGGCGGAGAATTGAACAGAGATCTGCCCTTCAGATCGGTTTGCACCGACTCCCGTGAGGCAACCGAGGGAACTCTTTTTGTAGCGCTCGGCGGAGAAAGAGTTGACGGACACGATTACATAGCTGCGGCTGTATCCTCAGGTAACGATTGCGTTCTTTGCGAAAGAATTCCCGAGTCTGTAAACAGCAAGTACGTAGCTGTTGTAGTTGACGACTCAATGAGAGCCGTTGGCGAGCTCGCAAAGGCTTATGACAGAAGAATAAATCACCGTAAGGTTGCTATAACCGGAAGCGTCGGTAAGACTACTACCAAGGAATTTGTTGCCGCTGTGCTTTCCGCAGGCTTCAGAGTTCATAAGACCGAGGGAAATTATAACAGTGTTATAGGTATGCCTATTTCCATGCTCAGCACCGAGAATGATACCGAGGTATCGGTTCTTGAAATGGGAATGAGCAACAGAGGAGAGATAGAATATCTTTCCAAAATAGCAGAGCCCGATATAGCTATAGTTACCAATATCGGTTCTTCTCATATGGAATACCTCGGAAGCAGAGAGAACATATGCCACGCAAAGATGGAGATCACCAAGGGCTTAAAGACCGGCGGAACACTCCTTCTTAACGGAGACGACCCTATGCTCCGCGCATATCTTACCCCCGGAATAAGACCTATTTTCGTAGGTATAGATACAGAAAGTGATTTCAGAGCAATAAATATCCGTGAGTGTATCGGAAACACCCTTTTCGATATATCCTACAACGGAAGAATCGCGACAAACGTAAGTATTCCCGTAATGGGTAGACATAATGTCTATGCGGCACTTTACGCGTTTGCGGTAGGTGTACGTCTCGGACTCAACGAGGAAACTATTATTGAAGGTCTTAACCGTTACCGTCCCGTTGGAATGAGACAGAATATATACGATGTAGGCGGAATAACCGTTATTGAGGACTGCTACAATGCAAGTCCCGAATCCATGCGCGCGGCGATCAACGTGCTACAGAGCCTTTCAAGCGAAAAGAAGGCAGGCAGAATGGCGGCAGTGCTTGGAAATATGTATGAGCTTGGAAATAACTCCGATTCCTTCCATGAGGAGGTTGGACTTTATTTTGCAAAGCATAACGGCTCTATTCTCTATACCTTTGGAGATAGAGCGGAAAATATAGCAAGAGGTGCGATTCTGGGCGGTCTTGACCCTGAGCGCATATACAGAAACGCGGATACACGCGCTCCCGAAATGACAGGAGAAATGCTGCTCCATTCTTTAAGGCGCGGGGATACTCTGCTTGTTAAAGCAAGCCGAGGAGCGGCAGCGGAGAGGATTATTGACTATCTGAAGGCGAATACAGATAGAATACAGTAAGTTATACGGTGAGGAAATATAGGTATGAAGGAGCTACTGATACAGTTTTTAATAATATGTGTTTCGTCCTTTGTACTTACGGCGATTCTTACCTATTTCATAATCCCCATACTTAAGGGGAAGAAGGTAAGACAGCATATACTTGAGGTGGGCCCCAGATGGCACAGTAAAAAAGAGGGAACCCCTACAATGGGAGGTATAGGCTTTATAATAGCCATACTTGTTTCGCTGCTTGGAATGTCTTTTTGGTATGTTGCCAACGGAAGACAGTCAGAGCTTATACCCTTGGCACTTACACTTATGCTTGCAGTGCTTAACGGTATGATAGGCTTCTTTGACGACTTCTGCAAGCTTATGAAGAAGCAAAATCAGGGACTTAAGGCATATCAGAAATCTGCGTTGCAGCTTATAGTTGCTATCCTTTATATTTTTGTAATGAAAAAGTGCGGATATATAGATACCACACTTCATATTCCTTTTGCCGATATAACCGTGGAGCTTGGAATAGTATATTATCTGTTTGCAATTCTTACAATAGTCGGAATAGTAAACAGCGTAAATCTTACCGATGGCATAGACGGACTTGCGGGAAGCGTAACCTTCATTGTTTTTTGCTTTTTTGCCCTGATAGGACTTATAAAGCTTGGAGACAGCTCAACGTCGCTTCTTTCCGCGGCGCTTATGGGCGGAATGCTGGGCTTCCTCCTTCATAATCTTAATCCCGCGAGAGTATTCATGGGAGATACGGGCTCGCTTTTCCTCGGAGGAGCGGTAGTCGGAACGGCATTTATGGTCGGAAGTCCCATTATTGTCTTTATAGTAGGCGGCATTTATCTGCTTGAATCGGTATCGGTAATACTTCAGGTAGGAAGCTTCAAGTTAAGAAATAAGCGCATATTTAAAATGGCACCCATACACCACCATTTTGAGAAATGCGGTTGGAGAGAAAACAAAATAGTTGCGGTGTTTGGATTTGTAACCGTCATGCTTTGCGTGATCGGGTGGTTTGGTCTTTAATAAACATGGAGGTAATTGGTTTTGAAATCAAAGAAGGAAAAGCTTATGGAAAACGACGTCGAGACCGAGACCTCCGCGGAAGAGATTGAAGAAACAGAAGAAACCGTTGAGACAAAGACCGATAATAAATTAACTAAAAATATAAATAGTATCAACAGGTGGGCAGAGCGTCGGAGAGAAGAGACCGATATAGTTTATACCGAGCCCCTGACTCCCGCCCCCGTTGTTGATGAGACACAGCCCTTAAGAAAGGGCAGTGTGGATATGTGGTTCCTATTCTGGGCAATGATACTTATGTGCTTTGGAGCCATCATGTCCTACAGCGCGAGCGCGGTATATGCAGAGCAGGTCGAAAACGTGAATGCTACTCACTATCTGTGGGAGTACATATTGTTTACGATCATAGCGGGGGTAGTTACCGTGCCTTTTGTTATTTACGCACGTCCTTGGTTTTGGAGAGTGTTCGGTGCGGGAAGCTACGGAGTGGCTATATTCCTTTTGATTCTCGTCCTTTTTATCGGTATAAGAGATCCCCAAAGTAGCGCGGCGCAAAGATGGCTTTCAATAGGAGGAATCTTTACAATACAGCCGTCCGAGATTGCAAAGCTTGCCCTTGTAATGATGCTTGCGCTTTATATGTCTAAATACGAGAGACAGATAACCTCATACGGAAAGTTCACGGGCTGCTTTAAGCACGGATTTTTCATGCCCATGGTCATCATAGGAATACTTGGAGTCCTTATAGCTCTTGAGGGACATATTTCCGGACTTATGATAATCGGAATACTCGGAGTTGCCGTAATGTTCGTTGGCGGCTCAAGACCCAAATATCTTGTCATAATGTTTGCAATAATAGCGGTTGCATTCTTATTGCTTGTTGCGGTTTCAAGCTATGCGCAGAGCCGAATAGAGATGTGGTGGCATCCCGAAAACGATCCTCAGGGTAAGGGGTGGCAGACACTTCAGGGACTTTACGCAATAGGGTCGGGAGGATTTTTCGGATTGGGACTGGGATTCAGCCGACAGAAATTCGGTTATGTATCCCAGCCTCAGAATGACTTTATATTTACGATTATATGTGAGGAGCTTGGATTTATGGGTGCGCTCCTTGTGATATTGCTTTTTGCTCTCCTTATATGGAGAGGAATCAAAATCGGGCAGCATGCTCCAGATAAGTTCTCGGCTCTTGTGGTATGGGGACTTACCTTCAAGATAGCAATTCAGGTGCTTCTGAATATAGCGGTTGTTACAAATACGATACCGAACACGGGAATAACGCTTCCGTTTTTCAGTGCGGGAGGAACGTCCCAGATAATTCAGATATTCGAGCTTGGAATAATACTGTCCATATCGAGGTTTTCAACGCAGAAAAAATAATTTTCGGAGTAATATATGAGAGTGCTTATGACGGGCGGCGGAACGGGAGGACACGTTTATCCCGCTCTTGCCATTGCCGAAACAATAAAAATGAATAATCCCACAGCAGAGATTGCGTTCGTGGGAACAGAAAAGGGAATAGAAAACAGACTTGTGCCCAAGGAGGGATATAAGCTTTACCACGTAGAGATACAGGGGATTTCCCGCTCTCTTTCGCCAAAGAATATTAAAACGGCATATCTCATTATGGTATCTCCCAAAAGGGCTAAAAAGATAATAGATGAATTCAAGCCCGATATAGTTATCGGTACGGGAGGATACGTAAGCTGGCCTTTGCTTAAGGCGGCAGCGTCTATGGGAATTCCCAGTATGGTTCATGAATCCAACGCATATCCCGGTCTTGCCGTAAGACAGGTTCAGAAAAAGGTTGATGCGATACTTACAAGCTTTGAAGAAACCGAGAAGAACATAAAATGCAAAGATAAGATAATAAACGTGGGTAATCCTCTCCGGGTAAAATACGGAGCTTTAGGTAAAGAGGAGGCAAGAAGAAAGCTTTCTGTTCCCGACAGTACAAAGCTCACCGTTCTTTCCTTTGGAGGAAGTCTCGGCGCGCAAGCAATAAACGATACGGCGCTTGAGCTTATGAAGGAATTTACACTAAAGCATAACGACGTAGTCCAGTTCCACGCAAGCGGAGTGAGATATTACGGAGAGATTCAACCGATTCTTAAGGATATGGGCGCTGACTGTAAGGAAAATATTAAGGTTTTTGATTACCTCTACGATATGCCACTTTATATGGCAGCGGCAGACGTTGTTATATGCAGAGCAGGCGCTATGACTCTTGCGGAGCTTGCTATGATAGGAAAGCCCGCAATCCTTATTCCGTCACCCAACGTAACCGACAATCATCAGTATAAAAACGCTAAGGTTGTTGCTGACAAGGGAGGCGCCTTCCTCATCGAGGAAAATGCTGATATGGGAAGCGCTGTTGTCAAGGCAATAGAGGAGATATACGCCGACAGAGAAAGGCGCGAAGAAATGAGCAGGGCAATGAGAAGCTTTGCCCGTCCCGATGCGGGAAAAAACATTTATAACGAAATAGTAAATCTTATATCAAGAAAGTCCAAAATGAGGAAATGACAAAAAGGGAGGGCAAAATGGATATTAATAAAAAAATAAGAATATTCAAAAAGCCCTCTCTGTTTATTAAGGTCAAGTACCTGTTTGTCGCTTTTACAGCTTTGCTTGTATCGATGGCGCTTGTGGTCGTTATGATTACCGTCATGTCCTTTATGAAGGTAGGAGAAATCGAAATAATAGGAACCAATCCTTATGACAGATTGGAGATAATTCAGGCGACTCAGCTCAAGAGCAGTGATAATTGGAGCAGAGTAGACACAAGGGAGCTGGAGGAAAAGCTTCTGCGTGAAAAGAAATATCTGAAAAGTGTAGAGGTAACGAAGAAATTTCCAAATAAGATAGTCATAAGAATTGAGCCTCGCTTTGCAAGATGGTATATGGATTTTGAGGGAGTGTATTATGCACTCGATGCCGATATGTACGTAATAGAAGAAATCTATAACGTAAAGGGGGTAACCAAGCTCGTTCTTCCCAATGTTCGGACAGCACTTTCCGAGGAGGTTCCCGAATTCGGACAGTCGGAGACCGAGACCAAGGAGACCTTGAAGATAATACATGAGATAAGCGCAAATGCCGCGGTTTCATCGAGACTTAGCGAGGTTGACGTTTCGGATAGAACAAATATCCGAATTGTTGTAGATGAAAAATACGACGTTATAATGGGTAACTCAAAGGATATTGCGGGAAAGCTTGCTTGCGCAATAGAAATGCTCGGTACGGAAAATATCAAAAATTCCGAATATGGCGGAGAGATAAACGTATCAGCATACAGTACGCTTTCCTACGGCACGTTCCGCGCGTACAGCGGACCTGAGAAATAGGCAGCTTCAAATTTGATTTGGACTGCCTGTTTTTTTGCTTTTTGGTAAAAAGGTCGGCAAGAGGTGAAATATGTCTTTTGCAATCGATAGAAATACTATATCTTGGGGTGTATATGCATCACAACCACAAAATATTCAGAAAAATTAAAAAAATTTCAAAAAAACTATTGCAAAAAAGCGAAAAATATATTATTATATAATTGTGAAAATATAGTATTACCTATTCTATGTGAATTGAAAGAAAACGGAGGATTCGGACAATGTCTTTTGAACGTGATGACAGCTGCTTGCGCGGCGTTAATATTAAGGTTATAGGTGTAGGCGGCGGTGGAAATAACGCGGTCGACAGCATGATTAGAGCAAGAGTCCAGGGTGTTGATTTTATAACTGTCAACACAGACCGTCAGGCACTTAAGAATTCGATAGCTCAGCACCAGATAGTAATCGGTGAAAAAATAACCAATGGATTTGGAGCAGGAGCCAATCCCGGAATCGGAGAAAGATCTGCGGAGGAATCTATCGACGAAATAAAGAACGCGCTTAAGGGTGCGGACATGGTATTTGTTACTGCAGGTATGGGTGGTGGCACCGGAACCGGTGCGGCTCCCGTTGTCGCAAGAGTTGCTCATGAGATGGGGATTCTTACCGTAGGTGTCGTAACTAAGCCTTTTGCTTTTGAAGGCAAGCGCAGAATGGATCAGGCACTTGCAGGTATCGATGAGCTTTCTCACCATGTAGACGCGCTTATCGTAATTCCTAACGAAAGACTTAAGCTTGTAACAGACACGAGAATTACTCTTTTTAATGCTTTTGCTATCGCGGATGACGTGCTTCGCCGTGCAGTACAGAGTATTTCCGAGCTTATCAACGTATCGGGATTTGTGAATCTCGACTTTGCCGACGTAACCTCTATTATGAAGAACTCCGGTCTTGCTCATATGGGAATGGGCAGTGCTACCGGTAAGGATAAGGCAGAGAATGCCGCTAAGGCTGCTATTGCCAGCCCGCTTCTTGAGACCTCTATCAAGGGCGCAACCGGAATTATCATCGGTATCTATGCTGCCCCCGACGTGGGACTTGAGGATATTACCATTGCCTCTTCTATGATCACCGATGCTTGTGATCCCGAGGCAAACGTTATCTGGGGTGTTGCATTTGATCCCGAGCTTCAGGATGAGCTGCGCATTACCATAATCTCTACGGGATTTACTAAGGAATCCAACGAGGCTGTTGAAAAGGCAGAGGCTGAAGCAAGGGCTGCCGCAGAGAGAGCGGCTAAGGCAGAGGCTATCGATCTTGATTTTATTGAAACTCCCAAAAAGAAGTCGGTTACGGGATTTGACGTAGACGATTTCTTCAACAACTGATATAAATAATTACATAGGAAGTATAGGAGGAAACAGACATGCCTTTTGAACATGTATCATCTAACGAATACGGCGTAAACATTAAGGTCGTAGGCGTAGGCGGAGGCGGAAACAATGCGGTTAACCGCATGATAGCATCCGGACTTAAGGGTGTTGATTTTATTGCGATCAATACCGACAAGCAGGCGCTTAAAAAGTGTACAGCTCCCACACAGCTTGTTATAGGTGAAAAGATAACCAACGGCTTTGGAGCAGGAGCTAATGCCGAGATTGGTGAGAGAGCTGCTGAGGAAGCAGTAAATGAAATAAAGAAGCTTCTTTCGGGCGCGGATATGGTATTTATTACCGCAGGTATGGGCGGCGGAACCGGAACCGGTGCGGCTCCCGTGGTTGCAAGAATAGCAATGGAGATGGAAATACTCACCGTCGGTGTTGTAACAACTCCCTTTGCATTTGAAGGAAAGCTGAAGATGAGACGTGCGGAGGAGGGAATAAAGGAAATTTCCCAGTACGTTGATTCTCTTGTTGTTATTCCCAATGACAGACTTAAGCTCGTAACCGACACAAGAATAACACTTCTTAATGCATTTACCGAGGCTGACGAGGTTCTTCGCCGTGCGGTTCAGAGTATATCCGATCTTATTAACATTCCCGGCTTTATTAATATCGACTTCGCAGACGTAACTTCTGTTATTGCAGGCTCCGGTATGGCTTATATGGGAATGGGCAGCGCAACCGGTAAGGATAAGGCGCAGATCGCTGCTAACATGGCTATTTCCAGTCCTCTCCTTGAGGCTTCCATTAAGGGAGCTAAGGGCGTTATCATCAGCATTTCCGCGTCTGCGGACGTAGGACTTGAGGACGTTGAATCCGCATCTGCTATGATATCCGCAGAGTGCGATCCCGATGCAAGTGTTATCTGGGGTGTATCCTTCAATCCCGAGCTTGAGGATGAAATGCGCATTACCATCGTTGCCGCAGGCTTTGACGAGAACGGCAAGGCAAAGGAAGCTGAAGCTGAGGAAATTAAGAAGAACAGCGATCTTCTCGACTCCTTCTTCGGTTGATTTTTGCTGATCCGCTCAGGACTACCAAAACAGACAGAACAAGTCGAATAAAAACAAACCGCTTTTGCTATCGTTTACCTGTTAGCGAAAGCGGTTTTTGATGTAGAAAAGGATAAGAAAAAAGCTTGTTGCACGCAACAAGCTTTTTTACTATGTTCGGGGTTAAATTACTTAACCTCAACCTCAGCGCCGGCCTCTTCGAGAGCCTTCTTAACGGACTCAGCTTCGTCCTTGGAAACGCCTTCCTTAACAGCCTTGGGAGCACCCTCAACCATTTCCTTAGCTTCCTTAAGACCGAGACCGGTGATCTCACGAACTGCCTTGATAACGTCGAGCTTCTTAGCGCCGAAGGACTTAAGAATAACGTCAAACTCAGTCTTCTCCTCAGCTGCTGCTGCGGGAGCTGCTGCGCCTGCTGCAACTACACCAACGGGAGCTGCTGCGGATACGCCGAATTCCTCCTCAACTGCCTTTACGAGGTCAGCGAGTTCGATGATAGTAAGAGACTTTATCTCTTCAAGAATGTTAGTAATCTTTTCAGATGCCATTTTAATTTTCCTCCTTAAATACGGATAATTTTTAAATTTTTGTTTTTGCGTTTTTCACGCTGCGTATGTTACGCTGTTTTTGTTGAACCGACCGGGTTCCTGATCATGCTTCGGGAGCAGCCTCTGCTGCAGCCTCTGCGGGTGCTGCTTCGGGAGCAGCCTCTCCGTCCTTGTCCACAACTGCCTGGAGAGCATATGCAAGTCCGTAAAGAGGAGACTTGATGCTGCCGAGGAACTTTGCGATAAGAACTTCCTTTGAAGGAATATCAGCAAGCTTTGCTACTGTTTCCTTGTCAACTACCTGTCCGTCAAGGTAACCTGCAAGAATTTCGAAGGACTCGATCTTCTCTGCATACTCCTTGAGAACCTTTGCGGGAGCAACGGGATCTTCGCCACCGATTGCGATAGCAGTCATACCTGTGAGGTACTGCTTCATATCGCCAAGACCAACCTCTTCGCAAGCTCTACCGGTGAGGGAGTTCTTCATAACCATGTAGGAAACGCCTGCTTCACGAAGAGCTTTACGCATCTTGGTGTCAGCATCAACGGTGATACCCTGGTAGTTAACAACAACACCTGCGGGAGAAGCCTTGATCTTTTCGGCAAGATCTGCAACGATTGCCTGCTTCTGTTCGAGTATAGATTTACTAGGCACTTTTTTTACCTCCTATTAAAATGTTAGCAGGAAACAAAAAAACTTTCTTCCGTTGGCATATGCCTACTGCGAAGAAAGATAAACAATAATATATATCGTATTTATCAATCCTCGGCAGGGAGCGAAAGCCATTACTGAGACCTGCTGTCTTTGGATAACAGATATATTATATCATAAAAAATACGTTTGTCAATAGTTTTTTTAAAATAATTTCAAAATATTTTTTTCTTATTTTTCCGGCTCTTTGTTGTTCTCCAAAATGCGCGAAGCCAGATTCACAAGCTTCTCACGAAGCCAATCGGGAGAAACTATACGTATGTTTGCATCGGCAGAGACAAGTACTCCAAGAAAAAGCTCAATACTCGGAAACTCGCAACGGTAGCGGTGGTGAGGCTCTTCTCCGATGATAAAGGAACGGAGATTCATTACCGTCATTTTGTCGGTGATTTCGACGGTGGCGGAGTAGGGAAGCTGCATCTGTATGACCGACCGCTCGGCAGAGCGGTCGTTAAAGGCGCGCAGACCCGAAATGACTGCCTGATAGTCTGCATCGTTTTCAGATTCTACGATGAGGGGAAGGACGTAATCGGATTTGTAGTAGTATCCCTTTTTGGCTGTGTTGTATCCGATAGGCGCGCCAAGCTCCTTTTTGAGAAATTCAACGTCTCTTTGCGCCTGTCTGTGGGAAATGTCAAACTTTTCCGACAAATGAGAAGCATTAGGAAAGCAACATGCCATTATTTTTTTGTGAAACCACTGTATACGGTCGTTTGCGCTCATACTAAGCTCCTTTCATAAAAATGTCGTTTGATGTTTATTGTTCTTCGGCGGATACGTTCTCGGTGTCTTGCTCATCGCAAACCGAACGTATAGCAGAAAGAAGACGAACGGCTGAATATACCGCAACACCAAGCAAAAGATAATATTCTCCGTAGAATGTGTTATCTGATGGAAGAATTCCTGCGTGGAAGGCGATTATAGAGGGGATAGAAGAAGCAGAACAGAGAACAGCCGAAGCGGCAGCCGAAAAAACGTAAAGCCATGAGCGGGGCTTGCCTACCGCAAGCTTAAGCTCCGACGCGACGAAAAGCATTGCCGAGGCGGCTGACAGAGCGTATATAACTCTGTCCGGAGTATTGACTGCAACCGAGAAGTCCGAGAAACAAGCAATAACCAATATCGCAATACGTATTACGGCGAACGTACCCGTTATAGCCTTGAATACATTTTGAATCTCGACGGTTACGGCGGCAAAATAAAGTGCAGTCATAAGACTGAGTGTAAACGAAAGAATATAAATTCTGTTTTCTGTGTCAATAGCCTTTATAAGATCGCTTACCGCAAGAGCCACCGAGGCCAATGAGGCTATTACGGTTGCCGCGTACTGAGCCTTGGGAGCGCGAGGCTGAAGCCCAAAGCTTTTCTTCTTAAATTTCAACAAAGAAAATATAAGCAAAAACACACAAGCCGCGCCCAGTATGCAGTTGGAAATTATGGGTAAAGCCGCTCCCGAGGTGTAATAACCTGAATTGCTGTCAAAAAACATGAAGAAATTAAAAACTCTTAATGCTAAAGACAGTAAAAGTGCGCCTGCGGCTGAAAGTATATAGATATTAGCCGTTTTTTTGTTTTCCATGGTGTATTCCTTAGTGAATATAGTATTGTTTAATCATATTATATATTATATACCATAATTTTGAACGTTTTGTAAACAAAAGCAAAAGATTGTTGAAATATATTGACAGAAACACAAACATATTATAAGATATACCCTGAAAGCAGACTGTAAATATAGGAGGAAATATGGGAAAAGAAAAGAAAAAACGTCTCTGTAAATCTCCCGAAAAAGAAGTAAAAAATGAAAAAACAAAGAAAATAATCTCCTATGTTGCGATGCTCATATGCGCTGCAGTGATAATAGGAGCGATTCTATTTATTGTATTTCACGATAGAATTATAGCATCAAAAATGCTTAAGGATGCAGTTGCTTTTGCTGAAGCGGAGCGCATAGAAGCAGTTGTTATCAGTAATGATTCGATTGGGGATCCTTTATCGCCCGGAGTACAAACCGTCTATGAAGGGGAAGATTCCGAGAAAATCAACAGTGTCTTGATTTCAGTGCTGAAAAATTCAAAATACAAAGGTACAACCAAGGCGGATACAGGAGTTTGGAAAACTAAAATTGTGTTGTATAATGAAACCGAAAGCTTTTCGCTGTATGCTGATAATGGGGGCGTATATATTTTATCTGACGGTCGCCTGATCAGATATAAAGTGAGCAGAAAGGCAGAATCCGAGTTCGGAACCTTGCTCGGATATATAAACGGAGCGTTAAAGGAATAAAATAATAAGATTGTAAAAAACATCACAAAAAATTAATTTAAAGCATATAAAAAAGGAGAAAAACCATGGCAGAAAAAAGATTTATTGGGGAATATCCCGTCATAGGTATCCGTCCTACTATTGATGGACGCAGAGGTGTTCTTGGCGTACGTGAGTCGCTTGAGGAACAGACTATGAATATGGCAAGGAGCGCCGCTAAGCTTTTCGAGGAAAATCTCAGATATTCCAACGGAGAGCCTGTTAAGGTGGTAATTGCCGATACCACTATCGGAAGAGTCGGAGAGGCAGCTGCCTGCGCGGATAAATTCAAGCGTGAGGGTGTAGCAATTACGCTTACCGTTACCCCCTGTTGGTGCTACGGCTCCGAAACTATGGACATGGAAAGAGATACCATAAAGGCTGTATGGGGCTTTAACGGAACCGAGCGTCCCGGCGCGGTATATCTCGCGTCTGTTCTTGCTACGCACGCTCAGAAGGGACTTCCCGCGTTTGGTATATACGGACACGAGGTTTGCGATGCAAACGATACGTCAATTCCCGAGGACGTTAAGGATAAGCTTCTCAGATTCGGTCGTTCCGCTATAGCGGCGGCTACCATGAGAGGAAAATCTTATTTGCAGATAGGCTCTATGTGCATGGGTATCGGCGGCTCGCTTATTGATCCCCACTTTATAGAGGATTACCTCGGCATGAGAGTCGAGTCGGTTGACGAGGTTGAGCTTATCCGTCGAATGACACTCGGAATTTACGATGAGGAAGAATATAAGAAAGCGCTTAAATGGACAAAAGAAAACTGCATAGAGGGATTTGATAAGAATCCCGAGGAAATAAGAAAGAGCAGAGAAGAAAAGGATGACGACTGGGAATTCGTTGTCAAGATGATGGTAATAATCAAGGACCTCATGAACGGAAACCCCAATCTTCCCAAGGGCTGTGAGGAAGAAATGGTAGGACATAACGCTATTGCCGCAGGCTTCCAGGGACAGAGACAGTGGACAGACTTCTATCCCAACTGTGATTTCCCCGAGGCATTGCTTAATACCTCGTTTGACTGGAACGGAGCTCGTGAGCCCTATGTTCTTGCTACCGAGAATGATGTTCTTAACGGTCTAGGAATGCTCTTTATGAAGCTTCTTACCAACCGCGCGCAAATGTTTGCGGACGTTCGTACCTGCTGGAGCGCGGAGTCGGTAAAGCGTGTTACGGGATATGATATAAAAGGACACGCAAAAGACGCGGGCGGATTTATTCACCTTATAAATTCGGGCGCGTGCTGCCTTGATGCTAACGGAGAAGCCAAGGACGAAAACGGTGTGTCGGTTATGAAGCCTTGGTATGAGGTCAACGATAAGGACATGAAGGCTATAATGGAAAATACCACCTGGAATTATGCCGACGTTGGATATTTCAGAGGCGGCGGATATTCTTCGCGCTTCGAGACCAAAGCTGAAATGCCCGTTACCATGATAAGACTTAACCTTGTAAAGGGCCTTGGACCGGTTATGCAGATAGCGGAGGGGTGGACTGTTGAGCTTCCCACCGACGTAAGCGATACGCTCTGGAAGCGTACCGACTACACGTGGCCCTGCACATGGTTTGCCCCCAGACTTACGGGCGAAGGCGCATTCAAGAGTGCTTATGACGTAATGAATAATTGGGGAGCAAATCACGGCGCTATTTCCTATGGACATATAGGAGCTGATATTATAACCCTTTGCTCCATGCTTCGCATACCCGTTTGTATGCACAACGTACCTGAAGAGGACATATTCAGACCCGCTTGCTGGAATGCGTTCGGAATGGATAAAGAGGGTGCGGATTACAGAGCCTGCGCCGCATACGGTCCTGCGTTTAAAAAGTAATTTGGAAGATAACCCAATACATGGAGGAACTAAGGAGAGTTACACATGGAAGATAAAGCTATATTGTTGCCGTCTGAAAGACAGGTGGAATGGGCGGACTGCGAGATAGGAGTTATTATACACCTTGATCTTCAAACATTTGACCCAAACTACGATGCTAAGCCCTATGACAGCTCTCCTGTAAAGCTTTTTGATCCCGATACCCTTGATACCGATCAATGGATCAGAATCGCTGCTGAGGGTGGAGCGAAATACGCTGTGCTTACGGCTAAGCACGGCACGGGATTTACTCTTTTTCCGTCCACAGCGAATAACTTTTCGATTTCCAATGCCCCATATATGAACGGTAAAGGGGACGTTGTAGCTTCGTTTGTCGCATCATGTAAGAAATACGGTGTTCGTCCCGGGATTTATTACAATACGTCAGTGAACAATTACTACGGCATAAAACGAGGTGTTTCGAAGGACGGCAACGAGGAAAACACCAAGGCATACGGTCGTGCGGTTTTGCGCCAGCTTGAGGAGCTGTACGGTAACTACGGGGAGTTTTTTGAAATATGGTTTGACGGCGGATGTCTCCCACCTGAGCAGGGGGGACCCGATATCGTTCCCCTGCTCAAAAAATATCAGCCCAACGCAATAACGTTCCAAAGCCCTCCTTTCGTACCTAACGGCATTCGTTGGGTGGGGAATGAGCGAGCCACAGCGGAGTTTGATTGTTGGTCGACGGTGGGATATTCGCGTGATTCCTTTGACGGCATTACCGAGACAGTACGTAGTGGCGACCCTTACGGCGAAATATGGAGAGCCGCAGAGGCGGATACACCGGGTCGAGATGCAAAGGCCTCGTATGCCGGCGGATGGATATGGCGTGCCGGAGAGGATCACACGGTTTTCTCAGCAGAGGAGCTTTTTGACAAATATCTTAATTCTGTAGGAAGAAACTGTAACCTGCTAATCGGTATGGTAATAGACCGCCACGGACTTTGTCCTACTGCCGATGCTGATGCCTTGAGGGGCCTTGGAAGGCTTGTGTCCGAGCATTTTGGTTCGCCCGTTGCGACCTATGAGGGAGATATGACCAAGACCGAATATCACCTGAAAGTCTCAGACGGAAGAAGCGCGCGTTACCTTGTCGTTATGGAGGATATTGCTAAGGGTGAAAGAATACTCGATTTTAGCCTTGATTGCGGAATATCGGGACACTGTATAGGTCATAAGCGCATAATCAGGCTTCCCGAGGGAACGTCCGAGGTCAGATTCAAAATAAACGACGCAAAGGATACCCCGATCCTTCGCGGAATTTGGCTCTTCTGATAAATAAAAAACGACTGTTCGAAACGTTGAGTTTTAACGGTCGTTTTTTTAATTTATCATATCAGTAATTGAAGTATTCGGTAGATAGATATCTGTCTCCCGTGTCAGGCAAAAGACATACTATATTTTTTCTCTCGTTTTCAGGGCGTTTTGCTAAAAGCATAGCCGCGTGTAGGGCGGCACCCGATGATATTCCGCAAAGGATTCCTTCCTTGCGAGCCAAGGCTCTGCCGGCTTCGTATGCTTCATCTTCCGTTACCTTGATTATTTCATCAATGATGCCTGTGTTAAGGATACTCGGTACGAAATTAGCTCCGATTCCCTGAAGTCCGTGAGGACCCGAGTTACCTTCGGAAAGCATAGGGGAGGAGAAGGGCTCTACGGCAACGATTTTTATCTCGGGATTTTTCTCTTTAAGATATTCGCCGACACCCGTAAGCGTGCCGCCCGTGCCGACTCCAGCTACGAATATATCAACTTTTCCGTCTGTATCGTTCCAAATTTCCGGACCTGTCGTGCTGTAATGCGCACACGCGTTTGCTTCGTTGTCAAATTGAGAGGGAATAAAGCTGTCAGGCGTTTTATCAGCTAATTTTTTAGCCTCGTCGATGGCGCCCTGCATACCCTTTGCGCCCTCGGTGAGCACTATTTCGGCGCCGTACATGGCAAGCAGCTTTCTACGCTCAATGCTCATGGTGTCCGGCATTGTAAGAATGACTTTGTATCCTCTTGAAGCCGCGATGGCAGCAAGGCCTATTCCCGTGTTTCCACTGGTGGGCTCTATTATTACCGAGCCTTTCTTAAGAATCCCCTTCGCCTCGGCATCCTCTATCATCGCAAGTGCGATTCTGTCCTTCGCGCTTCCGGCGGGATTCATATATTCAAGCTTGCAACAGATATTAGCCCCGAGTCCGAAATCCTTCGTGAGCTTTTCGGGAGCGAAAAGAGGGGTTTTTCCCACAAGCTGCGATACGTTTTTAAATATCATAATTAAATACCTCCGCTTAAAAGTAAATAACCGTACATAGTGGTGAGAAACTATGCACGGCTATAATTACATGTTGTTGAGAGCTTTTGTGAACTGGCTCTTCTTACGAGCAGCAGCATTCTTGTGGATAATTCCGCGAGCAGCAGCCTGGTCGATCTTCTTAACAGCAGCCTTGTAAGTCTGCTGAGCAAGAGCGGTATCACCTGCTTCGAGAGCAGCGTAGTACTTCTTTATGTCGGTCTTGAGCTGCGTCTTGAACATTTTGTTCTGAAGGGTCTTCGTTTCGATAACGAGAACACGCTTCTTAGCACTTTTGATATTCGGCATTGATCTTCACCTCCGTCAATATTAGATGTTAAAATCTTATTAGCTCGAACGGCGCGCATGAGAGGTTACGCTCCGTACTCGTCCATACAGTTCTATATGATACCATAAAAAAAACCAAATTGCAATAGGTTTTTCGAAAAAAAATAAAAAAATTTTAGGAAAAAATTTCAAAAATTCAAAAAAAATTTGAGAAATCTATTGACAACCATTGACAAACGTGCTATAATTGTAAACTGCATTATAATTGCTTATTATTGCCTTGTGAAAGATTACATAATATTTATTATAACGATTTTTTTCGGTTCGTTTCGATAAATATTATATATATTGCACACGGGCAGAGGTAGGCGAAAGATGGATTTAATACTTTGAATGGAGTGATTAAACTAATGGTCAACGTAAAAGAACAGAAGCTTGGTCAAAACACGAGAATGAGCTTTGCAAAGTCAAAGTTTTCTTGTGAACTTCCCAACCTGGTCGAGGTCCAGACAAAATCCTTTAAGTGGTTTTTGGAGGAGGGTCTTATGGAGGTGCTTCGCGACGTATCTCCCATAACCGACCACTCGGAAAATCTCGTAATCGAATTTGTGTCCTATTCTATCGACCAAAAGCCTAAGTACACGGTAGAGGAATGTAAGGAGAGAGATGCAAACTATGCGGCTCCCCTTAAGGTCAACGTTCGTCTTACCAATAAGGCAACGGGCGAGGTTAAGCAGACAGACATCTTTATGGGTGATTTTCCCATAATGACCGAAACCGGAACCTTTGTTATAAACGGAGCGGAGAGAGTTATCGTATCTCAGATAATCCGTTCTCCCGGTATGTACTATGAGGATGATATTGACAAGACCGGTAAGGAGACCTATACCGCAACGGTCATCCCCTACAGAGGCGCATGGATCGAATACGAGGTAGACGCAAGCGGCGTTATGTACGTTCGTATAGATAAGACCCGTAAGCTTCCCTTGACTATGTTTATCAGAGCTCTCGGCATTGAGACGAGGGAGGATATATACAGTCTCTTTGGAGAGGAGGAGCTTCTCACCACCACCTTTGAAAAGGACGAGAGTGAGGTCCTTGCTCAGCACAACAATTCCACTCCCGGAATTGAGGCTCTCCGCGAGATATACAAGAAGCTCCGTCCCGGTGAGCCCGCGCTTATAGAGTCGGCTCAGACCCTTATCCACAACTATTTCTTTGACGCAAAGAGATACAATATAGCAAACGTAGGACGTTATAAGTTTGATAAGAAGCTCGCTATTCACGCGAGAATCAGAGGACACGTTCTTGCAGAGGATGCTGTCAGCCCCATTACAGGTGAGGTCCTCTTCGAGAAGGGCACTCTCATTGACGGTGAAAAGGCATTCGCTATTGAGGATGCGGGTATCAACAACGTAAGCATAACTCTTGATAACGGAGAGGTTATCAAGGTATTCTCCAATAACACCATTATGCCCGAAAAGCTTCTCGGCTACGACCTTAAGGATTGCGGAGCAAGCGAGAAGGTGAGAATTTCCGTTCTTCTTGAGATCATTGAGCAGTGCGGAACCGATGCCGATGCAGTAAAGGCTATGGCAAAGGAAAGAATGGCAGAGCTTTGCCCCAAGCACATAACCAAGGACGATATTTTCGCGTCCATCAACTATATGCTTAACCTCGTTAAGGGAGTAGGCACGGTTGACGATATTGACCATCTCGGAAACCGCCGTATCCGTTCTGTAGGCGAGCAGCTCCAGAACCAGCTCCGTATCGGATTTACCCGTATGGACAAGATAGTTAAGGAGAGAATGACCATTCAGGATAACGAAAAGCTTACCCCCAGCGCGCTTATTAACATTAAGCCCGTAACCACAGTTATCCGTGAATTCTTCGGCTCATCTCAGCTCTCCCAGTTTATGGACCAGAACAATCCCTTGGCAGAGCTTACCCATAAGAGAAGACTTTCCGCTCTCGGTCCCGGAGGACTTTCAAGAGAGCGTGCATCCTTCGACGTCCGAGACGTACACTACACCCACTACGGTCGTATGTGTCCTATCGAGACCCCCGAAGGACCTAACATCGGTCTTATCTCTTACCTTACTACCTACGCAAAAATCAATGATTACGGCTTTATTGAGGCTCCCTACCGTAGGATAGACAAGACTACGGGAAGAGTTACCGATGAGGTTGTATATATGACAGCCGATAAGGAAGATAAGTATATTATCGTTCCCGCAAGCGAAAAGCTTGACGATAACGGCTATTTCGTAAACGAAAGAGTTACAGCAAGAGACAGAGGAGAGTTCGTTGAGAAGACCCCCTTCGAGGTTGACTTCATGGACATCTCTCCCAAGATGGTAGTATCCGTTGCTACGGCAATGATCCCCTTCCTTGAAAACGACGATAACTCCCGTGCGCTCATGGGATCTAACATGCAGAAGCAGGCAGTTCCGCTGATGGTTACCGACAGTCCTATCGTTGGTACCGGTATGGAATACCGCGCTGCGGTTGACTCGGGTGTCGTTATAGTTGCAAAGAACTCAGGCGTGGTTGAAAAGGTTGATGCAACCAGCATAGTTATAGCCTGCGAGGACGGACATAAGGATTCCTACGAGCTTATCAAGTTTAAGAAGACCAACCAGGGAACCTGCTTTAACCAGAGACCTGTTGTTAAGCTTGGGGACGTAATAGCCGAGGGACAGGTGATTGCGGACGGACCCGCTACCAGTAACGGCGAAATCTCTCTCGGTAAGAACGCCCTTATCGGATTTATGACCTGGGAGGGTTATAACTACGAGGACGCGGTTCTTCTTAATGAAAGACTTGTAAGAGATGACGTTTATACGTCTCTCCATATAGAAGAGCAGACTATAGAAGCGAGAGACACGAAGCTCGGACCGGAGGAAATCACCCGTGAGATTCCCAACGTTGGTGAGGATGCACTTAAGAACCTCAACAACGAGGGTATCGTAAAGAAGGGTACCGAGGTAAGAGCAGGCGATATACTTGTAGGTAAGATCACTCCCAAGGGAGAGACCGAGCTTACCGCTGAGGAAAGACTTCTCCGCGCTATATTCGGTGAGAAGGCAAGAGAGGTAAGAGATACGTCTCTCCGTCTGCCTCACGGTGAGTCTGGTATAGTAGTCGACGTTAAGGTGTTCTCTCACGAGAACAACGACGATATTCCCGCAGGAACAAACAAGGTGGTCCGCGTATATATCGCGCAGAAGAGAAAGATATCTGTGGGAGACAAGATGGCAGGACGCCACGGAAATAAGGGTGTCGTTTCCCGCATTATGCCTCCCGAGGATATGCCTTTCCTTGCTGACGGTACACCCCTTGATATAGTTCTTAACCCTCTGGGCGTTCCTTCACGTATGAATATCGGTCAGGTTCTTGAGGTGCACCTCGGTATTGCATCGAGAAAGCTTGGCTGGAAGATAATGACTCCTGTATTTGACGGCGCAAACGAGAAGGAAATCGTTGAGTGTCTCCGTATGGCAGGACATTGCAGAAAGATTCTTCCCGGTGAAAACGTTAACGGTAAAGAGCTCTTCCTTGAGACCGAGGATGAAAACGGAAAGAAGGATCTCGTTCTTATTACTCCCGAGCAGAGAGCAAACGAAGAGGAAATGGCTGCCCTTCACGAGACCGGCAAGGTTCGCGTAATTGACGGTAAGACCATTCTTTATGACGGAAGAACGGGTGAGCCCTTCGATAACCCCGTAACCGTGGGTATCATGTACTACCTCAAGCTCCATCACCTGGTTGACGATAAGATTCACGCACGTTCGAACGGTCCTTACTCTCTCGTAACTCAGCAGCCTCTCGGCGGTAAAGCGCAGTTTGGCGGTCAGCGTTTCGGAGAAATGGAAGTTTGGGCACTTGAGGCATACGGTGCAGCTTATACACTTCAGGAAATACTCACCGTTAAGTCCGACGACATCAACGGACGCCGCAAGGCTTATGAGGCAATTATCAAGGGACAGAATATTCCTACTCCCGGTGTTCCCGAATCCTTTAAGGTTATGGTTAAGGAACTCCAGTCCTTGGCACTCGATATCAAGGTACTTGACAAGAACGGAGAGGAGATTCAGCTTTCTACTCTTTGCAACGACGATGACGTAACTCCTTACTCCAATAAGGCGGCTGAGGCACTGCTTGAGGAGAGCAATATTGCCAACGAAGAAGAGCTTGACGAGAACTTCCTTATTGAGGAAGCTGACGACGGACTTGACGATCTCGGTCTTGGCGATCTCTTTGGCGACGAATTTGCCGACGAAAACGATGATAATATATAATGAAGGAGAACAGCTATGGAACGTAATGAATTTGATTCAATAAAAATAGGTCTGGCATCTCCGGATATGATCAGAGAGTGGTCTTACGGCGAGGTAACTAAGCCTGAGACTATTAATTACAGAACTCTTAAGGCAGAGATTGGCGGCTTGTTCTGCGAGCGTATCTTTGGACCTACCAAGGACGGCGCTTGTATGTGCGGAAAGTATAAGAATTCCCACAACAAGGAGCCCCATAAATGCGAAAAGTGCGGAGTTGACGTAACCACGAAGAAGGTCCGCCGTGAGAGAATGGGACACATAGAGCTTGCTGCTCCCGTATCTCATATCTGGTACTTTAAGGCCATCCCTTCGAGAATGGCATTGGTTCTCGATATGTCTCCCAAGCACCTTGAGAGGGTTCTCTATTTCTCGGATTACGTAGTACTTGATCCCGGTCATACTCCTCTTACCAAGAAGACCGTACTTGATGAAACACAGTATCAGGAAAACTATAATTACTATAAAAACGACTTCCGTGTCGGTATGGGAGCTGCTGCTATTAAAGAGCTTCTTGCCGATATAGATATCGAGCAGCTCTCCGCAGAGCTTAAGAACGAGCTTCTTGTTACCACGGGACAGAAAAAGACCCGTATAATCAAGAGACTTGAAGTTGTTGAGGCTTTCAGAAAGTCGGGCAATAAGCTTGAATGGATGATACTTGACGTAGTACCCGTTCTTCCTCCCGATATCCGTCCTATGGTACAGCTTGACGGTGGACGCTTTGCTTCCTCTGACCTTAACGAGCTCTACAGAAGAGTTATTACAAGAAATAACCGTCTTAAGAAGATGATAGAAATACGCGCTCCCCAGATGATGGTAAACAACGAGATGCGTATGCTTCAGGAAGCAGTCGACTCCCTTATAGATAACGGAAGAAGAGGAAAGCCGGTAACCGGACCCTCCAACCGTCCTCTTAAGTCTCTTTCCGAGATGCTCAGAGGTAAGCAGGGACGCTTCCGTCAGAACCTTCTCGGTAAGCGTGTTGACTATTCCGGACGTTCGGTTATCGTCGTAGGTCCTTCTCTTAAGATCTATCAGTGCGGACTTCCTAAGGAAATGGCTCTTGAGCTTTTCAAGCCCTTCGTTGTTAAGAGACTTGAGGAGATGCAGAGAGTTCCCGGCGTAAAGGACGCTCTTAAGAAGATCGAAAAGGCACACGAGAACCCCTGTGTATGGGACGCTCTTGAAAACGTAATTAAGGAACATCCCGTTCTTCTTAACCGTGCGCCTACACTTCACAGACTTTCAATTCAGGCATTCGAGCCTGTCCTTGTAGAAGGTAGAGCAATAAAGCTTCACCCCCTCGTATGTACTGCGTTTAACGCGGACTTCGACGGAGACCAGATGCCTGTTCACGTACCTCTTTCGGCAGAGGCTCAGGCAGAGGCGAGATTCCTTATGCTCTCGGCTAATAACCTCTTGAAGCCTATGGACGGACGCGCAGTTGCGGTTCCTTCTCAGGATATGATCCTCGGTTCTTACTACCTTACAATGGATAAGGCAGGAGAGCCCGGCGAGGGAAGAGCATTCCGTGATTTCAACGAGGCGATGATGGCTTATGCTAACGGCGCTCTCGGACTTCACGCTCCCATTAAGGTTCGTGTAACCAAGGAGATAAACGGAGAAAAGAAGACCAAGCTCATAAACGCTACTCTCGGACGCCTTATATTCAACGCTCCTATTCCTCAGGACCTTGGAATTATCAAGAGAGAGACCGAGGACGATATGTTCGAGCTTGAGATCCAGAAGGTCGTTAAGAAGAAGGAGCTCGGTCAGATGATCGACCTCTGTATCAAGCAGCACGGATTTGCAATCTGTGCGGAAATGCTTGATAATATCAAGGAAATGGGCTATAAGTACTCTACGAGAGCTTCCTTCTCTATCTCGGTATACGATATGACTATACCTAAGGAGAAGAAGGGCTTCATAGATGCGGCTCAGCAGAAGGTAGATGCTATCAATGCGTGCTATAACGAGGGTCTCCTTACCAACGACGAGCGTTACAACAACGTAATCAAGGTTTGGGAAAAGACCACCAACGAAGTAACCGATGCCCTCCAGAAGGGATTCGACGCATATAACCCGATCAAGATAATGTCTGATTCGGGAGCCCGCGGATCTATCGCGCAGATGCGTCAGCTTGCCGGAATGCGCGGACTTATGTTTGCTACTAACGGTAAGACCATCGAGCTTCCTATTAAATCCAACTTCCGTGAAGGACTTAATATCCTTGAGTACTTCATGGGTGCAAAGGGATCCCGTAAGTCCCTGTCCGATACGGCGCTTCGTACGGCAGACTCGGGATACCTTACAAGACGTCTCGTTGATGTTTCTCAGGACGTTATCGTCCGTGAAGAAAAGTGCGATACCACAAAGGGCGCATGGGTTGAAAAGATCATCGACGAGAACAACGGAACTGTCCTTGAGCCTCTCGCAGACAGAATCGTAGGCAGATATACCATAGGTGCTGTACAGAACCCTGTAACCGGTGAGGTTATCGTTGGCGACGACGAGCTTATCAGCGACGAGCAGGCAGCGGCTATCGTAAATGCGGGAATCGAAAAGGTATATATCAGAACGGCTATCCAGTGCCATGCAAAGCGCGGAATTTGCGCTCGCTGCTACGGCGCGGACCTTGCTTCGGGTAACCCTGTTAAGGTCGGAGAGGCAGTTGGTATTATCGCGGCTCAGTCTATCGGTGAGCCCGGTACACAGCTTACCATGCGTACCTTCCACTCGGGCGGTGTCGCAGGTTCCGATATTACCCAGGGTCTTCCCAGAGTTGAAGAGCTCTTTGAGGCAAGAACCCCCAAGAAGACCTCTGTTCTTGCCGAAACGGCAGGAACCGTTATGGAGGTTCTTCCCGGAGATATGCCCAACACCTACTTTGTAGATGTACGCGCGGCTGATTCCGACATGACTGTACGCCATAATATTCCCTTTGGAAAGAGAGTTCTCGTTAAGGAGGGTCAGGCAGTCAATAAGGGAGATTCCCTTACCGACGGAAGCAAGTCTCCTGCTGATATCATGAGAATATTCGATAATCCCAACGATATCAACGACAGAGAAGCCCTTGATAAGGTATATGAGTACATTATCAAGGAAACCCAGAAGGTTTACCGTTCGCAGTCCTGTAACGTAAATGATAAGCATATCGAAATAATTGCCCGTCAGATGACGAGAAAGATCAGAATCTTCGATAACGGAGATACCGATCTCCTTGAGGATTCTCTCGTTGATATGACCGAATTCGAGGAAGAAAACAACAAGATAGAGGCAAGAATTGAAGCAGGCGAGATCGATCTCCGCCGCGCTGAAGGAAAGCCCATCCTCCTCGGAATCACTAAGGCAGCGCTCCAGACAGAGTCCTTCCTTTCCGCGGCATCCTTCCAGGAGACCACCAAGGTTCTTACCGAGGCGGCTATCAGAGGTAAGGTTGACCGTCTTGTAGGACTTAAGGAGAACGTAATCATCGGTAAGCTCATTCCCGCAGGAACGGGCATGGATTGCTACCATAACGTTGACGTTGTGGAGACCGAGAATGCAGAATCCACAGATGCTGCAACCGAAGAAATTGCAGGCTGAGTCATTCGGCGCAGACTAAAAAACGTACCCAATAACAAGGAAGCTGCTTTTGCTACCGTAAAACAGTAGCAAAAGCGGCTTTTTTACGTGTATAATTCAAATGGTCTTGACATTTATATACAGTTATGGTACAATAAGATTGTAGAATAACGAAAAGGGGTTGGCGTTATGTCAAAGAACAGATACGGTCTGTTGGATATAGGTCGGATAGATAGACACGTAATGCGTAGTCTGTCTCCTTTTGTGCGGCTACTTATGAGAATTTAAGCCATTCACAAGGGCGCTTTGTGCGTTCTTAGCTGAATGGCTTTTTGCTATTAGAAAATATTTCTTAAGGAGGAAAATATGAAAAGAAAAATCTTATCTTTTGCACTTGCTATTGTAATGATTTTATCAGTGCTTGCAATATTGAGTTCATGCGATGATAAATCAGCAAACAATACCGCAACAAGTGCGCCTGAAACAACGGCGGGAGCGCAAAAGCTGACGGCGCCTACAGTAACGCTTACGGGAAACGTAGCAACATGGGAGGCGAACCCCAATGCGGATAAATTTGAAATCAGCATCGGAGGAGACCTTTCCTACGTTGAAAATACTGTTACAAGCAAAACACTTGCAAACGGACAGACCTTTAAGGTAAGAGCCGTAGGCGATGGCAACAAATATACTACCAGCGATTGGAGTAACAGTGTAATTTATACCGACGGGTCGACTGTTATAACCCCCAACAAATTGTCCGCTCCCATCGTATCTATATCAAGCAGCGGACTTGCCTCGTGGAATGCGGTGCCGGGTGCGGTTGGATACTCGTATAAGATTAACGGAGCGGGAGAGACTGTTATCAACGAGACCTCCGTTCAGCTTTTGAATGGACAGAATATTTCGGTAAAGGCTGTTGGAGACGGTATAAATAATGCCGACAGCGATTACAGTGCTTCGCAGACTTACACGGCAGGCACTCCCACACCTCAACCTACAAAGCTCGGTGCGCCTATCGTAACAATTTCAAGTACAGGTCTTGCAAGCTGGACGGCGGTAGCAAACGCAAGCAGCTATGTTTACAAGATCAACGGCGGTGCGGGAACTCCAATAACGGCAACCTCCGTACAGCTTACCGATGGTCAGAGCATCGTTGTAAAAGCGGTTGGCGACGGAACGAACTACACCGACGGTGATTATAGTGCTTCCAAGACCTATACGGTAGGTTCTGTTACTCCTTCGGGAGAAGCTCCAACATATCTCGGTATATTCGCATCTAATAACGAACCTTCTCAGGCAGACGGATTCCCCGGCGCGTTCGCTGTTCGTCCGATGATGATGTCGTACAGAATGATGCGTGCAGGAAGTTATCGTCGGTTTGGAACGGCACTTGATGAATATTTTGCAGATAGCAATAATCATTTTAATGCTAACTTCCCGACAGAATCCGAATATGAGATTTATTCAAGAGCCGGCGAAACCGTTTATATTCAGATTTGGCTCAACAATCCGAGTCAGCACACGATCCTTTCTTTGAAGCTGAACGGAACGAAATATCAGGTTGGCGGCGGTCTTTCTTCCTTCTTTGTCGAGGACAACGGACAGCATTATAACTGTATTTACGTTGCTGTAACCATTCCAAACGGCACATATACGGAAAAGACTTACACTGTTACGGATATTGAGTATATCGCAGATACCTATATCAACGCAGACGGTACGGACGAATTTATGAACAATAACGATACCGTAAGCATCGGTCTGCCTTATAATGCCGAGAATCCTACAATATCCGATTTCAACCCCACATCTCTTACAATGAATAGCTGCTCTGCAACACTTAACGTAGCGGATGCAAGCGGTCTCTTGAATTTGACCGGCGGTTGGCTCGGCATTGCCGTATATGACGGATATAATATCGTAGCAAATCAAGGCCTTGTGATCGGCAACAATAGCGTGAGTGCAACAGGACTTGTGGAAAATACGGACTATTGGATTTATGTTTACCTGTATGCCGATCTTCACGACGGAAACGGCGTAACTGCCCATATTCTGTTTGAGCAGCATATACTCACTCCCGAGGCAATTACTGTCGGTGAAGTAAACGGAACTCTGCTTTACAATTCCGAAAAAGACGGATACTACGGCGCAATCAAGGTAAACACAACCTTGAATAGCAATACCGCAGAGTATATCAAGCTTGAAATACTTAAGGGAGATGAAGTAGTATATACCGATACAAACTTCAACGGAACTGCCACAGTTTCCGAAGGCATTTTGTGTGGAAACTCTTATCGTGTTCGTATATATTACAAGGATACCGAATACACGCAAGGAAAGTACATTGAGGAAAGTGCTTGGATAAACTATCTTGGTACTCCGTGGTATCAGAAAGCAGGCGTATATACCTTTGTAAACGATGCGGTTTATTACTTCCAACTCAGCAACGGTGATGCAAATTACCCTGCAATTGATAGCTTTACCTTAAAGCTTTACAAAGAGGAAAGCGCAAGATGGGTTGCAAACGACGTGCTTTACATTCTCGAGCATCCTACGGCAATCGATGATCTGAACGCGCAGATCGACGTGCTTTTCGCTCAAATGAACGAACTGCCTCGCGGTGAAGAAATGGATGCCGTATACAACCAGATACAGGAGCTTCGAGCAATTCTTGCTCCGCTTGAGGACGCAAAATGGTATCTCGAAAACCGCGCAAATAATAACACCGACATAGCTTATTGGCAAACCGAGGCAGCAAAGGGCAAGTATTACTACGAGTTTGAATATAACGGCACGGATACCGAGAAGGTATTTAAGGTCGGCAAATATTACTACGTGGTACTTGACGATGCTCTTACCTACGGAATCGGCGGTTTGGATATTGAAATCGAATACAAGTACGATAAGCAAGAGGGCGGCGCTTTGACAGAGGGTACTGTAAACGAAGGCATCAATCTTGACCGAGAGCTTACCAACCATTGGGTAGAGATGGAAAACGTAAGCTACTCCGACGGAAATCTCACTTTGACTCTCTTTAACGAGCGTGACCACTGGACAGGTATAGGAGCGCCTTACGCGATCGGCTATGTTTACAAGGTCGAGGTAGATGGCAAGGTGCTTTATATCGACGAAAGCAAGCACGAATTCGATATCGACGAGACGGCTTGGTTTAATGAATATATACAGCTGATCAAGGCGGGTCAGAGCGTTGACGGTCTGATGGAAAAATACGTTTCCGATTATGAAAGCTCTTACACTATTCCCGTTGATGCTACGAAGCTTGAAGCCGGAAACCGAAATTTCGCTGTATCTATAAGACTTATTGGTACCGACTACGAGGACGGAGAATGTCAGGCGACCCGTTGGGCATATAGTGTTGCCGTTTATGCACAAATCGAGAAACCTACCATCGTATATAAGGAACTCTATGGAGAATATTACGGCGTGGTAACGCCAGAAAATATTGATAATTGGTACAACGACCACTACGAATATGAAGCAATCGATAAGAACGGAGAGTCCGTTGATATCACCATAGCGTCCGAAGCAGGTTATGCTCGCTTCTACGTACCCTCTGCCGGAACGAAGGTAAGAGTTAAGATACCTGCCTCCGGATATTGGCTTGAGAGCGAGTGGAGCGAATGGTACACCTTCGATGGCATTAAGGTTTCAGCACCCACATTCGGTGAATATGATCAGACCACCTGCGAGATCAGCTGGTGGGCTGATACCGCTAATGTATCCCATTATCTTTATACGATCAACGGCGGCACACCTGTGAGAGTTGAGCTTGACGCAGAACTTTCCGTTGCACTTGACAACGGTGACGAGCTTCGTGTAATGTGCGTTGCTTCCGAACAAGCAATCGCAAACGGATATCTCGACAGCGAATGGGTTGAATACACATGTACCGATGCAAGACAAAAGCTGAGTACGCCTGCGAATATCAGAATTGAGGACGGCTTACTTGTTTGGGATAAGATTACCGGTGCAAACAGGTATATTGTCGAACAGGATTATAACGGTAGAGTACAAAACATAGAGATTGGTTATATAGGCTGGAGTCCAAAGATCGGTGCTACCTACCGAGTAAAAGCTATATCTGAGGATACCGAAAACTACAAGCCAAGTAATTGGAGTGAGCTTTATGTTTTCACCGTCACGTTGACAAATCCCGAATTTCAGGAAATTCGCAGAGAGAGAGTATATTGGACTTCCGTAGACTATGCGCAAGGATACAATTACAAGATAGGCGAGAACGGCGAGGTGAATACATCAAGAAATTATTACCTCGCGTTGTCCGAAATCCCGGTTGGCGAAAAGCTTTACGTTCAGGCGTATGCCGAGGGATGCACAAGCAGTGAATGGGTGATGATTTATCATAACGTAACTAAACTTGCTGTTCCTGTTGTTGCCGTTTCGGGAGGTACTGCGTCCTGGTCGGCGATAGAGAACGCCGAGGGTTATCTCTACAAGATCAATGGCGGTGAAGCCAAAGTAACCACCGAACTTTCGGTTTCAGGACTCAATGCCGGTGATACGATCACGGTATGCGCTACGATCGACGAGTTCGGATACGCAAACAGCGATTGGAGCGAGGCTAAAACTCAGCTGCCTATTATGAGCGCGCCTGTGCTTGATACGAGCTTGTTCTCAAGCGAGGGAAAGATTTCTTGGGGGGCAGTTGACGGTGCAGCTTCCTACGAGTATGAAATCAACGGATCTCCTGCCGTCATTGGTGGTGTCTCAATGTCGCACATCGATTACGGGCAAGCGTTCAGAGTACGCGCTATATGCACTAACGGCGAGTACGAATGGTACGGTGAATGGTGCGAGATTGTAATCCGTGTGGACACGAGAGAGCAGCTCGCAACACCTGCTATAGCTTATGATCCCGAAATAGGTCTTACCGTTGCGATCAATGATCCAAAGGTATCTCACTACGAGGTAATGTTCGGACAGAACGGATATACATGGTCTTATTATCCCCCTGACGGCGCGTACGAAACAGAGGTTATAACAAACTCATTTGCATTCCCAGAAAACGACCGTACCGTTTACGTTAAAGCGGTACCTAACGATGCCAACTATCGCGACAGCGAGTGGGCATCGCTTACGATAACTTTTGAATAATCTTAAAAAGCGGTGGGCTTCGGCTCACCGCTTTCTCTCAAAACGCAAGAATTGCATCGCTGTAGTCAAAGAAAAGGCGTTGGGAAAGCATCGAAAAAAACAGCCATCTCCGCTCACAAAATATTTGGGAGCAATAAACAATGAATAAGTCCGGGGATACCTACAGAGTAAGAGCAATGCCAAAGACTACCGAAACACACAGACCCGGTGCTTGGAGCGAATATGTAACCTATGTAGGATAATAAAAACATATAAAAACAGAAACACAGCGGTCTTGAGCGAAAGCTCAAGACCGCTGTGTTTTATATATTTGTGAAATTTTTAGATGTTGCGCTTGGCATATCCTTAAATCCGTATGAGCCTGAGGATGCGAGCTCGTCGGCTATGCGGAGCAGGCGGTTATACTTTGCCACGCGTTCGCCTCGGCAGGGGGCACCCGTTTTGATAAAGGGGGCATTGACCGCCACGGCTATATCCGCGATTGCCGTGTCCTCGGTTTCTCCCGAGCGGTGGGATATGATCGTTCTGTACCCCGCGTTCTGCGCCATATGAATAACGTCAAGAGTTTCGGACAGAGTTCCTATCTGGTTTGGCTTTATAAGAATGGTATTTGCGATTTTCCTTTCGATACCCATTTTAAGTCTTTCGGTGTTTGTCACGAATAGGTCGTCTCCAACGAGCATTATCTTGTCTCCAAGCTTCTTTGTGAGCTCACGCCAACCGTCCATATCTCTCTGGTCAAGACCGTCCTCAATAGACATGATCATAGGATATTTCTCGCAGAGGGAGACCCAATGCTCCACAAGCTCGTCGCTTGTGAATTTTTTCTGTCTTTTTGGAAGAATATATATTCCCTCGTTTTCGTCGAACCATTCGGATGCGGCGGTATCAAGGGCAATCCTGATTTCCTCGGTGGTGTATCCCGCGCCCTTGATTGCCTCGCAAATAAGGTCGATAGCGTCGTTATCGTCCTTGAGGCTTGGCGCGAATCCGCCCTCGTCTCCCACACCCGTGCTAAGTCCTTTGCTCTTAAGGAGCCTGCCAAGCTCATGGTATATCTCCGCGCCCGCCCTCAGAGCGTCGGAAAAACTGTCGATACCAACGGGAACTATCATAAATTCCTGTATTTCAATATTGTTTGACGCATGCGCGCCACCGTTGAGAATGTTCATCATGGGTACGGGCAGACGGTAGGAGTCAATTCCTCCGAGCTGCTTGTATAGGGGGAGACCGTTACGCATCGCAGCCGCTCTTGCTGCTGCAAGAGATACGGCAAGTATTGCGTTTGCCCCTATTCTTGATTTGTTTTCGGTGCCGTCAAGCTTATTTAGGGTGCGGTCGAGCTTTCCCTGATCTGCGGGATCCATACCGAGAAGTGCAGGGGAGATCACGTCGTTTACGTATCCGACTGCGGTTAAGACACCCTTGCCGCCATATCTGCTTTTGTCTTTGTCTCTTTTTTCGTGGGCTTCGTAAATTCCCGTTGACGCCCCCGACGGAGCGCTTGCGTAGGCGGAGGTGCCGTCAGATAAGACCACCACGGCTTCAACGGTCGGATTCCCCCTCGAATCAAGTATTTCACGCGCGTGGCATTTTGAAACGGTTGCATCGGTCATAGTATCTGTTCCTTTCTTTTTTTACTATTATTAGCAAAAAAATCCCCTTTTATCCGCGAGGATAAAAGGGGATAAGGGATTACTTTGCGGCTTTGAGTCTTGCCTCAAGAGCGGCAAGCTCATCGTACATGGTGTTGGGAACTCTGTCGCCTACCTGAGCGTAGAAGGACTTGATGTTCTCAACGTCAGCAAGCCAGGATTCTACGTCTACGCTGAGAAGATCCTTGATAGTGTCAACGGTAATACCGTCAAGACCCTCAATATTGATATCCTCTGCGTTGGGAACGTATCCGATAGGAGTAATGTTAGCCTCAACCTTACCCTCACAACGGGCAAGAATCCACATAAGAACTCTCATGTTATCACCAAATCCGGGCCAAATGAAGTTGCCGTTGTCATCGGTGCGGAACCAGTTAACGTGGAATATCTTGGGAGGATTGGGGATTATAGTACCCATCTTGAGCCAGTGAGCCCAGTAATCACCCATATCGTAACCTACGAAGGGTCTCATTGCCATGGGGTCGCGGCGAACTACGCCGACAGCGCCTGCTGCTGCGGCTGTGGTCTCGGAAGCCATGATAGAGCCAACGAATGCTCCGTTCTGCCAGCTGGTAGACTGGTAAACGAGAGGAGCGGTCTTTGCGCGGCGACCACCGAATACAATTGCGGAAACGGGAACACCTGCGGGATTATTGAATTCCTTGGAGAGACAAGGACAGTTGATAGCAGAAGCTGTGAAACGGCTGTTGGGGTGAGCGCCGCAGGTAGACTTATCAGCCTTGTTGTACTTGGTGCAATCCCAAACGTTACCCTTCCAGTCTATAGCGTTTGTAGGAGGATTCTTGTCAAGACCTTCCCACCATACGGTATTGTTGTCAAGATTGTGAACAACGTTGGTAAAGATAGTGTCTCTCTTGGTGGTGTAAAGAGCATTGGGGTTAGAGCCCTCGTTGGTACCGGGAGCAACACCGAAGAATCCGTTCTCGGGGTTAACAGCCCAAAGTCTGCCGTCCTCGCCGACACGGAGCCAAGCAATGTCGTCTCCTACACACCATACCTTGTAGCCCTTCTTCTGGTAGAATTCCGGAGGAATGAGCATTGCGAGGTTGGTCTTACCGCAAGCGGAGGGGAATGCAGCGCAGATATACTTGGTCTCACCGTCGGGATATTCAACGCCGAGAATAAGCATGTGCTCTGCCATCCAATTCTCCTTGCGTCCAAGATAGGAAGCTATACGGAGAGCGAAGCACTTCTTACCGAGAAGAACGTTTCCGCCGTAACCGGAGTTAACAGACCAAATGGTGTTGTCCTCGGGGAAATGACAGATATAACGGTTCTCCTGATCTATATCAGCCTTTGCGTGGAGACCCTTAATGAAATCTCCGCTCTCTCCGAGCGCATCAAGAACGTTGGTTCCTACGCGGGTCATGATAAGCATGTTGAGTACGACGTAAATAGAGTCGGTAAGCTCGATGCCGTACTTAGCAAAGGGAGAACCTACGATACCCATGGAGTAGGGAATAACGTACATGGTTCTGCCCTTCATAGCGCCGGTGTAAAGCTTGGAAAGCTTTGCATAGCACTCAGCAGGAGCCATCCAGTTGTTAATGTTACCTGCATCCTCCTTCTTGGTGGTGCAGATGAAGGTTCTGTCTTCAACACGTGCAACGTCGTTTACAGCGGTTCTGTGAAGATAGCAGTTGGGAAGAAGCTCCTGGTTGAGCTTGATCATTTCTCCGGTGGAGCAAGCCTCTGCGCGGAGAGCCTCTGCCTGAGCCTCGGAGCCGTCTATCCAAACGATCTTATCGGGCTTGGTCATGGCTGCCATCTCGTCGATCCAGCTGAGAACGTACTTGTTTTTGGTCATGTCTTTTTTCTCCTTTTTTATTTCAATAATATTTTGACGGATTTTTTAACGCAAAATTCATATCCAAGGTTTTTTCTTATAAAAGAGTCTTGTGGAAATTTTGCATTGTTGTGGCGCTTTTTAAAGGTATTCACTTGTAATCCACGATATATTTTACATGATATATTATTGTATTGCAATAGGTTTTTGAAAAAGGTTACAAATTGTTAACATTCTTGCGAAGATTTTACAAGAATGTGTGAATTTACTTTTTGCAAGTTTGGATGACGCGACTTGCAAATAGGCGCGAGATAGCGCTTGTTTTGCAAATAAAAAATCCTACATTATTATATATAGACGGTTTGGATATAAAAAATACAGAAAAGCATATCGATAGATTGTAAAATTTGAGAGTGGGAACAGAGCTTTTGCAAGTAATTGCTTGAAAAAAGGATAAAAATGGACGTAATTAGGTTATATTATATAAAAAAGATGCAAATAATGTATGTATATTTACTATATGATTGTGCAAAACAGAGAATTTTTGCCCTGAATAATATCACTCTTGACAATCGAAATAAAAAATGATAAAATATACTGTGTCCGTTTGCGAAAACGGAGTAAAAATGACAGAAACGCGCTAAAACGCGTCTGTAAATAAACATTAAATTTAATGAAAAGGAGGAAAAAGGAGAATGCCAACATTCAACCAGCTTGTAAAGCAGGGCCGTCAGGACAAGGTTTATAAGTCAAAGGCACCCGTTCTTCAGAAGGGCTTTAACACTTTGAACAATGTTCCTACGGATCAGTCTTCACCCCAGAAGAGAGGCGTTTGCACCAAGGTATCTACTACCAGCCCCAAGAAGCCTAACTCCGCACTTCGTAAGATCGCGAGAGTAAGACTCACCAACGGACTCGATGCAACCACCTACATTCCCGGTATCGGACACAACCTTCAGGAGCACTCTGTCGTTCTTATCAGAGGCGGAAGAGTTAGAGACCTCCCCGGTGTACGTTACCACATCATCCGCGGAACCCTTGACGCACAGGGCGTTGCAAACCGTAATCAGAGCCGTTCCAAGTACGGCGCAAAGAGACCTAAGAAGAAGTAATTCGGGTCAAAACAAAAAGGTATAAAGCAAAAAGTCGCAAGACGATCCTCAATATAAATTTAATGTTTATTTATGCGATCGTTTTTGTGCGCTTACAGAAGAATGCTTTTGAGTACCTATGAATTCATAATATTAATGAAGGAGGGAAGTACAGTGCCGAGAAGAGGTCGTATATCCAAAAGAGACGTATTGCCGGATCCTATGTACAATTCTAAGCTTGTAACCAAGCTTATCAACAACATTATGTACGACGGCAAGAAGGGCGTAGCCCAGAAAATCGTTTATGACGCATTTTCAACAATTGAAGCTAAGACCGGGGAGAATCCCATCGAAGCATTTAAGGCAGCTCTTGAGAATGTCATGCCTGTCCTTGAGGTCAAGGCTCGCCGTGTAGGCGGTTCGACATATCAGGTGCCTATGGAGGTAAGAGCAGAGCGCCGTCAGACCCTTGGTCTGCGTTGGCTCGTAGCATACTCCAGAAACCGCGGAGAGCGCACCATGGCTGAAAGACTTGCAGCAGAGATCATCGATGCAAAGAACAGCATGGGCGGAGCCTTCAAAAAGAAGGAAGAAACTCACCGTATGGCAGAAGCAAACAAGGCGTTTGCTCACTACAGATATTAATCTGTCATTAATATAAGGAGAAAAGTTAATGGCTAGAGAATATTCACTTCAGAAAACAAGAAATATCGGTATTATGGCGCATATCGACGCCGGTAAGACTACCACTACCGAGAGAATTTTGTTCTACACCGGTAAGACTCACAAAATAGGTGAGACTCACGAGGGCGCAGCAACCATGGACTGGATGGCACAGGAGCAGGAGAGAGGTATTACCATTACTTCTGCGGCTACCACCTGTTTCTGGGCGCACTCTCAGTTCCACAACGACGCAGCGGCTACGAAGGCAAACACCCACCGTATCAACATAATTGATACCCCCGGCCACGTTGACTTCACCGTTGAAGTTGAACGTTCTCTCCGCGTACTTGACGGTTCTGTAACCGTTCTTTGCGCAAAGGGAGGAGTTGAGCCTCAGTCTGAGACCGTTTGGCGTCAGGCAGACAAGTACGGTGTTCCGCGTATGGCGTACATCAACAAGATGGACATTACCGGCGCAGACTTTTACCGCGTTGTCGGCATGATGAAGGACAGACTTCATGCAAACGCAGTACCGATTCAGCTTCCCATCGGTAAGGAGATGACCTTTAAGGGTATCATCGACCTTATGACTATGGAAGCAGACGTATATTACGATGACCTTGGTAAGGACATGAGAGTGGAGGAAATCCCCGCTGACATGAAGGAGCTTGCTGAGGAATACCGTGAAAGAATGATAGAGTCTATCTGTGAAACAGACGAGGAGCTCATGGATAAGTACTTCAGCGGTGAGGAACTCACCATTGAGGAGCTTAAGGCTGCTCTCCGTAAGGCTACTATCGAAAATAAGATCGTTCCCGTTATATGCGGAACCTCTTATAGAAACAAGGGTGTACAGAAGCTGCTTGACGCAGTTATCGACTATATGCCCGCACCTACCGACATTCCCGCTATCAAGGGTATCAACCCCGATACCGAGGAAGAGGATGAAAGACACGCATCTGATGAGGAGCCTTTCTCCGCGCTTGCGTTCAAGATCATGACCGACCCCTTCGTTGGAAAGCTTTGCTTCTTCCGCGTATATTCGGGTATGATCGAGGCAGGAAGCACTGCGTACAACTCCAGCAAGGGCTCTAGAGAGCGTTTCGGACGTATACTCCAGATGCACGCTAATGACCGTAAGGACATTGACGTATGCTACAGCGGTGATATCGCAGCTGTTTCCGGTGTAAAGAACACTACGACAGGTGATACCTTCTGCGACGAAAAGCATCCTATCATCCTTGAAAATATGGAATTCCCCGAGCCTGTTATCAGCGTTGCTATCGAGCCCAAGACCCGTGCGGGTCAGGAGAAGATGGGTATCGCTCTTGCAAAGCTTGCAGAGGAAGACCCCACATTCCGTACCTACACTGACGAGGAAACCGGTCAGACTATTATCGCAGGTATGGGTGAGCTTCACCTTGAAATTATCGTTGACAGACTTCTTCGTGAGTTCAAGGTGGAGGCAAACATCGGTAAGCCTCAGGTTGCATACAAGGAAACTATCCGCACGAGAGTTGACCACGAGTGCAAGTACAAGAGACAGTCCGGTGGTTCCGGTCAGTACGGACACGTTAAGATCATTCTTGAGCCTAACGAGCCCGGAAAGGGATATGAGTTCATCAACGCTGTTACCGGCGGTGCAATTCCGAAGGAATTCATCGAGCCTGTTAACCAGGGTATCCAGGGAGCAATGCAGAACGGTGTTCTCGCAGGCTACAACGTTGTTGACGTTAAGGTAACACTTTACGACGGTTCTTACCACGAGGTTGACTCCTCTGAAATGGCGTTCAAGATCGCAGGATCTATGGCGTTCAAGGAGGCAATGAGAAAGGCTAACCCCGTTCTTACAGAGCCTATCACAAAGGTTGTTACAATAGTTCCCGATGAATATCTCGGAACGGTTATGGGCGGATTCAACTCCCGCCGCGGACAGATCCAGTCTATGGAATCCGCAAACGGAGTACAGGAGCTTACCGCAATGGTACCCCTTTCTGAGATGTTCGGTTACGCAACCGACCTTCGTTCCATGACTCAGGGACGTGGAGTATACTCCATGGAGCCCAGCCACTTCGCTGAAGTACCTAAGTCAATTCAGGAACAGATCATTACAGCAAGAGCTAAAAACTAATAAAAAATTAAATTAAAAAATAATTATATTGGAGGAAATTCAAAATGGCAAAGGCTACATTTGAACGCACCAAGCCCCACGTAAACATTGGTACAATCGGTCACGTTGACCATGGTAAGACTACTCTTACCGCAGCAATCACCAAGACCCTCGGTCTCCAGAACGGTAACGTTGAGTTCATGGCATATGACCAGATCGACAACGCACCTGAAGAGAGAGCAAGAGGAATCACAATCAACACAAGACACGTTGAGTACGAGACCGAAACTCGTCACTACGCACACGTTGACTGCCCCGGCCACGCTGACTACGTTAAGAACATGATCACCGGTGCAGCGCAGATGGACGGCGCTATCCTCGTTGTTGCAGGTACCGACGGACCTCTTCAGCAGACCAGAGAGCACGTTCTTCTTGCTCGTCAGGTTGGCGTTCCCGCAATCGTTGTATTCATGAACAAGACTGACCTCGTTGACGACGAGGAGCTTCTTGACCTCGTAGAGATGGAGATCAGAGACCTCCTTTCTTCCTACGATTTCCCCGGCGACGATACTCCTATCGTTCGCGGATCTGCTCGTGAAGCACTTGAGTCTGCTAACACCGACATCAGCGCTCCCGAGTACGCACCTATCCTTGAGCTCATGAACGAGGTTGACTCCTTCATTCCTACTCCTGAGCGTCAGGCAGACCTCGACTTCCTTATGCCTGTCGAGGACGTATTCTCCATTTCCGGCCGTGGTACCGTTGCAACCGGTAGAGTTGAGCGTGGTACCGTTAAGGTTGGTGACGTTGTTGAAATCGTTGGTCTTTCCGACGAGAAGAAGAACACCACCGTTACCGGAGTTGAGATGTTCCACAAGCTCCTTCCCCAGGCAGAGGCTGGTGATAACATCGGCGCTCTCCTCCGTGGTGTAGCTAAGGACGAGATCGAGCGTGGACAGGTTCTCGCAAAGCCCGGTTCCGTTCATCCTCACACCAAGTTCGTAGGTCATGTATACGTTCTTACCGAGAAGGAAGGCGGACGTAAAAAGCCCTTCTTCGCAGGTTACAGACCTCAGTTCTACTTCAGAACCACCGACGTTACCGGTGTTATCGAGCTTCCCGAAGGCGTTGAAATGTGCCGCCCCGGCGATAACGTTGATATGACCGTTGAGCTTATCACTCCTATCGCATGTGAAGAGGGACTCCGTTTCGCTATCCGTGAGGGTGGTAGAACCGTTGGATCCGGTGTCGTTTCCAAGATTCTTGCTTAAGTTATATTATAAAAATATAATTTTGCATAATTTTGCGTAAATGATAGGGCTGTCGCAAATTTTGCGACAGCCCTTTTTCGTAAAAATGTGTGTACGGTATCGAAAGATATGCTATTCATAAAATCTTTGGGGATTGGTGAAATTCCATACCGGCAGTTAAAGTCTGCGAGCCGAAAGGCAGATCGGGTGATATTCCCGAACCGACGGTAAAGTCCGGATGAGAGAAGATGAAAAATCTTCTCCCTTTGAATTTTTAATTTTAGGGAGAGAAAAATGAGAAGAATTAAAAGAATATCCATAAAAAAATTAGTATGTATTGCCATGTTTGCGGCGCTTGCGTATGCCGTAACGTATATAAAGATTCCCGTAGCGTTTTTGTCCCTTGAGGTAAAGGATTCATTGATAGTTCTTTGTACCTTGATATTCGGACTTCCCGCGGGACTCGCCATAGCTGTGCTCGTACCGTTACTTGAGCTTATTACCCACAGCTCAACGGGCGTTTACGGATTAGTTATGAACATACTGTCCTCGGTTACCTTTTCGATGGTAACGGGATTGATATATAAATATAAAAAGAACTTTTACGGAGCAATAATAGGACTGATCTCAGGAATCGTATCGGTAACCGCTGTGATGCTGGTGGCAAATATGCTTATCACACCGTATTACATGGGAGTAAGCGCAGACGCGGTTATAAAATTGATTCCTACAATGCTCTTGCCATTTAACCTTGTAAAAGCTACCCTGAACGGAGCTATAGTGCTTCTTCTTTATAAGCCTATTTCCACCGTATTGAGGCGGGCTGGATTTATAGAAAAAAGGATTCGGGAGGGCGACGGAACACTTGAGGATACAATGACACAGTCAAGCGAAAAAAAGACATTCGGCTTGCGTTCTGTACTTGTAACCTTAATAGCGGTAGCTATAATCGCAGGTTCGCTTTGTATAATTTACTTTGTGCTGAGAAAATAAAAGTCAGGAGATTCTAAATGATAGACGGAATTAAAACCTTTTTGACCGATATACTGGGCAGAAGACTGTCGGTTCTTTTGTGCTCCATGGTGCCGATAATAGAACTAAGAGGCGCAATTCCCATGGCATATGCGTTGGGTCTTCCTTGGTGGCAGGCGTATATAATAAGCGTAGTCGGAAATATGATTCCGGTTCCATTTATCTTACTGTTTATAAAGAAATTTCTTGTATGGATGCAGAATTGCAAGATAAAATTCCTTAATAAATTTGCAAATTGGCTGAACCGTAAGGTGGAAAAGAATCGCCCGAAGATCGAAAAGTACGCATTCTGGGGAGTTACAATTTTTGTGGCAATTCCTTTGCCCACTACAGGAGCGTGGACAGGATCACTTGTTGCTGCTATGATAGACATGAAATTCTGGAAGGCAATGCTTTCGGCATTTATCGGTGTTCTTATAGCGGGAGCTGTTGTTACTGCTGTCGTATACGGCGGAATCGGAGCGCTTAAATTTCTCGCAGGATAAAATAACTAAAGCAGAGTTCAATTATTATGTTGACTTCTGCTTTTTTTATGCTATAATTATTAAAAAAGTTTTTCTGTTGAGGAGAATGATATGAGTTATAAGATTTCGGTCCCTATAATAAACGGAAGCGTTGAGCGAATGGGTAGGGAAGCATTGGCGGAGGCACTCAAAGAACTTGGCGCTGAACGTGTAATGCTTTCGCTCGATTGCTACGAAACAGATACGGAAAAGAAGAATAAGGCTCTCAATGATTTGAAGGAAAATTGCGAATATTTTCATGGAAAAGGCTTTGAGGTCTGCGTGTGGATCTGGACGTTTATGATAAACGGGGAACATGATTTTACCTCGCTTTCTATGGTTAAAAGCGAGGAAAAGATACATAAGAATTTTGCGTGTCCCCTTGATGAAAAATTCAGAGCATTTTCGGGTGAATATATAGCCGACATAGCAAAATGCGGCGCTGATATGATAATGTTCGATGACGACTTCAGGTTCGGATTTCACTCAGGATCCACCATGGGATGTATATGCGAGCATCACAGAAAGAGGATTTGCGAGGATATAGGCGAGAATGTCTCAAGAGACGACCTCGCGCGTAAAATTCTTGAGGGCGGAAAAAATAAATACCGTGATGCGTGGATAAAGGAAAACGGATATTCACTTGAGCTTTTTGCAAAGAACGTTCGAAAATACGTGGATAAGGTTGCGCCAAACGTCAGAGTAGGTTTTTGCGCATGTCTTTCAAGCTGGGATATCGACGGAACAGATCCTCTTAGATTGGCAACTCTCCTGGCGGGGGCAAATACCCGACCCTTTATAAGACTTATAGGTGCTCCTTATTGGGCATCCGGTAACCCAACCTCGTGGGGGAATCATTTGCAGGACGTAATTGAGCTTGAGCGTATGGAAAGCGCGTGGATAGGTGCCGCTGACGTGGAAATTATGGCTGAGGGGGACTGCTATCCCCGTCCGAGAATAAAATGCCCGGCGGCATTTCTTGAGGGATTTGATACGGCAATGCGCGCGTCAAGTGCTACAGACGGAATACTTAAATATGCTATTGACTATACCTCGTCCCCGAAATATGAGCGTGGATATATAGAATTTCATAAGCGAAACAGAAAGCTGTATGACGTAATTGATGCTAATATGAGAGAAAAGAGAGCTTGCGGAGTAAGGGTGTACGAAAATCCCCAAAAGGTAGCGAATATGGATCTTTCCAAAGCCAACGAGCCTGCCGTAAGCGCGCAGTATTCTTTCTTTTCAAGCGCCGCGAGAATGCTTGATTCTCAAGCGATTCCCACCGTTTATGAGGGAAGAGGTGTTTGCGGAATAGCTTTTGGCGAGAACGCAAGATACCTTGACGCAAATTCGCGAAAGGGAGGTCTTATAATAGACGGCTCTGCCGCAAGAATTCTTCACGAAAACGGAATTGACGTGGGAATCGAAAGCATAGGAGAAGTTATTCCGTCGGTTGCCGAATATTTTTACGGCTACGACGAGCTTGTAGCTACTTACGGAGCAAGGATCAATAATCATCGGTTCAATGAAAATATCAAGGTACTCAGCGAGGGTCGGCAGAACGGAGTTGGTATTTCCATAATGGGAGAAAACAGCGGAGACGTTGCCGTTCCTATGGCATATACATATGAAAATTCCAACAAGGAGCGATATCTTGTGCTTAATATAGAGGCGGGAGACTGTGCCGCGAAGACCGATATGAGCATAATGAAGCATTATCTCCGCGGCAGACAGATAGCAGATAATGTTGAGTGGCTGTCGGGAGGAAAGAAGCTTCCTGCATACTCTTACGGAAATCCAAGTGTTTATCTTATGGCTAAAGAGGACGGAGACAGTTTGACCGTTGGACTTTGGAATTTCTATGCCGATATCGCTATAGAGCCTACCGTTGAGCTTGGGGAAACATACCGCGAGCTTCGATGCCTTTGGGGCTGCGACGGAAAGCTTGAGGGGGATAAGGTAAAGCTCACCGATATACCCGCTTACGGCGTTGTATTCTTCGAGGTTAAAAAATAATTTGCTAAAAACGGATTGATTTGCAAAAAGCTATTGCAATCGATCCGTTTTTGTGGTATAATCATACGGATATAATAATTATCTTATCAAGAGTGGCGGAGAGACAGGCTCAGTGAAACCACGGCAACCTGCTTTTTATTGTGAAAGGCAAGGTGCTAATTCCGGAAGATGAGAAAAAATGAGTCTTCGGGAAACCGAAGATTTTTTTGTGAAAGAGGAAGAAAATGAAAAAAATGCTTTTTACGTCGGAATCGGTAACAGAAGGACATCCCGATAAAATATCCGACAAAATATCCGATGCTATACTTGACGAGCTTTTGCGTCAGGATCCCATGTCAAGAGTTGCTTGCGAGACCTTCTGTACTACGGGTCTTGTTTGCGTAATGGGAGAGATAACCACAAACGCATACGTTGACATTCAGAGCGTCGTAAGAGAGACTGTAAGAGAGATCGGTTATACGAGAGCAAAGTTCGGCTTTGACTGCGATAGTTGCGCTGTAATAAGCTCTATTCACGAGCAGTCTCCCGATATTGCGATGGGAGTTGATAAGGCACTTGAGGCTAAAGAGGGAGAAATGGACGACGGACTTGATACGGGTGCGGGCGACCAAGGACTTATGTTTGGCTTTGCTTGCAACGAGACCGAGGAGCTTATGCCTCTGCCTATATCCCTTGCTCACAAGCTTGCGCTTCGTCTTACTGAGGTGAGAAAGAGCGGAACACTTGACTATCTCCGTCCCGACGGAAAGACTCAGGTAACCGTTGAGTATCACGACGATAAGCCTGTAAGAGCTGATGCAATCGTTATTTCTTCCCAGCACAGCGCAGAGGTTGAGCTTTCAAAGATAAGAGAAGATATAATCCGCGAGGTTATTACTCCCGTTGTGCCCGCAAACCTCATAGACGGTAATACCAAGATATTCGTTAATCCCACAGGACGCTTTGTTGTAGGCGGACCCGCGGGAGATACGGGCCTTACGGGAAGAAAGATAATAGTAGATACCTATGGCGGCTACTCACGCCACGGCGGCGGAGCATTTTCCGGAAAGGACCCCACAAAGGTTGACCGTTCCGCATCCTATGCGGCAAGATATATCGCTAAGAATATCGTTGCGGCGGGAATTGCCGACAAGTGTGAGGTACAGGTTGCTTACGCTATCGGTGTTGCAAAGCCCGTGTCTGTAATGATAGATACCTTCGGCACGGGAAGGATCGACGAGGAGAAGATATCAGCGGCTGTAAGTAAGCTCTTTGACCTTCGACCTGCGGCAATTATTAAGAGATTTGATCTTCGCCGTCCGATCTATTGCCAAACTGCGGCATACGGACATATGGGCAGAGAGGATATCGACTTGCCTTGGGAAAAGAAAGATATGGCAGAGGAGCTTAAGCGCGAGCTCGGGCTGTAATTTAAAAATTGCTGAATACAGCGCGTAAACGGAATTGCTGTCTGCTTACGCGCTATATTTGTTTGGAAAGGAGTAGGCTATGTCAGAAGAATACGAAGGAAACGAAACAAAGCTTGAAAAGCTTGAGGGAAGTGTTGAACGTATTATTTATACAAACGAAGAAAATGGATATACAATATGCGACATGGCAAGCTCCGACGGTGGAAATATAGTTACAGCTGTGGGAATAATGCCCATGATAGGCGCAGGAGACAGTCTCTGTCTTTACGGTACGTGGGTGCATAATCCCAAATACGGCAGACAGTTTTCGGTTACACAGTACGAAAGGGTAATGCCCGCAGATACAGCGTCAATGCTTCGCTATCTTGCATCAAGGGCAATAAAGGGAATAGGACCTAAAATTGCTCAGCGTATAATAGACGAATTTGGCGAGGATAGCTTCGACGTTATAGAAAATCACCCCGAATGGCTTGCTTCATCCATAAAGGGACTGTCATTAAAGACAGCTCTTGCGGCATCCGAAAGCTTTAAAGAACAATCGGGAATAAGAAGCGCTATGATGTTTTTTCGCGACTATTTCGGAGCGGCAACTACTGTAAAGATATACAAGCAATTCGGTTCTGCCTCGGTGGATATTGCAAAAAAGAATCCTTACCGCCTTTGTAACGAGGTTGACGGTATTGGCTTTGAGCGTGCAGATCATATGGCAAGGGAGCTCGGATTTGACAATTTCCATACAGAAAGAGTTATGAGCGGGGTTCGCTACGTGCTTACAAGCAATGCAATGCAAAACGGACACGTGTGCTTGCCCAGAGAAAAGCTAAAGCAGACTGCCGCGATGCTCTTATCGGTTGGAGAAGATGATGCCGATGAGGCAATTTCCAATCTTTTGAGGATGGGCGCGTTGAAATACGTTATGAGAGACGAAAGACAGATGATATACGATAGGGATGCATACGATGCGGAGAAGTATATTGCCAAGAAGCTTTTTAAGCTTGACAGTATGTGCGCGTCAATCGACCTACGCGATATAGATTCTTTTATCGACAGAGAAGAGCTCAAAAGTAACGTGAGCTACGCGACGTTGCAAAGAAGCGCCATATCCGATGCGCTCAGATACGGTGTTATGATACTTACGGGCGGTCCCGGCACCGGAAAGACTACCGTAGTAAAGGCGCTTATAAATATTTTCGAAAGCATGGGGTACGACGTAGCTCTTGCCGCTCCTACGGGCAGGGCCGCCAAGAGAATGTCGGAAGCAACGTCAAGAGAGGCGAAAACCATTCACAGACTGCTTGAATACAGCTTTGACAGTGCAGAGGGGTATTCCTTTGGCAGAAACGAGACCAATCTTCTTGACGAGCAGGTTATAATCGTGGATGAAGCGTCTATGATAGACAATGCGCTTATGTGCGCGCTGCTTAAGGCAATAAAGCCGGGAGCGAGATTTATTATTATAGGAGACTCGGATCAGCTCCCTTCGGTGGGATCGGGAAACGTACTTTGTGATATGATTGACAGTAGACGTTTTGCCACAGTAAAACTGACCGAAATATTCCGTCAGGCAAGAGAAAGCCTCATAATAACCAATGCCCATGCGGTAAACAACGGGCAAATGCCGACACTTGATATTAAGGATAACGATTTCTTTTTTCTCAAGCGCGGGAACGACAGAGATATAGCTTGGACTGTTGTGGATCTTTGCGCTAACAGACTCCCGAAAACCTATAAGGAAATAGGAAAGAATGGGATACAGGTTATATGTCCGTCGAGAAAGGGAGAATCGGGAACAGAAAGCCTTAATATTCTTTTGCAGAAAATGCTCAATCCTCCCTCACAGTACAAAAAGGAATACAGATTCAGAGACCGTGTTTTCAGAGAGGGAGACAGGGTAATGCAGACCCGTAACAATTATGATATAGAGTGGAACCGGGATTCTGATAGCCGATACGGTTTTGGTATTTTTAACGGCGACGTCGGAATAATTGAAAAGATAAACACTGCCGATAGCAGTATGACCATAGTTTTTGACGACAAAACGGTTATATATGACTTTTCATTGCTTGAGGACCTTGAACACGCTTATGCAATAACCGTGCATAAGAGTCAAGGAAGTGAATACCCTATAGTAATAATCCCCGCTTGCCACGCCCCGTCTATGCTTCTTTCAAGAAATCTCCTTTATACGGCAATAACGAGAGCTGAGAAAACAGTAATAATAGTAGGCTCCCGCGACATAGTGGCTCAAATGGTAGAAAATTACAGACAGACCATGCGATATACAGGACTCACGGAATGGTTGAAAAATGAAATTTAAAGAATTTTATAAAAGATATTTGACCGTCCGTAAATGCGGCGGATGCCGTGAGATACTCCCGTTTTCCGAGAGTGAGAACGGTCTTTGCGAAAAGTGTCTTCTGCGGTGGAACATAGCAAAAACCGAGACCTGTCCCGACTGCGCGCAAAGTGCCGTTGAATGTACCTGTATGCCAAAGGTGATGTCAAAAGAGGGCGCTCTTTGCTTGAGAAAGCTTTACTTTTATTCGCCTGCCAAGAATAAAGAGCCCCAAAACAAACTCCTGTATTTTCTGAAGAAAAACAGAAACAAAAGAATGTCTGCTTTTTTAGCAGAGGAGCTTTTAAGTCTTTTACAGTCAGAGATAGACGTATTGGATATAGACGGTAAAAGTCAATGCCTTATTGCCTGTGTTCCAAGAAGTAAAAAGGCTAAAAACACTTACGGCTTTGATCAATCGGTTATGGTTTGCCGAGAGCTTTCCCGCATTTCTGAGATACCATTTTGTGAGACAATAGCAAGAAAAAAGGGAGGCAAGGAACAAAAGAAGCTTGATAAGGGTAAACGACTCAGAAACGTTAAGCATCTTTTCGAGATAGCTGAACCGTCAGTTGTGAGCGGAAAATATGTTATTCTTTTTGATGATATAGTAACTACAGGAGCAAGCATGTCGGCATGTGCATCTTTACTTAAAAACAGTGGTGCAAAGGGGATCATTTGTCTTTGTGTGGCAAAGGATTGAGTCAATATAATAAAATCCTATTGCAATTTTAAAAAAAATATAGTATAATGTATAGGATATTAAATTCACCTGACGGTAGAAAGGGGCAATATGTTTAACTTTAAGGGAAGTAAGCTGTTATCAAAGGATATCGGCATAGACCTTGGCACTGCAAGTGTGCTGGTTTACGTGGATGGAAGCGGAATAGTTATAAATGAGCCCTCCGTCGTGGCAATAGATAAAAATACAGACTGTATTACAAAAATAGGCAAGGATGCTCAGGTAATGCTGGGAAGAAATCCCGCAAATATCGAGATAGTCAGACCGCTTCGGGAAGGCGTTATAGACAGATATGACGTTACCGAAAAGATGATACAGTATTTTATTCGCAGAGCGGGCGGAAACAGTGTAGTCCGTCCGAGAATAGTTATCTGCATACCTACGGGAATTTCCGAGGTAGAGCAGAGAGCAGTTATGGATGCCGGAACAAACGCGGGCGCAAGAAAGACCTATCTTATAGCAGAGCCGGTTGCCGCCGCAGTTGGAGCAGGTGTTGATATACATAGCCCCATGGGTAATATGATCGTGGATATTGGCGGAGGAACTACCGACGTAGCGGTCGTGTCCATGGGAGGAATAGTTGTTTCCCGTTCCATAAAGATTGCGGGAGACAAATTCAACGAAGCTATAATGCAGTACGTCCGCAGAAAGTATAATATAGCAATCGGCGAATATACCGCAGAGCAGATAAAGATAAAAATAGGCGCGGTCTACGAGCATAAAGAGGCTAAGACACTCCAGGTAAAGGGAAGATGCCTCGTTCAGGGGCTGCCTAAGGTTATAGAGCTTTCCTCAAAGGAAATGCTTGAAGCTATGATGGAGCCTATTTCGGCAATTTTTGACGTTGTTTGCTCTGTAATCGAGGAAACACCGCCTGAACTTGTGGGTGATATTCTCAGAAACGGAATTATCCTTACGGGTGGAGGAAGTCAGCTTTACGGTCTCGACCGACTTATGTCCGACGTTATTGAGATAAAAACGAGGGTGGCAAAAGACCCCACCGTGTGTGTAGCGATGGGTACGGGAAGGATACTTCGGTACATAGACGATCTGCCGGACGGAATTATAGACCTGTCAAGAGTAAGAAATAAAAAGAGGGGCTGATTCTTAAGGATTCAGCCCTCGAAATTTCACGGAGGAATTTATGATTTGCGAAAACTTTCTTTATCCAAAATTGATAAAGTTTTTTGAAGAAATATCGGCTATACCGAGAGCATCCTATCATGAGGAAAAAATATCCGAATATCTTGTGAATTTTGCAAAGGCAAGAGGACTTGAATATTATTGCGACAAGGTAGGAAATGTTCTTATAAATATGCCGGCAAGTAAGGGCAGAGAAAATGAGTCTCCGATTCTTTTTCAAGGACATACCGATATGGTATGCGAAAAAAACGAAGGAATCGAACACGATTTTTCTAAAGATCCGCTGAAGCTTTACGAAAAGGATGGATGGCTCAAAGCAGAGGGAACGACACTCGGTGCCGATAACGGTGTAGCCGTTGCCGTAATGCTTGCTTTGCTTGACGGAGCTGCAGAGAGCCACCGAGCCATACAGTGCCTCTTTACGGTAAGCGAGGAGGTAGGGCTTGACGGAGCAAAAGCGTTCGATTACAGCCGTATTTACGCGAGAAAAATGATAAATATGGATAGCGCTGACGAGGAACTTATTATTGCGGGGTGTGCGGGAGGCTTGCGCACCAATCTTGATATACCCATAACACGGGAGACCGCCCACGGTACTACTCTAAAAATAGGTATAAAGGGACTTTTCGGGGGACATTCCGGAGAGGATATACACAGGGGCAGAGCAAACGCAAATAAGCTTATGGGCAGAGTTCTTGCCGCTTGCCTTTCCGAGCATGACGGACTGCGACTTGTAAGCGTCAGCGGCGGAACAAAGGAAAACGCAATACCGAGAGAATCTGAGTCTGTTATTGTGTGCAAGGATGCGGAAGCTGTTGAAAAAACAGTTAATAAAATTTCCGGGGAAATAAAAGATGAGCTATGCGCAGATGATAAAGCCTTTAACCTTGCTGTGAAGCAGATAGTTTCGTGCGATCGGGCAATGACGGCCGAATCCACCGAAAAGGTCATATTCTTTATGTCAACAGTTTCAAACGGAGTATTTGAAAGATCAGCAGAGCTCTCGGGAATTGTGGAGTACTCAAGAAATCTGGGAGTCGTGTCAACCTATGAGGATAAATTTGAAGCGTTGCTTAATACACGTTCCGCTCGGGATTCACAGATAGATTGCTCTATAAGAGAAATCGATTTCTATGCAAAAATGCTTTCGGGAAGCAGTAATCATTATAACCGCTATCCCGGTTGGGTTTATGCGGAAAGCTCCGAAATAAGAGAGGAGTATGCAGAGGCATACAAAGCGCTTTTCGGGAAAATGCCTACGGTTGAGGTAATACACGCAGGTCTTGAATGCGGCATAATAAAGGCGGCAATACCGGACATGGATATGATATCCTGCGGACCCGTGGTTGTAAATCTCCACTCGCCCGATGAGGCTTTGAATATCGCGTCCTTTGAAAGATTTTTTAACATTATCTTAACCTTGGTATAACAAAAAATGCAGTCTCAATTTTGAGACTGCATTTTTATTATATTGTTAAACGAAAACCACCAGCAGTGCTGGTGGTTCCAAAAAGCTTTAGCTATGCGTAGAAAAAATACCTCCTTTGATGTATAATAAAGTTGGTCTGCCAACCAAAACAATAAAAACATCAA
>SVRP01000003.1 GCA_015064735.1 Oscillospiraceae bacterium
CTCCAAATATGTTTTTTAGTTTTGACTGGCAGGTCGTACTAATTATAGCATATTTGGAGGATTTCTTCTCATCGGTTAACCTCTATTGAACCCCGCCACTATGGCGGGGTTTTCGTTATACAAAAAAAATCACGGCAAAAGCCGTGATTTTTTTATATTGATTTCGAAACAAATTTTCCATTTTCCAATACGTAAAGCTCCCTGATACCGAGAGAAGAAAGTCTTTTTTCGGTCTCATCAAAGAAAGAAAACAGATTTTCCTTTGCGTGGCAGTCGCTTGACAGCATAAGCCTGCCGCCCCTCTCGTTTATATGCTTTATAATAAAATCAGCGGGATAGGGATTGGTTTTCCAGCCCTTTTTCATTGCTCCCGTATTGATTTCAAAGATAACGCTCTGATCAATAAGCGTATCTACGGCTTCGAGGGCGCAGTGGCGGTATCTTGTGTCATTCTCGTCAATGTAACGGTATTTTTCGTTGAATTTGGTAAGAAGGTCGGTATGTCCGATTATATCGCATCCTGTAACTCTCGGAGTATCTGCCAAGGTCTCGTAATAGGTCTTTGCCATTTGGTAGGCATCGCCTGAAAATTCTTCATCAATTCCCTTTTTCAATTCTTCGTAGCTTATATCCATCGGAACAAAGTTGCCGTTTTTCTTTACGTAGTGGACAGAGCCTATAATATACTCGTACTCAACGTTAATGTCGGGAGAAAAATAATCCTGCTCTATGCCGAGGTATATCTCTATCTTATCTCCGTAAATTTTTTTGAGTCTTTTTATCTCATTCGAATACGCCACGATATTTTCGGGAGTTATGAAGCCGTAATCTCCATCGACCCCCGACGGCGCATGACCCGAAAAGCCAAGACATTTACAGCCGTTTTCTATGGCATATATGACGGTTTCCTCGGGCGTATTTGCCCCGTCGCAATAGGCAGAATGGGTGTGAAGATTACAGAGGATCCTTCCCATCAGACCATTTTCTCCTGCTTTACCTTATGGTCGATTACGTGTCTTGACGCAAGCTCCTTGTGGATATCGTCAAGAGAAATACCCATTTCTATCATAAGCACCATTACGTGGTAAACAAGGTCGGAAATCTCATAAATTGTCTCCGCCTTATCGTTTGCCTTGCCCGCAATAATTACCTCGGTACATTCCTCACCGACCTTTTTGAGTATCTTATCAATTCCCTTCTCAAAGAGATAGGTGGTATAAGAGCCTTCCTTCTTTTCGATCTTTCTGCCCTCAATGACCTTCATGAGAGCGTCAAGGGAAAATTCTCCGTCAGCGTCTCCCTCGTAGATAACCTCGTTAAAGCAGGAATCAGCTCCTGTGTGGCATGCGGGGCCGTCCTTGTGAACGAGAACGGTAAGCGCATCTCTGTCGCAGTCAGCGGTTATAGAAACTATATGCTGACGGTTACCCGAGGTCTCGCCCTTTCTCCAAAGGCACTGTCTCGAACGGGACCAGAAGCAGGTAGTTCCCTCATTCATACTTATAGTAAGACTCTCCTTGTTCATATAGGCAACGGTAAGTACCTTCTTGGTTGCCGCATCAACGACAACTGCGGGAATCAGTCCCTTTTCGTCAAATTTAAGCTCGTCAATATTAAACATAATCTTCTCCATTATTACAATCTAACGTTTATATTTTCACTTGCAAGTTTCTTTTTAAGCTCTTTAATATCCACCTCTCCAAAGTGGAATATAGACGCCGCAAGTCCCGCGTCTACCTTGGGCAGAGTTTTGAAAAGAGTCGTGAAGTCGTCCATACAGCCCGCTCCGCCCGAAGCAATTACGGGAACGTTTACCGCGTTGCATACCGCATCAAGCATTTCAAGGTCGAAGCCCTTTTTAACTCCGTCGGTATCTATACTGTTTACAACGATCTCACCTGCGCCGTTTGCAACACCGCGCTTTATCCACTCGATAGCCTCAATACCCGTGTCCTCGCGTCCGCCCTTGGCAAAAACGTGGAACGCATCGCCAACTCGCTTTATGTCTACCGACAGTACTACGCACTGATCTCCGTATTTCTTTGCCGCGTGATACACGATATCGGGGTCCTTGATAGCTCCCGAATTCACGCTGACCTTATCAGCTCCGCACTTAAGAACTCTGTCAAAATCATCGAGAGTTCGTATGCCTCCGCCTACTGTCAGAGGAATAAATACTCTCTCTGCGGTCTGTCTCAGAATATCGGTAAATATATTTCTCTCCTCATAGGATGCGGTTATATCGTAGAATACAAGCTCGTCTGCCCCGCACTCACTGTAATATTCCGCAAGAGATATGGGGGAGGATACATCCTTAACGTCGAGAAAATTTACGCCCTTTACGACACGTCCTGCTCTTACGTCAAGACAAGGAATAATTCTTTTTGTTATCATGCTTCCTCCTTAGCGGTCTTCAAGGCTTCCCTCAGGTCAACAGCACCCGTATAAAGCGCCTTTCCGAGAATTGCGCCGTATATTTTCATTTTAGCAAGCGCTCTCACGTCGTCAAGGCTTGAAACTCCGCCCGACGCAATAATATTCATATCGAAGCGTTTTCCAAGCTCGGAATAAAGCTCAAGATTAGTTCCCGACATCATTCCGTCCTTGGAAATATCTGTGCAGATTATGGTCCTTACTCCAACGCTCTGCATCTTTTTGCAGAAATCGTAGCAGGAAAACTCGGATACCTCAGTCCAGCCTTTGATAGCCACCATGCCGTCTTTAATATCAACTCCTACGGCAATATGCTCTCCGTATTTTTTTACCGCGTTTTCAAGAAAATCGGGATCCTTTACGGCAGCAGTTCCGATTATTACACGGTCTACGCCGATATCCACGTATCTTTTTACGGTATCCATGCTGCGTATTCCACCGCCAACCTCAACCGAAAGCGAGGTCGCCGAAACTATCTCTTTTATAGTATCAAAATTAGCCGTGCTTCCGTCCCTTGCGCCGTCAAGGTCTACTATATGCATAAAGGATGCTCCACACGCTTCGAAGCTCTTTGCAACCTCCGCGGGGGAATTACTGTAAACCGTTACATTGCCGTAATCGCCCTTTACAAGCCTTACAGCCTGTCCGCCAAGAAGGTCTATTGCAGGAAAAATATTCATATTATCTCCTTTACATTTCGCAGAACGCTTTAAGTATCATAAGTCCTGCTTTTCCGCTCTTTTCGGGGTGGAACTGCGCACCTACTACGTTTTTGTTTCGCACTGCCGCAGTAAGCTCTTTACCGTATTCTGCGGTAGCTATTACGTATTCGTCGCACTCTGTCGCGTAATATGAGTGAACAAAATAAACGCAGTCTCCATCGTTGATATACTTGAAAAGCTCGTCCTTTGGGGTACTCATATGCAGAGGATTCCAGCCTATGTGGGGAATTTTCAGCTCTGCGGGAATTTCGTCCTTTATGGGCTTTACTGCTCCGGGAATAAGTCCGAGTCCTTTATGCTCTCCATATTCGTAGCTACGCTCAAAAAGCATCTGCATACCAAGACAAATACCAAGCAACGGCTTTCCTTTTGCTACCTCTTCGTATATTACTTTATCAAGTCCGCTTGCGCGGAGCTTTGCCGCCGCGTCCTCAAAGGCTCCGACACCCGGAAGAATTATCCTTTCAGCTTCCGCAATGGTTGTGGGGTCAGAGGTTACGACAACGTCTGCTCCGATAGCCGCAAAGGAGCTTTTCAGGGAAAAGAGATTTCCAACTCCGTAATCAATTATCGCTATCATACAAGCATCCCCTTACTGGACGGAATCTGATCCGCTTTATTGGGATTTATGGCAACCGCTGCGGATATTGCCCTTGCAAATGCCTTAAATGCACCCTCAACGATGTGATGAGCATTCTTACCCTCAAGCTGTTGGAAGTGGAGCGAAATCTTTGCGTTACGTACGAACGCAAGGAAAAATTCCTCAACAAGCTCGGTATCGAAATCTCCTATTCTCTCGGTAGGAACCGAAAGTCTGTTCACAAGGCAGTCTCTGCCCGAAAAATCAACCGCGCAAAGAATAAGCGCCTCATCCATGGGAAGTATCATGCTTCCGTAGCGGTATATTCCCTTTGCGTTTCCGACGCACTCCGCAAACGCCTGACCGAGACAAATTCCGATATCCTCAACGCTGTGATGGTAATCCACGTCGGTATCGCCCTTACATTTTACGGTAAGATCGAAAGAGCCGTGAGTTGCGAAAAGAGTGAGCATGTGGTCTAAAAATCCGCATCCCGTGTCTATATCGTACTTTCCCTCTCCGTCAATATTCAGGCAAAGGAATATATCGGTCTCAGCCGTCTTTCTTTTTATTTCAGATGTTCTCATTATTTTTCTCCTTTATAATAGAGGAAATTGCGGTGATCAGGGCATCCATTTCTTCTTTTGTTCCCACGGTTATACGGTTATATTCGCATATCGAGGGGGCGCTGAAATGGCGCACAAGGATTCCGTTCTCCTTAAGGGCAAGATAAAGCTCCTCACCGCCTATTTTATCACTCTTTGCAAATATGAAGTTTGCCTTTGATTCGGTGCATTCAAACCCCAGCTTCTTCAGCTCATTTTGGGTATATTCGCGAGTATTTGCCACGGCTTTGCAGTTTTCAGTATAATATCCGTCCTCGTCTATTGCCGCTTCTCCCGCAACGAGAGTCAGTCGGTTAATATTGTAGGGATTAGTTGAAAACTTTATTTTTTCAAGATCCCTTATAAGCTCCTCCGAGCCGAAAGCAAATCCAAGTCTTGCTCCTGCCATAGAACGTGATTTTGAAAAAGTCCGCACTACCAAAAGGTTATCGTATTTCTTTATAAGGGGCAGACAGCTCTCTGCTCCGAAATCCACGTAAGCCTCGTCAATAAGCACCACGTAATCGGGATTTGCCTTTACGATCTTCTCGATCTCCTCTACCGTCAAAGCAATTCCCGTAGGCGCATTGGGGTTGGCGATAACTACGTTTGCGTTATTTCCGAGATAGTCCTCTACGTTGACCGTAAAATCCTTATTCAAGGGCATTATCATTGCTTTTACACCGTAAAGCTCGGCATATACCTTGTAAAATCCGTAAGATATTTCGGGGAATTTTACAGGATGTGTATCGGCATTGCAAAAAGCCATGAATGAAAAGTTGAGTATATCGTCCGATCCGTTTGAAACGAATACGTTCTCCTCATTTACTCCGTAAAGCTTTGCAAGCTTATTTTTCAGCTTTTTGCATACGGGATCGGGATAGAGGTTCAGAAGCGAGACCTCGGTGCTGTTCACCGCCTTTATAACTCCGTCGGACGGTGGATAGGGCGATTCGTTTGTATTAAGCTTTATGTATTTTCTCTCTGTAGGCTGCTCTCCCGGGGTATATGCCTCCATTGAAGCAAACCTTTCGTTAATATATCTACTCATAATTTTTTAGAATCAATTATCCTTTTCAAATCGAATGACTGCGCTCTTTGCATGAGCGCCAAGACCTTCCTTATTTGCAAAATACTCTATATCCTTGCTGACGCTCTTGAGCGCTTCCTCGGTGTAATAGGTAAACTGAGTTTTCTTTACGAAATCGTCTACCGAAAGAGGGCTTGAAAATCTTGCCGTTCCGCTTGTAGGCAAGGTATGATTAGGGCCCGCAAAGTAGTCTCCGAGAGCCTCGGGACAGTATTTGCCCATAAATATCGATCCTGCGTGCTTTATCTTATTGAGATAGCGGAAGGGGTCGTCTACGCATATTTCAAGATGCTCGGGGGCAATGGTATTCGCTACCTCCACTGCGTCGTCTATGCTTTCGGTAATTATTATCTTTCCGTTATTGTCAATAGAGGTTCTTGCTATTTCCTCTCTTGCGAGCAAGGGGATCTGTCTTTCAAGCTCAGCGGACACATCCGCCGCAAGCTTTTCGGAATCGGTTACGAGAACCGCGCTTGCCATCTTATCGTGCTCCGCCTGGGAAAGAAGATCGGCGGCAACCGACACGGGATCACACGTTCCGTCAGCAATAACAAGAATTTCACTGGGGCCGGCTATCATATCGATTGCAACCTTGCCAAACACCTGCTTCTTAGCCTCTGCCACAAATGCGTTTCCGGGGCCTACTATTTTATCTACAGCGGGAATACTCTCGGTTCCGTACGCGAGAGCGGCAACCGCCTGTGCGCCACCCACCTTGAATATTCTCTTGACTCCTGCAATTCTTGCCGCCGCAAGGATTACGGGATTTACCTTTCCGTCCTTTGATGGAGGTGTTACCATTACTATTTCACTGCAGCCTGCTATTTTTGCGGGAATACAGTTCATAAGCACAGACGATGGATATGCAGCCGTTCCGCCGGGAACGTAAAGTCCTACCTTTTCTATGGGGAGGACCTTCTGCCCGATAACCACTCCGTCCTTTTCATTTATCACAAAGCTGTTTCTCACCTGTCTTGAGTGAAACGCGTAAATATTCTCGGATGCGGCTTTAAGTATATTTATAAACTTCTCGTCTACCGATGCAAATGCCTCGTCTACCTCCGCCTCTGTAACCTCAAGTGAGGAAAGCTTGACCTTGTCAAATTTCTCGCAATACTCATAAAGCGCCTTATCCTTATTGGCTCTCACATTCGCGATTATATCAGTAACTATATTTTCTATATTTTTCGTGCTTGCAAGCTCTCTTGAAAATATCTCGGAGCTGTCTATTTCGTTATATCGAAAAAGCTTTATCATTGTATATACCTGCTTTACTTTTTTTCGGAAATTATTCGGTTTATCTGCTCACAGATATCCGATATACTCTCGTTTTTGAATTTATAGCTTGCCTTATTCGCCACAAGCCTTGCGCTTATGTTTACTATATCGCTCTTTGGCTCAAGATCGTTTTCGTAGAGTGTTTTTCCCGTCTCTACTATATCTACGATGACGTCAGAAAGTCCGAGTATCGGAGCAAGCTCTATTGAACCGTTAAGCTTTATTATATCTATCTCTCTGCTGAGGGACGCATAATAGCCCTTGGCTATATTCGGAAATTTTGTAGCAACACGAAGTGTTCTGTCCCGTCTGTCGCAAAAATCCTTCTTTGCGGCTACCGCCATACGGCACTTTCCGATTCCGAGGTCCGCAAGCTCGTATATATCGGGCTTATATTCAAGAATAATATCCTTGCCCGCAATTCCTATATCCGCCGCGCCGCGCTCAACGTAAATAACCACGTCTGAGGGCTTTACCCAAAAGTACCTTACTCCCTTTTCGGGATTTTCAAATATAAGCTTTCTGTTTTCTTCCTTTATGGACGGACACTCAAAGCCTGCCGCCTCGAAAATTCCGTATGCCTTTTCACCGAGTCTTCCCTTAGGAAGAGCTATATTAATCATTTGCTTCAAGGGTAACTACACCTCCGTCCGTTATTTTAAGAAGCTTGCGATAGCGTTGGCTCTTATCGGGATGCTCACCCACAAGAACGCGTGCGCCATCCTTTGCAAGCTCGTTTTTTGCTTCGATTATCTTTTTTACGTCGGTTCCCTTATCGTAGGTAAGAACTATATCCACGTCGTATTCGGGAAGCGCGCTATCAAAGCGCTCAAGGCGGTCAAGGTATACTGCAAAGCCTATAGCGCCCTGCTTTTTATCAAGCTTTCGGAGAAGTTTGTCGTAACGTCCTCCCGAAAGCACGCTGTCGGGAATTCCGTTTATAAATCCTTTAAAACATACTCCGTCGTAATAGTTAACGTCATTGACAACCGAGAAGTCTACGAAAATGCGTTCAGACATTCCCTCCGCTTTCATAACCTCGCATATATTGCAAAGCTCGCTGTAAGCATCGTTCATTCTATCTCCTACAATAATTTCGGATACTTTTGCAAGTGCTTTATCCAAAGGAAGATACAGTCCCGTAAGCTCACAAAGCTTATTTTCCATGTCGGGCGAAATCCCGTTCTTATTGCAAAGTGCATTTATTGCGGATACGTTCTTGCTCTTTATTGCCGCGATAAAGTCGGATTTTAAAGCATCATCTATGCCTGCCTCGCAAAGAAGACCGTCAACTATCCCCATATGAGAAAGATCAAGTAGATAGTCAGCGCTTATCTTTGAAAGACTCCTCACAGCAAGAGCCAACACCTCGCACTCGGAATAGAGGTCAATGTCTCCAATACATTCAAGTCCTGTCTGCATTATTTCCTTAAATCCGTCGCTGTCGGCAGACGTGCGGTAAACCGTCTCGTTATAGCAGAATTTATGAGTTACCTTATCCTCATCGGATATATTTTTTACTATGGAAAGCGTAACGTCGGGCTTAAGCGCAAGAAGCTTTCCGTTGGTGTCGGTAAAGGACAGAATATTACTGCTCACAAGAAAGCTCTTATTATGAGCATAAAGATCGTATTCCTCAAATTTGCTGACCTTATAGAGAGAATATCCGTATGACTCGTAAAGCTCACGCAATCCGTATATTGCTCTTTCGTCATTTCTTAAAACTCTTTCACAGAAGCTCATTGTTCGTCCCTCTCGATTTTACTTAAAATTCTTTTATATCCACCCGCTCCGTAAAGGTATGCACGGTTGACTCTGCTTATAGTTGCGGTGCTTGCTCCGGTTTCTTCAACGATCCTGCTATACACCGTATGCTCCGAGAGCATCTTAGCTACCTCAAGACGCTGTATTATAGAGTCAAGCTCCTTCATTGTCATGATATCCTCAAGAAAAGCTCTGCACTCTTCCTCATTCTCAATAGCAACCAACGCTTTTACCAGCATTTTATAACCTTCATTTTCAAATATTTCCATAGTTTTCTCCTCATTTTGCTTCAATGCTTTAGTATGATAACACATTAAAGCGATAAAGTCAATAGCTTTTTTTAAAAAATCTTAGAAATTACAATAATTTTTGTCCGTTTATTATTAATCTGAACACAAGTCCGAGAGTCTCTGCCGATTTGCGGCAAAGGATCATTCTCTCAAGGAATATTTCAAAGTAATCCATTACCGAACCGTAGTTGGTATCTATGGCAAGCTCAAGCCGAATTTCTCTCTTTTCTTCGTCAATAAGCAGAGACGAATTTGTTACAGAATAGTTTACTCTGTCGTGAATATCAAAGGTTGCAATATCTTCGTTTCTTACACGCCCTCTCCTTACGTCGGATTTATCGGCAAGTATGAGCGATGCAGCAACTTTATTTACAGGCATACCCGTTCCCTCGTCGTGATTTCCTATAGCGGTAACGACTGTTGCAATGTCCGCAGAATCCATTCCGAGATTATCAAGTATCCTGAACGCCATAACTGCTCCGCTCTGAGAATGGTCAACACGGTTTACAAGATTTCCTATATCATGAAGAAATGCGGCTATTTTCGCGATTTCAACGTCATGCTTCGAAAAGCCAAGACTTCCGAGTATATATTCTACTCCCTTAGCAACCTTTTCTACATGTGCAAAGCTGTGCTCTGTATATCCAAGCGCAAGTAAAGAGCTATCAGCCGCCTTGATATAATTTCTTATATCTTCGTTTTTCTTTATCTCGTCATAGGTTATCATTTTCCCTCCAAAAAACATACCGCAAACAGACCGTTGGTCCTCTGCGGTATATCTATTTCTTTGATTTTTTTCTAAAAATCCGCCTTTTGACCGCTGCGCAAAATCTGCAAAAACGCCTCAATGGCATTATGCACCAGAGAAATACGTAGGCTCTGTATCTGAATGAATCAACGGAAAGAAACTTCCCGTCTCTGTACAGTCCGCTTACATATCCGATTATCTGCTCCCTTTTTATTCCGTATTCCAAGACGGTTTGATTATCTCCGCACATAACATATTTCCCGTCCTTGGTTATTTTCATAACCCTATGGAGAACAAAAGCTCCGGATTCTCTTTTATAAAATGCAATATCATGCTTTTTGGCGACCTTTTCACAATTTCTCTTAAGAACTACCGAATCTCTGCCCTGTCTTATCAGTGGAAGCATACTGGTCCCTTTGGGGGAAATGCGAAATTCTCCGTCGTTTTCAAGAACCTCCTCGATAACCTCAATAGCATCGGAAAGGTTATATTCACAATTATTCAATGACTCCTGCTCCTTTTAAGGTGTCAACAAACATCCTTATGTCCTTTGCGGCAATATCTCTGTCCACGTCGTATTCAGCGGATATTGCATCAATAAGCTCACCTTCCTCGCATCCAACAGAAAGCTTATCCCAAAGGAATCTTCCGGTTTCATTCAGCTTTATAAGTCCGTTAAAATGTTTGCTTGCGGCGCCAAGAGCGACAACTACGTCCTCTCCCGCAATTTTTCTTACAACAAATCCCTTCTTTATTTTCATTACCCTTATCTCCTTAATTCCTTAATTATTCATTCCGTCATACGCAACCTCTGCCGCCTCCTCGGAAATGTTACATCCAAGAACGTAACACGGTATCTCTCCGAGCATTCTGTCTATTAGCGGGAACAGTGCGTCAATTCCCTCGGCAGTATCCGGTGTAAGTATCTGATGGAATATTCTTGTGAGCGCGTCAGACGCGCTTATTTTTCTTATAGAGTTTTCGGTTGCCCGCTCAATAAAGCATATTGCCTTTATAGGCACGGATGCGTTTGAGCTGTAGCCCTCCTTACCGCACCACGGTGTTCCGTAAGCAAAAAGACTGTCGCCGCAAAATCTCATTATAGGCTTATCTCCGTTTATTATACGGACATTCTCCCCGAATCTTTTTTGCCACAATGCAATATGAGTAGACTTTCCCGTGCCGCTCTGTGCCGCAAAGGCATAACCCTCACCCTCGTACTCAATGACCGCGCAATGCATAAGAAAGGCTCCAAACCTTTCGGGCAGGTGCTCGCAAATATTCCTGTACACGCAAACACCCTCGGCATATGCGGGGTTGACAGCAAACTCGGATATCTCCATTTCCGCCTTTATCTGCTCATCGGTAACAGACACTGTCATACACGGCTTATCAGACTCAACAACGTAATCGCGACAAAGCTTTTTTACGTATTCATATTTATTATCTATCCCGAAAACGAGATCTGCCATTCTGATACAAAACATATAAGCTCCTTATGAACACTCCAAATAAAAGTGAATAACCGCGCCACCTTTTAGCGCGGTTATTCACTGACAAGGTTCAGTTAAAACTTGTTAATATTATCGTATACGTAATTGCAAAGCTTGGTTCTTATATAAGCCTTGTTGTTCACAAGATAATCTCTTACGTACTTGAGGTTTATGGGGTTTGCAGCCTTAAGATGACGGAGCGTTCTTGCAACCTCTGTGTCTCCACAGGAATCAAGAGCACTGCATATAAATTCCACCGTCTCAACCGATGCTTTTTCAAAGCAGCTCCATCCCTTATCAACGTCCTTATCTGCAAGACCGAAAAGAAGTCTGTATGCAACAGCGGGCTTGAACTTGTTTTCCATATCAAGATCGGGGCGTTCAAGTATGCGGTCTGTCCAAAGCGCACCCTCGCTGGATGCATATTCGGAAAGGTATTTGTTAATTTTTCTGTTGATAATCTCAAAGCCCATTTTCTGAACGGGAATATTTTTTCTCGTATTTTCATCATAGAGAAAATAATTAGGCTTTACTTCATTTTCAACGTAGAAAAGGAAGAAAAATTCTCCTGCAAGAATAAAACAGAGAACAACAACAGCAATAAGCGCACCCTTTACAACGGGAACAGACTCACCGTCAACCGCAATTGCAACAAAAAGCAACGCAACAGAAACTACCGCTGCAATAACAGCTATGGTCAAGAATAAATTTTTGAGTTTTTTCTGATTCATTTTTTACCTCGCAGAAACTATTGATATAATATGTTTTATTATATCATGTCGGGAAGATATTGTCAATTATTTTTTTCAATTTATTTAATAAATCCTTAATGTTTTGCATATATTTATTGACAAATATATTATTTAAATGTATAATATCAGTATAATTCGACTGCAAACCTTTAAATAATACGGAGAAGTATAAAATGAAAAGATTTCTTATACCCGAGCAAGGCAATTTTTACAAAGCAAATCTTCACTGTCATACCAACATTTCCGATGGTGCAATGTCTCCCGAGGAAATAAAAAGAATCTACAAGGAGCAGGGTTATCACGCAGTCTGCTACACGGATCACGAGGTACTTATAGGTCATAAGGATTTATGCGACGACGGATTTATTGCGCTTCACGGATACGAGGTTGCAATAAAGCAGGACGAATCCCGCCACACAAGTTATCATATGCCTGTGTATCATTTTAACATGATAGCAGAAGATCAGAACAACCTCATCATGCCCCGTTGCTATAAAAACAATCCCTCCATGCCCGGAAAGTCAAGAGAACTTCTTAAAGCGTACAAGCCCTATGATGAAAACGATACTATCGATCATACCGAATACAGCATTGACTGGCTCAATCAATATCTCCCCGCGGTAAAGGAAAAGGGATTTCTTATAACATACAATCACCCTCAGTGGTCTATTCAGAGTGAAAAGGACTACATCGGTCTTAGGGGACTTCACGCAGTTGAGGCGATCAACGGCGGATGTATTTACCAAGGCGACTGCACGACCTATCATTTTGAACAGATGCAAAGAAACGGCATGGATGTAGTTGTTGCAGCAGGAGATGACACTCATACTGTCAATGAAGCCTTCCGCTGCTGGACGATGATTAAGGCGGAAAAGCTCACCTATGATGCTCTTATCAAGGCTTATAAAAACGGAGATTGTTACGTATCCACCGGTCCGGAAATAAAAGCTCTTTATATGGAAGACGGAAAATTACATATAGAGACCACCCCTGATGTTTTAGTTATACTCAGAGGTGAAGGCAGATATTCAGGAGTCCGCAAGAGCGACGGCGAAGCTGTATTTGACTACTGCCCTGATAGTCTCGGAGCATATTTCAGATTTGAGGTCAAGGATAACAGCGGAAGGGTCGCTTTCACCGGAGCATATAAAACCGCAGATATCGAAAAATAATCTAAAGAAAAAATATGAACACCTACTATACAATTGACTTTTCCCTACCGTCCCGTTCAGTAGTTGCCCTCGGTTGCTTTGACGGAGTACACGTGGCACACGCAAGGGTCATAGCCGAAGCAAAAAAGAAGGCGGACGAGCTTTCATGCAAGTGTGTTGTGTGGACCTTTGATACACCGCCAAAGAATTTCTTTTTGCCTACTCCCGTTCCTCTTTTAACAGACGCGGAGCAAAAGAAGGATGCAATTCGTGCTCTCGGTGCCGACATCCTCGTTTCCGTTCCCTTTGATAAAAGGACCTCGGAGATTTCACCTGAAAGCTTCTTTGACGAAATAATAATAAAAAGGCTGAACGCCTGCCATATAGTCTGCGGATTTGATTACGCATTTGGAAAAAGCGGCAAAGGCAACGTAGAAATGCTTCAAAGCCTCTGCTCTGCCGGTGGAATCGGACTGTCTGTTATTCCCGAGGTCTTACAAAACGGAGTAACGGTAAGCTCTTCCGCAATAAGAGAGTTTCTTTTAAACGGAATGCCCGAAAAAGCAGCTTCTCTCCTTGGAAGGCCTTATGCCTTGCGCTCAAATGTAATAAACGGTCAGCATCTTGCGCGAAGGCTTGGATTTCCAACAGTCAATCAGCAAATACCCTCCGGTATGCTTATACCTCAATACGGAGTTTACGTTTCCGAAATACTGACAGATAGATCTGCAAAAAAGCTTTACGGTATAACAAACGTGGGAATCCGTCCAACTGTGGGGGGCAACACACCTTACGTAGAGACCCATATATTTGATTTTTCCGGGGATCTTTACGGTACGGAGATTCAGGTAGGTTTTTTAGCATTTCTCCGCCCCGAAAGGAAATTCGGCAGTACGGACGATCTCAGCACTCAGGTGAAGCACGATATTGAAGCTGCAAAAAAATTTATAAAAACCATATAAAGCTACACAGAAACCGCTTTCACTATCGTTTACCGATAGCAAAAGCGGTTTCTTTTATTTCGTGTGCTTCTGATCTGTGTTAAATGACTGTGTTCCTTATTACTCGTAGGATTCAACTACCTCCTTAGCAATCTTAAGCGCCTCGTCGGCTATATTTTGAGGTGAAAGTATTTTCATTTTATTGCCAAAGCCCAATACCCATGAATAAAAAGTGGGACTTATCATTACCTTGGTGCAGAATTCAAAGCTGTCTCCGTGATTGAGTATAGTTACGTCTGTTCCAAACCGATCAAGCACGACCCCGGCAAGAGAATTGTCAGCCAATATTCTTACGTTGACCGCCTCACCGCCGTACATGTGGAACACGCGTTGGGAATACACCGCCATATCGAAATCCGAGAATGAGCTTTCGCCCTCGCGCTTCTCGTCAATGATTTTTACTCTCAGCATTTTGTCCACTCTGAAATGCTTTATCTTCTCGGCATCCGAATCAAATGCCACAAGATAATAGAATTCATCATCCCAGCATAGCGCCCACGGACTTATAACGTAATCATCTCCGTTTTTACGAAGTATTCTTTGCTTGTGTGCATTCCACTCAAAATAATTGCATCTTATTTTTTTATTTTCGGCAATAGCAGAATGAATGGCAACTATGTTGCTGTAGATTTCCTCATTGTCGGTTTTTAGTCGGTTTGCGGAATAATCCTGTTTACTTATTTTCGAGGCATCATACTTACTGCCAAGCTCTCCGATTTTTTTTATAAGCTCCCTGCTCTTTTTAGGCGTGAGAAACTTGGAGGACTGAACAGCGTCGGTAAGCAAACGAAGCTCAGCAAGCTCAAATTTATGTGTGTCGAGAAAATAACGTACGTGGCTGTCTCTTACGGTCTTAATATCGTATCCACAGAGTTTCAGTGCCTCAATATCGTCGTACAGGCTTTTTCTTTCGGCAGAAATTCCGTATTCTCCGAGCGCAGCGGAAATATCCGAAAGTGTCAATCCATGATAACGGTCGGTACGTTCCTCAAAGATGCGGGAAAGATATATAAGCTTTAATTTTTGATTAGGCATTTTGGGCATATCCGCATCTCCTTTTTCTGTACTGTATATATTCTATCACAGTACTGATGAAAAATCAAGTATCAGTGAGTAAGAATGGCATAAACAACTATGCCGATACAAAGAAGGATACCGCCGGCAACAGCCGCCATGGAAAATCCGGAAAGCTTACAATTGTCCGATACTATCTCGTTCTGTATTCCAAAACTCTCGAAGTTTTCTCTTTTCATTGTTCCGTTCATTTTATTCTCCTTTTCGGTTTTGTTTTCCTTTGTGGCTTCATTATAACACATGCATTGTGTCATAAAACGGACAATGTTGGATATTTTTTGATATTTTTCGATTTTTTTCAAATTATTTTTTCTTATTTGGAATCGTGCTTTGCTATTTTTCTTGTTTTGGAACTTATTTTTTTAGATTATTTTCTTTTTTTGCATACATTGTGAATACTATTTTATTGGTTATTATGCATAAATTTTTTATTTATAATTATTTTTTATTGATAACTATTTACAAAGCCAAAAAAATGTGATATAATAAACCTGGGAACAGTATGTTCTCTAAAACACAATACCAAGGAGGCAAACTATGAAGATCAACATTGTTGGAAGACAGATGAACGTATGGGACGAAATGAAAGCGACCATAAACGAAAAGCTCAAAAAGCTTGACAAGTACTTCAGCGACGAATGCACCGCCACTGTAACCCTAAGCACAAGAAAAAACACTAAATGCCTTGAGATTACCATAATTTATTCCGGCACGATCTTCAGAAGCGAGGTTCAGGACGAAACCTTCAGAAACGCTCTTGACCATGCTGTTTACACTATTGAGCGCCAGATACGCAAAAACAAGACGCGTCTTGCAAAGAGACTCCGTAGCGGCGCATTTGATCAGGGAATAGTAGATACGGGCGAAGATTTTGAAGAAGAGGCTGAATTTACCATTCGCCGCAAGAGCTTCCCCATCAAACCCATGTCCACCGAAGAAGCAATTATGCAAATGAATCTGCTTGACCATGAGTTCTTCGTTTTCAAGGATGATAAAACCGAAAAGCTCTGCGTAGTTTACAAGCGCCACGATTCCTCTTACGGACTTATCGAAGCTGATGAATAAAATTTTGCTGTTGCAAATAATTCTTCAATAGCCAAAAATAACAAAAAGCCAAGTCATTCGACTTGGCTTTTTGTTGGTGACCCACCGGAGACTCGAACTCCGGACCCCTTGATTAAAAGTCAAGTGCTCTACCGTCTGAGCTAGTGGGTCATGCGCTTTTTGCGCCTACCATGATATAATACCATAAAATGTTTTTTTTGTCAAGATGTTTTTTATATTATCTTTAACAAATTTTTTCGACAGATTCAAATACTATTTTTGCATTTTATTTAATGCAACGCTTATATTTTTTGCAAGCACTGCAATATTTTCCGGATAAATCTCCGGAAGGTCGTGAAGCCTGCGCTCATCCTCCTCGAAATCCTGTGTTTTTATGGAATCACGCATCATTCTCATAATGAATTTATCAAATCCCTTGTAACGTTCCGGCTTCATCTCGCCGCCGAAAAGATGAAATCCGAGAGTTGGCTCATAATTTTTGGGAAACTGTATATCAACGTACTCTTGAAACTGTTTTGTATATCCGCAGCAGAAATAGATACCGAAAGGCATATTATCAAGAGTCTCTCGGTTATCTCTTATATACCTTCTGAGCTTTTTGTTCATTCTTCCCATTCTTATGGAGCTGCCAACAACAAGTGCGTCGCAGCTGTCGGGAGAAGGAATACTGTCATGTCTGCCGTCAACCAGCTCAACCGTATGATGATCGCGAAGTCTGTCCGCAAGAAGCTCTGCGCAATCCTTTGTTGTTCCTCCGTAAGTGGAATATACAATCATTATTTTCATTTTCGTTACTCCGTATACATTTTCGGGAGACGGTATTTTGTTAAATAACAATATACCGTCTCATGATTTTTTATTAAAAGAATGAAAGCTGGTCTGTCTCGCTAAGATTATCAAGCACCCCGTTTTTACGAAGTATCTCTATTACGCTCTTAGTCAGCTTTGCCCTTATTCTCAAGTCATCAACCGAGAAGAATTTTTCCTCTTTTCTCGCCTGAATAATATTTATTGCCGCTGTTTCTCCAAGTCCCGGCAAAGCGGAGAACGGCATACGTATTGCTCCGTTTTCGGGATAAAACTCATAGGATTCGGATTTTTCGATATCTATGGGCAAGAAGCGGATTCCTCTTTCCATACATTCATTAATGAGCTGTAAGGAAGGCACAGATGCCTGCTCCTTGGGGGAGGCTTCTTTTCCGCGTTTTTCTATATCCTTAATGGTTTCCTTTACCGCCTGCTTACCGCGCATTACGATTTCAGCGTCAAAGCCTCCCGGAGCCACAGTAAACATAGCGCAATAAAAGGCTACGGGCATATTTACCTTATACCAGCCAAGTCGTATAGCCGACATAACGTATGCAGCCGCATGGGCTTTGGGAAACATGTACTTTATCTTCTTACATGAACCTATATACCAATCGGGAACGTCATGCGCTCTCATTTCAGCCTCCCATTCGGGAGTAAGTCCCTTACCCTTTCGAACGCTTTCCATTATCTTAAAGGACATTGCGTTTTCTACTCCGTATCGGATAAGGTCGTTCATGATATTATCGCGGCATCCTATAACCTTTGAAATATCGCATATTCCCTGCTTTATTAGCTCCTCCGCATTTCCAAGCCACACGTCGGTTCCATGGGTAAGACCCGATATCTGCAAAAGGTCGGCAAAGTTCTTTGGCTTCGCTTCAACAAGAACCTGCTGTAAAAAGGGTGTGCCAAACTCGGGAAGTCCGTAAGTACCGATAGGTGCGTTTATCTGCTCGGGTGAAACGCCCAAAGGCTTTGTGGTATGGAAAAGCTCGTAAACCTCGGGAGCATTCATGGGAACGTCCATAACGCTTGTGTCGGTAAATTTTTCAAGCCACTTATACTTGGTCGGCATATCGTGTCCAAGCTCGTCAAGCTTAAGTATGGTATCGTGAAGATACGAAAACGCAAAGTGGGTGGTTACTATATCCGAATGGGGGTCGTCGGCGGGGTGCTGAACGGGTGTAAAATCGTATACCTCATACTCTCTCGGGATAACGATTATACCTCCCGGATGCTGACCCGTGGTTCTCTTTACACCGACACAGCTCTGAACGACTCTGTCCATTTCAGCTCTGCCGAGGCTGTATCCCTTGCCTTCAAAATACTTCGCGATAAAACCGAAGGCAGTCTTATCTGCAAGAGTACCGAGTGTTCCTGCTCTGAACACGTTTTCAGCCCCGAAAAGCTCCTCGGTATATTTATGTACTCTACCCTGAACGTCTCCCGAAAAGTTAAGGTCTATATCGGGAGATTTATCTCCGTAGAATCCAAGGAAGGTTTCAAAGGGAATATCGTGTCCGTCGGCATTCATTTTTGCACCGCACTTAGGACAATTTTTATCAGGAAGGTCAAATCCCGAGCCTATACTACCGTCGGTAAAGAATTCCGAGTATTGGCATTTCGGGCAATAATAGTGAGGCGGAAGAGGGTTAACCTCGGATATTCCCGCCATAGTAGCAACGAATGACGAACCAACCGAGCCTCGTGAGCCTACAAGATAGCCCTGACTTTCACTGTACCAGACAAGTCTTTGAGCAATCATATAAAGCACTGCAAATCCGTTTTTGATTATGGAGGTAAGCTCTTTATCGAGTCTCTTCTGAACTATTTCGGGGAGAGGATCTCCGTACATAGAACGCGCTCTTGTCCAGCACTTTTCCTGAAGCTCCTCCTCTGCTCCCTCCATGTTAGGTGTATATGTTCCCTTGGGTATGGGGCGCACCGACTCTATCATATCGTTTATCTTATTTGTGTTTTCAACGACCACCTCGTATGCCTTTTCGGCACCGAGATAAGAAAATTCCTCCAGCATTTCCTCTGTGGTACGGTAATAAAGATGTATATCTCTATCCGCATCGGAAAATTTAAGTCCCGCAAGAAGTATCTTTCTGTATATCTCGTCCTCATCGTTGAGAAAATGAGCGTCGCAGGTAGCGCATACGGGTTTATTGTATTTTTCTCCAAGCTCTACGATCCTGCGGTTGAGATTTCTCAGCCCCTCATCGTCTGCGACCCTCCCCTCGGCTATAAGGAAGCGGTTGTTACATATAGGCTGTATCTCAAGATAATCATAAAAATTGACTATTTCTTCTATTTCGTTTTCGGGACGCTCGTCGAGTATCGCTCTGAAAAGCTCTCCCGCTTCACATGCCGCTCCGATTATAAGACCCTCACGGTGCTTTTCAAGCTCGGTCTTGGGAATTCTCGGAAAACGTCTGTAATAATCAAGATAGCTCTTGGAAATAAGCTTGTAAAGATTTTTCATTCCCGCCTGATTTTTTACGAGAATTATCTGGTGATAGGTACGGAGCTGAAGCGGATCTGCCTTTTCGCTCATCTCGTTTTCAAGGTCAGAAAAATTCTTCACGTCAAGCTCCTCAAGCTGCTTGAGCATTTCGAAGAAAATCATTGCAAGCATTTTTGCATCGTCGCTTGCTCTGTGGTGGTGAAAGTCTCCAAGTCCGTAGTGTTCCGCAAGAATATTAAGCTTATGCTTTTTCATGTCGGGATTAAGGTATCTCGACAGTGCCACGGTATCAAGAGATGGGTTTTTAAACGGAATATCGAGGTTTTTAGCCGCAACTCTCAAAAATCCCATATCAAAATCTGCGTTATGAGCTATCATCAACCGATCGCCCGCAAATTCAAGAAACTCGGGAAGAACCTCGTCTATCTTTCCCGCTCCCTGTACCATACTGTCATCAATTGACGTAAGCTCGGTTATCTCTGTCGGTATCGGCATTTCAGGGTCTACGAATTTATCGTAAACGTCTATTACCTTACCCCCTGCTATTTTCACGGCACCGATTTCAATTATCTTGCAGTTAGCGGCATTAAGTCCCGTGGTCTCAAGGTCAAAGACAATGAACTCGTCGGAAAACTCTCCGTTGTAGCTTCCGTTTATAGCACTTGCCGTATCGTTTACGAAATAGGCTTCCATTCCGTAAATGACCTTCATATCGTTCTTGTCAGCGGCAATCATCGCCTCAGGAAAGCCCTGCACGTTTCCGTGGTCGGTTATGGCGACGGCAGGATGTCCCCACTTTTTGGCTGTCTTTACTGCAACGTCGGGAGGAATAAGAGCGTCCATGCTCGACATATTGGTATGTAGGTGAAGCTCAACCCTTTTCTTTTCCGCATTATCTTTTCTTGTTTCCTTGGATATAACGGCTATATCGGTATAGCTCATGTATAGCTCATTATCTTTTCTTTCGTTCTTAAGATAACCGTGAACGGCAACTGCCATTCCCGCTTTAATCGAACTCGAAAGCTCTCCCGCATCCTCGGGCGACATAGCGTAATTCTTTACGTATATCGACGCATTTCCGTCGAATATTCCAAAGGAGATATTGAATTTATCCCCCGCTCTGTTGGCTTCTTTATTAAAATTAAAAATTTCTCCCACAAAGGTTATATTTCTGACAGCACGGTCAATTGACGCAATGGGAATAGGATTTATTTCAAATCTTACGCCTATTACGTACTGTGGGTCGCTTGCGTTAAATACCGACGGACCTATCTTGAATCTGCCGTCTCCAAGCTGTACGACTTCAATATTCTCCTCGTATATTGAGGGCAGTCTCGGATAAGTAGGAATTTCGACAGCCGCGTCTGCTTCTCTTTCTCCTCTTGCTCCCGCCACCGCGCTATCATATCGCTTTTCTGCGGCAAGTATCTGCTTGTCTATTACGGCAAGTCTGTCGTTTATATTATTTCGCTTTGAAGCCGCCGCAAAGTCATCATGCCTCAGCTCTACCTTAATATTTAAGGAAAACTCACTCTCTATTATCTTTTCCATTACGGCAGGGGTACTCGCAGTTTCAAGCAATCCAACACCGTATTCGTTAAAGGGTATGGTTATTGTCAGCCTACCGTCCGAAAGCTCGTATCGGTAGGATGAGAAAAATCCTCTTGCTACAACGCCCACGCGCTCTGTCTCGGCAAGAAGCTCCGGTATATATTTTTCCGAAAAAAGCTCGGACGGATAGTGAGGAAAAAGCTTGAAGCGCTGAAGCATATAGGCTACCCGTACCTCCTCCTCAAGATCGTAAAGCTCTTCCTTTGGTATTATGTAAGGCATGTCCGCAAATACCTCAAGTATTCGCTTTTCCTTATCAAGTCTCGTTTTCCTTACGGTTCCGGATGCGAGAATGTCAATATATTCTTCCTTGGGAACGTATTTTGATAAAAGCTCCCGCAAGGTTTTCTCTGCCATTTTTACATCCTCTCTCTGTTTATTTTCTGAATTTCTTTACTTCCTCTATAAGTGTACAAACAATATCCGATTCGGGTATCTTTTTTATAATTTCGCCTTTTTTGATGAGAACGGCTTCTCCCTTGCCTCCGGCGATTCCCACGTCAGCCTCACGAGCTTCACCGGGTCCGTTAACCACACACCCCATAATGGCTACCTTTACGGGAATGTCTAGAAGTCCCTCTGACTCAGCCCTCTTTTCGAACTCTGCTACAAGTGGGATAAGGTCGATTTTTGTTCTTCCGCAGGTAGGACAGCTCACAATATCCATACCGCTCTGTCCGCTGATATTCAAGGCTCTCATTATCTTTTTTGCGGCATGTATCTCCTCTGTGGGATCATCGGTCAAGGACACTCTTACAGTGTCTCCTATGCCTGCGCAAAGCAGAGCACCTATACCTATAGCACTCTTTATAGAGCCCATATCCTTGCTGCCTGCCTCGGTAACACCGAGATGGAGAGGATAATCGCACCTTTGCGCCAAAAGCCTGTTAGCTTCTATCATTCCGTAAGGATTTGACGCTTTTATGGAGATGACGGTGTTATAAAAGTCATATTTTTCAAGAAGAGCCGCATGGTACAGCGCACTTTCGCACAAAGCCTCGGGGGTTGGCGCGCCGTATTTTGCAAGTATCTCCTTTTCAAGAGAACCGCTGTTAACGCCTATTCTTATAGGTATATTTTTCCTGTTGCATGCCTCGCACACCGCTCGCACACGCTCATCGTCTCCGATATTTCCCGGATTTATCCTTATTTTATCGACGCCGACATCGGCGCATTTAATGGCAACTCTGTAATCAAAATGAATATCGGCAACGATTGGGATACTTACCCCCTGCTCTTTAAGATAAGGTATAGTATCAGCCGCATCTGTATCCGGAACGGTTATCCTGACGATATCGCATCCAATCTTCTCAAGTGCTTTTATCTGCGCAAGAGTTCCTTCTCTATCATGGGTGTCGGTATTAGTCATCGACTGTATGGCTATGGGAGCTTTCCCTCCAATAGATATATTTCCTATTTTTATTTCTTTTGTTTTTCTTCTTATATCGTTATATATCATAGTCTGTTACCTTCGTATAAGCTTGAAAATATCCTTTCCCATTACGAATATCATAAATCCAAACAAAATTACAATACCCGCAAAGTTTATTGCCGATTCGGTCTCCTTTTTCATTGGCTTTCTTCTTATTGCCTCTATAATAAGGAACAGGAAGCGTCCTCCGTCGAGAGCAGGAAAAGGAATAAGATTAAAGACTCCGAGGTTTATAGAAAGAACGGTTACTATATACAAAAAGCTGACGAATCCCGTTTTCACCGCACTTCCTACAACCGAAGCCACGCCGACGGGTCCCGACACGGCATCAAGTCCGAATCTTCCCGTAACAAGGGATACGATAGAATCAAAGGTCATTTTTACGGTTGATACCGACCGCCAGAAGGAGTGCTTCACAATCGAACCAAAGGTTCTCTCCTCTTGCAGAAATTTAAAATCATAATTTCCGAAGGTTACACCCGACTCCTCAAAATGACCGAAGGAAACATCCTCTATGAGTATCTTTTCTCCGCTTCTCTCTACCTTAATGTCTATGGGCTCATAGCCCTTATTCATAATCTCATACGCAACGTCATTTCCCGTGAACACAAGAGTACCGTCTACCGAAATAATTCGGTCGCCCTCCTGAAGCTTATCACAGGACACGGCATTATCGTCGAACTGAGCAATGGTTGTAGACGCAAGCTTACCTTGGGCAAGCACGATCACCGACATAAGCAAAAAGCCAAGCAGAAGGTTCATAAGAGGTCCTGCAAGGACTATCAGCATTCTCTTAGGTATTGATTTATTGCAAAATGCTTCATCCGAATCCGAATCCTCGTCCTCCCCCACCATGCTTACAAATCCGCCGATAGGAAGAGCTCTCATTCCGTATTTCGTTTCATATTTTTTCGATTTCCACGAAAAAAGCTTCGGTCCCATTCCAATAGCGAATTCCTTTATTCCCACCTTGCAAAATCTGGCGGTTATAAAATGGCCGTACTCATGTATAAATATTAAAAGTCCAAATACAAGTACCGTTGAAATGACGGTAATGAATCCACCCCACATATATTATCTCCTTGATTTTCGTTACAAGAAGTCTTATCCTTTAATGTAAAATATGATCTAAATCCGTCTTAACAGCCCGCTTACAATCTGTCTTGCCTGTCTGTCAGAAGTTATTATACCCTCAAGATCATGTATATTTTTCGTGTTTTCCATAAGTCTTACCGTCTCGCATACAGACTCGCCTATGGTAAGGAAGGATATTCTTCCTTTTAGAAATTCGGCTACCGCCACCTCATTTGCCGCATTCAGAACAGCGGGGAGCGCACCTCCCTTTCCTATGCTGTCTATTGCGCACTTTAGAAGCGGAAAGGTCTCGGTATCGGGCTCCATAAAGGTAAGCTTTCCAACCTTGAAAAGGTCAAGCTGCTCAATTGTCGCCTCTGTCCTTTCGGGACAAGTAACGGCATACTGAGCACACAGTCTCATATCGGGAACCGACATCTGCGCTATGACGCTATTGTCAATATATTCGACCATTGAATGTATTATACTTTCGCGGTGAACGACTACCTGTATCCTGTTTGACGGAACGCCGAACAAATGCACTGCTTCAATAACCTCAAAGCCCTTATTCATAAGGGTTGCCGAATCGATGGTTATCTTTGCGCCCATCTTCCACGTCGGATGCGCCAACGCCTGATCAACGGTTATATTTGAAAGCTGCTCCGTGCTGTATCCGTAAAACGGCCCGCCTGACGCGGTAAGCAAAATTCTTTTGACCTCTCGGGGTTTTCCGGATTTCAAGCACTGAAAAATTGCCGAGTGCTCGCTGTCTACGGGGAGAATTTCAACTCCCTTTTCTCTTGCTTTAGCGGTAACTATCTCCCCCGCAACAACAAGAGATTCTTTGTTGGCAAGAGCGAGCCTTGCGCCTGACTCGATTGCCGAAAGGCTTGGAAGAAGTCCTGCTTCTCCTATTATCGAGTTAAGAACAACGTCTCTTTTCTGTGCTTCTATCATCTCGCAAATTCCCGCATCGCCCGAATATATCTTGACGTCGGTATCAGCAAGTCTTACTCGAAGCTCTTTTGCCGCATTTTCGTCAGCCATGGCGACAGCCTCGGTATTGAATTTTCTTGCCTGCTCCTCAACACGCAAAAAGTTTTTATTTGCGCTGATGGCGCTGACCTGCATATTCATCTTCTCGGCTACGTCTATAGCCTGTTCACCAACCGACCCCGTAGAGCCGAGAATGGCAATATTTCTTCTTTCTTCGGTCATTTTTACACTCCGACTGTTTTTATATAAATGAAATTCCAAGTAACGACGCAAACATAAAGATCGCGCCAAGCGTTACCGACACCGCCGAAATAGAATCAAATCTGTCAAGCATTCCGCCGTGTCCGGGGAATATCTTTCCAAAATCCTTTATACCGTAATGTCTCTTGACCACTGACATTATAAGATCTCCTATCTGAGATACAACTGAAATAATCACAGCGGTTACTACAAAAAATGCTATATTCATATTTCCGATACCGAAGACTACCCAGCCGAAAACAAAATAGGATATTACGCATATAAATATTCCGCCGATGCTTCCCTCAACAGTCTTTTTGGGGCTTACGTCCTCAATAAGCTTATGCTTTCCAAAGAAAACGCCCGTAAAATACGCCCCGATATCGGTCATCCATGCACCGATAAATATGAGGAAATAAAGATATTCTCCGCCCTGCACAAAAAATCTTATATACATGATGCAGTCAATTGCCGCTATAATATAGGTCGCCATTGCGAACATGGTAAGCGAGTCGGAAAAACGCAAATTTCCGTGAGACCAAACTGTTACGGAAAAGAGATACACAAGATAAAGCGCGCTGAATGTAAATGCTATAACAGCAAACGCTTTTATATCTCCCAAAGGATTGTACCTTATGTAGGACGGTGCTCCTGCTCCAAAAAGATACAGCGGCACGGTAAGGTAGAGCTTTTTCTCCAAGCCCATACACTTAAACATCTCAAAAAGACATATTACCGTTACGATTCCCAATGCAATGGGAAATACCACGGTATTAGAAAGAAGCACTGCTCCGAGAAAAACCACGAACGCTACGGCTCCCGTTATTATTCTTACAAGCATAATTCTGCCTTTCACACTCCGCCAAATCGGCGTTTTCTTTGTTTAAAGTTTTCTACAACCGCATCTACGTCATCGGTAGTAAAATCGGGCCAGAGCTTATCTGTAAAATAAAGCTCGGCATAGGCTGACTGCCATAAAAGGAAGTTGGAAATTCTCAGATCCCCACCCGTTCTGACTATCATATCAACGTCGGGGGACTCACAGGTATATACACATCTTGAAATATCTTCCTCGGTAATATTAGTCTTTCCCTCGGCTATCAGCTTATTTGCGGCATAAGCTATCTCATCTCTGCCACCGTAATTTAGCGCAAGATTGACAATGTACTCGTTATCCTTGGACATTTCTTCAACCTCATACATTTTCTTTCGGATCTTTTCGGTAAAAATTGCTTTATCACCAAGGAAAATAAATCTCGCGTTATAATCCTTTATCTGTCTTTTACAGTCATCAAGATATTGCGAGAGCAGTCTCATAATGGCGTCAACCTCTTTTTTAGGTCTTTTCCAGTTTTCGGTAGAGAAAACGTAAAAGGTTGCTGCTCCTATTCCTACCTCGTAGCAATATCTCATTATTTTATCGAAGACCTCTGCTCCGTGCTTATGTCCGAATTCGCGGGGCATTCCTCTTTTTTTAGCCCACCTTCCGTTTCCGTCCATAATGAAAGCGACATGCTTTAAGGGACACGCCTCTTTCCTTTCCTGTCTTTCCTTGTTATCCATTTTAACTCCTAATTATAAATTCAGGACGGGCTATAAACCCGCCCTGCTTTTCAGGTTCAGATCTGCATGATCTCTTTTTCTTTCTTGGATGTTACCGCGTCAACCTCTTTGATGTACTTATCAGTAAGGTCCTGAACAGACTTTTCGGAAGCCTTCTGCTCGTCCTCGGTCATCTCGCCGTCCTTCTTCATCTTCTTGCAAAGGTCGTTTGCGTCTCTTCTTACGTTACGGATAGCAACCTTTGCATCCTCGCCGAACTTCTGAATCTGCTTTACGAGCTCGCGGCGACGCTCCTCGGTAGGCTGAGGGAATACAAGACGGATGATCTTACCGTCGTTAGTGGGAGTAATTCCAACGTCGGACGCAAGAATAGCCTTCTCCATTGCCTTAAGAGTAGTTGCATCATAAGGAGTTATAGTAAGAGTCTTTGCATCTGCAACTCTGATGTCTGCCATAGAAGTAATAGGCGTGGGAGCTCCCCAGTATTCGAAATTAACCTTGGAAATAACGGCTGCGTTTGCCTGTCCTGCTCTTATGGATCCGAGATTTTCCTCATAGACCGATATAGCCTTCTTCATCTTTTCTTCAAAATCTTTGGTATTAAGCTTCATAAAAACCTCCGTATGTATTTATATATCTTATTTTTTATTTGTGAATTTCAGTACCTATGCGCTCTCCCATAACAACACGGTAAATGTTCATGGGATCCTTGAGTCCGAAAGCATAGGACGTTATGTTGTTTTCCATGCAGAAGGTTGCCGCCGAAAGGTCAAGCGCCTTAAGCTCCTTTGCAACCATTTCCTTGTAGGTTAGCTCGTCGTATCTGGTTGCCGTCGGATCGACCTTGGGGTCAGCCGTATACACTCCGTCTATATTCTTTGCCATGAGCACTGCATCCGCCTCTATCTCAGCAGCTCTGAGCACTGCCGCCGTATCGGTGGAAAAGAAGGGTGAGCCCGTGCCGCATCCAAAAATAACGATCTTTCCCGATTCAAGTGCCGCAACTGCCTCTCTTGTAGAATATTTATCTGCAAACGTCTGCATTTCCACTGCAGTCATGACCTTGGTATCAAGCCCTGCCTCAATAAAGGTATCCTGAAGAGCAAGAGCATTTATTGCCGTGGCAAGCATTCCCATACTGTCAGCTCTTACACGGTTCATCTTTCCGCTTTGTCTGCCTCTCCATATATTACCCGCGCCCACGATAATACCTATCTCTACGCCTTGGCTTACGCACTTTTTCAGCACGTCAGCAATCTCTCCGATAAAGTCAAAGTTAAGAATTCCGTCGGTGCCTGCCGAAAGAGCTTCTCCCGAAAGCTTAAGAAGTACACGCTTATATTTGGGTGTTGTTTTCTGCATAAAATATCCACTCACCTTTCCTCTAAACATACCGAATATATTTTACTACATTTCACCCATTTTGTAAACAGTTATTTATAAATTTTTCCTATTTACTAATAATTTTTTTATTTTTTACGAAAAATCAAAAATATTTACAAAAATATAAACAAATTTCCCGTATTTTATGATAAAATAATTTAATGAACTTTTAGAAACAAGGAAATTATTTTAATTATGAAAAACAGATCAACGGCATCAAGCACCGAACCAAAGCAATATATCCACATCGGACTCATTATGGCAATTCTTCTCTTCTCTATTCATGCTCTGATTTTTTTGGTTATCACGCCTATATACGAGGCCTGCCAGACCGACATCGTAATCCCGGTTACCATATGTGAGATAATACGAGAGACCATTGATATTCTCGATACGGTTGTTCGAATTATCGGATTTGCTATTCTTGCAATCGTATTTTTCATGGGAACACAAAAAAAATTCCCCTTTGTTTTAATTTACATAGGCGCATTCCTGTTCAGATACGTTGGCGCACTGACTATGTCCTATATTTTTAACCACGAGCTTCAGCTCGGTGAGCTTTATATGACGTCAATGTCTTTTGTTCTCGACCTCGTTTTCCTTGGAATCGCTCTATTAATAATTTCGAGATTCGCAAAAGCCTACCGCAAATATTCTGCCATAAAGCAAAAGCGTTCTCCCGCTCATGACGGAAAAATAACTTTGAATTCCAAGGCGCTTTACCCTTTCGGAAAAGTATATAACAGTCAAAATCTTCTTCAGTGCTGCTTCCTCGTTCTCGGAATATACCTTTCACTGATTAAAATTGCTAACAGAAGCATAGCCATTATAAATCAGGGCTTCACCAATGAATTTCTCTATTTCGACAGCAATCTCGCCCTTTTCGGCGGATATGCCGTTGACATTCTTACATTTGCAATAGCTTATGGAGTTGCCTGCCTTGTCGCAGCATCCTTTTACAAATTATATATGAGGAAGAAAACTGCTTACGAGATTTTCTCGGCAAAAGAAATCAAGACCGCTGACTCCGAAGATACAGCGGTCTGATAAAAGCCTTTAACTTAAAAGCTTTTGCAGTAATTCAATTTTATCTATTGAGTACTCGTACGCTCCCTTAAAATCCTCTATCTCCCTGCAACATATCTCAATATCTCCGAAAACAAGATAAAGCATAGGTTGAGGTATGGGATGCTCCCAAAGAAGTATCGACTTCAAGCACAAGTGCGCTTCTGCGTATTCACCATTTTTCATATGCTGCTTCGCAAGCAAATGTTGCACATACGGTGAGCCATCCTTTCCAACAGAGAGGATGGCATCTCTGTCGGTCTCGGAATCCTCATCACCGTCAATACGGTCAAGCATAAGCACGTACCGACAGAATTCATCGGTCATGGCGGGATAAACGTTGATCTCATTTTCATCTACGGTATTAGATGAAACCGTCGCGGAAATTCTTCTCATATACCTGAAATATGCTCCCGCTGCCGCAATTATATAATCCGTACGGTAAAGTGTATTTCCGCAGGCTTCGATTGCTTCGTCAAAAGTCTTACAGCACTCCCTGAGCTTTCCGTCGAAAAATTCTTCAATTCCTATTGCAAGACAGCATTCACAAAGAATCATACGTATTTCATCGTCGCCTTCGCTCTCGGCGGTAAGGCACATATCACGGCAAATACGGTAATCCTCATTCATAAAGGCTTTTTTTATGCCGATTATTTCGTTATGCTTGAAATATATCCGCTCGTCCTCCCCTTCGGATATTAAAAATCCCGGGGATACGTTAAGCCTTGCGGCTATATATTTTATAGTCTCTAAGGACGGATTTGCATTTCCGTTTTCTATCTGGCTAAGCATATTGCGAGTAATTTCTGAACCCACAAGCTCTGACTGAGTCATAAGCTTTGACGTTCGAAGCTTTTTTATCTTTTCGCCTATTTTCATAATCTAAAGCTCCTTCTGAATCTTTAGACTATTTTACCATACTTTCATACGAAAATCAATAGAAAAAGTAAATATTATTTACTTTTATTTCAGCCTGTACTTTTCAAGATAATTTCTTTGAAGCTTGACGAATTCCGCTTCGTTGTCGTGTCCTGCTCCGTGCAGGTGTAGCTCGGAAGCTCCTGTTCGTAACTCACGCATACATTCGGCAATATTAACGCTATGATCGCCAACTCTCTCAAGATCGGTGAGAATATCGTTCAGTATGAAGCTCTGTGCGGTATTACATTCCTTTCTCTGCAATATATCAATGTTTTTTCGCTTTATATTGAAGCAAAGGTCGTCAATTACGTTTTCAAGAGCGTCAACCTTATCCATACTGTTACCGTGCAACGCACAATCGCAGATTTCCTCAACGGCATCCAAAAGTAATGAAAGCTCGGCGGATATTTCGGATGACACGTCAACATGCTTGTCCTTTATTTCCTTTGCAGACTCGCAAAGATTTTCCGCATGGTCGCATATACGTTCTATATCCCCGAGCATATGCAGATACGCGCCTATTTCTCTGTTATCCTTGTCCGATATGCTTCTTGCAGAGATTTTTATAAAATAACTTCCTATATTATCCTCGTATTTATCGACCCTTTCCTCTATACTTTCTATTCTTGAGGCAGTTTTCGGGTCATACTCCCTTTTCAGCATTCCCGACGAAAGTCTCAATGCTTCAAGAGATAATGCTCCCATTTCCGCGGTAAGCTCTTTAGCCCTCGTAGCGGCAACCGTAGGAGTTACAAGAAGTCTGTCATCCAGTGCTTCGCATTTATCCTCATCCTCATTTTTATCACGGACGACCATACGCGCAATCCGTTCGAGTATTCCTGACATAGGGAACAAAACAACAAAGGAAAGAAGATTGAACACCGTGTGAACCAAAGCAATTCCCCACATGTCAATACTGTTTGAGAGGAAGGCAGCGTTTAATAAATATCTTAATATAAACAATACTCCCATGCCGAGGGCAGAGCCTATTACGTTAAAGCTCAGGTGAATGACCGACGCGCGCTTGGCGTTTTTGCTTGCTCCGACCGATGCAATTATGGCAGTAATACAGGTACCTATATTCTGACCCATTATTATGGGGATAGCATTTCCGTAGGTTATGGCACCCGTTGCCGTCAACGACTGTAATATACCGATAGACGCCGACGAGCTTTGAATAATTGCCGTCAGTATCATTCCCGCTAAAAGTCCCAGCAAAGGATTTTCGAACTTAAGAAGTATTGAGCGAAAGGTCTCATTTTCGGACAACCCCGAGACAGCATCGGACATAGTATCCATTCCAATCATGAGAACTGAAAATCCAAGCAATATTACGCCTACGCTCTTTTTTATATTATTCTTTGATGCCATAAAAAGGATTATGCCTATAACCGCAAGAATGGGAGTAAAGGTCGAGGGCTTGAACCATGAAAGCGCGTTTCCCAGTCCCGCGCCTCCCTCAAGCTCCGAAAGACCTGTGAGCCACGAGGTAACGGCGGTTCCCACGTTTGCTCCCATTATAACACCCACGGCTTGAGACAAAAGCATAGCTCCCGAGTTTACAAATCCCACTACCATGACTGTTACGGCAGACGATGACTGTATTACGGCAGTAACTGCCCCTCCAAGTAAAAAGCCTTTGGTCTTGCTTGACGTAGCCTTAGACAGAAACCCCTTTAGACCGCTGCCCATGCTGCTTTTGAGCGCATCGCTCATAATGTTCATGCCAAACAGAAATAGTGAAATCCCGAGAATCAATTTCAATACATCAAATACATTCATAAAATTCTCCTTAAAAAAGATACAGGTTGAAAGGATTTAAAATATGTTAATTAAAGGTTTTCAAAAAACTACACTTCTTGATTATCCCTCAAAGGTTGCCGCAACCGTTTTTACCGGGGGCTGTAATTTCCGCTGTCCCTTTTGCCACAACGCGTCGCTTGTAACTCATATAGATAACGAAAACGATATTTCTGAAAATGAGATACTCGAATATCTCAAAAAAAGAAAGGGGATACTTGACGGAATCTGCATAACAGGCGGTGAGCCTACGCTTCAGCCTGACCTTAAGGATTTCTGTAAAAAAGTAAAAGAAATCGGGCTTCTTATCAAGCTTGACACTAACGGAACCCGTCCCGAGCTTCTTTCGGAGCTAATCAACGAAAAGCTAATTGATTACGTGGCTATGGATATTAAGAATTCTAAGGAAGCCTACGCGCAGACCTGCGGAATACCCGAATTTCCCCATGGCGTGGAAGAAAGCATTTACATTTTGATAAACTCGGATATTCCTTACGAATTTCGCACGACGGTGGTAAGAGAGCTTCATTCAAAAGATAATATTGCTTCTCTCTGTCAGTGGATAAAGGGAGCAAAAAAATATTATCTTCAGCGTTTTACCGACTCGGGAGACCTTATTTCAGAGGGACTTTCTTCCCTTTCCGATGAAGAAATGGAAGAGCTTCTTGAGGTTGCAAGAGAGTATATTCCCTCAGCGGAGCTTAGGGGTGTAGGATAATCCTTAATAATTATCATCCGCATTATCTCCCAAAACAATTCAAAAAAGCATAAATCTATTTGAATTTCACATTTCTATTTTAACATATCGAATCATTACCTTCAACCGATTTTTCATAAAAAAACGGACACACAGAGGACAATTTTTCCTCGGTGTGTCCGTTTCTTTTATTTTTTGGAGTCAATATATCTGCAAGCGGCAAGAGCGGCTATGGCTCCGTCGGATGATGCCGTAGTAACCTGTCTTACTGCCTTTGTGCGACAATCCCCCGCAACAAAAACGCCCTCGGTATCGGTAAGGCATGATTCGTCCGCAATTATATAGCCGTAGTCGTTAAGCTTTGTGATATTTTCAAAGCACTCGTTTTCGGGCTGCTGACCAATCGCCACAAAAATTCCGGGCACATTAAGAATGCTCTCCTGCCCTGTTTTACTGTTTTTAAGCCTTACAGCTTCAAGAGACTCATCTCCAATAAGCTCTGTAACAAGGGTATCGTAAATAAGTGTTACGTTGTCCTTTTTCTCAAGGATTTCAAGAAGCTTTGCTTCTCCCGTCATAAATGAAAGATTCTGAATAACTGTTACGTGGGAGCAAAGCTCGGAAAGCATTACCGCCTCTTGAAGCGCAGTGTTTCCTCCACCTACAATGGCAACGTCCCGTCCCGTGAAGAATGCCCCATCGCAAACCGCGCAATAATAAACACCGTTTCCCACAAGCTCGTTTTCTCTGTCAAGTCCAAGCTGACGGTGCTTTGAGCCCGCCGCAATAATAACCGACTTTGCTTCGTAATCACCCATATCGGTAACGACGGTCTTTGTGTCGCCGTTATCGCGTATTGCAGTAACTTCAGCAAGCTCTATATCAGCGCCATGCTCCATTACCTGCTCAACCATCATCTGACCGAGCTCGTTTCCGCTTACCTGCATAAGGGTAGGATAATTTTCGACCTTTGGAGAATGAGTTATCTGTCCTCCAAAGCTCTCTTTTTCTATTAAAAGAACAGACTTATCCGCTCTGCGCGCGTAAAGCGCAGCGGTAAGACCCGCGGGACCCGCTCCGATTATAACTATATCGTGCATTTTTTCTCCTTACAATCACGGCAACAAGGCATTGTAAATACAATGCCTTGTTGGAATTTTTAGTTACTGTATCTCGGCTATATACTTACGAATAGCCGATGCGCCCTCATATTTTGCAACGTTACCGCCGGCAACTACAACAAGGGTAGGCGCCTGCCTGATTCCGTATTCTACGGCAAGCTCCTTATTATCCTCATAGTAATACTTGGTATAAGCAATTCCTGCGTCTCCAAGGAACTTCTCTGCCATCTTACAGTTGGGGCAAGTCTTGGTAGCGAAAAGCATTATCTCTCCACCGCAAGCGCATGCAGCTTCCTCTGCCTTTTCCTCGGCAATAGGTGTTGCATCAAAATTTCTCTTTGCAAGAGAGCCTCCGATATCGTAAAGCTTACGGTTCTTGTATTCCTCTGCCTTACCGTCGTTCCAGTTCTGTACGGGACGGTAGTATCCTGTAATACGGCTGTAAACCTCGGTCTTTTCTCCGCAGTGAGGACATACAAATCTCTCTCCGTTGATATATCCGTGCTTCTTGCATACGGAATAGGTAGGAGAAAGGGTGTAATAAGGAAGCTTATAGTTCTCCGCAATCTTGCGAACGAGATTTGCGGCAGATTCCCACGTGGGAAGCTTCTCACCGAGGAACGCATGGAATACGGTTCCCGAGGTATAGAGAGTCTGAAGCTCATCCTGAATATCAAGTGCCTCAAAGATGTCCTCGGTATAACCTACGGGGAGGTGAGAGGAGTTGGTGTAGTAGGGAGTGTTACCCTTCTCGGATGCGGTAATAATCTCGGGGAATCTCTTTACGTCATGCTTTGCAAGACGGTAGGAGGTAGATTCCGCCGGAGTTGCTTCGAGATTGTAAAGGTCGCCGTACTTTTCCTGATAATCGGAAAGTCTCTCTCTCATGTGATTGAGAACGTCCTGAGTGAACTTCTGGGCTTCCTTAGTGGTAAGGTCCTTACCTATCCACTTAGCATTGAGACAAGCCTCGTTCATACCTACGAGACCGATAGTCGAGAAGTGATTATTAAAGGTTCCGAGGTATCTCTTGGTATAAGGATACAGACCCTCATCAAGAAGCTTGGTTATAACGGTACGCTTGATCTTGAGGGAGCGAGCCGCAATGTCCATCTTATGGTCGAGTCTTGCGTAGAAATCCTCTTCGTTTTCAGCAAGGTAAGCAATTCTGGGAATGTTGATAGTTACAACACCAACAGAACCTGTGCTCTCACCGCTTCCAAAGAAGCCGCCCGACTTCTTACGAAGCTCACGGAGGTCAAGACGGAGACGGCAGCACATACTTCTTACGTCGCTGGGCTCCATATCACTGTTGATATAGTTGGAGAAGTAAGGAGTACCGTACTTGGAGGTCATCTCAAAGAGGAGACGGTTATTTTCGGTATCAGACCAATCAAAGTTAGAGGTAATGGAGTAGGTGGGGATAGGATACTGGAATCCGCGTCCGTTTGCGTCGCCCTCGATCATAGTCTCGATAAACGCTTTGTTGACCATATCCATTTCCTTCTTACAATCCTTGTACTTGAAATCCATTTCCTTACCGCCTACGATAGCGTTAAGCTCTGCAAGGTCAGCGGGAACGGTCCAGTCAAGAGTAATATTTGAGAAGGGCGCCTGCGTACCCCAACGGGAAGGAGTATTAACACCGAATATGAAGGATTCGATGCACTTCTTTACCTGATCGTAACTAAGGTTATCCACCTTAACGAAGGGAGCGAGGTAGGTGTCAAAGGACGAGAATGCCTGAGCGCCCGCCCACTCATTCTGCATGATGCCAAGGAAGTTGACCATCTGGTTACAAAGGGTAGCAAGGTGGCTTGCGGGAGCAGACGTTATCTTACCTGTAACACCGCCGAGACCCTCCTGAATAAGCTGCTTAAGCGACCATCCCGCACAGTAACCTGTGAGCATGGAAAGGTCGTGAATGTGAATATCCGCGTTTCTGTGCGCGTTTGCTATCTCGTCATCGTAAATTTCGGAAAGCCAATAGTTAGCGGTAATAGCTCCCGAGTTAGAGAGAATAAGTCCTCCCACGGAATAGGTAACCGTCGAGTTCTCCTTAACACGCCAGTCCATATTCTTTACGTAGCTGTCTACGATATCCTTATAGTCAAGGATGGTGGATTTCATATTACGGAGCTTTTCTCTCTGACGTCTGTAAAGAATGTATGCCTTTGCAACGTCAGCATATCCTGCCTGAACAAGAACAGACTCAACGCTATCCTGAATATCCTCGACAGAAATAAGTCCTTCCTTTATTTTAGGCTCGAACTCTGCCGTTACCTTAAGTGCGAGAAAATCTATTACGCTGGGATGATACTGTTTTTCCTGTGCCTCGAATGCAAGCTTGATAGCTTCGTTGATTTTGGAAAGGTTAAACTCTGCAACCTTACCGTCTCTTTTTAAAACCTGATACATTGTTTTCTCCTTTTCTTTATTTTTTGATTGCATATATCGACATATAATAGTATACCCCATTTATTATCCTTTGTCAATTGTGAGAAATCACAATATATTGTGTTATAAATTGGGTGTTTTCACTATATATTGTATTTTTCTTTAAACATTGCACTATATTCGGTACTGTAAAAAGATACCGCATTGCACCCTGCAATGCGGTATCTTTTCTATTACAGTACACTCTGCAAGAACTTTTGCAGTCTGGGATTTTTAGGATTTGCAAAGAACTCCTCGGGAGCCGCTTCCTCAGCTATAACACCGTCGCACATGAACAGTATCTTATCCGCAACCTCACGGGCAAAGCCCATTTCGTGAGTTACTACCACCATGGTCATTCCGTCGCGGGCAAGCTCCTTCATAAGGTCAAGAACCTCTCCTACCATTTCGGGGTCAAGGGCTGACGTAGGCTCGTCGAAAAGGAGAACCTCGGGATTCATAGCAAGCGCACGCGCGATTGCTATTCTCTGCTTCTGTCCGCCCGACAGCGTTGAGGGATATGCGTTTGCCTTGTCGGGAAGCCCTACGCGCTCAAGAAGCGCCATAGCCTTCTTCTCTGCCTCCTCCTTACTCATAAGCTTAAGCTTTACGGGAGCAAGCGTAAGATTTTCAAGTATTGTCTTGTGGGGGAACAGATTGAAATGTTGGAACACCATTCCCATTTTTTGTCTTACCTTATTTATATCGCACTTTTTGGAGTTTATTTTTTCACCGTGAAAATAAATTTCTCCGTCAGTGGGTACTTCAAGAAGGTTCAGACAACGCAGAAAAGTACTCTTTCCTCCGCCGGAAGGTCCTACGATTACGATTTTATCGCCTTTTTCAATTTTATAATCAATTCCGCGGAGAACCTTTATCTCTCCGTTTTCACCGAAATCCTTATATAGATTTTTAACGTCTATCACTCTTACGAAGCCTCCTTTCCAGAAGCGATACAAGATAAGAAAGCGCCAGCACGAGCACAAGGTATATCAGTGCTACGGCAATAAGCGGCATAAAGTTACTGTAAGTCAGCGATCTTATCTTCAATCCACCCTGAGTAAGGTCTGCAACTCCTATGTAGAAGGCAACAGATGTTTCCTTAAGCAAAGTAATAAATTCGTTTGCAAGGGATGGCAAAATCGCCTTGAATGCCTGAGGAACAACTATGTGCCACATAGTTGCAACATAACCGAGTCCCAAGCTTCTTCCCGCCTCCGACTGTCCGTCGTCAACAGCCATAATTCCTCCTCTGATTATCTCGGAAACATACGCACCAGAGTTTACACCGAAGCATATTACCGCTGCGGGGAATTTTTCTATTCCGACCGGAAGCAACAGGACGAAATAGATTATCATGAGCTGAATCATGACCGGTGTTCCGCGTATGATTGAAAGATATACCTTGCATATCTTATCAAGCACAATAAGCTTTCCGGTCTTTGCGTACGTACAGCGTACAACGGCGATTACAACACCGATTACGATTCCGAGGACAAGTGCAAGAGCTGTTATGGCAAGGGTCGTGCCCAAGCCCTTAGCAAGATATTTCCATCTTCCGTCCTTTATAAAGTTACGGTGGAATTCGTCCTTAAAGTTGTTCCATGTACGTCTTATTGCGGTTGAGGTATCGGGTCTTTCGGAAGAATAGTTCTTAAGGGATATTCCGCCGACGCAACCGTCTCTGAGCGCGTTATCTCTGCTGATATCGTGAGTCTTGCCGTCGGAATCAACGTAAGACATTGTTCCGTTGATCCTATCCTGCACGTCAAGGATCCCGCCAAATACCGTATTCACGGTTTCATCGGAAAGGTGGAGCTTTATTCCTTCGTTTCTCGTTTCGTAAGCATAAATATCTATCTCTCTTTCCGGAGTACGTTCTGCGGATGCAATATATTTATTTAGTGTATTTTCGGCTTGTATCTGTCCCATTACCGCGCTGAATGCATCTGCGGCAGAAGCAACTATTTCATTTATTGCTTCTTCGTTTATAGACGTTTTAACGTCCAATGTGGTATAAGTGCAATGAAAAACAAGTTCTTTATTTTTTCTTGATTCCACCGATTTGACGGTTACAACCGTGTTTTTTCTTATTTCAATTGCACTCTTTGCAATGTTAACGGGAAGGTCGTCAAGTGTAGTATCCACAAGTGTTTGCGCTTCCTCCACCGAGATATCCTTTGCTTTACCCGACGTTATTATACTGTCGATGGCAACCAAAGCTCCGACTATGGCGGCTACCGCAAGAATAACCGACAGAACAACTATCAGTCTGCGGAGCCTTTTATCCATTTTTTTCATTAATGATAAGCCTTCTTTCAATCTTCTTTAAGATATAAATAGCAAAAAAATAGAAAGTCGAGACTTTCTATTTTTTTGCAAGAATCTATTATTTTGCAATATACTTGTCAAGAATTGCGGGAATAGTGCCGTCTGCGGTAAGCGCATAGATCGCTGCGTTGATCTTTTCAAGAAGAGCACCGTTTTCCTTATTAACGCAGATTGCATATGCCTCGTTGGCATACTCGGTATCAAGAATCTTGAGTCCGGAGTTAGCAGCTACAAGTGCCTTTGCAGGCTCGTTATCTATGATAACGCAGTCAACAGAACCGCCCTTAAGAGCCATAACAGCGTTGCTGCCGTTGGAGTATCTTACTACTCTTTCATCACCGAGATCCCATGTAGAATAGGTATCTCCGGTTGTTCCCTGCTGTACACCTGCCTTGTAGGTTGCGCCATCAGCAAAAAGATCGTCAACAGTCGTTATAGGAGAGCCATCGGCAACGATTACAACCTGAACACCGGTTGCATAGCTTGTAGAGAAGTCAACCTCTTTAAGTCTGTCCTCGGTTATTGTCATACCAGCCATACCGAAGTCAGCGGAGCCTTCCTTAACTGCGGTGATAATGGTGTCGAATTCCATATCCTTGATCTCAAGGTCCATGTTAAGGTAGTTGGCAACAGCCTGCGCAATCTCAGCATCAACGCCTACGATCTTATCACCCTCGTAGAATTCGTAGGGCGGGAAGTATGCGTTAGTAGCCATTACAAGCTTTTCCTTGGGAGCGGGGGCATTGGTTTCTCCGTTATTTTCGTTTACTTCAGTTTTATCCTTACAAGAGGTAAGAACACAGAATGTTGCGCAGATCATAACAAGCGCAAGAGCAAGTGCTAAAATTTTCTTCATTTTTAATTCCTCCAAATGAAATAATAAAAATTTACAAGGGTATTATAACGCATAAATATGCGAAAGTCAATAGATTTATTGAATGTTTTTTCACAATATCCTTATTTTGGACTGCTTTTCGTGAATATTTTCTTAAGGTAAGCTCCCGTATAGGACGTCTCGCACTCGGCAATCTGCTCGGGAGTGCCCGTGGCAACGACAGTACCGCCCTTGTCCCCTCCCTCGGGTCCGAGGTCGATAATATAGTCGGCAGTCTTTATTACGTCAAGATTATGCTCTATGACTATAAGGGAATTTCCGGCGTCGCAAAGCCTTTGCAAAACGTCGATAAGACGGGATACGTCATCGCTGTGAAGCCCCGTCGTAGGCTCGTCAAGAATATAGACCGTCTTGCCCGTGCTTCTCTTTGAAAGCTCTGTCGCAAGCTTAACTCTCTGCGCTTCTCCGCCCGACATGGTAGTCGAGGGCTGACCGAGCTTGATATAGCCAAGTCCTACGTCGCACATGGTTTTCAGTCTGTTCTTTATTCTCGGTATGCCGTCAAAGAAGGTATGCGCCTCCTCGATAGTCATATTGAGAACGTCGGAAATATTCTTTCCTTTATATTTCACCTCAAGGGTATCTCTGTTATAGCGTTTACCCTTGCAGACGTCGCAGGTTACGTAAACGTCGGGAAGAAAATGCATTTCTATCTTCTTCAAGCCGTCTCCCTCGCAGGCCTCGCACCGACCTCCCTTAATATTGAAGGAAAATCTTCCCGATTTATATCCTTTTGCCTTCGCGTCGGCAGTGCTTGCGAAAAGATCGCGGATATCGGTAAACAGTCCCGTATAGGTTGCGGGATTCGACCTCGGTGTTCTTCCTATGGGGCTTTGGTCTATAACTATTATCTTGTCAAGCGCTTCTGTTCCCTTTATATCCTTGCAATTGACGTGAGAGCGGATCGCGCCGTTAAGGGTTCTCGAAAGGGCGGGATTTATAATTCCATTAACAAGCGAGGATTTTCCCGAGCCCGACACACCCGTAACGCATACGAAGCAGCCGAGGGGGATATCAACGTTAATATTTTTGAGGTTATGCTCGTAAGCTCCTATGACACTTAACTTATTTCCGTTGCCTTCTCTTCTCTTCTCGGGTATTTTTATGCACTTTCTTCTTGAAAGATACGCGCCGGTTATGGACTTGGGGTCTTTTGCCACCTCTTCGGGGGTTCCCGCCGAAACCACCTCTCCTCCGTGAATACCCGCCCCGGGACCTATATCAACGATATAGTCGGATTCCTGCATAGTCTCCTCATCGTGTTCCACGACTATTACGGTATTTCCTATATCGCGGAGCTTTTTGAGGGTCGCTATAAGCTTTGTGTTATCTCTTTGATGAAGCCCTATACTCGGCTCGTCAAGAATATAAAGGACGCCCACAAGAGCCGAGCCTATCTGAGTCGCAAGTCGTATTCTCTGCGCTTCGCCCCCCGAGAGAGACCCTGCCTTTCTCGTAAGGGTAAGATATTCAAGCCCCACACTTACAAGAAATCCGAGTCTGCCCCTTATTTCCTTTAATATTTCCGCGGAAATAATCTTTTCCATGCCCTCGGGCTCAAAGGCATTTATAAATTCAAGCGCAGCCTCTACCGACAGCTTACAGAAATCATCAATATTTTTTCCGCCAACCGTAACGGAAAGCGAGTTGGGAGAAAGTCTTTTCCCATTACATACGGGGCAAGGCGCCTCCTCGATAAACTGCTCGTAATAGTCGTCGTTACCCATCTGAGAAATGCGGTTCTCTATCATTTTTACGATTCCCTCAAAGGGAGTCATCTGCTTTCTGCCCACACCGCCGAACCAACGCTCGATTTCATAAAGCTCGCTTCCCGAGCCGTACAAAAGGACATTATACGCTTCCTTTGATAAGTCTTTAATTGGGGTATCAACGTCAAAGCCGTATCTTTTACCGACAGCAATAAAGAGCGGCCCGTTCCAGCTCTGCTCGTCCATGGTCTTAAAGCCATTTACGGCAATTGCTCCCTGACGGAGCGAAAGTCTGTCATCGGGTATAAGTCTGTCCACTGCGATTCTGCGCATCTCTCCAAGTCCCGCGCAATGAGGACACGCGCCTGCGGGATTGTTAAAAGAGAACATTCTCGGCTCAAGCTCGCCGAAGGATATATTATGCTCCTCGCAAGCATAGCTTTGAGAAAATTCAAGCTCCTTTGGCTCTCCTGTTCTCGGCACGGTAGAGATTATGAGGTGTCCGTCCGCAAGCTTCAATGCGTTTTCCACCGAATCCGATACCCTGCTTCTTATGTCGGGCTTCATAACGAGACGGTCTACCACCACCTCGATATCGTGCTTTTTATTTTTATCAAGCTTTATTTCCTCGGAAATATCGTAAAGGCTTCCGTCAACTCTGACTCTCACGTATCCGCTTTTCTTGGCGGACGCGAAAACCTTTTCGTGCATTCCCTTCTGAGCTCTTACGACGGGAGCGAGAACCATGAATCTCTCTCCCTCGGGAAGCTCCATGATCTTATCAATTATTACGTCGGTAGACTGTCTCCGAATTTCCTTACCGCACACGGGACAGTGAGGAATTCCTATTCTTGCGTAAAGCAAGCGCAAATAGTCGTATATTTCGGTTACCGTTCCAACCGTCGAACGGGGATTTTTGGACGTTGTTTTTTGGTCTATTGCTATGGCGGGAGAAAGTCCCTCTATAAGGTCCACGTCGGGCTTATCCATCTGACCCAAGAACTGTCGTGCGTAAGAGGACAGCGACTCAACAAATCGTCTGTGTCCCTCCGCATAGAGAGTATCAAACGCGAGAGAGGATTTTCCCGAGCCCGAAAGTCCCGTGAGGACCACGAGCTTATCTCTCGGTATGTCTACGTCTATATTTTTCAGATTATTTACGCGAGCGCCGCGTATAACTATTGATTTTGTTGCCATTTATTATTTTCCTTTTCTCAGCTCAGCAATTCTGTCCCGCAGATATGCCGCCTGCTCGAATTCAAGATTTTTAGCCGCAAGCTTCATTTGTCTTGTTAGGGTCTCGACCATCTTGTCGCGCTCCTTGGCTGAAAGCTTCTTGACGGCTTCCTTATTTTTCTTTTCAGCCGCCTTGCCGATCTCAATTACGTCTCTTACGTCCTTTACGATAGTCTTTGGAACTATTCCGTTAGCCTCGTTGTATTCCTTCTGTATCCTTCTTCTTCGCTCGGTCTCACCTATTGCGGCTTTCATAGATGCCGTCACATGGTCGGCATACATTATTACTCTGCCCTCCGCGTTTCGCGCAGCACGTCCTATGGTCTGTATAAGACTTCGCTCGGCGCGCAAAAATCCTTCCTTATCGGCATCAAGGATTGCTACCAAGGACACCTCGGGAATGTCAAGTCCCTCGCGCAAAAGATTTATTCCAACAAGCACGTCAAAAACACCGAGACGGAGATCGCGAATTATCTGCATACGCTCAAGCGTATCTACGTTATAGTGAATATACTTGACCTTTATTTCGTTGCTTTCAAGATATTCCGTAAGGTCCTCTGCCATTTTTCTTGTAAGGGTCGTTACGAGAACTCTTTCGTTTTTCTTGGTCCGCATGCGTATTTCACCCATAAGGTCATCGATCTGACCCTCTATGGGTCTTACCTCGACCTCGGGGTCAACGAGACCCGTAGGACGGATTATCTGCTCTACGATATTTTCGGAATTTTCGATTTCGTAATCTCCGGGGGTCGCGCTTACGAATATTGTCTGGTTGAGCTTTGACTCAAATTCCTCAAAAAACAGAGGACGGTTATCGTAAGCCGAGGGCAAACGGAAGCCATATTCTATAAGATTTTTCTTTCTTGCCGTATCGCCGCCGCTCATTCCCCTTACCTGAGGCAGGGTTACGTGAGACTCGTCCACAAACAGCAAAAAGTCCTTGGGCATATAATCAAGAAGTGTTTCGGGTGTTGAGCCTGCGGGTCTGCCCGCAAGAATTCTCGAATAGTTTTCAACGCCCGAGCAAAATCCCACCTCGCGGAGCATTTCCATGTCGTATTTTACACGTTCCTCTATTCTTTGAGCTTCGATAAGCTTACCCTCGGATTTGAAGAACTCGACCCGCTCGGTCATTTCCTCGAATATTTCCTTTATGGCGCGCTCTCGCTTCTCGTCGGACACGGCGTAGTGGGTTGCGGGGTATATTGCTACGTAGCTGAGCTCCTTTAGCACCTCGCCCGTTACGATGTTTATTTCGGATATTCTGTCGATCTCGTCGCCGAAAAATTCCACTCTCCATGCCTTGTCCTGCATATTTGCGGGGATGAGGTCAACGGTGTCTCCCTGAACTCTGAATTTATCACGCTCAAGGGATATATCGTTGCGGTCATAGCTTATGGAAACAAGGCGCTTTATAAACTCGTCTCTGTCCATCATCATACCGGGACGGAGCGCAAGTACGAGATTTTGGTACTCAATGGGGTCTCCGAGAGAATATATACATGATACGCTGGCGACGATTATTACGTCTCTGCGTTCAAAAAGCGCAGAGGTCGCGCTGTGGCGGAGCATATCTATCTCGTCGTTTATCATAGCGTCCTTTTCGATATACATATCCTTGCCGGGAATATATGCCTCGGGCTGATAGTAGTCGTAATAGGATACGAAATACTCAACGGCATTTTCGGGAAACATCTCACGGAATTCCGAGCAAAGCTGTCCCGCAAGGGTCTTGTTGTGGGCAAGCACCAAGGTGGGCTTGTTCACGTTAGCGATAATATTCGCCATGGTATATGTCTTACCCGATCCCGTAACACCGAGAAGGGTCTGCTTTTTCAAGCCTTTATTTACTCCCTCCGTCAGCTTACGAATTGCCGCCGGCTGATCTCCCGACGGCTCATAATCGGAGCGGAGCTTAAATTTATTGTAGGTCATAAATCTGCCTCCGTGCCTTTGTATACTCTCATTTAGTATATCATATCTTCGTAAAAATTACAAGTAGATGTTTTTAATTGAAAAAAGGTTCTGTAAAATATTGCGGCAACGCAACGTTTTACAGAACCAGATGAAAGCGCTATTTATGTAATTTGGATTTTTTATTATTCAGCCTCTCCAAAATTAGGCAATTCAGACTTAATATATGACTCTCTTATATAGAGATATCCTTCGGGGGAGCTGAGAACGTTTTCGGAAAACAACAAAATTCCGTTTACGTTATCCTTCGTACGGGCTTCGTTACAGGTGTCATCATCGTGAAGTGTCATTGAGTGGAAGAAATACGCAAGAGTCCCGTCATCCATTATTTCATACTTATAGGTTCTTGTATAATGCGATACCCCCATGATATTATCGACTTCGGAATAGTAGTGATGCTTCAGCAAGCCGTCTTCAAAAATAAGATAATTCTGCTGATCCTCGGACCTTGATACGCTACCTTCACTAATATATTTTTCCCCGAAAACTATTTTATTTGATGAGGAAGTATCCTGCTTAATAGGCGCTGATACATCATTTCCAATAGCATTGTTTTCCCCGGAAGCCGTTTTGTCTGCTGAAGAAGTATCCTGATTTCCGTTGCCTTCGGACTCATTTTTGCATGCAAAAAGAGTCATAAAACAACACATTACCAATAGAAGAGCTATAATCTTTTTCATAAAATTATTCCTTTTATTTATAAAATTTTATTGGGTTAAATATGGGATATAAAAATTATACCATATACCGGCAATAATGTCAAGCCTTAAGTAATTAAGTTGTTAGCTTTTCATGTGGAATATTCGGCATTGCCGAAAGCGAATTTCGTTGAAAAAAGCCATTCGCTTTCGCAAATGGCTTTTTCTGCCTTAAACGTGACAAAAGGTGTCTGAACAAGGATAAAAACGAACAAAAGGTGTTCGGTCAACTTGCGATTTCAGCAATGAACCGCATTACCGGAAGCAACAAAATGAATGACGGAGACAAAAACAGGCTAAACCTCAGAACATTGAAAAACAGCTCTATGTTATACTCAAAGCGTGTTCCATTGGTGAATAAAAATGCAACAACTTGCCAAAACAGCAAGAAAACGATCATTGCAACAACTGTAAAAATGATTGTTTTGGTTTTAGTTGACTCAAAGGGTTCTATCAGCCGATATGCATTCACTGCAAATAAGAAAAAGTCGATAATACAGATCAACCAAAATATAATTTCGTATGGATTCTTAAATGCAAAGTAATAGACAAAAGATAGAGAAGATGCTAAAACACCTACAATTATCAGTATTGACAATGGAATTTCTGCTATATTGATTTTCTTCATTTCATGCTTTCCTTTAGTGTTTTACAACTTGCGATCAACATTCGTCTGATACGACCGCAAAGATTTCTGTGGCTTTTATATGTTTCTTCATCAATACCATTTGTGTTGAATAATAACTGTAACCAACCTTCTGTTTCACTACATTCCTTGAGAGCTATTTCAAATTTTGAAAGCATATCTGCTTTGCTCTGTCCGTAATTGGCTTCACGAATATTTGCGTACACACTACTTGAGCTCTTGCGAATTTGAAAGAGAGTGTTAGACGGAACTTTTATATTTTGACAAAGCAATTCTATATCGGTCGCAAGCTGCTCCGAATAGATTAGTAAATAGTTTTTAGCCATAATATCACTCCTTCCAATGGTATTATATCATGTTTTGCAAAGTAATTCAAGAACTTTCCGCAATCTCGCGTCCCAATCACGCCAAAGGCGTGTATATCATCCGCAACTTGTTGCGGTATATCATCAATGCGAAGCATTGTATATCATCAAGCCGCAGGGGAGATACAGCCCCAAAGGGGCTGATGAGATACAAGGGCGGCGAGCCGCCCTTGATGATATACACGACTGCGTCGTGATGATATGCCAAGCCTGCGGCTTGGATAAACAAAAAGAGAACTTTTGTCTACCAAAAGTTCTCTTTTTGTTGGTGGAGACAGTTGAATTCGAATCAACGACCCCATGCATGTCAAGCATGTACTCTAACCAACTGAGCTATGCCTCCGTAACGGCATACATTATATCACACCTCTTCTTATTTTTCAATAGTTTTTTTGAAAAATTCCGAAAAAGGTTGAAAAATTTTTCGTTTCATATTATAATAAAGGGAGTGAATACATTTTCGGGAGATTTATTTTGAAAAAGCTGCTTAAGTTTCTAAAAGGTTACTACCTCCAATCGGTACTTGCCCCTACCTTCAAGATGCTTGAGGCTCTTTTTGAGCTTCTCGTCCCTCTTGCTGTAGCGGCAATTATTGACAAGGGTATAAATCAGAATAACAGGTCGGTCGTTCTTTCCATGTGCGGTATTATGATCGCTCTCGGAGTTATCGGTCTTATATGCGCTATCTGCGCTCAGTTCTTTGCCGCAAGAGCCGCCGTAGGAGTTGCAACACGTGTAAGAAGCGCGCTCTTTTCGCATATTCAGAAATTCAGCTACAAAAACACCGACAAAATAGGAACGTCCACTCTCATTACGAGAATGACGGGAGACATCAACTCCATGCAAACGGGTGTAAATATGTTTCTCCGTCTCTTTATGCGCTCCCCCTTTATAGTTTTCGGTGCAATGGTCATGGCATTTACCATAAGCCCGAGGCTGTCTCTCATTTTTCTCGGTGTGATCGCTATTCTTATGGTCGTCGTTTTCGGAATAATGCTTATAAGCATTCCCATATACAAAAAATCTCAGGCAAAGCTTGATCGTGTTGTCGGAAAGGTTCGTGAAAACTACAACGGCGCAAGGGTTATAAGAGCCTTTAATAAAGAGGGGGCGGAAATAGAGGAGTTCGACAAGCGCAACGACGCATTGACGAAGATACAGATATTCGCGGGCAGAATTTCCGCGCTTATGAATCCTCTTACTTACGTAATCATCAATTTAGCAATTATTCTGCTCATCAGAGCGGGAGCTATATCGGTAAACAGCGGAAATCTCACCCAAGGAGAGCTGCTCGCCCTTTACAACTACATGTCCCAGATACTTGTCGAGCTTATCAAGCTTGCAAGTCTTATTATCACTCTCAATAAAGCTTCGGCAAGCGGCAAGCGAGTTTTCGCAATTCTTGACACCGAGCCCGAAGAAAAAAGAACGGCAGAAGCCAAATCCACCGACAACGGCAGCGCGGTATGCTTTGACAACGTTTCATTCAGATACCACAAGGACGGAGACGAGGCACTTTCGAACATCAGCTTTTCGGTAAATAAGGGTGAAACCGTAGGTATCATCGGCGGTACGGGCTCGGGAAAGAGTACTCTTATAAATCTTATTCCCGCATTTTACGCTCCCACGTCGGGTAACGTATTTATAAATGAAAAGAACGCTCTCCTTTACGGCAAAAAAGAGCTGAACGGCATGTTTGCGGTAGTTCCCCAAAAGGCAGTGCTTTTCAAGGGAACCGTTCGCTCCAACCTTCTTTTCGGAAAGAACGACGCAACCGACGAAGAGCTTTTAGACGCGCTTTCCAAGGCGCAGGCGCTTGATTTTGTAAACGAGCTTGAAAACAAATTAGACGCGACCGTTGAGCAAAACGGAAGAAACCTTTCGGGCGGTCAGAAGCAGAGACTCACAATAGCCCGCGCTCTCGTCAGAAAGCCGCAGTTTCTAATACTCGACGATTCGGCATCGGCTCTTGACTATGCCACCGAATCGCGCTTGCGCTCTGCCCTTTCGTCTCTTGATTATTCTCCTACCACGTTTATCGTTTCTCAGCGAGCTTCTTCAATTATGCACGCGGATAAGATTCTTGTTCTTGACGACGGAGAGGTCGTTGGAATGGGAACTCACGCAGAGCTCCTCGAAAGCTGCGACGTGTACAAGGACATCTACCGCTCTCAATTTTCCGAGGGAGGTGAAGCAAAATGAAAAAAAAGCAAAGCTTGAAAAAGGACCTTAAGACCTTCGGTACAGTTCTTAAATTCTTGAAGATTTACCGAATCCACTTCATTCTTTCCCTTTTGCTCACCGCGGTTTCTGTTGGACTTACGCTTTACATTCCCATTCTCGTCGGACAGGCGATCGACCATGCTGTTGGCGCGGGCGCCGTAGACATGAGCGCTATCGGAATTATTCTTACGAAAATTCTTATTTCCGTGCTGATTACGGGTGTTATTACGTGGATAGTTAACGTTCTTAACAACCGCATGACCTACGGGATCGTAAAGAATATACGGCGCAAAGCCTTTCTACGTATTCAGGAATTCCCCATATCCTTTATGGACTCCAACAGAACGGGAGATATTATAAGCCGCACGATTACCGACGTAGATACATTTGCCGACGGTCTGCTTATGGGCTTTACCCAATTTTTCAACGGAATAATGACCATTCTCGGTACTCTCGTGTTCATGTTCATTTACAGTCCCCCCGTTGCTCTTATAGTAGTTATCGTTACTCCCCTTTCGCTTTTCGTAGCTTCATTTATTGCAAAAAAGACCCACTCAATGTTCAAGCTTCAGGCGGAGATACGTAGCGAGCAGACATCCCTTATTGACGAAGCTATATCCGAGCATAAAACGGTTGCGGCTTTCGGTCAGGAAGAAAATATTCAAAGAGATTTTGACGAGATAAACAACAGACTTGAGGGTGCATCCCTGCGAGCTATATTCTTCTCGTCAATTACAAATCCCTCGACGAGATTCGTTAACAGTGTGGTATACGCGCTCGTCGCATTTACGGGAGCGCTCCTTTGCATTGGCGGAAACGCAGGAATGACAGTCGGACGTCTTTCGAGCTTTCTTTCCTACGCAACCCAATACACAAAGCCCTTCAATGAGATTTCGGGAGTTGTTACAGAGCTTCAGAACGCTCTTGCCTGCGCGGAACGCGTATTTGAGCTTATCGATACTCCCGTGCAGACACCCGATACCGATACCCCTTGCGAGCCCGAAAAGATCAACGGTATTGTTGAATTTTCAAACGTATCCTTCTCTTACACCCCGGATAAAAAGCTTATTGAGAATTTTAATCTCAAAACCTATGAGGGTCAGCATATAGCCATCGTAGGACCCACGGGATGCGGAAAAACAACGCTTATAAATCTTCTCATGCGCTTCTATGACGTTGACGGCGGCGAGATCCGTCTTGACGGTACGGATATACGCGATTATACCCGTAAAACGCTTCGGTCATCCTACGGAATGGTGCTTCAGGACACATGGCTGTGCAGCGGAACTATCCGAGACAATATTGCCTTTGGAAAGCCCGATGCGACAGACGAGGAAATAAAGGAAGCGGCAAAGGCGGCTCACGCTCACAGCTTCATCCGTCGTTTGCCCGATGGATACAATACGGTGATCTCCGAGGACGGCGGCGCGCTCTCACAAGGACAGAAGCAGCTCCTTTGTATTGCAAGAGTTATGCTCTGCTTGCCCGAAATACTGATACTTGATGAGGCTACCTCGTCAATAGATACGAGAACCGAAATTCGTATTCAAAAGGCATTTACGACGATGATGAACGGGCGCACGAGCTTTATCGTTGCCCACCGACTTTCTACCATTAAGGAAGCCGACCTGATACTCGTTATGAAGGACGGAAACATTATCGAGCAAGGAACTCACACAGAGCTTCTTGAAAAGAACGGATTTTATACCAAGCTTTATAACAGCCAGTTTGTTAAGGAATAAAAAAATATGCTGAGTTCGCATGAACTCAGCATATTTTTTATTTGCATGATTTAAAACTCAATAGTCTTTTCGATATAGCTCTTAAGCTCGGAGATCGGGATTCTTACCTGCTCCATGGAGTCTCTGTCGCGGACGGTTACGCAGCCGTCGTTTTCGGACTCAAAGTCATAGGTGATACAAAGAGGAGTACCAACCTCGTCCTGACGGCGGTATCTCTTACCGATAGAGCCTGCCTCGTCAAAGTCAACGCTGAAGTACTTGGAAAGCTCGGTGTAGATCTCGTCTGCCTTATCGGAAAGCTTCTTGGAAAGAGGAAGAACTGCAGCCTTGAAGGGCGCGAGAGCGGGATGCAGGTGCATAACTACGCGGACGTCGTTCTTCTCTGCGTCAATAACCTCCTCGTCATAAGCATCGCAAAGAACAGAGAGAACGGTTCTCTCTACGCCAAGGCTGGGCTCAACAACGTAAGGAATGTAGTGCTCGTTGGTTTCCTGATCAAAGTAAGTAAGGTCCTTACCCGAAACGGTCTGATGCTGGGTAAGGTCGTAGTCGGTTCTGTCAGCAACGCCCCAAAGCTCGCCCCATCCGAAGGGGAAAAGGAATTCGAAGTCGGTTGTTGCCTTGGAATAGAAGCAAAGCTCCTCGGGATCGTGGTCGCGGAGTCTGATATTCTCCTCCTTAAGACCGATAGCGAGCAACCACTCACGGCAGAAGCTTCTCCAATAGTTGAACCACTCAAGGTCGGTGCCGGGCTTACAGAAGAACTCAAGCTCCATCTGCTCGAACTCACGTACACGGAAAATGAAGTTACCGGGAGTTATCTCGTTACGGAAGGACTTACCTATCTGCGCGATACCGAAAGGAAGCTTCTTTCTCGTGGTTCTCTGTACGCTTACAAAGTTAGTAAAGATACCCTGTGCAGTCTCGGGACGGAGATAAACGGTATTCTTTGCGTCCTCGGTTACACCCTGGAAGGTCTTGAACATGAGGTTGAACTGACGGATGTCGGTAAAGTTATGCTTTCCGCAGGTGGGACAAGGAATGTTGTGCTCCTCTACGAAAGCCTTCATTTCCTCATGAGTATATGCGTCGATGGGCTTTTCAAGAGTGAATGCGTTTTCTGCGCACCAATCCTCAATAAGCTTATCTGCTCTGAATCTTTCGTGGCACTCACGGCAGTCCATAAGGGGATCGGAAAATCCCGCAAGGTGTCCCGAAGCTACCCAAGTCTGGGGATTCATAAGGATAGCGGCGTCAAGTCCTACGTTGTACTTGTTTTCCTGTACGAACTTCTTCCACCAAGCCTTCTTTACGTTATTCTTAAGCTCTACGCCGAGAGGGCCGTAATCCCAAGTGTTAGCGAGACCGCCGTAGATCTCGGAGCCGGGGAAAATAAAGCCTCTGGTCTTACACAGAGCGACGATTTTGTCCATTGTTTTTTCGGTATTCTTCATTTTTTTATCCTTTCTTTTCTCAAAAGATACTATCAATTGATAATTCTATCACATATCCCGATATTTGTCAACACTATTCGGTTATTTTATTTTCCCGCAACGCTCATATCACGAAGCAGTACGTCGGGCGCGCCGTAGCAGGTATATCCCGACGGGATACCGAAGCTTACGTTGTTTGATATGTCCTCGATCGCAAGAAGCATATCGAAGAAATTTCCCGCCACGGTAAAGGAGCGAACAGATTCGCATATCTTTCCGTCACGTATACGGTAGCCCGCGCTTTCGATAGAAAAATCTCCCGTAACAGAGTTACAGCCCGCGTGCATTCCCTTGAATTCGGTTATATAAATTCCGTCCTTGACCTTACCTACAAGGTCATCGGGCGCTGTGTCTCCGCCTTTGATATAAAAGCTGTAAGGCGCGATATGAACGGGTGTTGAATAGCTGAGTCTTTGTCCGTTACCCGTACTCTCAATTCCCTTTTTATCTGCCGTCGTCAGGTCATAAAGCAGAGTTTTAAGAACTCCGCTTTCAACAACAGTCTTCTTATAAGCGGCAACTCCCTCTCCGTCAAAGGGGGTCTGCATACTGCATCCCTCTCTCATTGGGTCATCGATTATATTGATTATTTCCGCGGCGATCTTCTGCCCTTCCTTTTCACGAAGTCTTGACATTCCGAGCTGCGCGTTTCTGCCCGAGAAGGATGAAGCGTAGGACGAGAGAAGATCTCTCATTCTCTTTCCGCTTATTACTACGTCATACTTTCCCGTATCCACTTCCACCGCGCCTATCTTTGAGAGTGCTTCTTTTGTTGCGCTCTCGGATATAGCCGAGAGGTCGTTTTCATTGAGTCCGATAGCGAAATCAAAGCCCTCCTCGGACTGTTCATCCTTTTGAACGACAGACTGAACGTAAGCTCCGCTCATAGCTACCGAGTTTGAAAGCCTAAGTCCGTATGAGTTCATAAGCTCGGTCTTTATCTTGCTCTCAAAAACTGCCGACTGTGTTCCGTCGGTGATATATTCGCTTGCCTTATAGGTGTTATCCTGCATCCAAAGAGCAAGTCGCTTAAGCGTTGCCGCATCAGCTTCATCAGCCTTGGGAAGCTTGGGGGTTTCGTATTTTTCAGAGCCACCGAAAAGTATTGCCTTATCATCGTTCTCTATATTTTTTGCGTTCTCGATGGCTCTTGCAACGAGAGCCTTCATTTCATTCTCCTCAAAAAGCTCGCTTGAAGCGTTGCCCATGCGTCCGTCTACGATACAGCGGAAGCAAACACCGCCCCGTACACCCGAAGCAAATGAAGATATCTCGTCCTTCAAGGTCTCCGCGCTCATATCCGAGGATTCCATATAATAGACCTCATAGCCCTCAAGCCCCGCGCGATTTGCTTCGGCAATAAGAAATTCCTTAACGTCATCAAATTTCATATTATCGACCTCCCACGGTTATTTCTTTTACTCTTATAAGAGGCTGACCTACGTCTGTGGGTACGCTTCCGCTGGAAGATCCGCACACGCCCTGTCCTCTTTCAAGATTCTGACCTACCATGTCTATATCCTGCAATATTCTCGAACCGGTTCCGATAAGAGACGCTCCTCTTACAGGCTCGCATATTTTTCCGTTTCTTACTATATATCCCTCTCTTACCGAGAAGTTAAAGGCGCCCGTCAAGGGATTTACCGACCCGCCGCCCATCTGCTTTGCGTATAAGCCGTATTCGATAGATGCAATAATATCCTCGTTTTTGTCGGGTCCGTTATCAATAAAGGTATTGGTCATACGGGACGTGGGCTCGTACGTATAATCCTGACGGCGACTGCTGCCTGTCATTGCCATTCCCATTCTTCTTGAGCCTAAGCGGTCTACCATATAGTTCTTGAGTATTCCGTTTTCTATAAGCACGTTTCTCTGTGTAGGCGTTCCCTCGTCGTCGATATTTATTGAGCCCCATGCGCCGGGGATAGTTCCGTCGTCTATTGCGGTTATCTTTTCGTTTGCGATCTTCTCTCCGAGCTTTCCGCACATCTCAGACATTCCCACGCCTACCTGCGTAGCCTCAAGCGAGTGTCCGCAAGCCTCATGGAATATAACTCCGCCAAATCCGTTCTCGATAGCGACCGTCATTCTTCCCGCTTCGCAGTAGCCTGCTCTCAGATTAACCAGCGCACCTCTTGCCGCTTCTCTGCCCACGTACTCCGGGGAGATAAAATCAAACATTTCAAGCCCCATACTGCGACCGGGGTTACAAGAGCCCGACTGATCCTCACCGTCCTTGGATGCAATAGCATTTACGAGAAGTCTTGTTCTTGTATGAGTGTCATGTTTAAGAAGTCCCTCGCTGTTTGCTACGAGTATTTCTCTCTCAACTCCCATAATACTTCCCTGAACCTGAGAAATAAGCGCGTCGCTTTCCTTTGCCGCAAAGCAGGCCTTTTTGAGTATATCACTTCTGTCCTTAATGGCAGATGCAAGGGGATCGATTTTTACAGGGTGTATATCTATTACCTTTTGGGGAGTAAGGCATATGGATATCTGCGCATTACCTTCTCCGAGAGCATCAGATGCCGAGCGCGCGCAGGCGAGAAGCCCCTCTCGCGTTACGTCGGTTGTGGAAGCGTACACTGTTCTTGTTCCCTTGAACACGCGTATACCTACACCCGACAGAAAATTGTCGTTTATCTTATCTATTTTTCCGTCAACGAACTGTATAGAATTACTTCTTGCTCTTTCTGCAAAGACCTCTGCAAAATCACCTCCGCTCGAAAGTGATGCCGCAATGATCTCCTCCAATAATTCTCTTTTTATCATAGCTTCTCCTTTTAGCTTTGACTGCGCTCTCCGAGAATATTTCTGTACTTCTGATAGAAGCTTTCAAAATATCCGCCGTCATGCGCCTTTCTTATTTCCTTTGTAAGATTGTTATAGAAATAAAGGTTATGGGCTACCGCTAACCGCATGCCGAGAGATTCCTTTGCCTTTATGAGATGACGGACGTACGAGCGGCTGTAATTTCTGCATGCGGGGCATCCGCAATTCTCGTCAAAGGGTCTCGGGTCCTTGGCATATTTTTCGTTAAGAAGATTCATCTTTCCGTGCCACGTAAAGAGATTTCCGTGTCTTGCGTTTCGGCTTGGCATTACGCAGTCAAAGAAATCGACTCCCATGTGAACCGCCTCAAGAATATTGCAAGGAGTTCCGACGCCCATAAGATATCTCGGCTTATCCTTGGGCATATGCGGCTCGACCACGTCAATTATACGGTACATTTCCTCGGTCTCCTCACCCACGGCAAGTCCGCCGAGAGCATATCCCGCAAGGTCAAGCTCGGCAATCTTGTGCATATGCTCAATACGGAGATCCTCATATACTCCGCCCTGGTTTATGCCGAACAAAAGCTGATTTTTATTTATGGTTTCGGGCAAGGAATTGAGCCTGTCCATCTCTGCCTTACATCTTACGAGCCATCTTGCGGTTCTGTCGCAGGACTGCTTTACGTAATCGTAGGGTGAGGGATTTTCTATGCACTCGTCAAACGCCATTGCGATGGTGGACGCAAGGTTGGACTGTATCTGCATACTCTCCTCGGGACCCATGAATATTCTCTTTCCGTCTATGTGCGACGCAAAGCGAACTCCCTCCTCGGTTATTTTACGCAGCTGGGAAAGAGAAAATACCTGGAATCCGCCGCTGTCGGTAAGAATAGGTCTTTCCCAATTCATAAATTTATGCAGACCGCCCATATCGTGTATAAGCTTGTCTCCGGGGCGAAGATGCAAATGATAGGTGTTGGAAAGCTCCACCTGACAGTCAAGGTCGATAAGCTCTCTGCTCGAAACTCCGCCCTTGATAGCCGCGCAGGTTCCCACGTTCATAAAAACCGGGGTTTGAATATCTCCGTGTACAGTATGTAATACTCCTCGTCTTGCTCGCCCGTCGGTGGCAAGAACCTCAAATAACTTTTTTTCGCTCATTATATAATCCTTTACGTTCTTTCAAATTGCCTGTCGAGTGTCTTTTTGGACAGCTCCATGGCTACGGGTCTGCCGTGAGGGCAAACTGTAATGTCGGGGATTTCCATAAGCTTATCCACAATCCATTTTATGTGTCCCTCAGCATATTCTCTACCCGCCTTTATCGCCGCCTTGCATGACGCCTGATAGAGAGCCTTTTCGAAAATTATGTCTCTTGTAAGCTTGGCGGAGCCCGTATTGCTCTTTATTCTTTCGGCTATTACCGCAAGCATATCGGGAATTGCCGAAACCTCTATCCCTTCGGGAATTGCGGTAACACTTACGGTAAATCTTCCGTTGGTAAACTCAAAACCAACAGCTTCTATCTCGTCTCTGTAATCGGAAATAGTCTGTATTTCGTCAGAGGTAAGCATGACCTCAATGGGGAGCATAAGAAGCTGAGACACCTTTGCTCTATTCTTCATTCCCGCCTTTAATTGCTCGAATATTATTCTCTCGTGAGCGGCATGCTTGTCAATAACAAGAAGCTTATCCTCAACCTCAACGAGAACGTAGGAATTGAAAGCTTCACCGATAATTCGGTAGCTGATTTTTTTAGTCTCGCTGACAGTAGGCTCTGCCTTGACTTCCGGTGCCCTTTCGGTAAGGGCGGGGGGCTGTACTTCTTTTTTATCTTGTATGGACGGAATGGGAATTTCCGTCTGTGTACTTACAGTAGCCGTAGATTTGTCGTTATGGGTAGGCTTTGCAGCTACGGGGGCAGTTCTTGATTCGGACTTTCCTTCTCTCTTTACCGCGCTGCCTACTATCTTATTTACATATTCCTCCGCGCTCATTCTCGAAAATCCGCCCTCCGCAGATTTGGAAAGCTTTTTCTCGGATACCGTTTTTTCGGGTGTGGGAGCAGTATAAAGCTCCGCGCTGACCTGACGCTTCTTCAAGGATTCCGCCTTACCCTCCGATATGGGTGTTGCTGTATCCGAAAGCCTTTCTTCAAGCCTGTTTCCTCTCTCGGTCTTAAGCGCTCCCAGAACTATTCCGGGGCGCGAAGCGTTTGCTTCAAGGGAATTCTTTACCGCGTAATAAATCGCCTCGAATACGGGCTTTTCATTTGAGAATTTGACCTCAAGCTTTGAGGGATGTACGTTTACGTCAACCGCCGCGGGATTTATAGTTATAAACAGAACACAGCACGGAAATTTTTCCGGGGGAATATAAGAGGTAAATGCCTGCTCGAGAGCCGCCATTGCCGTCTTACTCTTTACGTATCGTCCGTTGATGAAGAAATTCTGATAATTTCTGTTGGCTCTTACGTTATCCGAGCGTCCGATATAGCCTCTTACTTCTATTCCGTCAAGCTCTATTTCGGTATCTATAAGCTTTGATGCAAATTCACGTCCAAATACCGAATAAACGGCGGTTTTGAGGTTTCCGTCGCCCATGGTCTCAAGCTTAAGATTTCCGTCGCTTATGAGTCTGAATGCTATATGTGGCTTTGAAAGCGCTATTTTTTCAACCACAGCGCCTATTGCCATAGCCTCGGTTACGTCCTTTTTCAGGAACTTACGCCTTGCGGGAACGTTTCCAAACAGGTTCTCCACAATTACGGTTGTTCCGTCAGAGCATGCTCTCTCACTAACACCTGCTATCTCGCCGTTATGGGCTTCAAGCATAGCACCCACGCTTGCTCCCTTGGTCTTTGAAATGATTCTTACAGAGGACACTGCCGCGATAGCCGCCAAAGCTTCTCCTCTGAATCCGAGTGTGATAATTCCCTCAAGATCCTTTGCGTCCTTGATCTTACTCGTTGCGTGTCTGCGTATTGCCGTCGGGAGATCCTCGGGCTCAATGCCGCACCCGTTGTCGGCAACGCGCATATAGGTTACTCCGCCGTTCTGTATTTCAACGGTTATTCTGTTGGCTCCGGAGTCTATTGCGTTTTCAAGAAGCTCCTTAATTACCGATGCGGGTCTGTCTACGACCTCGCCTGCGGCAATAAGGTTCGCAACGGCAAAGGATAGCACGTTTATTTTCCCCATTCCGATCTCCTTTCATCAATTCTGTAATGCTGTTTTATTTAAGTCTTTTCTGCAATCCGTACAAAAAGCTCATGGCTTCGTATGGAGACAGCGTATTTATATCCGTATTCTTAAGCTCATCTATAACCTGCTCGTTTACGCAGTCGTCAAAGGAAATAAGGGTATCGTCCTTTTCCTCCTGCTCTGCGTTTGACGTGCTCAAGGTCTTAGCCGTAGCTTCAACGGTAGCGAGAACCTCTTTCGCTCTCTTTATTACGTCGTTGGGGAGTCCCGCAAGCTTTGCGACCTCAATACCGTAGCTGTCGTCGGTAGAGCCTCGCACTATTTTGCGTAGGAAGGTAATATTATCCCCTCTCTTCTTAGCAGCGATATTATAGTTTACAACTCCGTCTATCTCGCCCTCCATTGAGGTAAGCTCGTGATAATGAGTAGCAAATAAGGTCTTTGCGCCTATCTTTCTGCCACAGGTATATTCTATTATAGCCCTTGCGATGCTCATTCCGTCAAAGGTAGATGTTCCGCGTCCTACCTCGTCGTATATTATAAGACTGCTCTTTGTAGCGTTACGGAGTATGTAAGCCACCTCGTTCATCTCAAGCATAAAGGTAGACTGTCCCGACGCAAGATCGTCGGATGCGCCGACCCTTGTAAAGAGCTTATCAACAATACCTATACGGGCATCGTTTGCGGGAACGAATGAGCCTACCTGAGCCATGAGCGTAATAACCGCTATCTGCCTCATGTAGGTGGATTTACCTGCCATATTGGGACCCGTAATAAGCATGAGTCTGTTATTTTTAGTATCAAGCTCCGCGTCGTTAGGCACAAAATAGGTGTCCTTTACGAACTGCTCTACGACGGGATGTCTGCCGTCCTTGATCTTTATTACGTCGCTGTTGTCAACCTCGGGACGCACGTACTTATTCTTTGCCGCAACGTTTGCCAAGCTAAGATATGCGTCGAGCTTCGCAATAAGCGCCGCCGCTTTTTTTATTCTTTCACTGTTCTCGGCAACGAAGCTTCTTACTTCACAGAACAGATCGTATTCGAGAGAGCATACCTTGTCCGATGCCCCGAGAATGGTGGCTTCCATATCCTTGAGCTCCTGAGTAATATATCTCTCTGCATTTGCCAAGGTCTGCTTTCTTATGTAATGCTCGGGAACGTCGTTCATAAAGGATTTTGATACCTCTATATAGTATCCGAATACTCGGTTATAACCGATTTTCAGGGTTCTTATTCCCGTTTTTTCCTTTTCGTCCTCAGCAATCTTTTCGACGAGTCCTTTTCCGTCCTTCATAACGGAACGGAGATAATCAACGTCCTCGCTGTATCCCTCGGCAATCATATCGCCCTCGCGAACCGAAAACGGCGGATTTTCGCAAATCGCTCTGTCTATTTTTTCGAATACGTCATCGAGAGTGTCGAGCTCATCGTGTATGGTTGAAAGCTCGTCGGACAGGCAGCGGGATATAAGCGACTTGATTTCAGGAAAAACCGATATGGTAGATGCAACCGAACGAAGCTCTCTTGCGTTTGCCGTTCCGTATACTATTCTTGTGAGAAGTCTTTCAAGGTCGAGAACGCTTTCCATGGCGGAGCCGATCTCCTCTCGGAGAATATAATCTCCGTAAAGCTCCTCAACGGCATTTTGTCTTTTGGTTATAGCATTTACGTTAAGAAGAGGATGTTCTATCCAATATCTCAAAAGGCGTGCGCCCGCCGCTGTTCTCGTTCTGTCAAGAACACCGAGCAATGCTCCCTTTTTATCCTTTGAACGCATTGTTTCAACAAGCTCAAGGTTTCTTCTTGTATTTACGTCCAGCTCCATATACTGCCCGTCAAAATATACGTTGAGATCATTAAGATACGATATGTCGCTCTTCTGCGTCTCCTCAACGTATGACAAAAGACCTCCGAGTGCGCAGATAAGCGCTTTGTTTTCCAAATCGTTCTCGCGAAGTCTGTCGGCAAACTGTATCTTTGCCCTTTCCAAGGAAGGCGCATATTCGAACTGACCGTGGCGATTATCGGTAATCATAGCACCTATACGTCCGCTGATAAATTCGGACAGCTCGCCTATTCTCTTTTTACTGAGATTAAGAATAACCTCGCTTGGCTGATATGTTCCAAGCTCATTCCTTATACGGTTAGATATTTCGTCTCCGCCAAAGGACGTAGCGAAAACACTTCCGGTAGAAATATCCGCAAAGGCTATACCGCATTCGTATTCTCCCATATAAACCGAGCAAAGATAGTTATTCTTCTGCTCGGTGAGAAAATCCGTCTCAATAACCGTTCCCGGAGTAATTACCCTTATGACGTCTCTCTTGACAAGACCTTTGGCGAGAGCCGGATCCTCAGTCTGCTCGCAAATAGCCACCTTGTAGCCTTTAGCGATAAGATCTCCTATATACCCCTCGCAGCTATGAAACGGAACTCCGCACATGGGCGCTCTCTCGGCTTCTCCGCAGTCTCTGCCCGTAAGTGTCAGTCCGAGCTCTCTTGACGCAAGTATAGCGTCGTCAAAGAACATTTCGTAAAAGTCGCCGAGGCGGTAGAAAAGTATATAGTCCTTGTAATTATTCTTTATTTCAAAATATTGCTCCATCATCGGTGTCATGGCAATATTCCTCCCTTACAAAATCTGATTAAAAGGGGTTAGTGGCATCCGCCTCCGCAGGTAGAGCAATCGTGGGTGCAGGATGAGGGTAGCTCACCCGTTATATTGAAGGTTATGGTGTTGTTTACCGCGTTCATAAGCTCGTTAACCTCTGCCTGAGCCTCATTAAGCTCACTGAATACGGGATGATTCATTATATCGTTGTATAGAGTATCTATTCTCTTCTGTATTGTCTCTATAAACAGGGTATCTCTTTCCTCTCTTGTTATCTCTCCCTGAAGAGCCTTCTGCTGTACCTCGTACTCAACCATCATTCTCTGAAGATCCGGGTCTGCCTCGTATGCCTTTTTTGCATCCTCAAGTCTCTTCATTCTTGCGTCTTCCTTAAGAGCCTTTCCAAGCTCTGCTGCCAATTCAAAAATTTCCATTTTATTTACCTCACAAAATTATTTTTTTATTTTTCCGTACAGAGCGAAGGTATCTCCCCGCTCTATTTCGATATTTATAAATCTTCCTTCAAGACCGTCATCTCCGTCAAAGAGAACTATCTTTCCACCCTCGGTCCTTCCGCAAAATACCTCGTTATTGTTTTTACTGCGTCCGTCGCAAAGAACCCTTACCGTTTTGCCCTCATAAGGCTTATTTGATGCAAGGGAAATTTCATTCTGAGTCTTGAGCAACCGCTCAAATCTCTCCTGCTTGACCTCAGGTGATATCTGATTTTTCATTTCCGAAGCCGGAGTTCCCTTTCTCGGCGAATATATGAAAGAGAATATCATATCAAATTTTGCCCTGCGAAGAGCGTCAAGCGTTTTTTCAAAGTCCTCATCACTCTCGTCGGGAAAGCCAACTATAATGTCAGAGGTTATCGTAGCTTCGGGCATTTTTTCGCGTATATAATCGACGATACCGATATATTTTTCAAAATCGTATCTGCGGTTCATTAGCTTAAGCACCCTATCGCTTCCCGATTGCATGGGAAGATGGAACTGCCTTGCTATATGCTTTGACGATGCCATTACGTCAATAAGCCTTCTGCTTGCATCCTTGGGATGGCTTGTCATAAAGTGGATAAGATAATCTCCCTCTATTTTGTCAAGCTCCGAAAGCAGGTCTGCAAAGTCGTATTCTTTGCCGCTGTCCTTTCCGTATGAGTTCACGTTTTGTCCGAGAAGCGTAATATCCTTATATCCGTCGGCAACGAGCTCCTTTACTTCGTTTACAATTTCGCTCATTTCCCTGCTTCTCTCTCTGCCGCGAACATATGGCACGATGCAGTAAGAACAGAAATTATTACATCCGTACATTACCGAGACCCACGCGCGGTAGGAGCTTTCGCGTCTTACAGGCAAGCCCTCGGCGACGAGATATTCCTTCTCGTCGGGTCGGAGTATTCTCTTTCCTCTTTGCATCTTTTCAAAAAGAAGCTCGGGAAATTTATGAAGCGACGAGGTTCCGAAAAGGATATCAACGTAAGGATACCTCATCTTTATATCCTGTATTCTGTGCTCCTGAACCACCATACATCCGCAGATTCCGATAATAAGCTCGGGATTTTTTGCCTTTATATGCTTATACTGACCCACGATGGACAAGGCGCGCTTTTCGGCGTGCTCCCGTATAGCGCATGTGTTTACCAATATGAGATACGCATTATCGGGCTTGTCCGAAATTTCGTAACCCATAGCCTCAGCCATTCCCGCAAGTCTTTCGCTGTCCGCCTCATTTTGCTGACAGCCAAGCGTCATAATGAATGCCTGCTTGCGAAAACCGTTCTCGTCGCAGAAGCGTTGATTTTTCTCTTTTATTCTATTTATATAGCTTTTCTGGCGGTCGATTTCTTCGGGTAGCACCGCCTTATTTACTGATATTTTTTCCATTATCTTCACCTATATTACTTATCGGTAAAATCAAAAATTGAAACAATTACCTCAATTATATTATTATAATACAAATACCGTCTTTTGTCAACAAACTAATTCACAATAAATCAAAAGTTTTACAAAAAAAGACTGCCCCAAGCTAAGGTTGAGACAGTCTCTGACATTTAAATTCTGTGCAGTTTAAAAAAGTATACGCTGTTTGGATTCCTTCATAACCTCGGCGGGTACTTTATAATACTTTACAATAGGACAAAGGTTATGTCCGTCAACCGTAACAAACTTTTCCGCATACCTTTCAGCTCCGCCGCTGACCTCTGCGTAAAGTATATCTCCGTCGGAATATATTCTGCCTTTTTTTGTAACCTCACCCTCGGTCATAGCTGCGAAAATATCTTTATTTTCGTTTATGTACCGCAAGCCCTCAGCCAAACGCATGGTACAGCAGAAATATGCTTCAAACATCTTGGAATAAAGGAAGTCGTCAGTTCCGTCAAGAACTATTGAATCGGTTCCCGCGCCGCCGTTTTCGCGCTGAGCGGCAGCAAGTCCGTTATGATATACGCGAGCAGCGATAGCTCTGTATTTTTCCTCAGAGGTAGCCTTATATAGCTCTCCGGCAAGCATAAGGGAATCTACGATAGCGCAGGGCTCTGTCCAGCTGTCGGGTCTGCCCCACCAATTAAGGTTCTGATAGGTCTCGGTCATTCCTCCGCCAAATGCGTAAAGCTCCATTATACTGCGAGCTCCGTCGAGATATTTTTCATCGGCTGTCTCTTTATACATTCTCATCATTCCGCGTGCCGCGGTAAGAGTACAGTGAGTCTGAGCCTTAAGAGTAACCTTATCGATGCCCAGATAAACGAATATCATTTCGTCAAGAAGCTCTCTCACGCGTGCATCCTTTGTAACAGCGTAAACGTGTGAAAGTCCGTCAACGCTCATAAAGGCACAGCCTATATCGCTTGAAAGTATCCATCCGTCTATAGTTCCAACCTCCGAGCCGCTTACCCCGCCCTCTTTCTTCTCCTCTCTGTTTATGGGGTAGGAAGAAAAACATCCCTTTTTTGTGAGATAAAGATTTTCGGTAATTCTGACGGCTGTCTCCAATGAAAAGCTGTCGCTGAAAGCCTCATAGTGCTCACAAAGACCTCGCAAAAGCCACGAATGTCCCGAAAGCTGCTGCTCATGGATCTCATTTTCGTATATAGGTCCGAAATATCCGTCAGAATTCAGGCGGTCGGGCATCTGCTCGAGCATAAGCTCCATGCAAGGAATTTTTGCCCCGCTTATTCTGTAATGGCTAACGAATGCGAGAAGCGCTCTGCCCTCTTTATCTCCGTACCAATCGTAGTCCTTACGCGCAAAGACCTTCTCTATGCCATAATAATCTCCCGATTCCAGGCGATTATAATTGAGGCTTATTCTCGTTTCCAACTCTGCGTTGTCTATGGGAGACAATATTTTTTTATTCATGTCTATATACCTTTCTTTTGCAGGATACCTCTATTATACCATATTTCTGACAGTAACGCAAGTTTTTACGCAAAAAAATATAAGCAGACGCAAAATACGCCTGCTTATATTTATACCTTAAGGTATGGACTTAGTCAGCGTAAACGCTAACCTGCTTCTTGTCCTTGGTCTTCTGCTCAAACTTTACCTTGCCGTCGATGAGAGCAAAGAGAGTATCATCCTTACCGATACCAACGTTGTTACCGGGATGGATAGAGGTTCCTCTCTGTCTTACGATGATATTTCCTGCAAGTACAGCCTGTCCGTCAGCCTTCTTTACGCCAAGACGCTTGGACTCACTGTCTCTGCCGTTCTTGGTAGAACCAACACCCTTTTTATGAGCAAAGAACTGTAAACTGAGTTTCAACATTTTTCGTTCCTCCTAAATTTCATGTAATTTTTTGTACGTTGAGTGAGATATTTCAAAATCAAACGTAGTCTATATCCTTGACCTCAACGTCAAGGTAATCGTAATACTCCTCAAGAAGCTCGTTCAACTGGTAATAGTACGACATAAAGAGTCCCGATACAGCATAACGCTTTCTCTCATCCTCTTCAAACTCGGGCAATGCAGCTTTAGCTCTTACCATTATATGCGTTGCTCCCTCGTCAACCGTATATTCTACGTCCGACGCATATGCAACCTCAACGGTATTTACTATGAGCATCGTCATCGCCGAAAGAGCCGCGCATAGCACGTCGTCTCCCGCTTCGCCGTATCCCGTATGTCCCTGCTCCTCGAAGCCGTAGTAGACTCCGCCGCTTCTGAAAAATACGATCTTGGTCATTTTAATCAGCCCTGAATGGACATGATCTGAACCTTGGTGTAAGGCTGTCTGTGACCGATCTTCTTCTTCTCGTTCTTCTTGGACTTGTACTTCATTACATAAATCTTCTTGCCCTTGCCGTTTGCAAGAACCTTTGCGGTTACTACCGCGCCTTCGACCGTAGGAGCGCCAACCTTGAACTCACTGCCTACCGAAATTGCCTTGACACAGTCAAAATTAACTGTATCTCCCTCGTTAACTTCGAGCTTCTCTACGAATACGATATCGCCCTCGTTAACCTTGTACTGCTTTCCGCCTGTTTCAATAATTGCGTACACGAAAAGCACCTCTCTTTCTTTTATAGACTCGCTAAATCGGGCGGCGATTGCCGCACTTAAAAGAGCCCGACATTAAGCGGCAGTATATTATACCACAACGCAATTCTCTTTGTCAATAGCTTTTGCTAAAATTTTTATTTTTCATTTATTATATTCCTATGCTAATTATTTGTTAACAAAATCTTGCAAAAAAATTCATAATTCTGTAGTATAATATTATGAATATTTTTATTCACCCGCAAGGTGAATCGGAGGGTATTTTAAAAATGATTCTAAACAAGGTATCGGTATCCGACGGAATAGATCTGTCGATCCTTAAAACCGATAAGTTCAAATCGGGGATTTTTACGTTTAGGGTATCTGTTCCCTACACAGCCAAAAATGCGGTTCTTGCCAATCTTCTGTCGGGCGTCCTCAAAAGAGGCACAAGATCCTATCCGGACCTTGCATCTCTGTCCCGCAGGCTGGACGAGCTTTACGCTTCTTCCGCGGACGTTCGCTGCTCAAGGCTTGGCAAAAATCTGATACTTACGGTGGTCTCCGATATTATTGATCCAAAATACGTTCACGACGGCACAGACCTTCTCGGCGGTGTTCTCGAGATAGTCGGAGAAACGCTTTCCTGTCCCTATCTTGAAAACGGTTATTTCCCTTCAAAAACCTTCGAGCAGGAAAAGCGCTTTTTGAGAGACAGCATAGACGCGTCCGTAAATCACACAAGAACATACGCGGGAATACGTCTTGCTGAGCTTATGTTTGCTTCTGATCCCGAATTCTCTACCATAGAGCAGATCAAGGAGATCCTCGAATCAATAGATAACAAAGCCCTCACCGAATTCTTTAACGAGTTCGTAAAGCATGCTCCTATCAGTGTATTCTACGTTGGCTCTCTTGACAAAGACCTTATCAAGGAAAAGCTTTACCTGCAATTCAAGGACAGAAATTTTATTTCCCCGCTCCAAATACATATGCCCGAGCCCGAGCCTGTTCTTGAGCTCCGCTCAAAATCCGAGCATATGCTCGTCTCTCAAGGAAAGCTTGCCCTGGGATTCAAAACCTCCTCGGTTGTTTCAAACAACAGCGACGAGCATTATTCCTTTATACTCATGAATGAAATATTCGGCGGCTCTCCCGCATCCAAGCTTTTTATGAACGTGCGTGAAAAAATGAGCCTGTGCTATTACTGCTCGTCAAGCTTCAATCAGTTTTCGGGAACGCTGACGGTCTCAAGCGGTATTGACAGCACAAACAGAAAAAAAGCGCAAAAGGCTATTCTTGCCGAGCTTGATAATATCCGCAAGGGTATTATTTCAGACGTTGAGATTAACGCCGCAAAATCCTCTCTTGAAAACAGCTACCGCCAGGTGTATGACAATCCTTACGATCTTCAGGCATCTTACGGGAACAGGACCTTCTTCGGTCTTAACGATTCGGTCGAAATAGCCCTTACGAAGATTTTAAGCGTTACCAAGGAGCAGATAGCCGAGGCTGCAAGAAAGGCAGTTCTCGATTCTGTCTTCTTCATTGAAGGAAGCTCCGAAGGCGCAGAGGAGGATTGCTATGACGAATAATCTCACTCCAATCAGATACACCAACAATACCCTCGGTGAGTGTTACAGCAAATACACTCATCCCTCCGGATTGGATATTTATATTTTCAAAAAGAAAATGTCCTCGTCCTATGCTATTTTCGGCACAAAATACGGCTCGGTACACAACATTTTCAAGCCCGACGGCTCGGACGAGTTTATTTCCGTTCCCGACGGAATCGCTCATTTTCTTGAGCACAAGCTTTTCGCCGCGGAGGACGGAAGCGACGCCTTTGAGCGTTTTTCCGAGTACGGAGCAGACGCAAACGCGTACACGTCCTTCAACAAGACCTGCTACCTCTTTAGCTGTACGAAAAATTTCGAAAAATCTCTACGTGAGCTTCTTACCTTTGTAACGCATCCTCACTTTACCGACGAAAACGTAGCCTCCGAGCAGGGTATAATCGGTGAGGAAATAAGCATGTACGACGATTCCCCTTACGACAGGTGCTTCTACGGTATGCTTGAGGGACTGTATCACTATCACAGTATACGCAGAAATATTTGCGGAAGCCGTGAGAGTATTTCAAAGATCACGCCTTCTCTGCTTTATTCATGCTATGATGCTTTTTACAGACTTTCCAATATGGTTCTCGTTATCTGCGGAGATGTAGACGAGAAAAGCTGTCTGGATATTGCTGACGAATGCCTTGGAAATATTACGGATTCAAGAAATCCGGTAACAGCTAAAAGCTGTAAAAAGAATGAACCCTCCTCGGTCTGCAAAAGCTACGTTGAGCAGCACATGCAGGTAGCCAAGCCCATTTTCAAGATCGGATTCAAGGACACCGATATTCCCGGAGATCCCGTTGCAAGACAGCGCAAAGATATTTCGATGGCAATACTCAACGATATGATCTTTTCGGACTCGGGAAGGCTTTACAATATCCTCGTGGACGGAGATATGATCTCCCCGAATCTTGCCACGGACTACACGGTATCCGATGACTTTGCATTTATGTCTGTTTCGGGTGAAGCGGATGACCCAAGGGCTGTTCTTACAAGGATTACGGAATTCATAGATACATTAAAAGACAGCGGACTTTGCAAAGACGATTTTTTGCGTTGCAAAAGAGTTATTTATGCAGACGCCATCAGATCCTTTGACTCCACCGACCTTATAGCAAACAATCTTTTTGAATTCGTTTGCGACGGCAATGAGCTTTTGTCCTACACGGACATTATAGAAAGCATTACCTTTGAGGAAATATGCGAGCTTTTCCAAAAATCATTCGACACTGATAGCATTACTCTTTCGGTAGTGCTTCCCGTAGAAAAATAAATAAAATTATAGGAGTTGCTATGTTTGACAAAATTAAAATAGCCTTCCCCGGTTTGGGAATCGGCAGATTTGAGGTTGACTCCACTGCCTTTAAGATATTCGGTTTTGAAATACAGTGGTACGGGGTGATAATCACTCTCGGTATTATCCTCGCTGTTATTTACTGCTCCTTCAGAGCAAAGCAGGAGGGGATAATCTTTGATCACGTTCTGGATATTACCATCTTTACGGTAATCTTCGGCGTAATCGGCGCGCGTCTCGGATACGTGCTTTTCTCTCTTGACGATTTCCACAGCTTTGCTGACGTTATCAACATTCGCGGTGGCGGATTACAGATATACGGCGGTATAGTTGCGGGAGCGATCACAATTATTCTCGTTTGTAAGTACAAAAAGATAAAGCCCCTAAAAATGCTCGATGCAACCGCTCCTGCCGTCATGATCGGACAGTTTGTGGGAAGATGGGGCAACTTTATGAACGGTGAGGCACACGGAGGTATCGTTAAGGAGGGCAGCCCTCTTTACTTCCTTCGCATGGAGCTTGAGCCCTACTACATGAACGGCAGACTCGTATATGACACTGCGGCAGTTCACCCCACGTTCCTATATGAATCTCTTTGGAACGTTCTCGGATTTGTTCTTATCAACATACTTTACAAAAAGAAGAAATTTGACGGACAGATTCTTCTCATGTATATTTCCTGGTACGGATTCGGAAGAATGTTTATTGAAATGCTCCGCACCGATTCTCTCTATCTCGGAAACACGGGCATACGCATTTCCTGTCTTATAGGATTCCTTTGCTTCGCGGCAGGCACTACTCTTCTTACCGTTTTCCTAATAAGGGAGCGCAAGAAGGCAGAGCTTACCGATGAGGATTACGTTCCCGCATATCCCAGGCTTTCGGGCATGAACGCATCGGCTGATGCATCGGCTGATGCATCGGCAAACGAAACCGCTGAATCTGTTTCTTCGGAAGAATCTCATAGCCATGAGCAAGGTCTTGAGGACAAAGCAGAGCAATCGGTTGAGGAAAGCACTGAGGAAATGACCGCCGAGGCTCAGGTCGGTACCGATGAAAACAAAGATGAAATCGAGCAAAAATTCAAGAATATTTTCAATAATGACGAAAAATCAGAGTAATATCCAAAGGAGATAACAAAATGGCAAACATAATTGACGGAAAAGCAATATCTGCCGCTATTCGCGCGGAAATCAAGGAATCTACCGAGGCTTTCGCCAAGGAGTACGGATTCCGACCCGGTCTTGCGGTTATAATTGTAGGCGAGGATCCCGCTTCGCAGGTATACGTTCGCAATAAGAGAAGAGCCTGCGAGGAGGTAGGATTTTATTCCGAAGCATACGAGCTCCCCGCAGAGACTACGCAAGAAGAGCTTAACGCGCTTGTTGATAAGCTCAACGCAAGCGACAAAATACACGGAATTCTCTGTCAGCTCCCCCTCCCCAAGCATCTTGACGAAAACGAGGTCATTATGCGAATTGATCCCAAAAAGGACGTTGACGCTTTCCACCCCACAAACGTAGGAAAGATCATGATAGGCGACTACTCCTTCCTTCCCTGTACTCCCGCGGGAGTTATGGCTCTGCTTGAGCGCAGCGGAATCGAAATTTCGGGCAAGGAGTGTGTTGTGGTCGGTCGTTCAAATATAGTGGGAAAGCCTCAGGCAATGCTTTTGCTCCACTCTCACGGAACCGTAACCGTCTGCCATAGCCGTACAAAGAATCTCGCCGAGGTCTGCCGCCGTGCCGACATTCTCGTTGCGGCAATCGGTAAGGCTGATTTCTTTACCGCAGACATGATCAAGGAAGGCGCGGTCGTTATCGACGTGGGAATGAACAGACGCGCTGACGGAAAGCTTACCGGAGACGTTGATTTTGAGTCGGTTGCTCCCAAGGCATCCTATATCACCCCCGTTCCCGGCGGTGTAGGTCCCATGACCATTACAATGCTTATGCAGAACACGCTTACTGCGGCAAAGCAGTCGGTTTGATAATGAGTTAAAGCCAAACGCTTTGCAAGATATTCTCTCCATATAGTAAATTTTGCCCTGCGCAAAAAAGATAAAAGGAGTGCGAACGTTTTGTTCGTACTCCTTTTTGCATACATTGACTGCATGTATAATCTCACAAGAATATCGGGGGACATAAATTGCCTTCTCCAGCGGGAGAAGGTGGCAGGCGAAGCCTGACGGAAGAGGTGTCATCGCAATGGCTTGAGGGCAGAAAAATCTAACCCAAGTTTTTTCAAAATTTCTTCTGCAACAGCGTTGAAATTATTTCGTATACTATCATTGGAATACCGCAGAACAGATATTCCCCAAGATGCTAAATACTCATCTCTTTTCTTATCGGATTCTTGATGTTCGGCTAACAAGTGCTGTCTTCCGTCCACCTCAATAACGATCTTCTTCTCCGCTATATAAAAATCAACAATATAATTCTCTATATTGTGTTGACGCCTAACATTAAACGGCAATCTTTTTAAAAAGTCATACCACAAATGTTTTTCTTCGGGTGTCATATTTTTACGCAGCGTTTTTGCGGTTGAAACAAGATTTTTATTGTATGGTATCATAGTTTCTCCTCATCCACCGCTATCGCGGTCCCCCTTCTCCCGCAGGAGAAGGCTTTTTACCAACCGTAACGTACGCGGATTCCGTTTCAAATAATTCTATAGGCTCAAGCTTTGCCTTTAACATATAACTGTATATATTTTTAGGATTGTCGGGATATATTTTTATTTTTCTTGTTCCCATATCTATATATTTATTTTGATTTTTGTCTATTGACAAAACAAAAAGTCCTTCATCATTCAACAATGAGGCAATTTTCTGAATAGCGGACAATTTATTGTTTATATGCATAAATGTCAAAGATGAATATATTACGTCGAAACGTTCGGTAAATAAATAGGATGTAAAATCGCCGCAAATAAGTTTAACATTTCGATATAAAGAAAGATTTTTACGAGCTCTGTCAACTGTTTTGGGAGAAATATCAATTCCTACAAATCCTTGACACTGAGGTGCAACTTTAATTGCAAGACGTCCCGTTCCAACTCCGACCTCTAAAACATATTTTCTTTTATCAAGCTTCATACTTTCAATAAACTTCTCGCCATCCCATCTATCCATATAATCTCTTAAAAATTCAGGATCGAAAACAGGATCGTTTTCCTCTTCTACCAGCATATCGTAATGCTCTATTATATCTGTCATCATTTTCCTTTTCTATTGCAAGTTTCTCAGTTGTATTGTAATTCCTCTGTTGGCTAAGTCTATACTCTTATTATAACTATTATAACACAGAAACCCGCAAAAATCTGCGGGTTATCTTTTTTATTTCTTTTTTGTGCTTCCCTTTTTCATTAGCTGTTTAAGCTCTGAAAGGAAGGTTTCGATATCCTTGAACTCTCTGTAGACCGACGCAAATCTTACGTATGCCACTTCGTCCCTTGCCTTTAGGTGCTTCATTACAAGCTCGCCTATTTCCTCGGTTGTTATCTCATTCACAAGAGAATTCTGTATTTCGTTTTCAATTTCGGCTACTATCTCCTCGGCATTTACGGGACGCTTCTGACACGCCTTCAAAAGTCCCGACAGAAGCTTGTTTCTGTCAAACATCTCCTTTGTACCGTCCTTTTTGATTACGATAGTCTGTACCGATTCTATCATCTCAAAGGTTGTAAATCTTTTTTGGCAGGACAGACATTCGCGACGGCGGCGAATACTGTTACCCTCCTCTACGGGACGGGAATCTATAACCTTACTGTCTGCAAATCCGCATGCGGGACATTTCATTTTATATTACCTTCTGCCTTAGGCAGCCTTTCTTTTATTTAACGGAATAATTGTATCACAAAATCCCCGTCAAGTAAATAGATAATTTGAATTTTGTCTTTTATTTTATCCTTTTTTTCTCTTTTCTTCCATAAAGCCACTATTGCTTTGCTCTTTTGAATTTGATATAATTTACGTGAGAATTACTATCTTCTTCCGAGGTTATACACATGAAAAAAATCCCTTGCAAAATATCCTTTTGTTTACTTTTGTTCGGAATCTTTACTGTGCTGTGTCAGCTTGTAATGATTCTTCTGCATATAGACTTTGTTCATCCCACCGCTTCGCCGTCCGTGCTTTTACATACGTATGCCAATTTTATTCAGTTCCCCTTAGCATCTCTGGCACTGACCGTGGGAGGGGCGCTGCTTATAGATTACGTTTTGCTGCGAATTTCAGATACCGAATAAATCAACATTTTATTATTTTTATTATTTTGGAAAAAGTTCTTGACTTTTGATATTTTTGGTGATATAATATCATCTGTTACGCCGGTGTGATGGAATTGGCAGACGTGCTGGACTCAAAATCCAGTGGTAGCGATACCGTATCGGTTCGACCCCGATCACCGGCACCAAAAAAGACAAGTTTCGATTGAAACTTGTCTTTTTTACTTTTTCACTATTCACTCTTCACTATTCACTTTATATTTTACCACTCGTCCGCCGCCGCTGTGTTTTTGGATCCAACGTTATCCGTGCGGCGCTTTGAGAATTTTTTGAACATTTTTCTGTACGGCAGTGCCACGATAAGTCCGAGCCCAACAATACCCATCCATACGAGAATAAGATTGCTCCAGCCTATACCTGTTACCGCATTGGCGAATACGAGGTTTGCGAATGCCGCCGCCATATAGCTGAGAAAATCAAGGAATCCGGTTACACTTGACACCATTCCCGTGTCATAAAGGCTCGGGCAATATCTGCTCCAGAGCATGGTTGCCGCCGCATTTGATGACATTATGGCAAGTACCATAAAAATCACGTTTATAACGGGCTGTCTTACGAGATACACACCAAGGAACATAAGTGTGGAAATCGAAAACATTATCAGTATTGTGAGATTCATATTACGCTTGAGTCTTTCGTACACGAAAACCGAAATAAACGCTGTGGTAGCTATAAACAGAGTTGCTACCGTATATATTCCCGCAGCTTTTTCGGGAGCAAAGTTGAGATACTGAGCTATATATGTAGGAAGCCAGAAAATCACCGAGGTCCTTATTATACCGGTTAATATCGATATAAGAGAAAACTTTATAATCCTGCGACGGAAAAGCTCCTTAAAGCTTCCTCCCTTTTGCTTTTCTCTTTTATACTGTCCGTATTTTATTATACCCTTGCGCTCCATAAGCAGGAAACAGCAGAAGGCTACAACCGCCATTGCTATAAGCGCGATACTTCCCGCAATAAACACACTCTTCCACGTAAGAAACGATGCAAGTATTCCTGCCGCGGGCGAACCTATAAATGAGGCGAAGGTATATCCGAGACTGCACCGTGTTGCATGTATGGGGTCGGTGTTTTCACTTACAAGCTTTGTCATAGGTCCGTATATCATAGCAAGGAAAAATCCCGAGGATGCATAAATCGCTATCGCTACGGTCTGGTCTTCGGCAAATATGGGAAATAGTATGTTTGCTATTCCCGCAAAGAAAAGCCCCATACATATCATGTATCTTGCCTTTATCTTATCTCCTATCGCACCGTTTATAAGCTGACCTATTGCGTAGGTTATAAAATACGATGATGATATAGCGCCGATATTGGATTCCAAAAATCCGTTTTCTATCATCTGCGGAGTTACAGCACCGAGGATATTTCTCGCTATGTAAACGGCAAGGTACGAAACCGAACAAAGTGCGCCTATCATTACCGCGTGCTTTGCTCTTGAGCTTAGCTTCATCTTTTTCATTATTTCTCCTATTACAGTAGTTATATCCAAGTATCAACAAATAGGAATTATATCACTGTTTTTGCTTTTTGTCAATACAAAAAGATTTTTTATTATCATCACGCACAAATATTATTATGCTTTTTTGTGGGAAGTTACAAAAATAAAAATATACATGTAAATTCGTTGCCACAAAATTGTTTTTGTGGTAAAATTAGCATGTATTATTATGCTTTTTCTGAAAGGAGTATTTTATGAAAAAGTTTGTTTGCGCATTTCTTATGGCGCTATTTCTGATAAACTCGATTTCCCTTTTTGGATTCTCGGCTTTGGCGGCAAATTCCGACGATGCCATTACTGTCGTTTATATGAAGGACGGCAAAGAAACTGTATTGGGAAATTACAGCAAATTGAGCCTTGCTGCCGAGGCTGTGGGGTCTCTTTACGAGGGGCTTCTTAACGGAAGTATTCCCGACAGTGCCGAAGATGCAGACACCAATAACTCCAACGAGCTTTACGTTGCTGCAGGCTCTCCCGTTATCAAAATTAACTGTGATATCGTTGGAGACTCTGTTTGCCCCGATTGGGTAATCGACGGCTACGATCAGAACAACGTTCCCACAATCGTGATTGACGGAGCAAAAAGCGAAACGGAGAATTACACAGTAACCTGCGACGATATTACCCTTTTTGACAGACTTGCGTTTTACAATCTTACGGTGAGAAATACCGATATGATATTCAACCGAACGAATACAAGCAAGGCAAAATTGGACAACAACATCCGTTGGAACGGAAATATCGACACAAACGTAACAAGCAATCCTAGAATTCCCGGTGAATCCTTCACGGTTTTTGAAAACTGTCTTATCGATCAGAACAGCTCAATAGCAAAAGCCTCGGGAGAAGGCGGTCTGTTCAAAATGAACGGATTCAAGAAGCCGGTTAGCGGAGTTGACCAAGTTAAAGACGATATCTACAATCTTACTTTAAAAGATTGTTCCGTATTTTCCGATTCGGCTGTCGGACTGCAGGTCCACTGGGGTGCCGATGCAAATATCTGCCTTGAAAACACGTCATGGACTATGGACGGCGTTGCAGGAAACGGCAACAACAACGACTGTATCCTCAAATGCTACGAGGCGGGCAATGTTTATATGAAGCTCGACGGAAGGTCAAAGCTCATCGGAGCACGTTCTGAAGGATGCCAAACTATCGCCCTTTTCAGAAGTCTTCCGTCTATGGCTGGCTCCGTCAAGTATGAGCTTGACGAGGATGCTGAGCTTTACATGAACAACACGGCAACAAACTCTCTTAAGGAACAGCATTTTATTGCTACGGGAGCAAAAACCGTTATCGTTGACCGTGGCGCACTGTTCAGATTAAGTGAATCATCGGTTAAATCATGCGCGGCAACTCTCCCAAAAAATGAAGCTTATACGACATTTATAGGTGTTGACGCTGTTTATGCCGCAGGCAATATTGTGGCAAAGGCGGGAAATTACATCAGTCCTAACTGCATCGCAGACGCGATTGGAATGCTTGACGGAGCTTCGGTGCGCTCCGAACCCGACGAATACGGATTAAGATTTACCGCTTTCATATCCAAGCAGTTCATTGAAACGCTTCCCGATGATACCGAGTTCGGTATGGTAATCTTCCCTGCGTCTTCCTCTTCCGCAGACCCCGCAAACGATCCCAAGGCTACTGTGATAAAGGCATCAAAATTTTTAGATGGCGACGATTCGGATAGCCTTATCTTCTACGGTGCTAAGTTTTTCGAAGATATTTCAGACGTTAAGAGTGTATGTAACGCAGCATATACAGCCAAAGCATATTACACAGTCAAAACGTCCTACGGCGATGTTTTGAAAGTGTATTCCGATGAGAAAAATACAAGCACCAGAAGCATGTACTCTTCTGTAAGCAATCTTTGCAAAAAAGACCCTTCCTTCAAGGATCACCCCGCAGTTAAGAATATAATAAGTGAAGCAGAAGCTCTCGGCGCTCACGAAATAATCACCGGAATATATCCCGAAGCAACCATTCTTAAGAGCAGTCACGGATGTAATGAAATAATCCTTTCCAACGCAGACTATTCTTATGTATACGAAATTCTTTCCGCTCACGGATTTGAAGCGGTTAACATAAGCCCCATTGAAGGCGCAAAGATGGACACCTCCGTTCTACGAAAGAAATCCGATCTTGTTACCATCTATTGGTACAAGGAAACCAAGGATATGAGAATAATGTGGGAAAACGTAAGCAACACGGACCTTGACCTTCTTGTACCCAACGACAAAACGGGCACGGGTAGCATACAAAACGTTTCGGTCGGTATAGAAAGAGTTACCGAGAGAGATAATCCTCTCAACGGTATCTGCAACATTACGAAGCTGTCAGACGGAACCGCAATTATTCTTGACGGCGGTATGAACAACGTGCCTTGCGCTAAAAACATTTATGACTCACTTGGCAAGCTCGGTATAGCAAAGAATGAGAAGGGTCAGTACATTATACGCGCATGGATATTCTCTCACTACCACGGAGACCACACGGGAACGATACAGGAATTTTCAAGTCTTTACGGAAATACGGTTGAGGTAATGTACATTATGCACGCCTTTGCGGGTGAATCCAAGGCAGCAGGAAACGGTGGCTCGCTTGCTTCCAATATTGCCTCGTTCTATCCCAACGCTCAGTATATCAATCCCCATGGCGGAATCAAGTACTACTTTGGTAACGTTACCATCTCCATGCTCTACACTCCCGATATGCTTTACTCCTATTCGGGTCCCCTCTCTTACGATAACGACACAAGTATTATTTACAAGCTTGAAGGTGGCGAAGCTTCTGCCCTCTTCTACGGAGACTCGGGCGAAGAAGCATCAAAGATCATGTGGAATTCGTACGACAGCTCGGCATTCAAATCCGATATTCTCCAGATAACCCATCACGGTCTTTATACAGAAGCCAACAACAGACACGGATGGACCTATTTGAAAAAGGTATATGATGCTACCGAAGCTACGTATGCAATTCTTCCCATGCACTCCAAGTACGGTCCCGATGCGCGAAACGGAAGATTTACTGTTATGATACAGTGGTGTAATGCCGGATACCAGATATCCTACGTCATGAACGAAAAGGACAATCACGGCAAGAATTCTATATCTCAGGACTATTATAATCAGTTTGTTGAATCGGTAAAGAACGGCACAAACACCTACGATACCCTTTACGGATACGACGGAATAAATAAAATAGTAAGCGAAAACGGACTCATAACCTACACAGCCGGAAACAACTACACGCCTATGGTGACTATATTTGAGTTAGGCGATGGAAAAGTTACCCCAACACTTAACGAAGAGCTTTATATCTGGCTTGGAGTTAATAACAGTTAGTAACGTAAAAAGAGGTAAATATCATGAAAAGATTTGGCGTAATGCTTGATATGTCGCGAAACGCGGTAATGAAACCTGACGAAGTAAAAAATTTTGCAAAAATAATTAAAAGCTTTGGCTACAATATGCTACAGCTTTATACCGAGGACACGTACGAGGTTGAGGGTGAGCCTTATTTCGGTCATCTGCGCGGAAGATACACCGAGCAGGAGCTTACGGATATAGTTGATTACTGTGAGTCCATCGGCGTTGAGGTAATTCCCTGCATACAGACTCTTGCCCATCTCAATCAGATTTTCGCATGGCCCGTTTACAAGAATTATAATGATACTGCAGACATACTTCTCGCTGATGATGAAAACACCTACAAGCTCATTGAGAATATGTTCATCTCCCTGCGCCGATCCTTCAAGAGCGAATACATTCACATAGGCATGGACGAGGCTCACATGCTCGGTCTTGGAAAATATCTCGACAAACACGGCTACAAGAACAGATTTGAAATTCTCAGCAAGCACCTTGAAAAGGTAATTGAAATATCCAAAAAATACGGTTTTAAGCCAATTATGTGGTCGGATATGTTCTTCCGTCTTGGCAACGGGGGCAAGTACGCGTCTAAAACTCCTACGATATCGCAAGAAGTTGTAGATTTAACTCCCACTGAGGTCGGTCTTGTTTACTGGGATTATTACTCTTATGACAAAGAGCTTTACGATGCAATGTTTGCGGCTCACAAAAAATTCAACAACGAGATATGGTTTGCGGGTGGCGCATGGACATGGGAAGGATTTGCTCCCGGAAATAAAAAGACGCTTGACACCATGATACCCGCAATGCGCTCTGCCAAAGAACAAGGCATTGAAAACATTTTCATGACCATGTGGGGAGACAACGGCAAGGAATGCTCCTTCTATTCGGTCCTTCCCTCGCTTTTCGCGATCAAGAAGATATACGACGGTGAAAGCGACATGGACAAAATAAAGGCTGAGTTCAATAGGACTACAGGTGAGGATTTTGATGCTATGTTTGCTCTTGACATACCGAATTTTGTAGGCGGTAATACCGACGGACACAAGCCTGTCGCAAAAACCATGCTCTACAACGATCCCTTCCTCGGAGTTTTCGATTCCGGGGTAAGAGAGGGCGCTTCAAAGGAATACGAAAGCCACGCTCGGTTACTTTCAAAATACGCCCTTGAAAGTAAAAATTACGGATATATTTTTGAAGTCAACGCAGAGCTTTGCAACGTGCTTTCTCTCAAGTACGATTTCGGTACCAGAATCAGAGCCGCTTACAAGGAAAACGATAATGCCGCTCTTTCCTCCCTTGCTCACGAATGTCTTGAAATTATTTTGAGACTTGAATCGCTCCACGAGAAATTCTCCTATCTGTGGCACAAGGAAAACAAGCCCCACGGATTTGAGGTTCAGGATCAGCGTCTCGGCGGTCTTATTATGAGAATGACCTCCTGCCACAAGCGTCTTCTCGCTTATCTTGACGGAAGCATTGACTCACTTCCCGAGCTTGAGGAAGAAACACTTGACTGGTTTGGCGGTGAGAATAATTTCGACACCGACAATTATCCTGCTAAAAACTCATGGAGAACGATTGTTTCGCCAAGTGTAATTTGATTATAAAATAAAAAAGCTGTCTCAAAACCTGAGGCAGCTTTTTTGTAGTCAATCATTACGTTCGTGAGGCATATACATATAAATGCGCTCTGCTGTACGGGATATGGGCATGGTTTGAAGAATTATCCTTCCGGGGCCGGTTACGACCGTATTGAAAAATCCTTCTCCTCCAAAAAACATATTCTTGGCTCCTTTTACCGATTCCACCGTCATGGTACAGGTATCATCCATCATTACAAGATGTCCCGTATCTACTATTTTACGCTCTCCCGGAGCAAGATAATACTCGACTGCGCTTCCATCTATTTCAAGGAGTACGGTGCCGTTTCCGTAAAATCTCTGCATTATAAAGCCCTCTCCTCCAAACAGACCCGACGAAAATCTTTTTTGGAAGTGGACCTCTGTTTCCACGCTTCCGTCGAAGGCAAGGAGACATCTTTTCTGGGCTATTACACTTTTTCCTCCGTAAAGCTCCACAGCTCTGATCTCACCCGGAAAGCTTGACGCAAATGCTATCTCTCCGTTTCTCTCGGCAGTGTATCTGTTTCTGAACATACTTTCGCCCGAAAAGGCTCTTCCGAACATTTTTCCCAAGCCGCCTCCGTGGGTCTCCATTCTTATGCCATCATCCATCCATGCCATAGCTCCGCTTTCACAAAGCACTTCCTCTCCCGCTTCAAGCTTGCAAATTGCAACGGGTAGATTTCCTCCGGTTATTTCGTAGCGCATAGTCCTTTTCTCCCTTGTTCTGTTCTTTTTTCGGTAATTGACAACAAGGGCTACCTCAAATGAAGTTGGGACAGCCCCTGCTTTTTTATTTTGTAACTCTGCCTATAAGCCGGGTTCTGTCGAGAACGGCCATCTATCTTCGCTTACCGTCGCCGATAAGCTTTGAGGATTTCTCCTCATGCCACCCGCGGATATATGTCGGGCAAACGATCCGCATACGGTGTTGCTTCGGATAAGGTTTACAGCAAACCTATGTTACCATAGGAGTGGGTGAGCTCTTACCTCACCTTTCCACCCTTACCTTTTTCAAGGCGGTTTATTTCTGTTGCACTTTCTCGGGAGTCGCCTCCGGCTGACGTTATCAGCTACCCTGCCCTATGAAGCCCGGACTTTCCTCACGGTAATACCTTTCGGCGCAATACCGCGCGGCCGTTCAGCAAAGTTACCCGTAAATTATATCACGGTTTGGTCTGTTTGTCAACAACCGAACAAATTTTAATTATCTCTCCTCAGGGAAAAGCAATTTGCGCATCTGCTTCGTTCTGAATATAAGTATTGCTCCTATTGCCGTTATGATCGTTTCGGGAAGCATATATGCTCCGTTATAAAGAAGGCTGTAAAGCCAACTGTTTTCAACAAATATACCGCCCCAAAGCTCTCCGAACGAGCCGAATATGAGCACTCCGCTCAAAAAGTGTGTAAAGAATCTTACACCCGTTGCAAGTAAAACTCCTCCAATTATAGCGCCAAAGCTCTTATTGCCGAAAAGTCCCGCAAGGCAAAGCGCGCCAAAGGCTACGAGATAGTCAAGCAAAATGCAGGAAATGAGTGCTACAGGTGTCAGCCCCCAGCCGAAGAGACCGTCGAATAGTATTCCCTGTCCAAGCTGAACGAGAGCGTAAACACCCGAAACGAACACTCCGTTTTTCACGCCGTGTCTTATGGAGAAGAATACTATGGGGAGCATGGAAAAAAGCGTTATTGACCCGCCCCATGGAAATTTTACTATGCGAATGAAGGAAAGCACCGTTGCAAGTGCCACCATAATTGCGCCTTCCGCAAGGAGCTGTGTTTTTTTGTTTTTCATCTTTGAAAACCTCCGAATAAATTCAAAAACCGCACGGAGATTCCGTGCGGTAAGTTCTTATTTCCGAAGGTCCTTTGACATGTCGACCTGCCAAAATTCGAATTTAACAATCTTCCTACGTCGGTATTATCCGTATCAGGTTAAAGGGTTTGACCTCAGTCATCTCAGCCATAATGGGCACCCCTGATCTCTATGCGATTTTGTGAGTACATTTTAACAGACGCTTCTGCCTTTGTCAAGTACTTTTGGAAAAAAAGTGAAAATTAATAGTAGAAATTCGGAGCTACGCTCTTCATATCAATGCCGCTAAGGACACTCATATCCACGTTTATATTACCGTAATTGGGCTTTATAAGCTCAAAAAGAAGCTGATTCTTCAAATCCTCAAGGAATATGAAATTTCCCGTATCGGTGCTGATAAAGAAATCGGAATTATCACTCTTTTTGTATCCGCCCTCTTCAAGCTCATATTTCATGAGGATATGTATGCCGAGCTCAGATCTTACGGTTCTTACCTCTCCAACCTCCATTTTAAAGACCTCGTCGATCACTTCAGACACGTAATTGCTGTCCTTAGCCACGTAAACTCCGTTAGGATATTCTGTCTTATCACTTGCGTAGTTATCAAAGGTCTTAAAGTCCTTGGAGATTGTCGTTACCTTATCGTACATTTCGTCTGCCGACTTAGCTATCTTTTCGATTTCCTCCTCGCTAAGGGGTTTTACTATATAATTTCCTTCACTGTCGGTCTTCCTGTGTCGCTCACCGTCCTTTGTATTGTAAGCAACCTTCACTGAGCCGTCCTCTGCTATATTTACGTATACCGTTTCTCCCATTGAATCCTTAACCGGATTTCCGTCCTTATCGGTCTTTACGGTAGCACTTGTATCATAGGCTATTTTATTACTTTCGGGATAATAGTATATTTCCTCTCCGTCTCCGTCGGTAACGTATTCATAGTCGTAGGTATAATAGAATATCTGCTTGAAGCGAACGTAGTTATTACGGTAATAATCATCGTACAGATTTGCTCCTATGAGGGAGCCGTCAGCACCGTAAATTGCGTTCTTGAGATAATTCATTTTAGCATCGATTATATATGCTTCCTTGAGTACCTCATAGTTTGCTCCGTACTGAGCGAGAATATTATTGAACTGTGTTTTTGAGCCGTTTGCGTCGGCCTCCATAAGCGCCTTTATCTCCGCGTTTATAGCATCTGTGGTGCTCTTGGGAAGCTTGTATCCCCTCTTATCGAACTCGTATGCCGCCGCAAGGTAGGATTTCGTATTTTCAAGAACCATATCGCTATAATACTTATTATAGGTTGTAGCTCCGTCCGCACTCATTATGGTATCCCAGAAGGAATCGCTTGTGGCTGCCGAATTACCTGCGCAGATCAATCCCTTCATTCTCGACAGGTATAGCATATAAAGGTTTACCGATATTTCGGTATTTTCTATACTGAGCAGTGTCTCTCCCTTTTTGGAGCATGCCGCCACACATCCTAAAAGCATTATCGCAACTAAAATCAGCGATATTATCTTTACGCTTAATCTTTTCATTTCTTTTCCTCTGTTAAATGTAATTTTGCAAAATCTCATAATATTTGCAGAAAAGCTCGTGGAGCATCTTCAATACGTCCTCACCCTTCTGCTTTTTGATAATTACCGTTGGATTTTCCGACATTATTACGCGTATTCTTCCTCGGTATATATCCGAAAGCTCGGACCAAACCTCAAAATCAAAGACAGAAAGAAGTACCTTTATTTCGCTCTGCTCCTCAATTATGGAGGTTATTCCGCATTTCTTTGCCGCCGCCCTTACAAGAGCCACTCCAAGTAGGCTCATGGTCTGCTTTGGAACGTCTCCGAAGCGGTCTATGAGCTCGTCTACTATATCGTCCTTATCCTCATTTGTCTCTATCATGGCTATGCGCTTATAAAGTCCCATTCGCTGCGCCGAATATGGCACGTATTTATCGGGAATAAAGGCATCGCAACGAAGGGTAACGGTACACTCGGGCTTTTCCTTTACCTTTTCGCCCTTTTCCTCGAGAATTGCCTCGTTGAGCAGCTTTATATAAAGCTCATATCCTACGGCATCAAGATGCCCGTGCTGCTCCGAGCCAAGAAGATTTCCTGCTCCGCGTATTTCCATATCACGTATAGCAATCTTAAATCCGGCTCCGAACTCTGCATAATCACGTATCGCTTCAAGTCTCTTTGTGGCGATCTCATTTACCGCTTTATTTCGGGGATAGGTAAAATATGCGTACGCACGTCTTGCGGATCTTCCCACGCGTCCTCTTATCTGATGAAGCTGGGAAAGTCCCAGTCTTTGTGAATTTTCAACTATCAGTGTATTGGCATTGGGAATATCTACCCCAGTTTCGATTATAGTGGTGCATACGAGAATGTCGATCTCTCCCGCAAGCATTTCGCCCCATATATCCTCAAGCTGTTCTTTATCCATTTTTCCGTGTGCTACGGTTATTCTTGCCTCGGGGATCGCCTTGGAAAGCTTTGCCGCGCAGTCATTTATAGTTTCAACGAAGTTATAAAGGTAGAAAACCTGTCCCCCTCTGCGAAGCTCTCTGCGAATGGCTTCTATGAGAATAAGCTCGTCGTACTCAAGAACGTAGGTCTGCACAGGGAGTCGGTCCACAGGGGCCTCATCAAGTACGGAAATATCCCTTATACCGCCCATCGCCATATTAAGGGTTCTCGGTATAGGCGTTGCCGTAAGAGTCAGCACGTCTACGTTTTCAGCTATCTGCTTGAGCTTCTCCTTTTGCGCAACGCCGAAGCGTTGCTCCTCGTCAATTATAAGAAGTCCGAGATCCTTAAATTCTATATCCTTTGATATAAGTCTGTGAGTACCTACTATAACGTCGGTATCTCCTCTTTTGAGCCGTCGCAATGACTGTGCCTGCTGCTTTGGGGTACGGAATCTCGAAATCATATCCACGTTTACCGAAAAGGCTCTCATACGACTGGTTATTGTCTGATAGTGTTGAAGCGCCAGCAGTGTGGTCGGCACAAGTATTGCTACCTGCTTACCGCCGAGAATCGCCTTATATGCGGCTCGCATTGCTACCTCGGTTTTTCCGAAGCCTACGTCTCCGCACAGAATTCTGTCCATTGGCACAGGCTTCATCATATCTTCCTTTATATCCTCTGCCGCCGCAAGCTGTCCTTCGGTCTCGTCGTATTCAAAGGCTGCCTCGAAGTCTGCCTGAAGGTCATCGTCAGCGGGAAATGCAAAGCCTGGTCTACGGCTTCTCTCGGCATATAGCTTTATTAAATCCTTTGCTATATCCTTTGCTGCCGCCTTGGCTTTGGCTTTGGCTCTGCCCCACTCGTTTCCTCCGAATCTTGAAAGCTTTACAAGTCCGTCGTCAGAGTGAGCTCCGATATATTTTGACACCATATCAAGCTTATCTACGGGGAGAAAGAGTCTGTCGCTTCCCGCGTATCTTATGGTTATATAATCTCTGCTTACACCGTCCACCGTCAGATTTTCAATACCCATATACTGACCTATTCCGTGGATTTCGTGAACCACGAAATCTCCAACCTCAAGGTCGTTATAGGAAAGTATTGCCTCGGTTCCGCTTCTCTTTTTCTTTTTTCGTTTAATCTGAGCCGCTCCGCTCAGGCCTCCCTCTCTGCTTTCGGGTGAGGTGGAAAGTATCGCTATCTTGGGTGTCGTCAGCTCATATCCCTTAATATAGTTCTTCCACCATATCAAGACAGCCGACTTAGGTATCTCGCCCTTTGCATAATCCTCTTTATCGGATTCTATTATGGCGCTGAATCCCTTTTCTGACAACAATGCCGAAAGATTTTTTGCGGCTGCCTCGTTTTCGGCTACAAGAATAACCTTATATCCGCCTCGGACGTATCCCCCAAGGTCATCGCACAATAGCTCAAGGTTTTCACAGTAAGATACCATATGCTTTGTGCGGAAGGTGAACATTGCCCCGAGCTTTTTGCCTGACATACCCTGTCCGAGAGAATCAAAATGTAAGGTAACCGACTTATCGAGAAAAACGTCAAGCATTGCCTCGGGCTTTGAGTAGTCTGTATATTTGGGCGCAATAGTCCCCGCACTCAAAAGCTCCTCGACGGTCTGGGACTGATGCCACTGCGCCGCCTTTATTCTATCGTAAACGGCTGTCGTTCCTTTAATTATTACGGTGGTCTTTTCGCCAAAATAATCGAGCAGGCTCATTCTTTCGGGATATACGAGCGTTATATATTTATCTGCGAAGTTTATATCGCCGTCTGTATCAAGAACCGCAATTTCCGACGTCATTTCCTCAATTGCTCTGCTATCCTTGCTCTTAGCTCTCCAGCTTTCGATCGCCTTTTTAAGCTCTGCTCTCTTTTCGCTGTCTATAAGCAGCTCTCTTGCGGGGTAGAATTCTACGGCATCAAGGGTTACCGTCATTCGCTGAGTTGCCGAATCGAATATTTCCATTCGGTCGATCTCGTCTCCGAAAAGCTCTATTCGAAAGGGATAAGCACCTCTGCTCTCCTGCCCGTCTATATCCTTGAAGGTTGCAAATGTTGGGTATATATCTATTATTCCTCCGCGTCTTGCAAACTGTCCGGGAGCCTCTACCATCTCAACGCAAACGTAGCCCGCATCTATCAGCTTTTTTGCAAGCTCAGCGGGGTCGATGACTGTTTTATCGTACTCTATCTTCATATTTGAGGATATAAGCTTTTCGGGAGGTATCGTGTAGCTCAGCGCCGCGTCGGGGGTAGTAACCACCGCGTCAAGGCTGCCGTCAAGGAGTCCCGAAAGCACCTTTAGCCTCTCATGCTCGTACTCATGGGAGGCGGTAATATTATAAAAAGTCAGGTCTCTGCCAACGTAGAAGGCGCACTTAAATCCAAACTGCTTTAAGAGAGATTTTACTCTTACGCATTCCTTTTCCTCAGAGCATATAAACAAAATCGCTCTTTTATCGGTCTTTTTAATATCCTCCACCAAGGAAGCGTACACTGCATCGGACGCACCCTCGCACAAACCTGATATGAGAATGGGAAGTGCTCTCGGCGCCGTTTTCCCTTTGACTACGGCGCTGAGCAGCTCTCCATACTCTTTATCCTTACGGATGCTGTCGGTAAGTATATTCATTCTTTTTCTCCGTTGAGAAAATTATTTTTTATTGCATATCTGCATAGCTCCGTCAATATCGGCGGACACAATTTTTTCAAGACCGGATATTACGGTGGGGAAAGCTCCGCAGAGATCCTCAAGCTCTCTATCGGTAAAGTTGGAAAGGACCCAGCTTGCAAGGTCGTAGTCGGGGTGGGGCTTTTGTCCCACACCTATCTTTATTCTCGGATATTCGTCGGTACCGAGATGCTCGGAGATGCTCTTAAGTCCGTTATGTCCTCCCGCGCTTCCCTTTCGGCGGACGCGGAGCTTGCCGACGTCAAGGCTTATATCGTCGGAAAGCACAATCACCCTTTCGGGAGCAAGCTTATAAAATCTTGCCGCCTCGCCCACAGCCTCGCCCGAAAGATTCATGAAAGTCTGAGGCTTCATGAGCAGCACTCTTTTTCCGCTTATGGTTACCTCGCCAACGAGCGCCTTGAATTTTGCACGGTCGATCTGCGTACCGTACTTTTTTGCTATTTCATCTATTGCCATAAAGCCCGCATTATGACGGGTCCTGCCATACTGTATACCGGGATTTCCCAGTCCTACCGCTATATACTCCATGGGAGCGGCAGCATTACCGCTATCCTTTGATATTTGCTTGAAAAGGTCAAATATATTAGCCATTTTTTCTCCGTTACCGATTTTAACTTCTTTTCCAATTACTAATTATATTATATTACGTCAATAAAATCAACCTAATTAATGTTTTTTCAAGATTTGTTCACAAAATGTTTACCTTTTTATATATCTTTTTTGCCAAAAATTATGGAAAAATTTTATTAATTGTGTTATAATACATGGTGCAGTTGTGCGCAGTGCTATAGCTATGCCCTCTGCAAATGGAATCGTCAAAAATTTTATATTATACGGAGGTATTTACCAATGGCAAAAAAGTATTGCTATCTCTTCTCCGAGGGTAACGCTAACATGCGTGAGATCCTTGGCGGTAAGGGCGCAAACCTCGCAGAGATGACCAATATCGGTCTCCCTGTTCCTCAGGGCTTCACCATTTCTACCGAAGCCTGCACTCAGTACTATGAGGACGGCCGTCAGATCAATGATGAGATCATGGCTGAAATCATGGAGTACATTGTAAAGATGGAGGGTGTTACCGGCAAGAAGTTCGGCGACCTTGAAAATCCCCTCCTCGTTTCTGTTCGTTCCGGAGCTCGCGCTTCCATGCCCGGTATGATGGATACCATTCTTAACCTCGGTCTTAACGAAGAGGTTGTTGAAGTTATGGCTAAGAAGTCAGGCAACGCTCGTTGGGCTTACGACTGCTACAGAAGATTTATTCAGATGTATTCCGACGTCGTTATGGAAGTCGGCAAGAAGTACTTCGAAGAGCTTATCGACAAGATGAAGGAAGAAAAGGGTGTAAAGCAGGACGTTGAGCTTACCGCTGACGACCTCAAGGAGCTCGCTAACCAGTTCAAGGCTGAATACAAGGCTAAGATCGGTCAGGACTTCCCCTCTGATCCTAAGGAGCAGCTCATCGGCGCTGTTAAGGCCGTATTCCGTTCTTGGGATAACCCCAGAGCTAACGTTTACCGTCGTGATAACGACATTCCCTACTCTTGGGGTACCGCTGTAAACGTACAGGCTATGGCTTTCGGTAACATGGGCGACAACTGCGGTACCGGTGTTGCATTTACCCGCGACCCCGCTACCGGTGAAAAGAAGCTTATGGGTGAGTTCCTTACCAACGCTCAGGGTGAGGACGTTGTTGCAGGTGTTCGTACACCTATGCCCATCGCTGAAATGGCTAACAAGTTCCCCGCTGCTTTCGCTGAATTCAAGAAGGTTTGCGAGATTCTTGAGAATCACTACCACGACATGCAGGATATGGAGTTCACCATTGAGAACGAAAAGCTCTACATGCTCCAGACCCGTAACGGTAAGAGAACTGCTCCCGCAGCTCTCCAGATAGCTGTTGACCTCGTTGCAGAGGGACACAAGACCAAGGAAGAGGCCGTTCTTATGATCGACCCCAGAAACCTTGATACACTTCTCCACCCCCAGTTCGACGCTAAGGCTCTTAAGGCTGCTAAGCCCATGGGCAGAGGTCTCGGTGCTTCTCCCGGCGCTGCTTGCGGTCAGATCGTATTCTCCGCTGAGGATGCTGAGGCTTGGAAGAACGCAGGTAAGAAGGTAGTTCTCGTTAGACTTGAGACTTCTCCCGAAGATATCACCGGTATGAAGGCTGCTCAGGGTATACTCACCGTTCGCGGCGGTATGACCTCTCACGCAGCAGTTGTTGCCCGTGGTATGGGTAAGTGCTGCGTTTCCGGATGCGGCGACATCAAGATGGACGAGGAAAACAAGAAGTTTGAGCTTGCAGGCAAGACCTTCGTTGAGGGTGATTACATCTCCATCGACGGTTCTACCGGTGCAATCTACGACGGTATCATTCCTACCGTTGACGCAGAAATCTCCGGAAACTTCGGCACCATCATGGGATGGGCTGATGAGTTCCGTACCCTTAAGGTAAGAACCAACGCTGATACTCCCGCTGACGCTAAGAAGGCTCGTGAGCTCGGCGCTGAAGGTATCGGTCTCTGCCGTACCGAACACATGTTCTTTGAGGCTGACAGAATTGCGGCATTCAGAGAGATGATCTGCTCCGACACTGCTGAGGAGAGAGAAGTTGCTCTCGCAAAGATCCTTCCCTACCAGCAGGCTGACTTCGAGGCTCTCTACGAGGCTCTCGAGGGCAACCCCGTATGTATCCGTTTCCTTGATCCCCCTCTCCATGAGTTCGTTCCTACCACCGATGAGGACATCGCTCTTCTCGCTAAGGCTCAGAACAAGTCCGTTGAGGAAATTAAGGCTATCATCGCATCTCTCCATGAGTTCAACCCCATGATGGGTCACCGTGGATGCCGTCTCGCCGTAACCTACCCCGAGATCGCAAAGATGCAGACTACCGCTGTTATCCGCGCTGCTATCAACGTTCAGAAGAAGCACGCTGACTGGAAGGTAGTTCCCGAGATCATGATTCCTCTCGTAGGCGACGTTAAGGAGCTCAAGTACGTTAAGAGCGTAGTTGTTGCTACCGCTGACGCTGAGATCGCTGCCGCAGGCGCTGATCTTAAGTATGAGGTTGGTACCATGATCGAAATTCCCAGAGCATGTCTCACCGCTGACGAGATCGCAGCTAACGCTGACTTCTTCTGCTTCGGTACTAACGACCTGACTCAGATGACCTACGGCTTCTCCCGTGATGACGCAGGTAAGTTCCTCGGCGCTTACTACGATGCTAAGATCTTCGAGAACGATCCCTTCGCTAAGCTCGACCAGACCGGTGTTGGTAAGCTCATGAACATGGCTGTAACTCTCGGTAGACCCGTTAACCCCAAGCTCCACGTAGGTATCTGCGGTGAGCACGGCGGCGACCCCACGTCTGTTGAGTTCTGCCACCAGGTAGGTCTTGACTACGTATCTTGTTCTCCTTTCCGTGTTCCGATCGCTCGTCTTGCAGCGGCTCAGGCAGCACTTAAGTAATTCAAGATATTACAAAACAAAAAAAGACCTTGCGGAAGTAATTCCGCAAGGTCTTTTTTTGTTTCTGTCCATTTTATTGTACATTGAATATGGTATAATTTTTTTAGGAGGTAGTATTATGAATTTAAATGAATATTTACAGGTTAAGGATTATGATTACATAGAATACTGTGATTATTTACAAAAAAAATATGGAATAGGTCTATGCGATTATATGACAAAAAACTGGAACAAGAACAAAAAAATATCAAGAACAAAAGAGGGGTTATATGCCCATCACAAATATGAAGATCATGCCATAATGTTATCAGATCCAATTTTTGCAAAAAATAATCCCTACGAATGGCAACAAAAACAAAATATAGTTTACTGTGATTTGCTTGAACATCTATTCCTACACATATTAATTTGTGAGAATCCATCAAGGAACAAAAACCAACATGAAAATGTTGGTTTCGGCGGCGTTGTAAATTTAATTGCTCCTGAGCTAAACGATGTCTATAGCGGTTGGATTACATCTCAGGAATGGAGAAAAAAATGCCATTCAATGGTAATTGATGATGAAAACGTATATCTACTACTCTTGAAACGGTTTAAGGAGTTCTACAATTACAATCCTTTTATTATAAAACAATTGTGTAGCAGTTTTAATGCACCATTACGTATTTGGTCTGAAAAAAACAATCGTAAAATATATAAAAAAATCAAAAAACTCTAATACAATATGATTACAATTTACAATCATCACTGTCATAGTACAAATAATCGACCTTGCGGAGAAATCCGCAAGGTCTTTTTTATATTTCGTATTGAAAACGCGGTTATTTTGTGATATAATTGTTCGGAAATATATTTCGGAGGAAAATATGAAGGAATTAGCGTTTATTTTAAATCTCCTTGGACTTGCGGCTACTCTTGCGGCTTCTCTTATAAAAGGCGAAAAAATGAAAAAGGTTCTCGTCTTGATTCTTATAGGAAACGCCTTGGTGGCAATCGGATATCTTTGCTCCGGGACGGGAATAAACGGAGCCGCCTCAGGACTTCTTGCCTGTGTTCAAACTTTAATAAATTTTATATTTGACGCAAAAAACAAGCCTATTCCCAAGTGGCTTATCGGTATATACATAGCTTCTTTCATTGCTGTAAACATCCTTGTCGGCGGGCTTACCGTTGCGACTCTGCTTGCGTCTCTCGCATGTATAGCCTTTATTGTCAGTATTCTTCAAAAAAACGGGAAGAATTTCAGAATCTGCGCCATTATCAACACGGTCATATGGATATCCTATGACATATTCACAGGCTCCTACTCGGCTTTGATTACTCACGGAACCATTCTTGCGGTAAACGTTGTCGGATTCCTGATCCATGATATAAAAAAGAAAAAGGCATAAAATAAATCCCATCGAATTTTTTCGATGGGATTTATTTTTAGTTTGCTTTTGTTTCGCAATAGATACAGCGGTAAACTCTGTTTTCCTTATCGGTAAGCTTGAACTTATGGATTATTTCCTGCTCAGTGGTCGTTATGCAACGGGGGTTCTTACAACGGATAACTCCCGTAAGTGTCAGGGGAAGCTCCATGCTCTTTTTCTCTACTATCTTGCCGTCCTCGATTATATTTACCGTTACCTCGGGAGCTATAAATCCGATTATATCAAAATTGATATCAATTGCCGCATCTATTTTGATAATATCCTTTTTGCCCATTTTCTCGCTTCCTACGTTCTTTATAAGGGCTATGGAGCAATCAAGCTCGTCAAGTCCGAGGAGATCGTAAAGAGTCATTCCCTTTCCCGCGGGAATATGGTCTATTACAAAGCCGTTCTGAATTGAATCTATATTCATATCGTTCCCGCCTCCTTCAAAAGCTTAAGTATGAGAGCCTTTCTCATTATCTTTGCGTTATAAACCTGCTTGAAATAGCAAGCTCTGGGGTCATCGTCGATAGCTACGCTTATTTCGTTTACTCTGGGAAGCGGGTGCATTATGCAAAGGTCGCTCTTTGCGTTATTCAGCTTCTGGGGAGTAAGAATATAGCTATCCTTAAGTCGGAGATAATCCTCCTCGTTAAAGAATCTTTCCTTCTGAACACGGGTCATGTAGAGCACGTCAAGCTCGGGCATTACTGCTTCGAGGTCGGTGGTCTGCACGTATTGCATGTTATTCTTATCCATAATGTCGGTCTTTACGTAGCTTGGAAGCTTCAATTCATTGGGAGAAATGAGAACTACCTTTATGCCCGTATATCTTGAAAGAGCGGCAATAAGGGAATGTACGGTTCTACCAAACTTAAGGTCTCCGCAAAAACCTACGGTAAGGTCCTGTAATCTTCCCTTCTCGCGGCTTATGGTAAGAAGGTCGGCAAGGGTCTGAGTGGGATGATTATGTCCGCCGTCTCCCGCATTGATAACGGGAATAGATGCCGCATTTGCAGCTACGAGGGGAGCTCCCTCCTTGGGGTGGCGCATTGCGATTATATCCGCGTAGCAGCTTATAACCTTTGCGGTATCCGACACGCTTTCACCCTTTGAGGATGACGTATTTGCCGCGTCGGAGAAGCCGATAACGCTTCCGCCCAGCTCTATCATTGCCGCCTCAAAGCTGAGACGGGTTCTTGTTGAAGGCTCAAAGAAAAGCGTTGCAAGCTTTTTGCCCTTACATTTCTCGGAATACTTATCGGGAGCGGCGATCATATCCATTGCCGTATTAAGAAGCTCATCGATCTCTTCTACCGAAAAATCCAAAATATCAATCAGACTTCTTTTCATTTTTGCCTCCGATCAAGCACCTATCCAGCTTTCGTCGGAAGGATTGTTACGGAATGCGATAAGACGCTTTACATCCTCCTGACGAATATACTTTTCCTCTGCCGCAACCTCTGCGATTACGTCGAAGTTGGTAAGGGAGTAGTTTATAACATCAGCAGCCTTAAGTCTCTCAATTCCCTTCTTCATACCGTAAGTGAAGATGCTTACTACGCCAAGAACCTCTGCTCCTGCCTCACGAAGAACGTTTACGACCTCAATTACGCTTCCGCCGGTGGAAATAAGGTCTTCAACAACGACTACCTTCTGTCCCGCTTCAAGTCTGCCCTCTATCTGATTCTGTCTGCCATGGTCCTTTGCGCCCGAACGAACGTAGCCCATAGGCATATCAAGAAGATGCGCGGTAATTGCCGCGTGAGCAATTCCTGCGGTAGAAGTTCCCATAAGCACCTCTGCAGTGGGGAAATGAGTCTTTATAAGCTCTGCAAGTCCGCGCTCAACGTCGTTTCTTACAGCGGGAGCGGTAAGTGTAAGGCGGTTATCGCAATACACGGGACTCTTTATTCCGCTTGCCCAGGTAAAGGGCTCCTCGGGACGGAAAAATACTGCTCTGATAGAAAGCAGATCCTTTGCAATTACTCTTTCGATAGATTCCATTTTTTATCCTCCGTTAATTTTTATATTATTTTTATTTCAGTCGCAAAATTCTCTTACGCATCTTTCGTAAGCCGCTACGGGATCTTCTGCAGCGGTAATAGGTCTGCCTACAACGATATAGTCAGAGCCGATCTTCTTTGCCTCGGCGGGAGTCATAACTCTCTTCTGATCTCCGATATCTCCGTCAGCAAATCTTACGCCGGGAGTAACGGTCAGGAACTTTTCTCCACAGGTATCGTGTACCTTACCTGCTTCAAGAGGTGAGCAAACAACGCCGTCCAGTCCCGCAACCTTTGCGTTATGCGCATAGTGCATAACCACGTCCGCAATAGGCTTCTCAATGAGAAGGTCCTTTTCCATGCTCTCCTGGTCGGTTGAGGTAAGCTGTGTTACGGCAATAAGGAGAGGTCTTGTTCCGTCAGGTCTTGTAAGTCCTTCAAGGGCGCCCTCCATCATACGGATAGTTCCGGCAGCGTGAAGGTTGGTCATGTCAACGTCAAGTCTCGAAAGAACCGCCATAGACTTCTTTACTGTGTTAGGAATGTCGTGGAGCTTAAGGTCAAGGAATATCTTATGTCCTCTCTTCTTGATCTCACGGACTATAGAAGGACCTTCCGCGTAGTAAAGCTCCATTCCTATCTTTACGAAGGGCTTTCTGCCTGTGAATTTGTCAAGAAACGCAAATGTTTTTTCCGCGCTGTCAAAATCGCACGCAATAATTACGTCTTTTCCCATTTTATTATCTCCTTTTCTTTATATTATTTTACTTTAAGTTATCTGCCCAAAACGCCGCCATTCTGACCCACTCGGCTATTGCTGTGTTTTCTATGTTTTCCCTATGGCGTGAGGTTATCTTATTGGACAGTGCCACTCCGTGGGGAGCGTCGGGATATACGTGAAGCTCAAACTGAAGCTCTGCTTCCCTGTATGCCGCGCCAAGAGTCAGCGAATTTCGTACGTCCACTATCTCATCATTCGACGTATGCATTATAAATGCGGGTGAGCTGTCCTTATCCACGTGCTTATCAAGCGAAACCGCATCAAGCATTTCCTTTGTTGGCTCTTTGGTTGCCAACAAATTTTTGAATGAGCGCATATGGTCGCATATTACGGGATATATAAGCATTACACCCTTTGGTCTGTTGTAGCCGTACTGCATATCCACAGCCTCGTAAATTGCGGGGTGCTTCCAGAGAATTCCCGTGCTTGCCGCAAGGTGTCCTCCCGCGGAAAAGCCTACTGTAAATATTTCCTCGGAATAAATACCAAAGTCCTTTGCCTTATCCTTTATAAGCTTTATAGCCTTAGCCGCCTGTATAAGCTGAATTGGAAAGGGCTTTTCCTTACCCGTATAGTAGTGCAATACGAATGCGTTATATCCGTATGGTATAAACGCATGAGCTATAGGCTCTCCCTCTCGGTCAGAGCATACGTTTGCATATCCGCCTCCGGGAATTACGAGAATTGCCTTTCTCGTAAAATCGGGGATTGGGTCTGCGATATATGCATCTACATATCCGCAGTCATCATCGAGCTTATATCTTTCTACTCTCATTTTATCGCTCCTATTATCTCTGAAAGATCGGTAATTCCGTACTTTTCCATGGTCTTTGGAAGCTCTTCTATGATATTCTTACATGCAAAGGGGTCGATAAGGTTAGCGGCTCCGACCTCAACGGCGGTAGCGCCTGCCATCATCATTTCGATTACGTCCTCTGCCGTAGAAACACCGCCCATTCCCACTACGGGAATATTCACCGCATGAGACACCTGATATACCATTCTCACTGCTACGGGGAAAATGGCGGGACCCGAAAATCCGCCCATTTTATTGGCGATCACGGGGGTACGTCTGCGAAGGTCTATTCTCATACCGAGCATAGTATTAATAAGGCTGATTCCGTCAGCACCCGCCGCCTCGCAGTCCTTTGCGATGGAAACGATATCGGTTACGTTAGGAGAAAGCTTCACAATAACGGGCTTTGTGGTTACCTTCTTTACGGCTCTCGTTACCTCGGCTGCCGCCTCGGGAGACGTACCGAAGCTCATTCCGCCGCCGTGAACGTTGGGACAGCTTACGTTTACCTCAAGCCAACCCACCTGCTCGCAAGCGTCAAGCTTTTCGCAAGTATACGCATAATCCTCAATGGCAAATCCGCTGACGTTTGCCATTACCTTTTTATTAAAGCATTTGGCAAGTTTGGGAAGCTCCTCGGATATTACGCTTTCAACACCGGGATTCTGAAGTCCTACGGCATTTATCATACCCGAATAGCACTCGGCAATTCTCGGAGTAGGATTTCCGAATCTTGCATCCTTAGTCGTTCCCTTGAAAGAGAAGGTTCCAAGCAGGTTTATGTCGTAAAGCTCGGCAAACTCGTATCCGAACCCAAAGGTTCCGCTTGCGGGGATAACGGGATTGTCAAGCTCTATGCCGCAAAGGTTTACTTTCATTTTTCCCATATTATCTCCTCCTTTACAAGCACGGGGCCGTCCTTACATATTCTCTTGTTTCCGTAGAGGGTCTTACAGGAGCATCCCATGCACGCGCCAAATCCGCATCCCATTCTCTCCTCAAAGCTGAACTGTCCGCTTGTTTTGCTTTCGTTGTAGACAGCCTTAAGCATAGGCTCGGGTCCGCATGTATAGAAGTAGCTGTATTCCATATCCTTCATTGCATTGGTTACAAAGCCTTTGACACCGTAAGAACCGTCTGCAGTCGCTACTGTAACCTTACATCCAAGAGCCTTGAAATCCTCCTCGCAGAAAACCTCGCTCTCGGTATTAAAGCCGAGTATTACCGACACGTCCTTGCCCATTGCTCTGAGCTTTTTAGCAAGGAGATACATAGGAGGAACTCCCACGCCTCCGCCTATAAGGAGAGGTTTATCTCCTGCCTTTGAAAGGTCATATCCGTTGCCGAGACCCGTTAGCACGTCAAGCTCGCCGCCCTTCATGCTCCTCATCTGCTCGGTTCCCTTTCCTACGACCTTATAAATTATGGTAACCGCTTTTTCATCGCAATCGTATACCGAAATGGGACGGCGGAGATACAAGCCCTCAAGCTTGATATTTATAAACTGTCCCGCTTCGGTAATTGCAGACGTATCGCCCTCAAGGCGCATGCGCATTACGTTTTCCGTAAGCGCTACGTTTTCACTTATCTTAAAAATTCCCTGCTTCATTTTTATCTCCGTTCTATTATGCGTCGATGGTAGAGATGCAGAGAGTAGTCTCCTCAAGCACGTCAAGAAGAACTCTTACGGTATCAAGCGACGAGAAGAGGGTTACGTTACTTTCTATTGCCCACTCTCTTATCTGCTTTCCGTCGCTCAATTGATTTGCATGCTGAAGGTCGCTTGTATTAATGACGTAAGCTATATGTCCCTGACGTATGGACTCCTGAATTTCGTTGCTTCCGGTTTCAATCTTTGCAAGAATATGAGTGCGGATTCCGTTACTCTTTAAGAAGTTTGCCGTTCCCTCGGTAGCCTCTATATTAAATCCGAGATTATAGAATCGACGTATAAGGGGAAGCGCCTCCTCCTTATCCTTATCCGCAATGGTTACAAACACAGTTCCGTAATTCTGGAGGTGCATTCCTGACGCTTGAAGCGCCTTATAAAGCGCTCTGTTAAGCTTGTCGTCGTATCCTATTGCTTCACCCGTAGACTTCATTTCGGGAGAAAGATACGCGTCAAGTCCTCTTATTTTACTGAATGAGAATACGGGAACCTTTACGTACCATCTCTTCTTCTCGTCGGGATAAATTCCGAATATTCCCTGCTCCTTTAAGGTTCTGCCGAGAATTACCTCGGTTGCAATATCAGCAAGGCTATATCCCGTTGCCTTTGAAAGGAAAGGAACGGTTCTTGAGGATCTGGGGTTAACCTCGATTATAAACACCTTCTCTTCCTTATCTACGATAAACTGAATATTGAACAGACCCTTGATGCCGATTCCGAGTCCGAGCTCCTTTGCGTAGGTAAGAATTGTTCCCTTGACCTTATCCGAAATGCTGAAGGTAGGATATACGCTTATAGAGTCTCCCGAGTGAACGCCCGTTCTCTCTACGAGCTCCATAATACCCGGAACGAATACGTCGTAGCCGTCGCAGATCGCGTCAACCTCAACCTCTTTACCGATAATATACTTATCTACGAGAACAGGTCTGTCCTCATCTATTTCAACGGCGGTCTTAAGGTATTGACGGAGCTGATCCTCGTTTCCAACGATCTGCATAGCGCGTCCGCCGAGAACGAAGCTGGGACGGACAAGCACGGGGTATCCGATTCTCGCAGCTGCCGCTACACCGTCCTCTATATTGGTTACTGCCTGTCCCTCGGGCTGAGGAATTCCAAGCTTATGAAGAATCTTTTCGAAGCTGTCTCTGTTCTCCGCTCTCTCTATGGCGTCGCAGTCGGTTCCGATTATATCGACCCCTCTCTTCATAAGAGGCTCTGCGAGATTGATAGCGGTCTGTCCCCCAAGAGATGCTATGACTCCCTCGGGAGCTTCGAAATCAACGATATTCATTACGTCCTCGGGAGTAAGAGGCTCAAAGTAAAGCTTATCGCTTGTTGTATAGTCGGTAGAAACGGTTTCGGGGTTATTGTTTATAATTATCGCTTCAAAGCCCGACTTACGTATCGTAGTTACCGCATGCACGGTAGAATAATCGAATTCAACTCCCTGTCCTATACGGATAGGTCCTGCTCCGAGAACCAGCATCTTTCTCTTATTTGTAAGACGGGAATCGTTCTCTCCGCTGTAGGACGAGTAGAGGTAAGGAATATACGCGCCCGTATGGAGCGTATCTACCATTCTGAACACGGGAATAATATTTTCCGCTTTACGGAGATTGCATACGTCAAGCTCGTCGCACTCCCAAAGCTTTGCTATGAACTTATCGCAAAAGCCCATTTTCTTTGCTTCACGGAGAAGCTTTGTATTTTTCTTATTTGAGGCAAGCTTCTTTTCCATCTCCACGATTCCGAGAATCGTTTCAAGGAAGTAGCGGGTTATTTTTGTAAGTCCGTAAAGCTCTTCTACGCTAACACCTCTGCGCAAAAGCTCGGTAACGGCAAATATATTATCGTCCTTAAACTGGAGCGTATAATTCTTAAGCTCCTCGGTGCTCATTCTGTCGAATTTAGCCATGTGGAGGTGGCAAACGCCTATTTCAAGGGAGCGCACAGACTTGAGCATACACTCCTCAAGATTTGAGCCTATTCCCATTACTTCACCGGTTGCCTTCATCTGAGTTCCGAGAACGTTGGAGGCTGAGGAGAACTTATCGAAGGGGAATCTGGGGAACTTTGCGACTATATAGTCAAGTCTGGGCTCAATGTCCGCAGTTGCGTTTGCTATTTCTATCTCGTCAAGGGTCATACCTACCGCTATCTTAGCTGTTACTCTTGCGATAGGATATCCGCTCGCCTTGGATGCAAGCGCCGAGGAACGGGATACTCGGGGATTAACCTCGATAAGATAATATTCGGAGGAATCGGGGCTAAGCGCGAACTGAACGTTACATCCGCCCTCGATCTTAAGCTCTTTAATTATACGTATCGCGCTGTCGTTAAGCATCTTGAGGTCGTGGTCGTTAAGTGTAAGGATAGGAGCTACAACTATAGAGTCTCCCGTATGAACTCCTACGGGGTCTATATTTTCCATTCCGCATATGGTTATGGCCTTATCGGAGGAATCGCGCATTACCTCAAATTCTATTTCCTTATATCCCTTTACAGATTTCTCTATAAGGACCTGGTGAACGGGAGAAAGCTTAAATGCGTTTCTGCCTATCTCTATAAGCTCTTCCTCGTTATTAGCGAATCCGCCGCCCGTTCCACCAAGCGTGAACGCGGGACGGAGAACCACGGGATAACCGATTTCTTTTGCAGCCTTCTGCGCCTCAATAAGGCTATATGTGATCTGCGAAGGAATGGTAGGCTCGCCTATAGACTGACACATTTCCTTGAAAAGCTCTCTGTCCTCTGCTCTCTCTATACTTTCGCTGCTGGTTCCGAGAAGCTCCACGCGGCATTCCTTGAGTATGCCCTTCTTTTCAAGCTGCATAGCAAGGTTAAGTCCTGTCTGTCCGCCGATTCCGGGAAGTATTGCGTCCGGTCTCTCATATCTGAGTATTTTCGCGATATATTCGAGAGTCAGGGGCTCCATGTACACCTTATCGGCAATGGTGGTATCGGTCATTATGGTTGCGGGGTTTGAGTTAACCAGCACTACCTCATAGCCCTCCTCACGAAGCGCGAGGCACGCCTGGGTTCCTGCATAGTCGAACTCCGCTGCCTGACCTATTACGATAGGTCCTGAACCGATAATCAAAATCTTTTTCAAATCTTTTCTCTTTGCCATTTTTTATATCCTCCGTTTTTCAAATCAAATTAAATCTATAATTTCAGTCTGCTTTGTAGGCGATCTTATCGCCGCAAACTGTCATCACGCATCTTGCGTAAAGCTCGTCGCCATCAAAGGGAGTCGCGTGTCCCATGGAAAGAAAATCCTTAGGGTCTACCTTATATTTTTCATCGAGCTTCCAAACCGTAAATCCATCGTCCATGGGAATTCCGAATCTCTTTCTCGGATTTATTGCCATAAGCTCTACAAGTCTCTCAAGACTTAATATTCCCGTTTTGACAAAGTGTGTATACATAAGCGAAAATGCGGTTTCAAGTCCCACAATACCGAAAGGACTGTTTTCAAGCCCTCTCGCTTTTTCTTCATCTGAGTGAGGCGCATGGTCTGTTGCTATCATATCTATGGTTCCGTCGAGGATTCCCGCAACAAGGGCTTCTCTGTCCTCTTTCGAACGCAGAGGAGGATTCATTTTAAATCTTCCCTCCTCGCGAAGGTCGCCATCATCAAGTATGAGGTAATGTGGTCCTGTCTCGCAGGTTACGTTCACTCCGCGTTTCTTTGCCGCTCTTATAAGCTCTACGCTTTCCTTTGTTGATATATGGCACACGTGGTATGCGCAGCCTATTTCTTCCACAAGCTTCAGGTCCCGCGCTATCTGTCCGTATTCACTCTCGGAGCATATGCCTCTGTGTCCGTGTGCCTTTGCATATTCGCCGTCGTGGATATATCCGCCTCTGAGCAGGTCGTTGATCTCGCAATGAGCCGCGATAATCTTGCCGAGCCTTTTTGCTTCGGTCATGGCGCGTCTCATCATTTCGTCGCTCTGAACTCCCCGTCCGTCGTCGGAAAAGGCTACGGCATCCTCTGCCAGCTCCGCCATATCCACAAGGTCGATACCCATTTCCATTTTTGTTATTGACGCATAAGGATATACGTTTATTACCGCGTCTTTTCTGATTGCGTCAAGCTGCACTCCAAGATTTTCCTTACTGTCGGGCACAGGCTTAAGATTCGGCATTGTGCATACCGCTGTATATCCACCCCTTGCCGCTGCCATGCTTCCTGTTTTTATTGTCTCCTTATAAGAAAAGCCCGGCTCACGAAAATGCACATGCACATCGCAAAAGCCGGGAAAAACAACGTATTCGGGAGAATGGAAAAAAGCCTTCGCCAAATCAAAGGAAAGGTTAGTCTCGGGAGATATACCGACTGTATTTATATTTGCGTTTATATTCTTACACATAGCTTTATCTCCTTACAGTTTTCTTATTTCTCGTATATATAGACACCGTTTTCGCCGTCTATCTGTCTGACGGTTACAGCCACAAGCTCGTTTTTGGAGGTGGGAAGATTTTTTCCTACGTAATCGGGACGGATGGGAAGCTCTCTATGCCCTCTGTCAATAAGCACCGCAAGCTGAACAGAGCGGGGTCTTGCGTGTGAAAATACCGCTTCAAGCGCCGCTCTCGCAGTTCTTCCCGTATACAGAACGTCATCTACAATTATGACGGTCTTTTCTCTTATGTCGCAGGGAATGTGATGTCCTCTGCTCTCTGCGTTCTGCTTGTCCTCCTCGGTCATATCGTCTCGGTGGAGGGTTATATCAAGCCTTCCGAGAGGTACTACGACACCCTCGAATTTGCGTATGTTTTCCGCAAGCATATTGGCAAGGTGTATTCCGCGTCTCTCAACTCCGAGCAGGCATATTTCCTCTGCCCCTTGATTGCGCTCGATTATCTCGTGGGTTATTCTTGCCACCGCGCGCCGAAGCGCCGCCTCGTCCATTATCATGGTTTTTCTTTTCATATCAAATTCCTTTCTTCGGGCAGTGATAAATAAAGAAAAAAGTCCTGCAATCCGCAAGACCGTTCCACAAAAAAGCCACGTACACACAGATATCCTCTATGAGACCCAGCAAGCTATTTTTTTGTTAAAAACGATCTTTCCGACATCTCTGTATCGGCTTAAAGATTACGCCTATTATTGTATCACAAACGTCGTAGTATGTCAATAGGTGGAGAAAAATTTTTATTTGCTTTTTAAAATTAAAATTCTATTGATACGTCGGTCAAAGTATGGTAAAATATTATATATAACTATCCTTTTTTCGGAGGTATTGTTTTATGTTCAATATTCTCGTCGTTGACGATGATAAAAATACGCGAATGTTCTTCCGCGCTCTTCTTGAGGGAGCCGGCTACACCGTAACTGTTGCGGAAAACGGAGAGGCTGCTCTCTCGGCAATGAAAAGCACCTGTGTGGATCTCGTGGTCCTCGACGTCATGATGCCAAAAATGGACGGGTACGAGTTTACGAAGATTCTGCGTCAGTCGAATAATAATCTGCCAATACTTATGGTTTCGGCAAGGCAGCTTCCCGCTGACAAGCACAAGGGCTTTCTTGCGGGTACGGACGACTACATTACAAAGCCTGTGGACGACGAGGAAATGCTGTTCAGAATCAAGGCACTTCTTCGCAGAGCAAAGATCGCAAGCGAGCGAAAAATAAAAATAGGTGAGGTCATCCTTGACTATGACTCATTGACGGTTACACGTGGAGATGACGTGCAGGAGCTTCCGCAAAAGGAATTTATGCTTCTTTATACTCTGCTCTCCTACCCCGGAAAAATATTTACGAGAATTCAGCTTATGGATGAGATATGGGGTGCTGACAGCGATACGGGTTGGGAAACGGTTACTGTTCACATCGGGCGTCTTCGCAGACGCTTTGAAAATTATCCCGAATTCTCCATTGAGTCTGTACGCGGTCTCGGATACAAGGCGGTGAAAAAAGTATGAGAAAGAAAAAGGTACAGAAAAAAAGCATTAAAGCCCGTTTTCGCACCGCCCTTGCCGCTTCATCCTCAAAGGTCGTTCTTGCGGTTCTCGGAGTTGCTCTCGCAATATTCGCCCTCATAGTATTTCTTTTATTCAGATCGGGTATTTTTGAGCGTCTTGACTTCGGCGGAATATGGATAAATCTCAATGTTAAAAACTGGCCTTGGACTCTTGTAGGAGTTGTCTTGGGAATCGTTCTCATTACATTTGTTATAAGCTTACTTATCGGAACGTTTCCCCTAAAGCCCGTTGACGATCTTATAGACAGCATGGACAGGCTCTCCAAGGGCGACTACAAGACGAGGCTCAAATTCGGCAAGGCGGTATCAAAAAACAAGGCGTTCAAGGAGATATCCGAGAGCTTCAACAAGCTTGCCGAGGAGCTTGAAAACACCGAGACACTGCGAAGCGATTTTATAAATAACTTTTCCCACGAATTCAAAACTCCCATAGTTTCGATTGCGGGTCTTGCGAAGCTTGTAAACAAGGGCAATCTTACCGAGGAGCAAAAGGCGGCATATCTTACGGCTATTGAGGAAGAATCCATGCGGCTTGCTTCGATGGCGACCAACGTGCTTAATCTTACCAAGGTAGAAAATCAGACGATACTTACCGACGTTACGAAATTCAATCTTTCGGAGCAGATACGCTCTTGTATTCTGTTGCTTGAAAACAAGTGGACGTCAAAGGAGCTTGACATTCAGCTTGACTTTGAGGAATACGATATTGAAGCCAACGAGGAGCTGCTTAAGCAGGTGTGGATAAATCTTGCGGACAATGCTATAAAATTCTCGCCTCATGGTGGAGCGGTGGGATTTGAAATCTTGGAGAGTGAGAGCAGCCTTACGGTTCATATCAGTAACGAGGGAGAGGAGATCTCGCCCGACAGGATCAAAAAGATATGGAATAAATTTTACCAAGCCGATGAATCCCATGCCCACGAGGGTAACGGAATAGGTCTCGCTATCGTTAAGCGCATAACCGAGCTTCACAAGGGCGAGGCGGCTGTGGAATGCCGCGACGGAAAGGTTGTTTTTTCGGTAACCTTGCCGAAAAAGCAAAATCAGTAAAAGCATACTTTTAGCACAAAGATAGATTCGTGTTATCTATGCGACCTTCAACGTGTCATCCTGAGTGAGCGGAGCGAGTCGAAGTTTTTCGAGGCGAGGTTTACCGAGCGAGAAAAACCGAGGCGCGAAGCGCCGAAGGGATCTAATATGACTTTTCGTTATCTCGCGTAAAGTAAGTTACCATTTATGCCATAGATACACGGAATATGACTTTACATACAAAAGACAACAAAATTTCACAGTAGATCCCTGCGTTTTCTTCGAAAACTTGGTTTCGGACGAATTCACTTCGCTCCTCCGTCCGAAACTTCGGCTGAAACTGCCGCATACGGCATTTTCTGCTCAGGATGACACGCTGACGGATTTTTACATTTTTTAAAAAGTTATCCCACCTGCGATTTCGCAGGTGGGATTTGTGTTTGTAATGTGTTTCAATTGGATTTTATCAGTTCTCAGCCTTTGTAAGCACTCCGTCGGTACAGGTTACGGTGTAGTTGCCGGTGCGATAGTTCCAATTACTGTATTTAGTTATAGCCTTCCACTGCTCTTTTGTACCGTTGTAGTTAATACTCGTAAGTCCGCTACAGCCGGAGAACGCAGAAGAACCTATGCTCGTATTATTACACATTTCAATATATTTTTACATTTTTTGTTAAGGGTTTGGGCGGTTATATATGCTTTGATTTTTCTGTTTAGAACCGAAAAAGAATTATCAAATAAAGTTGAGAAAGGCTCATAGTTTATTTTCGGTTTAGATTTCTATGGTAGAATTTTGTCGAAAAATGTTAATAACCCCAAAAATTCTACAAGGAGAATGGCGGTGGGGGCTTTCTTCCCTTTCCGTCTAATATCTTATGAACGGACTTAACGAAGAATTGAATACGGGGGTCTCCATGGAGGCTGCCGACACGACCATTGACGGCAAGCAATACGCCCGTATGCTTTACGGCGGTGCGGCTTTACTCTCGGCTCACGCCAACGAAATAAACGATCTCAACGTTTTTCCCGTCCCCGACGGAGACACGGGAACAAACATGGCGAAAACTCTTGAGGGCGGTCTTTCTGAAATTGACGCGAACAAGGACGATAGCATCGGTTCTCTTTCCAATCACTTCGCCCACGGAATTCTTCTCGGCGCACGCGGAAACTCGGGTGTTATTCTCTCTCAGATTTTCTCGGGAATTTCCGAGGAGCTTTCAAAATACGATAAGGTAGGCGCATTTGAGCTTGCAAGCGCATATCGCAACGGAATCAAAAAATCCTATTCCGCTGTACAAAATCCCACCGAGGGAACTATTCTCACGGTCTTCAGGGAAAGCACCGAATATGCGGCTACGAACATCAACGAGCATTCGACGGTTGAGGATTTCTTCCGTCTCCACATTGAGGAAGCGAAGCGGTCTCTTGCATCCACGAAGGAAATTCTTCCTGTTCTTGCCGAGGCTGACGTTGTTGACTCGGGTGGCGCGGGATATCTCTACATAGCGCTCGGAATGTACGAGGCTCTTACGGGAAAGCTCCCCGACATTACCTTTAAGTCGAGTGTCGACACGACTCCCAAGATAGACATTGACACCTTTACGAGAGATTCGGTTCTTGAATTCGGCTATTGCACAGAATTTCTTCTCCGTCTTACCACTGCAAAGGTCGATCCCGACAAATTTGACATGGCTCGCATACACGAAATTCTTGACGAGCTTCACGGAGAGAGTGTCGTTGCATACAAAACCGACGACGTTGTAAAGGTACACGTTCACACCTTTAGTCCCGGCGACATTCTTTCGAGAATGCAAGCATTCGGTGAGTTTCTTACCGTCAAGATAGAAAACATGTCGGTAAGTCATTCCGAAACCGAAAAAGCCAAGAAAAAAAACTCGAAGAAATTTGAGGTTCTTGCCGTGGCATCGGGAGATGGGATCTGCGCTCTCTTCTCCGATCTTGGTGCTGACGGTATTATAAACGGTGGGCAGACGGCTAACCCCTCTATTGAGGAATTTGTCAAGGCATTCGACGAATGCGAATCTGAAGATATTATAGTTCTTCCAAACAACAAAAACGTAATTCTCGCGGCAAATCAGGCTGCAGAAATATATGACAAGGCACGTATTCACGTAATAAAGACACGCAGTCTTATGGAAGGCTTCAGCGCTCTCTCAGTTGTATCTGCGGGAGTTGATGATATTGATGCTCTCATTGAAAGCATTCAAAGAGCCGCTTCGGGAGTTGTTGGCAGTGAAATAACAAAAGCTGTACGCAACGTAACTCTTGGCGGTCAGAGCATTAAGGAGGGCGATTACATATCTATAACAAACGGTGAGATCACCTCTGTATCGGACACTGCCAACGGGGCTTTCCTTGAGTTTCTCAAATCACAGAATGCAGAGGATTACGAGCTTATTACCGTTTTTACGGGCACAGGTGTTTCTCCCTCTCAAATTGACGGGATAACGGAGCTTATCGAAAATGAATATCCCGACCTTGTGCTTACTCTCTACGAAAGCGGTCAGGACGTTTACGATTACATGATCGCTCTTGAATAATTTTCGGAGGATATTACGCATGGCAAACACTTACAAAATAATACTTGACACAAAGGGGGGCGACAACGGCCCCGAGGTACTTATCAAGGGAGCTGCTATTGCTCTTAAAAAATTTGACAGCCTTTCATATCTCATGGTGGGAGACCGCGATCTCATCGAAAAGGAGTGCGTTTCCCTTTCTATGCCTATGGACAGAGTTGAAATCCTTGATGCGCCCAATGAAATTACCAACTACGACAATCCTGCAGCCGCTCTTTTTGAAAAGCAGGACTCCTCAATGATCAAGTCCCTTGTAGCGCTTGATACCAGAGAGGATCTGTTAGGACTTATTACTACCGGAAACACCGGTGTCCTTCTTGGCGGAACGGTTCGCTTCCTTAACAGCAAGGAAAGAGTCCGCCCCTGTCTTGCTGCTCTCCTTCCCAACGCAGACGGCTCTTTCACCTGTCTCGTTGATACGGGTGCCACTATTGACTGTTCCCCTCAGATGCTTGTTCATTTTGCAAAGCAGGGTTCAAGGTTTATGAAGCAGATGTATGGCATAGAATCTCCGAGAGTCGGACTCCTCTCCAACGGTGCCGAATCCACAAAGGGCAACAAGCTCGTTAAGGAAACTCATGCTCTTCTTGCAGCCGAAAGTGAAATAAACTTTATCGGAAACGTGGAAGGCAACACTGCTCTCTCGGGAATCTGCGATATTCTTGTTTGCGACGGATTTGCGGGAAATCTTGTCCTTAAGGTTTCTGAGGGTATGGCTAAACGCCTTATTACCGACATTGTAAAGTACGGAAAGCGCACCGGCAACGAATCTATAATGGAGCTTGTCGGACACCTCATGAAGGTTTATGATTTTGGATCTCTCGGAGGCGGTCTTATCCTCGGTACCGACAAGCCTGTTATTAAAGCTCGCGGAAATTCCAACGAAACCACGGTGGTAAGCGTATCCGAAATGATTCTCAACATGGTTGAGCATAAAGCTATATTTGATAAATCCAGAATAGAAATCTGATTAGGAGGAATATATCATGTCAAAGATAAAAATTATGTGCACGTCTACCGGTTGTATTGAGTACGCTCCCGAGCGTTACAGAAATCTCGGTATCGACATTCTCAGAGTTCATCTGTTTTTTAACGGAAAAGAATATCTCGAGGGCTACGACCTTGACCCCGATGACTTTTACAGACAGCTTGAGACCCTTGAGGACCCAAAAAACAATCTTCCCAAGACCTCCGTGCCTTCGCTCGCTGAAATTGCCGAGCATTTCGACAAGGCTATTGAAGAGGGTTACGATGAAGTAATCGCTTTCTGTATTTCTTCCGGACTTGGCGGAACCTACAATGCCGTTTCCCTTGTAGCAAGAGATTACGCTGACAAAATAAAGATTCACGTAGTTGATACCCAGATCACCTGCTTTAACGAGGGTTATCTTGCGGTAAATGCTGCGAAAATGGTTGCTGCCGGAAAATCCTCGGAGGATATTCTCAAGGAGACCGCTTGGATGATAAAGCGTCAGGAGCTCATCGGCATGGACGCAAAGCTTGACTATCTCATATACAACGGCAGACTCAAGGGTGGAAAGGCACTTATCGGAAAGATGCTCGGCATATGCCCCGTAGTCCACTTCAATGAGATCGGTGAATGTGTTTCTCTTGAAACCACCAGAACTCCAAAAAAGGCACTCGCACGTACATGTGAGATAATCAAGGAGAAAATCGGAGACCGCTCTCCCGAGGATTACCTTCTCTTCCGTCTCTATACGGGTAAAAAATATCTTGAAGTGCTTAAGGGTATGGAGGAGACTTACGGTATAAAGACCAATCACGAGGACATGATCATGTCTCCCGTCAGCGGTTGCCACAACGGTCCTTGGCTTGCGGGTTATGAGTTGATATTCCTTCGCAGAGATGACGAACCCTTGGAGGACGATTGATGGTAACTGTAAGAGAAGTCAAAACTAAAAGGGATGTAAAGGCATTTATTGACTTTCCGTTGAAGCTTTACAAAAATTGCGAATATTTCGTTCCCCTCATGTATGCGGATGAAAAAAAGCTTCTTATAACAGGCGGAAATACAGAGATCGCCGACTCTGTATTCTTCCTTGCGGAAAAGGACGGCAAGGTAGCAGGAAGAATTCAGGGGATTTGCCACAGGCAGTTCAATGAGCTTAACGACACCAAAAGAGTAAGATTTACAAGATTTGATTCTATTGATGATACAGAAGTCTCCCGTGCTCTCTTCTCTGCTGTTGAGAGCTGGGCGCACAGTCTCGGTATGACCGAGATCTGCGGTCCTCTTGGATACAGCGACATGGACAGAGAGGGTCTCCTTATTGAAGGATTCGAGGAAAACTCCACCTTTGAAGAGCAATACAATTACGACTATTACGGTAAACTAATTGAGGATTCGGGGTATGCCAAGGAGATCGATTGGCTCGAATTTGAGCTTCGCGCTCCCGAAAAGCGCAACGAGATGCTTGCCCGTGTGGCAAAGCGCACACTTGAGCTTAACAAGCTCCATATTGCTGATACAAATATGAGCAAAAAAGACTATATTGCAAAATACGGCGACAGCTTCTTCGACTGCCTTGATGAGTGCTACAGTAAGCTTTACGGCACCGTTCCCATATCTCCCGCTCAGCGCAAGGAGCTTATCGATCAGTTTATGCTCATTATAAACATCAAATACGCCGTATTTATTTGCGACGAGGACGAAAAGGTCGTTGCTTTCGGTCTTTGCTTCCCATGCATCGGAGATGCCATCAAAAAGAGCGGCGGTAAGCTTACCCTTCCCACTCTTATAAGGCTCATGTCCATAGCAAAAAAGCCCAAGACACTCGATCTTGGACTAGTCGCCGTTCGCCCCGAATATCAGAATTCGGGAGTCAACGCGGTTCTCGTCAACGGCATAATCGAAACCCTTTGCTCAGGCGACGTAGAAACCTGCGAAACAAATTTAAATCTTGAGACAAATGTGGCTGTTATGGCTCAATGGAAATATTTTTCTGCGAGACAGCACAAGCGCAGAAGATCTTATCTGAAAAACATTGAAAAAGGAGAATAAATATGCTCGACAAATTAAAAGACGTTCTTGGTAAGGTGCTTCCCGACGTAGATATGTCTACCGTAACCGCGGACACAAGACTGATTGAGGATCTCGGATTTGATTCCCTTGCTATGATGATGCTCGCCATGGAAATTGAAGATGCATTTAACTTTAAGTTCAAGGAATTTGTGAAATTCAACACGGTCGGAGATGCTTGCTCCTATATTGAGAGCAGAATATAAAACGTAACAGGTATAATAAAAGGTCTCGAACAAGCGTTCGAGACCTTTTTATTATTAGTCGGTTACGTAAGGAAGCAATGCTGCCTGTCTTGCACGCTTGATAGCTGTGTTGAGCTCTCTCTGGTGCTTTGCGCAGGTGCCGGAAATTCTTCTGGGAAGAATCTTTCCACGCTCGCTTATGAACTTTCTGAGCTTTGCGGAATCCTTATAGTCAATAAAATCAACCTTGTCTGCGCAGAAAATGCAAACTTTCTTTCTTCTGCGTACTACGGGGCGCTGAGGGCGCGCTGTATTTTCAGCTCTATCCATTTTAATTTTTCCTCCTATTTAATGTTGATGCCGGCGATCTTAGAAAGGAAGATCGTCGTCTGTGTTAAGTTCCTCGAAGTTAGGAGCGGATCCTGCGTTTGAGGAATATGCGGGTGCAGCATTGTACGCATCGGGCATATAAGAATTGCCCTGTGCGTTTCCGCTTTCGCTACGAGAGTCAACGAACATAGCTTCGTCAACAATAACCTCAGTTGCATAACGTCTCTGACCCTGGCTGTCCTGCCAATTTCTGGTCTGGATGCTTCCGGTTACACAGATTGCCGAGCCTTTTCTAAAGTACTTGGAAATGAACTCCGCAGTCTGTCTCCATGCAACCATGCTGATGAAGTCGGTCTGTTGTTCGCCTTGCTCGTTCTTGGAGAATCTGCGATTTACAGCCAATGTAAAGCTAAGAACAGATACACCTGTGGTGGTCTGCTTAAGCTCGGGATCGGCGGTAATACGACCTGCAAGAACAACCTTGTTAAGATTCAAAGCAGACATTTTTTACCTCCCGTTTGCCGTGATTACTCTGCGTCGGTCGCAGGAGCAATAGTTTCCTCGGCAACTTCAGCTTCAGCCTCGGTCTCTGCAACAGCAGCCTTTTCAGCCTTCTTTGCAGCAGCATCGTACTCAAGCTTGATTATCATGGAGCGCATTATCGTCTCGTCAATGTTGAAAAGACGGTCGAGCTCGCCGGGGAACGTGGGCTCTGCCTTGAATGTTACTACAACGTAATAGCCTTCGGGCATATCGTTGATAGCGTAAGCAAGACGGCGCTTACCCCACTTTGCCACGTCGATAACCTCGGCATTTGCCTCGATTACAGACATGAACTTGTTCACAGTTGCTTCAGTTTCGGTTTCACCCTTAGTTACATCAACAATGAACAGGCTTTCGTAAGAATTGATTACCTTTTCCATTTTTTACACCTCCCTATGGACTTAAGACCGCGCGCATTCGATCATATTATTTACGCGCAGTAAGGAGACGGGTATGAAATTTACCCGTACCGAGTTAGTATTATATCATAACATACTTTGTTTGTCAAGTATTTTTTTCTTTTTATTTATATTTTTATCTTTTTTGTGTTGATTTTTTTAAAATTTTAAGTTATAATATGACTGTATTTCGATTTTACGGAGGTTTTTCGTGAAAATACTTATAACAGGGGGCTCTCGGGGTATCGGCAGAGCCTGTGTTGAATACTTCTCTTCTCTCGGTCATTCGGTTGCTTTTATTTATAAGAGCAGCTTTGAGGATGCAAAAAGTCTTACCGAGAAAACCGGAGCTGTCGCCATCTGCGCCGATATAAGCAACGGTCCCTCCGCATCGGCAGCGGCTTTTGCCGCGATTTCAAAGCTTGGGGGAGTTGACGTTCTTATCAACAATGCGGGTATTTCCCAAATCAAGCTCTTCTCTGACATTACAGACGACGATTGGCAATCTGTCATTAATACTAATTTGTCAAGCTCATTCTATATCTCCCGTGAAATTTCAAAGGATATGATCTCACGAAAGAGCGGACGCATAATTTTTATCGGCTCCATGTGGGGAAAGGTCGGGGCATCCTGCGAGGCTCACTATTCCGCCTCCAAGGCGGCTTTGCGCGGTCTTACCTTTTCTCTTGCCAAGGAGCTCGGGCCTTCGGGCATAACAGTTAACTGCATTGAACCCGGTGTTATTGCTACCGATATGAATTTTTCTCTATCGGAGGACGTTCTACGTGAGCTTTGCGACGAGACCCCTCTTGGAAGAATAGGAGAGCCCACGGAGGTTGCCGCGCTCGCTGAATTTCTTTCTTCGGAAAAGGCTTCCTTTATTACCGGTCAGGTAATAGGAATTGACGGCGGATTTGCAATATAAGAGCAAAATCCCGGTAATTTATTGACAAACATGAATTTTTGGGTTATAATGTTAGTTGTGTAATTAATTATTTGCATATATATTTGGAGGAAACATGACAATCTACGACGAACTTGTTGCCAGAGGACTTATCGCTCAGGTAACCGACGAAAACGAAATCAAGGAGCTCGTTAACAACGGCAAAGCCGTTTTCTATATTGGCTTCGACCCCACGGCTGACAGCCTTCACGTGGGACACTTTATGGCTCTTTGCCTTATGAAGAGACTTCAAATGGCAGGAAACAAGCCTATCGCCCTTATCGGTGGCGGCACTGCTATGATCGGCGACCCCTCGGGAAGAACCGATATGCGTCAGATGATGACTGCCGAAACTATTCAGCACAACTGCGAATGCTTCAAGAAGCAGATGAGCCGTTTTATCGACTTTTCCGAAGGAAAGGCAATCATGATAAACAATGCTGACTGGCTTCTCGACCTTAACTACGTTGAGGTTCTCCGTGAGGTTGGCTCTTGCTTCTCTGTAAACAACATGCTCCGCGCAGAGTGCTACAAGCAGCGTATGGAAAAGGGACTCTCCTTCCTTGAATTCAACTACATGATAATGCAGTCCTACGACTTCTATCACCTTTACAAGACTATGGGCTGTAACATGCAGTTTGGCGGAGACGACCAGTGGTCAAACATGCTTGGCGGCACAGAGCTTATCAGAAGAAAGCTTGGCAAGGATGCTTACGCTATGACTATCAATCTCCTTCTCAATTCCGAGGGCAAGAAGATGGGTAAGACTCAGTCGGGAGCAGTATGGCTTGATCCCGCAAAGACCTCTCCCTACGACTTCTATCAGTATTGGAGAAACGTAGCAGACTCCGACGTTCTCAAGTGTATCCGCATGCTTACATTCCTTCCCTTGGAAGAAATTGACGCTATGGATAAATGGGAGGGCGCACAGCTCAACCGTGCAAAGGAAATCCTCGCTTATGAGCTCACAAAGCTTGTTCACGGTGAGGAGGAAGCGCAGAAGGCGGAAGCAAGCGCAAAGGCTCTCTTCGGATCGGGTGCTACTGCCGACATTCCTACAAGCGAGCTTACCGATGCTGATTTTGTTGACGGAGTTATTGATATTGGAACACTCCTCGTTAAGACGGGGCTCGTTCCCTCTAAATCCGAAGCAAGACGCGCTATTGAACAGGGCGGTGTTGCCGCGGATGATGTAAAGGTTACCGACTTTAAGAAAACTTACACCATGGACGACCTTAAGAATGGTATCGTTTTCCGCAGAGGAAAGAAGAATTTCCGTAAGGTTATTGTAAAGTAAAGCTAAATATTCCATAAACGAATCCCACACGCTAAAAATTAGCGGGTGGGATTTTGTTTGTTCTACATCTTGTTATTGTTAAATTTGTTATTATTAAATTTTATCAGCTTTGCGCCTTTGTAAGTGTGCCGTTGGTGCAGGTTACGGTATATTCGCCGGTGGAACTGTTCCAAGAAGAGCCCTTAGATATATCCGACCACTGAGAGGTTGTACCGCCGTAGTTTATGCTCGTGAGGCTGTAGCAACCACAGAACGCATATTCGCCTATGCTCGTTACGCTGTCGGGGATACTTATACTCGTTAGGCTACCGCAATTATAGAACGCACCACTGCCTATGCTCGTTACGCTGTCGGGAATTATAAGCTCGGTTACAGGTTTATTGTTCAAATACAGAGTTGCACCATAATACAATGGGTGAGAATATCCGTCTTCGAAATCGATCGCGCACCATGCCTCTATATCAGTAATATATACGCTCGTAAGGCTGTCGCAATCATAGAACGCATAATCGCCGATGCTCGTTACGCTGTTACCTATCGTTACGCTCGTGAGGCTGTAACAACTTTTGAACGCCATATAGCCTATGCTCGTTACGCTGTCGGGGATAGTTATGCTCTTGAGGCTGCTGCATTCATAGAACGCACCATAGCCTATGCTCGTTACGCTGTCAGGGATTGTTATGTTCGTGAGGCTGCTGCAATATTGGAACGCGCATTGGCATATCTCGTAATTCTCGCCATTGTAACTATCGGGAAGAACAAGATTCGTATCTTTTCCCACATGCCTAAGTAAATAATTTACTCCGTTATAAGTATAGAACAAATAGTCGTCCTTATTTACTATCTTGCTTTCTCCCTCATGTACCTCTATAGCGTAATATCCGACGTAGCCGTAGTATGTGGTTCCTACCGTTATATTAAGCTCCGACTTGTTTATTACCTCTACAAGCGTGTAGCAATCATGGAACGCATATCTGCCTATGCTCTTTACACTGCTACTTATTGTTACGCTAATAAAACTACGGCAACCAGAGAACGCATTTTCGCTTATACTCGTTACGCCTTCGGGAATTACAAGATTCGTTACAAGCTCACCGTTAAGATACAGATTATTTGCATAATATAATGGATTTGCATAACTTTCAAACGATATATTACACCATTTTGCTATATCCGTTATATATACACCCGTAAGACTACTGCAATCTCTGAACGCATATTCGCCTATGCTCGTTACGCCATTGCCTATCGTAATGTTCTTTAGGCTATTACCATAGAATGCATGTTTGCCTATGCTCGTAACACTGTTTCCTATCGTTACGTTAATGAGATGCCAGCAACCGTCGAACGCATAATCGCCTATACTCGTTACGCCGTTGTCTATCGTTACGCTCGTGAGGCTGTCGCAATAGTAAAATGCGTATTTGTATATTTCGTAATTCTCGCCATTGTAACTATCGGGAAGAACAAGATTCGTATCCTTTCCCACATGCCCAAGTAAATAATTTACTCCGTTATAAGTATAGAACAAATATCCGTCCTTATTTACTATCTTGCTTTCTCCCTTATGTATCTCTTTTGCGTAACATCCGGCGCAGCCGTTACCTATGCTTCCAGCCGTTATATTAAGCTCCGACTTGTCTATTACCTCTACAAGCGTGTAGCAATCATGGAACGCATCATAGTCGATGCTCGTTACGCCGTTTCCTATCGTTACGCTCGTGAGGCGGTAACAATAACGGAACGCATCAACACCTATCCTCTTTACGCTGTCGGGAATCGTTATGTTCGTGAGGCTTGTGCAATGTTCGAACGCAGAATTGCCTATGCTCGTTACACCGTTGCCTATCGTTACGCTCGTTAGGCTATCGCAACCATAGAACGCACCTTCGCATATGCTCGTTACACCGTTGCCTATCGTTACGCTCGTTAGGCTATCGCAACCACTGAACGCATATTCGCCTATGTTCGTTACGCTGTCGGGGATCGTTACGTTCGTAATGCTATAGCAATAAGCGAACGCAGAATTGCCTATGCTCGTTACGCTGTTCGGTATCGTTACACCCGTGAGACTTGTGCAACCTTTAAACGCACTATAACCTATGCTCGTTACGCTGTTTCCTATCGTTATGCTCGTGAGGCTGCGGCAATTACAGAAGGCGTATTTGTATATCTCATAATTCTCGCCGTTGTAATTTTCGGGAAGAACAAGCTCTGTATCTGTTCCCGTATATCCAAACAAATAATTTACTCCGTTATAGGTATAGAACAAATATCCGTCCTTATTTACTAGCTTGCTTTCTCCGTTATGTACCTCTTTTGCGTAATAGCCTACGTAGCCGTTATCTTTGCTTCCTGCCGTTATATTAAGTTCCGACTTATTTATTACCTCTACGAGTTTGTAGCAGCAACCGAACGCATAATCACCTATGCTCGTTACACTGTTAGGTATTGTTACACTCGTAATGTTAGTACAATCATATAACATACGATTGTATATTTCATAACTCTGACCGTTATAGTTTTCAGGCAATGTTAATATGATATCTGTTCCCACGTAGCCAAAGAGATAGTTTACTCTGTTATATGTATAGAATAAATAGCCATCCCTATTTACTATTTTGCTCTCTCCGTTGTGTGCCTCTATTGCATAATAACCAACGTGACCATTATCTTCGCTTCCTACCGTTATATTAAGCTTCGACTTATTTATAACCTCTACGAGCTTGTAGCAACGTTCAAACGCGCCAAAATCTATATTTGTTACTCTGTTGCCTATCGTTACGCTCGTAAGGCTTGTGCATCCAAAGAACGCCTCATATTCGATGCTCGTTACTCCGTTGCCTATCGTTACACTCGTGAGGCTACTGCAACCTTCGAACGCATATTTGCCTATGCTCGTTACGCTGTCGGGGATCGTTACGTTCGTAATGCTATAGCAATAAGCGAACGCAGAATTGCCTATGCTCGTTACGCTGTTCGGTATCGTTACACCCGTGAGACTTGTGCAACCTTTAAACGCACTATAACCTATGCTCGTTACGCTGTTTCCTATCGTTACGCTAATGAGACAGTTACAATCACAGAATGCCTCCATTCCGATACTCTTTACACTGTCGGGTATTGTTACACTCGTTAGGCTGTCGTAATCATAGAACGCATAATCTCCGATGTTTGTTACAGGTTTACCGTTGTATTTTTTCGGTATAGCTATATCTGTATCCGTACAGCTTCCTATTCCTATTACGGAATACCCGAGTTCATCTTCATTAAGCTCAAAATTCAATCCATCGGAGCCTTTTTCGTCTTGATCTTCTTTTCCGTCTTGTTTGTCATTTCCGTTTTGATTTTCGCTTCCATTTTGATTGTTCGAAGTATTTTCGCGGCTTGTTTCCGTTCCGCTATTATCGCCCTTACTACAGGACGCAAGAGCTACCGCAAGTATACAGATAACCAAAAGTATCGCCAAAAGTTTTTTCATGTCTTTTTCCTCCGAAAATTAAAAAGTGTGTACAGCCGAAGCCGTACACACAAAAAACGCACAACTCCGATTGTTGCAACACAACCTTCGATAAATACCCTTGCGTATGTATGCGAAAAAAGAGTATGCATTTTTTCAAAAAATAAACATACTTACGCAATGCTATACGGTATTAAGTTGTGTGGCAAATTAATTGTATCACAAAGCTCGGCGTTTGTAAAGTACCTTGGTTTATTTTGTCAACTAAAGGTTTTTTGTAAATAAAAAATGGGGCGTTCTCAATGCACATGAGAACGCCCTGTGAAATTTAATCAACAATTAGTGAATTATGCAACGCTCGGTGTCGTTATCAAATACGTGGAGTCTGGACATATCGAATGCAACTCTAACCTTGTCGCCTGCTCTGGAGAGAGAACGGTTAGATACACGCGCGATAAGCTTAGTCTCCTCGCCGCAGGTGAGGTAGAGGTAGATCTCTGCACCCATAAGCTCGGTAACTTCAACGTCAACTTCAAAATTAGCATCGGGAGTATTTTCAACAGCCTTGCTATCATCGGAGATTGCTTCGGGACGGAGTCCTACTACAACTTCCTTACCCATGTAATCAGCAAGCTCGGGAGCATTTGCCTTGTTCTCGGGAAGCTTTACGGTTGCGCCGTCAAACTCGAAGTATACACCGTCTGCCTTCTTATTGAGGGTACCTCTGATGAAGTTCATCTGAGGTGTTCCTATAAATCCTGCAACGAAGATGTTGCAAGGCATATCGTAAAGGTTCTGAGGAGTATCAACCTGCTGGATAAGACCGTCCTTCATAACAACGATTCTGGTTGCCATGGTCATAGCCTCGACCTGGTCGTGGGTTACGTATACGAAGGTGGTTCCTACACGGTTGTGGAGCTTTGTAAGCTCGGTTCTCATGGCTGCACGAAGCTTTGCGTCCAGGTTGGAAAGAGGCTCGTCAAGAAGGAATACCTTGGGGTTACGAACTATTGCACGTCCAAGCGCAACACGCTGCTTCTGACCTCCGGACAAAGCCTTCGGCTTTCTGTCGAGAAGGTGGGTTATATCAAGTACTCTTGCTGCTTCTTCAACACGGCGCTTGATCTCTTCCTTAGGCGTCTTGCTGAGCTTAAGTCCGAATGCCATGTTCTCGAAAACAGACATGTGAGGATAAAGAGCGTAGTTCTGGAAAACCATCGCGATCTTTCTGTCCTTAGGTGCTACGTCGTTAACAAGAGTGTCGCCTATGTAGAGCTCGCCTTCGGAAATCTCCTCAAGTCCTGCGATCATACGAAGGGTCGTGGTCTTTCCGCATCCGGAAGGTCCAACGAGAACCAAAAATTCCTTGTCCTTTACCTCGAGGTTAAAGTCCGATACCGCGGTTACTCCGCCCGGATACTTCTTGTAGATGTGTCTAAGTGATAAGCTTGCCATCTGGATTACTCCTCCTAAAAACTGTGTTAATTTTATTTTTTATATTTTTATTTTTAACCGTACTTCTGTACTATAATATTGTACCAAATTTATTGCAAAAATGGAAGAGGGTAAATCTCCAAAATTTTATCTTTTTATTTGTACAAAATGCACAAAACGACGTTTTTTTGCTTTAATTTGGCTTTTTGTTATTGCTTTGTCAATGTTAATATATTAAAATCACTTCACGTTCTTCATACTGAGAGATATTCTCTTTTTCTTGAGGTCCACACCGAGAACTCTTACCTTTACCTTATCGTTTACCGAAAGCGCCTCTGAAGGATGCTTTATGAAACGGTCGGATATTTCGGATATGTGCACAAGTCCGTCCTGATGCACTCCTATGTCAACGAACGCTCCGAAGTCTATTACGTTTCTTACGGTTCCGTTGAGTATCATATCGGGCTTGAGATCCTCTATACTCAGCACGTCCTGACGAAGCTCTACGGGAGGCAAACTGTCTCTTACGTCGCGTCCCGGCTTGAGAAGCTCGGCTATTATATCGTGAAGTGTCGGTGCTCCGATTCCGCATTTTTCGCACACTGCAGCCGTACCCGCTTCCTTTACCTTTGCAGGAAGATCGGCAAGATTTCCTTCCGCTACGTCCTTTTCGGTGTATCCGAACATTTCAAGCAACGTGTGTGCCGCCTCGTAGGATTCGGGGTGTACTCCCGTGTTATCAAGTATCTCCTTTGAGTTGGGAACGCGCAAGAAGCCGGCGCACTGCTCAAACGCCTTTGCTCCGACTCTCGGAACCTTAAGTATTGCCGCGCGGTTTTTAAACTCTCCGTTTTCCTCGCGGTATTTTACTATATTCTTTGCGCTGGTGGCGTTTATTCCGGATATATATGACAGCAAGGAATGAGATGCTGTATTTATATCAACGCCTACAGAGTTTACGCAGTCCTCAACGACACCCTGAAGCGCGCTATCAAGTCTTGCTTGCTTCATATCATGCTGATACTGACCTACTCCTATAGATTTAGGGTCGATTTTAACAAGCTCGGCAAGGGGGTCCTGCAAGCGTCTTGCAATAGACACTGCCGATCTCTGCATTACATCAAAGTCGGGAAATTCATCCGCCGCCAGCTTGGATGCAGAATAAACAGATGCACCTGCTTCACTGATTATAATGTACTTACAGTCGTAATTTACATTTTTGAGAACGTCGGCTATAAATATCTCGCTCTCTCTTGACGCTGTTCCGTTACCGATGGCTATAACGTCCACGGAGTACTTTTCTACCATTTTCTTTATTATTTTTGCGGCTTCCTCGGTCTTCCACTTCTGTTTAGTGGTAGGATAAACCACAGCCGTATCGAGAACCTTTCCCGTTTTATCGACAACGGCGGTCTTACAGCCGTTTATATATCCGGGGTCAAAGCCAAGAACGGTCTTACCCTTAAGGGGAGACTGCATAAGCAAGTGCTTAAGGTTGTCCGCAAAGAGCTTTATCGCTCCCTCTCCCGCGTTATCAAACAGGTCGTTTCTTATTTCTCTTTCTATGGAAGGCGCAATAAGTCTGTCATAGCCGTCTACAACAGCCGCCTCGATATACTTAACCGCAGGGCTCTTTTGACAGCTTATAAGCTCTGCGCAAAGATAATTTAGGATAATTCCCTTTTCTACGGTAATGCTGACCTTAAGGAATTCCTCCTTCTCTCCTCTGTTTATGGCAAGAACTCTGTGCGCAGGGATCTTCGCTATTCCCTCGGAATACTCATAGTACTGCGAATATACCGAATCCTCTTCCTTTGCCTGCTTGGAGCTTATCATTCCCGTATCAAAGGTTACTTTTCTTATTGTCTTTCTGAAATCTGCGTTATCCGAAACGCTTTCGGCAATTATATCGCAAGCTCCCGCAATTGCATCCGCCGCGGTGGGAACTCCCTTTTCCTCATCCACGTATGCTTCTGCCTGATCCTCAATAGAAGGCTCGTAAACCTCAAGCTGAGACATAATAAGCTCCGAAAGGGGCTCAAGTCCTCTTTCCTTTGCGACAGATGCTCTTGTCTTTCTGTGAGGACGGAAGGGTCTGTATATATCGTCTACCTCGGTAATCGTCTTTGCGCCGTCAATTGCCGCCGCAATTTCGTCGGTCATCTTACCCATTTCGGTTATGAGATTTTTGACCTCTTCTTTACGTTTTTCTATATTTCGCAGATAAGTCAAGCGGTCGTCAAGCTCACGAAGCACGTTGTCGTCAAGGCTTCCCGTCTCTTCCTTTCTGTATCTTGCGATAAAGGGTATGGTATTGCCTTCATCTATAAGCGCCACCGTCTTTTCGACCTGTTCTTCTTTTATTTTAAATTCTTCTGCAAGCTGTTTGATTATGTCCATTGTTTTCTCCGTTTGTTCTTTTTATTTATGTGCTTCAAGCTCTTTTATTTCTTCCTCGGTAAGATAACGCCACTCTCCCCGTTTAAGCTCTGTGTCAAGCATAAGAGGACCGAAGCTTATTCTTTCAAGGTAGGTAATTTTATTATCAAGCGCTTCAAGCATTCTTTTTATTTGATGGTATTTTCCCTCTACGAGGACTATTTCTCCACCCATTCCGTCGTCATCGAGCTTTATTTTTGCGGGCTTTGTCTCATATCCGTCCTCAAGAGTCAGACCGTTTTCAAAACGCTTTGCGTCATCCTCTGACATTGGAAATTTAGACTTATACCTATAAACCTTGCTCACGTGGCTTTTGGGAGCAAGCAATCTGTGGGCAAGCTCCCCATTATCGGTTATAAGCATAAGCCCAAGCGTATTTTTATCAAGTCTGCCGCAAGGAAAAAGATCCGTCTTTCTCATATCGGCAGGAAGCAGGTCAATGACCGTTCTGTCCTTTCCGTCCTCGGTTGCGCTGACCACTCCCTCGGGCTTGTTCATGAGAATATACGTATATTTGCGATAGGTTACGGGAGAGCCGCAAAACACCACCTTATCCGTATCGGGATCAAGCTTGGTGTCTGATGATTTCACCGTAACCCCATTGACAGTTACGCCACCCGCTCTTATTATTTTTTTTGCCTCGGTTCTTGTGCAGCACCCGGTAACACCGAGGTATCTGTCTATTCTCATTTTTTCCAAGGTATTCGTTATCCTTTACAGGCTGAATATTATAAGCATTATCAAAGCAGCAGCGCCAAGACAAGCAAGACCTGCAATAAAGCCTGCAAGGAATTCCTTTCTTCTTTTAGCTTTTTCGCTGTTTTCGGGTTTCACGGGCAACACCTCCTCGGTGTTATTATTCCCCTATAAATCCCTTAAAAATCACGATTCTACAAGTGGATAAGTAAGAAGCGCTATGAAGGTGCTCTTTTCTATTTCATAAAGCATTTGTGTAGATTTCTTAAGCTTTTTTTCATGGTAAAGAGGCACCTGCAAGCAAATGACCGTATCTGCGGGAAGCTTCTGCATCGCAGGATATACTTTATATATCTCCGTATCCCCAAGTCTTACTCCGCAATCATCTATTGCTCCTTCGGGAAGGCTGTCCCCAAAAAGCTCCGAAAGCTTACACAGCGATTCCTTGGGTATACTGTCGTATATCCATTTCTCCAAAAGCATTATGGATGCGTCTCCCGTTTGAAGATACGATAGGAAATTGGAGTATTCGTTTGTGTTCCTGTTTGCGTCGTAGTTTTTATTTCCTTCCTTTATCTGTTCCTCGGAAAGGACGTAATATCTGTTAAGCGCAAGGGCAACGTGTCCGTCATCGTTGGTATCCTCCGGAACAAAGCCCCCGAGCATTTCCTCGAGATCTGCTACCTCCTGTCCCTCAAGCTGTTTACTGCCTGCATAGAGAATCTTCATATCGTATTTTGTGGTCCTCAACGACTGCACGGTGCAGACCGTTACCACAATCACCAAAAAGGTAATTATTATTGTATGCCATTTATAGTGATACCAGAAATTATCCAACCATTTGTAAAAATTCCCGTGTTCCTTTTGTGGAGCTTTATTGCCGCTTACGCTCTCATTGGGATTGATGCGTATATCTACGTCGGGGATCTTCTCGTCGTCGGGTCTCTGTCTTCTTTTGTTTTCTTCTTTCATTCCTATTCCTCAACGGCTTCATAAAATAAATGACAGCCCTCCCTTTTTAGGGAAGGCTGCATTTGTCCGCTGCTCTTATGCAGCATCGCTATTAACTTATCCTATCCCTATTATGCTTTATATACGTCGAGAATCTTCATGCTTACCGCGCCCTTGGGGGTTTCAACCACAACAGTCGAGCCCTTCTTCGCGCCCACAAGCGACTTGCCTACGGGGGACATATCGGATATCATATTCATAAAGGGATCTGCTTCGTTTGAGCCTACTATCTTATACTCCACCGTCTGACCGTTCTTTTCAACCTTAACGGTAGAACCGAGTCCTATGGTCTCGGAGTCGTGAGGAATATCGTCAACGACCTCCGCGTGCTGAATAAGCTCCTCAAGCTCCTTGATTCTTGCCTCGTTCTTAGCCTGCTCGTTTCTTGCCTCATCGTACTCTGCATTCTCGGAAAGGTCTCCGAAGGATCTTGCCTCTGCAATGGCGAGCTTTATTCTTTCTCTTTCCTCTTTACTTCTGAACTCGTACTCTTCCTTAAGCTTTGCAAAGCCTTCTCTTGTATATTTCATAATTTCTGCCATGATATTTCTCCTTAAAAATATTTTATTTTGTAAAGCAATCAAGCGCCTTTGCAAGCTGATTGTCTTCTTCATCGGTTATGGTATAAATGTTTTTTCCCGCAAGAGCCTCATCGAGCTCCTCAACAACGTCAGGTGTTATTCCAACTCCGTCATATCCGTCGTTATAGCCTCCGTTTGCTCCTGAAAAGTACTTAGCAACCGTAAGCTTCAGCGCACCCTCGTATCCGAATTGACTGAGGTCATACATTGTCTGCATGCTTCCCTTTCCGAAGGTCTTTGTTCCGACTGTCTTGCCTATATTATAATCACGGAAGGTAGCCGTAAACAGCTCTCCCGCGCTTGCGGTACTTTCGTTACAAAGCACTGTATATTGGAAATTGTCTTTCTTATATTTTCCAATGTCCGCCGCGCTTACGCTACATCCCGCATAAGCTCCGTTATAGCTTGATACACCGACCTTTTCAAACTCCTCGGCTCCCGACTTATATTTAGTACGCATTACTACGTCGCCCTCTTTCAGGAAGTAACTGAGTACCGCCTTTACAGAAAGAGCGTCTCCGCCCGGGTTATAGCGCATATCAAATACGAATTTGGTACAGCCCTTGGATATGAGGTCATCCATTGCAAGCGAAAACTGTGTTGGTGTCGTAAGGTCAAAGCCTATTACCTTTACAATGCCTACCGTGGGGTCTGAGCTATGAACTCGGTGAAGCACCGAATCCTCGGTAACGGTTTCTCTGACTATACGGCACTCTATCGTCTCATAGCCGTTATTATTGGGTCTCTTGACAGTAAATTCAGCTGTTGTTCCCTTTTTGCCTACAAGCTTAACAAGCGCCATTTCGTAACCCATTGTGTCCACGGGCTCCATGCTCTCTCCTATACCGACTCCGTATATAAGATCTCCCGAAAGAAGTCCGAATTTCTCCGCAGGGGAGTTTCTGGTTACGTTTACTATCTGCATACATTTTACGGTAGCACCGTTTATTTCAGCTTCGGCTTCTATAATGTTTATTCCTATACCCTCATTTTGACCCTGAGCCGCAAGCCTTTGTGCCTCAAGCTCCTCTGCGGTATAGTAATACGCGTACCTGTCTCCCGTTGCCGCGACAAAAGCCTTTATTGCGCTTGCGCGCATCAGATCATGGTCTATCTCCTCAAAGGAATAGAAATCCATAAACTGCTTTATGAGACCGAATATATACCCATCCCCGTCGCTGAAATCAAGAGAAGGGTCAAGGTGTATTCCATCCCCCGCTCCGTCGTCCTTGGTAACAGTCGCAAGCTTCCGCCTGTACATTGTGGTACATACGGTAAAGGTGATCATTACCGTTGCAACAACCAGCGATACTGCGGCTATCCAAAAGGAAAACAGTGATATCTTTCTTCTCTGTCTCGGCTCGTCTTCCGTGCTTTCGGTGTCGTCCTCGCTCACATCAGAGTCCTCCGACGACTCCTGAACGGGAGGCTCATTACCGGATTCCTGAACAGCATTGCCGTTTTCGGTTTCCTCTATATTTTCCCCTATATTTTCCTCGGAGGATTCCTCCATGGGGGTGTTTTCATTTTCTTGCATTAACTGAATTTCTCCTTAATAATTGATGTTTGAAAAATTCACAGCCAAATGACATTGATTATTTCAAAAGACATCGAAAAGCGAAAGAAGCCCGAGCCTTTCGCCCATGCCTCTTTCGCTATTTTCAAAACTTTGCAGGCTTTGAATCCAAATACTTTCTAACCATAAGCGCAACCTTGAAGGTTATGGCATGGTTAAACTCACGAAGATCAAGTCCCGTGAGATTTCTGATTTTTTCAAGTCTGTATACGAGGGTGTTTCTATGTACGAACAGCTTTCTTGAGGTCTCGGATACGTTGAGGTTATTCTCAAAGAAGCACTGAATGGTCATAAGGGTCTCTCTGTCAAGAGAATCAAGGTTACCCTTCTTGAATACTTCCTGAAGGAACATTTCGCAGAGAGTAGTGGGAAGCTGATATATAAGTCTGCCTATGCCAAGGTTTTCGTAGCTGATTATATTCTTTTCGGTCTCGAATACCTTTCCGACCTCAAGCGCCACCTGCGCCTCCTGATATGCCTTTGCGAGATCCTTTATGTTCTCTACCACGGTAGATATACCGATAACTACCTTGGTATAGAACTCGGTGGAAATGGTATCTGCTATGTTTACAGCCATTTCCTCGATTTCCTTCATCTCAATTCCGGGCTTAAGCTCCTTAACGAGAACTATGTCGTGCTCGCCTACGCTTATTACGTAATCCTTAGACTTATCGGGGAACATATTCTGAAGCATCTCAAAGGGCATCATATCGGTCTTGCCGAAGAACTTAATGAGAAATACTACCCTGGGTTCCTCGGTATTGAAATGAAGCTCCTTGGACTTTATGTAAATATCGCTTGGGAGAATATTATCAAGAATAATGTTCTTTATAAATGAGCCCTTGTCGTATTTTTCGTCGTAAAGGCTCTTAATATTTCCGAGAGAAACAGCAAGAAGCTTGGACATCTTCTCTGCCATTTTATCCTCTCCCTCTACGAAAACGATATACTCGCTCTTCTGACCCGATCCCATATAACGGTAGGTATATCCGTTTACGGGCATAAACTCGTTGGAGAATGAAAGCTCATCCTTTACACCCTGACGGATCTCCCCCATTTTTCCGAGGTCGGAACAGGATATTACAACGTCGTTCTCGTCAATTACTCCGATAACTCTGTCGAATGCATCCTTCATCTGATAGATTACGCTTTGAAACAATCTGTTAGACATACTTAACCCCTCTAAAAATCGTAATAAAAATGAAAATTGTATATACTAACCTATATTGTAAACTATTTTTTGTGATTTTTCAATAGGTTTTTAATAATTTTTAATAATTTTTAACAAATTTTTTATACCTTATTTATGAAAATATGACTTGTACAATATTACCAATAGTTTTGCCAATCCGATTTACTGAAGCTCACACGCATAGACGAGACATGCCAAAATAAAGCCCGATGCTGTCTCGGTACGGAGTATTCTTTTGCCGAGTCCCACGGGAACAGCTCCTGCATTCTTTATTCTTTCCGCCTCTGCAAGAGAAAATCCGCCCTCGCTTCCGATTATAACAGAAATGCTGCTTCCTTCCTCACCAAGAAGTCTTTCGGACTCTCTTGCGAGTACCTTTCCCAATGGCTCGGTGCCATCTCCCTCGTAGCAGAACAGGCAGAGCCCGTCGTTCTTTATCATGTCAAGCATCCGAGCAAAGTCTACCGTCTCTCTTACCTCCGGCAAAAGACTTCTCCCACACTGCTTGGCTGCCTCCTCGGCAATCCTTTTGCGGCGCTCGGTCTTTCTCTGCTCTGCTTCAGGCTTCATACGGACAACACATCTTTCACTCTCAAAGGGAATTATTTCTGATGCTCCGCACTCAACTGCCTTCTGAATGACCGTGTCCAGCTTATCGCCCTTGGGAAGTGCCTGAAAGAGTCTTATTCTCACAGGCGGTTCGTTTTCGGGAGATTTTATACTCTCTATTTTTGCCCGTACTTCCTTATTTTCGTTAAATTCGGTTATGGCGCAATCGTATTCGTTCCCCTGCATATCGCATACGGTTATTTTGTCCCCTACAGCCATTCGAAGCGATCTTGCTATATGATGAGCATCGTCTCCGCAAAGCAGTACGGTATCGTTATATATCTGAGAACGTCTTATGAAAAATCTTGGCATTATTTTACTCCGTTTTGTTACGTTTTCATATTTGTAGATATTATACCATCATTTTCCATCTTCTTCAATACCTTTTTTTCTTAATTTAAGCGCATTTTTAAAAAATCTCTCCTTGACATCACGTAATGTGTATGGTATAATTACTGTGAATTGATTTACGGATTTTATATTCGGGAAAGGATACCGCTAATGACATCGACCAAGAAAAAGCATCGCATATTCGGCAGCTTTTTTAAGAATACAGTTGACCTCTCGGATACTCAGGGTCGGGTGCTGAACCGTTTTACTTACAGCATTGTTACTACGACTATGATCTGCATGCTCGGCATAATGCTCTTTTACGTGTTTGCTCTCGCGTCCATGTATCACAATCAGCAAAGCGGTCCTGCTCTTTGGCTCCTTTCTATTTTTTCGGATTTCGTTGAAATTATGAACTTCTCCTTGGACGAGACACCCTATATAATGGGTGAGGGCGCAGGCTCATCGTACCCCCCCATAGCCATTATAATTCTTTATCCCTTTGCGCTGATATGCAAAAACGTATTCGCTCAGTATGCCCACGAAGCAATGGACATAGACACTCTTACATCTCTCGTGGTTCGCCACGTTGAATTCTGGATAGCTATCGTTCTTTTCTTCCTTGTCTGTATCACCGCTATCGTAGTTCTTGCTTCAAAAATAGGAAGGTTCGGTCCTATCCCGTCATTGAAGCTGTCGCTTATAATATGCTGTTCTTCTCCTTTTGTCTATGCTATAATGAGAGGAAATACCATTTATTTCGCTCTTATTTTCGTTCTTCTGTTCTTGCTTTTTTACAACTCAGACAAGCCTGTTCTCAGAGAAATAGCCTATATTTCCCTTGCAATTGCGGGTGCCATTAAGATATACCCTCTGTTCTTCGGTGTGCTTTTGTTAAGAAAGAGAAGGTTTTTCTCCACCGCAAGAGTTGCGATTTATTTCATTATTATATTCTTTTTATCATTCAAGTTCTTCCCCGAACAGCAGGGAGCGATGAATTCCTTCAGCGAAAATCTGCAAGGATTCATGTTCGATCCGGAGAGACTCGCCTGCTTCAGAAATCTGTCTATTACCGCAATGCTTTACAAGCTGGTATCTCTCTTCTCCCCTCTTGCTGCCGAGAGTCTTGCTTTCCATATTGTCAACATAGCGCTTCTTGCCACAGTATTTACACTGTCGGTCATTACCGCTCTTTATACCCGTTCTGATTTTTCAAGATTGGTTATTTGCTTTACTATAATTATTCTTATACCCTCTGTAACCTATTTCTACGTTCTTATATTTGCAATAATTCCCTTTATTGAATATTTGAGAAGCTATGACAGGCTTGACAGAAAAACGCAAAGGCTATACGGCTTTATGTTTATGTTCCTCCTGCTGACACCTCTGCTTCTCCCCTTGATATATCTGCCCCACGCCATTGTGGTTCTCTTTATGGCATGCCGCGAGATATATAAAGTCATAAAATATGAGCTTATTGCCGATGTAAGAGAAAAAAAGGCTTTGGCACAATGAAACGTTTTGGCACGCGCCGTTCAAAGTAGGACGGCGCGTATCTTTTATATTTATTTTGCTTGACATTTCTTGAATTATTTGTTATAATATAATGTGGAGTATAGTTTGAAAGTGAGGCGCTGCGAAGAGCTATGAAAACTTTTTTTAGTTTAGTTGCGGGAAATGATGCTCTGCGTACCCGTTTTGGAACAGACATACTTAATTCTTCCCTGCCTCACGCCTTTATAATTGAAGGTCCGAGAGGTACGGGAAAGCACACTGTTGCGCGGTCGGTTGCCGCCGCTCTCGTTTGCGAGAACAAGGACGATCCACAGAAGCCCCTTCCCTGTCTTTGCTGCCGTTCTTGCAGAATGGTCATGGAAAATAAAGCTCCCGACGTAATAACCGTTGGCAAGGAGGAAGGAAAGTCTACCATCGGCGTTGACTCTGCCCGTTTTATACGTGAGGACGTGCGGATCGTTCCAAACGATTTCGAACACAAAATATATATCATAGAAGATGCGGAAAAGATGACCCCTCAAGCGCAAAATGCTCTTTTGCTTACTCTTGAGGAACCGCCAAAGTACGTACACTTCTTACTTTTGTGCGAAAGCTCAGACAGCCTTCTTGAAACTATAAAAAGCCGGGCTCCAATAGTTCGTACCGAGCTTTTGTCCACAGAAAAGATCGACGGGTATCTTTGCTCAGTTGACCGGCGCGCTTCGCAAATGAAGCTTTCGGACCCCAAGGGTTACGCTGAGCTTCTCACCGCATCAGAATCGGGCGGTATCGGCAAAGCCCTTGAATTTCTCGACGGCAGGGCTTTTGCACCGCTGAAGCAAAAAAGAGAGCTCGTTCTCGATATTGTCTGTCGCAGTATAAAAGGCAAAGGAGCCCCCGAAACTGTTCCTGCTCTGCTCCGACTTTCTCAAAAGCGAGAGGTCCTTTCAGAACAGCTTTTGCTTTTATCTGATGCCATTCGCGATCTTATACTTCTCAAGAGAAGCGATTCTCCGAGGCTTTCGTTTTTCTCGGACAGAGAGCTTGCAATGGAGCTTTCGGACAAGGTGTCTATCTCATTTTTGTACATCTTTGAGGAAGCCGTGCACACTGCTATAGACGAATTGAAAAAAAGTGCAAACGTAAAGCTTTGCATAACAAATATGGCTATAAGAGCCAATATACTTTAACGATACCGGAATACTACGTGATCAATCTCGAAAGGAAAGATAAATGGAAAACGAAAACAAGACCAACGATCAGCCCCACCACAAGAAAAAGCCTTATCATAAGCGCAAGGGGTATTTCATAGATCCTAACGCACATGCACAAAAGAGCGCTTCTGCTGAGGGGATGCAGCCAAATGCAAAGCATGAAGGAAATAAGCAAATAAATCAAAGCAAACAGGATAAAAAGCCTAACGGCAACGCAAATGCACAGCGAGAAAAGCCTCGGGAGCAGGAAAATCAGTCCGCTCCTCAGGGTCAGCCCAGCAATCCTAACGCTAAAAAGCACAGTAAGTACAACAAGCATAAAAATAAGAACAAAAATAATCAGGCGCAGAAGTTAACCGATAAGGATGATGCTCAACTGCAAGACCGCCACGGGCAATCCGCGCCCCAAAAGAAGCAGGAAAAGCCTCAGGAGGCTCCGTCCGCTCCCGTATTCAACTCAGACGACTACGAGGAGGTTCGCTTCCCTGCCGCTTCGACAGACAAAACCGCAGACACCGTTGAAGCGGAGGAGCCTGTCGCGATGGTTGAGGTTGTCGGTATAAGATTCAAGAGTTCAGGCAAGGTATATTATTTTCTTCCTGACGGCAAGACCTTCCACAGAGGTCAACATGCAATTGTTGAAACCTCACGAGGCCAGGAATACGGAGAGGTTGCCATGGGAAACAAAGAGGTAAAGGAAACCGATACGGTTCCCCCTCTGCGCTCGGTCATCCGCATAGCAACCGAGGCTGACACGGTTCACCACAAAGAAAACAAGCAAAAGGAAGAAGATGCCTTCCGAATTTGCAACGAGAAGATAATTACTCACGGTCTCGATATGAAGCTTATTGATGCCCAGTACACCTTTGATAACTCAAAGCTTCTTTTCTATTTTACATCGTCGGGGCGAGTAGACTTCCGCGATCTTGTAAAGGATCTCGCGTCTGTATTCAGAACGAGAATTGAGCTCCGTCAGATTGGTATCAGAGATGAAGCCAAGCTTATGGGTGGTATGGGAATGTGCGGCAGACCTCTCTGCTGTACGCTCTTCCTTTCGGATTTCGGTCAGGTATCTATAAAGATGGCGAAGGAACAAAATCTATCGCTCAATTCTGCGAAGATATCGGGTATATGCGGCAGACTTATGTGCTGTCTGCGCTACGAGCACGAGGTTTACGAATATGAAATAAAGAGAACGCCTCCCGTCGATGCTCTCGTTCACACAGCCGACGGAAACGGAACCGTTACAGAAATAAATCCCCTTCTCGGGACCGTAAAGGTTCGTCTTACAGCTTCTCCCGATACTCCTCCCAAGCTCTACAAGCGTGAGGACGTGGTCATGCTTCAAAAAAAGCATAATAAGGATGCGGAAGCAGCCGATAAGGAATAACAGGCAAAGGGGCTGTCACATTTGGCAAGACCGAAAAAGCCCGAACAACCAATAAAAAAACAAAATGCGATATGAATTCGCAAATGAGACAACAATTGGTTGATTTTCTTCGAAAATCTTCATTTCTATGGACTTTTTCTACCGCCGTTTTCGGGGCTCGACGTACCTTTGTACGCCTCACGCCCCGAAAATCGACGCTTCTTGCCTAAATCTGACTATCCCCCAAAAAGGGGCTGTCTCAAATGAAAATTTGAGACAGCCCCTTTTTTAAATTCAGTCCTCTTTACGGCACTCGTGGTCAAGCCAGATAACTCCGAGGTTAAATGCCTCATAAAGTCCCTTGCCGGCACCCTGACGGATTATCTTACTCTGATCCTTAGAATCGACTACCTGAATGAGTATCTTATCGGGAAGCTCATCCTTATAAGTCATGATCTCCAAAATGAGAATACACTTCTCGTTCATATCTCCATAGCAGATTGTATTTTCCTCACGTACCAACGGCCATCCACGGTATTCGAGATACTTTCCGCTTACCAAATTCTTTGCTTCTGCCATTTTTTGCCCCTCTCTTTCGTACTAATATGTAAATTCAAGTATAATCACCTTATTATTATATCACACAAAAGAGCCAAAGTCAAGTTGATTTTTGCTATTTTATTTTACGCTCAGAGCTCATATCCCCATTTCGTCTGCAAGGGATGCATAAACGTAAAGGGAGCCGAGGCATATAAGAGGAACACCGTCCTGCTTTGCGGAGTTTTTTGCAGCCGTAAGTGCTTCCTTTAAGGTATCGTATGCCTTTGCATCTATTCCCTTTTTTGTGAGAGTTTCGGCATACTCCTTTGAAGAAAGGGCTCTTGGGCTGTCGGGAGTCAGGGTGAATGCTTTACTTGCTACGCTTGAAAGATCCTCGGCTATCGCTGAATAGTCCTTATCGCGGAGCACTCCCGTAAGCAAGTAAACCTTTTTATCTCCGAAATATGTCCTTATGCTTTCAACCGCCGAGCTTATTCCCTGAGGGTTATGAGCACCGTCGAATATCATGAGAGGATCGCGGGAGATGATCTCAAAGCGCCCTCTCCATTTTGCCCCCGAAAGTCCTTCTCTCAAATTGGATTCGGTGATATTCAAGCCTCTGCTTTTCAATATTTCCACGGCATTGATTACAACAGATGCGTTCCTCGGCTGATACATTCCGAGAAGTCCTATTTTCATATTCACATACTTTCCGTAATTAAATACCGTTCCATCAAGGCTCGGATTCACTTCTGTCAGCTTATTATAGTCAACTCGGTAATATGCCGAGCCTTTTTCTTTTGCAACGGTCTCGATAATCTCCGCTGCCGAATCATCCGTTCCACCAAAAAGTACCGGAGCGTTATCCTTTATTATCCCCGCTTTTTCTGCGGCAATTTTTTCTACGGTATCACCCAGAAACGCCGTATGGTCAAGGGCAATTCCCGTAATTACGGAAAGGAGAGGCGAACGGATAATATTTGTAGAGTCAAGTCTGCCACCCATTCCCGCTTCGAGCACTACCACGTCGCAATTATGTCTCTTAAAATACTCAAAGGCAATTGCTGTTATAAGCTCAAATTCCGTTGGTTTATCTGTCATACTGTCTGCAATCGGCTTTACGTATTCGCAAAGCTCTGCAAGCTCGCCGTCTGATATTGGCTCTCTATTTACACACATTCTTTCATTGAAAAAGCGTATGTAGGGAGACGTATAAAGACCTACGCAAAGACCGCTTTCCATAAGTACCGAATTAAGCATAGAACAAAAGGAGCCTTTTCCGTTCGTTCCGGCTACGTGTATGAATTTTAGATTGTTCTGTGGATTACCAAGCTTCTCGCAAAGCTCTCCTATGCGTTCAAGTCCCGGCTTACAGAACGTCCAGCTTACGGAATGTATATATTCAAGGGCTTCGGTATAAGTCATATTTTCTCCTTGTCGCTATTAGTGTATCCAACGATACGGCTGAATGATTTTCTGCTGAAAAGCACGCAGATAAGAATTATTTCAAGGGGAGCTATTACGAAATACAGGGGAATTCTGAAAAGCACTGCCCATGAATAAAACTGAAAAAGTCCTATGGGCTTTATTATCATTGAGCCGACAATATGGGCGAGTCCTCCCGATATTATTATCTGTCCTTTTCCTTTTTTACGAACGACGTATTTCGACATTACCCCCGATACGACCCCTACGGAAATAGCGCCTACCGTTACAATGAGATTAGGCGGGTATATCTGCGCGGAAAACAGGTAGCTCAACAGGTCGGATGCCGCCCCTATTATGCCGCCTATAACAGGTCCGAAAAGCAACCCTCCCATAATTATTGGAAGATTTTCAAAGGTTACTCTGAAAAGTCCTCCCCCAAAATTAAGGAAATTCTTACACAGAATTCCAATTACGACACTCATCGCCGTCAGCATTGCCGCAATTGTCATTGATTTTATGTTTTCGGTTGCTCTTTTTCTTTTTTTTAACATAAAAATCCTCCTTTCCTCAACTACATATGGTCAAAGGAAAAGAGGTTTTCTCCTATTGCTTTGCCGTATGAAGCGGGATGCAAAATATAAGCCGCAAGACTTCTCTTTTCGTCCCATCGGCAACTCCCCGTCCGACAGGCACTTAACGCTTATATTTTTACTCTTCTACACAAATTCTTGCATCATCTCTGCAAAAAATATTATATACCATATTCCTCGCGGTGTCAATGCTTTTTTTAAAAGAACTGCTTCATTTTTGAAGCAGTTCTTTTGGTAATTGATTATGCCCAGCTCATTGTGGTAGGCTTTTCCTCATAAATTACGATATCCTTAAGGAAATCTACTGCCTTACGAAGTCCTTCATCGATAGACATTACGCTATCCTCGTGCTCGATAGAAAGAACCTTATCGTATCCGCACAGACGGAGATTGGAAACGAGGTCTCTCCAATAGCTTTCGTTATTGCCGTATCCTACGGTACGGAATACCCATGCTCTTTCAAGCTCAAGTCCGTAGTGCTTGGTATCAAGCACGCCGTTCTTTGCCGTGTTATACTTATCGATCTTTGTATCCTTTGCGTGTACGTGGTAGATAGCGCCCTTAAGCTCGCGGATAGCCGCTACGGGATCCATTCCCTGCCAGATAAGGTGTGAGGGGTCAAAGTTTGCGCCGATTACGTCGCCCACTGCCGCGCGGAGTTTAAGAAGGGTCTCGGGATTGTATACGCAGAAGCCGGGGTGCATTTCGAATGCAACCTTTACACCGTGAGCCTTTGCGAAGGCACCTTCCTCCTGCCAATAAGGAATGACCTTTTCATTCCACTGCCAATCAAGTATAGCAAGGAAATCCTCAGGCCAAGGACAGGTTACCCAGTTGGGATACTTTGCTCCCTCGTGGTCGCCGGGACATCCGGAGAAGGTAATGACGGTATCGACTCCGAGCTTTTCTGCAAGGAGAACTGCCGCTCTGAAGTCCTTATCGTACTGCTCCGCTATTGCTTTATCGGGGTGGAGAGCGTTTCCGTGAGCCGCAAGTGCGCAGATCTCTACGTCATACTTCTTGAAGGTTGCTACAAATTCATCGAACTTCTTGCCGTCAGCAAGCAGCTCCTCGGGGTTACAGTGAGCCTTTCCGGGATATCCGCCCGCTCCGATCTCTACCGTATGCACACCAAGACCCGTAAGTATCTTTAAGGTCTCGTCAAGAGATTTAGCTCCGTACAAATTTGCAAGTACACTAAGTTTCATGATTAAAAATCCTTTCAAAATTTTATTTTTTTTATATTTCCATTTCCATAAGCCGCTTATTAAATTCCTCAGCGGTATTATATCCCATCTTCTTCTGGCGGTTATTCATTGCCGCTACCTCTAAAATAATTGACAGGTTTCTGCCGGGATGCACGGGAATAGTAAGGGACGGAATCTTTATACCTAAAATATCCATATATTCCTCATCAAGTCCGAATCTGTCGTAAAGCTTCTCGGGATCCCAATGCTCAAGATTTATTACCATGTCTATTCTTTCGGTCGCCTTTACCGCTCCCATACCGAATATTCTGCGAACGTCCACTATGCCTATACCGCGAAGCTCTATATAGTAACGGATAAGCTCGGGAGCGCTTCCTACCAGTGTTTTTGCGGACACCTTCTTTATCTCTACCGCATCGTCGGCTATAAGACGGTGGCCTCTTTTTACAAGCTCTATCGCCGTTTCGCTCTTTCCTATTCCGCTGTCTCCGAGGATGAGCATACCTTCACCGTACACCTCAACGAGAACACCGTGTCTGGTTATTCTCGGCGCAAGACTGGTATTAAGAGAAGCTATAAGCGCTGCCATAAAATAGCTGGTTCTGTCAACTGTTCTCAAAAGAGGAACACCCCACTCTTGCGCATGGGATCTCATTTCCTCATAAATGTCAAGCTTACTTGTAACTATAACCGCAACAGGCTTCATCTTAAAAAATTTCTCAAGACGTATATTCCTTTGAGCCCTTGACATCTCCGAAAGATATTTATGCTCAGCTTTTCCTATAATCTGAATTCTGAAGGGTTCAAAAACCTCTACAAATCCCGTAAATGCCAAACCGGGACGGCTTACCTCGGGGCTATGTATTTCGGTATTTTCACCGTTCTCGGGCATGTATATCTCCTCGAGCTGAAATTCTTTTATTATGTCGCTTAACGGAATGCTGTACTTTGTTTCCATACCTTCCTCCGATATTGAATATATCTCATTATATCACACTTTCTCCTTATTTGGAAGAATTTTTTTAAACTTTTAGAATTTTTCTTCAAATTTTTCCAAAGTTTGTTTTATTCACACTATCGTAATAAAGTTATTGTATAATATTATATTGAATATTTGTATTTACTTTAGCTATGAGGTTTGATATATGAAAAAAAGAGGTATTTTTATAAAATTGTTTGCTGTTCTTCTTGCTCTGCTTACGGTTTTTCCTATGCTTGTTTCCTGCAAGAAGAACGAAAAGGCTGTTGTCGGAACCGTAAACGGATCTGACGTGTACTACGATGAGCTTTATTTCCTTGTAAACAGCTATAAGGCCTCTATTCTGGAGGATTGCGGCGGCAATGAAGCCCTTGCGCGTCAGCAGCTCTACGACCTCGTTATGGAGGATATTGTTGCAAACCAAGCAATTCTTGCTCTTTGCGCCGACTACGGTCTTGAGCTTGACAGTGTAAAATCCGAGGTCAAGGATCAGGTTGCCCTTATCATTACCCAGAATTTTGCCAACAATGAAAAAGCCTTCCGACAGGATCTTGAGAAAAACAACATTACGGAGCATTATCTGAAATTTGTTACGGGTGTTGATCTTCTCTACTCCAAGCTCCCCGAAAAGTACGAGCAGAGCGGTAAAATAAAGATTGATGAGGATAGTCTTGTTGCCTTTGCGAAAGAAAATTTCATCCGTGTAAATCATATCGTAAGATTTAACGATACCGCTGATAAAGACAGAGCAAATCTTAAAAAAATGAACGAGGCGCTTGAGTCTCTACGCTCAGGCGATAAGTCTATGTATGATCTTATTGCGTCAGGTTATTCCCAAGCCTTCGATGACCCAAGCGGAGACGGATACCTTATTACAAAAGGCGCTATGAGAGACGATTACGAGGCAGTTGCCTTTGCTCTTGAGGTCGGTGAGATCAGCGACGTTTTCAAATCCAGAGGTAAAAACAACAACAATGAATACGTTGACTGCTATTATATAATTGAACGTCTTGAGCTTTCGGACAGGTATATTGAGGAAAATTTCTATAAGCTTAAAACGGAATACATAAACACATCCATAAACGCGGAGCTTGAAGCGAAGCGCGAATCTCTTGAATTTTCTCCAAAGCAAAGGTTCTTTGAGCTTGATCTGCTAAATCTTCCCAAGCCCAGAAAGAGTCTTACCGTCTTCGGTCTTATTATGATAATTGTCGGCTCGGTTGCGGTAGTTGCATTCGTTGTCTTGATGATAATACGAAAAAACACTCTTAAGAAGAAAAACCTTAACGCTGTATCAAAGAAAAATCGAAAATAACTAAAATCTTCGGAGGAAACAATGAACGGTCATAACCGTCGAAGAAAATACAGAAGAAGTGTATACAGGAGAAGAAATATCGGAACCGTACTTATTTCAGTTGCGCTTTCGGTGATTGCCTTTATCATATTTCTTCTCATCGTAGGAAATATATTACATAAAAAAAGTATATCAAGGCACGCGGGCGACGTTATCGGCGAGGAATCCCCTCCCGTATCGGATATTATCCAGACCTCACAAAAACGTCCCTCCTCTCAGTTAAGCGGCAGACTCTGTCTCCTGAGAACAAATGACTCAAGTGTTTTCAGTGAAAGACTTGATGCCTTGCTCGGTGAAGAATGCAAGCACGTCAGTGTTCCCTTAAACAATCCGTCCGACGGCTCTCTGCTTTACCTATCCGAGGTTGGTACATCCATTGGCATTGCCACCTCGTCCGACGGGGATCTCGATGGGGCTGTCAAAAGTGCCAAGGAACGTGGAATGACTGTAAGCGGTATTTATTACCTGCACTCACTGTCAATAGAAAATCCTCTCGTCCGTTCCGCAGAGCTTTCCCGCGCCGCGGCGGTTATAGCTGAAATACTCGGCAAGGGTGTTGACGAGGTTTCCGTGGTCGCAACAGATATGACCGCAGATCATATTGGCGAGCTTATAGAATTTGTCAGCGATATTCATTCTCTTACCGAGCGCGGGGCGATTGGTATTACTGTCTCCGAGGATATTCTCACAAGCGAAAACGCATCGGCACTTATGAGTAATCTGAACAGCAGCATCGACTTTCTCTGCTTCGATCTTTCTCAATACGGAGAAAGCGCCCCAGCTGAATATATTGACAGCAAGATAAATTCGGATTATCTTATTTTCCTTCATATGTACAAGATGAGACTGCTTCTTCCCTATTCGGACAGCGCTGACGCTCAAAACGAGATAATCGGTGCGGTTTCCGATAACGGAATCGGAAACTGGCAAATCATAAGGTAAAGCAAGCGCCGCCGTCCCACAGGGACAGCGGCGCATCTTTTTATCCGAAGATCGTTTTGTTTTTTCTCCTCATCTTCCTCTGAGAGTTCTCTCGCGATAACGGTCGGTACGCCCCGCAAGCGCGCAAAGAGCATCCTTGGCATCGGGATCGCCCAAAGAAAACTCTCTCATCAGACGTCCCTCCTCCACGCAAAGCTCGTCATGACCGGGGAAATATTCATCCATAAGGAAGCGCACGTATTTCACAAGGCGGTAAGGGCCGTGAACGTGAGGTTGCTCCCCGTATTGCTCCTCGATGGCCACACTGTAGCCGTCCTTGATGGCATCGCGGATCGAATCAAACTCCATGTCCTTGGCAAACAGAACGGTCTTGGACATGTAGAAATACATAGCGGGATCGGTTCCGTGAGAATCGCTGGAGCCAACGATCGGTACCTTGACCCCCTCCGCGCGCATATCCTGCCAGAAGGCGATCTGCAGATTGTTCTCGTGTACCGTCTGTCCTCCCGTCAGCTCAAAGGCATCCTGAAGACCCATACGGAAGGAATATTCCAGCATCTTGGTATTCATGTTATGCACACCGGGCTTGTGGATCCAATGGGGGTGAGGCAAAATGGTCATTCCTCCCGCCTTCTTGATCTGGTCGTAGATCCACTTGCGGTAGCAATATTCCAACGGATTGACGTTTTCGGGAGTCTCGGTCTTCTCTGCCTCGGCAAGAAGCTCGGCATGAATGCGCTCCTCATCCCGATGGTAGAGATCGTTGACACTGTATCGGCTTCCGAAATTCACAATATGGATCCATCCGCGGAGATGGACCTCCTCCCCTCGGAACATTTTGAGTCCGCAGGGCACTCCCTCGTATGCCTTGACCATGCGGTCAGAGGGATCGTACGCGTGGTGATCGGTCAGAGCGAAGAAATCATAGCCCTCCTTACGGTAATTGGCGGCAACGATCAAGGGATCCTCATTGCCGTCCGAGCCCGTGGAGTGCGCGTGAAAATCTCCTCGGTAGGGATTTCTTTCGTAAAGGTCGGGCAGAAGAGAGTAGACACGGAATTCCAAAGGCGGCTTCTTTTTTTCCTCACGCTCCTCGTTCGTTACCGAGATCACCCATTCCTGCTCCTGGCGGAAGGTATAGGTCACCGAAAGGCATCCGTCCTTGGGATAGATGCTCAGACGGTCAAACGCAATCGGCTTCTCCAAGATCGCGGTCTGAGGATACGCCTCCATGGGCACGATACGGACCAGATACTCGGTAGCGTCATCAAAGCGCAGTCCCTCTCCCATGGGACAGATCGTTACGGTGGACGTCTCACCCGCGGGAACGGTGCGAGGGGTGACACGATATTTGGACAAAGAAATTTTCTTGTTACGGTTCATGGGTTGTCTCCTTTCAAGAACGCTTACGGCTTTATTATAGCATACTTTTTTTGATGACGCAAGATGATTCTCATTTTTTATAATCGGAAATTTCAAAAAATTCTCTTCATTGACTTTTCTTTTTTCTGTGCTATAATGAAGCCATCGCAAGAAAGAGAACCCGACATATCCGCATTTCCAATCCATCTCTTTCTTGGATACCTAACAAGATCAAAAACAACGCGGTCATGCTGATCGAATTTTAAAGAAATATAAAATACAAAAAGACCTCGCTTAACGCGAGGTCTTTTACGTTATTATCAGTTGTACTCAGGCAACCAACCCTTGTGAGCCTCGATGAGGTCGTCGCACATTGCAACGATGTCGTCGATAGAAAGCTCGGAGGAGGTATGGGGATCAAGCATTGCCGCCTGATAGATGTACTCCTTCTTTCTTGTTGCGGCAGCCTCAATTGTAAGAAGCTGGGGATTGATGTTTGTCATGTTCATAGCCGCAAGCTGTACGGGAAGCTTGCCTATTACGGTAGGCTGAATTCCGAGCTTGTTTACAAGGCAAGGAACCTCTACGCAGGCATCTGCGGGCAGGTTGGTTATAAGTCCCGTATTGAGAACGTTTCCGCCTATCTTATAAGGAACGTCGGTAACAATAGCTTCCATAATTCTCGACGCGTACTCTCTGGAGCGCTCGTGGGTAATATTGCCGTTAAGATACTCTTCCTTTGCGCTGTTCCACTTTTCAATCTGCTTTACGCAACGGCGGGGATACTCGTCGAGGGGAATTCTGTATCTGTCGATAAGCTCGGGATACTTAGATTTAATGAAGAGGTTATTATACTCTGCGTTGTGCTCGCTGGACTCGGTGCAGTAATAGCCGAAGCGGCGGATATACTCAAATCTTGTAAGATCCTTGAAATCCTCGGGAGGATTCTCAAGTATCTCGCAGGCTCTGCGGCGAATCTCGGGATAGAGGTCGTTTCCGTCAGCGTCGTAGATCTCAAGCAACCAAGCCATGTGGTTGATACCCGCGATCTTTTCCTTGATAGGACGCTTTACGTCGAAATCCTCTCCTCTGAGTCCCACTGCCTTGAGCAGACCGTTGGAGCATACCTGTACGCTGTGGCAAAGACCGACGGTATTGATGTCGGTATATCTCTGCATATAGCCCGTAAGCATTGCCATGGGGTTCGTATAGTTAAGGAAGAGCGCATTGGGGCAAACCTGAGCCATATCGTCGGCAAAGTCCTGAAGAACGGGTATCGTACGCAGCGCGCGGAAGATACCGCCTATTCCAAGGGTATCGGCGATAGTCTGGCGTAGGCCGTACTTCTTGGGTATCTCAAAGTCGATTATGGTGCAAGGGTCGTATCCGCCTACCTGAATTGCGTTAACAACGAAATCTGCGCCGCGGAGTGCGTCCTTGCGGTTCTCTACTCCGAGGTACTTACTTACCTTTGCTCTACCGTTGTTTACGTTTTTGTTGAGAAGACTTACCATTATGTAGGACTCCTCAAGTCTCTGAGCATCAATGTCGTAAAGTGCATACTCAAAATCGCAAAGAGCATCGGACATCATAGAATCGCCTATAACGTTCTTTGCGAACACGGTGCTTCCGGCACCCATGAATGTGATCTTTCCCATTTTGTTTTCTCCTTTTATTTTATGATGGTTTTTATTGTTTACCGCTTCCGCGGTCGGGTTTCTTTTTTTAATGATTTTCTGTATTCCGCAGGTGTCATTCCCGTGGATTTTTTGAAAAAAGGAAAGAAATAGTTTTCGTTTTCAAATCCGCAACGAACCGCAATGTCGCCAACGGACATTTCCTTTTTGAACTCCAACAGGTACTTTGCCTGATTGAGTCTGCACATCTCCACGTAGCCGTGGACGGTTATTCCCGTAAATTTCTTGAAATCGCGGTCAAGCTTGGAGCGACTGACTGCAAATCTCTTTGATATATCCTCGGAATTCAACTCACCCGCAAAATTCTCGGATATATATTGCAGTACGTCCTGTATATAAAAGGACGGCGTCCCTACCTTTTCTATTCTTTCATCGGGACACGTGCCCACGAGCTTATTCATGAACAGCGCAAATATGAGCTCTTTTTCCGCAAGTGTCTGTTTGCCGTTAAGCATTCTCACGATTTCTACCAAAGTGTTGGCTTCGTCATTGGAAAGCCTAAATAAAAGCCCTGTGTTTCTGCCGAAAAAGCTCTTAGGCAAATGATAATCGTCAAAGGAATCTATCGTTCTCGCGCCGAAATAAAAGACGTATCTTTCATATTTTTCGGCGTTCTCATGACACGACATAGAATGTACCGTATACGGCGTGGAAAGAATCGCGCAAGGATATTTGTACGTATATTCTACCCCGTTTATTACAGACGTCTGAGATATATCCTCGGGACAAAAATACAACTCGTACTGACTGTGCACGTGGGTATTGTGCATAATAGAAGGCTTATTAAAATGATCTATTCTTAAGTTAACACCTTCAACAGATAAAAATCCCATTCTCTCACTCCTTACCATTATTATATCATCTAATCGTTCAAGGTCAATAAGACTTTCAAGCAATAATGAGAAAAAAACTACGATTTTTCGTCATTTTCTTGTTTATTCGTAATATTTTTATCCAAAAACATTTGCTTTTGAATATTATTTACTTCATTATATCCCACTGTCTCTTTTTTGTCAACATGCATGTTTGCGACTTTTTTCAACAAACGCTTATGCTTGTATATAATTAACAAATTCTTTACAATTTTTTTGTTGAAAAATTTCGGATTTTATGTAATAATATAAGTGCAAAAATAAATAAAATATTGTTTGCATGACTGACGGATAACGCGGAGCACCGCGGGGGAATGCAATCAAATCTTCAGACAAATCCCGTTTTCGAGGTTTGTTAATCGACCGTCTGGGTAAATCGGGATATGCACCGATTTACCCTTTTTTGATGTTTACAAATACATACACATATACAGGAGGTACAATTATGAAACATGTGAATTGGGAAGGCTTTAAGGAAGGCGCTTGGCAGGACGAAATAAACGTCCGTGATTTTATTCAGCATAACTACACTCCCTATGAGGGTAACGCTGAATTTCTTGCTTCAGCTACTCCCCGTACCGAAGCTCTTATGAAAAAGATTCAGGGACTCTTTGCGCTCGAACGTCAGTTTGGCGGCGTTCTTGACATAGATACGGCTACCGTTTCTTCTCTTACAAGCTTCTCGCCCGGATATATTGACAAAGCGAATGAAATAATCGTCGGTATGCAGACAAACCGTCCTCTCAAGAGAAGCGTTAACCCCTTCGGAGGAATGAGAATGGTTCGTCAGGCATGCGAGGCTTACGGCTACAAGCTCAGCCCCAAGGTTGAGGAGGAGTTCCGCTTCAGAACCACTCACAACGACGGAGTTTTCCGCGCCTACACCGATGAGATGCGCGCCGCAAGAAAGTGCCACATCATAACGGGACTTCCTGACGCGTACGGCAGAGGCCGTATTATCGGAGACTACCGCCGTGTGGCTCTTTACGGTATTGACCGATTGATTGAAGAAAAGAAAAAAGACAAGAGCAAGCTCTCTGAAAACGCTTTTAACACCGAGGAGATTCGTCTTGACGAGGAGCTTTTCCAGCAGATAGCTTTTCTTGGCTATATGAAGGAAATGGCGGCTATGTACGGCTTTGACATAAGCGGACCTGCCGCAAACGCGCGCGAGGCTATCCAGTGGACCTACTTTGCTTACCTTGCGGCTATCAAGGAGCAGAACGGAGCGGCTATGTCGCTCGGTCGTGTCAGCAGCTTCTTTGACATTTACATAGAAAGAGATATTGCAAGAGGTATCCTTACCGAGGAAGGCGCCCAGGAGCTTATGGACGATTTCGTTATGAAGCTCCGTATTGCCCGTCATCTTCGTACACCCGAATACAATGAGCTTTTCGGCGGCGACCCCATGTGGATAACCGAGGCTGTCGGCGGTATGGGCGAGGACGGAAGAACTCTCGTTACAAAGAACAGCTTCCGTGTGCTCAATACTCTTTACACTCTCGGCTCTTCTCCCGAGCCTAACCTTACGGTTCTTTGGTCCACTTCTCTTCCCGAAAATTTCAAGAAGTTCTGCGCAAAGGTATCGGCTGACACCGACTCTATTCAGTATGAAAACGACGACGTAATGCGTCCTATATACGGCGACGACTATGCTATTGCTTGCTGTGTTTCTGCTATGAAGGTCGGCAAGCAGATGCAATTCTTCGGAGCAAGATGCAATCTTGCCAAGCTCCTGCTTCTCGCTATCAACGGCGGTTATGACACCTCAAGTGCTATGCGCATTGGTCCTCAAATGCCCGTGATGAGCGGAGACAAGCTCGATTACGACGAGCTTATGTCCCGTATGGAGACCTATATGGAATGGCTCTGCCACCTCTACGTTAACACAATGAACATCATCCACTACATGCACGACAAGTACGCGTACGAAAAGAGTCAGATGGCGCTTCACGACACCTATGTTGACCGCTTTATGGCATTTGGAATTGCGGGTCTTTCGGTTGTTGCTGACTCCCTGAGCGCAATCAAGTATGCAAACGTGGCTCCCATCAAGGATGAAAACGGATATATCGTTGACTTCAACACAACGGGTGATTTCCCCAAATACGGAAACGACGACGACAGAGTTGACCTTATCGCAAAGGATATGACCCACCGCATGATAGTCGAGCTTCGCAAGACTCCCACCTACCGTAAGGCTATCCACACACTCTCCGTTCTCACCATTACCTCTAACGTAATGTACGGAAAGAACACGGGCGCAACTCCCGACGGCAGAAAGGCTTCCGCTCCCTTCGCTCCCGGTGCTAATCCCATGCACAACAGAGAGGAAAACGGCGCTCTCGCGTCCCTCAACTCTGTTGCTAAGATCAGCTATGACGACTGCCGCGACGGTATTTCCAACACCTTCTCTATTACTCCCGAAGCTCTTGGAAGAACCGAAAGCGAGCGCATTGACAATCTCGTCCATATTCTTGACGGATACTTTGCAAAGAAGGCTCACCACATCAACGTAAACGTTCTCAACCGAGAGACTCTCATGAAGGCTTACGAGAATCCCGAGGATTATCCCAACCTTACGATACGTGTTTCGGGCTATGCCGTTAACTTCAACAAGCTCTCCCGCGAGCAGCAGCGTGAAGTTATCAGCCGTACCTTCCACGAAACTATATAACATGTCGCTTAAAGGAAATATACATTCTATACAAAGCATGGGCACTCTTGACGGTCCCGGAGTTCGATTCGTAATCTTTCTGCAAGGATGCCCATTGCGTTGCAAGTGCTGTCATAATCCCGACACATGGGAATTCGGTATCGGAAAGGAATATTCCGCAGAGGAGCTTTTAAACAGAGCTTTGCGATTCCGTGAATATTTCGGAGAGGACGGCGGTGTTACACTTTCGGGTGGAGAGCCGCTTATGCAGACAGAGTTTGCTATTGAATTTTTCAAGCTTTGTAAAGAGCAAGGGATCAACACATGTATCGACACGTCGGGCTGTGTTTTATCGGACAGCGTAAAGGAGCTTCTCGCTCTTACAGACAGAGTTTTATTGGATATAAAATACACGTCTGACGAGCTTTACCGAGAAAACGTTGGCTGCTCAATTGAGACTCCTTTGGCTTTCCTTGATTATCTTTGCGAAAAAAAGATCGCCACTACGCTCCGTCAGGTGATAATTCCCACGGTAAACGACAGTGAGGAATCTATTCGGGATTTGAAAATGATTGCCGATGCTCACGAAAACGTGGACAAGGTGGAGCTTCTTCCCTTCCGCAAGATTTGTCAGGTGAAGTACGACAGTATGGGAATTGAGTTTCCATTTGGAAGCATACCCGAGCCGACATCAGAGGTTATGAGACGGTTGGAAGATATTGTTTATTGATATATGTAAGAGAACACTCCTTGCTACGACATGGGCACGGGCTTCCGAATCCACGTTCAATATCCCCCACCAACAAAAAGAGCACTGCGATGCAGTGCTCTTTTTGTTGCCTTAAACGTGATAAAAGGTCAAAAATCGAGGTAAAACTGAAGAAAAGGTCAACTCACCACTCGATTTTTATAGGTGTTAAATCATAATAATCGGCATAGTGGCTTTTTCGCGGAACAATTCGTACAGAAGTTTTTCCAATGGTTATCGTTCCTATTTGGCAAATAAATTCATCTCGCCCATAGGAGCGAAGCTCTTGTTCTGCTTGTAATACTCCATTTTTATCCGTTACTCGAATCAAGGGAATAAATGACACTTCATCAGTAATACGAGTAAATATTTCCACAATAAAATTTTGATTATCTTTTTGCTTGTATGGTAACAGTAATTGCTCTCCGTTTTGAATAACCTCATCAAAAGTGGCTTCAAAGAGTTTCGCTTGATCTTCCGGTGCTTTTAGTATCGAAGCTTTTTTTGCAGACTCCAAAATGAACAAATTTTTTTCTTCAAGCGATAAATGGTTAAAAATCTGTGCATCGCAACCTATGTCCACATAATGATACCAAGAAAATTCTCTGATATTGTAACGATTGACATCACGCACCTCACCGTGAGGAATACACGGCGTAAAATTCAAATACAAGTGATCAAAGTCATCAAATCCGAAACCACGGTGACGTAAAAGAAACAGGAGGCGTTGAATTACATCCAAACATTCCATGTGGTCATATTGATATATTTTGCCTATGTAATGTGGGGGAGGATTCTCATCTGTATTGGGTACATCCGATTCGAACAATCTAATATCGGCTATGAGTTTTGTTCCCATTTGCAGCCACCGCCTTTCCTTGCTTTATTATAGCATAAAACCGACAGTTTTTCAAGTGAAATATTCGGCTCCCGCCGAATGTGAAATAATGTGCTATCGCACATTGTGAAATATCTCCCTTCGGTCGATGTGAAATGAAATTTGCCCACATTCGCGTTAGCGAATATTTCACATTTGCGGAGCAAATATTTCACAGCGAAGCTATTTCACTTGCCCACAAGGGCAAATTTCGTTGAAAAAAGCACACATTTGTCCGGTAGACAAATGTGTGCTTTTTTCTGGTGGGGGATGGTGGATTCGGACCACCGAAGTCAGTGACAACAGATTTACAGTCTGCCCCCTTTGGCCGCTCGGGAAATCCCCCATATGGAGCTGGTGAACGGAGTCGAACCATCAACCTGCTGATTACAAATCAGCTGCTCTGCCATTGAGCCACACCAGCATATCAAGTTGCTCATCATTCACAACGTTATAGATTATACCATAACGTATCGTGTTTGTCAATACTTTTTTTGAAATTTTTTTATTTATTTTTTAGTCTTCAAAATCTTCCTTTTTTTATTGACAAAGCCTTGTTTTAGTGGTATTATTACCTTATAAACAGTCGGTTTTTCCGACAGAAAATCTGTTAATTATCAGAGGAGAAATATTATGGCAAAGTTTATTCAGTACAGCACCAAAGAATCTCAGTATGACGGTCCCTTTGACTCAAAAGTGGGTTGGGCAGCGGCAGGTATGGGCGACCTTCTCGTTTCCGGTGAGGGCAAGCTTATAGTTGTTGACGGCGGTTGCAATAATGATGCGGAGAGCTTTGTTGAGCTTCTTGAAAAATATTCCGACGGCAAAAAGCCCGTAGTCGAGCTTTGGATAATCACTCATCCTCACGGCGACCATTACGGCGCTATTAACACCATTTCAAAGAACCCCGACCTTGCTTCTCGCATTGAGGTAAAGAAGTTCATGTATTGGTTCCCCATGGAATTCACCAACAAGGACGGCGTTGCGGGTATTCTTGAATACGGAAACAAGGACATGGAGGCTGTTACTGCTGTCTTCGGTGCTGAAATCGAGCAGCCATACAGAGATCAGAAGATAAATATAGATGACCTTGAGCTTCATTTCCTTTACGTTCCCGACGACTGCTCCGTACTTAACACTGCAGGCGGAAACTCCAACCACTGCTCTCTTATTTTCACCGTTCAGGGTCCCGAAAAGAAGGCTATCATTACAGGAGACGCATACGGTCGTTCCATGCAGATAACCGCATGGCGCTATCATCATGCTCTTAAGTGCGATATTATGCAGTTCCCACACCATGCTCTTGCCGACTCCTTCTGCAAGGACTTTTACAGATACATTGACGCAAAGACAGTATTTCTTCCTATTTCTATTGCGGGCTACCGTTCCATGCACTCAAATCTCTACGCAAACGGCGAGGGCTGCATGATAAATCTTGTTGCCGAGGCTAAGGCTGACTACGTTTACAAGGCTTTTGAGGGCACTTTCGAGGTTGAAATATAATTTAAGGAGTAAAACTATGGGAAAATTCATACAGTACAGTACAAAGGAATCGCAATATGACGGTCCCTTTGACAGTAAGGTAGGTTGGTCCGCCGCGGGCATGGGTGATCTTTTCGTTACCGACAGTGGAAAGCTTATTGCAGTTGACGGGGGCTATCTCAACGACGGTGAAGGCTTTGTTGAGCTTCTTGAAAAATACTCTGACGGCAAAAAGCCCGTAGTTGATCTGTGGATAATCACCCACCCTCACGGAGATCACTACGGCGCAATAAAAACTATTTCCAAGGACCCTGCTCTTGCTTCAAGGATTGAGGTAAAGAAGTTTATGTATTGGTTTCCAATGGAGTTCAGAGACGGAAACGGAAAACCGGGTGTCCTTGCCTACGGAATTCGCGATATGGAGGCTGTTGCCGCGGTTTTCGGCGCCGAATACGAGCGTCCCTATCTGGACCAAAAGATAAAGATTGACGAAATGGAGATACACTTCCTTTTCGTTCCCGACGATTGCTCCATACTTGATACCGCAACGGGTCATCCCAACTCAAATCAATGCTCTCTTATCTTCACTGTTCAAGGTTCAAGCAAGAAGGCTATGATCACGGGAGACGCATTTGAGCGAGGTTTGTATATGGCTCTCTGGCGTCATTACAGAACTATGAAGTGTGATTATCTTCAGCTTCCCCACCACGGTCTTTGCGACACCGGTGTTATGAGTTTCTATCAGAAGGTAAATGCGGACACAGTTTTTGTGCCTATCTCCATCGCGGGAGACCGCTCCATGCACTCTGACATGTACGCATGCAATCCCAAGAGAGATGCAAATCTTTGGGCGGAAGCCAACGCAAAGGCAGTCTACAAGGCATTCGAGGGTACTGCCGAGGTTGAGATGTAATGTCAAACTTGAAATTTTTAATGCCCACGAAAATAACCGTTGGTGAAAACTGCGTAAAAAACAATTTTTCCGATCTTATACTCGGCAAGCGCTGTATGATCGTTACAGGCAAAACCTCAGGTAAGAAAAGCGGTGCTCTTGACGACGTTACCGACGTACTCAGGACAAACGGCATTGAATATCTTGTGTACGACCGCATAGGCAACAATCCGACTATTGAGGAAACGGCAGAGGGAGGCGCCGCCGCCAGAGCTTTCGGATGTGATTTTCTTATTGGTATCGGTGGAGGCTCTCCCCTTGACGCCTGTAAAGCGATTGCGGTCTATGCTACCAATATTCCTTCCGAGAACGGAGATTTCAAGCTATACGACATCTACAAGGGTGTTTACAAAAACAAGCCTTTGCCGATGGCTGCTATTCCGACTACTGCAGGCACGGGAAGCGAGACTACTCCCTACTCTATTCTGACACTCCACAAGGAAAAGACAAAGAAAAGCTTTTCATGTCCTGACGTTTTCTACAGGGTGGCTTTTCTTGACGGTCGATATACTGTAAATCTTCCATTGCAAATAGCGCGCAACACCGCTATTGACGCTTTGAGCCACTTGCTTGAGGGTTATACCAACAAAAAAGCATCTCCCCTTACCGATTACATCGCTCTTGAGGGGATGAGAATACTGGGCAAACACGCGGATATATTGAGAAACGGAAATTTCACTGTGGATATCTGCACTGAGCTTTTATGGGCGGCTTGTATTGGCGGTATAGTTATCAGCCAAACCGGAACAACCATAGTTCATTCCATGGGCTACGGACTCACATACTACCGAGATATTCCCCACGGAATGGCAAACGGATTTTTGCTCGGCGAATACCTTGAGCGTGTAAGGTCGGTTGCTCCGCACCGTATCTCGGAATGTGAAGCCGCTATGGGTATGTCTCTCGATAAATTCAAAATATTCCTATCAGACTGTCTGCCTTATAACGGTGCATTCTCGAAGGACGAAATTACCGAATGGGCAAAAACAAGTATCAAAGCAAGAAACGTAGCCTCATGTCCATTTGACGTTGATTACGACACAGAGCTGGAAATCTACGAAAATTGCTTACTGTAAAACAAAATGATGTCTCGAAATATACCTCGGGACATCATTTTTAAATAATACATTCAAGGAGAAAAATATGTTCAGAAAAACACTTGCGCTTGTATTGGCGGTCATTATGCTCCTATTTGTCTTCTGCTCATGTAAAAAAGACGGTGCAAGCGACTCAGCAATGAGCAATACCGAAAGTGGGACGGAACCCCAAATCGAGCTTTCCTACACAGAAGAAAATGCTGTTCTTCTTTCGGGAGATACCTGCTACAGAGTAGTTTACGCAGACGGTGTCCCTCCTCTTTCCGCTGCTAATCTGAGAAACAGATTGGCAACTCTTGACGAGAGTGAAACTGCCGAATACAAAATTGACACGGATAAAAATCTTCCCGATGACGGTTCACCGGAAATCCTTATAGGTCTTACGAACCGAGCACTCTCGCAAACTGCCAAAGACATGCTCGAAAGTCCTCTTGACTATTCTATCGTAATTTCCGAAAACAAAATCGCCATATACGCATTTACTACCGACGCCCTTAACAAGGCACTGACCTATTTTAAGTCTCAGCTGGTAGTTAACGAGATAGGTCAGGTATTCTATGCTCAAAAGGATAATTACATAAACAAGGCTGAAAATTTATCCACATCTGATCTTACAATAGACGGTGCGCCTATTTCCGACTTTTCTGTTATCGTACCCAAGGATGCCGACACAAAAACTCTTTCTGCCGCTGACAAGATAGCTACTCTGCTTATGGAAAAAACGGGAGCGTTTATTACAATCAAGGATGACTCTGCCGCAGAAACAAAAAATGAAATACTTGTTGGAAAAACAAACCGCGCCGAAAGCGCCTCAATTACCGAAGATCCTATTGACGTGGGCGGAGATTACAGAGTTATGGTTAAAAATCAAAAGCTCGCGATCGTCGCAAGCGGAACAAACGGATATAACAACGGACTCTCTTATCTCACAAAACTTCTGACCGGAAAGTCAATTACCGAGAAACATTCCGTCAATTCTTTGTCGCTGTCAAAGATAGAATCAATCACCTTTGGCGCTGTATATCTTGATAAAGCGGCAGATGGAGTATATTTCCACAAGTGTTCCCGGAATCAAATGCAGCAATGGGCAAAATACGGTGATAAGGGTATCGGTGAAGGAGCAACCTATTCCACCGGTATACGTCTTGACTTCTATACCGATTCTGCATTCTTTGCATTCAGAATAGCTCCGAACTCCGGTACTAAATTTGAGCTCCACATAAACGGAGAGTACGTGAAAACTCTGTCTGCAGATAAGAATAACTCTCTCGTGGAAGAACTCGATAATTCAAAGGGGGAGAACCGCGTAACCCTTCTCTTCCCGTCATTCAGCAAGGGAGCGCTTTCATCGGTGCAATTATCCGAGGGCGCTACCGTTACTCCCTACACCTATTCAACAAGCATCCTCTTTATGGGAGACTCGATTACACACGGACACGGAACAAGCTTTGATTCACACTCTTACTCACAGCTTACAACAAAGTATTTTGATGCTGACGGTATCATACAAGGTGTTGGCGGAGGAGATTTCAACGCAAGTACAATAGACCCTGACCTTGATATTGATCCTGAGTATGTGATAATTTCCTTCGGTTGTAACGACTGGAACAGAAATAAGACCAATGAAAGCGGATTCAGAACCAAGCTTACGGAATATATGGACAAGGTTAAAGCAACATATCCAAGTGCAACGGTAATCTATATAACTCCCATTCCTAGACGTGATTACGATAACGTTTTGAAGGACTATGATATGTCCTTAGCGGAGACCCGCTCCATTATCGCGGAAGAAGCCGCAAAGAGAGGCGCATATTCGATAAACGGCACTGAGTTGCTTCCGGACGATGGACAATATTACAGTGATCCGCTTCACCCCAATACTAAAGGGCACGAGCTTTACAGCAAAAATCTTTGCGAAGCCTTGGAACAGTATATAAAATAATCATAGAAATAAGACCGCTGATTCAGCGGTCTTATTTCTATAGTGTTTTTATTATATGATTATATAACTCTTACTCTCATGATACCGTCAACCGCGGAAAGCTTTGCTACGACTGCATCGGAAACCTCTCCCGCAATATCAAGTATTGTATATGCGTTATCGCCCTTGGACTTATTGACCATGTTTTCGATGTTAAGTCCGCTCTCGGCAACTGCCGCTGTAATCTGGGAGATCATGTTAGGAATATTTGCGTGGAGAACGCAGAGACGGGCGTCGCCTTCCTTTCTGGGAGCAGATACGTTCGGGAAGTTTACGCTGTTCTTGATATTACCGTTTGCAAGGTAATCGTCAAGCTCGAGAGCTGCCATAACCGCGCAGTTATCCTCGGACTCCTCGGTAGATGCGCCAAGGTGAGGAATTGCAACGATTCCGGGAACACCGATTACTTCCTCGGTGGGGAAATCGGTTACGTAGGACTTGATCTTACCATCAGCAAGAGCTGCCTTAAGATCAGCCGCGTTAACGAGGTCTGCGCGCGCAAGGTTGATTATCTTTGCGCCGTCCTTCATCATCGCGATGGTATTTGCGTTGATCATACCCTTTGTATCGGGGGTAGAGGGAACGTGGAGAGTTACGTAGTCAGCTACCTTGAACACGTCGTCAAAGGTTGCTACCTTCTTTACGTTTCTGTCCATATTCCATGCAGCCTCTACGCTGAGGAATGGGTCGCATCCTACCACGTTCATACCGAGAGCAACCGCTGCGTTTGCAACAAGTCCTCCGATTGCGCCAAGGCCGATAACACCGAGGGTCTTACCTGCGATCTCGCATCCCGCGAACTGGGACTTACCCTTCTCTACCGACTTAGCAACGTCGGTTTCAAGAGTAGCTGCCCACTTAATACCTCCAACAACGTCTCTCGATGCAAGCATAAGAGCGCAGATTGCAAGCTCCTTAACTCCGTTTGCGTTTGCGCCGGGGGTATTGAATACTACGATACCTTCCTTTGCGCAACGGTCAACGGGAATGTTATTTACACCCGCGCCTGCTCTTGCGATTGCGAGAAGCTCAGGATTGAATTCCATATCGTGCATAGCCGCGGAACGAACCATTATACCTGCGGGAGCCTCGACATCGGTTCCTACGTTATACTCGTTCTTATCAAGCTTATTTGTGCCGACTGCGGCAATTTTGTTAAGACAAAGAATATTCTTCATTTTGTTTTCCTTATTTAACCTTTCGTTTATAGCACAGGGCAGGTATTAATCCCTGCCCTGCATTTTTTATTTTATTTCGTTACGCTTTGGGATTTTCCTCTGCGAACTTCTTCATGAATGCAACGAGTGCTTCAACACCCTCGTAGGGCATTGCATTGTAGATAGAAGCTCTCATGCCGCCTACGGAGCGGTGTCCCTTAAGATTCTTAAGTCCTACCTTGCCAGCCTCGGACGCAAACTTCTTATCGAGGTCAGCATCACCCGTTACGAAGGTAACGTTCATCATAGAACGGCTGTCAGCCTTAACGGGAGCTATATAGTAATCCTGGTTATCAAGATAATCGTAAAGAAGTGCTGCCTTCTTAACGTTCTTCTCCTTCATAACCTCAAGTCCGCCCATATTAAGTATCCACTCGTAAACGAGCTTAGCCATATAAATGGTGTAGCAAGGAGGGGTGTTATACATAGAGCCGTTTTCCGCCATAGTCTTCCATTCAAGCATTGTGGGCATCTTGGGGTCAGCGTACTCAAGGAGGTCCTCACGGACTATTACGAGAGTAAGTCCTGCGGGAGCCATGTTCTTCTGCGCGCCTGCGTAGATAACGCCGAACTTGCTTACGTCAACAGGCTCGGAAATAATGCAGGAGGACATATCGGCTACGAGAGGAATATCTCCCGTGTCCGGAATGTAACCGTATTTCGTTCCGTAAATAGTGTTATTGAAGCATACGTGAACGTAGGACGCATCAGGTCTTACCATATCCTTGGTAACGGTGGGAATATGATCGAAGTTATCCTCCTTGGTGGTTGCTATGCACTTAACGTCATAGCCCATCTTCTGCGCTTCCTTGAATGCTTTTCCGGAGAACTGTCCGGATACCACGTAGTCAGCCTTACCGGTTCTGCCGATGAGGTTAAGGGGTACTGCCGCAAACTGGGTGGAAGCTCCGCCCTGAAGGAAGAGAACCTTGTAGTTATCGGGAATATTCATCAGCTTGCGGAGCATTGCCTCTGCTTCGTTGATGATTGCTTCATAATCCGGAGATCTGTGGGACATCTCCATTACCGACATTCCTGACTCTCCGTAGCAGACCAATTCTGATGCCGCTTTTTCGAGAACGTCTAAAGGAAGCATGGAAGGGCCCGCCGAGAAATTGTAAACTCTGTTCATATCAATGAACCTCCGTAAAATGATTTTATGTCTTTTGTTAAAGAAAAAACATACTTTTATTATACTTTATTTAATGCAAATGTCAAGAGGTTTTGTAAAATTTATTCGCTTTTTTCTTTTATTAAAATAAGGTCGTTTGCGTACGGAAGCGACTTTATCCAATCACAGTATGTATGCCACTCGGCAAGCTTATGATTTTTTCTTGCATAATACATATTTATGAGGTTTTCGTAATTCATGCTAACAGTTCTCATCTGATTATAGCTTGACGGAAGAAGCTGTATCATATTATGCCAAGGCTGGCGGTCCTCTTTATTTTCGCAGAATTTTATTCTTTCCCTTTCAAGAAATTCTATAAGAGTATCAAGGGCGCAAAGCGCGTCTGCGTCAAGCCTGTCGCAAGAAAAGTCCTCTCTGCCGAAGGGCTTTGTATGTATTTTGTGCATGGTACTGCAGGAATTGGCAACCGTTCCAACCTTATACGTGTCAAATTCCTTCCACCAATAAAGGGGGGCCGTTATATCAACGGAAACAAAAATCTGACGCAAGAATTTTCTGTGGTCGCTTCCCGCTCTTGCCAGTCTCTTTGCAAGATCAAGGTCGTTTTCTCCAAGAATATAGTTCCCCTCGGAATCAAACTCGCTGTCCATTCTTGACCAGCTGTTCATAGGGTTACGCGCGCCTCTTATTGCGTTATCGAGATTCATTACCGACGTGCGCTCTATCTTTATCATTTTCCTTCCTCCTTATATCTCGCAGTCGAGAACCACTCTGCTCTCGATCACACTGCGGACGTATTTTGATACCTTAAGGTGTTCCTCGTGATTTGCGTATATCTTCATTTCCTCTACGCTGTCAAACTCGGTAAGAAGCATGAGATCCATAGACATATCGCTTCCGGTTATATCAAAGCCTATTTCCATTCTTTTTATTTCGGGGATTATAGGTACAAGAGCATAAAGATGCTCTCTTACCCACTCCATATTTTCAAGCTTGGTCTTACCCTCTGCCTCGTTTTTAAACTTCCACATTACGACATGTCTTATCATTGTAGCTCTCCTAACGCATAATTTATAATTTTATTTATTCCATAATACCATATTTTCATCAAAAAGTCAATTGACTTTTCTTTATTTTTATGTTATTATATAATATATGCTTATAAAAAGACCTTGGAGGTATTATATAAATGTTAAACGACCGTCTCGTTTCCTATTCGGGGGTTCAGCCCAGCGGAAATCTTACCATAGGTAACTATCTCGGAGCTATCCGAAACTTTTCGCTCTATTCAGAAAAGTACAAGACATTTTACTGCGTGGTTGACGAACACGCTATAACCGTACGTCAAAATCCCGCGGAGCTTCGCAGACGCACCTATGAGACTCTTGCCCTTTACATGGCTTGCGGTCTTGATCCGGAAAAGAATACTCTTTACGTTCAGTCTCACGTTCACGAGCACGCTGAGCTTGCATGGATACTCAACTGTTTTACCATGTTCGGCGAGCTTTCGAGAATGACACAGTTCAAGGACAAGAGCGCGCGCCACGCAGACAATATAAACGCAGGTCTCTTTACCTACCCCGCTCTTATGGCGGCTGATATTCTTCTTTATCAGACCGACGTAGTACCCGTTGGGGTTGACCAGAAGCAGCACGTTGAGCTCTGCCGCGACATTGCGGAGCGATTCAATCAGCTCTACCCCAACACCTTCACCGTTCCCGAGCCTATTATTTCGAGCACGGGAAAGAAGATAATGTCTCTTGCAGATCCTACAAAGAAGATGTCAAAGTCTGATGAAAACGTAAACGCTGTTGTTTACATTCTTGACGACAAGGACACTATTATAAGAAAGTTCAAAAGAGCTGTTACAGATTCCGACACCTGTGTCCGTTTTGCCGAGGGCAAGGACGGTATCAACAATCTTATGACGGTTTATTCCTGCTTCACCGACAAGACCTTTGATGAAATCGAAAAGGAATTTGAGGGTCGCGGATACGGTGATTTCAAGCTTGCTGTCGGGGAGGTTTGCGCAGATGCTCTTGCTCCCGTTCAGACTGAATTTGCAAGGCTTCTCGCTGATAAGGCTTTCCTTGAATCTCAGATGAAGAAGGGCGCTGAGGAAGCCTCCTACTACGCTCGCCGCACACTCGGCAAGGTACAGAAAAAGCTCGGATTTGTTAAAATCTGACGACTGTTGACTTTTGAACGATATTGTAGTATAATATATTCGTTAAAAATTTTTGAAAGGTATGGTTTATTTCATGGAACAGGCAAAGCTTAATCAACTGAAAAAAACCGCCGCTCAGCTCCGTCTCGATATTCTCGAGGGCGTTCATGCGGCAAGCTCCGGACATCCCGGCGGCTCTCTCTCTATTGCGGACATTATGACCTATCTCTACTTTGAAGAGATGAACATTAATCCCGCAGACCCCAAATGGAGTGAGCGAGACAGACTCGTTCTCTCAAAGGGACACACTGCTCCCGCTCTTTATGCGGCTCTGGCTGAAAAGGGATTCTTCTCCCGCGACGAGATCAAAAATCTCCGTAAGGTTGATTCCTTCCTTCAGGGACACCCCGACATGAAGGGTACACCCGGTGTAGATATGTCTACCGGCTCTCTCGGTCTTGGCTTCTCCTCGGCTTGCGGCATGGCTCTTGCGGCAAAGATTGACGGCAAGGACTACCGTGTTTACTCCATTATCGGAGACGGTGAGAGTGAAGAGGGTCAGATCTGGGAGGCTTGCATGTTTGCGGCTCATTACAAGCTCGACAACGTATGCGCTATTTTCGACTGGAACGGTCTCCAGATAGACGGTCCCGTTGCTGAGGTTATGAACCCCACTCCCTTTGATTCCAAGCTTAAGGCTTTCGGCTTCCACGTTATCTGCATTGACGGTCATGACTTCGAGCAGATTGCCGCTGCTTTTGCTGAAGCAAAGACAGTTAAGGGCAAGCCCACCGCAATTATCGCTAAGACGGTTAAGGGTAAGGGCGTTTCCTTTATGGAAAATCAGGTAGGCTGGCACGGCTCCGCTCCCAACGACGAGCAGTACGCGACAGCGGTTGCCGAAATAAAGGCATCAATGTAAGGAGGGTTTTGAAATGGCAGAAAAGATTGCAACAAGAGAAGCTTACGGCAATGCCCTTGCAGAGCTTGCTGAAAAGTATGATTTCGTAGTTCTTGACGCAGACCTTGCGGCGGCTACAAAAACCGGTGTTTTCAAAAAGAAATACCCCGAAAGATTCTTTGACTGCGGTATTGCCGAGGGCAATATGATGAGCGTAGCGGCAGGTATTGCTACTACCGGTAAGGTCGTTTTCGCCTCCTCCTTCGCTATGTTTGCGGCAGGACGAGCTTACGAGCAGGTAAGAAACTCAATAGGTTACCCTCACCTTAACGTAAAGATTGGCGCGACCCACGCAGGTATCACTGTCGGTGAGGACGGCGCTACTCACCAGTGTATCGAGGACTTCGCTCTTATGAGAGCTATTCCCGGCATGACTGTTATCAATCCCGCTGACGCAGTTGAGGCTAAGGCGGCTGTTGAGGCGGCTATAAATTTCGTAGGTCCCGTTTACATGAGATTTGGAAGATACGCCGTTCCGGTACTCAACGACAATGCTGACTACAAGTTCGAGATAGGCAAGGGTATTCAGATGAAGGACGGCTCAGACGTTACCATTATTGCTACGGGTATGATGGTAGGCATGGCGCTTGAGGCTGCACAGACTCTTGAGGCTAAGGGCATAAGCGTTCGTGTTGTTAACATTCATACCTTAAAGCCTATCGACAAGGATATTATCCTTAAGGCAGCCAAGGAGACCGGCGCTATCGTTACCGCTGAGGAACATTCTATTATCGGCGGTCTCGGCTCTGCGGTTGCAGAGGTCGTAGGCGAGGGCTGTCCCGTTCCCGTTGTACGTCTTGGCGTTAACGACGAGTTCGGTCATTCCGGAAAGGTTCCTCCCCTTCTTGAGATGTACGGTCTTACTCCCGCTAACATCGTATCAAAGGTTGAGGAAGCTCTTAAGCTTAAGAAGTAATAAAGTATATAAAAAGAACCGAAGTTCAAACGAACTTCGGTTCTTTTGTATGTATTAACCGATATAGGTCATTATTTCGTCTGCGGCATCGGAAAGGTATTTTGCAAACGCGGGACGAACCGATTCGGGCAGTCTGCCTGCGGCAATTTCGTAATTGAAAAGTCCGTCGAACTCGGCAATTGCAAGACCGTGCATTGCGTCCTTCCAATCTACGCTTCCGCAGAATGGCGGTACGTGATCGTCATCTATTCCCGTGTTATCGTTTACGTGGATCACCTTTAGTCTTTTTCCTACGTAGGCAAGTCCCTCGGACTGCTTTATTCCGCTTATATTCGCGTGCCCAAAATCCCAGCACACTCCGATTCCGAGAGCGTCCGCTACCTCGCAAAGCTCGTCGGGGGTCTGACAGTATCTATGGGAAATTCTTGCGCCGGAAAAAACTCTCATATTCTCTACCACAACGTTAAGACCCGCTTTATTCGCGTATTCAACATACGGAGAGAGATGATTCATTACAGAATCATATCGCGCCTTGCGGTCAAATGCTATCAACGGTTCTGTACCCGCATTGGGGTGCATCACGGCATATTCAAGACCGAGAGCGGCTCCTACCTCTATCGCGTTTTTCATTTTCTTATCGAAGGCTTTCATATATTCCTCGGTTTTTTCTCCGCCTCCGCCTATAAAAGGAAGGTGCCCTATTTCAAATTTCAATCCGATTTCTTCCTGCGCTTTGAGTATCTGCTCTGTCTGCACCTTCCATCCGTCCCCGGAAATATCAAACAGACCGATGGGACAGTCGGAAGCATCGAAGCCCGAATTCTTTAAAAATTCAAGTCCCGCCTTTATATACTCTACCGTATTTTCGCGTGAGTGGGAATGGAGATTGAGCGTTGAGCTTTTTCTTAACTGTTTCATTATACCCTCTTTTCTTATTTTGAAGCCTTTTTTACGTTTTTCTTGATTCTTCTCAGATCCCTTAACATTCTGAAGGAATCCTTGAATACGTTTACCTTGGATTCTCTGTGATTGATTATCTTCACGGGGATTTCTTTTATGGCATATCCAAGCTTTTCTGCCCAAAGAATGACCTCAAAGTCAAAGGCAAATCGATCGACCTCACATCTTGAAAATATGTCGTGAGCTGCATCGCCTCTGAAGGCTTTACAACCGCACTGGGAATCCGACAGCTTAAATCCTCCCATATGGCATAGCACCCATATATAAGTCTTTGACGCTATTCTCCTAATATAGGTATATTCCTTATACCCATCTCCGTCAAGATTTCTTGAGCCTATCATGAGGTGTATATCCTCATTTTTGGAATTTTCAATATAGAAGTCGTAAAATTTCTTTATAACGTCGGTTCCGTAAGCAAGGTCCGCGTCGGTGAACATTATTATTTCTCCGTCCGCTTTCATTACACCGTATCTTACGGCGTACCCTTTTCCTCTGTTCTCGGCATACCCCTCCACACGCACGTTCGGTAGTTCCAAGTCGCGAACAATATCTCCGCATCCGTCGGAGGAGCCGTCATCACAAAAAATTATTTCGTATTCTTCGAAGGTACTTTCCATATATTCCGAAAGCACTTTAGCCGCATCCGCGATTATCGCGCTTTCATTATACATGGGTATTATAAGGGAAATCTTCATTTTTACTCCTCTGTTTTTTCATAAACGGCTATTATCATGTGAACCGTTGTTTTAAGTCTGTCTATAGAATTAAGCTTTTCGCTGTCCTCTTTAGACGTTTTCCAATAGTATGGAGTCATGGCAAAAAGGTCAAAAAGGTCTTCTTTGCTTTCTACGCATATTTCAAAGATTACGTCCTTCTCCTCCACAAGGCGCATGCCTTCAGGCATATCCTCCCTGCCGTCGTTTTCTCTTACGCTGTCATATATCGCGCGTTTTAGTCCCATAAGGTGCTCTCTGCCTGCATAGACAACTATAAGCCGTCCGCCGTTTTTAAGTACGCGGCAGAATTCCTCCTCGGCGCATGGAGCAAACACGTTGACAACCGTATCCGCGCTACCGTCAAAAAAAGGTAACGAGTAAACGCTTCCAACCGCGTAAAAGCCATGCTCTATTCCCGATGCCGACGCTCTTTTTGCCGCCGCGTCTGCCGCGTGCTTGGAAATATCTATTCCCGCTGTGAAAAATCCTCTTTGAGCTATCGCCGAGGTATAATATCCCTCTCCGCAGCCCGCGTCTATAACCATTCCTCCGCAAGGGGTATACTCATTTACAGTATCCGCCAATGCTTCTGCCGCCACCCTGTAATAGTCCTTGCCGAGGAAGCGTTTTCTTGCCGCCACCGCCGCCTTTGAGTCTCCGCCGTCGGCATGTCCCGGCGGCATAAGATTTACGTATCCGCTTGAGGAAACATCATAGCAGTGCCGCTTTGCTCCGTCGCAGAAAAGACTTTTATCTTCAAAAAGAGAAAGACGTCTTCCGCATATTGGGCATTTAAGCGTTCCTTGTATTTTTTTATCGGGTAGTATTTTTCTCATTATTTGTCTGTTCCTCGTAATCGGCTTCTATATAATCTGCGTTAACGGGATCGTCCTCGTCGTTATAAACCTTAAGTTCGAACCAGAATGTAGATCCCTCTCCCAATCTGCTCTTGACTCCGTAAGCCGCCCCGTGAAGCTCAAGTATCTGCTTGACTATTGAAAGCCCAAGTCCCGTACCTACCGTTGCGCGCCTGTGAACCTTATCTACCTTATAGTATCTGTCCCAAATCGCGTTAAGCTGGTCCTCCGGAATTCCCTCTCCGCTATCACTTACGCTTATACATACGGTATCACCTATTACCTTTTGCTCTACCGATACCATCTTGTCCTCACCGTTATAATTAATTGCGTTATTTATAAGATTATATATAACCTGCAAAATCATTACTCTGTCCGCCATTACGCTGACATCGCACTCGGCACTGAATTCTATTCTGTATCCATCCTGCTTCGTAAGTCTTTCGTACCTTTGCATAGTCTCTTTTACGGTATCGGTAAGGCTAAACTCTTGAAATTCGGGTTTTCTCATTCCTGACTGAATTCTTGACAGGTCAAGAACGTCGGACACTAGATCGGAAAGCCTTGCGGTTTCGTCTATGATTATCTGTATATTTTCAGCTTTATTTTCTCCCGGTATATCTCTCATTACCTCACTGTATCCCTTGATAAGTGTAAGAGGGGTACGCAGGTCGTGGGAGACGTTTGCAACAAGCTCTTTTTGCAGATGGTCTGCCTTAGCAAGCTCTCCCGCCGCATAGTTCAGCGAATCGGCAAGCTCGTCTATTTCTCTGTATCCCTGAACCGTAAAGTCCGCGTCATAATCTCCCTTTGCCAGCCTTTTTGCCGACTCGTTCATCTTTACAATGGGTTTGGTTATGAGCTTTGATATGAACACGGCGGTAGCAAGAGCTACAACAGACATTATTATTCCTATCCACAAATACAGGTGCCTCATGGTTTTCATTACCGTACCCACTGGCGTCAGCTCCGTGCTCTGCACGATAAGATATCTGCCGCCATGCGTATCCTTTACGGTTACGTACACAGCTCTCAGATCATCTCCTCCACTGTGAAACCTCGGATATTCATCCGCTCTGCCCATATTATCATCAATTACGTGAAGGGTCAGGCTGTCGCCCTTAAATTCGTTTGGTATAAGGGCTATATAATTTCCGCCGTTTGAAATTGCGCTCTTATACAGAGAATCCATATTTGCGGATATAAGATTCCCCATATGCTCTCCCGTCGCCTGAGCGTATACGAATATTTTGGGAAGATTATCCTCAATCTTGCATATCCATATATCCTCGTCGTAATCGATGGCATGCTCGTTTGCTGTATCCGTGGTGTGATCAAAGTTCTGTAGCTCGCTTGCGATTATGAGCGCTGTATTCTGTAGCTCCTTATATTTGTTGTTTTGATAGAAAACGGCAAGCATCCTGAATTGAAAAAACCATATTATTCCCACAAGAATTCCCACAAAGACTATGAGAATAGCGTACATTTTCCATTTGATGCCGTATCTGCTTCGCTTTTTTGTCTTATTATCCGATTCCGCTCTATTCATCGATCATCCCTCAAATCGGTATCCCACGCCTCTCAGGGTAACAATAAGACTTGCGTATCTGCCAAGACTCTTACGCAAAAGCTTTATATGTGTATCAAGCGTTCTTACGTCTCCGTAAAAATCGTATCCCCAAACGTCGCTTATAAGCTTTTCTCTTGAAAGCGCAATATTTCTGTTTTCAAGCATATAAAAGAAGAGGTCATACTCTTTGGGGGACATATCTATTCTTTCACCGTCAATAAACACCAGTCTTGCGGTTACATCGGCTGAAAGTCCTCCGCCGTCGATATTTATAACTACGTTTTCCTTTTTCTCGTTTTCCTTCGGTGTCTTTCGTACTCTCTTCATAATAGCCTCTATGCGAAGCATCAGCTCCTTAGGAGAAAATGGCTTTACCACGTAGTCGTCTATTCCCAGCTCAAAGCCGTTTATTCTATCGTATTCCTCTCCTCTTGCCGAAAGCATTATTATGGGAATTCCCGAGGTCTTTCTTATTTCTCTGCATGCCGAAAAGCCGTCAAGCTCCGGCATCATTATGTCCATTATGACTATATCGAATTCGTTATTGCGGCAAAGATGAACGGCTTCCATTCCGTCTGCCGCCTCGGTTACCGTATATCCTTCGAATTCTGCATATTTCTTTATTATTGATCTTATTCTCGCCTCGTCATCGGCAACCAAAATACTGTACATAGTTTTTCCTTCCTAAAATACGGGAGCTGCCGCTTCTGTCGGACAAGCCGTATTGACCTTCCGACTGAACGCAGCAGCTCCTCTTGTCAGAAAACTCTCCGCAATATTTATTCATTTTATTTACGAATCGTTTTAGCCCATAATAATCTTTTCTGCGGATGCCCATGCTATATCTATAGGTATGGCAAATCCGAGACCTTCTATATCCTCGTCTATTTTCTTGGCATTGACTACACCTATAAGCTGTCCCACCATATCAAACAGACCGCCTCCCGAATTTCCGGGATTTATCGCAACGTTTGTCTGAAGCAGAGTCATTCGGTATCTGTCTATTATTACCTCTCTGTCCTTTGCGCTTATTATTCCGTTGGTTACCGTTCCGCCAAGAGTTCCGAGCGGATTGCCTATGGCAATTACAGACTGACCCACAGCAAGGTTTGCGCTACTTCCCATTCTCGCGAAATTCAGACCCGTTTCACTGATTCTGACTACCGCAACATCCACAGATGCGTCCGAGCCTATCAGCTGCGCGGAATAGGTTTTTCCGTTTGACAGCCGCACGGCTATTTCATTTGCTCCGTCGACCACGTGCGCGTTGGTAATTATATATCCGTTTTCGGAAATTATCACTCCGCTTCCCGCACCCGTTGTTTCGTATGTGCCAAACAAAATATTTCCCGACGTATGCTTGGTTCTTATTTCAACCACCGTATCGGCAACCTTTTGGACAACCTCAGGCACAGTAAGGGCATCTGCTTCTCCTGTGCTTTCGTTGACCTTGATGCTACCGTCGTTTTTTACTACGGTTATTCCTTTCTTGTCTTGAAACGCTTTTCCCAAGCCGCCAAGCCATCCCGTTCCGTACGATGGAAACAGCATCGATACAACCGTAATCAACGCAAGCAGTATTGAGGACAAAAGAACTATTATTGCAACAGTTACGCCCTTATTTCTCTTTTTTCTCTTGAAGGGCTGAGTGCCGATTATCTCAATGCTCTGCGGACTCTCCTGATCCTTCTTCTCACTACCCTCTTGTTGCGCTTCACAAATTTGCGCGCTTTGCGTCTGATCTTCTTGGTCTTCTTGAGGAATCTCTTCTTGGTCTTTCTGAATTTCTTGCTCCAGACCTTCTTGGTCTTTTTGTATTTCTTGCCCCAAACCTTTTTTGTTTTCTTTATTTTCTTCAAAAGACGCTTCTTCGTTTTCTTTGCTTTCTTTAATAGCTTTTTCCAATTCATAGCTTTGATCCTCCGTTTTTTTCAGTTCGTTATTTTCATTTTCCGAGTTGCGAAAATCTTTACTCATATCCTACCTCCCGCCTCAAAGCTATAACATAAAGATTATACATCCTTCATGTGATAGTTTTTTGACGGTTTTTGTAAATATTACCGAATTACAAAAAACATTTTTCTTATGCTCGCTTTTTGTTGTCTTTTTATATTTTTTCTGTTATAATATAAGTGTGGATTGATTGCTGAAGCAATATATGCTTTACTTTTTCATTGAGGGGCAATTTTCTTTTCCTTCCACTATACATATTTTACACTAATTTATACCCTTCTGTCAAGGATATTTTTACTAAATATACTACGTTTGTACATTTTTCATTATTTTCTATTTTTCAGGAGCTTATAATGATAACTTTTATTTACGGTACCTACGGTAGCGGAAAAACCTTTTCCGTTCTTAATGAAATAAAAAAGGACACCTCCGAGGGACGTCATACATTTCTTATAGTTCCCGATCAGGAGGCTGTTCAATCGGAACTTACAACCCTTAACTACCTGCCAAATTCTGCACAGCTCAATCTTGAGGTGCTCGGTTTTTCGCGTCTTTACAACCGCGTTTGCCGTGAGTACGGAGGGCTTTCATACAAGTACATAACGAAGCCTATGAAGCATCTTATTATGTGGAGCGTTATGCGCGAGCTTTCGGGCGCTCTCTATGAATTTGGAAAATACTCGGACAGGGACTTTTCCATCTGCGACGTTATGCTGTCTACTATTGGTGAATTAAAGGCTTCGTCGATTACCCCGGAAATGCTCGAGGATGCTTTAGCCGATTTGGAGCCCGATTCATCTCTTTGGCGCCGCATTTCGGATATTTCCTGCATATACAAGGCTTACGATGAATTCATTCTGGATGGTTATTCAGACTCGTCCGATGACATTTCACGTCTTTACGACGTTCTGAGAACCAAGCATTTTTTCAGTGGCGCAAACGTCTATATTGATTCGTTTACTTCATTTACTGCGGCCGAACACAGAGTTATTGAAAGAATCTTTGCCGATGCCGAAAACGTAACCGTTACCATTCCTCTTCCAAGCCCTGAATGCAACGACATAAGCGTAAAGAGCATAAAGTGCTCCGAGGAGCGTCTTGTTCACTCCGCAAGAATTAACGGCGGATATACCCGTAAAATTCTCAGGGGCAACCGCCGTGCGCTCTCTCCCGTTCTCGCTCATATTTCGGAAAATCTCTGGCGCCTTGATCTTTCCTCGGGTTACGGAAAGATTATCAACGACGGAAGCATTTCAGCCGAGATATGCGATAACGTCTATGCGGAGGCTGAGTTTGCGGCAAATAAAATCCTTGACCTTCTCCGTTCGGGTGAGCGATGCAGAGATATTCTCGTACTCATGCGTTCTCCCGAAAATTACAGAGGAATCATTGAGCCCGCTCTTGAGAAGAACGGAATTCCATATTATTTTTCCGACAGAACAGATCTCAATTCGCTTCCTCCCGTAAAGCTCCTTCTTTCAGCTTTGCGTATTAAGCAGTACAATTGGCAGAAGAACGATATTATAACGCATATCAAGACGGGCATCTATTCCTTCCCCACACGCTCATGCGATCTTTTTGAGGAATACGTAAACACATGGAATCTCAGCGGTTCAAAATTCAGAACAGATGAACCTTGGTCCATGAATCCAGATGGGTACGCGGAAAGTCTCTCCGAGAGAGGAAGGGATATTCTGTCTGCCGCCAACGATATAAAAATTCGTCTTACGAGTACACTTGAGCGTTTCTTTATTCGACTCGATGCATCGGAAAATATCCCCGATATGTGCCGCGCGGTATACTCATATTTTACAGATATAGAGCTTGATGCGCGTCTTTCGGAGCTTGCATTGGCTGAAGAAAAGAGAGGCAATCAAAAGAGCGCCCGCGAGCTTTTATCTGTCTATGAAATAATACTCAATTCCCTTGCCGACATTGCCCATCTGCTTCCCGACAAAAAGGCAAGCACAGACGAGTTTGCTCTTATTCTCCGCGCCGTATTCAACAATACAGATTTCGGCACTATCCCCACATCGGTTGACGAGGTAGTCATAGGCTCTGCGGCAACGCTTCGCGCTCAAAATCCGAAGTACACTTTTGTTTTGGGACTATGCGACGGAGAGTTCCCTGCCGTAATAAACGACAGCGGTATTTTCTCCTCTGCCGACAGAAGCTCTCTTGAGGAGCTTGGAATTGAGCTGTCGTCTGATACCGACACCCGCTCGTCGGACGAGCTTATGTTTGCTCAGCGAGCTTTTGCTTCTCCCTCTCACGGACTTTTTATTTCCACGTCGTCTGCGGAATTCGGCGGACGGTCGAGAAATCCCTCTATTCCCTTTAACAGAGTCCTTGCTATGCTTGAGGGCTACAAGCCACACAGATTTTCGGGCAATGATATAGGGTATCTTGCGGGCGCGCCCCGTTCTGCTGTCTCCCATCTTCGCACAATAGAGGACGACGGCAGCCGCGAGGCTCTCCGCATGGCGCTTTCAACGCATATCCCCAAAATCCGCTCTCTTTCGGACGATGATCTTTCACAGGGCGATTGCAGTGTATCCGAGAATACGGTAAAGGAAATATTCGGAAACAAGGCAGGATTTTCCGCTTCAAAATTTGAGCGGTTCGTTCTATGCCCCATGTCCTTCTACGGTACGTACGTTCTTGATCTGCGTAAAAAGGTCAATTCCGATTTTATGTCCTCGGATATGGGAACCTTTGTTCATGCAATTCTTGAGAGAATGGTGGCCTTTGCTACCTCCCCAAAGGAAGACGGAGCACTCCCCACTGACGAAGAAATCACCGAAATGACCGAGCGTGCGGTTCTTGAATATATCGAACGCATTTCACCTGTCGAGCTTCGCAAATCAAAAAAGCTCTCTCACGTATATACGAGGCTGAAGTCTCTTGCGCTGCTCATGGTCAGAAATATAGCTGACGAATTTGCAAAAAGCGACTTTTCTCCCGCATTTTTCGAGCTGTCCATTGACGGCAGGAACGGAAATCCTCCCCCATTGGAATTTGTTTCAGAGGACGGATTTACTCTGTCATTTTCGGGAAAAATCGACCGCGTTGACCTTTACCGCGATGACGGGCGTGTATATATACGCGTGGTTGACTATAAAACGGGCACTAAGGATTTTTCACTTGATGACGTGGAGCACGGCATCAACACGCAGATGCTTTTGTATCTCTTTATGCTATGCTCGAAAGCGGACAACGATTTTTGCCGCAGTATCGGTGTTTCTGACGGAGACAAGCCTGTTCCCGCAGGTGTAGTATATCTTTCTGCCAATATACCGATAATTCAATCTGCCTTTCCCGAGAATGCCGAGGAAATAGCAAAAAAGGCGCAATCAGAGCTTAAGCGAAGCGGACTTTTACTGAATTCCCCCGAAATTCTTCATGCTATGAGCCACGATCTTTCAAGTAAGATACTTGCGGGTATCAGAGTAAAGAAAAAAACGGGAGAGCTTTACGGCGACGCTCTTGCTTCATCCGAAAAATTCGATTCCCTTTACTCGGAAATAACCGATACGATTCAAAAAATTTCTTTGGAGCTTCGCAAAGGAAAAGCCGGAGCTACACCGCTACGATACGGCTCCTCTGACCCATGCTCTTACTGTCAGATGAAGCCCTTCTGCCGTATTGACAAAATACAAGGAGGTAACGACAATGGCTGATGCAAATAAACGCATTTGGACAAAAGGGCAATCTGCCGCCATTAATCTGCGCGGCAGAACTCTTCTTGTAAGCGCGGCTGCAGGCTCGGGTAAAACAGCTACGCTTACAGAGCGTATTATAAGAAGCCTTACCGACAAGGAAAAGCCCTCGGATATTTCCAAAATGCTTATAGTTACCTTCACCAAGGCAGCGGCAAACGAGCTTAAGGAAAGAATATTCGATGCTCTTAGCAGGGCTCTTGCGGACTCACCGACGAACAGACATCTTAACGAGCAGCTTGTTAAGCTCGGCAGTGCGAATATCTGCACGATTGACTCCTTTTATCTCAATCTTTTAAGAAGCAATTTCAGTATTCTCGGCATATCTGCATCCGCAAGAATTGCCGACGCGTCTGAGACCGATATTCTCAAGCAGAGGGTCATGGATGAGGTTATAGAATATTTTTACGACAACGACGAAAGCTTTCCCGCTCTTTCGGACTGCTTTGTGGGAACGAGAAGCATAAACGGACTGTCCGAGCCTTTGATAAAGCTTTATGACGACATAATGGGATATCCCGAGGGTGTAGAATTTCTCAAGATAAATGCCGAGCTGCTTTCGGATTTCGGTAACAGCAAAACCGAATTTTTTGAAACGCCTTACGGACGCACTCTTCTTTCGGGTCTTCGTATGAGACTTGAATATTATCACAAGCTTTTGTCAAGTGCCTATGCCTACTCCGTTGAGACCTCCGAAGCCTTTGCCAAGCGTGCTCTCACATATGAGCTTGATCTTGAATTCGTTGATGCGCTTCTCTCTGCTGTTAATGCGGAAAATCCAACCTATAACAGCATCCGAAGCCTGTTTATTACTCGCTCGCCTGCTAAGCTCGGCTCGGCGTCTGCCGAAGACGAAACGGCTGAAAGTCTTTTCTACAAAACGTCGCGCGGAAGCATAAACTCTGCTCTGTCGGAAATATATGACAATATTTTCTCCCGTACGGAAGAAGCTCTTTGCCATGAGCTTATTGCCACCTCGGTATACGTAAGCAAGCTTTACGAGGTTTTATCAGAGTTTTTCCGTCGCTTCTGTGAGGAAAAGGAACGCAGAAATATTATGGACTTCCCCGATATCAGGAGACACACCTACCGTCTCCTTATCGACGAAAAAGGTGAGCCTACTCCTATTGCCCTGAAATACAGAGAACAATTCACCGATATTTATATTGACGAGTATCAGGACGTTGACCGAGTTCAGGACAAGATATTCTCTGCCATTGCCAATGACAACCGTTTTATGGTCGGTGATATTAAGCAAAGCATTTACGGATTCCGCGGTGCCGAGCCCGAGGTCTTTGCTGACTACAAACGTAGATTTTTCGAAATTGATCCCGAGCACACCGAGCTTATCCCAGACGGAGAAAGAGAAACCACCGTATTTATGTCGGAGAATTTTCGGTGCGACAAAAATATAATCGATTTTACAAATCTTGTCTGCTCACGGCTTTTTGCTTCCTGTGCGTCGAGCATTGGCTACTCCTCTGCCGACGATCTACGTTTCTCTAAGCCACTGCCCAATGATGATTATACTTCTCCCAAGGTTGATGTTTCGGTTATCATTACCAAAGCGAAGGAATCCGACGGCGAGGAAAAGTCAAAGCGAAAAAAAGCAGATACAGATGAGCCTTCAAACGCAGAAATCGAGGCTGAGTATATTGCGGAGAAGATAGAATACCTTATAAACAACGAAAAGAAGGCTGACGGCTCTCCCATTCTCCCGGGTGATATTGCTATTATTTACAGAGCAAACAGCTCTGTGGCTATCCTTTCGGATGCATTGCGGAAACGCGGATTTCTTTGCTCCGAGGGAGGCGGAGACGGATATTTTGAAAGTCCCGACGTGCTTCTTGTCCTTTCGCTTCTGAACGTTATTGACAATCCCCACCGCGACATCCACATGGCGGGAACTCTTTGCTCTCCAATTTTCGGGTTTACTCTTGACGATCTTGTAAAAATAAGGCTGAACGGTACTCCGGCGGGCTCTCTTTACGATTCTCTCCTTGAGTACTCACAAAGAGATGATTCTCTTGCTGAGCTTTGCAGAGATTTCGAGGCTAAACTTTCTGAGCTTCGCGCTTCGTCAAGAGCTCTGCCCGTTGACCGATTTTTGCGTATTCTCTTTGAATCCGAAATATTTGCCTCCACAGGACTTTTCTCGGACAGAAACGATTACGGTGAGGGTGGCAATCTCCTCCGTCTTTACGAATATGCGCGAACCTTTGAATCGGGCTCCTTTAAGGGACTTTATAACTTTATTGAGTTTATAAACAGTCTTATCGAAGAAAAAAAGGTTCTTGAGGTTACGGCAAAGGACAAGAGTCCCGACCGTATAAATCTCACTACAATGCACCATTCCAAGGGCCTTGAATTCCCTGTATGTTTTATTTGCGGAATGGGCTCTCGGAGAAATACCCGTTCCTTAAGCAAGAGCCTTCTTTATGAGAATTCCACGGGAATTGCCATGAAGCTTTCAGACTCCACGGGCTTTGCTCGGATCAACTCTCCCGCAAGAGAAGCAATCAAGGAAAGAATTCTTGTTCAGGGTGCAGAGGAAGAAATGCGTATCCTCTACGTCGCTCTTACAAGAGCAAGGGAGCGTCTATATCTTACAGCTACGTCAAATAAGAGTGAGGAGGAGCTTTTAACAAAGGCGTACATGCAGGCAAAGCATTCTTGCCCCTTCCTCATTAATAGCTGTACCTCCTTCCTTGATTGGATACTTATGCCCTTCGCAGACGATTCTGTGAATACCGAATGCTGTGAGCTTCGCTTTATTTATCCCGAAAAGGCTGAGGTATTGGACGAGCAGGAAAACGGCAATACAGTTACGGAAGCTGCAACAATTGAGGCTGACCCTGCTCTTTATGAAAAGCTTTGCCGTGATTTTGCTTTTGAATATCCGCACAGAGAGCTTTTACGAATTCCCGCAAAGCTTTCTGTTTCAAAGCTTTCTCCCGATATTCTCGACTCCGATGACGGCTCCTGCGAGCTTTTTGGTAAGCCATTGGAAACACGTATCCCCGATTTCTTTATTTCCGGCAAGCCCTCCCTGGCAAGTGCTTCGGAGCGCGGAACGGCTACACATCTTTTTATGCAGTTTTGTGATATAGAAAATGCAAGGCGTTCGGGAGCATCCGAAGAGCTTTCAAGACTTGTTTTACACGGATTTATTCCTCAGAATATTGCCGATATAATCTACGTGGATGAGCTTGAAAAATTCGTACATGGCGAGCTTGCCGACAAGATCGCTTCATCTGCACGTGTTATACGGGAGCAAAGATTTAATCTGCTCATTCCCGCGGAAGCCTTTTCTCAAAATGACGAGCGCATAAAGCGACTTTCGGGTGAATCGCTTGCCGTTCAGGGTGTTATCGACCTTATACTTATAGACAAGGACGGAAATATTGAGCTTTACGATTACAAGACCGACAGGCTTACGAAAAACGAGCTTATATCGCCATCACTTGCGGCAAAGAAGATGAATGACACTCACGGTCTTCAGCTCTCCTATTACGCATATGCGGTCTCCGAGCTTTTCGGAAAAAAATGCTCAAGGGTCGCGGTTTACTCTACGCATTCGGCAGAGCTTTACGATATTGAACCGGTTCCGCTAAGGCTTACCGATAATTAATAAATAAAAAATGGCTGACTCATTCGAGTCAGCCTTTTTTGATATATTATGAACCTTAAGAAGTGGCTTTCAATTTAAGTCCTCTTTATAAATACTGTCCTGCCAATAGTGTATCTGTCCGTCGGAAATAAAGGCTCTCGGAACTCTCTCTCCTATGGCGCATACTATTTCATAGTTTATTGTTCCGTTTCGTCTTGCTATTGCGTCTGCAGAGCACAGCTTATCATTTCCGAATACGGTTACCACGTCGCCAACCCCGCAGTCATATTCACTTACGTCAAGCATAAGCTGATCCATACATATTCTGCCGATTATGGGCGCGTATCTGTCCTTGACCAACATATAACAGTCGTTCATTCCGTTTACCCGCCATAATCCGTCGGCATACCCTATGGGGACCGTGGCAACTGTGGTTTTTCTGTTAGCCAAAAACGTTCTTCCGTAGCTGACCGTATCTCCGGGCTCTATATCCTTTACGTGGGATATTACCGATTTGAGCGCCATTACGGGATAGAGCGCCGGCAGATTTCTCATTTTTTCCGAGGGCTTCAAGCCGTAAAGCACTATTCCCGCCCTTACCATATCGTAATGGCTTTCGGGATGGTCAAAAATCGAAGCGCTGTTTGCCACATGGCGTATGTCAAATTCTATCCCCTCTTTTTTGAGGGTCTTAAGAGCATAATCAAAGCTCTCAAGCTGTTCCTTTGTAAAGGCATCCCCGTCGGTGTTTTCGTCGGCTACGGCAAGATGGGTAAATACACCTTCGGCAACAAGATTTTCCTCTCTGCATACAGCGGCAATCTGTTGAAGCTCGTTTTCTTCCCTGCTGCGGCAAATAAATCCGATCCTTCCCATTCCCGTATCTATCTTGATATGTATCTTCACCTTTACGTTTAGTCTCTCGGCAACGGATGCAAGCTTTTTTCCGTATTCATAGGAATACACGGTCTGGGTTATATTATAGCTCGCAAGGATTCCCGCACACTCCTCGGGAGTATATCCAAGGATAAGTATTGGGGTACTTATTGACTTTTCTCTCAGCTGCAGTGCTTCCTCGATATTTGAAACAGCCAAATAGTCGGCTCCCATCTGCTCATAGAACTGCGCCATTCTGACCGCGCCGTGTCCGTATGCGTTTGCCTTTATAACGCAGCATATCTTGACCCTTCTTCCTACGGCTTTTTTTACCGCAGAAAAATTGAGCTTTGCCATATCGAGATCTATCTCCGCCCAGGTTCTGCGGCGGATTCCTTGAATATTGCTCATCTTCCTACTTCCAACTTACTCTTTATTTTCTTTCAAGGGCATATGCTATTATCCTTTCGCAAAGCTCTGTGAAGGATATTCCCGCATATTTTGCAGAGTCGGGAAACAGACTCATTTCGGTCATTCCGGGGATAGTATTTATTTCTATTACCATAGGACCCTTGACTTTATCTATTATAAAGTCTATTCTCGATATTCCCTTACAGCCAAGCTGTTTATATGCCCTTTCTCCGATTTCTCTTACCTCGGAAAGCTCTTTTTCGCTTATTCCCGCGGGAATTATATGATGACACATTCCCTGCGTGTATTTTGCTTCAAAATCGTAAAACTCGTTCTCGGACGTTATCTCTACGGGGGGCAAAATCAAAAGCTCTCCGTTTCCGAGTATGGGGAGCGTTATCTCTGTTCCGTCGAGAAAGGCTTCTGCAAGAAGCTCATCACCGTATGAAAATACACTATCTATATATTTCTCGGTTTCAGCTTCATTCCTTGCTATGTATACTCCTATACTTGATCCCTCGCAGGGAGATTTCAGCACCACCGGCAAGCCTACGCTCTCGACTATATATTTTACCGCCCTCTCCCTATCTGCGCACTCGTTCTTGGTAAGCTTTACAAAGGGGGCGGTAGGAATATCTGCCGCGCGCAGTAGCTCCTTGGTGCGTATCTTATCCATACAGCATGCGCTTGCCTCAACTCCGGAGCCCGTATACGGTATACCCGCAAGCTCAAGCATTCCCTGAATACAGCCGTCCTCTCCGCCTTTTCCGTGCAATGCAAGAAAGGCTACGTCTATCCGGCTCGTCAGAAGCTCGCACATGCTCTCCTTTGTTAAATCAAAGAGAAAAGCATTCTCATATCCTGCCGAGTGCAACGAGCTGTATACTGCGCTTCCGCTTCGGAGAGACACTTCTCTTTCGGAAGATACTCCGCCGCATACTACCGCTATTCTCAAGTCCTTATTTATCATAATCGTCTCCTGTCGGGTATTTATTGATTCACTACAATATATACCGTCAAATACGGATTGTTTCCTTTAATCTTTTATGCTTCTCAGCTTTTTGAGAAGGTCGTTCTCTCCGCGTCCGAAATAGTCGTGCAGAATGCAGTACTCTCTGTAAAGCTTCCCGTAGACTCTTACGTTTTCCGCTTTGGGCTCATAAGTCTTTCCGCTCTTTATTCCAAGCTTGTTTGCGGCAATTTCGGCATTTTCGTATATTCCCGCCGCAACAGCACCGTATATGGCGCTTCCCTTAGCTGCGGACATAGGAGCATCGGGTACTGTTATTGGACGGTCAAGTACGTCAGCATATATTCCGACAGTCATGCTGTCCTTTTCGGCAATACCGCCCGAAGCCACGACTCTGTCTATTTTTATCCCGCTTTCCTCAAAGGCATCAACAATTCGTTTAGCTCCGAATGCTGCTGCCTCTATAAGCGCTCTGTATATTTCCTCGGGCTTACTTCTCAAGGTCAACCCGAATACCGCGCCCGTAAGAGAGGAATCCGCAAGAATACTTCTGTTTCCGTTATTCCAGTCAAGCGCTAAAAGTCCGCTTTCTCCTACTTCCAGATTTTCGGCCTTGCTTCGAAGATATTTATGTATATTTATACCCTGCTTTTCCGCATCAGCCTTGTACTCATAAGGAACGCAGTTTTTGACAAACCAATCAAGGTGGTCTCCGCAGCAAGCCTGACTTGCTTCGTAGGAATACATTCCGTCAAATATTGCGTCCTTCATGTATCCGCATATTCCTCTTACGTTGATCTTTTCCTTGGAATGAACGAGCTGTACAGAGGAGGTCCCGAGGATTATCATGAGAGTTCCCGTTTCCGTAATACCAAGCGCAGGCATAGACGCGTGAGCATCAAGTGCGGGGGTTGCCACGGGAGTTCCCTCGCAAAGTCCCGTAAGGGCAGCGGCTTCTTTGGAAATATAGCCTACTGTCTTTCCCGCTCCGACAACTCTGTCGGGAAGCTTTTCTTCTATGACATTTGCCATTTCGGGATTTACCTCTTGGAAGAATTCCTTTGACGGGAATCCTTCTTCCTCACTCCACAGACATTTAAATCCCGCAAAGGGCGCGCTATGAGTTTCTTCACCCGTAAGAATATAGGTTATCCAATCGGCGCTGTGTACAAACTTTTTTGCCGCGCGGTATACCTCGGGGGCTTCGTTAAGCACCTGCAAAATCTTTGCAAACATCCACCCCGACGAGGTTCTGCCTCCGTATCTCGTAAGCCATTCCTCGCCTCGGCTTTCGGCTACGTCGGTGATACGGCTGCCCTCGCTCTGACAGCTGTTATGCTTCCAGAGCTTTACATACGCATGGTATTCGTCTTTAAATTTCGGTTCGAACATAAGGGGACGCATATCTTCGTCTACGGGAAGCATGGTACATCCCGTAAAATCTATACCTATTCCCTTTATGCTGTCGCTACGTACCCCTGCCTTCTCCATTACATCTTTTATTGTAATTCTGAGAACGTCAATATAATCCTCGGCATTCTGCAGCGCGGTATTCAGGGGCAGTAGCTTCCCCGACGGAAGCCTTTCGTCTATTACCCCGTGCTTATACTCACATACTGAAGATGCAACTATTTCTCCGCTCTCAGCATCCATAAGTACCGTTCTTCCCGACAGTGTTCCAAAATCTATTCCTACGGTATATTTTTTCATACTTTCTCCTATTACTCGAATATGGAAAGGTCTGCCTTCCTGATTGCCGTACGCATAACCGTATACCATTCCTCGGCGATATTTCCGCTGAGTATTCCGCATCTTTCGCGAAGCGCGGATATAAGAAGCTCGGGGTTCAGATACTCTGTAGAGGACGCTTTAAGTGTCGCCTTTATTACTATATCGCCCTCACAAAGCTCCGCCTCAAAGGATGATATCATAGGAATTATATCTATTTCCTTTTCTCCCGATTTTGACTTTTTGGTCATCATAAGGGGGGAACTTGACAGTATTTCCCTTATCATATCCACCGTTTCCGTATTGGCGTTTGATGTATGAACTACGATTTTATAGTCCGCATATCCTATATCCAAAAAGTCGGTCTTCGGAAAATACGCATCGGTAATGCGAAGCTCATCCGTAAGCTCCGCGTTGAGTCTGTCCATAATCTCCGGCAACGGCATATCACGGTCTATTCTTATATCCAGCAGCTCGCACTCGCTTTCCGCGCCAACTCCGAGGGGAGTTGAGAAAACAAGCTTTGCGTGAGGGTTAAATCCCTTAGTATACCACGCGGGTATACAGGATCTTGTTATAACTCTCATAAAGGTGCGCTGAAGGTCAAGGTGGGATATATATTGAAGCTTTCCTACCTTACGGAATTTCAGTCTTACGGTCCGAGGCGCAGGCAGCTCGGGGAGAGACATTATTCTTTTCTTTTCTATCAGCTTTGAGCTTTGGGACAGCATGCTCTCTCACCTCCAAGTTTATTTGCTCCGCATCCGCTGCACTTTTCACGGCAGTTGGGTGTGGTATTTTCGGCATAAGCTCTGTCGTGCTCACGCTTCATGAACTCCTTGCTTACTCCGCAATCGATTATATCCCACGGAAGCACCTCGTCAAGTCCGAATTTTCTGTTTGCATAGAATGAAGGGTCTATTCCCGTTCTCTCAAAGACGGATATCCATCTGTCGTAATCAAAGCACTCATCCCACGCATCAAACATGAAACCCTCGCGGCACGCAAGCTCCAGAGCATTGGCAAGACGGCGGTCGCCCCTTGCAAGTACAGCTTCGATTCGGCTGACCTTGGCATCGTGGTGGGTATATTTTATCTTCCTGTCCGTTATTTTGGTGCGCAGATATTCCTGCTTTTCCGCAAGCATTTCAAGCGTATCCTGTGCTTCCCACTGGAAAGGTGTAAATGGCTTAGGGATAAAGCAGGAAACGCTTATAGTTACCTGCGGCTTCTTTACCTTTTTGCCTGCGGCGCAAACGTAATACTCGTGGATCACGCTCTCCGCAAGCTTTGCAATGCCCTCAATATCATCAAGAGTCTCTGTAGGAAGTCCCGACATAAAGTAAAGCTTTACGGTATTCTTTCCTGCATCAAACGCTACTCTCACAGCGCGCAGAAGATCCTCCTCGCGGACGTTCTTATTGATAACGTCGCGAAGTCTCTGGGTTCCCGCCTCGGGCGCAAAGGTCAGAGAGGACGAGCGCACTGTCGCTATCTTATCCATAAGCTCCTTTGTAAAGCTATCCACACGCAAGGACGGCAAGGAAAGACTTACCATGTTATCGTCTGTCCATTCAAGGAGACAGTCGGTAAGCTTTTCAAGCTCTGTGTAGTCGCTGATAGAAAGAGACGTAAGAGATATTTCGTTATATCCCGTAGCCTCAAACAGGCACTTTGCCTGCTCGTTGAGTACCTCGGGAGTCTTTTCTCTTACAGGTCTGTATATCATTCCCGCCTGACAGAATCTGCATCCGCGGATACAGCCTCTGAAAACCTCAAGCATTATTCTGTCATGTACCGTCTCGATATAAGGCATTACGAACTTATCGGGAAAATATGCCTTATCCATATCGGATATTATCCTTTTGGTTACCTTGGTGGGAATATCGTCGTATATGGGGGTATATGCCTTTATCGTTCCGTCGTCATTATAGCTTACTTCGTAAAGAGACGGAACGTATATTCCTTTTATTGTTCTTGCCGCCTCGTGGAGATATTCCTTTTTGGTATATCTGCCCTCGTCCTTCATTTTTATGTAAAGGCGGCAAAGCTCGGGAAGCATCTCCTCTCCCTCTCCAATATTGAAAAGGTCGAAAAAGTCGGCAACGGGCTCCGCGTTATAGGCGCAAGGTCCTCCGCCTATTACGATAGGAAGGCTATCGTCTCTGTCTGCCGATCTTAAGGGTATTCCGGCAAGATCAAGCATATTAAGCACGTTTGTATAGCTCATCTCGTACTGAAGTGTAAAGCCGATCATATCAAAGGCTGTAAGAGGATCTCCGCTCTCGCAGGCAGTAAGAGGAATATTATGCTCACGCATTTTTTCCTGCATATCCACCCACGGGTCGTATACTCTTTCACACCATACGTCGTCCTCTCGGTTCAACACTCCGTAGAGTATTCTTACACCGAGATTTGACATGCCTATTTCATACGTGTCGGGAAAGCAAAACGCAAATCTTGCCTTTACCCGAGACTTGTCCTTTATTATCTCTCCGTATTCTCCGCCCGAATATCTGCCGGGCTTCGAGACGGATTTCATTACTGAGCTTATATTACGGTTCATCTATTTTTCTTTTTCCTCTTGTATTTCTCTTTCTTCTTCCTTTTTTCTGCTGCCTTTTCTTCAAGATATCTTTGTTTTTCTTCTGCAATTGTCTGCTCTTCATGAAGAGCCGCTACGGTAAAATAGTTCTTATGGGGTATATTAGCAAGAGTTATGACCTCTGCCGCAACAAAAAGGATTGCACCGTAACAGAGCAAAATAAGCTGATAATTCGCAAAAACCAATCCGAGTGCCGCAAGAATTACCGTCATAACAAATCCCAATCCCATAGAGATATAGACAGCAATATTCATGATTTTCTCGACTTTGCATAATCTGCTACACCATATCACCCCTTCTATCAGCTTGAATCTTGAGGATACGGCAAGTATTCCGTTATCAGAGCGAGGATTGGTTCTATCCTCGGCTTTAGTGTTTATATCTGCCGCGCTCTTATGAACTACGCTTATAGGCGCGCTTCCCTTTCTCCGCAATGCCGCAACAAATGCGGTATTTATAGCAGGGTCATAGGTTTCTATAACGCAATGTCCGCCCTCAGCCGACAAACGCTCTATAAGCATATCAAATACCGGCTCGACCTCGTACTTTGCGCTAATCATTGCAGAAGCTCTGCCGTCAAGAGATACGTATATGCATGCGTTTTTCGATTTAGCCAGATTCTCCGACGCAGCGGGGAAAACAATACCGTATCTGCGCAAGAAGGAAGTCTCTCCGATTATAAGCACATGCTTTTTATCGACAAGCGCTTCGATTCCGTTTTTGGCGATTCTGCGCACTCTTATTCTTTTTGCACGCATATCCTCGGGAAGGTTATCAAACGCACCTGCCATAGGTCCGCCTATACGGGCATAAAGTATCTGTAACGACGAGATTATGTCGCTTGTCTGTCTTTTATCGTAAATCACAAGACCTACATTATTTGCAGCGCATCTCTTGAAAATATGCAGGTCATTAAAAACCATAACGTTTGCCTCGGCATATTTCCTTACCGTGCGTCTGCCTGTAAGGGCAATTCCTCTCTTATAAAGCCGCCTTGTAGCCGCAAGATACGGCAAGGTCATTCCCAAAAGTGCGCCTATCGGCAGGAGTACAAACAGAGATGCCATCATAATCGATGCGGAATATCCGACCGACCTTCCCGCAATCATGAATATAAGCCCTACGATTACGCTCATTATGACCGCGCCAAACACCACTCCGGAATAAGCCGTACTATCAAAGCTTCCGTTTTCAAACATTGCCTTTGAGAAGCCCCTGGGAGAGCTTGTGGAAGTAGGCACGTAAACGGTTTTATCCTTGGAAAAGCCTCCGCTGTACATTTTATTTGCTATTGAATTCTTATGATTATCGGTAGAAAGACTGTACTTTGCCATATCGGTTATATAAGTGTCGTATGCCTTTATTTTTCTTATCCTCGACACAAGCTCGGTAAGCCCTACGCAGGTAAGCACCACAGCACTGAGAAAATGGAACATGGGTGTAGTGTAGTTTTCATATGCCTTACTCATAAGTATGACTATGTCATATGCCACGTTCATCAAAACCGTTACGACTGCCATTGAGTACATGTTCGGGTATGCCGTAACAAGTCTATTTATGCCGTCGAGCATCGGCTTCCAAAGAATCACCGCACATATTATAACCAACTGGATTCCAAACAGAATGTATGCTCCGGGATAGTTGGTATAGTCGGCTATTCCCATAAATTTTACACCGATTGTAGGCAAAAAATCGTAAAAGAACAAAAGTACGGTCATCAGGAAACATCCCACACAACGGAATACACACGTAAGCATTTCTTTTTCATAGCGCTCGCGTTTTTCCTTTATTACGGCTTCGTCATTGCTGCTTACCGCAGTCTCTTTTTTTGTCTCTCCGTATGCCGAAAGGACCTCTCTCATAGCTTCCAACGGAATATTTTCAAGCTCATCCTCACATCCGAGCTTAGACATAAACTCCCTTGCGGCTCTCGTCTCTTCTATTTCGTCCTCTTTGACGGGAGTTGAAAAATCAGATATTATTGCGCTGACATCGGGCGTTTCTTCCTCGTTTTTAACTTGTTCGCTCTCTTCGTTTTCCGGCTCCTGGTCTGTTTTACCGTAATCCCTTATAAGCGACTTAAAGCTCATGTTCTTATTTTCGGTAAGCTCGCTGTCAGCTTTTTCGTCAGGCTCATCTGCAAGCTCTTCGTCCGCAAATTCCTCTTCGGCAAAATCTTGCCCCTGTACGTCATTATCCTGAATATCCGCAAGCAGCTCGAGCTCAGATTCTTCATCGGAAGGTTCCTCGGCAGGCTCCTCCTCTACCGCATCGGCAGGCTCTCCTTCGTAATCGTCAAGGCTGTCGGAATAGTCCTCGGTATCAACCTCAAAATGCTCGGACTCGTCGCTCTCATCAAATACAGGCTCTGCAAATTTATCCTCGACCGTACGGACAGATGCTTCCGAATTTTCGGTATTCTCCGTGAAAATTTCGGTCTGCCTTTCTATTACGTCATCTTCGCTTTCATATTCGTCGAAGATAACGTCTTCATCAATTTCGGATTCTGAGGCAACGGTCTTCGCTTCGGTTTGTGTTTCCTCCAAATCGGTATTCTCAGCGGTAATCCCTTCAGACGTAGGCTCCTCCGCAAATTCTTTCTCAATATCGGGCTCGTCATCATGCTCAAAGAAATCCGCATCATCAATCCCCCCGTCAACCTCTTCAACAAGCACTTCTTCGGGCTCGTCCTCGGCTGATTCCGTAATGAAATCTTCTGCCGCTTCCTCGGGTTCCTCTGCTATGGGAGCCTCTTTTGGCTCTTCTTCTGTTTCGGTAAATTCCTCAAGGAAATCACGGTCGAGATCGTAAGGACTTTTCTCCTCCGACTCTGATTCGCTATTTTCGGCCGAAAATCTCTGCTTAAGGGTTTCATGGAGCTCGTCTGCCGACACCTGCTCCTGTTCGCTGTATGTATCAGGGTCTGCGCTGTTTTCCGAATTTGCGCTGTCAACAGTCTCTCTGAGCAATCTTAAAATGTCGTCAATATTCTGTTCGTTACTCATATACTGACCTCCGCTTAATTTCTTTTTTTGTGATTATTTTGCTCTGTGCTGTCTGGATATTTCCGCCATAAGCACCGATGCCGCCGTTGACACATTGAAGGAATTCACCTTTCCGTACATAGGGATCGATACTATAAAATCGGATTTTTCTTTTATTATGTGGGATACTCCCTCGCCCTCGCTTCCCATTACAAGTGCGCAGGGACATTTGAAGTCGGTTTCGTAATAAGCGTTTCCGCCCGCCTCTGCGGTAAATATCCATATACCGAGCTTTTTCAGCTCCTCCACTGTTACCGCAAGATTGGTTACCTTTGCTATGGCAAGATGCTCTATTGCGCCGCAAGACGCCTTAGTTACCGCAGGCGTAAGACCTACGGCGCGTCTTTTGGGAATTATAAGTCCGTGAGCTCCGACTCCCTCGGCGCATCTTATGAGCGCTCCGAGATTGTGAGGGTCGGTTATACCGTCGGCAATTATTATAAAGGGGCGCTCCCCTCTCTGCTTAGCTATATCGAGAATATCCTCAACAGAGCAATATTCCTTTTCCGCCGCCATGGCTACAACACCCTGATGAACGGCAAAATCGGTCATTTTATCGAGCTTTGCTCTGTCGGTCTCAATTATAGGTATATGTCTCTCGATAGCTTCCGCAACAAGAACAACGATAGAGCCCTCTCGCTCTCCGCGCTGAACGTATATCTTATCTATTGCTCTGCCCGTCTTTAAAAGCTCTCTTACCGCATTTCTGCCTATTACCATCCCCTCGGACATTTCCTCGTTAGTTCTCTCGAAGGTTCGCTTTACGTCCTTCTGATTATTTCGGGGGCGGTCATAGCCCTTATAATTCTTCTTGTTTTTTTCCATTTGCATCCTCTGATATAAAAATAAATATTCATATTACATTATATCACACTTTTTTTGATTTGTATATAACTTATTGATATTTTCTTGATTTTTTACGTATTTTTACGGCGTTTTTTTCATATTCTTCCTTACATTATTTTTGGAGGGCTGACCGTATGGCACACGTTAAGCAAAAAGGTAAAACATTCCCTATCAGTCTTATTGCGTTTTTTCTGTTTTTTTCGCTTATAATCCTATCTTTTTCCTTTCTGGGGAGAAAATCCGAAGCATATTTTGCACAAGAGCAACAGGCAGTTTTTTCCGAATCTGCCCCACTCACTGTAATTATAGATGCAGGGCACGGCGGTGAGGACGGCGGAGCCGTTGGGATTGACGGCTCGGCAGAAAAGAATATCAATCTTGAAATTGCTATCTCCCTGGAGAATATCCTCTCATCCTGCGGGATTGACACCGTGCTTACGAGAAGCGAGGACGTTCTCCTTTACGATAAAAGCTCCGACTACGAGGGACACAAAAAGCAGCAAGACCTTGAGACGAGGAAACGCATTGCCGAAAAATACGAAAATGCGATTTTTATAAGTATTCATATGAATTCATTTTCGGACAGCAAATACAGGGGGCTTCAGGTCTACTATTCTCCGAACAACGACCTATCCTCTGCTCTTGCGGACAATATTCAGAGAATTACAAGAGAAAACATCATGAGATACAACAACCGCAAAATAAAAAAGGCTGACAGCTCGATTTTTCTTCTTGACGAGCTCTCCTGCCCCGCGGTTCTTATAGAGTGCGGGTTCCTTTCAAACAGCGAGGACTGTGCTCTGCTTTCATCCCCCGAATACAGAAAAAGACTTTCACTATGTATTGCAATCGCCGTTATGGAATTTATAACGGATTGAGCATTTGTACTTGATTTTTTTCTTTTGGTAGTGTATAATATTTTTATCTATTAAAATAGCTTCAGGAGTTTTGGAATGAAAGGATTAAAAACCGTTTTTATATGCTCTGAATGTGAATACGTAAGCCCTAAATGGCTTGGAAAGTGCCCAAAATGCAACTCGTGGAATTCTTTTGTCGAGGACGTTACGGAAAGCGAAACACATGGCGCGCAAAAGGCAAGACGGAGTGTGGCTTTTCATTCCGACGGAGGTGTCTCGACAAAATTTTCCGAGCTCTCTACCCCCGAATACATAAGAACTCTTACCGGACTTTCCGAGCTCGACCGAGTTCTCGGCGGCGGACTTGTAAGCGGCTCGGTGGTTTTGCTTTCGGGCGAGCCGGGCATAGGAAAATCAACTCTGCTTCTCCAGATAAGCGATACTCTTTGCATGCACAAAACGGTTCTATACGTTTCCGGAGAGGAATCGGGGGGACAGATAAAGCTTCGCGCAGAGCGTCTTTCCATAAACGGAAGCAAGCTGTACCTGCTCACCGAAACAAACGTGGAAGCCATTCTTGAGGAAGCTAAACGCATCTCTCCCGACGTGATAATCGTTGACTCGGTACAGACTATGTACTCCGAGCACATAGCTTCTGCTCCGGGCAGTATTTCCAACGTAAAGGAGGTTACTCTGTCGTTTATTTCCAAGGCAAAATCCGAGGGAATATCGGTCTTTCTTGTGGGACACGTAAACAAGGAGGGCAGTATTGCCGGTCCTAAAGTCCTTGAGCACATGGTTGATGCGGTCCTCAACTTCGAGGGAGACAGGCGGCAGAGCTACAGAATTATCAGAGCTACCAAAAACAGATACGGCTCTACAAATGAAATCGGCGTTTTTGAAATGACCGACAGGGGTCTGGTAGAAGTACCCAATCCCTCGGAAATGCTTCTTGCCGACAGACCTGCCGACACGTCGGGCAACTGCGCTGTTTGCACTATTGAGGGTACGCGTCCTCTGATCGCGGAAATTCAGGCTCTCGTTACTCCAACCGCCTTCCCTGCGCCGCGGCGAACGTCCAACGGCATAGATTACAACCGTGTTTATCTTATTCTTGCTGTTCTTGAGAAGCGTCTCGGACTCAAGTTCTCCTCTAACGACGTATACATCAACGTAATCGGTGGAATGCGCATTGACGAGCCCGCATCCGACTTGGGAATCGCTCTTGCGCTTATTTCTTCCCTTACAGACAGACCTATTCCCGACGATCTTATTGCCATTGGTGAGCTTGGTCTTTCGGGCGAGTGCCGAGGAGTTGCATGTATAGGTCAGCGTGTACGTGAGGCCGCGCGTCTCGGCTTTACTACTGCTCTTGTGCCACTGCACAACATATCGGAATGCGAGGATATAAGGGATATCCGGGTACTCGGAGCAAAAAACGTTTACGATATCATCAAGTATTTGAAGCCTAAAAAGGAAGATTAAAATTCAATAATTAAATGGGTAAAACACCGATTTTGCTATTAAATCCGAAGCAAAATCGGTGTTTTTTTATTTTTTTGATACACAGTGAGACTCCATGCGACTCTATGACATTCTTCCGCAGAGTAAAATACAGGTGCACAGACGGAAAAGGAGGTAAAACGGATGAAGCAAAAATGCGGTGTCAGTATTATCAAGGAGCACTGCCGCCGCAGAACCCTTAATCGCATCCTGGAAAAATACATCAAAAGCTGCCGATACGATCCCGGCGACGACGGTGGCACTGCTACGAAGCAACCGTCAAAAAAGGGCTTTGTACGCTTTCCAAACATTGCCGGATTTTGCGGATTTTACCGTATAAGCATTGAGGATCTTGAGAATCTCGCATCTGAATTTCCCGAGGAGATCTCATACCTCTACGCAATCTTTGAGGACGAAGCGCTCAATTCGGGACTTCCCCCTGCCGTGCTTTCTGCTTATCTGAAAAAGCGGTTGGGATACGAAAAGGACGATCTCTCAAGAGACAGCTTCCAAGCCCCATTAAGCATCCGATTCGAGCACGATATTTATGACGACGGAAAATAACCTGCGTATAAAAACCATTACGGGTATTCCAACCGAAAGGCAAAAGGAATTTTTCTCCTCCGAAGCAAAATACACAGCCTACGGGGGAGCAAGAGGCGGTGGAAAGTCTTGGGCTCTCAGAAGGAAACTTATTGCTATGTGTCTGCGCTACAAGGGGATCAGATGTCTTCTTGTAAGACGCAGTCTCGGAGAGCTGAAGGCAAATCACGTTCTTCCCTTTCTCAAGGAATACGGAGATATAGTTACCTACTCCGCAACCGATATGTCCTTATCGGTGATAGGCGGAAGCCGAATCGATCTCGGTTACTGCGACTGCGAAAGAGACGTTCTCAGATATCAGGGCTTGGAGTATGACGTTATCGCCATTGACGAGGCAACACAGATGAGTGAATACATATTTTCTATTTTTAAGGCCTGTCTGCGTGGCGCAAACGATTTTCCCAAGCGCATATATCTTACCTGCAATCCCGGCGGAGTCGGACACTCCTGGGTAAAACGGCTCTTTATCGACCGAAAGTTTAGATTGGGTGAAGCTGCGGAGGACTACAAATTTATTCCCGCACTTGTTTACGATAACACCGCTCTTCTGTCAAAGGATCCCGATTACGTAAAAAATCTTGAATCTCTTCCTCCCCGCTTAAGAGACGCTTGGTTATACGGACGGTGGGATGTTTTTGAAGGACAGTTCTTCTCGGAATTCGATACGTCTGTTCACGTATGCTTGCCCTCATCTCTCCCCGAGGGTTTAAAGTATTTTGCAGCAATGGACTACGGATTCGATATGCTGGCTGTTCTGATTTTCGGAATTGACAACACGGGAAAAATATACGTAGTTGACGAGCTTTGCAGATCAGGGCTGACTCTCGGTGAAGCCGCCATCCATGTGGCAAGCTTATGCCACGGCCGAAGCATAGAATTTGTTTCATCCTCTCCCGATCTGTGGAACAGACGTCAGGATAGCGGCAGGAGCGGATTTGAGATAATGCAGTCCTGCGACGGAATGCCCCCGATGATCCCTGCTGATAACCGCCGCATACCGGGTTGGAGAATGGTCAAGGAATATCTTGCGCTTCACGACGGTTCGCCAAGGCTTGTTATTTCATCGGACTGTAAGGAGCTTATTAGATGTATTCCCGCCCTGCTTCACAACAAGGACCGACCCGAAGATGCGTCGGGAGAGCCTCACGACGTAACTCATGCGCCTGAGGCTCTCCGATACGGAATCATGAGCCGATGTCCGCCTCCGTCCTTCAACGAAAAAGCAGAGTTCCGCTTTCGCAAAAAATCATCATCAACGTTTTTTGATTAATATCGTCTGTGCGCACAAAAAACGAAAAGAAAGGTCAGCATAATGTCTGAAAAAACAAAAAAACTCTCTATTTCCTTCGACGGATTTGGCGGAATAGATCATAATCTCGTCCACAGTCAAAAGACGGTTGCCGACGATATAGTTAATTTCCGTATTACCAAGGATGGCTCTCTGCAAAAGCGTCCCGGTTACCGTCTTTTAACCGATCTCGGTTCGGAAATACGGGCCTTTTATTCTCTGCCTGTGGACGGCAAGCTCATGCTCTTTGTCCTCTGCGAGGAGAGACTGTTCTTGATTGATCCCACAACGGGAGAATTCGAGCAAATAGGCTCTGTAACTTCCTATAGCGGAAGAGCAAATTTCTTCTGCTATCGCGGAATGCTGTTCCTTGTAGACGGAATCGATATCTACAAATACTCAGACGAAGTCTTTTCGCGCGTTGTGGGATACGTCCCCCTTATCGGTGAAAATTGGGGACCGAATATTCCCGGAAAGGTTTTGGAATCCCGAAATATTATCAACAACTACGCAAGATTGACTTACGTTGTTCCCAAGCTCAGCACCGTATTTTTCCATACAAAATATCCCGTAAAATCGGTGATAGCCGTTTACGTTAACGGTTCTCGGATCGATGAAAGCCGTTACGAGATCAATACAAGATTTACGACGATTGACATACTTAATCTTTACGAGGGTGATTTCGTTGAGGTACTTCTGGAATACGAGCCGCTGCTTGATCCCCTTAAGGACCGTTTGCTTAACTCCTATTCCGCCGCCCTTTTCGGCAGCTCCGGATATATGGGCATTTTCCTTTGTGGCGGCAACGGATCTCATACGGTTTTTCCATCAGTCTTTATTGATCCCGAAAGTCTTGAAGGCTCCCACGCTGCTGTCCCCGAAAGCGATATTGTCTATTTCCCCGAATACTCCCAATTCGAGGTGGGCGACGGTATATGTGAAATAAAAGCAGTGGTCAGACACCGCGACAAAATACTTATATTCACTGAAAGCGACGTATGGATGACATCTCCTGAAATCATAAGCAAGGAAGCTATTCCCGCAGTAAGCATCAATGCCACTATCGGATGTGCCGCAGACAACGGCGCACTGCCCGTAAGAAACGATACCGTTTCAATCGGAAGCAATTCTATCTGGCTATGGAGCGGAAATGCTGATGATAGGCAAAGCTTTTCAGCTACAAGTATTTCAACGGAAATTAATGACGAGCTTTGTGTCCACGGTCTTTCGAATTGCGGAATATTCTTCGATCAGCTCCGCGACGAGCTTTGGATACACAGTAAAGCAGACGATATTGCCTGGATATACAATCTGGAAAACAAAACATGGTACAAGTACAGGGGAATCCACGCCGAGCAAATGATCTCTTTGGGCAGTCAGGTGGCGTTTACAAGCAACGGCAAAATTTTCGTAATTGACGAAGCTCTTTCAGCCGATTTTCCCTCTTACGGAAATTCCGTACCCATAGAGTCCCATTACTATTCCGCAATCAATGATTTCGGATCCGACGGTCTTAAAAATCTCGCCTCGCTCAGTATGAGCGCAGATCTTAACGGTGAGCCCCTATACGTTGAATTTGATTGCGATAATAAGCAGACCTATCAATTCCCGATCACTGCCCCAGACTCGGAGCTTCACTCGGTAATAAACAAAAGGCTGTTTTCCGGAAGATTCTGCTGCTTGCGCATAAAAATAAGCTCAAACAGCAGCGGTGTTCAATCTATTCACCGTCTTAAAGTTAATACCAGATAATTGGAGCACAAAGAAAGGAAACACAATGAACAGATCAGTAAAGCTTGCCTGGCAGCAATATGAAGCAGGCAAGGAATACAAAAGAAAAATCGGTCTTTATGAGACCATTCGGCAAAACGAGCGCTTTTACAGAGGCGAGCAATGGAGTGCGGGTGAGGGCGCTGACCTTCCCCGTCCCGTATTCAATCTTGTAAGACGAATCATAGACTATCTTGTCTGCTCTGTTGCCGCGACAAATCTTACAATCACATACACCGACGAAAATCTTTCGTTTCTTCCCACCGGTAAGGACAGAGAAAGACTTCGCCACGGGCTTGAGGTTCTTTCATCCAACGCATCATACCGTTGGGAAAGGACATCTATGGACAGTAAGCTTCTGAGGGCTCTTACAGATGCTGCGGTAACGGGAGACGGTGTTATATACTGCTATTGGGATACCGACAAAGAGACTCCCCAGCTTTTCTCCGGAGATATTGCTACTGAGGTTATTGACAACGTAAACCTCTTTGTTTCGGACGTTAACCGCGCAGACATCCAATCTCAGGATTACATTATAATTTCGGGTCGCGCTCCCGTAAGGACATTGAGGCAAGAAGCGCTTGAATTCGGAATGGGTGAGGAGGACGTAAAAAAGATACTTCCCGACAAGGACACCATCTATCAGAGTGGAGACCTTGCGGGCATCGAGCTTGAGGGAGACGAGGAAGCAAAAGCCACTTACATTATAAAATTCTACCGTGAAAACGGCAGGGTCGTATTTGAAAAATCCGTAAGAGAATGTATGATAAAGCGCGCAAAGACCGAATGCCGTCTTTACCCCGTTGCATACATGAACTGGATGACGTCCAAGAACAGCTTCCACGGAACTGCTCCCGTAACAGCCCTTATTCCCAATCAGAAATTCATTAATCGCGCTTACGCTATGGCTATGAAGCACATGATAAACACCGCATTTTCGAAGGTTATCTACGACAAATCAAAGATACCCGAGTGGACCAACGAGGTAGGTGAGGCAATTGCCGCTGTCGGCGGCGGAAATATATCCGACGCAGTATCTGTTCTCGGAACAGGTGAGCTTCAAAACGGATATATGGAGCTTATTTCAAACGCAATAGAATTCACAAAGGATCTTATGGGTGCAACCGAATCTGCTCTCGGAGACACCGACGCATACAATACCAGTGCAATCCTTGCGCTTCAGGAGACCTCAAGAATTCCTCTTGAACAGATCAGAAGCTCTTATTACAAATGTGTTGAGGATGTAGCCAACATCTGGGCAGATATGATGTGTGCATACTACCCCTCCGAAAGGCTGCTTCCCTTTAATTATGAGAACAGCGTGTCATCTGACACTGTGGACTTTTCCGAGCTCAAGCGTGGCTTTCTCGGCGCCCGTATTGACGTGGCTGAGATTTCCCGTTACAGCGCTGTAAGTGCGCAGAATATGCTTGACAAGCTTCTCGAAAACGGCTATATTTCCCCCGTTTCCTACGTTAAGCGACTTCCCTGCGGAACACTTATAAACCGTCAGTCGCTTATTGAGGAAATCGAGGAGCTTGAAAAAAACAAATTTAAAGACAAGGAGGATGAAGCATCATGACAGGACCCGCTATAGACGAAAAAAATACCGAGGAGGTTGTTAATCACGATGTCCTTTTGGAAAACAGTAGCGAAAATACTCTCACGGCTCATGAGGTTATTTCGGAGCCTGATGTTATCGGAGAAGAACAAACCGATACCTACGAATCAAAGGGTACCGAAGACTCCAACGAAACGGAAGCCCTTAAAAACGAAATATCCGAGCTCAGAAAGAAAATCGAAGCAAAGGAAAAAGAGCAAGAGAAAATTCTCCGCGAGCTCGGCGACTTTGAACGTCTCTTCCCTGAAACTTCGGTAAAATCCGTGCCCGATGAGGTATGGCAAAAGGTAGAAGGCGGTGTACCGCTCTGCGCGGCTTACGCTCTCTACGAGCGTGAAAAAAAGCTTGCGCAGAATCACGCAAACGAGATAAATACAAGAAATTCATCTCTTGCCGCGGGAAAGGCGGGCAAGGGAGATTCGGAGGAATATTTCTCCCCTGAGGAAGTAAAACGCATGTCCCAAAAAGAGGTTCACTGGAACTTCTCAAAAATAAAAAATTCTATGAAATACTGGCGATAAGCCAAAAGAAAGGAAAATTTAATTATGGCAATTAATAACTTTATACCTACTATCTGGAGCGAAAATCTCCTCACTTCGCTTGACAAGCAGTACATCGGTGTCGCAAACTGTAACAGAGAGTTTGAGGGCGACATCAAGGGTCGCGGCTCTTCGGTTAAGATCTGCGGCGTCGGAGACATCTCCATCGGTGACTACGTAAAGGACACCGATATGTCTACACCTCAGGATCTTTCGGACACTGTTGCAGAGCTTGTTATCGACAGAGCAAAATATTTCAACTTCCAGGTAGATGACATCGACAGAACTCAGTGTAATCCCAAGCTTCTCGACGCGGCAATGAAGAACGCGGCTACGGCTCTCGCCAACGAAGCCGACAAGCATATCTTCTCCCTCTACGAAAGTGCGGGAAACACCGTTGTTTGCGATCTTACCAGCTCTGACAATGATATTATGAACAGCATTCTCAGCGCAAGAGAGCTTCTTTACAAAAATGGAATTCTTAATTACGACGACATCGTATTTGAGATCTCTCCCACCATTGCTACTATCCTCTTCAAGGAGATGTCCGAAAAGCTCAGCTACAACAACGAGCTTAACGAGACCGGATATATCGGCAACATTGCGGGCTGTAAGGTATACGTAAGCAACAACGTGACCGTTAACGGCGGCTCTGTTTCCGAGCACAAGTGCTTCATGCGTTCTAAGCGCGCTATCGCTTTCGCTGAGCAGCTTTCCGAGGTTGAGGCATACAGACCCGAAAAGAGATTTGCCGACGCTGTTAAGGGACTCCATCTCTACGGAGCAAAGGTAGTATATCCCAACGAGTTCGTTTGCCTTGACGTTCAGATCCCCGAAGAGCAGTAATCAATGAAAAACAGAGACATTTACAAGGCCGCTCTTCATTTGCTTTCACAATCCGCAGATGAGGGAGAGAATCCCGATTTTGAAGAGCGCGCTCCGTATCTTCTCGCATCGTTTTGCTCCGAGGTTTTTGAGATAGACCGCATTTACCGTTCAATTCTTAATCTACCTCCTATTGATAAATTCGATCGCGTATGGCTTCCTCTTGACGAGGATTTTCCCCTTGTGGAAAGGCTTGCGTCGGTTGCATCGAAATATCTTGCCGCCATGCTGGTCATAGATGAGGACTCGGAGCTTTCCGACAAGCTTTACGAGCACTATTGCGACGGAATTTCACGTCTGCGTGCAGAGCTTCCCTGCGTTTTGGAAAGCATAAAAAATAAATATATCTGATATTTTAAGGCAACTACATAAGCCTCCCATACACTGTTTTGGTGTATGGGAGGCTATTTTTTACAAAACCTATTGCAAAAATTCTTCGGGTAAGATATAATTTATGTATAACTCGCAAAGGAGACTTATTATGGCAAAAAACTACAGCTGGGAAATTGAAGAACAGGTTTTAAATATTGAAACCGAAAAAGAGGAAACTGTTATACACAAGGTTTCTCTGCTCTGCTCAAATCTTTCGGGAAAAGCGATTATAACTATTGATGGCACAGAGTTTGACATAAGTACCAAGCCCTTCGGTCTTAAGGGAACAAATCAGGTATTCAGACTCGGTGAAATGGCAGCCATCATAGACTTTCCCAAAAAGGGTGAGCCCGACATTGTAATCGACGGAAGGTATGTCCGCTCGGGAAATCCTTACGGAGCATAATTCCTTTTGCGGTATTCCCTCGGAGTTACCCCTATGTACATAAGAAAGGTCCTTGTAAAATAGGACATATTTTTAAACCCGCATGCTCTGCCAACCTCACCGACAGCCAGATTTTTATCCAGTAGCATCTTTTTGGCATTCTCGCAGCGGACTCTGTTCAGATATTCAACGAAGGAATATCCCGTTACTCTGCGAAATTCTCTTGAAAAATAATATTTGCTTACACCCACAAACGATGAAATCCCGTCAAGGGAAATATCGCTCTCACTGTGAGCTCTTACATATCCTATTGCCTGCTTTACGGCTGAGGTTATTCTCGGTTCTTCTCTTGGGGTACTGTCGTATTCACCGTATCCGTCGCAAAGCAATACGGCAATATCCAAAGCAATAGCCCTCAATTTCTGGACTCTCAGCCGAGAGTCCTCTTTTTTCCATTCATCGGCAAAGCTCTCTATAAGCGCTCCTATTTTTCCGTCTCTTATTACGCTTTTGAACAAATAATCGTTACTGTCAAAATGATTTTCGATAAAAAAGGAGCGATCTATTATTATACAATAATATCTCATCTTTTCGCTTTCGGCTAAATACCCGTGAAGATCGTTTGCGTTTATTACAACTGTATCTCCACTTTGCATTTTAATTCTGTTCCCGTCGCATACGGCTAATCCGTTTCCGCTTACAACGTATATTATTTCTATGTTTTCGTGCCAATTGTAAGTGGTAGTATGCTTGTACACGCTTACCGTAAAATCATGAAAAATGAACGGAAGTCGCGCATCCTTCATAGTATGTGTTTCGTATATCTTCATTTCCTCTCCAAACAGCAATATTGTGTTAAAATTGGGCAAAAAAATGGGCTTGACAGAGCTCTTCTTTTATTATACAATAAAATCAGCAGAAATGCAATCTCTTATGAAAGGATTTTTTATTATGTTCAACTTTCCAATCGGAGTTATAGTTGACTCCTTCCGTACAGACACACGTACCGCTATCCAAAAGGCTGCTGCTCTCGGAGCTGACGGTATTCAGATGTATGCGTCAAAAGGTGATAACACCCCCGAAGCTCTTACCCCCGAAAAAAGGCGTGAGCTTCTTGATTTCGTTAAATCCAACGGTCTTAAGTTCTCTGCAATCTGCGGAGACCTCGGCGGAGGATTTATGAGCAGAGAAACCAATCCCGAAAGGATTGAGCGTTCCAAGAGAATACTTGATCTTGCAAAGGATCTTGAAACCGACATCGTTACCACTCACATAGGCGCTATTCCTGCCGACAAAAGCTCTGACAGATACGGAATCATGCAGGAGGCCTGCTTTGAGCTTGCGGCATACGCAGACAGCATCGGCTCTCATTTTGCAATAGAAACAGGTCCCGAGACATCCGCTGTACTTAAGGAATTCCTTGACGGGCTCCACTCCACCGGGGTATCTGTAAACCTTGACCCCGCGAATCTCGTTATGGTAACCGGAGACAACCCTGTTGACGCAGTATATAACCTCAGAAAGTACATCGTCCACACCCACGCAAAGGACGGTCTTATGCTCAAGCGTACAAATCCCGATTACATATACAAGGCCGCTCCAAAGCCTGCTTATCTTGACGGAGTGAAATTCTTCCGCGAGGTTCCTCTCGGTGAGGGCGCGGTTGACTTCAAGGCTTATCTTGAAGCCCTTGAGGATATTGGTTACCGCGGATTCCTTACCATTGAGCGTGAGGTAGGCGAGGATCCCGCCGCGGACATTCTCACAGCAAAAAATCACCTTCTTGAAATAATCAAAAACAGCTAAGGAGAAACTCATGGAAAAGACCAAAATTGCCGTTATAGGCGTAGGTAGCATTTCCGATTCTCATATCGGAGGATATATCGCATCCGGTAAGGCAGAGCTTTACGCTTTCTGCGATATTAACGAGAAAAGATTAAAATATATGGGTGAGAAGTACGGTGTTACGAGACTTTACACCGACGAAGCAACTATGCTCAAGGAGCTTCCCGAAATTGAGGCTGTAAGCGTTTGCACGTGGAACAGCGCTCATGCTCCCTGCTCTATTATGGCGCTCAATGCAGGCAAGCACGTTATTTGCGAAAAGCCAATGGCTACTAACGCTGCCGATGCTGAAGCTATGATGGCTGCCGCAAAGGCAAACGGAAAGCTTCTTATGATAGGATTTGTCCGCCGTTTCGGAAACGACTGTGATACCGTTATGAATCTTATCGAAAGCCACAGACTTGGAGATATCTACTACGCTAAAGCCTCTTATCTCAGAAGAAACGGAGCTCCCGGCGGCTGGTTTGGAGACAAATCCCGCTCAGGCGGCGGCCCCCTTATTGACCTCGGAGTTCACGTTATCGACCTTGCTAGATATCTTATGGGCAAGCCCAACGCTGTTTCCGTTTACGGAGCAACCTTCCACAAGCTTGCTAACAGACCCGGAATCAGAAGCAAAAAGGACTACAAGTCATCTGACACCAGCAAGGACGTAATATTTGACTGCGAGGATCTCGCATCCGCTCTTATTAAGTTTGACAATGGCGCGGTTCTTTCTATTGAAGCCAGCTTCAGTCTCAACACGGGTGTGTCCGACAACTCGGTTCAGCTCTTCGGCACCGAGGGCGGTGTCAGAATCGCTGACAACGTTACCCTCTACAGTCAGATGGACGGCTATCTCACCAACGTAAACTTTGATTATCCCACCGGCCTTGAGTTTACAAAGACATTCAACCGTGAGATTGCTCATTTCGTTGATTGCGTAAGAGGCGAAGAGGCTGAATGTCTCAATCCCGCTGAGGACGGAGTTGCTCTTATGAAGATACTTGATGCAATTTATCTTTCCGCGGAAACAGGACACGAGGTTACTCTTTAATCCATATATAATAACAAAAAGACGGAGATTTTTACAATTCTCCGTCTTTTTGATTTGGACTTGATTTATTCGTCGTCTTCGTCCTCGTCGTCTCTGTTTTTCCAGATGATCACAGCGATAATAGCTACGGCTGCAAGCGCAAGGGCAATAAACTTCTTCATAACTTTTCTCCTTGTACTGTTTTTATTTTAGTCTATTGATTCACGGAATTTTTTTACCGATTCGTCCATAGGTACACCTTTTTTGAATAATGACGAGGTTCCCGCCACGAATATGTCCGCTCCCGCATCGCTCATTTTGCGCGCGTTTTCGAAGCTTACGTTGCCGTCAACCTCGATCTCTACGTTTTCGTATCCGTTTGCATCAAGGTAACTGCGGAGCTCCCTTATCTTTTCAATGGATTGCGGAACCATTTTTTGTCCCGCGAATCCGGGATTTACGGTCATAAGAAGCACCGCGTCAATATCGGGAAGTACCCAACGCAGAACCTCTATGGGAGTTGCGGGGTTGATTGCCACCATGGGCTTTGCTCCCCTTGCTCTTATTTCCGCAAGTGCTCTCTGAAGATGCGCCGTGCTTTCATAATGGATCGACACGTAATCTCCCTCTCCGAACTCAAACCATGAAAGCTTATCCTCGGGTCGTTCAACCATAAGATGGATATCAAGGGGGATATTAGTTTCTTTTTTAAGTATTTTACAAAAATCGGTTCCAAGTGTAAAATTCTTTACAAATTGCCCATCCATTATGTCCACGTGCAGATATTCTATTCCGTTCTTTTCAAAATCCCTTATACATTCGCCGAAATTCATAAAATCCGCGCACATTACCGATGGGGATATTTGCTTTTGTCCTACCGCCATTTCTGACCTCCATACAAGACAATTGATTCAAAGGATTTCGCAAAGCAATTATAACAAAATTCCATTTTAAAGTCAATAGAATATCCAATTATTTTTCGTTTTCCCTCGCTATTTCCATAATTCTTGCAAGGCGGCGATTAAGTCCCGATTTAGTTATTGACGGCTCATGCATAAGAGCCAGCTCATAGAGAGATGCCGAATCGTTTTCAAGTCTGAGCCTTGCCGTATACCGAAGCTCCTTTGGAAGTCGGTCAAAGCGCTTTGACTCTATGAGCGATTCGATTGCACTCACGTGCTTCTGCGCAGCCCCCACAGACCTTGATATATTTCTTGCAACACAGTTCGTAGCTCTGTTTTCGTTGTTCCTTATATCCCGTTCAATAAAGCTGTTAGCCATATATATTCCCGAATGGCTGCATCCTACACCGTAGAGGAAGTCAAGTATTGCATTGTTATTTTTATAGTAAACGCTATACCTCTCGCCGCGCTTTATTCTATTGGGCTTTCCGATAATTGCCGTCAGCATTTTATCTACAATGTTTGCCCTACCCTCGCATGGGAAAACAAATTCCATATGGTAGCTCCTTTTGGGGTCGGTTATACTTCCGCAACCCATAAATACACCGCGAAGAAACGCGTTCTGACATCCTCCGCATTTAAATCCCGCAATAGCGTGAACTGCCATATCGGAATCCTTTTCCACCTCGTAAAGAAAATCTGCCACACCTGACGACTTAAAGCTCAACGCATATGTTTTTCTTCCCGCTCTTACCATTTCATCAAGTCCCGCGTCAGCATGAAATATTTTCTTGAGACTGTCAAATACGAGCTCTGCCGAGCTTTTTTCGTAGAAATATGAAATATATTTATTTTCTTCGCTTTTTCTTGCGCCCATGAGCATTCCCAGAACTAATGCTCTGCGGCAGCAAGGCTTTTTTATCTGAAGGGCGGCAAGCTCCGCCGACACTTCCGTTGAAAATGACATATCCCTATCGGATTAACCGAACCTCCCTTTCAAGCTTTATACCGAAGCGCTTGTAGACTTCGCTTCTTACTGTTTCTTCAAGTTCAAGAATATCGCAAGCTCTCGCCTGTCCGAGATTTACGATAAAGCCCGCGTGCTTTTCGGATACGCAAGCATCGTTTACCCGCTTACCCTTAAGTCCCGCATCCTCGATAAGCTTACCGGCAAAATTATCCCCGGGGCGCTTGAAGTAGCTTCCCGCGCTTGGAAAATTCAATGGCTGCTTCTCCCTTCTTTGCTCGGCAAGGCTTCTCATTTTTTCATTTATTTCGTCTTTATTTCCCTTGCTCAACTTAAACCTACCGAAAAGGCAGATAAGCTCGGGGCGCTCCACGTATATGCTTTCTCTGTAACCGAATTTGTGATCGGTTATCTCAAATATCTCCTTGCTTTTTCGGTCAAGAGCCACCGACGACACGGTAACATCTGAAATAGCTCCACCGTAAGCTCCCGCATTCATAAACATTGCTCCGCCCACAGTCCCCGGAATACCCTTTGCAAATTCAAGTCCCGTAAGCGAAAGCTCTGCCGCCTTTGTCGCAAGAGAGGCAAGGGTAACTCCCGCCTCCGCGATTATTACGTTACCCTCTGCGCTTATTTTATTAAGTCCTTCGGTAAACACAACAGCAAGGTCAAGCTCTCCGTCCCCAAAAAGGATATTGGAGCAATTGCCGCATATTTCGTACCGTTGCCCGTACGCGTCAAGGACAGACACTGCCTCGGCAAGCTCACTTGAGCTTCTCGGAAATATTCCGAGTTTTGCCCTGCTGTCAATACGGAAGCTGTTATACTGCTTTAAAGAAATATCTCGTTTATACGTAACAGATATTTCGTCAAGGGCTCCGCAAAGCTCACATATCATATCATTCTCCTTTGGTAACAAGGTCGTATATCTCCTCATAGCTTGATACCGTATAGGTTATTTTTCCGCTTATGTCGCTTGGAGCTTCCACTCTCTTGGGATTATACCAGCAGGTATCTATACCAAAATTTATTCCCCCCGCCATATCCGACGTGAGAGAGTCTCCCACTATAAGTGTATTTTCCTTCGAAAAATCGGGTATCCGCGCTGAAACGTATTCAAAAAATTCAACTCTCGGTTTATCAAAGCCCGCATCCTCGGAAATGAATATATCCTTGAAATAACAGATTATTCCACTATCCGCAAGTCGCCCCTCCTGGATAAATTTTATACCGTTTGTAACCATATAAAGGTCTGCTTTTTTCGAAAGACTTTCGCAAAGCGTGTCTGCTCCGTCAAGCAGATATCCCCTTTTTGAAAGAAGCTCCATATACTTGTTTGCCGTAGCCTTGGGGGCACCCGACACACCGTATTTATCAAAAAATATTTCAAATCTTCTGTATTTCAGTTCTTCTTTCTTTATCTCGCCTTTTTCCAGCAAATTCCAAAGGCTTCTATTTATTCTACTGTATTCGGCTATCATTTCGGAGTCTGCGTTCACTCCCGCAAATGCCAATGCTCCCGTAATAGCCTCTCTCTCGCTTTTTTTAAAATCAAGAAGCGTTTCGTCCGAATCAAAAAGTATTGTGGTGTATCTCATTTTTCTTCACCCCTCTCACTTCACATTATACTATCTTTCTCTCTTTTTTTCAACAGTTATATTAAATTTATTGTTAAAATAATGAAATACGTCTTGAAAAAATACGTCGGATGCGATATAATAATATGGAGTATTTGTATTTGGAGGTTGTTACGGTGAAAAGAACTCTTCGTATAGGACTTTTGGGCTTCGGGGCAATGGGTAAAACTCATGCTTTCGGAGTTAACAATCTTGGATTTTACTATAACGGACTTCCCTTTTCGGCAGAGATCGCAGGCGTTTGCACTACCAATGCCGAGAAGGCAAAAAAAATTGCCGTGGATTACGGATTTTCATACGGCACCGATTGTGAGGACCTTATTATAAACGATCCCAATATTGACATAATAGACATCTGCACCCCAAACGTATATCACTATGAGACTGTAAAAAAGGCTCTTGCAAAGGGTAAGCATATTTATTGCGAAAAGCCCCTTACAATAGATGCCGATAAGGCTTATGAGCTTGCCTCCCTTGCGAAGGAAAGCGGCAGGATATGCACGGTTGTTTTCAACAACAGATTTATCTCTCCCGCCCTCAAGGCAAAGGAGCTTATAGACGAAGGAAAAATAGGCAGAGTTCTGTCATTTTCCGCGGAATATCTTCACAACAGCTGTACCGACGTAAACAGACCCGCAGGCTGGAAGCAAAACAAGGATATTTGCGGCGGAGGTGTTCTTTTTGACTTAGGCTCTCATGCAATTGATATGATCTACTCTCTTTGCGGAGAATTTGAAAGTGTATACGGTATACCTCAGATAGCATATCCCGAAAGGGCAGGCTCTGACGGCAAGCCGTGGCAAACCAACGCGGACGAAGCCTTTTATATGATATGCAAGCTCCGCTCGGGAGCCTGCGGAACTGTTACCGTCAGCAAGCTCGTAAACGGCGCCAACGACGACCTCTGCATATCTGTATACGGAGAGCGCGGCTCACTGAAATTCTCTATTATGCAACCCAATTTCCTTTACTACTACGACGCAAGCGTAAAGCCCACAGCCCTCGGAGGTGAGTGCGGCTACAAGGCTATTGAATGTGTAAGCAGATACCCTGCTCCGGGAGGACTCTTTCCCGCTCCAAAGGCAACCACTGATTGGCTCCGCGGACACGTTGGAAGTCTTTACAGCTTCTTGAATTCGGTATACGAGGGCAAGCAAGCGTCTCCCGATTTCTCGGACGGCGCACACGTTCAGGCGGTAATGGAGGCTGCCTACCGCTCAGCCGAGGAAAGAACCGAAATAAAGGTAAAATAAACCGATCAAAAATTGCACAAAGGAGGAAAATATGAGAATAATAGGTCTTACGGGCCCCTCGGGCGCGGGTAAATCTCTTGTTTGCGAGCATTTTAAAGGTCTTGGTATTCCCTCGGTAAACGCAGACGAGGTATATCACGGGCTTCTCGTTCCTCCCTCTCCGTGTCTTGACGCGCTGACCGATGCCTTCGGCAAGGATATTCTCACCGAGAACGGCGAGCTTTCAAGAGAAAAGCTGTCAAAAATAGTGTTCAGCGATAAGGATAAGCTTGAGCTGCTTAACAAAACCGTTCTTGGATTTGTTCTTGATAAAATAAGAGAAATAATCAAGGGGCTTGAGGCAGACGGAAAAGCCTCGGTAATCATTGATGCTCCCACGCTTATTGAATCGGGATTTCACAAGGAATGTAATATCGTAGTTTCCGTGCTTTGCCCCGCCGAGTGCCGAATTGAGCGAATCATTGCAAGAGACAGCCTTAAGCGCAAAGCCGCAGAGGCACGGATAAATGCTCAAAAGCCCGACGAATTTTATATATCGCACTCTGACGAGATAATAATAAATGACGCAGGAGAAGCCGAGCTGATCGCTAAGGCAGATGCTCTTGCGAAAAAACTTTTACTTTAAGACATTATGAGAGGAGTTCTATGCGCAAACGTATCATAGTAATAATCTTAATAGTCGCCGTTGCCGTAGGACTTGCCTTCGCAATAGACGGCATAATGAAGGTTTCCGAGAAAAAAGCTCATCCGAGAGCATTCGAGGAAATCATTTCACAATATTCTGAGGAATACGGAATTCCCGAATACATACTATACGCTGTTATCAAGACAGAAAGTGATTTTGACCCGTCAGCTGAGTCCTCGGCAGGCGCAAGAGGTCTTATGCAGATGATGCCAAATACCTTTCTGTGGCTTACTGGAAGCGATCACCTTAACGAGAACCTTCCGGCTGAAGCCCTTTACAATCCCGAGGTAAGTATCAAATACGGGGCATATTACCTAAGATACTTATACAGAAAGTTCGATTACAACTGGGATACCGTTTTCGCGGCATACAACGCGGGAGAGGGTAACGTAAGAGCCTGGCTTTCCGACGATGAGTATTCGGACGGAGAGGGCGGTCTTAGAAAGATTCCCTTTTCCGAGACTAAAAATTACGTAAAAAAGGTCAATTCCAATATTGAGCACTACAAAAATCTTTACTATGAAAAATAATCCTCAAGGAGATATATTATGAGCAAATCAGAGCTTATTTACGAAAAAAAGACTGTATACGAGCTGGCTTCCGCAGAGACCGTCAAGGCTGCCTTCGACTATGCACAGGGATATAAGAAGTACCTTGATACCTCCAAGACCGAGCGCGAGGCTGTAAAGGAATCTATCGCAATGGCTGAGAAATTTGGCTTTTGCGAATACAAGCTCGGAGACGAAATAAAGGTCGGCGACAGACTTTATTACAACAACAGAGGCAGAAATCTTTTCCTTTTCACTGTAGGAAGCGAAAGCATAAACGAGGGTATCCGTCTGACAGTCGCTCATATTGACGCGCCCAGAATAGACCTTAAGCAATGCCCTCTTTACGATGACGGAGGTATGGCTTTCTTCAAGACCCACTATTACGGCGGTATCCGCAAATATCAGTGGGTTGCAACCCCTCTTGCGCTCCACGGTGTTATCGCAACCGCTGACGGCAGACTTATCGACGTTTGCATCGGTGAGGACGAAAACGATCCCCTTTTCTACATTAACGATCTTCTTCCACACTTGGGTCAGGAGCAAAGCAAGCTTCCTCTTTCCGAGGGAATAAAGGGCGAGCAGCTCAATATACTCGTAGGCAGCATGCCCGACAGCGAGGAAAACTCAATAAAGCTTAACGTACTGAAGCTTCTTAACGAAAAATACGGCATCAAGGAGGACGATCTCCTTTCCGCGGAGCTTTGTGCGGTTCCCGCTGCAAAAGCAAGAGACATCGGCTTTGACCGCTCTCTTATCGGTTCTTACGGACATGATGACAGAGTTTGCGCATATCCTATTTTAACCGCTCTGCTTGATTCTCTCGATTCCAAGCATACAAGCATGTGTATTCTTGCCGACAAGGAGGAAACGGGAAGCGACGGTCCCGGTGGCATGCAAAGCGAGCTTATTCTTGACATCATAAACGAGCTTGCAAGATGCCTTGGCGGTAATCCCGCGGTTATCCGCGCAAATTCAAAGTGTCTGTCTGCCGACGTTTCGGCGGCATTTGACCCCAATTTCTCTGAGGTCTTTGAAAAACGCAACACTCCCCTACTCTCCTGCGGAGCGGTATTTACAAAATTTACAGGCTCCAGAGGAAAATCGGGCACAAACGACGCTTCAGCCGAATACATCGGTTGGCTCCGTTCGGTACTTGCAAAGGATAACGTCATATGGCAGTCGGGCGAGCTTGGCAAGGTTGACTGCGGAGGCGGCGGAACTGTTGCAAAGTACATATCCAAGCACAATATTGACACCATTGACTTAGGCGTTCCCGTTATATCCATGCACGCGCCTTATGAGGTCGTTTCCAAGGTAGACGTTTACGAGACCTACCGCGCGTGTGTCGCATTCTACCGCTATTGATCTTTGGAGGAATCATATTTAAATGTTAGATAAGCTTAAGGAAGCGGAAAACAGATATATTTCCATTGAACAAGAGCTTTCAAATCCCGATATATTCTCATATCCCGACAAATATGCGTCCCTTATGAAGGATTACAAGGCGCTTACCCCCGTTATTGAAAAATACAGAGAATATATTCGTGTAAAAAATGCTCACGAGGAGGCAGAGCTTATGCTTTCCGAGCCCCTTGACGCAGATATGAAGGAGCTTGTTTTATCGGAATTCAAGGAAACGAAAGAATCCATGGAACAGCTTACCGAGGAGCTAAAGGTTCTGCTGCTCCCCAGAGACGAAAACGACGACAAAAACGTTATGGTGGAGATACGCAGCGGTGCGGGAGGCGAGGAGGCTGCCCTCTTTGCGGCTGTTCTTTACAGAATGTACTCTATGTACTCGGAATCCTGCGGCTACAAGGTTTCGGTCATGAACTCCAACGAGACCGAGCTTGGTGGCTTTAAGGAAATAACCTTTATGATAGAGGGGGACGGAGTTTACTCACGCTTTAAATTTGAAAGCGGAGTTCACAGAGTTCAACGCGTTCCCGAAACCGAATCCCAGGGACGCATACAGACTTCGACCGCTACGGTTGCCGTTCTGCCCGAAGCCGAGGACGTGGAAATAGAAATAAATCCCGCTGATATTATTATGGAATCCTGCAAGTCCAGCGGCGCGGGCGGTCAGCACGTAAATAAGACCGAATCTGCCGTAAGACTTACCCATAAGCCTACGGGCATAGTTATAGAATGTCAGGAAGAGCGCAGTCAGTTTAAAAACCGAGACAAGGCTATGAAGATGCTGAAAACCAAGCTCTACGATATGAAGCTCACCGAGCAGAATGAAAGAATCGCTTCCGAGCGAAAGAGTCAGGTGGGAACGGGAGACCGCAGTGAGCGCATACGCACCTACAACTATCCGCAGGGGCGCATTACCGACCACAGAATAGGTCTTACCCTCTTCTCTCTTGACAGCTTCTTAAACGGAAATATCGGAGCTATGATTGACGCGCTTATAACCGCCGACACGGCTGAAAGACTGAAGGCAAGTGAAAATTGACCGAAAAGGCAGAATATATGAATACTGAAATTTTTAAGCTTTTACCGAACGAATCAAACAACCCCTCGATTAAAAAAGCTGCCGAAATACTTTGCGGCGGCGGCCTCGTTGCCTTTCCTACGGAAACCGTTTACGGTCTTGGAGGCGACGCTACGAATCCTTCCGCAGCAAAGAATATATACAAAGCCAAGGGGCGTCCCTCTGACAACCCCTTGATAATACATATTGCGGACCCTGCCGACGCAGAGCTTTACGCATATACGAGTGAGACCTACTACAAGCTGGCTGCTGCTTTTATGCCGGGACCTCTTACCGTAATTCTTCCCAAAAAGGATACCGTTCCCATTGAGGTTACGGGAGGACTTGACACGGTTGCCGTGCGCTGTCCCTCTCATCCTATTGCTCGCGCGCTTATAAGAAAAGCGGGAGTAGCTATTGCCGCGCCCTCCGCAAATCTTTCGGGCAGTCCTTCTCCTACGTCTGGAGAGCACGTTATCCGTGATCTTAACGGCAGGATTGAGGTAATAATTGACGGCGGTGAGTGCGATATAGGACTTGAATCAACTATAATTAAGCTCGACGGTGAGCGCGCTACCCTCTTAAGACCCGGCGCTATTACGGCGGACGCTCTTTCATGTATATGCAAAAAGGTAGATATCGCTCCCGCTGTAACCGAATCCTTAAAGGAAAACGAGCGTCCTCTCTCTCCCGGAATGAAATACAGACATTACGCCCCCAAGGCGCCGCTTATTCTTCTTGACGGAGACGAGGAGGAGGTGCTATCCTATATGTATCGTAGGCAAAACGCCGAGCGTTGCGTTATTATCTGCTATGACGAGGAGCTTGAATATCTGCGTAACGAACGAATTATTTCAATCGGCGCAAGGGACGATCTTAATATGCAGGCACACTCCCTTTTCTCGGCTCTTCGGCTTGCCGACGAGCTTGACGGCGAGGTGGTATACGCGCATCTGCCGAGCAAGGAGGGTGTTGGTCTCGCTCTTTATAATCGGCTTATCCGCGCGGCGGCGCACACTGTTTTGGAGGTATGAAAATGTTCAACGGTAAAATGAAGGCTGTTACGTTCAGCTACGACGACGGAACGGTTCAGGACAAGCGTCTTTTGGACATCTTTAATAAATACGGATTGAAAGCGACCTTTAATCTCAACTCCGAGCTTCTCGGAAAAAAACGGAATATTACGGTTGACGGCGTTGATATCTGCCACGACAAGATAGAGCCGCAAGACATACGTCATATATACGAGGGACATGAAATAGCCTCCCACACTTTGACACATCCCCGTCTTCCCGACATTTCGGACGACGGCGAGGTAATCCGTCAGGTCGAGACTGACAGACTACGCCTTTCCGAGCTTGCGGGATACGAGGTCGTGGGATTTGCGTATCCGTGCGGAGGTAAAAACTGCGACAGCCGTGTATCTAAGCTTATCCGCGAAAACACGGGTATTAAATACTGCCGCACCATAATTTCCAATCACGGCTTTGAGAGGCAGGAAAATCTCTACGAATTCAATCCCACGGTACACCACCACAGAGAATGGGATAAAATGTACGAGCTTGCGGAAAAATTTATAAAGCTATCCCCCGACACTCCAAGTGTTTTCTATATATGGGGACATTCATTTGAATTTGACATAAGAAACGACTGGGAACGCTTTGAGGACTTTTGCCGAATGATATCGGGAAGATCTGATATTTATTACGGCACTAACAAGGACGTTCTCCTCTAAGATAAAAAATAAGGACGGTAAATTAATTAATGGCGAAGAAGACTAAGAAAATTCTTGAACCTACGGAAATAGTTCACGCTCCTGCAAGACCTCAGCTTATTACCGAAACAATAGAAACCAACTATATGCCATACGTTATGAGCGTTATAGTTTCCCGTGCCATTCCCGAAATAGACGGTTTGAAGCCGGCTCACAGAAAGCTGCTTTATACCATGTACAAAATGGGACTCTTAAGCAAGGATCACCCCCGTGTCAAAAGTGCGAACATCGTAGGTAGAACCATGCAGCTCAACCCTCACGGAGATATGGCTATTTATGAAACAATGGTTCGTCTTACAAGAGCCAACGAGGCGCTTTTGCATCCCTTTATAGATTCCAAGGGAAGCTTCGGTAAGCAGTATTCATCAAACATGAAATTTGCGGCTTCCCGTTACACCGAGGCAAAGCTCGATATTTTCTGTGCGGAGCTTTTCTCGGGCATCGACAAGGATGCGGTTGATATGATAGACAACTACGACGGCACGCAAAAGGAGCCCGCTCTGCTCCCTACCACCTTTCCTAACGTTCTCGTTACCCCGAACACGGGTATCGCAGTCGGCATGGCATCGTCTATTTGCTCCTTTAATCTTGCGGAAATATGCGACGCAACGATCGCCTTGCTGAAAAATCCAAAGCTCTCGGTTGAAAAGCTTTTGGATATTCTCAAGGGACCCGACTTCCCCGGCGGCGGAGCTATTATATATAACCGCGATGCTATGCGTGAGATATACGAGACGGGCTCGGGCTCTGTTCCAACCCGCGCAAGATACACCTATGACAAGATGGAAAACTGCATAGAAATAACGCAGATACCCTACTCCACCACTATTGAGGTCATTCTCAAGAAGATATTCGACCTTATGAAGGAAGGCAAGCTTAAGGAAATAACCGACGCAAGAGACGAGAGCGACATTACGGGTCTTAAGCTGACACTTGATTTGCGCAGAGGCACAGACCCCGAAAAGCTTATGAACAAGCTTTTCAAGTCCACCTCCCTTGAGGATAGCTTCAAGTGCAACTTTAACATTCTCGTTAACTCCTCTCCCCGTCAGATGGGAATTCTCGAAATTCTTTCCGAGTGGATAATCTTCCGTATGGGGTGCTTGCGCCGAGAGCTTACCTTCGACCTTAACAAGAAGAAGGACAAGCTTCATCTGCTTATGGGACTTGGAAAGATTCTTCTTGACATTGACAAAGCAATAAAGATAATCCGTCATACCGAAAAGGAGGAGGACGTTATCCCCAACCTTATGTCGGGCTTCGGCATCGACCAGATTCAGGCGGAATATATTGCCGAGATCAAGCTGCGTAACCTTAACAAGCAATACATTATAAACAGAATTAACGAAATAGAAGGCTTGCAGGCGGAGATCGCCAAGATTGAGGATATCCTCGGAGATGAGCTGAAGCTCAAGGCTCTTATTGCTTCTCAGCTTAATGAGATCAAGAAGAAGTACGGTCAGCCCAGAAAAACTCAGCTTATTCATTCCGACGACGTTGAGGAATACGTTGAGGACAAGACCCCCGAAAACTACAACGTTCGTATCTACATGACAAGAGAGGGATATTTCAAGAAGATAACCATGCAGTCCCTCCGCGGAAATGACGAGCAGCGTCTCAAAGAAAATGATGAAATCGTCTATGAGGCCGAAACAGAAAACATTTCCGATCTTGTGATCATTACAGACAAATGTCAGCTTTACCGAGCAAGGACCGCGGATTTCGAGTGCGTCAAGGCGTCGTCAATGGGTGAGTATCTTCCCGCAAAGCTCGGCATGGACGACGGAGAAAAGCCCGTGTTTATGAGAGTTCAGAGCGGTTATCCCGAGGATGAGAGCTTTGTATTTATCTTTGAAAACGGAAAGGGTGTACGCATCCCCGCAAGCGCATACGAAACCAAGGGTAACAGAAGAAAGCTCATTAATGCTTATTCCGATGCGTCCCCCATTTGCGGAGTATTCTACGACAGTGAAAAAACACCTATTGACATTATGCTCGTGAGCGATGCCGAAAGAGCTATTATTATTAAGTCCTCGCTTATCGCCAAAAAGGCTACGAGAACTTCGGGCGGTATCACTCTTATAACTATGAAAAAGGGTAACAAGCTTGTCAGAGCAATCTCCGATTACGACGATAAATACAATAAGCTGAACGGTTACAGAAAATACAAGATACCTGCATCGGGTCAGCTTCTCGCGCCCGAGGATATGGGGGCTCTTCAATTACGTATAGAATGAGGTAAAAAGAAATGAACAGAAAATTAATTACAAAAATAATTTGCATCATACTTGCTTTGCTTATGGTTTCCGGTGTTGTTGTAATGGCAATAAATCTTATAGGAAATCTTTGAAAAAGAAAAACGGCGGACACAAGCTTAGTTTGTGTCCGCCGTTTTTCTTATTTTATTTTCTCTTCTTCGGTGATTTCCGCAAGCCTCATCATGACAGATGCCGTATATATATGGCAGTTGATCCAGAAGTTTCTGTATCCCTCGGCACAGTTTTCGCCTATAAAGAACGTGGGGAACATTCCCGTGGTTTTGTCCTGCATTCTCGTTACGTTATCGGCAAGCGCCATTGCTTTTTCAAGATACAGACGTTCTCTTGTCAGCTTATACATATTGAGAAAACCGTTGATTATATAAGCGGTGCTTGAATCTATCGGGCAGTAACAGAAATATTGCTCAAGTCCTGCGGGCGAGTGGAGGATCTCCTTTTTGTCCGAATACGGATTCCATTTGGGATATTCTCCCCATACAACAAACTGGTCCTCAATAAATCTCATCATATCAACAGCCTCGGCAACCATTTTCTCGTCATCGGATAAATTCTGCGCAATATACCCTATCAGATCGTTAGGGATAAAGTGGGTAAGATTCTGATAATTTGACGACACCTTTACGTCCTCAAACTGTCCTTCCCAATTATAGGTTTCAAGGCACTCCCCGGATATATATTTATAACATCCCTTTTCAAGCTCGCGCCAACACTCGTCCCCTGTCAACTTGTAGAGCATGTTAAAGAATATGACGAATTTGAATCTCACGCATATATTATTGGTCATGGGCTTTCCCGTCTCGCAATCGTAAAGCAGATACCAGCTTCCGCAAGGAAGAACGTTTGCTTTATAATACTCCGCTATGCGGAGAGCCGCATCTGAATACTTTTTATCTCCCGTTGCCTCGGCAAGATTAAGATAGGCTATTCCCGCATCGGCAGGATATATCATCATTGTCGTGTCCTTACATTTCCATGCTGCAGGCGCTACGGCATTTACCGCATCGACGTCAAGACCCTTAAATGAGTACGTGGGGGGCAAAAATGCAAGCGGATGGTCCTCACCAAAGCTGATAGAAAGGAGGTAATCCGCAGCTCTGCGTGCGAGCTTTATAGCATTTTCCGCATTTTTTGGCTCAAGCTTCGCGTAATTTATCATTGCGCCTATAATACTTGATATCGTCTTTGCGGGATACACGTTATGCGGATAATCCGGCTTAGGCTCTCCATGCTCAAGCCAATACTGTACCATAGGATCATTATACGTGAAGCGAAAGGCATCCAGCGCGCTTTCTCTGTAGTTTTTTGCTTTGGGAGGTAGTGCCTCACGTCCCGGGAATGGGTCGCATTTGAAGAAGGTCCTTACTCCGCTAATTCTGAATACCTTTTCCTGTCTGTTGATCGCCTTGACAGTAAGAGTTGTAATTCCCGTTGGTATATCTCCCCAGATAGGCGCAAGAGACGCCATAGGGCTTTTATCGACAAAGGAATAGGTATTTCCCTTTTCATCCTCGGCGGTATAAAGATATTTCTTGGCGCCGGGTATATTGGGGAACTGAATTTTCGGTACAAACGTGAATTGAGAGGAATTTATGTTCCAGAAGGGTCTGCCGTCAATTCCGCCGGGATGAGGAGAGGTTTCCTCACTGTTGTATTCAAGTAAAGCCTGTTGTGCGTATTTATCCATTTTTCCCTCCAAATTTTTGTTTTTTTCATGATACCATAAAATAATACGCAATTCAATAAATTTCAAAATTCAAATGAATATTTCCATAATTTCATAGATTTTTTCCATAAAAAACAGGGCTGTCTCAATTTGAGACAGCCCTGTTTTTTATACTGTGTGAATTCCGAGAGACGCATCCGCGTTATCTGCGTCAAGACCGTATTTTTTTGCTTTTCTGTATTCGAAGAACTTAAGCGCTACCTGCTCGAAGAGTGCGTAGGAAAGAACGTCCTCGTCCTGCTCCATATACTGCTTTATCTCCGCGCGGAGCTTATCAAGCTCAGGCTCAAGCGCGTCTGCGGGACGGCAGGTAATTCTCTCCTTATCTCCGATTATCTTCTTTACGAATTCGTCATCTATATCTACGGGAGTCTTTCCGTACTGTCCTTCGACAAGTCCCTTGAATTCCTTGGTAACCATTTTGTATCTCTCTCCGCCGATTACGTTGAACACAGCCTGCGTTCCTACGATCTGAGAGGAGGGGGTTACGAGCGGAGGATAACCTGCGTCTGCTCTTACTCTCGGTACTTCCTCAAGTACCTCGGTAAGCTTATCGGACTTGCCTGCCTGCTTAAGCTGAGACACAAGGTTTGAAAGCATTCCGCCGGGAACCTGATAAATAAGCGCGTTTACGTCTACCTTAAGCATCTTGGGATCAAGCTGACCGCTTGCAAGATACTTCTCACGCAGAGGCGCGAAGAATTTCGTTATCTCATCAAGCTGTTCAAGCTTGATTCCCGTGTCGTACTCGGTGCCTGCAAGAGTTGCTACCAAAGACTCCGTAGGAGGCTGAGACGTTCCCATTGCCATAGGCGAGATAGCCGTATCAACAACGTCAACACCTGCTTCGATTGCTTTAAGGAGTGTCATAGAAGCAAGGCCCGAGGTATAATGAGTATGAAGCTGAATCGGTACGTTTACTGTCTCCTTGAGCGCCTTTACGAGGTCATACGCATCGTAAGGCTTAAGAAGTCCCGCCATATCCTTGATACAAATTGAATCCGCACCCATTTCCTCAAGGGTCTTGGCATAATTTGTGAAATATTCGGTGGTATAAACGTCTCCTGTGGTATAGCTGATAGCCGCCTGGACGTGTCCGCCCTCCTTCTTTGTTGCGTTTATTGCGGTACGAAGATTACGGGGATCGTTGAGCGCGTCGAAAATTCTGAGAATATCAATTCCGTTTGCTATGGATTTCTGCACGAAATACTCAACAACATCATCGGAATAGTGTCTGTATCCGAGAATATTCTGTCCTCTGAAAAGCATCTGGAGCTTGGTATTCTTTACGTGAGCTCTTATTGTGCGAAGTCTTTCCCATGGATCTTCATTAAGAAATCTCAAGCATGAGTCGAAGGTTGCACCGCCCCACGCTTCCAGCGAATGGTATCCGATGCCGTCAAGCTTTTCGAGAACGGGGAGCATCTCCTCGGTGGTCATTCTCGTTGCTATAAGAGACTGATGGGAGTCTCTGAGAACCGTTTCGGTTAATTTTATCTGTGCCATTTTATATAACCTCTCTTAGTTTTATCTGAACATTGACAGGAATACACCCGCCGCTACTGCCGAGCCTATAACTCCCGCTACGTTGGGCCCCATTGCGTGCATAAGCAGGAAGTTGGAGGGATCCTCCTCCTGACCTACCTTCTGAGATACTCTTGCCGCCATAGGTACTGCCGATACACCTGCGGAACCGATAAGGGGATTGATCTTTCCTCCCGATATCCAGTTCATTATCTTTGCCGTAAGCAATCCGCCTACGGTGGATATACAGAATGCTACGAGTCCGAGGGCAATTATAAGGATTGTTTCTTTTCTCAGGAAGTTCTCCGCGCTTGCGGTAGCTCCTACGGTAATTCCCAAGAATATAGTTACTATATTCATAAGCTCATTCTGAGCGGTCTTTGACAGTCTGTCGGTTACTCCGCATACGTTAAGGAGGTTACCGAACATCAAGCATCCTACAAGCACGAGCGCGTCGGGGATTATAAGTCCTACGACTACTGTTACGACTACGGGGAATATAAGCTTTTCGATTCTCGATACCTGACGAAGTGTCGTCATCTTTATCTGTCTTTCCTTCTTGGTAGTGAGAAGCTTCATAAAGGGAGGCTGTATCATAGGTATAAGCGCCATGTACGAGTATGCCGCTATAGCTATCGCGCCGAGAAGCGCGGGAGCAAGGGTCTTTGTTACGGTTATTGCCGTAGGTCCGTCCGCTCCGCCGATAATACCGATGGATGCTGCCTCGGCAGGTGAGAATACGCCCGACAGCAATGCGCCCGAAAAGGCAACGAATACTCCAAGCTGAGCGCCCGCTCCGATAAGCAGGCTCTTGGGGTTGGAAATAAGGGGGGAGAAGTCGGTCATAGCTCCGATTCCGATAAATATCAGGCAAGGATAAATTCCAAGCTTAACTCCGAGATAAAGGAGGTCGAGAAGTCCGCCGTGATGGAGAACGTCTCCGTAGTTAACCGACGTAAGATTGGTCATGAGTGTGTTATATAGCTCTGCATCGTTTGCGTAACCCTCGGGTATCGCAAATCCGAGATTTCGCAGATTTGCAAGCTCCTCTACAGAGAATACTCCGTCAGCAAATGCCGCCTCAAGAGCCTGTACCTTTTCAGAGCTGGGTATGAACAGATCAAGGTGGAACAAGCCGCCACCGGGAAGATTGGTCAGCAGCATTCCGATTGCAATGGGAAGCAGGAGCAACGGCTCGAATTTCTTACCTATTGCAAGATACACAAGCACGAAGGCAATGACAAACATTATAAGGGTCTTCCACCAACCGTCGCTGTTTGCCAACTGTGATACGCCCGTCGTGCTGAGGAAATTTTTTAATGCGTCAAGCATAGCCTTACCGTTTCCTTTCTAAAAAGTATTGATTGTTTTAAAAAGGTCAGTTAAGGGTTACGAGAACAGCATCGGTCTCAACGGTTGCACCCTGCGCAACCTCTATGCTTGCAACGGTTCCGTCCTCGGGAGCACAGATATCATTTTCCATCTTCATGGCTTCAAGAACAACGAGAACGTCGCCCTTCTTTACAGCCGCGCCTACCTTTGCGTTTATCTTCATTATGTTACCGGGCATAGGAGCCTTCACGGAAATACCGCCTGTGCTTCCCTGCTTTGCAGGAGCTGCTGCGGGAGCGGGAGCCGCTGCGGGTGCGGGTGCTGCCGCCGGTGCGGGTGCTGCTACGGGAGCGGAAGCGGTTGCTACCTCTTCAACGTTTACTACGTAGGTTACGCCATTTACAGTTATGTTATAAGTTTTCATATTTATCACCTAAAACCTTTCAATATTTATTTATTGGAATTCCAAGAGCGGCCTCTGCCTGCTCTCTTAAATGATACGACTCTGAAGCCGCCTGCCTGCGCGCTGTCCATTCCTTCCTCGGAGGCTCTGTATGCCGCTATTGCCGCGGTAATGACCGCAATCAACGCTTCATCATCGGATGGCGCTGCGACCTGTGTAGGAGCGGGCTCTGCTACGGGAGCTTTTTCTACTTTCGTTTCTGCGGGCTTCTTTGCTCCGTTTTTAACGAACAAGACCTTAAATACCGCAAGAACCAGCCAAAGCAAAGCAAGCACGGCAAAGATCATTCCCAAGCCTAACAGCGTTACCTTTCCCGCCTCAGCCCACGCTTCGCCCGAAAACGCCTTATATTTCGTATCTACGTTTGCGTTTAACGCGTAATACATCATATTCATATTTCATTCTCCTATCAAAGAGGCATATTAGCATGCTTACGGATAGGGGTGCCCTCAGCCTTTGCGGAAAGCATTGAAAGGGCTGCGCATATTCTGCTTCTGAGCTCGGCAGGATCTATTATGTCATCTATCTCGCCAAGGTCAGCCGCTTCGTCTGCCGATGCGCACTTTTCCTTCCATTCAGCCTCAAGCTCTTCTCTTGTCTGCTCTCCCACGCGGTCGTTCCATACGAAAGCAACCGATGCCTCGGGAGAAAGTACACTGATCTCTGCTGTGGGAAGAGCAAGCGTCATATCAGTGCCCATTGCCTTAGAGCCGAGAAGTGTGAATGCGGCTCCGTAGGCTTTACCGATAACTACAGTTACCTTCGCACTTTCGGATGCGCTGTATGCGTAAGCAAGCTTTGCAAGCTCCTGAGCGTACGCCGCCTTTTCTGCCTCAGCGGAAACGTCAAGTCCCTCGCTGTCAACAAGGGTAACTACGGGAATAGAGAAGCTGTCGCAGAAGCCGACAAGCTTTGCCGCCGCTCTTGCGCTCTTAATATCTATCACTCCTCCCCTTTCGGAAGCTACGATACCCGTAACTATTCCACCCAAGGATACAAATCCGAGTTTAAGATTAGCTGCATACTTTTCGTAAACGGAAACGAATCTTCCGTCATCCGCTACATTCGCAACAAGCTCCTTTGCGCTATAGCTCTTGGCATCAAAAGCTACCGGTCTGTTCATATCGTCCGCGCTTTCGGTATATGCAACCGTCGCGTTATTCTCGGGAAGTATATTTATCAAGCTCTTAACATAGGAAAACGCATCGTCGGAGCTTTCAGCTTCGTATACAGAATTACCTGAAAAAACGTCATCTGCGCTCTCACCTACTACGAAAGGCGGATTTACGAAAAGCTTTGATTTATCCTTTACCGTTACGACGAAATCAAACATTGCAGCCGCTACCGCAGACGAGCCACCGCATATTCCGTCGATAACTGCTATCTGAGGAATTATTCCCGATGCGTCGGAAATATTCTTCATGAGCCTTCCGTATGCGGCAAGTGCCGAAGCACCGTCGTATACAACGGCTCCCGCGCTGTCAAACACTCCGATAACAGGAGCGCCGTTCTTTACCGCGAGAGAATAAAGAGCTTCAATTTTCTTTGACTGTCTTTCGTCAAAAGCGCCCTTGTTTCTTCCGCTTTCCTGAATGAAAGCAAATGCAAGCTTTCCCGATACGGCTCCGTATCCGCAAACGACACCGGCAGGGGTGTCGGTTCCTTGACGCTTTGTATAGGCGCCAAGCTCAACAAAGGTTCCGCAATCAAATATTAATTCCAGTCTTTGTTTAGACGAGCCATAGGTTTTTTCGTCAAATTGTACCATAAATCCGCCTCCGTTTTGTATATTTGAACATAAAAATTTTTTATTAATTCGGTCAAAAAAATTCTACCCGATTTTATCCTAATTGTAGCACAATACACCTTTTTTTTCAACAAATACCAAACATTTATTTTGTTAACTTTATGTGAACTTGTCAAGTTTGTCTCACTATCCGTAATAATCAAATCATCTCAAAAATAAGATGTAGCAATAATCATTTATATTTACGAGGTAATTATGAGATACGCGCATTCAAAAAAGAGAAAAAAAAGGAATTTTTCTCCAAAAAGAGAAGCTTCGGGCACGCACTTTTCTTCTGTATCGGGAAGTGCATTCAGAGGGGTCCTGTTTTCCCTTCTCTGTCTTATTATTCTTTCCCTTTTATCCTCGGTATTCTGCCTTTATCACAATGACCCCGCGAGTATTACCTTTCCCATAGGACTCTCACTTATGTATTTATCTTCCGCTATCGGAGGTATATTGTCAGCGAGAAGGTTTACCGCAGATAAGGGCTCCGCCCTTTTTTCAGGCACGCTTTGCGGATTTTTTATATTTGTTATCATCGGAATTTTCTCGGTAATCATGACACTTGGTGGTATTGGCGGAAATAAAATCAGACTTCCGATTGTGCTGTTATTACGTTCTTTATGCATTATTTCGGCTTTTTTAGGTGCTTACATAGTTTCCGGGAAAGAGAAAACGAGATATAAAAGAAAAAAATAAGTCGAATTTAGATATATTTCACAATTTTTTGTAAAAAACTCTTGAATAAAGAGTTAAAGTGTGTTATTATATATATGTACATTTTTTATGTAAACACTTTAATTTTATTCAGGAGGAAATCATGTCAAAAACAAAGAAAATTATTCTTGCCGCTGCTATTTTGGTAATTGTAATTCTTCTTGTTATTGCGGCTGCAACAGGCGGAGCTAATAAGACCGTCAAGTGCCGTGATTGCGAAGAAGGACTCGTTGCCTGCGGTAGCTGCGGTGGCACTGCCGTCCTTGAAGACGGTACGGCTTGCGAGGATTGTGATGCGGGCTTCGTAACCTGCGAGAGCTGCGAGGGCGAGGTTAATCTTCGCGGATCATGGTGGGCGCTTCTGCCTCCCGTTATAGCAATCGGTCTCGCTCTTATTACCAAGGAGGTTTTCAGCTCCCTTTTCATTGGTATCGTTTCGGGTGCTCTCCTTTATTCCGACTTCTCACTTGCAAAGGCTATTGATGCAATTACAAGCGACGGTCTTATATCTGCAGTTTCGGGCAGCGCAGGAATATTTATATTCCTCGTTGAGCTTGGAATTATCGTTGCCCTTATCAACAAGGCGGGCGGATCTGCTGCATTCGGTAATTGGGCAAAGAGAAATATCAAGAGCCGTGTAGGCGCTCAGATTGCTACATTCGTTCTCGGTATTCTTATTTTCGTTGACGACTACTTCAACTGCTTGACGGTTGGCTCTGTAATGCGTCCCGTAACCGACAGCAAGCGCATCTCCCGTGCAAAGCTTGCTTACCTTATCGACGCTACAGCAGCTCCTATCTGTATGATAGCTCCTATTTCCAGCTGGGCAGCAGCAGTTTCTACCTACGTTCCCGACGGAGAAGGCATTTCCCTCTTCGTTAGGGCAATTCCCTTCAACTTCTATTCGTTGCTTACTCTCGTATTCATAGTTACTATTGTTTTGATGAAGTTTGACTACGGTCCTATGAAGCTTCACGAGAAGAACGCAATTGAAAACGGAGATCTCTTTACCACCGGTAAGAGAGAAGATACCACCGATAACTTATCCGTAGGCAAGGGTGGTATCGCGGACCTTATCGTTCCCATCGTCGCTCTCATCGTAAGCTGTGTAGGCGCTCTTATATACGTTGGATTCCAGGAGCCTAGCAGCAAGAACCTTATTGATGCTTTCGCTAACACAGATGCAACCGTCGGACTTCCTTGGGGTGGCATGATTGCCCTTATATTAATCGTAGCTTACCTTATGGCTCGCCGTATAATCAACTTCAAGGCTTCTATGGATTGTGTTCCCCAGGGCTTCATAGCAATGGTTCCCGCAATACTTATCCTTACCTTCGCTACAGCACTTAAGAATATGACTGCTCTCCTCGGCGCTCAGAATTACGTTGGCGATCTTATGAGCGGAAGCGCAGGCGCACTCGGATCCCTTCTCCCCGCTATTATATTCCTCGTTGCTTGCGGACTTTCCTTTGCAACCGGTACATCTTGGGGTACATTCGGAATTCTCATTCCTATCGTTCTCAGTATATTCCCCATTGGAAGCGGTATGCTTTCTATTATCGGCATTTCCGCATGTCTTGCGGGATCGGTTTGCGGAGACCACTGCTCTCCTATTTCGGATACGACTATCATGTCCTCCGCAGGCGCGCAGAGCGACCACCTCAACCACGTATCTACACAGATGCCTTACGCACTGACAGTTGCCGGAATATCCTTCGTTATGTTCATCCTTGCAGGATTCATTAAGAATGCATGGATATGCTTGCCCATCGGTATAGTACTTACCGTTGGAACTCTCTTCGGCATTAAGTTCATAACGGAAAGAAAAAAGGCTTAATTAATTTAATTTTCTAAGTCATGACCACCAGCCGTGCTGGTGGCTTGCAATAGCCCCCTTGGGGCATGTCACAGGCTGAGCCTATAGGCTCGTCGAAAAGTCTGCCAACCGCACGACTTTCACAGGCATGCCCCTAAAGGGG
>SVRP01000025.1 GCA_015064735.1 Oscillospiraceae bacterium
CCAACCGCTTTAGCGGTAGCTTGAGTCCGCTTGCGGTTGGCAGATCTTTCGGTGGGCTTTCAGCCCTGCCAGTAATATGCCCTTATAGGGCTGAGCAAGCCACCGGCTTAGCCGGTGGTTATGACTTCGCTGTAGGCGAAGGAATGTTGGGCGAATAATTCGCAACGGTTGATGGCACAAAGCAAGGAGTGTGCCGAGCCGAGCAAGCGCAGGCGACGGCAGACGACTATGCGACTGCCGCGGAAGGTCGTGAGGTTCATACATTCGGGTGGGTCTTTCAAATCCCACCTCCGTAACCAAAAAGAAAAGTCGCGTAAGTGGCTTTTTCTTTTTGTACTCTTCACTTTTCTCTAACTCTTTCGCGCGACTTTTCCGGATAAAAGATAAGAGATAAGAGAGAAAAGAAAAAGCAGATTTTTTCCCATTGGTCGAAAAGCCTTGATTTTTCAAGGCTTTTTTGTTTCAAATGCTTGACAAATCCTCCCTTAAATATTATCATAGTATCAAGATCAAATTCTTCACAAAGGAGATTTATTATGATACGCAAAGGCGCTGTAATGAAATTAAATCACGGAAAAGCAGAGGAGTACGAAAGGCGACACGCTATGCTCTGGCCTGAGCTTATTGAGGCTATTCACCGTGACGGCGGTAAAAATTATACTATTTTTCACGATCCGGAAACCGACCTCTTGTTTGAGTATATTGAAATTGAGGACGAGGACGTATGGGCTGCCCGCGGCGGCGATGAAACAACGAAAAAATGGTGGGATTTCATGGCAGATATCATGGAAACAAATTCCGATAACAGTCCGTATTCCCGAAGTATTAACGAAGTATTTCATCTGGATTGATTGGTCGTTAGGCTCAAATTGCTCCTCCTCATGACCGATATAGACCTGATATTGTATCACTTAATTTTTTTATATTGCAATGCATATACGAAAAATTAACAATAAGTTTTGCGGTAGTCCCGACATGAACTGTTTTTAATTTTAGGTTTAAAAATGACGGATATTATTGTATAATTGAAATATCAAAGTAAAAGGCGGTAAAAGGACTATGAAAGAAACCTACGCAGGCGAAATAGTTTGCTCAAAAAAGCTTATGCTGAAAAAGACCTATGACGTTATTGTTTGCGGCGGCGGCGTTGCGGGCGTTGCGGCGGCTGTCAGCGCGGCTAAAAACGGATGCTCGACTCTGTTGCTGGAAAAGAGTAATATTCTTGGCGGTCTTGGAACCCTTGGCTTGATAAATCTCTTTGTTCCCATGTGTAACGGAAGGGGAAAGCAGATAATTTTCGGACTTGCGGAAAAGTGGCTGCGTAAAAGTGCGGAGCTGGGATTTGACACGATTCCCGATGAATGGAAGAACGGGGAACCAAAGGAATATACCGAAAAGAGATATACTCAACGCTACTCACCCTCTATATTTGCATATCAGTTGACTGAGGAGATAGTAAACAGCGGTGTTGATATTCTCTATGATTGCTTAGCGTGCGACCCCGTGATGGACGGCAACGTCTGCAAAGGTGTTATTACCGAGAGCAAGGGCGGAACAGAGTATTACGGATGCCGCGTACTGATAGACACCACGGGAGACTGTGATGTGTTGAGACGAGGGGGAATTCCCTGTGTAAGCGGAGAAAATTTCTTTATATTCTCCACAAAAATGATCACTCTCGATTCCTGCCGCGAGGCGTATGAAAAGCAGAACATCTTTCACGCCTACAAGAGCATGTGCGGCGGAACTATCAATTTGTTTGGGGATAAGCAGCCTGAGGACGTGCCGAGATGGTCGGGCCTTACTGCCGAGGAGGTAACCGATTATATCGTCAGAAACCATCTTTTGATTCTTGAAAATTTAAAAAAGACGGATAGACGTTCCCGTGAGATAGTTACCTCTCCCGGAATGCCTCAATTCAGAACGACTTCGCATATAAAAGGGGGATATTCTCTTTCTGTCTTTGACGCATATAAGCATTTTGACGATTCGATCTGCGCTATAAATGATTTTGAGCATAGAGATCATTTGTTTGAAATTCCGTTAAGGTGTCTTACGCGCGCAGATTTTCCGAATATCATAACCGCCGGAAGAAGTGCTGACGGCACGGGATACGGCTGGGATCTTATCCGAGTAATTCCCCCCGCAATACTTACAGGTCAGGCTGCCGGAGAAGCCGCTACGTTGGCGCTGAAAACAAAAGCGCCTATCTCAAACGTAAATATCGGAGAGCTTCAAGCCAAGCTTGAAAAAGAAAACGTAATGATTCATTTCCCCGATTCTTACGTGCCCGAGGACAAAACCGTTATCATACATGGAAAAAATGCTGCAGAGATAGAGGGCGGACATCTTTGAGCGGTATCTATTTTGTCAAGACAACACAAATCCCCGAGGACTTGTCCTTGGGGATTACTTTTTCACTCTTCACTCTTCACTTTTCACTGAAACCTCGGGGATTTGTCGGTAATAAATAATAGTGAATAGTGGAAAGATATGTCGGTAGAGTTTAACCGCGAGAAATTTTTTGTTTTATAGTTGAAAAGCCATAGGATATATGGTATAATTGGGCTATCAGTAAAACAAAGGGGATCGTTTTATGACAGGAAAAGAATATCTTTTGTCAAAAAAATGGGGGGTTTTTAACCATTATCTTGACCTTCTGCAAGGAGACGTAAACAAGCCCCACAATCAACCGTTCGGTAAGCTCGCATGGAGCGATTTGGTTGATTGCTTTGATGTAGAGCGATTGGCTTGGAGCCTGCACCAAATGAACGCAGGATATTATTTCATCACATTGATGCAAGGTACCAAATCAATGCTTGCGCCCAATGCTACCTTTGACCGAATTGCGGGAACGAAGCCCGGGGAGGCATGCGCACGTAGAGACTTGCCAATGGAATTAGCAGACGCACTTTCCAAATACAACATCGATTTGTGCTTGTATTATACGGGGGACGGTCCATGGAAGGACGATATAGCAGGAAGCCGCTTTGGATTTACAGAACCGCGAAAAGACATTTCTATGGATTTTTGCAAGAAATGGGCTTCCGTTTTGGAAGAATATGCTGAACGCTACGGAGACAAGGTTAAGGCATGGTGGATTGACGGATGCTTCCGGGAATCGTTTGGATACACAGAGGAAATGTATGAGCAGTATTATAATGTGATCGTAAAGGCAAATCCTCAAGCTCTGGTTGGTTTTAATGACGGAGTAAAAAGACGTCATGAAAAAAACTACAGCAAAGAGACGCTTATCTGCGGAGAATTCAACGATTTTACTCGGGTTCCCAAATCGGATGATTTTTACGGAGGGGCATTGCCACATACCTTAGCACCCCTTGGTTATGACGGAGAAACCATGAACGAATACTCCGGCTGGGGTTCCCCGGGAGTGAAGCGCCCGCTCGATTACATGGTTAAATACATTCAAGCGGTAAACCGAGTTGGAGGCGTTGTAACGATTGATATTTTGGTAAGGGCAGACGGCTCCTTTGATCCCGAACAGGAAGGCTTTTTGCGCCAAGTCGGAAGCAGGCTGTAAAAGTTCTTAAAATAAAAATTGGGGCTTAAAGCAAACAGGTATTGCATTTATTCTGTCAAGATAACGCAAAAGAAAAAGCAGATGCGTTGCATCTGCTTTTTCTTTTGCTGCGGTGTGATTTGCCCTTCCACGACCGACGGAGGAGGGAGTGGGCTTGGAGCGCGACCGCCGCCGGTGGCGGAAAAAGGGAGTGCGACAAGGGAGAAAATAAGGAGCATCGGGAGCGCGCCACGCGTACGCGACCGAAGCGACTATATTTTCGAATGGGCCATTCAAATCCCACGATTGTTAGTCAAAGCATAGTCAAAACTTAGTTAAAATAGGAAGTACAAGGCACTATTATACCGTGACTGCCGTAAAGGGGGCGTGAGAGGTCGGGGTGTCGAGGCCTCTCAAGAGTTGCTTTTGTTTTCCTTGACAATAAATGTTGGTTATGGTATAATCAAAAAGGTAAATATCAGACAGGGGGGAGTATATATGAAATCTTTAAAAGGGATAACAGCGATTATACTGACAACAGTTGTGCTCCTTTGCTCCTTTCCTGTTTCGGCAAAGATAGATTACAAGCATACCGATCACACTGATCTTGCTCTTACAGCAGTAACCGAGGGTATAATTCTTTTGAAGAACGACAACGGTGCGCTTCCCTTGGCAAAAAACGAAAAAATCGCCCTCTTTGGGGGCGGACAGATATACACCGCAAGCACCTCATCGGGTTATCAGATAGGCGGAGGTGGATCGGGCTGGGTGTCCTCTGTGCTCGGAACTCCCATGGGACCTGCCGAGGCGCTCCTTGAAGCCGAAAAGCTTGGTAAGGTAAGCGTTTACAAGCCTTTGTATGACGCATATAAGGCTGACGTAAGCTATATTCCCGATGATACAATGTACGAAAGTGCCGCTGCATTTGCAAATACTGCCATAATGTTTATTACACGGTTTTCTTCCGAGGACGCTGACATCAGCGTAAATGAATGGTACCTTACCGAGGCTGAGGAGACCATGATGAAAAAGCTCAGCGACAGCTTTGAGAAGGTAGTCGTTATTTTGAATACTCCAAGCGTTATTTCTACCGATTGGTCCATCGACGGAAATTCTCTCGGTGTGGAGACAGACGCGCTTCTTGCTTGCTATATGGGAGGGCAGAAGGGCGGAGAGGGAATGGCGCAGATACTTACGGGAGACGTTAATCCATCGGGTAAGCTGACCCATACCTACGCAAGGGATATATACGATTATCCTACTACCCAAACCTTCCTTGAGAGTAACATATACGTAGATTACAAGGAGGACGTATACGTGGGATACAGGTACTTTGAGACCTTTGCGAATGCCAAGGATAAAGTTGCCTATCCCTTTGGATACGGACTTTCCTATACCGATTTTGAAATAACCTCGTCTCCCGTTACAGTTTTAAACGGTAAGATAGTGTTGAATGTAACCGTAAGAAATATCGGAGCTGTTGCGGGTAAAGAGGTGGTTCAGGTCTATTATTCTGCTCCTCAGGCGGGAACAGGCGATGCCGTGCTTTCAAAGTCGGCGATATCTCTTGCAACCTACGCAAAGACAAATCTGCTGGCTCCCGGAGAGAGTCAGACGTTAACACTTAGCTATAACGTTTCGGATATGGCATCCTTTGACGATACGGGAAAGACGGGAAAGCCAAACAGTTACGTTCTCGAAGCGGGGGATTACGGTATCCGCGTAGGTAATTCGGTGAGAAATACCGAGTCGGCGGGTAAATATACCGTTAATACTCTTACTGTGGTATCCAAACATGAAAGATTAGTGGCTACCGCCTTGGCAAATAGACTAACCTACGACGGCAGCTACGAGGATCTGCCTGTAAGAGGGGACACTACAAGCGGTGATACGGATAACGGTAAAGCTGAAAACGGCGAAATCGATATTGATTCGGAAATAGATATGAACGCGGACAGCTACAAGGGAATTACCTACGAAGACGTTATATCGGGTAAGGCAACTCTTAAGGAGCTTGTAGCGCAGATGTCCTACGCAGAGCTTATAGGTCTTTGCTACGGTCATGAGGAAGGAATCGTTGGCGGAACCGGCTCTATAGGCTTTGCCTCTAATATGACGGCGGAAAAATATGGCGTGTACTCTGCTGATACGGCGGACGGCCCTGCCGGATTGAGACTTTCCGGCGGCGCGTCGGTTGCTACCTTCTGGCCATGCGCCACTCTTCAGGCTTCAACCTGGAACACAGTACTTCTTGAGGAGATCGGAAAAGCTATCGGTGATGAATGTCTCAGATACAATGCGGATATTTGGCTTGCTCCCGGAATTAATATTCACAGGAATCCCCTTTGCGGACGTAATTTTGAGTATTATTCCGAGGATCCCGTGGTATCCGGTAAATCTGCTGCGGCGGTAGTAAACGGAGTTCAGGCTAAGGGTGTCGGTTGCGCAATCAAGCATTTCGCCTTGAATAACAAGGAGTATAACCGAAAGAATTCTGACAGTCGCGTATCCGAGAAGGCTATGCGTGAAATATACCTTAAGGGCTTTGAAATCGCTATTGAGGATGCGAATCCCATGTGCGTGATGACGGCATACAATCTTGTGAACGGAATTCACGCTTCCGCAAATTCAGAGCTTATAAACGGTATTCTCCGCGGCGAATGGGGATATACGGGGCTCATAATGAGCGATTGGAATACTATGCCCTCAAACCTGAGAGAGGTCGCGGCGGGCAACAACGTAAAGATGCCTAATGAGTCGGGAGATCCCGAAGCACTTAAAAAAGCGGTAAAGGACGGAAGTCTAAGCCGAGAGACCCTTGAGAATAACGCGATGCTTATTATAAATACTCTCGCAAAGCTCCCCGATAACACTATACACGCAAAATATGTCAATGATATTTCCGCAGAGGGAATGACTACCATCAGCGCAAATAAATACAGCAAGAAAGCATATCAGATAAAATTTGATCTTGTGGGAGACAGCATGTGCGCTTCTCATACGGAATACGCAGACGAGATCGACGGAAGCCGAGGATTTATAGAATTTACCGTTTCCGTAAATACACCGGGAACGTATTTGCTGGCAATGAATTATGCTACCATCCATAACGTGGGAGCGGCATTCCGTATACAGATCAACGGGAAGAACGTTTTTGGTCTGAACAGTAATGTTTCATCTACGGGCGCGTGGGATAAATTTGAAGATAAAATGCTTGGAGAGATTCATCTTGACAAGGGAATATCAACCGTGCGCATTCAACATTTGTCCGGTTCAGGTGTAAATTATCACACTCTTTCCACAATGCTTCTTGAAGCGGATAAGCCTCACGAGCATAGCTTTGATAAATTTGAAGCTGTCGATGAGCAGTATCATAAGCTGAGCTGCGAGTGCGGCGAAGAAAAAATTGAAGCTCACCGATGGGATGACGGAGAGATAATAACCGAGGCTACCGAAACGTCTGAGGGAGAAATCAGGTTTACCTGCGAGGAATGCGCGCATACTGCAATTGAAATACAGCCAAAGCTTCCCGCTGAGCCTACGCCCGAACCTGCAAAAAAGGGCATCGGCGCAAAAATGATTACCGTAATATCAATTGTTCTCGGAGCGGCAGTCATTGCTACGGGTGCGACGGTAGTAACCGTTAAAATCAAAAAAACAAAAAAATAATTGAATGAGCCCGAAAAGGAATTTTCGGGCTTTTTTATATAAAATCATGGAATTATTCCATTGATTTTAATTTAAAAAAGTAGTATAATCTGTAGGAAATCAATAAAAAGGAAGTAGGACAGGCAATGTATTACTCAATGATAGTTGTTTCGGTAGTAATGTTCGGAGGATGCTTTTTGCTGAATGACGTATATCGACGAATGCGCGGAAGCAGTCTCATGGCGAGCATGGAGGCGGCATTTATAGGCTCGTTGGCGGGATTGGCGGTGTTCCTGATAATAAACGGACTAAGCTTTGAATATACAGGGTTTACCTTGATAATGAGTCTGGTCGCTGCTGTTAACGGCATAGCGTTTACTTTTTTGAGCTTTAAGGCATTGGATTATATCAACCTTTCGCTCTATTCGGTGTTTTCAATGCTCGGCGGAATGGTTTTGCCCTTTGCCGCGGGAATATTCTTCTACGGGGAAAAATTCACCGTAGCCAAGGCGATCTGCCTTGTGTTTATCTGCGCGGCTCTTGCGGTAACGGTTACCCGCGGGGAAAAAAAGAAAGGATATATCTACTACGCGGGCGTTTTTGTCATGAACGGAATGTCGGGAGTTCTTGCCAAGCTCTTCAACGAACTTCCTTTTGAAAAAACAAGCGCGGCGGGATATTCTATATGGAGCTCCATATGCACTATATCGATTGCGGCGGTAGTGTGGCTTACGCTTGTGATAGTAAAAAAGGAGCGACTGCCCAAATACCGTATAAGCGGAATTGCCGTCCTTGCGGTAAACGGAAGCGCAAACAGAGTGGCTAATTTCCTTTTGGTGCTTGCGCTCTTACACGTGGACGCATCGGTGCAATATCCCATGGTAACGGGGGGAGTAATGATAGTATCCACCCTCATATGCTTCTTTGGCGACCGAAAGCCGAGCAAGCGTGAGCTGATCTCGGTAGCGCTTTCCTTTGTGGGCTTACTTGCGCTGTTTTTAATACCCGTTTAAAATAATGATCCGAGTTTCGTGAGATGTACTTAAAGGTACTGCCTGATCGGACGTACTCTTAAGGACATACTTGCAAAATGATTATGTCAAGAAAATAAATTTAACTTTAGTAAATATTTGCACTATAATTATCTTGTGTTCACTTTTTAGAAAGTTAAATGACTGCACATGAGGTACTTATGAGCGATATATTCAATTTCAAAATTCCGGCTATCCCTGATTATGAGGTCAGCTATTATTTCAGTAACAGCGAAAGTACGCATTCCGAGCATGCTTATCCCTTTCATATGCACGATGCCTTGGAGATATATATTCTTCTTGAGGGCGACGTTTCCTTTGCCGTGGGATCTTCACTTTATAAGCTTTCGGAAGGCGATGCCGTTATTACAAGGCCCAATGAAATGCATAACTGTATTTTAAATTCCGATTTCACTCATAAACATCTTTGCCTTTGGTTTGAATGCGGGTCTGCTTTTCTTTTCGGCGATTTTATTTCTCACGAATTCGGGAGAGGCAATCTTATATCTCCCGACGCAGAGGCTAAAAAGGAGCTTTCAAGTCTATACGGAGAGCTGAGAGAAGCAACCGATTCGAAGGATACTCAAAGACAGTTTTATATTACCCTGCAAATACTGTACGTATTGAGAAAATTTGTTTCGACGGAATCCTCGACACAGAGTCTCCCCGATGCTCTTGCAGCCATTCTTCTTGATATAGATGAAAATTTCAGAGAAATAAAAGGAATTGAGGATATAATTTCAAGGCATTTTATTTCAAGAAGCACGCTTAACCGTCTTTTCAGAGAATATCTGCAAACGACACCAAAAAAATATATTGAATCAAAAAAGCTTTCGTATTCTCGCCTGATGCTCCGCGAGGGGAAGAACGTCCTTGATGCTTGCATGGAAGCGGGATTTTCGGATTGCTCTAATTATATCCGTCTCTTCAGAAATCACTTTTCAATGACTCCAAGACAGTACAGAAACGAAAAAAAGAATAATAATTAATGGTCTGGGTCGTTAAGCGCAGACCAAAGCAAAGGACTAAAAGCCAAAAGAAATAACCGCTTTTACTATCGTTTTTTGATAGTAAAAGCGGTTATTTTGCAGAATTTTTCGAGCCGCAGCTCTAAAAATTCAAAGTCAAATTCGTTATCATCAAATCTCCATTTCTCGTGGAGAGTGGGACTGTAGGAGTGGAAACAGACATCCACTGAGTATCAGTATGCGCCATATTTTCCTGTGGGCTTACTTGCGCTGTTTTAATACCCGTGTAAAATAAAAATCCGAGCTAAAGCAAACGTACTTAACGGTACTGACCGATAACTCGGATTTTTATTTTTTAAAAACCGTGTACAGAATTAGAAAAATATGCTATAATAACGGCAGAAGGGCGGTGCGAAAATGAAGAATTCAGAGCGGATATACACAAAAAACGATATACTCATTCAGCTTGAGAAAATGAATATTCCAAGAAATAAGATCGTGCTTATGCACTCGTCCTTGCGCCTTGTAGGCAAGACAGAGGAGGGCGCAAAAACCGTCCTTGATGCCATGATAGAGTATTTTACCAAGGACGGCGGACTCTTTTGCGTGCCTACCCATACGTGGGGAAATCTGAAAAAAGAGATTACTCTGGATATGACCGACAGCAAAACCTGCCTTGGAGCCTTTTCGGATTTTGCGGCGGCGGATAAAAGAGGAATACGCTCTCAAAATCCAACCCATTCTATGGCAGTGTTTGGAGACCGACAAAAAGCTTTGGAGTTTATTGCCGACGAGCTGACACTTTCTTCGGGCACCGCTCCCGAAAGCTGCTACGGAAAGCTATACAGAGAGGGAGGATACGTGCTTCTTGTTGGGGTGGCGCACAATAAAAACACGTATTTGCACTGTGTGGAGGAGATTCTCGGTATGCAAAAAATCCGATTGACCGCGGAGCCGCGCACGGTAAGAGTCAAGCTTAAAAGCGGGGAAGCGGTAACACGTCAGGTCTATACTCACCATACGGATTTTACTTCCGACGTGTCTGCACGTTTTCCTAAATATGAGACAGCCTTTCGGTACCACGGCGCAATAACCGACGGATTTGTGGGCAACGCGCCTACACAGGCCTGCGATGCGAGAATAATGAAAGAGGTCATGGAGAAGATACTTGAAAACAGCGAGGGAACCGATCCGCTTGCCGAGGAAAGAGCGATTCCCCCAATTTGGTATTGTTGAATCTGACTTATAAAAAAGAAGGTATTATGAAAGCCCGGAGCAAAGATGATGGCTTTCCTATTCAATTCCTTAAGTGAGCTTTGAAAATGTCAAAAAAAGCTTGAAAAATTGCAGAAAGCACTGAAAAGTGTCGTTTTATTATGGGATAAGAAGAAAACTTGCCCCATTTTTCCCTTGTAAAAGCGTTGTAATTATGATAAAATATTAATGCAAATAAATGCTTTTTCAGCGCTAAAGGAAAAGGATGGACACATCTTTGAAATCAGATAATAACTATGCTCAATATCGCAATAAAAACAGACGTCAGAATTCCATGGGTGATGAATTCGTTTTCGTAAGAAAGATCGATGGGATATCCACGGCGCCTATAGTTCCGCTTATGGCGGGAATTACCAATGCGGACCCCGAGTATTTTACCGACATGGTAATGAACGGCTTTTGTGAGAGATATCTTACGGTTGTCGAATACGTGGTTTCGGGAAGCGGATATATAACCTGTGACGGAAACGTGAAAAAGGTATCGGCAGGGGACGTTTACGTGCTTCACCCTACCTTTACGGGGAAATACGAATCGGACAAGGATGACCCCTTTGTAAAAAAGTGGTGTAATATCGGAGGACGAATTCTGCCCGCGCTTATGAAGGCGTACGGAATGAGTGAGCAGGCAAATATTTTCAAGAACTGCCCTTGGGCGGAAAAATATATGGATGAGCTTCACTCTATTCTTTCCGAATACGACGAAAACGATTGCGAGGAGGATAAGCTTCGCATAACGCACATTTTTGTGGATTTTTTCAATAAGCTTGCCAAAAGCAAGGAGGAAAAGAATCCCACGAAAAAAGAGAGCACCATAGAGCTTATGGCGAAATATATAGACGGTAATATAGCGGGAACGAAAATAACCGTTGATTCCTTGAGTAAGATGTTTTACGTAAATAAGCGTACGCTCACCCGTATGTTTGAGAAGCACTACGGAATGTCTCCGATCAAATATATTACCGTCAAGAAAGTAGAATGTGCCAAAAACCTGTTGAGAGAGGGATACAGCGTTGAAGAGGTGTCCCATATGCTGTTCTTTTCGAGTGCCGAATATTTCAGAAAGGTGTTCGTGTCGGTATGCGGCATTTCTCCGCAGAAATATAAAACCAAAATGAAGAAAAAAAGATGAATCTTAAGGAGCTGACCTTTGTGTCGGCTCCTTTTTTGTGACGTGCACCCACGCTGACGGATAGCGAGTGATTTTAGCTAAAAAGGTTTGAAAAATGATTAAAAAGACCATTGTTTGTCGTTTAGTTATGGAATATAATAAAAAAATGCCCTATTTTTATCTTGCTTTTATCGAATAAATATGGTACAATGTATAAGCGTAATTGTACGAATTTTTTAAATATTTATAAAGGAGGAATCTAATGAAAAAATTAATTTCAATTATGCTGGCGATACTTATGGTAATGGCAGTTGCTGTAACGGCAATACCTACTACTGTTTTCGCTGCAGGCAACACCACCCAGGGTGCGGCTGATGCTAACTTCAAGATCGGCAATCAGTACTACTCCACCCTTAAGGCTGCCCTTGACGATGCCAAGGACGGCGACACCATCGACATGCTTAAGAACGTCGATGACCCCACTACAGCACGGTTGGGTTATTATTCCAAGAACCTTACCATTAACGGTAACGGCTTTA
>SVRP01000004.1 GCA_015064735.1 Oscillospiraceae bacterium
TCGAACATGTCTGATGAGGAGTGCCTTTGCGAGGCATATAGGATTCAGAATAAAAAAATAGGTTACAGAAAGGAAGATGATTCGGAATGACCATTTACACGTTAGGTTTCACACAAAAAAATGCTGCGGAGTTTTTTAATTTAATTAGAACAAATGGAATTGAAATTTTGATTGACATAAGATTGAATAATAAATCTCAATTAGCCGGATTTACTAAAGGTGCAGATTTGAGTTATTTCTTAAAAGAAATTTGCAATTGTAAATATCAGCACTGTACAGAATTTGCTCCTACAAAAGATATTCTTGATAATTATAAAAAGGGCACTATTAGTTGGGCTCAATATGAGGATTTGTTTATACCTTTGATAACAAAAAGAAGAGTTGCAGATATTTTTGTAAAAAAATTTGGCGAATATGAAAAGGTGTGTTTGCTGTGTAGCGAACCGACGCCTGAAAATTGTCATCGCAGATTGGTGGCAGAACAGCTTGTCCAATCGATTGATGCTGATATAATTCACTTATAATCAAGGAGGTAAAAATGCCATACACAAGAGACATTGTGATATTAACAAAATCCGCCAAACCAACAGGCAATTGTGTTGCAGGTATTGATATTGAAACTGGTGAATGGGTACGACCTGTAAAACGGCAAGGGGCAATAGCTGATTATAATATGCTATGTGACGATGGACATATATGTAGGCCTTTAGATGTTGTTAAAATACATTTTATTGAGCCTTGTCCAAATGGATGCCAAACAGAAAATGAGTTAATAGATACGAATTATAGATGGCAAATGCTGGGAACATGGGATATCGAAGATGTTTTGCAAATACATTCCGAAGAGAATCACTCCAATATTTTTGGGAATTTTTATAGTCGTATAGATGAGCAAGAAAAAGATGAATTGGATTATTCTTTAATCTTAATAGAAGTTAACAATCTTGAGTTTTACACAAACGTCTCATCCTATGATGGTAAAAAGAAAACTAAAGCTCGATTCGTGTATAATGGTCAAAACTATAATTATTTTTCTGTAACGGATCGTGACTTTTTTGATGTAGAGGCAATGTACGAGCATGCATATCTTGTTATAAGTATGCCTAATAATGCTCCAACTGCGCCAGATTACTATAAACTTATAGCCAAAGTGTTTTTATGATGGCACTTTTTATGTCCGAGAAAAGTGCAAAAATCTCCGCAAGTGGTCAAATATGTGGTCAAAGGCGAAAAATGGGCTTGTTCAACCCTCAAAGTAGGGAAGAACAAGCCCATTATGTTTGTTGCGAAAACGCGAGATTTCGCGAGGATTTGCGAGATAAATAAAGAAAAATCGGGAATCTTACGACTCCCGATTTTTGGTCTGAGTGACAAGACTTGAACTTGCGGCCTCTACCACCCCAAGGTAGCGCGCTCCCAGCTGCGCCACACCCAGATGTCTTTACGACCCGTATATTATATCACAAGGTCGTTTCTTTGTCAAGCATTTTTAAAAAAATTTTTGATTAAAAATCTTTTTTATTGAATAATCCAAAAAATCAAAATCATTTATCCTTTTTTTGATTTTTATAACCAATTTTGCGCGAGTTTTTATATTGATTTTTCTTTAGACATATTTGTTTTTGTATGTTCTACCAAAAAGATACACTCCAAAGCTTGATAAAGCTGAGTCGGCATGTTATAATTATTACGTAAAGAGGTCATAGCGCAGGGATTTTACGACTAAATGAAAGGGGACATTTAATGAATGATTATTCCTTTGGAAATTTTCTTTGCTCGTTAAGAACAGAGAAGGGGCTTTCTCAATCTCAGCTTGGAGCAATGCTGGGGGTAACGAACAAGGCAGTATCTAAATGGGAGAATGGAAGGGCGAAGCCCAACACGTCTCTTTTTCCAAAGCTTTCGGAAATACTTGGTGTGTCGGTTGAGGAGCTTTTTGCCTGTCGACGGTTAGAGAAAAATTCGGAGCTTATCGCTTTGAGGGAGCAGCTGAACGCCAAAAGAAGAAAATACGCGATACTTTCCTCCGTTTATTTTGCGTTGATATTATGTTTACCCTTCTTATTAATAGACTTTATTTGTGTAGTTCTTGGCTTTGGCATTCCCGATGACGTTGCGGGACCTCTGGGGGCTGTCTCGTTCATAATATTATTTATTGTATCCACGGTTAGCTTTTTTATTTATCGTGGAACATACAAGGATATTCCTGAATCGGGACACCTGTTCTCATCAGACTTTACTAAAAGAACAAGGATATCGGGTTTTGTTTTACGGTCGCTTGTTTGGTTTTTCTTGGTTCTTATGATTCCCGTTTACGGTCTTGTACTATTATGGTCTGATGAATACGTAGCATCTGTTTTCCTTGCCATATACGGAACCTTGCTTATACTACTGCTGGGAACAGCAGTATTCTTCACAAGATTAGATATATTGTCAAGAAATCGCAATGAGAAGAGAAGCACACAAGGTAACCTCGTTCGGATATGTGTAATAGGGGATGTTATACTATTTCCTTGTTTTATTGGGGCAAATATAATGAATATCATAAGTGGAAGACATGCGGTCGTTTGTGCCGTGTTAGGGGTGATTGTTTTTTCTCTGAATGCTGTGTTTATGATAAATGAGATACGAAAAAAATAAAAAAGGGTCAGCGTTTTGCTGACCCATATTTTTTAAAATTAGTTTGGAACGTAAATCCTTATATGTGAGCTATCATTTGCAGTCATAGCTGTTCCGTTTGTCTTGGATAGGTTGAAGCCTCGAAGATTAAAGTTTCCCCACCAAGCTTCGTTAACCGTAACAAACGTGTCGCTTACGTTACCCGGACGGGTGCTTGAAGTATTCTTTGTAGTTGAGTCTTTCCAACCCTCGGGTCTGTAGCGATATCCCGAATCCACTATAATAATCGAGCCCACGGGAATCTCCGCTTTTGAGAATATCTGTGTTGCGGAGAAATTAGGAGAGTTAGGATCGTTTGCAGGTTCCAAACCAAAGGATTTTGTGGAATTGTAAAATCTGTTGGGAGTTATATTCAATGACAGCATACGGTAGTTGCTGATATCCACCCCGTTGGTTTTGAACAGCGATTTATCAGAGGAGGAAACAGCCGTTGTATGTGTTGAGTTTGTTACGGATAGCGGAGTTTTTATTGCGTTATTTACGGCCTCTTTAATATTGGGAATATGGTCTGCGATTTCGGGATAGGCGGAGGGTGTCCAGTTTATATCGGCAATATCCATTCCCGTAATACACGCAAACCAGGTAAGAGCCGCGGCATATCTTCCGTAGCTATAGCTTAGGTGATAGCCGTCTCTTGTGAGTGTATCGCCGAAATATGATGTGCGGAGATTCTGTATTGTCGTGCCTGAAGGAATAACCCCGTCTATGCGGCTATCTGTAAGAATTTCACTAATAACGGCATTTACAATGGCATTGTACATGGTCATCTGGTTTTTGTCGTAGGTAGGAAATGCGGCATGGGTGGAATTGCTCTGATATGCCCATGTCATGTGCCATAGAATTCTCGTGCTGTCGTCGGTGTTGTTCTCAATGTAACTCAAGATATTGTTGAGATTGGAATAGGACGAGGCAACACCGGAGGAATCACTGGATTGTTGAACGGTTATAACGTCCCATGATTTGGATTTAATAGCCGAATTTGCACTGACTGAGGTCGACGTTGTCCAGGTTCCGTTGGTGTTTTGGTAGTAAGTATATGCATTATTTTCGCTCTGAATATTGCTCCAGTGTTTATTAAGAGAGCAACCGCCTATGTAAAGATTTCCAAGCTCAACAGTGTCGTAGCCGGCAAGTCTGCATATATGCCAGAGATACTCCATAGCGTCAACACTGAAGCTATTTCCTATAGCAAGAATGCGCAAGCATTTGCCGTCGTCGGGCGCAGGAGGCTCAATCTTGTCGGTATCGGAGCTACTTTCGTCGTTGCTGTCGCTTACACTTTCCGAGCCGGCTTGAGAATCGGAATTGCTTTTGGAATCGGAGTCGTACTCACTGCTTGAGGGCAGGTCGGAAGATGAATCGTTACCTTCTTTTGCGGAGTTATTAACGCACCCGGAAAGAACAAGAGATGAGATAATTAGAATTGAAAGTAACGCAATAAGAATTTTTTTCATAAAAACCTCCAATGGTAATATTCAATTTAGAATAACATAATTACGCTGAAAAGTCAACGGTTTAATATGATAATGAACAATATTGCATATTTATTAAACTAAATTGAATAGAAAACCAAAGAGGCTGTCTCAAATGAAAATTTGAGACAGCCCCTTTTAAATTCTATTTATACTACTCTTTCGACTCTTGCAGTAGTACCTGTCTGTGCTTCATAGGTAGAAACCTTTGCGAGAGCTTCATTATAAACTTCCGAATCAGCTGCCTTAGTATATACCTTAATGTTTGTAAAGGTTGCGGTCATCTTTTCCGTACTGAGATTGAAGTGATTAGGATTGGGAACGTTGTAGTATACTGCCTTAAGCTCTCCGTTTATATAGAGGTAAGCGTTCTTTTTGGTAAAGAGAACCTTCCACTCAATAGTGAGGTTAGAGTTTTCAAAGGCATATTCCTCATATCCGCTCTCGTTAGTTGCGCTTCCGAGAGACCAGCACACACCAAATTTACCGTTGTTGTTGTAGTCTCTGAAAAGGAATCTGTACTGATAGGTGCTGAACTGGAATTCCGCGTGGGGGTTGCTTCCAACGTCGGTAAGAGTAAAGGTACCGGAAACCACGTACTCGGTAACGAGCTCCTGCCCCTCATAGGTTACGTGAGAGGTTCCTATGCTCTGCGATTTATCTCTTATAATATTTGGAAACGCATGCACGTCTCCCGATCCGACCTTGTTCTCCATTACAAGTCCTGCATCGGTCAGTGCCTGTCTGTAAAGCTCGTATTTTTCATTAGCGGGATGCACTCCATCCTTAAAGAATGCGGAATTTACAGAACCATCACCGTTGAAGCACCAGCTTGCGGAATCGAGAACAACAAGCCAATCCTTGTCAGATGCAAATGCTTTCACAGCATCGTTAGCAGCCTTGGGCTGAGTGAAGTCCTTACCAACGCGAGGCTCGATTGTAAACCAATAGATATTGGTGTTGGGCATACGCTCGTGGTAGGTGTTGAGAAGGGTAATAATGCTTTGCGCAGTGGTTGCGCCGCTATCACCGCCGTCGAAGATGTCATTAGTACCGATATGGAGAACAACAGCCTTAGGATTGTAGGGGTATACAAGTCTTTCGGAAATTACCTGCCAGTGCTCGGTTCTGGAGGAAGAAATTCCTACGGTGTATGCCTTCTTTGTCGCATAATCGGTGTAGAAGGAGGTCCACCAGTTGTCGGGATTGAAGAAAGAGTCGCCAACAAACAGAACCATGTTTTCAAGGTTGTCTGCATCACCGCCGCTCTGACCGGTGATCTGATTCTGTCTTGTTCCTATCTGAGTTTCAAGATTGAGTCCGCCCTGATAGGTTTCAACGCGTACGGTAACCTTAGCTTCGAAGTGTGCGCTTTTTGCGGTAATGATTGCCGTGTAGCCTGCCGAGGTTCCTACTGCGTATACCTTATCGTTTTCAATCTTAACGTTTTCGTTATTGGAGGTAAAGGTAAGTGTTTCTGCCATTGCAGGATTTGAGAAAACGGTTTCGATATTTACAGAGGGGTAATTGGTATAAATAGTTTCGGGCATCTTAAGCGTCAGAGTTCCGTGAGTAGCTTCGTGCTCGTTGTTGGTAGTGAGAAGAATATTATCAACGATACAGTTACCTACGAGTTCACCGATTCTGAACATAGGCTCGGTTACCCAGTGCCAATTATCCTGACCGTAAACATCCTTTTGTTCTTCTGCGTTCCACGTGTTGACCTCGTACTGACCCGAAGCAATAATGTATATATCATTTATCTTGCTTGCAAGACCTCTCTGCATATTGATAAAGGTTTCATTAACCGTTACAGAGTCGGGGCTTGCAGAGCCGGTTGTTTTGGAAATCTCGCCGACTATAATGGGAAGGCTACTCATATTCGCATCGACCAACTCACCGAGATCGTTTCTCAAATCGCTTGCAAAATATGTGAAGGCATTCTCATATTCTGTGGGATTAGATCTATCGCTTTCTCCCTGCATCCAGAAAATACCCTTTATGTTTATTTCGTCATAGCCTTGCTGCTTGAGAAGCGCAATTCCTGCCTCGACTTCATTGATAAGACCTCTGTAAAGACCGCCCGTGAGGCCCGAATAGGTATATCCCTTTGCCTTTGCGTAGGAGGGGCTTACCCAGTTACCCTTTACGGCATTGTATCCGCCTGTGTTGTTAAAGAGGGAAGTACCGCCATAAGTGTGCTTGATAATTCCCGCATACTTGTCGCCCGAATAATACTGTGAAAGAATTGCAGCCATGCCTACCTCAGCGCCCATTCTGTCTGTAGCGCATCCAAGACCTGCCTTAGCGTTAGTCCAGCTGGGGATAGTCTGTTCGCAGTAGCCGAATACTTTAACATTTTCTACGCCGTTTTTGTAGTTGGACCAGAGAGAGCTCAGTAATGTTTCATCGAATTTTGTATATCCTGCCGCGTTGGACTGTCCTGCAATAAGATAGAGATCTATCGATTTAGTGGGGAACTCGGGCTCGGGTACGTATATACCTGAGTCAGTTACCGTATTTTTAATATTTTGAACAGCTGTGGAAGTATTGTTGCCGAGATTTACGGCTACGCTATACATGCTTCTGATGTTCTCGTTGCCGAATTCGGTATAGAAGGTATTGCTTGCTCCGTCATCGTATGTAACGGTCATATAAGCTCTTGCCGCAAAATGTGTCGCATAAGCCTTAGCCGCATCCGGAATGTCAATAAGCGCTGCGCGGAATATCTTCTTAGCGTTGCCATCATCCTGCCACTTTGAAGTGGTGGAAGGAATCTTAAGAGCAACAACTGTATTGTTTGTGAGCGCATCAAGAGTGAAATTCTTGCCCGATTCGCCAAGCATACGGTTCTGAGCTATAAGAGTACCGAACTGAGCTCGGCTATTAAGAATGTTGAGGAGAGAATTGGAAATATTGGTGCTGAAACGAATTCCGCTTCCGTCTTGTGTACGGATAGCCGCACCGTCCTGCATATCGAAATCAGCATTGCTGAACATAACAGGCTGAGCTGAGAAGCCCTTGGTAATCTTTCCTGCTGCAACGGTAGAAGAAAGGAGAAGCTCGCCGCTGCCCGATGTGTAAGTACCCTTGAAGCCAAGGAGAGAATCGGTTGTACCGTAGGTAATGCTTGCGTTGCTGTTGTAGAAATTAAAGCCCTTGGATGCAACGTTATCATTTACAACGTAGGTGGGAGTACCTATTATCTTTGTCTGTGCCGTAGGATTGGAATAGATAAAGTTGACATTGGTAAGCGAAGTGGATTGCATATCCATAACGAATTTAACCGTAGGCTCTACGTATATGAACATAGATGACTTTGCCTGCTGGTTGTGGAAGATACATCCACCGACTGCTCCCGCGGTTGTACTTGCATTTCTGAGAACAGTATTTCCCTTAAGATAGAACTTAGCAACAGATCCCGCAGAGGAGTTCCAGTGGAAGATGTTGTTGTTCTGTATCTGAGATTTGCTTCCTGTGTGGTTGGTTATAGTTGAGTTTTCTAAGGTGATGACGCACTCGGTATCAGAAACTACTGCGTGGTCGCCTCTGAAATAAAATACGGTTGCATCACCGGACCTCTTATCCCAGGTAGAATTTTTCATGGTGAAGTTGCCTTTACCGTTGAGCTTATAGAAGGAGTTATTGTAAGAATTTACCTGGCAGTTATCAAAGGTAAGGTCTCCGGTTTTGCCTGTATCGCTTTGGAGAACGTTTTGCCCGTTGGGACCGAACTCTATTTTAGCGCCCTTAAAGGTTATGTTGGCTTCGCCGATGTTTATCCATGTTGCGTTGGTGGTTATGGTGTAGGTCTTTTTCAGACCGTCAACGGTGTAGTTAATTGCGTTCTGATTAAGAGCAGTAAGTGTAGCGTCCTTAAGGAGAACTACTGTATCGTTATTTGCTGCAGCAGCGATTGCCGCGTCAAGAGTGGCATAATATCCTTTTACCGCTCCCGCAGAGGTTCTGATGAACGCGGTTTTTCCTTCGGTTGCGGCGGTATCAACAGCAGGGACAAAGGATGCCGCAGCTCCTGTATACTTAGCGCTGTTAGCATAAAGCGTTGTTCCGTCGCTCCAGCTTGTGTATGCCACCGTACCGTCTGAAGAATACATCTCGTTGATTGACGGCATGTAAATACCCTGAGAAGCTACGTTTTCGGAAACGGTAAGCTTGGGTGTTCCGTAAAGTATGGTTTTTGCGTTAGCTGATGTGTAAATAATTTGTCCGTTTGTAATACCTGTAGAGGTAGCCGCCATGATAAACTCAACGGTAGGGTCGCAGTGGATTATCATAGATGCTTTGGGCTGTTGGTTGTACATGATACAAACGCCGGTAGCGTTCGCTGTTGTACTTGCATTCTTAAGTACTGTGTTGCCCTTGAAGTAGAACTTAACAGTAGAGCCTGCGGAAGAATTAAGGTGGAAAATATTGTTGTTTGCAGTCTGATTTGCTTGACCCGCATGGTTAGTTATGGTGGAGTTATCTAAAGTGATAACACATTCGTCATCTTTAACCGAAGCGTGGTCAGCTCTGAAATAGAATACGGTTGCGTTACCGGTCATCTTATCCCAGGTAGAATTTTTCATGGTGAAGTTACCCTTACCGTTGAGCTTGTAGAAAGCATTTTGATAGGTTTTTACGGCACATCCGTCAAAGGTAACATCACCTGTTTTGTTAGTGTCGCTCTGTAAGATAGTCTGTCCGTTAACACCCATGTCAATGTTTACGTTCTTAAAGGTAACGTTAGCATTTCCAATGTTGATGGTTCCGGCGGCGGTAGTGATTTTATACGCCTTGTTCTGACCGTCAATGGTGTAGTTGATTGCGTTCTGATTAAGAGACGAAAGCGTTACGTCCTTAAGAAGAACGATGGTCTGACCGTCCTTTACGGCTGTAATAGCCTCGGAAAGAGTTGCGTAACCCGTATCTCCTATCTTACATACGTCGGTATCTTTTACCGAGCCAAATACGGCAAAAGGAACGCATGCGAGGAGCATAAGAGCTACAAGAATAATGCAGAGTAGCTTTTTCATAAGTTTTCCCCTTATAAAATAAAATTTTGATACAAAATCATAATATCATAATTGTGCAAATATGTCAACTATTATATTACAAGATGCAATAAATAGAATATAATATAGTAAATTATTAGTATTGCACACAAAATGCGTCAAACAGCGTAAAGTATATGAAGATTTCTCACGTCTCCGTTTTCAATTTTTCCGTTAATGCTATAGGCATGTCCTTCTGCTTCCGTTCCGGAATAATCGGTAAGCTCCAATTTCCCGAGCTCGGAGATTATACTGAAACAGATGCTTTCCACAACGCCTGTTTTTCTTGCCGCCTCATCTTTGCCGTTTTCGCTTGAAATCAAATATTCAAGGTCGGCTGATAAATTGGAAAGTCGGGGCAGGGCGGAAAGAGCCTTGAACTGCCATTTGTAATAGGGCTCGTAGACCTTGTTTACTAAAAAAACAACGTGTATGGTCGCCTTAACAAATTCACAAATGCAGAGCTGCGCCGATGCAGAATCGCCCCTTTGAATACAGCGTGGGTAATTGTACTGACCCGACTGTCCCATTACAAGGAGCTCGCCTGCCAGCTTTTTTAGCCTTACGTCCTCGGGCATGTATGAAAGCTTATTTCGAATAGCCGAAAAATATCCGGAATCGTCTCTGAATAGCTTTCCGTTTACCGCTTCCGCGGCAGATTGCTCGGGAATAAATAACCAGTCGGATAGGGAAAGGTTTCCGTCAGGCTTTCCGGTCTTTGAGCGAAGAAAATCTTCGATGCGGATAACCCCGTGTCTGTTGCCGCCTACGGGGGAGAGGGGACTTCTTTTGTAGCCCATAAACTCCTTTGGAAGCCTTGAATATGCCCGCTCAATAGCGAATTCTTCTTTTCTGCTTATGATAGTTTCGTCGGGAATAAAAATGCAGAATCCCGGTTCAAAATCATGGTCGGCGGAAAGCTCATCGTCATAGCCGAAGCATTCCGAGCCGCTTCCCGTAAGTCCTACGGCAATAACCGATTCAAGAGCAGGGAATTGCTCGCGTATCATGGGCGCGCCGTATTCCAAATAAAATTTTTCGGAAAGCTCAAGACCCTTCATATATCCTCCTTGCGCGAGACAAAAGCTCCTCTTCATAAATAAAATGACCGTAATATCCGAAAACCGATGCGCATTTTTCGCAAACAAATGCATAGTATCCGTCTTGCTTTTTATGACTGTCGAGTATATTCCAGGCGAAAGACAGATATTCGGATATAGCCTCATCGCCGTCAATAAGACCAAGCTCCGCTTCGGTTGCCGATGCGAGGTTGAGATATGTAATTGCCACCTCAAGCTCACCCTCATCATTGCCTTTACCCATTATCTCGATAGCCTTGAGGTAGAGCTCTTTTGCTTCTTCAAACCGTTTAAGGTCAACAAGAGCAAGACCCATATTGTTGTATAGTCCGCCAAGTCTTGAGTCATTGCTATCAAGCTCGGTCTCATAAATCTCTCTTGCAATAGAGAAAAGGGGGAGAGCTTTGTCTGCCATGGAAAAAGCCTTGTATACCGTTGCAGCATTGAGATAAGTGGTTGCAGAGCCTACCTGCTTTCGGATGTTCAACTCATCGATTCTGGCAATAGCGGTATCTGCTTGATTAAGTGCCTCATTGTTCTTTCCAAGCTTTCGATAAAGTCCCATAAGCTCGTTTCTCATAAGAAGCTCGGTCGAATGATCTGAGACGGCAATAGCCTCCGAAAGCCAATATAGAAGATGTCTTTCGGCGCCTGTGTAATCTTTTTTGCCTAGATAACCGTCAAGCTTTTCAAGTATTCTGTCGTGTGAGATGCATCCAATGTTCATAAGCACTCCTTTTGGAATAAATTCTACTTGGTTAATTATATCATGAACGGTAAAAAATATCAAGATTTAATTAAAATCAAAAGCAAAAAGAAATGACCCTTGATTGCATCCTTAAACACAACCAAGGGTCATTTCTGTTCACTCTTGATATCTAACATCTTTTGTAATCCTCTCTTTCACCGTTCTGCCGCTTGCTCTAATTACTACAACCCTGAAACACAAAATCAAAATTTCTTTAATAAGAATATAAATAGTTTCGTTTGTCCGTTTTTATTGCAATGGGCGATGTTTGCTTTTCCGTGGTAGCTTAGGAATTTCTTCGGTAGGGAAGTCCCGGATGCGAAATCTATATCATGCGTTACACCGCCGTGGACTATGTTAAAAAGCTATTTTACCCTAACTCCCATTAAGCTCTTATCTTACTTCTACTTTTGCATCTGCTTAAACTCTCAATTTTGTTTGATTCCTACTCACATCCTTGACATGTGCTGAAGAACATTGCCTTTACACGGTAAGCATTTGGATTGTCTCGGTTTCATCAGGTTTTCATTGGAGTGTACCGTCCTTTTTTTCTTTGCCTTTACTCAGATCTGAATACTTTTTGATTTCCCATTTACTTTTCCATGGGACCGTACCTGTACCTTCCTTAAACTTGGTTTGAAACTTGAACTGAAACTTTTGTGAAGCTTTCGAATTTTAGCTGCGGTTCTATGTTCTCATGGGACCGTACCTTCCTTTCTTTTCTTCACCTGTATTATATCATAAAAAAACACTCATTTCAATAGGCAAAGTATAAGAAATTAACAATATTTTTTTGTGCAAAGAGCAGAAATTGAGCAAAAGGTACAAAAAACTGTTGACACCAAAGAGAATTTGTGGTATAATAACTGTGTTGTGTTGATGAAAATGGACTGCCTCAAATGAAATTTTGAGGCAGTCCCTTGTGTTATATCTGTCTTGATATCTTGTCGGAGTAAATAAGGCTTCCGCAGGTGATAGGACCTTGAAGATGTCTTTCTCTCCATCTGTTCTCAAATTCGATAATTTCGGCTGAGGGAAGCTTAGGAGCCTTTCTTCCGAAGTATCTATCCTTGAAATCCTGGGTATGTTCAACCTGAAGCTCAATAAGAGACTTGTCGGCAAGTCCCATAGCGTAGCTTCTCATAGCAACACCTTCTCCCTGACATATTCTCTGGAGGAGGGGGAAGTAGTGAGTGAGAAGGAAGGTACCGTAGCTTACGAGACGGAAGCTTCCGTAGCAACGGTATGTGCGGTCGTATTCGGTTCCTTCCGCTTCAACCGCGAGAGAAAGCCCCGACTTAACTGCGTCCATAATGTCGCCTTCGGACGCGCTCTTAGCAAAGCAGACCGTAAATCTGTGAGGAAATTCCTTTGATCTCGTTATCTGGTGAACGTCGCTGGAGCCAACTACGGGAATATCGTATCCCTTTGCTCTCATCTCACACCAGAATGCTACCGAGCGGTTGTTTTGAGGCTGAGACATTCCGCCGATAAGCTCGTAAGCGTCAAAAAATCCGTCTCTGATGAATATTTCGGAAAGCTCGTCGCATACGTTGTACGCCTTGGAATCGCCGGGACACCAGAAGGGGTGGGGGAATATAGCAAGCCCGCCCGCCTTATGTACGCTGTCGGCAACCCATTTAGCCATAGCATATCTGTCTTTGTATGCTTCGGGAATATTTGCGGGAACAGAAGCCTTATACTGCGCCATTTCCTTTTGATATTCCTCGGAATTTTCAATATACTTTTCGGCAACAGACCATTTACCGCCTACACCTACTATATGAATGGGGGTGCCGGGAACGTGAAGCTCCTCTCCCTGAATATGTGTAATACCAAGCTTTACGCCTTCATACGTTTCGTCTATCTCGCCGCCGGGATAGTAGCGGTTGTGGTCGGAAAGGGTAGTAAAATCATAACCCTGCTCGCGGTAATTACCAAGCTGAGCTGCGGGGTCGTGAGAGCCGTCGGAACGGTAGCTGTGAACGTGGAGGTCTCCTCTCATAGGAGTAAGCTCATAGAGATCCTCGTAGAGGGAGTACATAGAAAACGTAGCAAGAGCCTTGCCGTCCTTGGAAAGAATAACGGTGTGCTGCTGCTCGGAGGGGAATGCGTAATCAAACTGAAGAACTCCGCCCTTAGCTATAACCTTGATCACGGTGTGATGTGCGGGATCTTTTCTTTCGGGAACGTCCGAATTAAGAGGAATAAGCGTTACGGTATATTCCTCATCCTCAAAAAGAAGAAAGGCTCTTTCGTTGGGGACAATTGTTATAGCTGTTTTTTTATCAGCGGGAACGACTGTGGGATAAATAGAATAGTTTTTTGTTTCGGGAAGCATTTTTTACTCCTTCTTAATGTTATTTTTGACAAAGATAATTATACACCCAAAAAATAAAAAAGTCAATATAGAAAAAGAATTACCTTGACAATGGCGAAATAATATCGTATAATTTTCCTGTGAGTTCGAAACCATCCTCACGTAAAACAAAACTAAGGAGAATAAAAATGAATAACGGTGGATCAAACAGGACTAAAAAAATTTGTATTTCTGCGGCGGTGGCGGCACTTTACGTAGCGTTTACTCTTATTGCGCGACTTATGGGACTTGATAGCGGCATGATACAGATAAGAATATCGGAAATGCTTTGTGTACTGCCAATATTTCTGCCCCCCTCAGTAATAGGGGTAACGGCAGGTTGCTTCTTGTCGAATCTTTTGCTGTCGGGAAACTGGCTTGATATTCTTGTAGGACCCCTGGCGACCCTCATTGGTGCGCTCGGTACGTATGCGCTCCGAAGGTGGAAATGGATAGCGCCTATGCCCGCAGTCCTTTCAAATGCGCTTATAATTCCGTTTGTACTTGCGTACGGATACGGAATGGAGGAGGCTATACCTCTTATGATGTTGACGGTTGGACTTGGTGAGCTTATATCGGTTTACGGTCTCGGCTCATATCTTATAGCAAAGGGAAACGGTATATTCAAGGGATTGCAGTGTTGAATTCCTAAAAATATAAAAATTATCGAATACGGAGGGAAAAATGAAGAAACTACTTTCAATTTTTTTGGCATTACTTATGGTACTCAGCGTTTTGGCAGCATGTAAGAAATCCTCAGATGAGCAAGACTCCGACAAAAATCCGGGCTTAGAGGCTCCCTCGGGAGATGGCTCAAATTCTGTAAGCGATTCGGATTCCAAGGATCAGAATTCCGAAGAAGATTACGACGATACTGTCAAGGTTCCCGACAGCTGGCTTGAAGGCGATGACGGTAAGGACTACGGAACTCTTACCCTTAAGCTTCCCAAGAGAATCTACTCAAATTATCCCGCTGTGGAAATAGAGTGTATTTTCTCCAAGCCCGAAATGGCAGAGACCCTTGTGTTTACCTCAAGCAAAGAGAGCGTAAAGATAGAAAACGGTAAGGTGTACGCGACGGGTGTAACCACGGTTGGCTATACTGCAACAATCACAGCAAAGAGTCAGCACTTTGAGGCAAAGGCAACTATATACGTTGAGAACTACCAGGGATCAACCGCAAACGGCTCAAGTCTGAATCTTGAAACACAGATCGTAACAAGACAGAATCAGATAAAGTCTCACAGTGGAAGTGATGCAGAGAACCTTGAAAATATGGTTCTGTTTGTGGGCGACTCCTTCTTTAATCCCGATAACTGGTGGACCGCATTCTATACAGATTATGCAACAAAGAAGGCCTATACCGTAGGAATTTCTTCTACCACCACCGAGGACTGGCAGGTAATTTCCGAAAAGCTCGTATATCCTTACGAGCCTAAGGCTGTCGTTCTTCACGTAGGAACGAACGATATATTCGACGATGGTGATAGCGGTGCTGAGACTGCCGAAAGTCTTAAAAAGCTCTTTAATACATATCACGAGCGTATGCCGAATACTAAGATATACTGGTTTAACATCGAGCCTCGTGTAGGCAGGAATTTCACAGAGCCCAAGGCAGCTAATGACGCAGTCAAGGCATTCGCAGCTGATAAGGATTGGCTCGTAGTTATTGATTCCGCAAGCTGGTGCTTCAACTCTGACGGATCTGTAAATTCCGCATTCTTCAAGGATAGCGTGCATCCCGCCGATGAAAAATACGCGCTTTACAGACAGGCACTGACCGATGCAGGTCTCGCAATTGAGAACAAGGCAGGAGCAGGAGACGTTCATTCGGTTCCCAACATCATAAGAGATAAATCCCAGCACGTAGGAACGTCTCACGTAGTTTATAACGGAAGCGAAATAAAGACCGAGTACGTTGTTTCGGGAACTCTTACGGTTACCGACGTGGGAAGTAACCCCCACGCGGAATTTCAGTTCAGAGATTATCAGTGCAGATTCCTTATAAGAGACTATGACAACAACGGTAAATTCGGAGTATGCTGGTCGCTGGGCGGAGCAACAAACGAGGCGGGATACGAGGACTATACCCGCGGAAGCTCATCTCTCGTTCTTCAGTGGAAGGTAGTATTTACGCAGAAGAACGCATACTTTTACGTAAACGGAACGCTTAAGGCGGTATATTATAACGTTCCGAACCCTTCGCACTTTAACCTCAGCACCGAAGCAATGACGGCAACCTTTACCGACATTAAGGTATATACCAAGGCTGCAGATTCGGCGGTTTACAATGAAGCTCTCACAGCTGTTTCCTCCTATGAAGCACAGGCAGGAACTGCTACAAGAGTTGAAAGAGTAGGCTAATAATAAAAAACGCTTTTGCAAAATTTTGCAAAAGCGTTTTTATTTTACGGTAAGGCTTCTCCGTTCAGTAAATTGTTAAAAACAGTGTCGTAATCAAAAAGCAGCCTTGCCCCCTGAATGTGAATTATGCGCAGAGAAGCATAATTATAAGTGGAAAGCGGACGGTCGAGGGCGTTGTCCGATTGAGCGCAGACTAAAATATCGTTATCGGTTGAACCGCTTATAATGAGGGAATGGTAGTATTCACCGCTTGAATTTGCAAGCTGTATAATATCTCCAATGCTCATTTCTCTTGCCTGTGCGGCGTTTATGCCGTAAGGACCAACCATTCCGTTGACCTCAGTAAAGGGAGCGGCTCCCGTCAGAAAATCGTACAGCTCATCGACACCCGTCCATGCGGGAGCTCGATCCTCGGAACTTATGTAGTACCAGCCGAACGTGGGAGTGTAATTCATAATACCGCATCCCGCAAAGATACATTGGGATACAAAGTTAGTGCAGTTGCCACCTGTGCCTGTAAAGTCAAAGAAAAGCGGGTTTCTTGACAATGCCCATTTCCTTGCGTATTCTACAGCTTTTTCCCGGTTATACGGAAGCTCTATAAGCAAAACATCTTCCTCCTTGATAAATATTTATATTAAAGTATATGCAAAAATCGGTTGAACTTGATGATGTTTTATGTTATAATTAATTTAACGTATAACTTTATCTTATGAGGTGCTTGGAATGAGATTTTTACATACTGCGGATCTGCATCTTGATAGCCCGTTTGCATCATCCGATACGTTTGAGTCGGAATCGAGAAGAGCCGAGCAAAGAGCTGTGCTCGGAAGAATATTTGAACTTGCAAAGGAAGAAAAATGTCAGATGATACTGATAGCGGGAGACCTGTTTGACGTAAAAAGTCTGACTCCGGAAACCGAAAAATACGTAACCGAGCTTTTCGGAGGCGCGGGGATGCCGATAGTTATTGCCCCCGGAAATCATGACCCATACATGGAAGGGTCCTTTTACAGTAAGACCCAATTTTCGGATAACGTATATATCTTTTCATCTAATGAACTCCAGCGGTTTGATTTTCACGAGCTTCGAACGAGGGTTTACGGATACGCATTTACCTCGACTGCGCTGACGTACAGTCCTCTTAACGGTCAGCCCCCGGCGATAAGGGACGGATACACCGAGATACTTTGCGCTCATGCCGATATTTCCGCTCCCGTATCAAGATATTGCCCCCTGACTGTAGGAGATATAAAGTCATTCGGACTTGATTATGCCGCGCTTGGACATAATCATAATCAGATAGGCGATATCCTTTCGGGAGACGAAAGCATACGCTATTGCGGATTTGCAGAGGGAAGAAGCTTTGACGAGCTTGGAGACGGCGGGGTATATATCGTTGACGTTGAGTACGGTGTATCACCTAAAATCGAGAGAAAAACAGTTTCAAACAGAAGATACGAGATAAGAGAGCTTGATATAAGCGACTGCGAGGATACAGTCGCGCTCAGACACGAAATATCAAGGATTTGTGAGGAATTCGGAAATGACGGAAGAACGTTTCTACGTCTGTGCCTTGTAGGAAATGCCGAGGCAGGAACCGTATCCGATACCGAAGCTCTTGAAAGGGAGCTCAGCAACGGTAACGTCTATTTGCAAATAAAGGATCTTACAGTTCCGGTAGCAAACGTGTCCGCTCTTAAAAACGATATATCCTTGAGAGGGGCATTTTATAACGCCTTGCTTGTGGGATTGAATGATCCCGACCCACAGGTACGGGCAAGAAATACTCTTGCTTTGCGCATAGGGCTTTCTGCCATAGACGGTGGACGAATAGCCGGAGAGGGAATGAAGTATGAAGATAATTGATATTCAGATAATCGAATTCGGCGGACTTGAAAACCGTAGATTTACCCTTGATGGCGGATTGAATGTATTTGAGGGAGATAACGAAACCGGCAAAAGTACACTGTGGCTCTTTATAAAGTTTATGCTTTACGGTATGGCGAAAAAGGGAACGTCAGAGCGCGAACGCTCCATAAACCGACTTTCTCACAGAGCATCGGGAACTATGACTCTTGAATGTGATAACGTAGAATACAGAATAGAGCGAAGCTTTAGCGAAAATTCCCGAGGAAAAGTAGTAACCTATAGGACAGACACGGGAGAGCGCGTTTTTGCCGATAAAGAGCCGGGAGAAGCACTTCTCGGTGTGGCGAAGGATATATTTGAGAGCAGCTGTGGAATAGGACAGTCAGCAGCCTCAAGCCTCGGAGGAGAAAAGGGAGCGGCTGCAATAAGAAATATCCTTTCTTCAGCCGACGAAAGCGTAGATATAGATAAAATACAAAAGCGACTTGAAGCAATAAGAGTATATTACCGACATAAAAACGGTAAGGGCGGAAAGCTCTACGAAATGTCGGGAAAGATAAATCAGCTGGAGCAAAGACTCGAAAAGGCATCGGAAAACCGAATGAGAATAGCCGAAATTGAAGAAAAGCTTGAGAAAAACGCTCAGGTAACGGCGCAAAATGAGGAAAAATCCGAGGAAATAGGCGCGGTAATCGAGACAGCAAGAAAGCGAGAGGTACTGAGACGATTTGATGCTCTTGGTGAAAACCGACGGAAGAAGGCTTCGCTTGATGAGCAAATAGAGATGCATAAATCCCGTCATGTAAGAAACGGATACATGCCGGCAGCTACCGACGTGGCAAATCTTAATATGGTTGCATCAAGCGCAGAGCGAATATCCGCAGCCGTTTCAAATGCCAAGGACGCTCTTTGTGAAGCTGAAAATAATATTCCCTTTGACAGGGAGCTTGCGCAAAAAGGCGAGCTTATAGAGAAAAACGGCGGTGCGATCGCGCTTAATGAACGTATAAGGAAATCAAAAAAGATCATATTGTTAGGCATCACGCTTTCAGGTATCGGAGTAAGTTTTGCCTTGGTTGCTGCATTTATTATATTTGTTTCGGTGGTAACGAAGCTTCCGGGAATAATTATTGCTGCCGTAGACCTCGCAATTTCTGCAATCGGTATTGCAGTTGCATGCGTATGGGGAGCAAAAAACAAGCGGATATGCAGAGAATACGGAAAGAAAAATATAAAAGAACTTTCCGAGTATATCGGTCTGTGTGCGGCTGCCTATGAAAAAAGAAACGAATATCAAAACAGCCTGCTTGAGCTTAATTCCGATCTCGTCAGAGCAGAGGAGCAAAAAAGGATAATAGAAGCCGACCTCGAAAGGGCAATAAGAAGGGTATCTCAGGACCTTCCCGTTTCAGCCGAAAACGCAAGGGCAGAGGCTGAGCGTATCAGAAATTTTCTTGATGAATATTCAGCTCTCGTAAGAGCAAAAGAAAGTATTTGTGCCGTAATTGAGAACGATGAGAAAATTCTTTCTGTATATGACGAGTCCGAGCTGAGAGCATTCGTTGCAGATAGCGGTGCAAATATTTCCGACAGAGAACTGAGGGATGCGGAAAATAAGCGAAAATTCTACGATGAACAAATAAGAGTGCTCCGCCAAAGAGACAATAATCTTCGAACAGAGCTTATAAATCTTAAGGCAACGGCGGAGGATCCTACGGCAATAGCCGACAGACTCGCAGAGCTGCGGGAAAGGCATGCGGAGGCGGATAACTATTATGAAGCCGTGGTAACGGCAATTGACGGAATAGAAAGAGCTGCGGCATCACTTCAAGGCAATATAACACCGATGATTGGACACAAGGCGGCTAAGATGATAGAATATATCAGCAACGGAGCATATTCCGCCGTGAATATGGGGAGAGACCTGAATATATCGCTTACCGACGGAGTTGGTCTTACTACAACAGAGGAAATGATGAGTGGAGGAACAAAGGACGCATCCTATCTTGCACTTCGTATATCGCTTATGATGCAGATATTTGAAAAGGAATTGCCTCCGCTGATGATGGACGAGGTACTGTGTCAGCTTGACGGAACAAGAATGAAGCGAATTATCGGTCTTATCGGCGGGCTCTGCGAAAAGGAAATGCAGTGCTTGCTCTTTACCTGCCACGAAAGGGAGGCAGAAGCATGCTCGGAGCTTGGAATAAAGGCTAAAATACACAAAATGTAAGAGGATATATATGCGTAAATATTTGACTAAGGATTATATACAAGAGGGAAACAGCGTTCATATTTTTTCATCTACGAAAAGAGTTATCAGGGAAGCTGAGCATACCCACGATTTTATTGAAATCATATATATTTCCGCGGGAAAATGTATGCAGACTATAAACGGCGTTGACTATAATGTAAAGCATGGGGACATACTGTTTATCAATTACGGCAGTACACATTCATTCGAATGTGATGATAGCTTTTCTTACGTGAATATATGCTTTTCTCCCGAAACACTCGGAGACAAGTTAGTAACCTCGGATAATGCATTTTCGCTTCTGTGTCTTACGGCATTCGATGAAATGCGAAACGATGCAAACGGAGGTGTCATATCCTTCTTCGGAAATGAGCGTAAGGAAATAGAGAATATTCTTTATGCTATGATTAGCGAGAGTAAAGAAAAACAGCCCTCATGGGGCAGGGTAACAGAAAATTATCTCAATATTCTTGTAACAAAAATGCTTAGAAAGACTCAAAGGGCGCTCCAGACCCAAAGTGTAAATAACGTATGGGAGGAGCTGTCGGAGTATATCGACAAAAATCTTGGGGGAGAGCTTACCCTTTCGAGCCTTGCGGGAAAATGCTTTTATAACCCATCGTATTTTTCAAGAATGTTCAAGGAAAAATTCGGCACCTCACTCGTGGAATACGTAACCAGAAAGAGACTTGATTATGCTATAGAGCTTCTCGGTATCAGTGAGCTTTCGATTGAGGAAATATGCGAAAGAGCGGGATTTTCCGACAGAAGCAGCTTTTATTATGCCTTTTCAAAATACGTGGGCAGTACCCCAAGCGAGTATAGAAATGAAAAAGTAAAAAAATCCGACAAATAGTGTCTCTAAAGTAAAAATAAAGTATTTCCAATCCTTCCTTTCGGTGATATAATTTAACTGTAATATATTACCGAAAGGGAGGATCTTTTTATGCATAAAAACGTACAAATTAAGCTTAATCAAAATGAATATCGCGAAAAGGTATATGCTTGCTGGTTGGGAAAGAATATAGGAGGAACCATGGGTACACCTTATGAGGGAACTCACGATTATCTCGACATTAAGGGCTTTGCGTCCGAAGCAGGCGCGCCTCTACCCAACGACGACCTTGATTTACAGCTTGTATGGCTACATGCTGTTGAGCAGATAGGCAGTCGCGCCATAAACGCATCTACTCTCGGAGAATTCTGGCTTTCATTCCTTCCTCCTCACTGGAACGAATACGGCATAGGCAAAATAAATATGAAGAGAGGACTTATTCCGCCTCTTGCAGGAGATTACAATAACATCTGGAAGCACTCCAACGGAGCATGGATACGTACCGAGGTGTGGGCTTGTATGGCTCCTGCTTGTCCCGACATTGCGGCAAAATACGCAATTGAGGACGCAAAGGTAGACCACGGAATGGGCGAGGGTACGTATGCTGCGGCATTTGTAGCATCAATGCAGTCTGCGGCTTTCGTAGTCAAGGATATAAGAAAGTGCATAGACATCGGACTTTCTCAAATTCCCGAGGATTGCCGTATGTACGACAGTATCCGTATGGCTATCGACCTTTACGACGCAAAGACTCCCATTAAGGATGCGCGTAACGCTATCCAGCAGAGAAATGCCGATATAGGCAACGGTTGGTTTGAAGCCCCCTCTAATGTGGCATATGCAGTGCTTGGACTTCTTTACGGAGAGGGAGATTTCAAAAAGACTATGATATACGCCATAAACTGCGGAGATGACACCGACTGTACCGGAGCGACCGTAGGCGCGACACTTGGAATTCTCGGCGGAATGGAGATGATACCTGAGGATTGGAAGGCTCATATCGGAGACGATATCGTAACTATCTCCATAGACCTTGGCGGTGTGTGCCGTAAGGTCCCCAAGACCTGTACAGAGCTTACCGAGCGTGTAGTTGCCCAGACTCCCCACCTTCTTTTCGATAACGACGCACCTGTTGTTCTTACCGACGGCGAAAATGAGATCCCCGAAAATATCGATGAAATCATAGCTTCCTCGTGTAGCACAAGAAATATTCTTGAAGCAACCAAGCCGTATTCCATGCACTTTGACTTTACCTTTGCAAGCGCGGAGGTTACTCTCGACAGAGCACCCGATATAGCTCCTAACGGAGAAATAGGTGTTCATATAGACTTTATAAATAACCAGCTTGTTTACGATAGAGGCTACTACAACCTTAGCCTCCGTTGGTGGCTTCCCGATGGATTTGTTGCAGAGGGAGGCAGACAGACTCTCATGCTTCCGAGAAAGGATAAAAAGCAGACGGGTATGATAAGCGTTGACTTCACCTTGAAGGCAGGCGAGCAGGTAGCATCCTCTAACCGTTGTGTTCTTGAGGTTGTAGCAGAGGGCAGACATACTCCTATGTATATACCTGTATTGCTTTTAGGTTAAGACTCTTGGTTAAAAATTAAAAAAAGTTTTATGGCTTTTTGGTGTTTTTGCCCATGGCGAAAAAAAGAAAAATATGGTATAATATCAGTTGGAAGGATATCCTTCCAACTGATATTTTTTTAGGACGGTGTGATATGCTGAAAAAGGGAGGATACGTCGTTTATCGTTCGGAAGGCGTTTGCATAATTTCCGACGTGAGAGAGGAAAGCTTTGGCGCAATAGGACAAAAGGAAGAATATTATATTCTTACCCCTGTGAGTGATCCAAGGTCTACTGTGTACGTACCTGCAAAAAATGAGAAGCTCTGCGCATGTATGCGCAAATTGCTGTGCGCAAGTGAAATAATTGAGCTGTGTAATTCACTTAAAAATGAGAGGATCGAATGGTTGTCTGACAGTCGCGGAAGAAATAATATATACAGAGATATTATATCCGCAGGAGATCGCAGAGATTTGATAATTCTCATCAATACCATTTTAGAAAAATCAGACGATAACCGTGAGCATGGAAGAAAGATAGTGATAACAGACGAAAACGCATTGAAAAGAGCAAAGAAAATGTTATTCGATGAATTTTCGGCATCTACGGATATTTCGTCTGAGGAAGATATTATTCCATTACTTAAAGGAGAAATATCTCTCTCGGATAAAAAAATGCTTTTGCACTAATAAGTGCAAAAGCTTTTTTTTACCAATTTGTATTCCAGCGTTGGTTATATTCCTTTTGTGAGCAACCGCTGTCCGAATCTATACTTTTTTGTGTTGACATAGCTCTTTTGCTATTGAGCATATCAAGATAAATTTCATCGTCAATGGGCAGGGAAACAGGCTTTTTCAACCATGCCGACATATATGCGGCATTGCATATAGAAAGCTCACAAATACCTTCCTCGCCATTTGCTATAAGCCGGTCGCCGTAAAGAATAGCACGTGTGAAATTCTTAATAATCTCAAGATGTCCGAAGTAAGGCTCGTCTGTTATCCTTGTAACAGATGGCTTTATTTTTTCGGCTTCGGGATAGAGTCTGTACTTGGATTCGTCAACAGGAAGCTCGGTGAATTCAAGTACACCGTGCTCAATGACTATTTTGCCTTTGCTTCCCGATATTTCAAGTCGGTTAGTGCCGGGATAGTCTCCGGTAGAGGTTATAAATACCCCGGTAGCTCCGTTTTCGTATCTTGCGAAAATAGTCGCATCGTCCTCGACTTCAATTTGGTGGTATTTTGCCACGTCGCAGGCTGCGCTCACTTCAATAGGCATGCCGCATATCCATTGCCAGAGGTCGAGATTGTGGGGTGCCTGATTCATCAGTACTCCGCCGCCTTCACCGTCCCAAGTTGCTCTCCAATCGCCCGAATCGTAATAGCATTGCTTTCTGTACCAGTTGGTAATAATCCAGACAGAACGCTTGATATCTCCGATTCTGCCCTCGCTAACCAAACGGCGAGCTTCACGGAAGAGCTTGTTGGTTCGCTGATTGAACATAACGGCGAAAATTTTACCGCTTTTCTTTGCGGCTTCCACCATTTCCTTTGCCGCCTTGCCGTAAACGCCGATTGGCTTTTCCGAAAGAACGTGCAGTCCGTGCTCAAATGCCTTTACGGCGATAGGTGGATGATAGTAATGGGGAGTGGAGATGATTACGGCGTCAACAGAGCTGCTTTCAAAAAGGGAATCTGCATCTTCAAAAATCGGAACATCGGGATAAAGAGAAGCAAGCTCCGATCTCCTTTTAGCAGAGGTGTCGCAAAGAGCGCAAAGCTTGGCACCCTCAGCCTTTCCGGAATATATACAGGAAGCGTGAGCGGAGCCGATGTTTCCTATGCCTATAATACCAATTCTTACAGTATCCATATCAGAAGGTGCTGTCCATATTGGAGACTGTGGATGTGTTAACGGCTGCTTTTCTTCGGGAGTTCTTCGCCTTTTCAAGGATCAGTTCCTTATATTTTGCGTGATCAAAGGACTTAACCTCTATATCGGAATCGGTCCATGCGGAAAGATGCATTGCGTTTGAGATCGTAAGACCGTTTATACCCTCGCGTCCGTCGGCAACGAGGGGAGTACCGTGAAGGATATTAGCCGCAAAGGCGCGGAAAACACCCATATGCTGGGGATTCTGTCCGTCGGTTTCCACGTCTGACTTTACCATTTCGGGGTGTCCAAAGGGAATCTTGTTTGTAGCCGAGAACTCAGGCTCGGACACAGATGTTTTCCACATAGTAAGCGACGTACCGTCCTTTTCGTTTATGGCAATTATCTTGCCCTTTTCAAGGGTAACCTCAAATCTGTTGGTTCCGGGGAAATCGCCCGTTGTTGTAATAAATGTACCCGTGGCGCCGTTTGCATACTCAACGTAAGCCGTAACGTCGTCCTCAACCTCTATGTCGTGCCACTTGCCGAAATGAAGCTTTGCGCTTATTTTTTCGGGCATACCGCATATCCACTGCCAAAGGTCAAGATTGTGAGGACACTGGTTAAGAAGCACACCGCCGCCCTCGCCGCTCCACGTAGCTCTCCAATCACCCGAATCGTAGTAAGCCTGAGGACGGTACCAGTTGGTGATTATCCAGCTTGTACGGCGAATTTCTCCAAGCTCTCCGCTCTTGATTATCTCGCGCATTTTGCGATAGAGGCAGTTTGTGCGCTGATTCATCATAATAGCAAAGGTAACGTTACACTCGTCTGCTACCTTGTTCATTTCAAGCACCTGCTCGGTGTAAACTCCCGCGGGCTTTTCTATCATAACGTGAAGCCCCTTTTTCATAGCCATAATTGCGTAGGTAGGGTGGTCGTAGTGGGGAACTGCGACACAGATAGCATCAACAAGTCCCGAATCCATCATGGCCTCAGCATCGTCAAAGCGAGCAACGGCGTCGCCAAACTCCGCCTTCGCCCATTCAAGCTTTTCGGGCTTTATATCGCATACGGCGGTGAGAATTATTTCGTCTCCCGCTTCACCCGCGGTGATCTTTTTAGCATGGGACGAGCCCATGTTTCCAAGTCCTATTATTCCAAGTCTTACTTTTTCCATAATAATACTCCTTAATTAAATCCTTGTGCTTTAAGATATTTGTAGCTTCTTGTAAGGCAGTCGAAGGGATTCTCGCCGTAGCAGTTATCCTGTTCAACCAGCATATATTCTACGCCAACCCTTTCGGCGACCTCAAATACGCGGTCAAAGTTTATGTTACCCTCGCCCACAACAGCCATTCGCTGCTCTCTGCTAATGATGGCAAGATCCTTAAGATGAATGCACTCAACTCTGCCCGCAAGCTTTGAAAGATACGTCGCAGGGTCTACGCCTCCAACCTGCGCCCAATATGTGTCAAAGGTGATTCCGAAAAGATCGGCGGAGAAGTCCTCGCACATGCGGTCAAGATAAAGTATCCCGTTTTCGTCTCTTTCAAATTCAACGTGATGATTATGGTAGAAAAATTTATGTCCGTTATCCTTAAAGGCGTTTATTACGGGGGTGAATTTTTTTAGGAATTCTGCATAGGCGCTAGGCATACCCGATTTTGTATTTTGCATCATGCCAAGGCCTATATTTCGACAACCGAATATATCGTGATCTCGGCAGACCTTTAATGGGTCATCCAGCATTTTATCGGGCTTTGTGTGAGTAAGGACACAGGAAAGCCCGTTTTTAGCTAACTCGTCGCGAAGCCATTCAGCCTCAAATTCGCAGGTTCCCGATACCTGAACGGTGGTGTAGCCAATGTCAGCAATCTTTTTTAAGGTTTCTGAAAAATCCTCAAGATTTGTTGCGAAATCTCTTACTGTAAAAAGCTGCGCGCCTATTTTCATGATTTTTCTCCTATTCTTTTAAGTATTGAATTAAGTGCGGAGCAAGCTGCATCAAATGCTTCGTCATTGGAAGCATATACCTTGACTCCCGTTTTTACCGACTCGCCGTTTTCAAGCTCGGAAAGCCCCGAAAATACCTTAAGATGAGGCTCAAGGGTCATAACCGAGCCCCCTCTGCTTACGTAGTCTGTAAGTATGCAGGGAATGTTTCCGAGCCCCTCGCCCGCGGGGACTACGGTGCCGTCCGCAAGAGCGTCCTTTATGTGAATATAATCTACGTAATCACGAAGAACGGACCATGCTTCAAGGGTGTTGACACCGCACTGAATAAAGTTTGCGGGGTCAAATACAGCCTTGATTTTTGGAAGAGCCTTGTGGATTGCAAGACAGCTTTCTGTATTTTCACCGAAAATATTTTTCTCGTTTTCGTGGCAGAGAATAATGTGGTCGGGAGTCAGCTCGCAGAATCTGTCAAGACGTTCAATAACCTTTTCAAGGCTTGCCTTTCTGTCCTCACCCTCAGCGGGGAAAAAACTGAAAAGTCTTATTCTCGATGCACCGAGAATGTCTGCGTATTCAAGAATTCTTTTGAATTTTTCAATATGCTCGTCAAAATCTCCGTCAAGGGCAACCTTTCCGATAGGCGAGCCCATAGACCGTACGGATATTCCTCCGTCGTCAAGCTGCTTTCTGATCTCACGTGCCTTCTCGGCGCTTATTTTTGATATATTTACATTGTCAACTCCTCGTATTTCAAGCAGGGAAATGCCGTTTCTCTTTAAGGCTTCTATCTGTCCCGAAATGAAGGGGGATGCTTCATCGGCAAAAGCCGAAAGTCTTACGTTACTCATGTTATACCCCCGAATAAGCCGAGAATCCGCCGTCTACGGGAATAACCACACCCGTAACGAAGGAAGACGCGCTGTTGTCGCAGAGCCAGTCAAGTGTACCGAGAAGCTCGGAGGGCTCTCCGAAACGCTTCATGGGAGTAGCGCCGAGAATCTTTCCCGTTCGTGCCGTGGGTGTTCCGTCGGGATTGAAGAGAAGATCCTTGTTCTGCTTTGTAACGAAAAATCCGGGAGCTATTGCGTTAACTCTTATGCCGCAACCCGCAAAATGAACGGCAAGCCACTGAGTAAAGTTGGATACCGCGGATTTAGCCGCGCTGTATGCGGGAATCTTTGTAAGGGGACGGAATGCGTTCATGGAAGAAACGTTTATTATACATCCGTCTCGGTGAAGAAGATCGGGAGCAAATACCTGTGTAGGGAGAAGCGTTCCCATAAGATTAAGACCGAATACGAAATCAAAATCGCTCTTATCGAGATTGAAGAAGGTTTTAATATCGGTTACGGTTTCGTCTCCTTCCTCGTAATATTCGTGCGCAGTTGTAGCTCTGGGGCTGTTTCCGCCCGCTCCGTTTATAAGTATATCGCACTTGCCGAAATCGGAATGTATGCTCTTGTGGACCTGCTCAAGACAAGCCTTGTCAAGGACGTTTACTTCATATGCCTTTGCGTGTCCGCCGTTTTTGTTTATTTCCTCCGCAACAGCATTAGCTGCCTCGTAATTTAAATCGAGAAGCGCAACAGATGCGCCCTGTTCAGCCAGATGAGTCGCAAAGGAAGAGCAGAGAACACCGCCCGCACCCGTAACTACAGCAATCTTATTTTCAAACAACATAACTATCTGTCCTTTCTATTATTTGCGCGTGATTTTTCTATACCCTCAAAAAGACCTACTATATAGGTGGCTCCCAGAGCTCTGTCGTAAAGACCGTAACCGTATCGACCCTTCTCACCCCATATCATCCTACCGTGGTCGGGGCGAACGTATCCGTCAAAGCCGTTTTCGACGAGAGCGTTGACTATTCCAAACATATCGAGAGAACCGCATTCGGTGGGATGTCCTACCTCATAGAACTGTCGCTCCGAGGTTATTTTTATATTGCGCAGATGCAGAAAATGAATTCTGTCCGCGTATTTTGAAGCAAGGTAAACGAGATCGTTGTCGCTTGACGCACCGAGAGAGCCTGTGCAGAAGGTAAGTCCGTTTGCCCTTGAATCAACGATTTTAAGAAATCTGTCGTAATTCTTCTCGCAGGTGATGATTCTCGGGAGCCCGAAAAGTCCCCACGGCGGGTCATCGGGATGTATAGCCATGTTGACTCCCGCCTCCTCGGCTACCGGAATAACCGCCTTAAGGAATACTGACAGATTATTCCACAGATCCTCCTCGCTTACGTTTTCGTAAAGAGCAAGAAGATCTTTAAGCTCAGAAACAGTGTAGCTTTCGTCCCAACCCGGAAGAGAAAGCCCCCCCTCTGCGGGATTCATCGTAAGCAGAGTGGCATCGTCATATGCAAGGGAGTTGGCGCCGTCCTCGTGAATATGCTCAAGCTCACTGCGCAACCAGTCGAATACGGGCATGAAGTTGTAGCAAACGCATTTTACTCCCGCGCGTCCGAGCCTTCTGATATTTTCACAGTAGTTTTCTATAAGCTTCGGCGCGTTCGGTCCGCCGTATTTTATTTCCTCAGGAACGGGAACACTTTCGACCACCTCAAATTCAAGCCCGTTCTCGTTTGCTCGATCCTTAAGCTTTTGAATACTTTCCTCGCTCCACACCTCACCGGGCTTTACGTCGTAGACAGCTGAGACGATACCGCTCATTCTCGGTATCTGACGTATTTGCTCAAGCGTTATGGGGTCGCTTTCTCCGTACCATCTGAAAGTCAGCTTCATTTCTTTTCTCCTATAAGATTTTCAATATTTTCATAGCTTACACGGTTTACAAGCGTGTAAAGTGTTTTTTCTTCAATGACTTCTCCGTTTTCGTAAAGCTCCGCGATATAAGAGCATAGAATACGACGGAAATAATCATGGCGTGGATATGACAAGAAGCTTCTGCTGTCGGTAAGCATACCGTAGAAGGCTCCGATATATCCAATAGAGGAAACAGCCTCGAGAACCCTTATTATTCCTACCTTGTGGTCGTTAAACCACCAAGCCGCTCCAAGCTTTACGTTTCTGAAGCTTCCGGCAATAGACGCAAGCTCGTCGTTTGCGGAGGGGTTAAGCGTGTAAAGAATAGTTTCGGGGAGACCGCCCGAGAGATCCACCGCGTCAAGAATTCGAATAATATCCTTTCCGCATACCGCTGAGCCTACACAGTCGCATCCGCAGTCTGCACCAACCGTCTCAAAAAGGCGGCTGTTGGGATTTCTGTATGCCCCCAAATGGAGCTGCATAACAAGCCCGTGCTTGCGGTACAGAATCGCAAGGTCAACGAATATTCTGCCAAGGAATCCAAGATAAGCCGAATTGTCAGCCTTATTTCCCGAAAGAACATCCGAGAATGTATCGTTAGCCTCGTTGACCGACGCAATTCTGTCGGGAAAATCGGCAATGCCCACGTCAGTAAAAATACAGCCTCTTTCCTTGAAAAAGAGAATGCGGGCTTCTGCCGCTAAGAGAAGGTCCGAATAAGAATTTATCTCCATGTTAGTCAGAGAAGAAAGCTTTTTTATATATTCCGAATACCCGTCTCGGTTTATTGTCATAAGATTGTCTGTCCTGAACGAGGGCGAAACGGTAATATCAAAGCTGCTGTCCTTTGCAATAAGGTCGTGGTATTCAAGAGTGTCGCATACGTCGTCGGTGGTGCCCACAAAGCGAACGTTGAATTTCTTCATGAGCTTTCGGGGAGACATATGGGTTTTGCGTATGTATTCGTTGGCTCTTTCGTATATTTCCTCCGCATTTTCAGAGCAAAGGGGAGTGTCTATGCCGAAGCAGAGCGAAAGCTCAGCCTGAGACCAGACCGAAAGCGGATTGCCGACAGCAAGAGGAAGAACAGACGCGTAAGCGATAAACTTTTCTTTCCAGCTTGCCTCACCGGTAATGTATTTCTCGTCCACACCTGCGCCTCTCATAAGACGCCACTTGTAGTGGTCTCCTCCAAGCCATATCTGCCCGATGCTTTCAAATTCCTCATCAAGATAGATTTCCTTTGGAGAGAGGTGGCAGTGATAATCGTATATGGGCATATCCTTTACCGATAAATATAGCTTTTCGGCAAGAGGAGAGTTGAGTAAAAGACTGGTTTTCATATTTTCTCCTTATAAGGCTACAACTTTAGTTATATTATACTAAAAAAATATATACAATGGAATTGCAAAAATAATCTATTTTTATTGTATTTATGCGCATATTGTGATATAATAACAAAAAAAGAAAGGAGATATCATGAAAAAATATAAAACAGAGGGATTATCATTCGCTCATTCGATAGATGAATCTCCCGATAATAAAAGCTTCAGGCTTCACGTTCACGACGATTATGAGATACTCTGCGTTGTTTCGGGGGGCGTAGGGTATATAGTAGAGGGCAAGGAATACGATCTTAGCCGCGGCAGTATTATGATAATGAGACGCGCCGAAATACATAGACTCGTTGTAAAGAAAAATGAAAAATACGAGCGCTATATAATAAACTTTTCTCCCGAGCTGCTTGAAAAATACGGATTTGACGTAAGCATTCTCGATGCGTACAATAACAGAGCACTGGGGGAGAAAAATCAATATATGCCATCCGATCTTTCGGGTCTTGATCCAATAGGACATATGCGTCAGATGGCAGCGGTGCTTGACGTAACTCCTAACGAAAGCGTAGCGGTTGCCTACACGGTGGCGTTGCTTTGTTCGGTCAATACGGCTTTTTATGCCAAAAATACGTCTCTCGGTAAACCGAGAGACGTATTTGAGGAGCGGATTGTTGACTATATAAACGAGCACATTCTTGACGACATATCCCTTTCGGATATATCCGAGTCAATGCACATAAGCGTGTCTCAGCTCAACAGAGTGTTCAACAGAATGACGGGGATGTCGGTATATAACTATATCGTTTCCAAAAGACTGGTTTATGCACAGGGAATGATATCAAGAGGCGAGAGCGCCATAAATGCCTGTCAGACCTGCGGATTTAAGGATTATTCGTCATTTTACAGGCTATATAAAAAAAGATTCGGAACGTCCCCAACGGGAGCACAGAAGAAAAATATATCCTTTAAGGCTTGACCGTCAAAATACGTCGTGGCTATCAAAAAAGTCTGAAACCTCGCGCTCGTATCCATCCTTGTCATCAAAATATGATGTGCCGTGAGAAGCAAAGGGAACTATAAATAAACGCTTTTCCGAGGCGCAGGCACGGTAATTCTCATAGGTCATTTCTACGGGAACAAATCTGTCGGAAGAGCCGTGTATGAAAAGGATAGGCGTTTTGCATTTTTTCATGGCATCAAGAGTGGAATATCCGTCGGGAGACATATGAAGCTTCTTTTGACATATTTTCCGGACCATGGCAGTTTGAATTCCACCGTATGGTAAATGAAGATTTTTATTAATAACGTGCTTCCATATAGCGTGGGGGGATGTAAAGCCGCAGTCGGCAATTACACCTCTCACGTTTTTTGGCAGCTCAAAGCCTGCAGTCATGAGAACGGTAGTAGCTCCCATAGAAACTCCGCAAAGATATATCGGCAGCTTGGCAAGCTCCTTGCGGCTGTTGATATATTTTATCCACTGAAAACAGTCAAATCGCTCGATAAGACCAAAGCCGATATACTGTCCGCCGCTTTCATTCTGACCTCTTTGCTCAATATAAAGCACGTTACATCCGTTGGAGTGGAAGAATTCACAAGCCCCTCCGAAATCCTTTGCCCACGTGGTTCTCCAACCGTGGACAGCGATTACCGTGCGTAATGCACCTTCGCAAATATAAAGATGACCGACAAGGCGCGCTCCGTCCTGCGCCGTTATGCTTACCCTTTGACAGTTGCATCTGAGAAGCTTGTGCGCGCTTCCTCTGCATTCTGTTTCGATTCTCTCAATATCCTTGCATCCGGAAATGATTCTTTTGCATCTCATACCGGGATTTACCTTGAGATTTCTGTCAAGGGCAAGCTTTATCAGCGTATGGGTCATAAGTATCGAGGATATTCCTGCAATACCGAGGATAGCAGAAGATCCGGCAAGAGCAATTTTAGAATTTCTGTTCATGGCTTTCTCCGTAAAATAATCAAAACTTATAATGTATTTTTATCATTACGGAAATATTTATCCATTGTAAAAAAAGGAAACGCGCTGTCTTAAATGTTAAAAGGAGACAGCGCGTTTTTACAGATTATATTTTAATTAATTCAATTTTCAACGGCAGCTTCTTCTGCCTTGTTTTGGATTTCTGCCGTGCGAGAGCTTCTTGCCGTATAGGACGACACGTTCAGAACGGTTTCTCCGTCAATCTGAGCAGGCTTGGGAGAGTCGTACTCAACCGTTATTTCATGACCCGTAAGAACGGTAACGTACTTTTCTTCTTTAATGTGTTCGCCCTTGAACAGAGAGGGGAATATCATAAGTGTCTTGAGCTTACTTGAACCGTGGAATACCATAACCGATAGCTTTCCATCCTCGGAGCATCTGTCCTGAGCGGGAGTGGGCATCATACCTCCGCCGTAGTATTTTCCGTGCATGGTAGGAGCTATCCATACCTTTTTGAACTCAGTGGTAACACCGTCAACGGTAACCCTTGCGTTTGCGGGCTTGTAATGGAAAAGGAGCCCCTTGATCGCAATGGCGGTATAGTTTACGGGCTTATCGGAGGTTGCACGGATTTTGTCCCCCTCCTCACAGCAATATCCGTCGATACCGTATCCCATGCCGTTGATGAACAGCGAGCTTTCGCCGTTAACAGTAACTGTGGGAAGTCCCGACAGATATTTCTTAATTGAAAATGGCTCGTCAAAGCGGTTCTTTCCAAACTCTCTTGCAAAATCGTTGCCGCTTCCGCAGGGGAAGTAAAGGACGTCGTTGTCAAACTTTATTGCGGAAATTTTGTTTGCGAATCTGTTGAGGGTGCCGTCTCCGCCGCAGATGATTATGTAATCGTCCTTTTCCATAGAAAGAATGTCTTTTTCATAGACCTCATTTTTTGTCATATCGCAAAAAACAGCCTCGTCCTTTATGTAGCTATTAAGAGCCTCAAGCATATTTTCAGACTGTCCGTTGCCTGCGATAGGATTGTAAAATACGTATGCCTTAGCCATAATACACCTCTTTAAAAAGTAAGTTTTTATAAATGTACATACAAATACATTATATATTATACATTAAGAAAAGAAACTGAATATCAACTAAAAATCAATTTTTGTTGAGAAAAGTCGTATTTCTGATATAAAAAAGAGGCTGAGTCATTTAGATGCAGAAGTCGTGAAAGCGTTCTCGTCGGCGTACAAAAGTACGCCAGAGGGCGTTTTCGCGGCTAAAAAACACACATAAAATGAAATTTGAGAGATCTATCTCGAAAATTTCTACAAAAAATCCGCTTTCACTATCATTTTTCGGATAGCAAAAGCGGGTTTTAATTTTTATTTATTCGTGTGTTTTTGATCTGCGCTAAATGACTCAGCCCCTTTAAATTTTAGTTTTTAGTTTCCGATACAGATTCGATACTGTCCTCGGAGTTGTTTTCGGACTCAACAGCGGGAGCCGTTTCCTCAAGCACAAGATTGTCGTTTTCGGAATATTCTCTGCGGAATCTCTTCCACATGGGCGCGCAGATAAACAGAACGGCGCACCCTAAGAGAGATACGATTATCCAGGAGAATACGACGGGAGTCCATCCCGAGAATTGAGGAGGAAGCTTTTCGAACTTGAGGGTAGAGAGCCAAGCGAAAACGATAGTTCCCACAGAAGAACCGATGTAGGTACAAGCGTTAAGTACACCGGAGAACAGCGAAACCTTTCCGCTCTTGACAAATCGCTTCGGAACAACAGTAATCAACATGAGATTGATTCCGTGCATATTCGCAACGATAACAGCCATAAGAAGGATAGAGAGAAACGCGGAGTTTATCTGGAATACAAATAGCATGAGAACCGCGCTTGCAATAACTGCGGAGAAAACGAAGATCATAGCGGAACAGAAAACCTCATTTTTGAACAGCTTGCGGTGAATGAAATCGTAAGCTGCGAAGCTCAGGATTCCAAATACTGCAAGAATTACCGCAGAAAGGGTTGAAGCAAATTCGCCGAGACCAAAGGATTCCTTAATAAGGGTAGGAGCCCATTGCTCGATGCCGTCTCTCATTACACCCTGGAAGATTATGCCCATGAATATGAGTACAAGGGGGAGAATAACGAAAGAGGGAAGCGGAATACCCGATTTTGCCTTTGAGCCTTTCTTCTTTGAAAGATCGGCATGAATGGGATTAACAAGAAGCTTGGGTGCCGAAACAGTCCAGCAAGCGCAGATAGCAGCACCCATAGCTGCGCAGATAAGCATTACCCATCTCCAGTTAAGCCCTATGAATGAGGTATCGCAAAGGAGAGGACACATTATAAAGAGAAGGATGGTTGCAAACTGAGAGCCCCACGAAACTCTTACTGCGGCGTAGGAATATTCCTCGTCGTTAAGATACATGGACATTATGCGTACCATGGGAGGCCAGAGCATAGAATGAGCCACACCGTTTACAGACCAGAGAACAACCATGAGAACGATATTGTCAATGGAAGCAACGCCGGGAACAGCCATAAGAATATTGGTGGTTGCGGCAAGAGCAAGACCACCGGTTAACATATACTGAGCCTTTATCTTGTCTCCTATAAATCCGCAGACAACCTGACCGATACCGTACGAAATAGTCATACCGGTAAGGATCACCGCAAGCTGAACCTTAAGATCGTCGGCAACAAGACCGGTTGCCTCTCCGAAATCACGGATAACGTAAAGCATCATGGCGTTGAAGTTCTTTCTCGTCATATAGCTTCCAAAATAAACCAACGTACAAAGCCACGAAATTATCTTCGCCTTTCTACTTATAGCGAGTGAAGCCATGTCAATTTCTAAAATCCTTTCAAATACATCAAAAATTAAGTCTTGCAAAAATCATACCCGAATATTATATCATATTTGAGCGGTAATGTCAATATCAAATATTATAAACTGTATGAGAGATATCAGTTTTCGTCATTATTTCCATTGGAAGGAGCCGATTTTCTTTCCAAAGTTACGCTGAAGCACGCTCCACCGTTATCACGGTTTTCCGCGGTTATATCACCGCCTTCAAGTATGAGAATTCTTTTTACAAGAGAAAGACCGAGTCCGTTGCCCTCAGATTTGTGCGAACTGTCGGCTTGATAAAATTTATCAAATATTCTTTTTTTTGCCTCGTCCGAAAGACCGGGACCCTCATCCTCAACGCTAAAGAAAATCTTTTGATCATCGCCCTGCAGACGAATGCGTATGACTCCGTTTTCGGGACCGAATTTCACCGCATTTCCAATAAGATTTGACCATACGTGGTGCATCAGATTTTCACTTCCGTAGTAGCTTATATCATCCATTTCAACGTCAAAATCCACGTTTTTATTTTCCCAAGAGGGCTCAAGGGCAACGATGGCTTCCCGTATTTGTTCGTCAAGCTTGAAGGTTGATTTATCGGTAGTTATAGTTTGATTTTCAATTTTCGAAAGGAGCAGAATACTGCCCGTAAGTGATGAAAGACGCTGAGTGTTGTAAAGAATTTTTTCAACGTATTCCTTTTGCTCCTCGGAGAGATTTTCATCGTTCTGAAGAAGCATGGAATAGCCCTCAATAGCATTTATGGGAGTTTTGAACTCGTGAGAAACGTTTGAAATAAAGTCTGTTTTGAGTATTTCCGTAGCCTCAAGCTCCTCTGCCATAAGGTTGAATCCCGAATATATCTCCTGAATTTCCTGAGAGGAGCTTTTTGTTGAGATTCTGACCGAGAAGTCCCCCTCGGAAATTTTGGAGATAGCCAAGCCAAAGCGCTTGATAGGCTTGAGTATCCATACCGAAAGACCGTAAGTAGCCAATATACCAACTAAAAGGCTTATAATTATAAGGTCAACGATAAAGGGGAACTGAAATCCGTCGGGAAGAATAAAACTTTGTGTTACCGAGCGGATGAGTGCATCAATTCCGTATGCTATAAGCACAATAAGGACAAGCTCTAAGGTGATAAAGAAAATAAGTCTGAACCGAAGGTCGAATTTTTGCTTCTTACGCTTTCGCAGTGCTCTGTATGTGTTGCTCCACTTGAATTTCATAGCTTTACTACCTTATATCCGACACCGCGGATCGTTACTATCTTGAAATCCTTGTTGTCTCTGAAGCGGTCGCGTAGGCGTCCTATATGAACGTCAACGGTGTGGGTATCGCTTTCATTGTCATATCCCCATATCTCGTCCATAAGCTGATGGCGGGTAAATATCTTTCCGGGAAATGCTGCCATTTTGTATAGAAGCATAAATTCCTTCTGAGGAAGAATAAAGGCCTCGCCCTTTACCGTAACGGTAAGAGAATCACATTCAAGTACAGTTCCTCCAATGACCTGACGTCGGTCGTTTATCATCTGAGCTCTGCGCAAAAGAGCTCCGACGCGAAGCACCATTTCATTTACGTTGACCGGCTTTACCATGTAGTCGTCGGTTCCCGAAATAAATCCCTTGCGCATGTCATCAAAAGCATCCTTTGCGGTTATCATCATAACGGGAGTGGTGTTTCCGCTCTCGCGCAGAGTGTGGACAAGTTCGTATCCGTCCATTTCGGGCATCATAATATCCGAAATTATAAGGTCGTAGTAGCTGCTATCGATAGCTTCAAGAGCTTCTTTTCCGTTTCCGACTCCCTTGACCGAATATCCGTTTTTCGTGAGAACGAGAGAAAAGAGACGAAGAAGCTCGCGGTCGTCCTCGGCAATAAGTATTTTTAACATTCCGTTCCTCCTGGATTAGAGAGAATAAAGTTTTATACATTATACCACTTTATTATAAACCATTTATAAACTCTGTGTCAACAATTTTTGAAGCAAATAAAAACTCCCACGGCATTTTTGCCGTGGGAAGGTAGTTAAGACGCTTTTTTCTCTAATTTTTTCAACAGCTCCGACATGGGAAGAATGAGAAATCCGAGAGCGAAATTTCCTATTCCGTGAATAATATCAAATGGGAATCCCACTATTATCCACGCGACTGTCTGCTCAAAATTCAATCCGAACATGAGAGCTTGCGCAGGGGCGTAGAGAGTTCCGTAGCAAAGCCCGTGAATACAGCAGAGCAGGGGATAAACGGTCATGGCTAACCATACGGGCATCCGCTTGGGCAGAAGCATTGTGATTCCCCAAAGGATAGTCCATATGTAAAGATAAGGAACCCACCACATATTGAATCCCGCAAACAGACCGTTGAGAAAAACGTATATGTAAATCGGTATGAGAGCCTTTGTCCTATAAACTACGGTATAGGTCATAGTCAGCATTCCGAGCAGGTGAATGTTGGGTAGACCCTCCATAAGTATCTTTGACAGGAACATGATAACCCCTAAAACAGGGAAGATTATCAATTCCCGTGTAGAGAGGAATTTTTTATTTCGTGTAGACGAGCTCATAATGCTCTCCGTCGGCTATGGGGGTAGTATCAACACCGGTCGTACAATACTCACCGTCCTTGTATAATGCCCAATATGATTGGTCAACGTCGTAGTCCGCGGTAATTCCGTTCACGACCTTAACGTAGAGACCGTACTGACCTTGATCACCCGAAATAAGATTATGCTCGATCAAAGCATCTCCGAGAATTGCCTTATCGGTCTTAACGGTGAACGTAAGAGACTGATCCTCCGCCTGAACCTGTACCTGAACTGTTTTTGCTCCTGTACCAAAGGTTTTGTTTTCAAGGTATGTAGCCGATGCCCAAACGCCCTTAGCTTCAAGCTTGACACCGTCGGGAGTATCGTCCATTATGGCAACCTCCTCTTTACACGAAGCGAAGCAGAGGAGAATGAATAAAAGCGACAGGGTAATTGCTAAAGTTTTTTTCATTTTTGTTTTCCTTTCTTTTTAAAACGAATTTTAATCAAAAGGATAAAATAAAAGCGCGCCTCCACGGAAGCGCGAAAAAGGGCATAGCATACCCGAAATTCGTCTCCTCCGTTTGCCCAAGGAGCTTTTATGAAATCACAGAACAATAGGTCTTCCGACTTTGGTCTTGCCTTGCAAGACACCTTACGGTAATGGCTGTTGCCGAGGAATTACACCTCGATTTCCCTATCGATATAATTGCCTGTCCAATTACGTACGGAACTGTGTTTATTCTTTTGTTACGGATATTATAGCACAAAACCGCAGACAATGCAATAGCAAAGTCTGCGGTTTTAAAAATTATAACGCGGTAATTTTGATAAGGTAAGTATCAAAAAGCTTCATGTTGATGTAGAGAGCAAACTGTTCGGCTGTGAAAATTTCTTCACGGATAAGCTCTGCGTCATGGGTATCGTCGGTGAGAATATACTCGACCTTGACTCCGTTTGCGCTCTTTACGTTTTCAAATTCGACCTTAACGAGCTTGCCCTCGGTGGAATCGTCATCGTTGTAGTAGGTAAGAAGGAGCGCGCTGTCCTTGCCGTTAGTTGCCGCAGCGGAATATATGTTCTCGACTGAGCATTCAGCGTCTACGTAATCTCCAAGTTTTGGAAGCTCCTTAAAATAATAGAAAGCATAATATGGCTTGGTAGGAGAAAGGTCAATGTCGCTGAATATGCCGCACCATCCGCCGGGACGGGCATCGTAGTACATCATCATATCAATAGGAGTTGCCTGACCTACGCACATAGCCGAAGCTATAAGAGAGGTACCCTTTACGTTATACTTGGATATATATCGGGAATATTTATATTCCTCGCCTATCCAGCCCTTTACGTAGTTCCACTCGTTGTAGATAAGCTCGGGAACGGGAAGTCCTCTGCTGACGAAGGAATTTACAGCGTAGTCAGCAAGCTCCTTAACCTTTTCGGGGGTGGAGATATATCCGTGGAAGGAGTAGAAGTCAAGAGGGATGTTGCGTTCCTTAACAGCGTCAAGGAACATCTTCTTGATGGGATTTCCGGTTGAGCTTGTTTCCTTTGAGGAAGTAAATGCGGGACCGCCAATTTTCAGGTGAGGGAAGCAGGACTTAAGATACTTTGCGGCAACCTCATAAAAGTCAATAAACTGCTCGTTTGTGCCTTGCCAGCAGGGATTTGAGCCGTCGGGATTGCGGCAGTCGGCCTCGTTCCAAATCTCCCAATACTGAATATCGTAATGGAAGCCGTCAGCCCAGCCCTCGGTGTAGTGGCGGATAATATGCTCGCAGATACGCGCCCACTTATGAAAATCCTTTGGAGGATGTGTACCAACCTTGTGCTCGTGCTCAATAGACGCGCCAAGACGGTAAAAGGTTTTCGTTCCTACCGCAAGCGTATTTGCTATGTATTCATCGGTTGGCGCAAAAAGATAGCTTTCGGGATCGTTTTCGTCCGCGTCAAAATTCTTGAAAATGCGGTGAACGTCGACGGTATGCTCGCCACCGTACAAAGTACAAAACGCTGCGTCGTGATTGCGTGCGTATGGGATTTCAAGCGCCTTGTAGTATTCCGTGTTTCCCGTCTTTCTTACGGGAGAGCCTGCGGGTCCGTTGTTAACGGCATTCATGGGCTTGATTTTGCCATTTGTTTTTGAAAGGTCAAACCTTACTGTGGTCATAATTCCTCCTTATTTTTAACTGCAAATTACAGCAGCTTTAATTTGAACGTATTTTACCACAAAGATAAACGTAATTGGAAAATTATAATGCTTTTTGGCATAAATTGAATATTTAATGAGCGAATTTACATATTTTTAGTTAGGATTTTCTCTCCGTCGAAAAGAAGTATTCCGTAAGCGTCTCCCATAAGGTTTCCTTCAAGCAGGAAATTTTTAAGATTTCTTTGCAAAGAAGTGTCCTCGGGAAGAGAAGAGAGACAGCCGTCTGAGTATTCGATATTGAACACTCTCCAAAGGTCTGAATATTTATCGTTGCTGTCATACTCAACAATATCAAAAAGTGAAGCAAATGCGTAAATGTTGAAGCCTTCCTTGAACACCCTTCCCTTGTAAGGGGGGAAGAGAAGCCACGAATGGCATGCCACGGGTAAAATTCCGTCCTTTACGTACTGCGGGTAGAATTCGTAAGCCTTTTTCAGCGAAGCAATAACGTCGGCTTCAAGAATGGGACCCTCAGACGGAATATGACACGTAAGAATAGGATCTCCGTTTTTAACTATATTCGTATATCTGCTTGGCTTAAAGGTTATTTCTTCGTATTCAAGCCGACCGAGCTTGAATCTTGTAAGACGGAAAAATTCTCCGTACCAGTATGCAACAAAGTTGCCCCATACCCCCTTAACCGACTTGCACTCAAAAAGCTTACAGCGAAGATCGGACATTGTTTCGTAAAGCAAGGATTCATCAAGGTCGTGCTTTTTGTAAAGTTCTTTAAGATAGGGAATACACAAAAGAAGAATTACCATGTCAGATGCGTAACGGTTTACTTGGGCGGCTTCTGCAATTTCCTTGAGATTTTCCGCAAAGCTTCTGTCCTTGCCGTTGAAGATTTTATCTCTTACCGCTTCAAAGTCGGTATCAAAATTTTTGTAGGATATGAGTTTTTTGTAGCATTCTTCAAGATCGACTATTGCTTCCTCGGGAAAATTTAACCTCAGAGCTTCCTTGCGTATCATTATTTTATCTCCTTGCCGATAAAACGCATGGCATTGTTATAATAAATATTTTCAAGTATTTCTTTCGGCAGACGCACAGGAGAGATCCTTTTGCCGCATACCTCTTTGTATTCTCCGCCACCGAAGAAATGGGATGTAACCGTATTCTTTTTGTCGTTATACATTCTTGCTTCTCCGACAAGGTGATTGGTGGCGTCTGTTCCGAAGAAAATTCTGTCGCCGTGCTTAAGGAAGAATTCCTCGGCTCTGTCACGGATGAGCGAAAGCTCCTCGTATATATTGAGAGCGGGGGTCATGTCCATATAAAGATTAGGGTATTTTTCCATCATATCGAAAGCCTTGTCGATATTTTCAGAGTAAAAGCCCATGTGCGCCATTGCTATTTTAAGGTTTGGATGGCGTTCGAGTATATTGTCCACCGATTGATAGTATCTGTCGTGAGTAGGGACGCTGTCATCGTATACCCACCCCATTTTTATTGCCCGCTCGGGAGCCTTTGATATATCCCAGCTGTACGCGGGGTCATTGTTGTGCATTATTATAGGATATTGCTTCTCCTCGGCAAGAGCGAAGAAATTCTCGTAGATCTCGTGGTCGTAAAGATATGGGAAATTCTTGTAGTAATTTGGCTTACCTCCGCGGAGAAGCTTTATGCCGTCAAAGCCGTTGCTCATATAGTATTCGGCTTGCTTTGCAAAATCTTTTTCCGGAAGCAAACAGCAAAATGCGTAGCTTCCGTCTCCCATTTCTTCCTTGAGCTCAAGTGCTGCCTCGTTGCATTTTTCGTAAAATCCCTTATTATCTTCAAGACGGTAGCAGAAAGCCAGAATATTTATACCGCTGTATCCGTGGCGCTCGCACATATCCTTGAAATAATATGCCGACTGCTTAACGGGAAGCGCGGTTTCTATGTGAACGTGAAAGTCGATCTTCTTCATTTTACACCTCTTTGATAATGTTGTACAGATATGTTTTGAGCGCATCTGCGTTTCCGTCAAACAGATATCCCGTGATACCGAACGCTTCCGCACCCTTGATGTTTTTCTCGCTGTCGTCTATAAATACCGTTTCCTCGGGCAAAATATCACAGACAGAGCAGAGATGCTCAAAAATCTCCGCATGAGGCTTCGTATATCCGCATACGGCGGAAAAGATACATTCCTCAAACTCATCAAGAACGGGAATTTCATTCCTGTGATTCGCAAAATACGTGCATATGTTAGAGAGAAGAAAAGTACGCACCCCGAAATCCTTTTTTATATCAGAAACAAGCTCTCTCATGCCCTCAATTTCCGGAATATTGTATATCCAATTATAGTAGATTCGGTCAACAGATCCGTGAAGTCTTTCGGGTAGCCTTTCCTTGCAGGCAAATACGACCTCATCATCGGTAATCGTTCCGGCATCCAGCCTGTCCCAATACAAACGGTCAAAAATGACCGACTCAAGTAAGAAAGAGTCCGATGGATCGGAAACGTATTTTGACACCATATATGAGGGTTCGAAGTGAACCATAACCTGACCAAAATCAAAAACAACGTTTTTTATCATATTTTCATCCTCAAAAATCATTTAAAATAATGATAGCACACGGGTAAGGCTTTGTCAATAAAATTTGATAAAGAGCAGGGAAAAAATTCAGTAATGGTATTGACAAAATTTAAAAAACATGATAATATAGTATCGAATACTACATTTGAGGTGAGGGTATGGATAAAAGAAAGGTCATCTATTACAGCGACGAGCTTAATGACGAGTTCTCAATAGCACAGATAGAGCCCAAGCCCATAGACGGTAATTACGTGTATATCCATAGCTCGGCAATAAAGAAATTCACGCATTTTTTTTGGTATCGCATAGTTGCCAATCCAATTGCGTTTCTTTATACCAAAATATCCTTTCATCACAAAATCGTAAATAAAAAAATCCTCAAGCCTTATCGGAAAACGGGATATTTCATGTACGGAAATCACACGCAGGATATAGCCGATGCGTGTATTCCGTCTATGATAAACAATCCAAAGGACACATATGTAATAGTCCATGCCAACAATGTGTCAATGCCATATCTCGGACGTGTAACCCCCTCAATGGGTGCGTTGCCTTTGCCCGACGGAATGGACGGATACGGGAATTTTTTGAAAGCAATAGAAACGAGAATAACCGAGGGCAGAGCAGTTGTAATATACCCCGAGGCACATATATGGCCCTATTACACGCATATACGTCCCTTTGCCGACACCTCGTTTCACTATCCCATAAAGTACAAAGCACCTACATTCTGCTTTACCAATACCTATCAGAAAAGAACGGTAGGAAAAAAGCCGAAGATCGTTACCTACGTTGACGGACCCTTTTTCCCGGATGAAAGCCTTCCTTTGAGAAGCAGAAAAAAAGAGCTTCGCGATAGGGTGTACGAATGTATGTGCGAAAGAGCCAAGCTCTCAACGGTAGAGCAAATCAAATATATAAAAAGAGAAGAGAACGATGGTTAATATTTTATTTTGCGGAAACGACAGGGTTTTTGACGGAATGCTTACCGCCGCGCTGTCAATTATGAAGCGGACGGATTCCGACGAGCCGTTTACCTTTTACGTATATACCATGGACGTATCTCATATAAAGGATAGCTATTTGCCGGTAAACGACAGGCAGATGGAATTCTTTGAGGGTGTCATAAAGAAATATAACCGCGAAAATAAGGCGGTGAAGATAGACGTTACCGAAATCTATAACCGTGAATTTGCGGGAAGTCCCAATGAGAGCGCGTATTGCTCTCCCTACACGCTTATAAGGCTTTTTGCCGACGAGGTGGAGGGAATGCCTGATAAGCTTCTGTATCTTGACGTAGATATACTTTTCAACAGAGATATACATCTTCTGTACGATACAGACATAGAGGGATATGAGTATGCCGCCGCAAGAGATCACTACGGTAAGTTCCTTATATCCCCGAATTACGTAAACGCTGGAGTTCTCCTTTTCAACCTTGCAAGGATGAAGGAGACAGGCTTGCTTGCAAAGGCGAGGGAGCTGATTCGAACGAAAAAGCTGGTTTTTGCCGATCAAAGCGCAATAATAAGATCAACCGAGAAAAAGAAAATGCTTCCCCAAAAGTTCAACGATCAGAAGTTTTTGCATAAGCATACCGTAGTCAGACATTTTTCCAAGAGGCTTTTCTGGTTGCCTTATCCCCATACCGATAACGTAAAGCAGTGGCACGTAAGCAGGGTGCATAAGGTTTTCGGTTATTATTGCTTCGACGATATATTGTACGAGTATATTTATTTAAGAGAAAAATTCAACAGAGAGGATTAAATTATGCCGGTTTCACATATTCCGATTTTTTATGCTTGCGATAACACTTTTGTAAAATATACCGTGGTATCGCTTTACTCCATGATACAGAACGCATCAAAGGAGTATAAATATCATGTTTATATACTTCATACCGATATAGAGGAGGAGACTAAGGCAGATGCTTATGCTCTGGCAAACGAGAATTTTGAGATCTCCTTTGAGGACGTAACCGATTATCTCGATACTATTGCCGAAAAACTTCCGTTGAGAGACTATTATTCTAAGACTACGTATTTCCGTATGTTTATAGCCGAAATGTTCCCCGAATACGATAAGGCTATATACATCGACAGCGATACTATCGTTCAGGGCGACATAAGCAAGATGTATAATACCAATATTAGGGAAGCATATCTCGGTGCGTGCCACGAGCAGGCAATGGTTCAGGTTGACGAGTACGGTACCTATGCGGAAAAGGTAGTTGGAGTGTCAAGATATAACTTCTTTAATGCCGGAGTTATACTCATAAACTGCGACAAATTCCGCGTTCATTTCGTTCTCGATAAATTCATTCAGTATCTTCATACCTACAATTTCGTAGTAACACAGGATGAGGATTATCTTAATCTCATCTGTAAGGATCACGTTTATTGGCTTGACCAGAGATGGAATACGGAAATCTTCGGTAATATAGATTATCCCATAGAGGAAGCCTGTGTTCTTCATTACATCATGGTAAATAAGCCTTGGCACTACAAGGATTGCAGACACGGTGATATTTTCTGGAAATACGCCAAGGAGACCTCTGTGTATGAAGAGATGCTTTCCATTCTGGAAAATTACAGCGACGAGGAAAAGGCAAGAGACGTAAAGTCAGCCGAAAGTCTTCTGGCTCTTGCGGTGGCGGAGACCAAGAAGGAGGATAATTATATTAACCGCCTTAACCGCTCCGACAGAGCAAAGGATAGAGTCGATATCGTAAAGAAGATAGAGCAATACGAGAGAGAAGGACGCTTTGACGAGGACGTTGAGGCAGACCCTCCCGGCAAGGTTCTTATGCCCGAAGATATAGACTATCTCAGAAAGGGCTACACAGATAAGCTTAAGACAAAGCTTGCGTTTATGATAGCGAGAAGGTTTGTAAACAGCCTCATCGATGAGAAGAAGATGATCATCAAGGAGATAAGGGGAATAGAGAACTTCAAAAAGCTTAATAGCGGAGCGATTATAACCTGTAACCATTTCAATGCCTTTGACAGCTTTGCTATTCAAATGGCATACGAGGCGGCAGAGCAGCCCGAAAGAAAGTTTTACAGAATTATACGAGAGGGAAATTATACCTCATTCCCCGGATTTTACGGTTTTTTGATGAGACACTGTAATACGCTTCCTCTCTCATCGAACAGAGAGACCCTCAAGAAGTTTACAGAAGCGGTTGATACAAGACTCAAAGAGGGACATTTCGTTCTTATTTATCCCGAGCAGAGCATGTGGTGGAATTACCGTAAGCCCAAGCCCTTAAAAACCGGAGCTTATATGTTTGCCGCAAAGAGCGGGGTACCCGTTCTGCCTTGCTTTATCACCATGAAGGATTCGGATATAATGGGAGACGACGGATATTTTGTTCAGGAATATACAATTCATATTTCCGCTCCTATCTACCCCGAGGACGGCTTGAACTACCGTAAGAACATGGTAAAGATGATGGAGAAAAACGCGGAAATCTGGAAGGAAATATACGAAACCGAATACCACATTCCCCTTACCTATACTACCGAGACAAATAAGGCAGAGGAAGAATAACAGATGCAATCAGACCGCATTTATTACGAGCTCCTGCGAAGCGACCGTAAGACCTGTCAGATTCAGGTCAAAGCTGACGGAAGTGTAATAGTCAGAGCTCCAAAACGAATGCCATTGCGGGATATAGAACGTTTCGTAAGCGAAAAATCCGATTGGATTGAAAACGCTTTTGAAAAAAACCGCAGAGCAAGAGAACAAATTAAGTATACAGAACCGTTAACCCACGAAGAAATAGGTAAACTTGCCAATATGGCGCTTGAGTACATTCCTAAAAGGGTGGAGCATTATGCGCCGATTGTGGGAGCAGAATACGGAAATATAACTATACGTAATCAGAAAACACGGTGGGGAAGCTGTAGCGGTAAAAAGAATTTAAATTTCAATTGCCTTTTAATGCTTACCGATGAAAGAATAATTGATTACGTTGTCGTTCATGAGCTTTGCCATTTAAAAGAGATGAATCATTCGGAAAGATTTTGGGCAGAGGTCGAAAAGGTATTGCCCGAATATAAAGCAAGCAGAGCATGGCTCAAAGCAAACGGAACTGCAATAATCGCAAGAATGACCAAATAAAAACAAAAAGTGGCTGTCTCAAATGAAAATTTGAGACAGCCACTTTTTTGTGGGATGGTCAGATTTAGGCAGGAAGCGTCGATTTTCGGGGCATGAGGCGTACAAAGCGCAAAATATTCCAAAAAAACAAAAAAAAAGCAAAAAAACTATTGACTTATTTTGTCAAATGGTGTAGAATAAGACATCAATAATATTTTTTCAACAAGGAGAGTAGAAAAATGGACATTTCTAACATTTTTTCCTCAATTGGCAGTACCTTTAAGGGTATGGCCAATATGTTCACCTCAGGTTCAGCGCTCGTTTTGATTATCGTAGCTGTAGTTGCATTTTTCTTTGCACTGTTTGGCTTCAAGCTTTTCAAAATCTTCGTTGGCTTCATGACCGGTTGTGCGGGTCTTGCTATCGGTTTCTTGCTTGGCTCCATAATCACTGCTATCATTGCATCAAGCGGCGGCTCCTCAGACGCTTTGAAGTGGATCCCCATTGTTTGCGCAATCATCGTAGGTATTTTGCTTGCGGTTTGGGGATATAAGCACCCCTTCGGTCTTATCAAGTTTGTTGTAGGCGTTCTTGTATACGGCGCGACCTGTATAAATTTCGTTCTTAAGATGTACGAAAAGACCAGCGATCCCGGAGTGTTCGCTATGATTTTGAACTACGTAATCCTTCCTACGATTATTACGTGCATCGTGTGCTGGCTCGTTGGCTTGTTCCTCACGGCAGCTGTAATTCTTTCCACTTCTTTCGGTGGCGCATACTTGGGAAGCTCCTGCTTGCTTTCTTTGCTCAATATTCCTGCCGCAGGTATTATTGCGATCATCGTTGGAGTAATACTCGGCGTTGTTTGTATGATATTCCAGATCAAGAATAATAACGACAAGAAAACCAAGCTTAAAGACTTTTTGTTCGCAAAAAAGAAAAAGAGCTAAATGATCTTTAATATAAAAACATCCTCTGAGACGGCAGTTTCAGAGGATGTTTTTTGCTTGTAATCAAAAGCGTTAGCGGAAAAGAGAGTGAGTCCATAAAAAATAAACGAAAAAAAGTAAAAATTGTTGAAAAAATAACGAATCTGTGATATAATATACGCATAAATTTTACGTAACCGAGGGAGGTTATTATGAATAAAAGTAATCAAAAATTATCCATTCGCTGGGTATATATGATTGTGGGTGTTGTTGCCATGCTGTTTGCGGGTGTTCTATATGCATGGTCTATATTGAAGTCTCCTTTGACTGCTGAGTTTGGCTGGGGTGCCTCTGAGCTTGCTCTGAATTTTACTTTGGCTATGACATTCTTTTGTATTGGCGGACTTTTGGGTGCTCAGCTGTCTAAACGGTTGGGACACCGAATAGCGATTGTATCAGCGGGTGTTTTATCTGCGGCAGGATTTATTCTTACGGCAATTTTGAATAATGTTCCGGTTATAATGCTGTATGTTACATACGGAGTACTTGCGGGTATTGGAATCGGAATAGCTTACAATGTTGTTATAGCAACAGTTAGCGCATGGTTCCCCGATAAGAAGGGACTGTGCTCAGGATGTCTGATGATGGGATTCGGAGCTTCGGCGCTGGTTTTGGGAAACGTGGCTGATGCTATGTTTAAGAGTGCTATGGGATGGAGAGTAACTTATATAGTACTCGGTGTTGCGATTTTTGCAGTCTTGTCTTTGTCGGGAATTATACTTAAGAAGCCCTCTCCCGAGGTTGTTTTCCCTCAGGTCGTAGGTCCAAAATCTTCGGGCGAAGAAGTGTTTGAGAAGCAGGACTTCACGTCAAAGCAGATGCTTTGCCGTCCGTCGTTTTGGCTTGCATTTATTTGTATATCCTTCTTGGCGGCGGTAGGAAGCTCGGTTATCAGCTTCGCTAAAGATCTTGCGCTTTCGGTAAATGCTCCCGAAACTCTTGCGGTTTCGTTGGTCGGTGTGCTTTCTGTCTGTAACGGAATCGGACGTATCCTTACGGGTGCTGTGTTCGACATTATAGGCCGTCGTAAAACCATGCTGTGCGCAAATATTCTTACCATTGGTGCTACGGCGGTTACGTTGATTGCTGTGTCAGCGAATTCCTTAGTGCTTTGCATTGTCGGTGTGTGCCTTGTTGGAATGTCGTACGGAGCTTGCCCGACTATTACAGCGGCATTTACGTCGTCATTTTTCGGCATGAAGCATTTTTCAAACAATATGGCACTTATGACATTTACGGTTATGGTTGGCTCATTTGTTGCTACTGCATCAAATAAGGTTCTTGAAGTAACCGGTGGATACACAGCTACGTTTATTATGCTGTTATCCTTGACGTCGGTAGCATTGGTATTGAATATATTTATTCGAAAGCCGTAAGGTATGAATGCTTGTAGGACGGTTCACAGAGAGTGGACGGCAAACGCATATAGGGCTGACAGAGGAAAAGCTGTCAGCCTTTAATAAATAAGAATTTGACGGAGGTAGCTGATAATGAAAGAACTTGTTGCTGCAAGCATTCTTTTCGCAGTATCCATCTTTTTGTTTTTTCTGAGTGTCCGTTCTTTTATGGAAAAGGGCTTTCTTTTTAACAATGCTTACATTTATGCATCCAAGCAAGAAAGGAAAAAAATGAATAAAAAGCCACATTATCGCCAATCGGCTATTGTTTTTTTATTGCTTGGTTTGAGTTTTTTATTAAATGCTCTCACCGTACTGCTTAAAGTAAATTGGATTTTTTACATAGCGATAGCGGTTGTCATAGTTGCTCTCATATATGCTATTGTATCAAGCATTACAATTGAGAAAAGTAATAAACAATAACATTGTTACAAAATCCAATTTGTCGTGTAGATAGCGATGGCAGTTATTGTGTAAAAAATATTGACATAGACGGCAAAATATGATATACTTATAAAAAATAACGATGATAAAAGGAACCAGCTGACTGAAGAGGACCTTGGTTCCTTTATGCTTTTTAGAGGAAAATCTTATGGTTAGGAAAAAGAAATTCACGCTTTCAACCACGCAGATCATATTGCTCAGCTTCCTCGTTACCATTTTCATAGGAAGCGGACTTTTGGCATTGCCAATCAGCTCTGCAAGCAGAGAAGCGGTGCCGTATCTCGATGCGCTTTTCACGGCAACCACCTCCACCTGTGTGACGGGACTCGTTACGCTTACCACAGTATCCACATGGAGTGTGTTCGGGCAGATCGTCATTCTGCTTCTCATACAGATCGGCGGTCTTGGTATCATCACCATTATGTCGGGACTGATGCTTCTTCTCAACAGAAAAATGGGCATCGGCGACCGTTTGCTCATTCAAGATGCCTTCAATCTCAATACGATGTCTGGGCTGGCGAAATTCGTTAAAAACGTATTGTTCGGCACGCTGATTATCGAAGGGATAGGAGCTGTCCTGTATATGCTTGTGTTCGTTCCCGAGTTTGGGGCTGTGGGCATCTGGATATCGGTGTTCAATTCGGTTTCCGCTTTCTGTAATGCCGGCATTGACATTATCGCGGAAAACAGCCTTTGCAATTACGCAACCAATCCCTTGATCAATATCGTCACCTCTGCGCTCATCATTCTCGGCGGTCTCGGATATATCGTGTGGTGGGATGTTCTCCATGTGATTAAAAGCCGTTCACCAAAGAACCGCAAGATATTCAGGCACTTGACCTTGCACTCAAAGATTGCCATTACGGTTACGGCAGGACTCATTCTTGTCGGTGCAATTCTTATATTTATTTTTGAATATGCTAACCCATTAACCATTGGAGAGATGTCCTTGTTCGATAAAATTCAGGTGTCCTTCTTCCAATCGGTTACCACGAGAACGGCAGGCTTTGCCTCTGTTCCGCAAGAGAATTTGACAAACGCTTCATCTGCCGTATCTATTATCTTGATGCTGATAGGCGGTTCACCAGTAGGAACGGCAGGCGGTATGAAAACGGTAACCATTACCATCCTTATCTGCTCGGCATTGGCTACCATTAGAAATAAAAACAGCGCAACCTTGTTCGGTCGCCGTGTTTCCGAGGTATCGGTGAAAAAGGCTGTTGCGGTAGCGATTACGTTTCTTACAATATGCTCCGCATCAACTATACTATTGATGGCAACGAGCAATGCCTCCGCTCTTGATGCAGTCTATGAAACGGTCAGCGCGACTGCAACCGTCGGACTTTCAAGAAATCTGACGGCAACGCTGAACACCTTTGGAAAGCTAATTATCATCGTAACGATGTATTTCGGCAGAGTCGGTCCCATCTCGCTTGCGGTGGCGCTCGGCAGTAAAAACGAAAGTCAGAACGTCATTTCCGAGCCGACGGAAGATATCAGTATAGGATAAAGGAGAAGATTATGAAAGCAAAGAAAACATACGCCGTCTTCGGACTTGGAAGATACGGCACAGCTGTGTCAAAAGAGCTTGTAGAGAACGGTATGGAGGTCATTGCAGTCGATACAGAGGAAAGGATCGTCAACGATGCAGCGGCATATCTGCCCGTGTGCAAATGTGCTGACGTGACTGATGCGGAGGTCATTTCTCGTCTTGGAATAGGTAATATCGATACCGTTATCGTTTGTATGGCGGGCAATCTTGAAGCGAGCGTGATGGCAGTCACGCTTTGCAAGGAGGCAGGCGTTAAGACCGTTATCGCAAAATGCGCCAATGAGATGCACCAAAAAATACTGCTTCGCGTGGGTGCGGATCAAGTGGTTTTTCCCGAAAACGAGTCTGGTATACGCCTTGCTAAGAACCTCTTAAGCTCCGGATTTATTGATATGATCTCTCTGTCAAGGGACGTGTCCATGGTTGAGATCGATGTGAAGGATGAGTGGTGCGGCAAGACCTTAATTGAATTAAATCTCCGAAAAAAATACGGATTTAATATCGTTGCAATCAAGAAAGGCGAGGATGTCTCCGTAAATATCAATCCGGAGCAGGAACTTGATGCAGAAACAACTCTGATCGTTATTGCGAATACTACAAAGCTTGGAAAGTTAAAATAAGCTGTCAAATTCCAATTTGTATAATAAAGCTAAATAGAACGATGTGACGGATAGTGTCGTGACTTTTTGCGGTGGCGATGTTATAATGAACTCACAAAAGCAAGGAGGTTGCATTATGACTTTTGGTGAAAAATTAAAAAAGCTGCGAAACGACAATCAGCTTACTCAAGACGAGTTGGCTGAAAAGATCTATGTCACAAGAACAGCTATCTCAAAGTGGGAAACTGACAAAGGATATCCAAGTATAGATAGCTTAAAACAACTCTCTAATCTTTTTCATATCAGTATAGACGAGTTAATATCCGATACCGATATCGAGAATAAGCGACTGCTTGATGAAGCGCAAAGTCGCAAATTTTATTGGTTCGCTATTGCTTGTCTTGCAGTAGCAACGGTCAGCGCAGTAATCAACTATTTCACAAAGATACCATATCTCAACATTATCAGTTTTTCGGGAGTGATTGGATACATCGTGTTAGGTTTGCTTTCCAAGCCAAAATACAAGAGGATAGCTGCGAGGAAAATGGTGCTGCCGTATGTGCTTTCTCGGTTAGTGATACTTGCAGTTATCATTGCGGTTATAGCTTACGCATTTATTGAAACATAAACAAATTCCAACTTGTCGTGATGATGATAAAGAGCGAGGGCTGACGGAAAACAACCGTCAGCCCTCAAAATTTGAGTCGCAGAAAGCAAAGAAAAGCAAATTCGAAGAAATTCACAAAATATACTTGTTTTTCTTTCAAAAAAGGTGTATAATAATCGTACAATTAAACAGCGGGGAGCTTGATGCGCCTATGAGCGCGGACAGGCTGAGAGGAAGGTAAGACCTTCGACCCATTAACCTGATTTGGATAATGCCAACGTAGGGATGCCTGAACAATAGTGTATTCATTTGGAAGCTACCCAAAAAGGTAGCTTCCATTTTTTATTGGTTCGTAGGTTTCCGCTGAATGATTGAATATTTTTATTCCGATCAAATCGGAGAAAGAGGCAAAAATGCTTGGAAACTGTCTTGAAAACGTAAGAAAGACCACGCCACTCGTGCATAACATCACGAATTATGTTACCGTTAACGACGTGGCAAATGTGCTTCTCGCTTGTGGCGGTAGCCCTATTATGTCGGACGAGCCCGACGATGTGGCAGACATCACTTCCATCTGCGGAGGACTCAACATCAATATCGGTACGCTCAACAAGCGCAGCATTGAAGCAATGTTTGTAGCCGGAGCGAAGTCTAACGAGCTTGGACATCCCGTTCTGCTTGATCCCGTTGGTGCAGGCGCAAGCGCGCTTCGCACTAACACCGCAGTCGAAATTATGGAGAAAATCAAACTCGATGTTATCCGCGGCAACATCTCGGAGATCAAAACACTCGCGCTTGGAAGCGGCACAACCAAGGGCGTGGATGCGGATGCGGCAGATACCGTGACCGAGGATAACCTCGATCAGATGGTCGCCTTTGCCAAGAGCTTTGCCGCCAAGAGCGGTGCCGTTGTTGCCATCACAGGCGCTATTGACCTTGTGGCAGATGCCGATAAGTGCTACGTGATCCGCAACGGTCGCCCCGAAATGAGCCGTATCACAGGCACGGGCTGTCAGCTTTCGGGAATCGCTACTGCATACGTTGTAGCCAACCCCGATAACAAGACCGACGCTGTTGCCGCCGCTGTGTGCGTCATGGGTCTTGCAGGTGAGATCGGCGTTGCTAATATGGCAGAGGGCGAAGGAAATTCCTCGCTCCGTAACCGCATTATTGATGCCATCTACAATATGGATGCCGAAACGCTGAATCAGGGAGCAAAGTATGAAGTACGATAAAAAAGACCTACTTTTGTATGCGGTAACCGACCGTTCCTGGCTTGGTGAGCAGACCCTCTACGAGCAGGTGGAGGAGGCTCTCAAGGGCGGCGCGACCTTCGTTCAGCTTCGTGAAAAGGAGCTTGACGATGACACCTTCCTTGCCGAAGCTATTGAGATACAAGAGCTTTGCAAAAGATACAATGTGCCTTTTGTAATCAACGACAACGTGGAGATCGCAAGGAAAATGAACGCAGACGGTATTCATGTTGGACAGAGCGATATGGAGGCAGGTGACGTCCGCGCCCTTCTCGGTGAGGATAAGATACTCGGCGTATCGGCACAGACCGTAGAGCAAGCCATCCTTGCTGAGCAGCGCGGTGCGGACTATCTCGGCGTTGGCGCGGTCTTTCACACAGGCTCAAAAGCTGATGCCGATGACGTAAGCCATGAAACGTTGAAAGCGATTTGCCAAGCCGTAAGTATTCCTGTTGTCGCTATCGGCGGGATCGGTAAGCATAACGTGCTAAAGCTTAGCGGAAGCGGCATCTGCGGAATTGCCGTGATCAGCGCGATCTTCGCAGCCGAGGACATCACGAGCGCGACTGCAGAGCTGAAGGCTCTCACCGAACAGGCGGTAGCGAAATGATCAAGGGCGCGATATTTGACCTTGACGGAACGCTCCTTGATTCGATGTCCATATGGGATACCATCGGAGAGGACTATCTTCGATCCCTTGGTATCGAGCCGAGAGAGAATTTAGCCGAAACATTCAAGACCTTCACCTTGGAAGAATCCGCCGAATATTATCGAACACATTACGGCGTAACCTTGTCGGTTGCGGAAATCGTGGACGGTGTAAACCGAATGATCGAGGACTTTTATCGAAATACAGTATCTCTTAAAAAAGGGGTTTCCGAGTTCCTTGAACGGCTATCAAAGGACGGAGTGAAGATGTGTGTTGCTACGGTAACTGACAAGTATCTCGTAGAAGCCGTTTTGACTCGCCTGAAGGTCAGACAATACTTTGGCGAGATCATAACTACCGCCGAGGTGGGTTGTGGCAAGAACAAGCCGACGATTTATCGCACGGCTCTTGCTTATCTTGGAACGGAAAAGCACGAAACCCTCGTATTTGAGGACGTGCTCCACGCTCTGATGACAGCAAAGAATGACGGCTTTCCCGTTGCGGCAGTCTATGACAAGCACGAGTTAAGGCAGACGGAAATGAAAGCAAACGGTGATTATTATATTACCAATTACGAAACAGTAAAAATATAAAACACAGCGGCAGACCGGGGGCACCACTCTCTGTCGCTCAAGAAAAAATAATGTTTAGGAGAAAAAATATGAAAACAGCATTATCAATCGCGGGAAGCGACTCCTGCGGAGGCGCCGGTATTCAAGCAGATATTAAGACAATGACAATGAACGGTGTTTATGCCATGAGCGCAATAACAGCACTCACCGCACAGAACACGACCGGCGTAAGATCAATTATGGAGGCAACTCCCGACTTTTTGAAGGATCAGATCGATGCGGTTTTTGAGGATATCCGTCCCGATGCCGTAAAAATTGGAATGGTATCTTCTGCAAAGCTTATTAAGGTGATTGCCGAAAGACTTGCCTATTACAAAGCGAAAAACATTGTAGTCGATCCCGTAATGGTGGCAACAAGCGGTTCTGAATTGATGAAAACCGATGCGGTATCGGTGCTGACAAGAGAGCTTCTTCCTCTCGCTACTCTTGTTACGCCCAATATCCCCGAAGCAGAGGTCTTGTCAGGGCAGTCCGTTCACACGAAAGAAGATATGGAACGTGTGGCGAAGATGATAGGCGATACCTACGGATGCGCTGTGCTTCTAAAGGGCGGTCATAGCATCAATGATGCAAACGATCTTCTGTATGCAAACGGCAACTACAAATGGTTCAGCGGTAAGCGTATCAACAATCCCAACACACACGGCACGGGCTGTACGCTTTCGTCTGCAATAGCATCAAACCTCGCAAAGGGATATGACCTTGAAACCTCTATCAGGAGAGCAAAGGATTATATCTCGGGCGCACTTGCGGCGATGCTCGACCTCGGGCAGGGCTCAGGACCTATGAATCATGCTTTTGATCTGAACGGAAAATATGCGGAGGAAAACTGAAATGAAATTGACAACTCAAATGTCGGCAGCCGTAGAAGATATCTGGGCTGAATATTACACGCACCCCTTTGTCAAGGGAATTGAAAACGGTACACTTGATCAAAAAAAATTCAGATACTATATCAAGCAGGACTATTTATATCTGATTGAGTACACCAAGGTGTTCGGCATCGGTATTGCCAAGGCGAAAAGCACCGAGGTAACTAAGCTGTTCGCATCCTACATACAGCTTTTGACTGACGGTGAAATGGACATCCATAGAGGTTATATGGGCAGGTTCGGTGTTACCGAAGCGGAGCTTGCAGACACACCTCGTGCGCTTGATAATCTTTCCTATACCTCGTATATGCTCCGTGTAGCCTATGAGGAAGGAGAAGCAGAGGTATTGGCGGCGATCCTTTCCTGTGCTTACAGCTATGAGATGATTGCCCGTAATATCGTCAAGAACAATCCTAATTCCGTCAATCACGAGTTTTACGGTGATTGGATCAAGGGCTATGCAAGCGATGAGTACAGCAAAGAAAACAGCGTGCTTTTTGAAATGCTTGAAAAGCTGACTGCACATTACACCGACGAGCAGAAGCAGCACATCGTGGATATCTACGTTGCTTGCTCACGCTACGAGCTTGCTTTTTGGAATCTGTCTTGGAATATGAGCAAATAAGATATGAAAAGGTGTGTAATTGTAGGCTGTTCTGATATAACCGCTTACGATAGGATCAACGGCATCATAACAGGCGAAGATTATGTTATCTTCTGCGATAGATTATCAAAACGCAATATCTGCATCGCTGTAGTCAAAGAAAAGGCTCGCCGAGCTGATAAAAACGATGAAAGCCGAAATCGCGGAGATGAAGAAACAAGCAAAGAATGCATAAGGAAAGAGGGCTGACCAAAACGGTCAGCCCTCAAAATTTGCATCGCTGAAAGCAAAGAAAAGCCAAATCGGTTGAAAAGTTCATAGAAATATGATATAATAAACTCATCGAATAAGAATTTGACGAGGTAATCAATATGAACATTGAATATAAAGTCATTCATGATTTTGAGTGTGAGGATTTGGAAAGGTTGTTTCTTTCGGTTGAATGGTCATCAGGACATTTTCCCGACAAGCTTGCAATTGCAATGAAAAATTTTAACACAGTATATTCTGCTTGGGATGGAACTAAGCTTGTTGGAATGATATGTGTTATGGATGATGGAATAATGAATGCCTATGTTCATTATCTTCTTGTTGACCCTGATTATCACGGAAAAACAATCGGCAGAACACTTGTAAATATGGTAAAAGAAAAGTATAAGGATTATATGCGAATTGTGGTTGTTGCTTATGATGATGAGCTGCATTTTTACAAAGCGTGTGGTTTTGAAAAGAGTAAAAATGCTTCTCCTATGTTTATAACTTCCTTGTGGACATAATACTGTTAAAATCCAATTTGTCGGTATGATGATAAGAGCGAGGGCTGACAGAAATCAATCTGTCAGCCCTCAAAATTTGCATCGCAGTAATCAAAGAAAAGAGATTTTGAAAAGTACTAAGAAAATAAATAAAAAAAACGCTCGAAACCGGTGTCTTGTGCCGAGAGAAAGCGTTTTGCTGAAAACTGTGGTCTTTTGGCAAAAGAGCAAGTTGGGGATAATAAACAAAAAATCAGTCCTAATCTTACGAAAAGGACTGATTTTTTGGTGCATAAAGCACAAATTTTGGTCGGAGTGACAGGATTCGAACCTGCGGCATCGACGTCCCAAACGTCGCGCGCTACCAGCTGCGCCACACCCCGATGTGTGAAAAATATTCGATTTTTAGGTCATTTTCCGTAAGTGGTCAAACATGTGGTCAAACCGCTTTTACAGAGGATTTTGCGAGAGAGCAGAGTGCCGAAAAAGTCAGTGTTTACAAGGGTTTTCGGCGTTTTTTGTTTTCTCGAAGAGTGTAGTCGGTGTCCTGCTCCCAAACGTCGCGCGCTACCAACTGCGCCACACCCCGAAAAATATAAATATTTTACCACGCCTTGATATTATATCAAAACCTTTCACTTTTGTCAACTGATATTTTACTTTTATTCAAAAAAAGTGTCTGCGAATTTTCGCAGACACTTTTTCATTGATTATTTCTGACCAAGATTAAATTCAACGACAACGGGTGCGTGGTCGGAGAAGCTTGCAGCTTGATCTGTAAGAACTGTCTCGTAAACGTCAACAGAAACAGTATTTTTGCTGTCAAGCACGAATATATGATCAATAGATGCCTTGTAGTTTGAACCTAAGGAGTAGGGCCCGGGTATAAACAATTCAAGCTCGGGGACATAGGTTGGAGCACCGTGGCAGGAAGCGCCGTCGCTGCCTCTTACAGTGGTTGCTTCCTCATGACAATCCTTGAATTGAGCATCAAAGAGCTTTTTGCATTCTTCCGAGGATACAGTTGCATTGTAATCGCAACCGAGGAATACGGGAATATCGGGATACAGCTCAATAACCTTATTTATTTCGCCGAGAGCGGTATCAATGTGTATCTTTCTGTTAATAGTTCCTACTTCGTTGCTTACGTTGTAGTTGGAAGAGAAGTGTGTATTGGATACAATGAACCTCTCCCCGGTCTTAAGGGACTCAAAAACAACGGTTGTTACTCCTTTTGAGTCATCAGCTGTGGTAAGTGTTCCGCTTTTATATGCAGAATCGTTCGCATACCACTGATAGTGTGTGTAGGTGGAATAGATTACTTTTACAGAGGATTCCTTGTAAAATACAGGCATTACGTTGCCTTTTGCGCGATTGTAATCGGGAATCTCAACTTCCTTGTATCCGTTTTTTTCAAGCAGGGTCTTTATAGCACCCGATTCTCTCATTACAGGCCAATATTCATTTATGCCTATAACGTCAGCATCGAAGGCAAGATACATAGCAGCCGCATTTTCATCGCGGTTATCAATGAAATGCTCCTTGTAATCGCAAAGTCCCCAGCAGTTGTTGAACATGATTCTGTATTCGCTGTTGCTCGTGGGCACGGATTTACATTTAGCTGCATGAACATAATCGGCGCCCAAAATATCAGCCTCGATTTTTTTTACGAAAAGCTCCTTGGAGAGGAACTTGAACGCTTCCTCATAGCCGTAAAGATCATATGCGGAAATGCATAGATTACCTTCTTTTACGGAAATCTCATAATTTCCCTTGTCTATAGAGGGGGTAAGACCTCTGTTGGTTTGCCCTATAATAATTTCGTATCCGGAGGCAGGAGTTGAATCATCGATTATTTCAAGATCAAGCCCAACCTTGTAATAAAGATGGTGCTTGAGGGAGGTAGCAACGTAGTATTCACCCTTGATAGAATCCTTTGGGAAAACTATCTTGTAGTTTTCGAGAGAATTTCCGGCACAGGTCTTTATTGGACAACCGGCTGTGCCTTCGAAGTAAAGGTCGTTTTTACTGTTATAAGCAAAATCGTCGTCAGGGTTAGCACTGAGAATTGACCTTGAAATGAAATAGCCGTATCCGGAAGTTATCGCGACCGAGTTCATACCCGTAATAACAATCTTGTTTCCGTAAAGCCCGCAGATGTAGTCGGAAGGACCTAAAAGCTGTTCGTGAGCAGAAGCGGACTCGGGTCTGTTGGTCTTGCCGATAAGAATTTCAACAGCACTTTCGACATACTCTACGGCAGAGTCCTCTTTGCATTCAACGTAAAGGTCGAACTTCTTTAATATATCCATCTGAAGCTTGTTAGCGACTTGTTCAAGAGAATTAGCACCTTCGGGATAGATAATTACAGCATTAACATTTCCGTTTTCGCTGAGCTTAAGCTCAATACCGTTTTCATCTCCCGAAGCATCGGAGTCTGAGTGGGAAGAGCTCGGACCGTTTGCAGAGGGTGCGTCGGTCGTCTTATCTGCCGTGTCTTTGCCGCACGAAACAATTGAAAAGACAATTATTAGTGAAAGAATTGAGGACAGTATTTTTTTCATTTTGTTTTTCCTTTCATTAATCATGTGTTGATTTTGTTATCGGGAAGGTCAGGAAAATATATGATGTATAAACGCTCATATATTAAGAACGATTTCACTTTAAATTATACATTTTTTTGTGGATTTTGTCACGCATTTTTTTGCTATATATTCGCCATTTTTTTACCTTTGACAATTAAATACAGACAAAATTTTATAAGATGATGTATTCGACCTTGCTAAGAAATATTTCCGGAATGAATTTTTCAAAAAAATTCTTGCAAAAACGGTGGGTAATTTCAAAAAAATATTGACAGAGAAAAAAGACTGTGATATAATGAACGGTAGAGTGAAAATTCGAAAACCATGGCTTTGCAAATGCAAGTCAGATAGGCTGAACTTTCATTTGCAAAGAAATTTTTACAAAGGAAGGTATACAAAAATGAGTTTTAAGAATCAGTATCTTAACGAGCTTATGGAGCGCGTTGTGAAGAGAAATCCCAACGAGCCCGAATTCCACCAGACCGTAAAAGAAGTTCTCGAGTCCATTGAGCCCGTAATCGAGGCGCGTCCCGATTACATAACCTCAGGCGTTCTTGAGAGAATGGTAGAGCCCGAAAGAATCATCAAGTTCCGCGTTCCGTGGACCGACGATAAGGGCAACGTGCAGGTAAACCGCGGATTTAGAATCCAGTTTAACAGCGCAATCGGTCCTTACAAGGGAGGACTCCGTTTCCACCCCACTGTTAACGAGAGCATTATCAAGTTCCTCGGATTTGAGCAGACCTTTAAGAACTCTCTTACCTCTCTCCCCATGGGCGGCGGTAAGGGCGGCTCCGACTTCGACCCTCAGGGCAAGTCTGACGCAGAGGTTATGCGTTTTTGTCAGAGCTTCATGACCGAGCTTTGCAAGTATATCGGTCCCGACACCGACGTTCCTGCGGGAGACATCGGAGTTGGCGCACGTGAGATAGGCTACCTCTTCGGCCAGTACAAGAGAATCCGTAACGAGTTTACGGGCGTTCTCACGGGTAAGGGACTTCCTTACGGCGGATCTCTCATCCGTCCCGAAGCAACCGGATACGGCGCGGTATACTACACCGTAGAGCTTCTTAAGTACTTCAAGGACGATATCAAGGGTAAGACCTTCGTTGTTTCCGGCTTCGGTAACGTTGCATGGGGAACCGTACAGAAGATCACCGAGCTTGGCGGTAAGGTTGTAACCATTTCCGGTCCCGACGGATACGTATACGATCCCGACGGAATCAATACCCCCGAAAAGATCGGCTATATGCTCGAGATGAGAGCATCTTGCCGTAACAGAGTTGAGGATTACGCAGATAAGTTTGGCGTACAGTTCTTCAAGGGTCAGAAGCCTTGGGGCGTAAAGGCTGATATTCTTATGCCTTGCGCTACACAGAACGAGGTTGGCATGGCTGAGGCTGAGCAGATCGTTGCTAACGGCATCAAGTACTACGTAGAGGTTTCTAACATGCCTACAACCAATGAGGCTATGGCATATCTTAAGGCTAACGGTGTTATCATCGCTCCTTCTAAGGCGGTTAACGCAGGCGGAGTTTCCGTTTCCGGACTTGAGATGTCTCAGAACTCCATGCGTTACAGCTGGACGGCAGAAGAGGTTGACGAGAAGCTTCACATGATCATGAAGAACATCTTCGACAACTCTATCAAGGCAGCAAACGAGTACGGTCTCGGTGATGACCTTGTTGCAGGCGCGAATATAGCAGGCTTCGTAAAGGTTGCTGAGGCTATGAAGGCTCAGGGAGCAGTTTGATTAAGATTATTTAAAAATTAAAATAAGGCTGTCGTCGGACAGCCTTATTTTGTAGGTGGTGATACAGTGAATCCCGCGTGGATAGGATGCTATATAGCAATTCTCGTTGCGTTCTTTGTAATTTATGAGGAAAACCAAAGGGTAAAGTCGGTAACGGCAAAAATGATAATCGCAAAACGAAGAAAAAAAGAGGAGAAAAATCAGATGCTTGAGCTTGCAAAGAATTTTATTGGTAGGGAGTGTATGATTTACACCCTTAATTCGCAGTTGAACGGAATAATAAAAGAGGTCTGCGACGGTGCTATACTTGTGGAATACAAGGGAAATATTGAAGCCGTAAATCTTGATTTCGTAACAAGAATACGTGAATATCCAACAAACAAAAAGGGAAAGAAAAAATCGGTTGTAATAGATTGATTCCGAAAAAATTTTTGATCAAAGATATTTATTTCTGTATTCCGTAGGCGTACATCCGATAGTCTCACGGAAACGCTTACAGAAATAGCTTGAGCTTTCAAATCCGCACATCTGACCTATCTCGTTTACGGAAGCTATATTGTATTTCAGTAGCTGTTTTGCTTTGTTTATTCGTATACGGTTAAGGTCGTCCATTATGGTAGAGTGTCGCTCCTGCTTGTATATATGGCACAAAGAGAAGCGGTCCATCCCAAATTTCTCGGATATATCCAGAAGCGAAAGAGGCTTTGAGTACCCTTGCTCTAATATACGGTATATTTTGTCCGACAGCTTTTCCTTTTGTGACAGGACAGAGGATAAAAGCTCTGTTACATACGCATATCCGGCGGTAGAGCGTGTAATTATGTCGCTTTTTCCGTTTGCAAGCTTAATAAGATGCTCGGTCTCCGTATTTAACTCGGGAGGTATTCGGAATCGCAGATAATCGCCTATGCCGATGCCGTCAAAAAAAGCTTCCGACATAGAAAAGGTGCACCATGCCGTGTAAAAATCCTCACCGTCGTAGCTGTGGGATACATGGGCGCGCATGAAAACGCCCTCGCCTTCGGATAACAAAAAGGATTCGTTTCCCACACGGTACGTTCCTACACCCTTTCTTACCCAAAGTATTTGATGGTACGCGAATCCCTCGGGGCGGACGATCGCATTCTGCTTTGTGAAATCGCACAGCGTATTCAGACCTAAGGGTAACCATGAAAAAGCTTCTTTTTCTATTTCCGTAAATACCATAACAATATCCTTATATAAAATACAACATTTTATTATTGAAAAATGATTTTTATTGCAATATAATTATATCATAAAGGGTATAACTTGTAAACCCCAAAAATAAAAAGCTAAGGAGATTTGTTATGGAAAAGGTAAGGCTTGGACTTATTGGCTGCGGAGGCAGGGCAAAAGCGCATATTAAGGGATGGCTCGCTATGGACGACGTTGAGGTGGTAGCCGTTGCTGATCCTATTGAGGAACGCAGAATGGAGGCTGCCGAAAATTTCGGATGTAAGAATATCTATAAAAATCATACGGAGCTTCTCGACAACGCAAATGGAAATATAGACGCTCTCGTTATTTGTGTTGAGCCTACGGCGCATGACGATATGGAGCTTAGGGCGGCGGAAATGGGTATTCCTTTCCTTGTAGAAAAGCCCATGTCTATAGATCTTGATCTGTGCGAGCGGATATTGAAGGCGGTCAAGGAAAAGGATCTTCTTACGTCGGTAGGATTTCAGGACAGATATCAGGATCTGACCGATATCATAAAGAACGAGCTTCCCAATCACAAAAAGGGGGGACTTGTTTACGGATCTTGGGTAGGCGGTATCCCCGGAGTATGGTGGTGGCAGAAGAAGTCCTACTGTGGCGGCCAGCTTGTAGAGCAGAATATACATCTGCTTGATGAACTTCGGTATCTCTTTGGAGAGCCTCTTTCTGTATATGCTACCGCATCTACCGGAATCGTCAAGGCGGGTGAGCTTTGCTCTGAAGAATACGACACAGACGACCACTCCACGGCGGTTATCCGTTTTGAGAATAACGTAACGGCAACTCTTGTCAGCGGATGCTACATAAAGAAGAACGATGGAGTAAGACCCCGTTGCGGACTGTATATTACACTTGAAGATATCATTTTCGATTACCGTCTCCGCAATAATCTTATTATTGAAACGAAAAACGAAACAAGAGACATAAAGCGCGTTGAGGATCAAACCTACACCCTTGACAGAGCTTTTATTGATGCTCTAAAAACGGGAGACAGAAGTCTTATACGCTCGGATTACGAGGATGCTATGAAGAGCCTGAGACTTGGCTTTGCCGCAAATCGCTCCATGGAAACGGGAGAGGTAATTTATTTTAAATAATAACTAAAAGGAGAAAAATATGAGACTTTGTGTAGCAATACCTTGTTTTTTTAAAAACGTAGACTTTTGTGATGCAATCAGACGGGCGGCGGCTCTCGGTTATGATGCTGTAGAGACCTATAATTGGAAAACGCTTGACCTTGGCGAAGTTAGGAGAACTCTTGATGAAACCGGTGTCGAGCTTATCAGTATGTGTACTACCGAATTCAATCTTACCGATCCCGCATACCGCGATGCGTGGGTAGAGGGAATAAGGGAAACCTGTGAAGCGGCAAAAAAGCTTGGTGTCAAAAAGCTTATCACTCAGGTGGGAAAGGATACGGGAGCGCCTCGCGAGGAGCAACATGCGTCTATCGTGGCAGGACTAAAAGCAGGCGCGCCAACTCTTGAAAAATACGGCATAACGGTTATGATCGAGCCTCTTAATACCTATGTAAATCATCCGGGCTATTACCTTTGGTCGGCAGTGGAAGCCTTTGAAATTGTAAAAGAGGTAAATAGTCCTTGTGTAAAGGTGATATTCGATATATATCATCAGCAGGTCATGGAAGGGAATATCATACCGAATATTGTGAATAATCTTGACCTTATTGCCCATCTTCACGGTGCGGGACATCCGGGCAGAAACGAGATGCAGAACGGAGAGAGTGATTATAAGAATATAATCAAGGCTGTGGATGCGGCAGGATATACAGGAGCTCTCGGACTTGAGTATAAACCGCTTCTTGATCCTATTGAAAGCTTGAAAAAAGCAAAAGAAATTTATGGATAAAATACTTTACAATTAAATAAAAAAATGGTATAATAAGGCTGTGAGAGGTAGTTTGCCCAAGAGGTAAACGTTTTTCATAGCTTTATTTTTTGGAGGTCGCATGAGAAAAATTATTGCATTGTTAATGGTTATTATTATGATGTGCGTATCACTTGTTGCATGTGTGGAGAAGGAAAATAATGCACAAAATATGTCGGATACGGGTAGCTCGGATAGCACCGAAGGTCTCGGTGATTCCGAGGACAGCGAATCTGATTCCGTGTCGTCTGAGGTGCCTGCCACAAAAGAAGGAGCAAAGCTCGTCGGATTCCGAACAGCAGCAAGTCTTTACAGTGGTCCCTTTAATTCGACCGTGGGCTGGAAGGCAGCAGGAATGGGATATATAATAAAGACAAAATCCGGGAATTTGATTGTAATAGACGGCGGTAACAGTGAAGACGCACAAAGCTTTTACAATCTTTTGCGTGAGTACAGTGATACCGAGCATATAACAATAGACTATTGGATTCTCACCCATCCCCATGGAGACCACGTAAATTGCTTGATAGAAATGAGCGAATATAAAAATATGGTCAGCAATATTACCATAAAAAACATGGTTTACTATTTTCCGGAGGGATTCAAGGATAGAAGCGGTAATACCTGTATAGCATATAAGGAGATGATAGGGAATGTAGCGAAAATCTTTAATGCTGACACGATAGAACCGAATAACGGCAGTACGCTTCTGGTAAACGGAGCGAGAATAAAATTTCTCTACGTTCCCACCGATTACGAAAAGCTCAATAACACAAACCAATTATCATTGATCTTTACAGTAACCACCGAAAAAAAGATAATGTTTACGGGGGATGCTTTTAACCATAGTCTTACCTTGCTTGCCAATACCAAGGGAGAAGATCTGAAATGCGATATTCTGCAGATGCCTCACCATTTTCTTTGCGATACGGGATATAAGCCGTTTTACGAATATGCTGATGCTCATACGGTCTTGCTGCCCACGTGTATATCGGGGTATGATGCTATGAAAAACAGCGATGAGTATAAAAACAACACGGCAAATAAGGCTAATCAATTTGCCGAAAGTAATGCTGAAAAAGTGTATAAAGCATTTGACGGAACTTTTGAGATAGACGTATAACAAACATTGTGGTATTTTTAACGATTTTTACAAAAATATTTTAAAAAAATAGTACAAGGTTACAAAAATTAGAAAATTTTGCTAAAAGACTTGTATATTTGAAAAAAATGAGTTAAAATATATAATTGAGAATAAAGGACATGCCCTAGGTATGCCGTTTTCAAAAAAGTCAAAAAATTTTTTAAATAAATGGAGGATTTTTACCATGTCAGTAAAAGTTGCTATTAACGGCTTTGGCCGTATCGGCCGTCTCGCATTCAGACAGATGTTTGGTGCAGAAGGCTACGAGATCGTTGCAATCAACGACCTTACCAAGCCCGAGATGCTTGCTCACCTTCTCAAGTACGATACCGCTCAGGGTCGTTACGACGGACACACCGTAGCTGCCGGTGAGGACAGCATCACCGTTGATGGAAAGACCATCAAGATCTATGCTGAAAAGGACGCTGCAAACTGTCCTTGGGCAGAGCTTAACGTAGACGTTGTTCTCGAGTGCACCGGTTTCTACTGCTCCACCGAGAAGTCTATGGCTCACATCAACGCAGGCGCAAAGAAGGTTGTTATCTCTGCTCCCGCAGGAAAGGATCTTAAGACCATCGTTTACTCTGTTAACGAGAAGACCCTTACCGCTGACGACAAGATCATCTCTGCTGCATCTTGTACCACCAACTGCCTTGCACCTATGGCAAAGGCTCTCAATGACTACGCTCCTATCCAGAGCGGTATCATGACCACCGTTCATGCATACACCGGCGACCAGATGATCCTTGACGGTCCTCACAGAAAGGGAGACCTCAGACGTGCACGCGCAGGCGCACAGAACATCGTTCCTAACTCCACCGGCGCTGCAAAGGCAATCGGTCTTGTAATTCCTGAGCTCAACGGCAAGCTTATCGGTTCTGCACAGAGAGTTCCTACCTGTACCGGTTCTACCACCATTCTCGTTGCAGTTGTTAAGGGTAAGGACGTTACCGTTGACGGCATCAACGCAGCAATGAAGGCAGCAGCTTCCGAGTCCTTCGGTTACAACGAGGATCAGATCGTATCTTCCGATATCATTGGTATCCGTTACGGTTCTCTCTTCGATGCAACCCAGACCATGGTTGCAAAGATCGACGACGATACCTACCAGGTACAGGTTGTTTCTTGGTACGACAACGAGAACTCCTACACCAGCCAGATGGTTCGTACGATCAAGTACTTCGCAGAGCTCAACTAATTCAATATATAAACAAAAAATCCCACGCTCGAAATCGAGCGTGGGATTTTTTATTGACAAATTTTCAATTTTTGATATAATAAAATCAATAGGCAAAGGGGAGGCAGAATATGAAAATAAATTTTAAGGTAATATCGGTAATTATTATTTTTTCCATGTTGCTGCTCAATATTGGTTGCGGTAAGAAAAATATGGAATACGGCGGACCGATTGGAGAGAGTGAGACTACAGAAAATCAAACGGAGCCTGTTGAGAGCGAAAAAATAAATACAGAGCCATATTTCATAAATTTAGACGGCTACACCGTGATATACCCCAAAAACGCAACCGATAAGCTTATAGGTTACCTTGAGAAATTCTGCGAGTTACTTGAGGATTATACGGGTGCGAAAATAGATCTTGCTTCCGACGCGAAAAGTGAGCAGGGAAAGGAAATATTGCTTGGAAATACATCCCGCAAAGAAAGTGGCGATGCTAAAGATGAGCTTTCAAAGCATGAGAAACAAGAGGGAGCGTATATTATCCGTAATTACGGTGAGAAAATAGCTATCGCGGGTAGGAATGAAAAGGTTATCATCAGAGCAATGAAACGCTTCCTTATGAACTATGCTAAGGCAAGCGAAACCGAGAAGTCCGTGCTTTTTTCGCATGGAGAACGTGAAATAGGCGTTCTGAATACCGATAGTATGTTGTTTGAAAATTTTACGGAAATGTATGTGGAAACGCAATCTACAATAGCCAGTCTGCAATCATCAAAGGAGCCTGATTCCTATGTGTATAGCTACGAAAGTATAATTGAGCTTGCCCATAACGGAGAGGATAACGGAACGTTGATTGCTACGTATACGGTATATAGCAAGGATACGCGCAGGATTTATAAGAGTACGGACGGCGGAGAAAGCTGGGACTGTATTTCATACGTTCGGAATACTATTTCTGAAAATTCAATCAAGTCCAGTATGCAGGCATCGCTTTTTGAATTGCCGCGGGATATGGGAAGATTCAAGGCGGGGACTCTGTTTTTGGCTGACAGCACATACGTAACCAATTCGGACGGCATCGAGGCTACCGAAATAACCCTTTATTACAGTACAGATCTGGGCAAAAACTGGACATCATACTGCCAGCTTAAAAGTGGGCTGAACTATAGCGTTCACCTCGGTGTCTACGAGCCGTTCCTTTATTACGACGAGGAAACCGAAAGAGTTTATTGCTTCTACGCGGACGAAACCTACCCGAAAGCTTCCGAGGGAGTGCAAAAGCTTGTATGCCATTATACAGATGATATGGACAATTGGAGCGCGACGGTCGACGTAATAAACGGCGACGATACCGCATGGCGTCCGGGAATGCCTTGCGTAACAAGAATGGGCAACGGCGAATATTTTCTTGTGTACGAGATATATGAGGAATCAATGGGAGCTCCGGTGTACTATCAGAAATTAAATTCTCTCAATGAATTTAGGTCTAAAGATTACGGAACGCATCTTGTAACTGCTGACGGTAAAAGCATAGGCGCATCACCTTGGTGTGCATGGACTCCTGCCGGAGGAGAATGCGGTACACTTGTTGTGGTAGGGAGCGGTTCGAATAAGGCAATATGGGGGCAAAGTGATATGTTTCTGAGCTTTGACTACGGTGAGACCTTTATAGCAATTAAAAATCCTGTTCAGGTTTTAAGCTATGGAGTAAGAAAAATAGGGTACAGTCCAAGTGTTTTCTTTTCATCTGACGGAGAGACGTTACATTACTGTACCAATACTGCCGATTTTAATTGCAGGGTAAGCGTTATATATTCGAATATCAAAATTTGGTAAAAGCTCTATCGGCTATCCAAAAAAGAGGCTGTCTCAAATTGCATTTGAGACAGCCCTTAGTTATAATTCAAATATTTTTATGGATTTAATTGCGCTTCCGTTTTCGTATTCACGTACCTCGCCGATGGCGAAGAAAGTTCCGTTTGCATCCGCAAGTCTTACTCTTGCCCCAAGGGGCAGAGAGGATTGTATCTTCTTTTGGTATATCTCACAACCGCCACGGCAAAGCTTTTCAAAAAATTCGGGTAAGCATACCTTGGGTAAGGAATCGAAAAGAGATTCGGTGGGGATAAGCTTCAAAATTCTATCGCTTTCTTCCATGGTCTCAAGCTCGGCTACTGAAAAAGAATTTTCTATCGAAAATCCACCCGCCTCAAGTCGCTCAAGGGTTGCCATTATACCGCCGCAACCAAGTGCCTTGCCTATATCCGCGCAAAGAGTGCGTATATAGGTTCCCGAAGAGCAGAAAACCTCAAGAATATAATCGGACGGTGTGGATGTTTTTGAGCATTGTAATTCAAATATCTTTACCTTTCGTGCTTCACGTTCCACAGTGATGCCTTTTCTTGCAAGGTCGCATAGCTTTTGCCCGTCCTTTTTCAGCGCGCTGTACATAGGAGGAATCTGCTCAATCTCACCCAAAAATCCGGTACACGCAGAAATGACCTCGTCTGCTGACGGGAGCTTTTCGCATACGGCAAGAATATTCCCACTTGCATCTTCGGTGTCCGTGGTCATGCCCAAGCGGAGAGTTGCTCGATATCTTTTTGTGTCCGACACAAGGAATTCCGCTGCTTTTGCAGCTCTGCCGATAAGAACCACGAGAACTCCCGACGCATCGGGATCAAGAGTGCCCGTATGCCCAACGCGACGGGTATTGTACAAACGGCGAACCTTCCCCACAATATCGTGAGATGTTACACCTACGTGCTTATTGACAATAAGTACACCCGACGGCTCGGTCATAGGAATACTCCTTTCGAAATTTTATTTTATGATTATATCGTCAAGTGGACGCTTGGGAACGTAGTGAATATCCTCGCTGTCTCTGTAATACTTTACCTGACCGTCAACAGCCTCGGTAAGCACGACCTGTTCGTCGGGGACACCAAGTCCGAGGATAAGCTTTGGAACAAGGTTATCGGGAAGAGAAAGGGCAGCTCTTATACTGTCAGCGCCCGCAGAGCCGATAATGCAACCGCCATACCCCTTTTCGTGCGCCGCAAGCATCATGGTTTGAGCTACAATACCTACGTCAATCATGAATATAGGCTTTTCCTCGACTACGTTATTGTCATGGCAGATAACGATAAATGCCGTGGGCGCGTGATTTTCGGGAGGAAGCTTCTTGTCAAGAGCACTTGCCCAACGGGTAATTCCGAGAAGAGCGGCAACATCCTTATCATCCTGAACTATTTTGTATTTAAGAGGCTGCATGTTCATTGCTGCGGGACAATATCTCGCAGTATCGCAAATATCCTTGAGTATATCGTAGGGAATTCCCTTATCGGGTAGAAAGCTTCTCTTACTGCGGCTGCCAAGAACGAGTTCCTTAAGCATATTTGATTCCTCCTTTTTGGGAAGCTTGACCCAAGCCGAACAAATCGAAAATCCCTTTTCGGAGAAATTCTTTTCGTACTCGGTCATAACGTTATCCGTATTTTTCTCACTTGCGTGGAGATCTCTCGTCTGCCAGATTATTTCAGCGCCGAAACGCTCGAATTCCTCAAGAGAAAAATCAAAAAGCCCTGCGTTGTCGGTCTTGAAACGTAAAATCCCGTCCTCCTTGAGCATTCTCGCGTAGATCTCAAGAAAAACACTGTGAGTAAGTCTGCGCTTCGCATGTCTTGATTTTGGCCAGGGATCGCTGAAATTAAGATAAATGCAGTCAAGGGAATTGGCGGGAACACATTCCTCAAGAAGCTTTGCGTCTCCTATAAGAAAACGCAAATTGTCATTTTGCCTTTCTTCCTTGGAGGCATAAGCCTTTTCAAGGGCGACACAGCAAACGTCCGCAACCTTTTCCATGGCGATAAAATTAATGTTTGGATACTTTTGCGCCATTCCAACAGCAAAGTTTCCCTTGCCACACCCGATCTCAAGATGAACAGGACGGCTATCGTCGTCAAAAATACCCGCAAAACCATCTCGAAGATCTCTTATATCCTTAATAAGGAGCTCGGAGCAGACCTCGATCCGCTCCGCTCCGTGTTTTTTCTTTCTTACTCTCATAGTTGCTCCGTTATACGTTGAAGCGGAAGAGAACAATGTCTCCGTCCTTCATAACGTAGTCCTTACCCTCGCTTCGGTAAAGACCTGCTTCACGAACAGCGCTCATGGTACCGAGACGGTAAAGATCGTCGTAGGAGACAACCTCGGCTCTGATAAATCCGCGCTCAAAGTCGCTGTGGATTTTGCCAGCCGCCTGAGGTGCCTTGGTGCCGTTAACGATAGTCCAAGCCCTTACCTCGGTAGGACCTGCCGTAAGATAGCTGATAAGACCGAGAAGAGTGTAGCTTGCCTTGATAAGTCGGTCGAGACCGCTTTCGGGAATACCGAGGTCCTCAAGGAACATAGCTTTTTCCTCACCGTCAAGCTCTGCAATTTCAGCTTCAAGCTGTGCGCATACAGCCATTATCTGAGAATGCTCACGCTCTGCCTGCTCCTTAAGAGCTACGTAGTTTTTGTTGCCTAAGGGCTCTTCGCCAATCTCATTTTCGCTTACGTTTGCGACGTAAATAACAGGCTTCATGGAAAGAAGGGGAGTATCATAGAGACATTCAAGCTCTGATTCGTCAAGCTCAACCTCACGCGCGCTCTTGCCCTCGGAGAGAGCTGCAAGGAGCTTTTCAAAAACAGCAAGCTCGGATGCAAGGGTCTTATCACCCTTCATAGCCTTCTTTGTACGGTCGATACGTCGCTCAACCATTTCAATATCCGAGAAAATAAGCTCAAGATTTATGGTTTCAAGGTCGCGCAGAGAATTTATATTTCCGTCAACGTGAATAATGTTCTCATCCTCAAAGCAACGGATAACGTGAACGATAGCATCAACCTCACGGATATGAGAGAGGAACTTGTTTCCAAGACCCTCGCCCTTGGATGCACCCTTAACGAGACCGGCGATATCTACAAATTCGATAACAGCGGGAGTGTATTTCTCCGCGTTGTACATCTTCTCAAGAAAATCGAGTCTGTTATCGGGTACGGAAACCACACCTACGTTAGGCTCAATCGTGCAGAAGGGGTAGTTAGCAGATTCGGCTCCTGCGTTTGTCAATGCGTTAAACAGAGTACTTTTTCCCACATTGGGAAGTCCAACAATTCCAAGTTTCATTTTTTAATATCCTTTTCAAAAAAATATATCCAATCTATTATACAATATTATAAAGATTTTTTCAAGGTTATTTGAAAAAATATTCCATAGCTATTTAAAGTTTTAAAAAAACGCAGTATACAGTGCGGATATACATGATTAAAGAAATATACGGTTATTTTCATGGAGAAAGAATTCTAAAATTCTCATATTTTTGCCAAAAAAACAGAAAAATCACACAATCGTCATAATTAATCATAAAAAATTCATTAAAAAGGTCAAAAATTATTAAAAAAATGTTTGCAATTTGGAAAATTATATGTTATAATATGTCAGTAATGAGTTTACGTTCATTTTCACTGAAAGGAATGGAACAGAATGTTGGATACTAAAATTCTTGTAATCGACGATGACGAAAATATATGCGAGCTGCTTAAAATATACTTCGAAAACGAGGGATACAGCGTTAAGGTCGCCAATGACGGAGTAGAGGGCTTGGGCTTTTTCAAAATATATGAGCCCGATCTCGTTTTGCTTGATATAATGCTCCCCAAAAAAGACGGCTGGCAGATATGCCGCGAAATAAGAGAAATATCTTCAAAGCCGATAATTATTATCTCTGCAAAGGGAGAGGTTTTTGATAAGGTTCTGGGACTTGAGCTCGGAGCGGATGACTTTGTAGTAAAGCCATTTGATATGAAGGAGCTCAGCGCAAGGGTCAAGAGTGTTCTCCGCCGCTGTCAGGCTCATGCAAGTCAGGGAGATGAGGAGGTTATCAAATTCGATAATATTGAGATAAGCCATCAAAAGTATGAGCTTAAGCTCAGAGGAAAAGCAGTGGACGTTCCTCCCAAGGAGCTGGAGCTTCTCTATTTCCTCGCTTCTAATTACAACCGCGTATTCACGAGAGATCAGCTTCTTGACAAGGTATGGGGCTTTGACTACCTCGGAGATTCCAGAACAGTTGACGTGCATGTAAAGCGTCTGCGTGAAAAGCTTGAGGGAGTATCCGATAAGTGGATGCTTAAGACTGTTTGGGGCGTTGGATATAAATTCGAGTTGCTTACCTGATAGAATATGTAACATAGCTGAATAAAAATCAGCCTCAAGGCGAAAGATAAATTAAAGTCTTTGCCTTGAGGTGTTTTTTATGGGCGGAAATTATGGAAAAAAGAGATTTTTCAAGAGCTTTATCGACGGAGCGCGGAAGAAGAAAGCAGATGATAAAAGAAAAGGGGATTCGGCAGGTCGTCAGATAATTAAAAAGGAAACACAGTTGTATCAAAGTAATATCGGGAATCAAAAATCATACGAGGAAGAACAGCACAAAGATCTTGATTTATCTTTCACGGAAAAAACCGAAACAGTGTGGAATAAAAAAAGGAGTGAGCTTGCAAGAGCCGTGTGTGTTGCAATTACCGTTATTGCCGTTTTAGCGTCTATAGGGGTAACCGGTTACGCACTTTATATAGCGAAAAAGGTACCTGCCGAAAATACATTCCCCACGATCGACCCGTACGGAAATATACCCGAAGGGGAAAAAAAGGTTATTTTTATAAAGGAGCACGACAGCGAAAGCGGTGCCCTTACTCCTTCGGAAATTTACGAAAAGTGTAAAGGAGCTGTCGTTACTGTTTTATGCGAGGATAATTCATCGGTTGGCAGCGGATTTATATATTCGGCAGACGGATATATCGCCACAGCCGCGCACGTTGTGGAAAATTGTGAGCAAATAAGTGTAGTAACCTACAATAACCGAAAATTTATTGCCAAGCTAATTCAATCCGATACAAAAACCGATGTTGCATTGCTAAAAATAGATGCAAAGAATCTGCCATGCGTTGAGCTTGGGATATCTTCGGAGCTTCTCGTAGGAGAAGACGTTTACGCAATAGGAACACCTGCTTCTGTTGATTACGCCGGAAGCTTTTGCTCAGGCGAGGTAACCTATTTTAACAGAGTTCTGTCAATTTACGATAATACGGGAGCTCTTGAAAAGAAAATGACGGTTATACAGACAAATGCGGTTCTGAATTCAGGCAATTCGGGAAGTCCGCTTTTTGACGGATTCGGCAGAGTAGTAGGAATGGTAACAATGAAGCTTGGCGGTGAATATGACGGAATTGGCTTTGCGTTGCCTGCTGACGGTGTATCAAATATTCTTGATGCCATGATGAAAAATGAGATTCCTGACGACGACGTAGTATCGTCATTTGTAACTCTGGCCCCTAAGCTCGGAATATTCGGGGAAACGGTGAGCAAGGACGGAAAATACGGGTATCAGATAAGCTCCTTTGCCGAGTGTGGCTCGACTGCTAAGACCGTTCTCCGTGAGGGCGATACAGTAGTCGGTATCGACGGAGAAGAGGTAAGTCGATATGAAGAGATTGTGAATATAATAAATAGAAAAAAGCCGAAAGACACCGTGAGTGTAACGGTTATAAGAAACCGACAAAGCCTGACCTTTGATATAATTCTAGGTCAGTAACAGAAAATATATCAAGATTGCACAAAATAATTTAAAAAATCAAAAAAACTATTGCAAAAAGCGAACAAATCATGTATAATTAAAATATTATACACTGAGTGTTCGTTTTTTCTTTTGAAAGGAGGAAAGTAAAAATGACTTTGTCATTTTGGAATGTAGTGCTGCGCTTGTTTGTGGCTGCAATTTGCGGAGGACTTATCGGAATAGATAGAGGAAGAAAGCGCAGAGCGGCAGGCTTTAGAACTCATATGCTTGTGTGTATGGGAGCGGCGCTGACTATTGTGCTTGGTATTTATCTCTCAAATCAAATATACGGTGTATGGGGCTTGGGAGATTTTTATAAAACGGATATATCGAGATTTGGAGCGCAGGTCATTAACGGCATAGGATTTATCGGTGCAGGTACTATTATAGTAACGGGACGTCAGCAGGTAAAGGGAATGACGACGGCTGCAGGTCTTTGGGCATCTGCCTGTATGGGGCTTGCTATTGGAGCAGGCTTTTGGGCAGCTGCTGTCATAGGCTGTTCTTGTATTATAATTACCATAGTTATATTTTCCAAGCTTGAATCATTTATCCTTTCACATTCGAGAAACGTGAATATATTTGTTGAATTTGAGAATGCTGATGATCTTTCTACCATAATAGAGAGGATCAAGGAGCAGGATGTCCGTATTTTCGATATTGAGCTAACCAAGGCAAAGGGAGAATCCTATCCAAATGCGATCTTTTCCTTGCAACTTCCCAAAAGTAGGTCTCACGCATATGTAATGACGGCAATTGCGGAAATTGATACCGTCAGAACCATAGAAGAAGTATAAGGAGGGCAGAGAAATGTTAGAATTTTTTGATATTTTTCGCGGTAATTACATAGATTGGCTTACAGTCGCTGTCCGACTTGTTACGGCAATAATCTGCGGAGGAGTTATAGGACTCGAGCGCGAAAGAAAGCGCCGTCCCGCAGGCTTCCGAACACACATTCTTATTTGTCTCGGTGCTGCAATGACAACCCTTACAAGCCAGTATCTCGTTTTGAACCTTCACATGTTTACCGATATGGCTCGTCTTGGCGCACAGGTTATTGCGGGTATCGGATTTATAGGCGCGGGTACAATTATCATAACCAAGAGACGTCAGGTTAAGGGACTTACTACGGCAGCAGGACTTTGGGCTGCCGCGATCGTCGGTCTTTGCTGCGGTGCGGGCTTCTTTGAGGCAGCTATCGTTTCTACGGCAATAATTCTTTTAGCGGAAATTGTTTTTGCAAAGCTTGAATATTTTATTGTTTCAAATGCAAGAGTTTGTAATCTCTACATAGAGTATTCGGAGACGAGCAAGCTTGGAGTTATAGTTGATACCATAAAAAAGACGGGCGCATACATAGTGGATATGGAAATAACCAAAAAGGGCTCGGATGAGGGAAAAAACCCTTGCGCTGTGTTTTCGATACGTACACCCAGAAAAATCAAACATCAGGCTATGATGACAATGCTTGCTAAGCTTGACGGTGTAATTTCTGTTGAAGAGCTTTAAGAAAGGACTGCAAAATTATGATCATTACAAATATTACGGGAATAGGCGATCCCCAGATTATCCTTTTTGAGGGTGTTTATTATTGCTATGCAACTACCCCCGCAAGCGAAAACAAAAACTTTTACGTTTGGAAAAGTGATGATCTCGTAAATTGGAGCGATAAAATACTTTGTTTTGAAGCGTCAAAAGCTTGGGGAGACAGAGATTTTTGGGCACCTGAGGTGGTATATCACAACGGGAAATTTATTATGCACTATTCTGCAAGAAGAGCAGAGGATAACTCGCTTCGTTTGGGTGTTGCCGTATCCGACAGCCCGGAAGGACCCTTTACCGACGTTTACGGGAAGCCTATGTTTGACCTCGGATACGCAACGATCGACGGATCGGTGCTCATATGCGAGGAGGGAAATTTCTTCTATTATTCAAGAGATTGCTCCGAAAACTGGGTTGACGGAGTAAGACTTAGTCAAACCTATTGTATGAAGCTTGATGATACACTCACCAAGGTAATAAGCGAGCCGATGCTTATGACTACGCCGACAGAGGAATATGAAAGAAAATCTCTCCACGTAAGGTCGAAGCCCACCCTTTGGAACGAAGGACCTACAGTTATAAAGCTTGGAAACAAGTACGTAATGAACTATTCTACCAATTATTTCGGTAGCAACGATTACGCGATTTGCGTTGCGACTGCAGATCATCCTCTAGGACCTTGGAAAAAGTCGGTGAATAATCCCGTGCTTTCCTGCAATCCCGACCTTTTCGGAGCAGGACATAATGCGTTCTTCAAGACTAAGAACGGTGAACTGTATACTTCCTTCCATATACAGACATATCCTGACAACCCCAGCGGAGACAGAAGAACCGTAATAGGAAAGGTTACGTTCAGTGAAAAGAACGGCGATATTTTCGAGGAAATAGAATAATCAAAGAAATGGCGGTATTTATTGAAAATATCGCCATTTTTTGCTAATTATTTTTGGAAAAAGTATTGAAAAGATTTGTAAAATATTGTATAATTAATTTGTATGCGAGATTAACGCAAAAATAATCAAAAAAGAGGTTTAGAACTATGAAAATGAGAGCTCCTGCTGTGCCACTTATCACAGTCGATCCCTATTTTTCTGTTTGGTCTCCGAACGAAAAGCTTAACTATGAAAAAACCATGCACTGGACGGGTAAGCCTAATCAGCTCCTTGGAACTGTTACGGTTGACGGTAAGAAGTATACCTTCCTTGGATACCACCGTGATATCCATAAAATGAGACAGATATCTCTCGATATTGATGCTATGTCTACAACGGCAGTGTATGAGAATAACGATATTATCCTCACCGCAGTATTTACGTCTCCCTTACTTATGGACAATTTTCATATTATGACCCGTCCTGTTTCCTATCTGTCTCTGACATACGTTTCTTGCGACGGTAAGGATCACGATGTAAAGGTTGAGATAAAGGCTAATGAAGAGCTTTGTCTTAACGTCGCAAAGCAGAGTCCCATCGTAGCTGAAGAGGTTGCTCCTTGCTGTTGCGTAAAGGGTATCCGCATGGGTAACTCCGAGCAGAAGCCCCTTAACAGATCCGGTGATGACCTTCGTATCGATTGGGGTTATTTCTACCTTGCTGCAAAGGGTGACGGAGTAGAAACCAGAACAGATGAAAAAGACGGTGTTATAAGAAATATTTACCTTTCCGCTCCTCTTACTGCAGGCGAGAGCCGCCTTGTGCTCTTTGCGTATGACGATATGGAAAGCAGTATCATCTATTTTGAAAAGACACTTAAGTCCTACTGGAATAAGGACGGTATGACTATTGCTGAGGCTATTTGCGAGGCTGCCAAGGATTACGACGACGTAAAGGCAAAGGCAGACGCTTTCTCAAAGAAGCTTTATGCTGATGCTCTTGCTTCGGGCGGAGAAAAGTACGCTGAGATAGTAACACTTGCATACCGTCAGGTTATCGCCGCTCACAAGCTCGTTCTTGACGAGGAGGGCGAGGTCCTCTTCATATCCAAGGAGTGCTTCTCCAACGGATGCGCAGCAACCGTAGACGTAAGCTATCCCTCTATTCCTATGTTCCTTCTTTATAATCCCGAGCTTGTTAAGGGTATGATGCGTCCCGTTTATAAGTACGCAGAGTCCAAGGCTTGGAAGGAAGAGTACAAGTATGACTTCGCTCCCCACGACGTAGGTCAGTATCCTATCCTTAACGGTCAGGTTTACGGCTACTCCAAGACTACGGGCGAAATGAAGTACAGCATGCAGATGCCTGTTGAGGAGTGCGGAAATATGCTTATTATGGAAGCAAACGTAGCACTTGCCACCGGAAGCGCAGACTTCGCCGCAAAGCGTATTGATCTCCTTTGTACTTGGTGCGAGTACCTTCTCAAGTACGGCGCAGACCCCGCAGAGCAGCTTTGCACCGACGACTTTGCAGGACACCTTGAGCACAACATCAACCTTTCTCTTAAGGCTATCATGGGTATCCGCGGCATGGCAATTCTTATGGAAATGCTCGGAAGAGATGCTGATGCAGCTAGGTATAAGGCAGAAGCTGAAAAGATGGCTGAGATCTGGCATGCAACTGCAAAGAATGCTGACGGCACAACCAACCTCGCATTCGACCGTCCCAATACCTATTCCATGAAGTACAACATGGTTTGGGATAAGGTATGGGGAACCGGCGTATTTACAGACGAATTCATGGCAGGTGAAGTAAATAATAACTTCGTTCACTTCAATGAGTACGGTATGCCTCTTGATAACAGAGCAGACTATACCAAGACTGACTGGATGGTATGGACTGCATCCATGGCAGCTGACAGAGATACCTTCGAGAAGTATATTGCTCCTATGTGGAAGGCATTTAACGAAATGACCACCCGTACACCCATGACTGACTGGTACGATACGGTAAGTGGCGCAGAGGTTGGCTTCCAGAACAGAACTGTTCAGGGCGGACTTTATATGAAGATGCTCATGGACGCTTGGAAAAAGTAAAAATAATATGGGGCTGTCTCAATTTTTGTTTGAGACAGCCCCTATGTAAAAGAACACCCTCGTTCAATTGAACGAGGGTGTTCTTTTTGTATTATAAATTATTCAGCAATAATCTTATAATGTTCAAGATCTAACTCTACTCCGTCTATAATTACGGAAACGCAATCCTCAACCTTTCTGAGGAACTTGAAGCGCTTTCCGGAGGAGGTGTAGTATACCGAACATGCTTCCTTTTCGGCATCCCATACTATAGCATAGCACTTCTTAATATTGGGAGTGGTGAAGTAGGGAAGCGCCTTAAGCTCGGTAGAACCAAACTTTGCGGTATCGTAATCGATACTTTCCTTGGATACGTCAACTGCAGGTCCTTCTGCGTTGTTTATAAAGAAGAGTCTGTTAGACTGATTGTAGAAGGATATATTCTCTACGTCGTAGAATACTCTTTCCTTATTTTCAGAGGAAGTCTTGTAATAATTGAGTTTTTTATCGTTTTTGAGTGAGTAAACGTTGCCCTTCTTTGTTATGGAGAAATCAGCAACGTCATTGTCAATAACTTCTGCCCCAAGCTGTTTATCCTTAAGATCTACTCGAAGGAGATCGCCTTTGTTGGATATATAGTAGAAGTAATTGCAATCGGGGCTGAATTTTCCCATATAGCCTGCGCGCAGCTTAGCGCGTATAAGACTCTTTTCGTACTTCTTGCTAAGGTAGAAGACATCATACTTGGTATTGTCTGTCTCAACGGCTTCTGAACGGGCAACAAAATATACGTCCTTGAAGTTCTTGTGGATAGCTACCTCGGGATCGAAATCGGCAAGAGTTACGTATCCGTCGCCTAATTCGGTGAGGGATTTATCCTTGCTTGCCTTGTGGCGGTAAAGGAAAGATACCGCTTTGGTGCTTCCGCTTACCTGCTCAACAGCATCGCCGCTACCGGTATTGGAAGTAGCCTTCAGTGCAGTAAAGATAATTTCATCACCCTTAACGTTCATCTCAAGGATTTCCTGGAAGCCCTCGCTGCCTTCTATTATGTAAATATCAAGCTTTTTGGATTTTGCATCGCAAACGTAGAGGGAATAAGCAGAATTATCGTTAGAAACGGGTCTCTTAAGGTAAACGTATTTACCGTAGTTGGATACTGCAACGGGAATGTCAGCGCCGGAGGAGATTTCCTCGGAATTTCTTCCTTCATAGATGCACATTATTCTGTTGCTTGCGTCGCCTCTGCCCTTGATTGTATAAGCTACGGTCTTACCGTCTCCCGATATTTGGAAGTCCTTAGGGTCAGCATTTCTTTTAGCAATCTGATCCTCGCCATCCTTTTCGTTGTAGATCATGTAGTTGTCGCCGCTGGCATCAAGATAAACGACACCGGGTTCAAGTGTGGACTCACAGATCTTTTTGCTTACGGGCTCTCCGCCAAGAAGGGGAGTAAGCTTTTTGCCCTTGAGGATATACATCTTTACGGAATCACCGCCATCTATGTAATCGTAAACATAGGCGAATGAACGGTCAACCGATTCAACGAGCTCAACTTCACCCTCAAACACCTGCTCAATAACATCACCGTTTGAAACAACGTGATAAGCATCGTTGCTGTCCTTGTAGAGAAGGTAGCTGTTGTTTGTATACTTAATATCGCCGCTACCCGAAGCAACTATGATAATAATTATTGCGATAATGGCAACGATAGCCGCGATTATCGGAATAAATACCTTAGGGCTTCTGATATCAAAGCCCTGACGGGAAGCCTTTCTCCTTGTGGGAGCACTGTTTCTTCTGGGCTGAGCAGAGGGAGTGGGATTTGCTTTGTTGGAATAACCGCTGAGATCCCCGAAAACATCATCCGATCCTGCGTCAAAAACCATAGAAGAATTATGGCGTGAATTCGCAATGTTCTGTTCGCCGGCACCTACCGTAGCAGGGCGCAAATTGCTTTTCAAAAACATATTTACCTCCGAGAAAATATATTACAATCCATTCTAATACATTTTACCATATACATCTTTTTTATACAACATTATATTATTAAAAAACTGTTAACAAACAATGAATAAAAGCAAGAAAAATGTCTAAAATGATGAAAAATGTCGTATATGTCGGGGGTGTTTGTCGTATTAAATTTTGTGAATCTCCATAAAAGTGTAAAAAAAGCATTTTCGTTCTTTTTGGAATAATCAGAGCATATATTTTATTAAATCAAAGGATAGCGAGGGAGCATATGGCAACCGTAATTAACGGACAGAGAAACGGGTTAAAAATCAGAGAGCAGTCGGATATTCTTTCGGGTATTCTGCCGTACAAGCTGTACGGTGAATTGACAACTAAAGATATGTTTGGAAGAAGCACGGAGGAGATACGCTGTCGCCGCGGCAGAAGAAGCTTTGTTACAATGGGTGGAAAAAATATAATGCTAGAGCATATTCTGACCGACAGCGAGACCGAATATATGACCGAGCGTATATTCGGAGGATCGTTGTATGCTCATAAGGAAACTCTCCTAGAGGGATACGTAACTCTGAGTAAGGGAATACGCGTTGGAATTTGCGGACGGGCTGCAACCGATGGCGGTAAAATTATTGGAATATACGATATTTCGGGTATAAATATCCGATTGCCGTCATATTCCGTAAATGTGGGCAATCGGATATGCAATCTGTTGCATAGAGAAAAAGGAGGAGTGCTTATATACGCACCTCCGGGTGTTGGAAAGACAACCCTATTGCGTGGTGTGGCAGCGCGAATGTCAATGGGAGACGCACCTAAACGCGTGTGTGTTGTAGATACACGCGGGGAGCTTGGAGTATCACTTGACGGATGCGATAATTCTGTTGATCTTCTTGTAGGATATCCACGGGAAAAGGGTATAGAAATTGCCACACGCACCATGAGCGCGGAGCTGATAGTATGCGATGAGATAGGAGACCCCAAGGAATGTGAGGCGATTCTTTCGGCGCAGAACAGCGGAATTCCCTTGATTGCAAGCGCTCACGGCAGTAATCTGTCTACGCTTTTACGGAGAAAGGGTATCAGATATCTACATGAAGGACATGTGTTTGAATACTATGTTGCCATATCAAGAAGATTGGGCGCATTTGAGTTTGAATATACGGTAACCGAATGGGAGGAGGCAAATTCTCTTGTATAAAATAGTTGGTGTTTCACTTCTGGCTATGGGAGGATTTCTTTGCGCGGGAATAATGAACAAAAAGATAGATAGGACCTTGGAGCTTACTAATGGCTGGATAGAGCTTATACGTTATATAAAAGGTCAGGTAGAGTGCTTCGGTATCCCCCTTGAGAAAATACTTTCCGAATGTGATATAAAGCTGTTAAGAGCAGTCGGATACGAACGAGCTATTGCCCCGAAGAGTTTTTCGGAAATTTTGAGAGATGATTGTTTACCCGATAGAGAAACGGGGGCTCTTATTTTGAATTTTACAAGAGAATTCGGCAAATATTACCGAGAAGAACAGCTGACCAGATGCAACTATTATATAGCGGCGCTTGAGGAGAAAAAAAGGCTTCAGACCGAAAGGCTGCCTCAGAAAAAAAGATTGAATTATACCCTGTGGCTTTCGGGATGCCTTGCCATAGGAATTCTGCTTTTGTAAAAATATAAGGAGGAAAAAATGGACGTAAGTCTTATTTTAAAGATAGCGGGAGTAGGGATTCTCGTATCCTGCGCGGCATCTGTTTTATCAAAATCGGGGAGAGACGAGCAGGCAAATCTCGTTACCGTTGCCGGAGTTATTGTTGTAATGCTTATGCTTGTAAGCGAAATGGGTAAGCTTTTTGACACTGTCAGGGCAGTGTTTGGTTTTTAGTTATGGGAGACATTATAAGGTTTTGCGGAATTGGACTTCTGTGTGCTATATCGGGAATTATTCTCCGACAGGTAAAGGGTGGAGAGCTTTCACTTTTTATACGGATAGGCGGAGCCTTGATAATTTTCGGCGCGGCGATGCTTATGATGAAAAATGTCATCTCCGAGCTGTTGGAAATAACCGATGGACAAGGTCTTGACATATATTCGAAGGTCCTAATAAAAGCCCTCGGATTAGCGCTTCTGACAAAAATATGCTCTGATATATGCAGGGATTGCGGAGAGGGGACGCTTGCTTCGGGGGTGGAGCTTTGCGGAAAGCTTGCCATCCTTTTGCTTTGTATTCCCATGATAGGGGAACTTATGGATTATGCCAAAAAAATACTCGGGGTATGATGAAATGAGGAGAAAAATGTCGAAGGCAGTGGTGTTTGTTCTTGTTTTTCTGCTAATGCTGTCTTTGATGTCTATATCTTCGTTTGCGGTAACCGATACAATGCCCGAGGGCTATGGAGATATTGCTGATGGCATATCGGAATGGGGAGGAGACAAGCTTCCTGAGGGGATATATTCAGACTCTCCCGACAAGGTAGGAGATGCCGTAAAGGAAATGAGCAGCGGAAAATTTTGGCTTAAAGAGATAATGGTAGAAATAAAGACGCGTTTTTCTTTTGGCGCGGCGCTTTTTGCAAAGCTGTGCGGACTGTTGATCCTTGCGTCGATATTCGGTGCTCTCAGCCGCTCGCTTTCATCGGAATCTATGGCGGGTGCAGTAAGATTTTGTACTACAACGGCAATATTTGCGTCGATTATATACATACAGGCAGAGCATTTTCAAAAGGTAGAGCTTTTTTTTCAAAGACTGATTGGAATAATGGGTGCTATGATTCCTATAACGGGAACAGTATGGGCAATGGGTGGAAACGTAAGCACTGCAACGGTAGGAACCTCTGCGTTGTACGTTTTTTTAAATGTATGTGAGCTTATATTTGCCAAAAGTCTTGTGCCTGTGTGCTGCCTTTTTACCGCATTAGCCCTTTGCAATACTTTGTCTCCCGAAATGGGAATGAGAGGACTTACGGGGGCACTGAAGAAAACGTACGGTTTTTTTATAGCTTTGGTAATGACGGTGCTTACGGCATCGCTTTCGGCGCAGACTACACTGAGTGCAGCCGCCGATTCCACGGGAGCGAGGGCGGCAAGGCTTGTAAGCTCAAATATAATTCCCATGGTTGGTGCATCGGTGGGAGAAACTTTGAGAACTCTCGCAACAAGCGTTCAGTATCTTAAGAGCATAGTCGGGATAGGGGGAGTAATATTTATTCTGTTGCTTTTCGTTCCCGTGCTTATAGAGCTTCTGCTTACAAGACTTGTCTTTTTGCTTTCAAGCGGAGTTGCCGAAATGCTTGGCTGTGAAACAGAGGGAAGATTTCTTTCGGAAATCGGAGGGGTGTACGGTATGCTTATTGCCGTTGTATCCATGAGCTCGGTAATGTTTATGCTTGCACTTACCATCTTTTCAAAGACGGCTGTTGCTATTGCGTGAGGGACCGGGATGAAAGGATTTGTTATAACACTTATATCTGTCGCCTTTCTCAACGGAGCCGTAGGTATGGTATCTCCCGAGGGAGATATTAAAAAATACGTAAGACTTGCGGGAGCATTGTGTATTCTTGCGGCAATCGTCTCTCCTCTTTATTTTGCAATAAACAATGGAAATTTGGATTTTGATGAGGGCTTTTTAGATGGCGTATTGGGTGAAGAGCAGTATGAAAGCCAATATGAAAGCGCACTACTTGCAGAGGGGGAAAGCTCATCGGCCGCAGCTATAAAGAAAACTCTCTGCCGCGAGCTTGAAATGAAGGAAGGCGATTTTGATGTCAGAGTAAAGATAGGGGAGCATGACGGGGAATACCGTATAGAAAAAGTAGAGGTGTTACTATATTCAAGCACCGTCAATAAAGACCCGCGGGATATTTCAGCATTTGTCAGCGAAAGAACAGGCACAGAGTGTTCGGTGATCTATGATATAAGATAGGAGAAAATATGGAAGAAACTAAGCGACCCGAAAAAATAAAGGATAAGAAGCTCCTGATTTTCGGAGCAATCGCTCTTGCGGGACTTATCATTCTGATAATGGGAAAATTCACAGCGAGTAAAACACCCGCTGATGAAACGGTAATGGCGACTCTTGACCCCAAGGAGTATTCAAAAGAAATAGAAGAAGAAATAGTCGGTCTTTGCCAAAGGATTGCCGGAAAATGCGAGGTTCATGCGGTTGTGAGCCTTGACGGCGGATATAAGTCCGTATATGCGTCGGATCGGCAAAGCACATCGGGGGGATATAAAAACAGCACAGTGCTTGTAGGAAGCGGAAGTGCAGAGGGGGCAGTGCTTGTTCAATACGAAAATCCGCAAATATCGGGGGTGGGCATAGTTTTGTCATGTAAAGAAAGCGAAAAGATAAAAAACGATATAATAAGCCTTGTTTCATCGGCTTTTAACGTCGGAACGAATAAAATTCATATAGTATTTGGCAAAGGGTAATATTACACCCAAGGGTGTCATATAAATGTAGCGTAATAAAAAATTCGGAGGAGCGAATTATGAAATTTGAAAACGTAAAAGAAAAATTCAAGAGCTTTTGTTCAAAGGTAGGCAAGCGTAATTTTATTATCTTTGGCGCGCTGGCGTTAATAATCGGAGCGATCGTTATCAATACTGCGGTGCTTAACCGTGCAAAAAACGATAATGGAGATCCCAATTCTCCCGCAGTAAATCAGAACGGCGATTCTACCGATAATAACGGCAACAATGACAACAGCAAGGATACCTATTTTTCAAGCGTACAAATAAGCCGTCAGCGCACAAGAGACGAGGCTCTTGAGGTCCTTCAGGCGGTTGTTGACAACGAAGCATCTACCGAGACCGCAAAGAACGAGGCACTTGCTGAGATCAATAAGCTTGCAAGCGTTATGGCTAACGAGGCAAATATCGAGACCCTAATCGTTGCAAAGGGCTTTGAGGAGTGCGTAGCTGTTATCAGCGGAGATAAAGCGAGCATTGTCGTAAGATCAGACGGACTTAACGTGTCTCAAATCTCCCAGATAAACGAAATAGTATACAGCGAAGCGGGAATCAAGCCCATCAACGTAACTATTATAGAGAGATAAAAATCTTCAAATCGGAGCTATTCGGAGATTACGTCCGTGAAGAATACAGAAGAGCTTAAAGGACGAAAAATGAACGGCTCGTCGCATTTTGCGGCGCTAAATAGCGGAAAAGGATTTATAAGCTATTACCATAAAGTGTTCGGATCATCCGAAATAAAAAGAAGATACATAATAAAGGGCGGACCGGGAACGGGAAAAAGCAGTCTTATGCGAAAAATTGCCGAGTCCGCCGAAAAAGAAGGAAAGAGCGTAGAATATATTCAATGCTCATCCGATCCGTCGTCTCTTGACGGAATAATAATCAACGAAAATACTGCGGTTCTTGACGGTACAGCACCTCACGTATATGAGCCCGAAACTGCGGGTGCGAGAGACGAGATAATAAATCTCGGACAGTTCTGGGATTCGGATAGACTGTATAAATCCTATAACGAGATAGCCGCCCTGTCTGCCCTGAAATCGGGAGCATATACGAAAGCCTACAAGTTTTTGTCCGCCGCCATGAACGTAGAGCAGATAAACAGGGAAATGGCATACTCGTGTCTTTTGCGTGCTAAAATGAGAAATACGGTTGCAAGAATAATGCGCGCGGTAAAGGATGGAGAGGGTTTTTCTGTAAAATACAGATTTATAAACGCAATAGGTATGAGCGGAAGCGTCCGTCTTGACAGCTATGAAAAAAATGCCAAATCCGTTTATGCGGTTTATGATTTTTACGGACTTGGGGGAGAGCTTCTTAGGGAGGTCGTTGATATGGCGGCAGATAAAAAGCTGGAAATTACGGTTTCTTATTCTCCCTTAATACCCGATCTTCCGGATGCGGTAATGCTCAACGAAACAAAGACTGTATTTATTGTTACCGACGGAGACTACGAGGATGGCTGGCACAAAATTAATATGAAACGCTTTGCCGATGCAGAGAAAATCAACCTAATAAGAGGGGAATACCGGAGCAATCAGAGGATAAAGGATGCTCTTGTGCTTTCTGCCGAGGAGCGCCTCTCGGATGCGGGAAGATATCATTTCGAGCTTGAAAAGATATATACATCCTGTATGGATTTTGACTCTATGATCGTTTATACCGAAAAACTGTGCCAACGAATAATTGAAAAAGCGTAGAAAAGATAAAGGGAGCTGTCTCAAACTTTCATTTGAGACAGCTCCCTTTTGCTTTTATCATTGCTATTTGGTTATCTCCGCGCCGAAGGGGAAGAGGGCAAGCTTCATAATTTTGAAGCAGAAGATTCCCTTGGGGATTCCTATAATCGTTATGCAATGCAAAATTCCAAGTCCGAGGTAGACGATTGCTGTTGCAAGACCAAACAGAATGAACCAGATAAAATTAGCAATGGGGTGCTTGCTTGCGTGGAGCTTTACCTTTTTTCCAAATGGGAAAAGGGATATTCTTGCTACCTTGAAGCATTGAATACCGAATGGAATACCCACGATTGTAATACAGAGAACAAGTCCGAGGAAAAACCACAAAAGCGCAAGAATTAATCCTCCGAAAATGAACCAAATAAGATTTGAAATGAATTTGAGCATTTTAATTCTCCTTTTATAAAGATATTTTTGGGTTTTTTAAATAATTTCATTCGCCCATGGCAGATTTCTGTCGCATATTACCTCGGTTATATGCTCCTTATTGCAAAGGACGAACATTTTTTGCACGCCGATCTTCGATGAGTCGCAGAGAAAATACTGCCGTTTTGAGTGAGCTATCATTACCCGTCTCAGTGAGCTTTCATCCTCCGAAGCGTCGCTGATAATTCCGTCCTCTGTTATTCCTTGGCTTGAAAAGAAAAGCAGGTCTGCGGAGATACCCTTTAAATAATTTTCGGCGGCGGGGCCAATAAAAGCGTGATTGTCAGCCGAATACGTACCTCCGGTGCAATAAAGCTTAATATTGGTATTCTGACACTCTGAAAAAATACGGAGATTATTGGTTATAATTTTTACGTCGTGAAGATGTCCTATATGCTTTATTATACGTCGGACCGTACTTGACGCGTCCATTATTACCGTGTCTCCGTCGTGTATCATATCAGCGGCTCTTCTTGCAAGCTCATCCTTAACACCCGAATGGTCGGAATCACGGAGATTTACGGGAACAACACCGTTCTGATACTTAGACAAGATAACTCCGCCATATATTTTTTTTACAAAGCCCTGGGCTTCAAGGGTCTCTATATCGCGCCTTATTGATGCTTCGCTTGAAAACAGAGCCTCGGATAGCTCACGCACTGTGGCGCTTTGCTTTTTTTCAAGATATTCTATTATTTTTTGCTGTCGGTCGTAGCGTATCATATTCTACCTCATTGTGAAAAACTTTGAAATAATTTGAAAAAGTTACACCATGAAACTGAAAAGCTTTCATTTTTAACAATAACTATTGACAAGGAATATTCTTTGTTGTATAATGATTTTTGGTTGAAAGCTTATGTGTATTCATATTTTATCACAGCTTTCAAACTTTTTCAAGGTTTTTCAAAAATAAATTAAAAATAAAAAAGGAGAAAACGAAAAATGGCAATTGTTACTATCATCGGAGCAAGTATGATGGGTTCTGCTCTCGCATTCCCCGCAAGAGAAAACGGACATGAGGTTCGCTTGGTTGGTACTCACCTTGACCGTGAGATCATCGACGTAAGCCGCGCAACAGGCCGTCATCCCAAGTTCACAAAGGATTTTCCCGCAGGCGTTAAGTACTATCAGGTAGAAGAGATGGAGAGTGCAATTGCAGGCTCCGACATGATCATCGGCGGCGTAAGCAGCTTCGGTGTTGATTGGTTCGGCGACGTTGTTCTCCCCAAGATTCCCGACGAGATCCCCGTGCTCAGTGTTACCAAGGGACTTTGGGATACTCCCGAAGGAAAGCTCCTTACATATCCCGACGTATGGCAGAAGAAGCTTGATGAGCTTGGAAAGAAGCTTGAGCTCAACGCTATCGGCGGTCCTTGTACCAGCTACGAGCTTGTTGCTCACGACCAGACTGAGGTTGCATTCTGCGGACGCAACATGGAGACCCTCAGAAAGTTCAAGTCCATCATGGCTACCGACTACTATCACATCAGCCTTTCCACCGACGTAACAGGAATTGAGAGCGCAGTTGCTCTTAAGAACGGATACGCACTTGGAATCGCTCTTACAATAGGTCTTAACCAGAAGGCATTCGGAATTGACAGTGAGCTTCACTTCAATTCTCAGGCCGCTATCTTCGGACAGGCAGTTAAGGAGATGTCCAGACTTCTCGACTACCAGGGCGCAGGCACTCTTGAAAACCTCTGCGTTGGTGCCGGCGACCTTTACGTTACCGTTTACGGCGGAAGAACCCGTCTCGTTGGTATTCTTCTCGGACGCGGTCTCAACATTGACGAGGCTAAGGCAGAGCTTAACGGTGTAACCCTTGAGTCTCTCGTAGTTGCCGTTCGTGTTGCAAGAGCCGTTAAGGTTGCCGCAACAAAGGGCATTCTCGACGTTAAGGATTTCCCCCTTCTTATGCACGTTGATGAGATCATCACCGACAAGAAGGAAGTTAATATTCCTTGGGAAAGCTTCACCTTTGAGGTTTGATAAAAGCAAAGAAAAACGGCTGTTTAGGGGCGTACACTAAAGGACAACCTTACAAGAATACGGTATATCTCGTAAGAGGTATGCCGTATTTTGCGTTTGTGGACATAAATGCAGTGCTTCGTATGTCTTAATTAAAGACATAAACCCTTAAAATTATAGGAAACTCGATAGGGGCGAACGGTGTTCGCCTCGCAGAATACTCATACGGTTTGCGTGTTAATTTAAGCCTTCCCCAGTGGGGGAAGGGGGACCGCGATAGCGGTGGATGAGGTGTAAGAAAACGCCACACAAACTCCTCATCCGTCAGCCTTCGGCTGCCACCTTCTCCCACAGGAGAAGGCTTTTTTGTACCTCCCGGAAGGTAATTGAATAGGCCTTTGATATGTTAATGTCAAAAGTGCCTTTTGCGCTGCTTTTTGCAAAATTGCGGTAGGGGAGACCCCTCCCCTACGGTGATAGAATATTATTTGTCTGTAGGGGAGGCGTTTCGCCTCCCGTTTGTTGTCTTTAATTAAATCAGTACTTGTCAGGAAAATTGACAAGGCATAGATGAATATAAAAAGGTCTTGTGCAAAGGGAGCTGACGCCGAAGGCGGCTGAGGGATTGATATATGGAAAGTCTAACCTTTTACAATCCTTCCGTTATGGCAAGCCATGCCACCTCGGCTTTTTTCTTCCTCTTGGAAAGTAATTAGATGCAATTTCACTAAATAATATTTACAAGCTACAAATTTTGTGATATAATAATTGTGCCAAACAATCTTAATATTCATAGTTATAGGTCTTTTTCTTGTTATGGGATAACTATAGCTTTTTTCGCTATACAATTAAGCAAACTCGTTTTGGTAAAAACGCTACTCCTGCTTGATTGTATAGAGAACCTATGCTATGAAGAGATTGTTTGGCGACAATTGGAGTTGGCGTTTTTCGGTGCGGTAACTCCGGTTGCCGCACTTTTATTTTATCTTTTAGGAGGATATTCTTATGAAAAAAACACTTTCAGTCGTTGGATTGATTATCGGCATTTCTTTTGTGGTGGTGGGCATTTTATCGGTATCTGGAGCTTTAGGGGGAAAGACATCTTCTCCATCAAGTGCTCCATATAGCTATGATTCAGGCTATGCTACTTTTGGAGCGGATTACTACAACTATTCAGTTAACAATTCCGCAGAAGCAGCAAGTGCAGCAAGAACGGCAGCTTATAACATTGGACATGTTTCCCATTTCCTTTTAACTTTCTTCGGACTATCTTCTATACTGTTCGGACTGATGGTGATGTGTGGATTTGGCATAGTACTTTCTTCTTGCACCAAAAAGAACGAGAAAAACATCGTGGGTAGCGAAACAAAAATTGCTACAGAGAACACAGATTCAACCGATGAAGCATCTGTAAAATAAAAAATCAAAACTATTTGACCTTTTATTATATTAAACCATATCGTAGACCGAAATATCGGTGTGGCATAAAATGAGCGAGCTGAATTTTGTTCAGCTCGCTTTTTCAATATAGGCTATTCAAAAACTGTCCTTCGGAACACGGCACATTGAAAGCAGCCGTGTTTTTTATTTCATTTTTGCAAGAGCGGACTTAACGCCCTCAAGATTTTCCTTGTATTTCTCAAGCTTTGCCTTTTCGCCTTCGACTACTGCGGCGGGAGCCTTTGCTACGAATCCCGCGTTGGAAAGCTTCTTATCAAGACGGTCGATCTCACCGAGAAGCTTCTTTTCTTCAGCCTCAAGTCTTGCGATTTCCTTTTCGGTATCAACGATATCCGAAAGGGGAAGGAAGATTGTTGCGGAGTCGGTGATTATCTGTACTGCGTCGTCTGCGGAGATAACACCCTCAAAGCTGTCAGCAATCTCAACCTCAGATGCCGAAGCAAGTCTTTGGAAGAATACAGCCGTGCTTTCGTTAAAGGAGTCGGTGTACTTGGTTGCAATATAAACCTTTGCCTTGCGGGAGGGAACTACGTTCATTTCGTTTCTGCGTGCACGGATAGCCTTTATCGCTGTGATCACTCTGTTCATCTTCTCCGCATCAGCCTCAAAAACAAGTGCCTCGTCAAACTTGGGGTAAGAGGATATCATGATGCTTTCATCGGAGTGGGGAAGAGACTGATAGATTTCCTCTGTAATAAAGGGAATGAAGGGGTGGAGAAGCTTGAGTGTTCCCGTAAGCACAAAGCCGAGAACGTTCTGGGCTACCTTGTTACCCTCGGATTCCTTATCGTTGAGACGCGCCTTGGTAAGCTCAATATACCAGTCGCAGAATATATCCCAGGTAAAGTCGTAAATAGAAGCAAGGGCAACGCCAACCTCGTATTTGTCAAGAGCGGCAGTTACGTTTGCTGTGAGCTTGTTGAATTCGTTGAGTATCCACTTGTCCTCGGAAGCAAGCTCGTTCTCTGCGGGAAGCTTGATCTCGTCAATAGTAAGATTCATACGAACGAATCTTGAAGCGTTCCAAAGCTTGTTAGCGAAGTTTCTTGCTGCCTCGATCTTTTCATCGGAGAAACGCATATCGTTTCCGGGGGAGTTACCCGTAGCCAAAGCGTAGCGGAGAGCGTCTGCTCCGTACTTGCTGATTATCTCAAGAGGATCTATTCCGTTTCCGAGAGACTTGGACATCTTTCTGCCCTGAGCATCACGGACGAGACCGTGTATAAATACGGTGCTGAAGGGCTCCTTATCCATATGCTCAAGGCCCGAGAATATCATTCTCGCAACCCAGAAGAATATGATGTCGTATCCCGTAACGAGTGCGCTTGTGGGATAGTACTTCTTAAGCTCTTCGGTATTGTCGGGCCAACCCATGGTCGAGAAGGGCCACAGGGCAGAGGAGAACCATGTGTCAAGTACGTCGTTTTCCTGACGAACCTTTGATCCGCACTTGGGACATACGTCGATGTCTGTTTTGGACACGGTCATTTCACCGCAAGCATCACAGTAGAATGCGGGAATTCTGTGCCCCCACCAAAGTTGACGGGAAATACACCAGTCGTGTACGTTTTCCATCCAGTTTACGTAGGTTTTGCTGAAGCGCTCGGGAACGAATTTAACTCTGCCGTCTCTTACAACGTCGAGAGCGGGACCTGCCAAGGGCTCCATCTTAACGAACCACTGATTGGAGGTTATAGGTTCAACGGTGGTTCCGCAGCGGTAGCATGCGCCTACGTTGTGTGCGTGGGGAACTGTCTTTATGAGAAGCCCCGCTGCTTCAAGATCAGCAACGAGAGCCTTGCGGCACTCATATCTGTCCATGCCCTCATACTTGCCTGCATGAGCATTCATGGTCGCGTCGTCGTTCATGACCTTTATCTGCTCAAGGTTGTGTCTCTGACCTACAAGGAAGTCGTTGGGGTCGTGAGCGGGAGTGATCTTAACACAGCCCGTTCCGAATCCTATCTCAACGTAATCGTCCGCAATAACGGGAATCTCTCTGTTTACTATGGGGAGAATAAGTGTCTTGCCGATAAGGTGCTTTGTAGCTTCATCCTCGGGGTTAACGGCAACGGCAGTATCACCGAACATTGTTTCGGGACGGGTCGTAGCAACCTCAACGTAGCCATCCTCACCCTTTATGGGGTACTTTATGTGCCAGAAAAAGCCTTCCTGCTCGGAATATTCAACCTCAGCGTCAGAGAGAGCAGTGATACAGTGAGGACACCAGTTGATTATACGGTTTCCTCTGTAGATAAGTCCCTTGTCGTAAAGATTAACAAAAACCTCACGGACAGCGCGGGAGCAACCCTCGTCCATGGTGAAGCGTTCTCTTGTCCAGTCGCAGGATGCGCCGAGCTTCTTGAGCTGGCTTATAATGCGGCTGCCGTACTGATGCTTCCAATCCCATACTCTCTCAAGGAATTTTTCTCTGCCGAGATCGTACCTTGTAAGTCCTTCGTTAACACGAAGCTGTTCCTCAACCTTTATCTGAGTAGCAATTCCCGCATGGTCTGTTCCGGGTACCCAAAGGGTATTGAAGCCCTGCATTCTTTTGTAACGTACGAGAATATCCTGGAGGGTCTCGTCGAGGGCATGTCCCATGTGGAGCTGTCCCGTTACGTTTGGGGGCGGGATAACGATAGAAAATGCGGGAGCGGGATTCTTTACGTCGGGCGTAAAATATCCTTTATCACACCAATTCTGATAGATTCTGTCCTCAAATTCCGAAGGGGAATATACCTTCGGCAGTTCGTTGTAAGAGTTCATTTGTTTCCTCCGTATATGAATAATATTTTTTACAAAAAGAAAAAGCCCCCGTCCGTATCAGGACGTGGAGCACGCGGTACCACCTGATTTTGCATAGAGAAAGATATCCCCATACACACTCAAAGCCGATAACGGTGGCAACCGTTGCGGACTACTGAAAACTTCACCCGCAAGGCTCAGAGGCGACTTCACTCTTCTCCAACACGGACTCGCACCCACCGTCCGTTCTCTGTGCTTGGCAAAAAGAATTACTACTCCTCGTCGAAGCCTGTTTATATCGGATAGATTATACCACAAGAGCGGAATATTGTCAATACGGAATTTGAAATATTTATGTCCAAATATTCAAAAAGGCGATTTATGTATTCAAATTTTCATTTCATTTAGCTTTTGACAATATTGTGTTAAAAAAAAGCAAAAAGGCTTATTGACATGCGTTTTTATTTGTTATATAATACAGCATATAGAACATAAATGTCTCTCAACATTTTTAGGAGGTTTTATTATGGAACAGAATAAAAAAATATGGGCAGTGCTGTTACATCTCGGTTCAAATATGTGGGCAAAAAAAGGCAAAAAGCTGGAGGGAATCAGATTTGACGAGGATCAGGGAGCTACATACAAGGAGAAAATGTACTGTCAAAAAGAAATATGGAAAAAGGTTACCGATTTTCTTCCTTCTTGCGAAGTAAATACTCTTGTTATAGATATCGGTGAGGGAGTTCGTCTCGATTCACATCCCGAGATAGCTACAGAGGGGGCATGGAGCAAGGAAGAGCTTAAAGAAGAGTTAAACCGTCTTCGTTCTATGGGTATAACTCCTATACCAAAATTCAATTTTTCCTGCGGTCATAACGCATGGATGGGAGAATATGCCTATATGGTAGGAACCAAGGCTTATTACGATTTTTGCAAGGATATTATTGAGGAGACAATAGAGCTTTTCGATACCCCTGAATTTTTTCACCTTGGACTTGAGGAAGAGGATTACGGAAGCCAGGCGACTAACTATATAGCTATTGTTCGTACACACGCCAAAAAAATGGAGGATGCCCTGTATCTGTTCGATATTTGCCGATCAAAGGGTGTACGTCCGTGGATATGGGCGGATTTCAAGAGCTACGGTGGCCCTGAAAAATTTGCTGAGAATGTTCCCAAAGACGTTATGATTTCCACTTGGTATTACGGATTTATAAGGGACGGAATTGCTTTTGAAGATTACCGTGATGAGATCAAGGAGATGAAGATCACTGTCGATCTCGGATACGATCTTGTACCTACTGTTTCTTCATTCTGGGGGTGGAATCTCAATGCCAAGGATACTATGCTTTTCTGCAAAAAACATCTTGCCGACAATGAGCATCTTAAGGGCTTTATGACAGCATCGTGGATGCTGACTGTCGAGAAGAGATATTATGCGTTGCTTAGCGACACATATGCGTTCTATGACGCTAAAAAAGATATATACGGCTGATAAAAAACGAAAAAACGCACTTCAAACGAAGTGCGTTTTTTGGAGCTGGTAATCAGAATCGAACTGATGACCTCGTCATTACCAATGACGTGCTCTACCGACTGAGCCATACCAGCGACTCCGTTATTATACCAAACAAAATCTGCTTTGTCAATAGTATTTTGGAAAAAAGTTTTAAAAATTTTTCATCAATAACGAAGCAGTCATTTTACTGTTTTTTTCTGTAGCTGTTAGGAGTCATTCCATATCGTTTTTTAAATTCCTTATGAAAATAACTGCCGTTTTCATAGCCTACGCGAGTTATTATTTCTCCTATGGGTAGCTCGGTGTCCTTAAGCATATCGCAGACCGCGTTAAATCTGACTTCCATGAGCAATTCTTTAAAGGAGCTTCCGAAATAAGAACGTACAAGTCTGCTCAAATAAGAAGGGGAGAGCCCCAACATCTGAGCCGCTTCGGTAAGCGTTGCCGTACTGTATGAGGAGTTTATATAGTCAATTAATTTTTGCTTTGATTTATTTTTATACGTTCTTTCAATATAAGTATCGTCTTGATTTTCGGAAGCGAGATAACACAAAAGCAAGCTTACCGACTGCTTTAAAATATATCCGATGGTTTTGTCTTTGCATACAAAGGAAGAAACCATGTTTTCAATTATGTTTTTTACCTCGATATTCTGCTTTGCGGAGAAGAACATATAGTGGTTTCCGTCGCTGGCAAGAAGATTTTCGATCTGCTCGTCCGAAAGGTGGGAGCTGCTTGTCATTCCGTGATATATGGTTTCGAAAAGCTCCGACGAAATAATTATATTTATACCTATGTCGTTATCCCCCGTTGCTTTTACTGAGTGTCCCGTATTTTTTCCGAGAATTATCATTTCATCGGTATCGAGCTTTATTTCCTCCTTGCCGATTACGTGAGTAATGCAGCCCTTGCAAACGTACATTATTTCTATGTAGTCGTGAACGTGGTGAGGAAATTCGCAAAAACGCGGATGCGGTCGTATGCAGATTGCCGCGGTTGATTCGCCTACCGAAATGCTTGATATACGGCGACGCTCTATTATAAATCTTCCCGATTTTGAATACCTGTTTTTGGGGTCGGTGTTTTTTGAAAGAAGTATGCTTTGTTCTTCTTCTGTTATTGCGGAAAGCTTGTCTGTAATCTCTTTTCTCAACACTATCACCTCTCTTTCTTTCATTATACCACATAATTTTTAAAATGCAACCAAAAATGTAAAAAAAGGATATATTATGAGCAAAAAAAGACCTTATTATCACCCTCGGTGTATGTTACAATATAACTGTAATTAGCATAGGAGGAAATATTATGAATACTTATTTTCTTGCGGTTGATATAGGCGCGTCAAGCGGTAGGCATATTCTTGGATGGATAGAGGACGGAAAGCTCTGTCTTGAAGAGGTCTTTCGCTTCCCAAACGGCACGTCTCTAAAAAACGGACATCAGTGCTGGGACCACGAAGGCTTAGTTAGAAACATAATAAAAGGTCTTAAGCGATGTGCTGAGATCGGAAAGATTCCTTCGTATATGGGTATAGATACGTGGGGCGTTGACTTTCTACTTATAGACAAAAAGGGAGAGGTTATCGGAGATGCTGTAGGATACAGAGACAGCAGAACCGAGAGTATAGACAAAAAGGTATATGAGTATATTCCCGAGGACGAGCTTTATGCGCGTACGGGAATACAGAAGCAGCTTTATAATACCATATATCAGCTTATGGCGCTTAAGGAGCAGGCTCCCGAACAGCTTGCTTCGGCAGATAAGCTGCTTATGATGCCGGACTATCTCGGCTACAGACTTACGGGTGTTGCTCATCAGGAATATACTAACGCAACTACCGCTCAGCTTGTCAATATAAATACCGGTGAGTGGGATACAGAGCTTATTGAAAAACTCGGTTACCCCAAAAATCTCTTTGGAAAGCTCTATATGCCCTCGGAGACTCTCGGTAAATTAAAGCCGGAAATAGCTAAGGAAATAGGCTATGACCTTACCGTCGTACACCCGGCATCACACGATACAGGTTCTGCCGTTCTTGCGGTGCCCACAAATTCCGATAATATCGTATACCTTAGCTCCGGAACCTGGTCCCTGATGGGAATTGAACGAATGATGCCGGATGCTTCGGACAGAGCAAAGCGACACAACTTTACAAACGAGGGCGGATATGATAAGAGATTCCGTTTCCTAAAAAATATCATGGGCTTGTGGATAATTCAGTCCATACGTAAGGAGCTTGACGGCAAGTACTCATTCGGAGAAATGAGCGATATGGCTCGCAAGGTTGGAGATACCAAGTACCGTATAAACGTAAATGATAATAAGTTCCTTGCACCAAAGAGCATGATAGATGCTATCAAGGACTATTGCGGCAACAGCAAAATGGAGATAGACGAGCTTCTTTGCTGCGTATATCACAGCCTTGCTGAGTGCTATGCGGATACTATAAAAGAAATAACCGACATGACCGGAAGAAAACCCGATGCGCTTCATATAATCGGAGGCGGAAGCAGAGACGGTTATCTCAACGAGCTAACCGCAAGGGCTTTGGATATACCTGTGTTTACAGGTCCTACCGAGGCGACGGCTATCGGAAATCTTCTTTCACAGATGCTGGCAGTCGGTGTGTTTGAGGATATACGCAAGGCAAGAGAAACCGTGTTTAATTCTTTTGATGTGGAAAAAGTAAATATACAGTAAGGAGATAAAAAATGAACGAATACATTATAGCTAAAGAAAAATACGCATCTATCGGTATAGACACCGATAAGGTTATTGAGGAACTAAAAAATATACCCGTTTCCATGCACTGCTGGCAGGGAGACGACGTTGTGGGCTTTGATTTTAAGGGAGCGCTTTCAGGCGGTATACAAACAACGGGAAATTATCCCGGCAAGGCTACTACACCGGCTGAGCTTATGGCTGACATTGACAAGGTTCTTTCCCTTGACGGCGGTAAGCATAAGCTTAATCTTCATGCGTGCTACGCTATATTTGAAGAGGGCGAGTGGGCAGACAGAGACGCGCTTCTTCCTAAGCATTTTGCTAAATGGGTAGAGTATGCAAAGGAGAGAGGTATGGGAATCGACTTCAATCCCACGTTTTTCTCTCACCCCAAGGCAACGGGGCTTACTCTCTCCTCGCCTGACGAGGAGATCCGCAAATTCTGGGTTCGCCACGGTCAGGCGTGCTTGAGAATCTCCGAATATTTTGCCGAGCAGACAGGAATTCCTTGTGTAATGAATATCTGGATTCCCGACGGGTACAAGGATATTCCCGCAGACAGATTTTCACCTAGAGCAAGATTTGCGCAGTCGGTAGACGAGATACTCGGTATTGGATACGACAGGGAAAAGGTGTACGTAGCTCTTGAATCCAAGGTTTTCGGAATAGGACTTGAATCCTATACCGTAGGCTCTGCCGAGTTTGGACTTGGATACGTTCTCAGCAGAGGAATTACTCCTCTTATGGATAACGGGCACTATCATCCTACCGAGGTTGTTTCCGATAAAATATCCTCTATGCTTCTTTTCTCCAAAAAGCTTGCATTGCACGTAACACGCGCTGTTCGTTGGGACAGCGACCACGTAATTCGTCTTGACGACGAGACCAAGGAGATTGCAAAGGAAATCGTTGCCAGTGGAAGAATAGACGATATAGCAATCGCTCTTGATTATTTTGACGCAAGTATCAACAGAATTGCCGCTTGGACTATCGGCTTGCGGAATTTCAGAAAGGCATTGCTTATTGCGATGCTTACTCCTCACGCAGAGCTTAAAAAGCTTCAGGCGGAAGATAAGTATACCGAGCTTATGCTTCGCCAGGAAGAGCTTAAGGGCTATCCTTGGGGCGCTGTTTGGGAGGAATACTGTAACCGTTGCGGCGTAATCGCAACAGAGAAGTGGTATGACGAGGTCGTAAAATACGAGAAAGAGGTTCTTTCTAAGAGATAAAAAAATACGGCTGAGTTCGTTTGGACTCAGCCGTATTTTTTTTATCCTTGAATCTCTGCTTTGGAGACTTTGGATTTTTCGTTTTCTTCCTCGTCCTCCGAGGGGAGCTTTAACGTAATTATTGCCTTTTCTATTTTGTGCTCGGTGAACTCAAGAACTTGAATATCCATAATATCTGTTGATATTTCAAATATAGTTCCGTCTTCCGGAATAGAACCGTATATTCCGAGAACGTATCCGTTCAGTGTGTCGGAATCGCAATCGCTGATCTCAATCTCAAGTGCGCTCTCAAGCTCGGAAATTGTTACCGATCCGTTTATTTCGAATTTGTCCTCTCCAAGAGCTACGATTGTCTCAACCGTTTCTTCTCCCTCGTCTGTTTCGGCAAATTCGCCTACAAGGCATTCTACAAGGTCGGTAAACGTAATAAGTCCGCGGACACCGCCGTATTCGTCAAGAACTATGGCGATGAATTCCTTGTTTTGCTTCATGTTACGGAAAAGAACGTCAGCCTTTACATTTTCAGGAACGAAATACGCAGGCTTAACCGCGTTATTCATAACGGATTCCTTGTTCTTCTCCTCAAGCCTGAAGTACTCTCTTGCATCGAGAACACCGACAATGTCGTCTACGTCCTCGCCGCAAACGGGGTAACGGGAGAAGCGGCTATTCGATATAATTTCATCCCACTCTTCGATTGTCGCATCAGCCGAAAGCATAGTGATCTCGGTACGGTGGGTGGCAATCTCTCCTGCGGAGAGATCGTCAAAATCAAAAATGTTTTCTATAAGCTCTTTACTGTATTCATCCACACTTCCGTCCTCGTGAGCCTCATCAACGAGAGTGAGAAGCTCACCCTCGGTAACAGCATCCTCCTCAGCGTTTTTCTTACGCGAAAGAGCTTTTTGAATAAGCATGAAAATTGCAGTTATGAAAGTAAGTATCTTTATGAGAAATCCGAGAAATCCGGAAAAGCTCATTGCGTATGCTTCGGGATGAAGCTTTGCCATGGTTTTGGGTATTATCTCACCAAAAATAAGAACCACGAGTGTGATTATGACGGTAGATATAGTTGCTGCCCAGTTTGCTGCACTTGTACTTGCAAGTATCCTTACAAAATACAAGGTACTTACAGAAGAAAGTGTGATATTGACTATGTTGTTACCCACAAGAACAGTCGAAAGAAGCTTGTTGTAATTCTCCGACTGGTTGAGAACTCTTGCTGCTTTTTTGTTTCCGTCGGAGGCAAGGGTTTTCATCTTTGTTTTGTTAAATGAGGTGTATGCCGTCTCACTTGCAGAGAAGAAAGCAGAGAAGATAAGGCATACAAGCATAATAAGCAAGGGTAATAAATGGTCTGATAACATAATAACTCCTTTAATTAATAAGCCGATTTACGGCAGGTAAACGGTATTAAAAACGGTTATCGGTACAACGCAAAAAAGCATAGCCCCATGTCTTTATCACATGATGGTTATGCGCCTGAGATTTTATTGTTTTTACAGATGTACTTCGACAGTTCCCGTCGTCGCTACCGTCCACTTTGAAAATTCTCCTTACGTGTTGTCGGGGAAAACTCCCCACATGATGTCGGTTATTTATTTCCCGACTGTAACTATTATATCATAAAAAAAACTTTTGTCAATAGCTTTTTTAAACATATCAAAAAAAGTAAAGGCGGCATGAATATCGTATAAACAATATATGCCGCCTTTGGGTGCGTTTATATCCGATTTTAATTATTTTTCTTATATTCCTTGAGAGCTTTTGCAAGCTGATCGGGACATGACGTGGGCTTAAAATTGCATCTGATTCCTTCAAGGCGGTCAACGACCTCGTCAACGGTCATTCCCACCGAAAGTGCCGCTACTCCCTTGGTGTTTCCTGCGCAGCCACCTTCAAATTTGACTTCTTTTACCACGTTGTCATCTACGGTTACGTATATTTTTCTTGAGCAAACGCCCTTTGTAGTATATGTTATTATCTCTGCCATGATTTTAATTCCTCATCTTTATATTGTTGGATAAAGTCCTATCTGTGAATAATTGGGATACTCGACCGATAAATAAAGATCCATAACGATGGCATTTTTTTCGGACATACGAAAAGAAAGATAGTACTTATTCTGAAGCTCATCGTATTCGGTAGGTAGCGAATCAACACGGAGGAGCTTTGCTCCGAATATGTCAAGAACGTTTGGAATATCGGAAGGAAACTTGCCATTCTCCGTAATCACCGAGCATTCAAGGGTTCTCTCTGTTGCTCTCGGAAATCGGTCGGGCATTGATCTGCCGACAAGCGCGTATTTAACACTACCCGTTCCGTCATCGGTTTCAACAGAGCATAGCGCAAATATCTTAAGCTCGTATCTATCAAGCATGGAATAAAAGCCGAAGAGCCTTCCACCTGCCGACGTTTCTGTTGGAAGAATGCAGAACTGACACTTGTTATCGACAACCGACTCGCAGGCATCGGAAAAATTCTGAGCAGAAATGACCTTGGGACGAATAACGGTTTTTGAGAGTAACAAAATTGCGCTTTCGCTGTAATTGTTTTTTACGACTGCTATTTTTCCGTGTGAGCCGGGGAATGTTGCCGATTCCTTTGTGCTTTTGTTATACCAAAGAGAGAGGTCGTTCTTCCTTCCCGACATAAGCTTAGATAGAAATTTTGCTCTGTCCTGCGGACGGCTTTTGGGGAACGAGCGCAAAAACTCAGCATAGCTTTCTTGCGGCGAGGCTGACGAGAGGTTCTCGATAAACAGCTCCGCAAGCTCAGAGACCGCTAAAGTTCTTTGCTCCTCCGCAAGGACTATTCTGGATGAAAATTCGGAAATATTGTCAATATGGATATTTTTTGCTTGTTCGATTTTCATAATAGTAAGTCTCAAAGCTTCATGAGTATCTCAAAGCTATCCTTCATAAACGACTGCATTTCGTCGGCAGTGAATTTCTTTTGAGAGAGAAGTGAGACCTTGTAGATATACGATGCTATTTCCTTTGCCTTTTCGGGTTCGGTTACAGCTGCATCCTCAAGCTTTGAAATAAGAGGGGATGCTGTGTTGAGGATAAGGGTGCTTTGGGTGGGGAAGGATGCTTCGCCTGACATACTGTAAAAGCGCATCATTTCCTCCATGCGGCGGGAATCCTCGGAAACGTTGAGTATAGCGGGAATATTTCCGTCCTTGAAGCGGTCGAATTTTACGGTAACGTTTTCGCCTGCAATCTCTGTAAAGATGTTTTTAAGTGCCTCGTTTTCGCTTATTTCGCCGTCATCCTTCAGCGCGTCTGCAAGATCTGCGTCAACTCTTAAGAACTTAACGCCTTCCATGTATTGCTCAAGCATGGAAGCGAATTGAGTATCTATGGGCTTGTCAAAAATCGCAACGCGTATGCCCTGGGCTTCAAACATAGAAATATACTGGGACTGAAGCGCTGTGTCTGTGGCATAATATACCTTGTTCTCATGCTTTTCTTTTGCGTTTTCAAGATATTCGCTATACGTTACGGAGCTTCCGTCGGTAAGCTTCAGAAGAAGAGCATTTTTGGTTCTGTCGTAGAACTTTTTGTCCTTCATACAAGCATATTCTATAAAGGGAGAAATGTCGTCCCATATTTTAGCGAAACGCTCTCTGTCGTTATTGCAAAGAGACGTGAGCTTGTCGCATACCTTCTTTACTATATGCGCGGAAACCTTTGAAACATAGGTGTTGGTTTGCAGATAGCTTCTTGACACGTTTAAGGGAAGCTCGGGGCAGTCAAGTACACCCTTGAGCATAAGGAGATATTCGGGAATGACTTCCTTTATATTGTCGGCAACGTATACTTGATTGTAGTAAAGCTTTACTTGTCCCTCGATCGTTTCATACTCATTGGCAAGCTTGGGGAAATAGAGAATACCCTTGAAATTAAGGGGATAATCCGCATTTATATGAATGTGGAAAAGTGGCTCCTTATAGTCAAGGAATACCTTTTGATAAAACTCCCTGTAATCTTCGTCGGTACAATCGGATGCGGCTCTTTGCCAAAGGGGATTCTTATCATTTACAAGCTCGGGCTCCTTGTTTTCCTCACTTTCATCAATGAAGTATATATCAACGGGCATAAAGGAGCAGTATTTACTAAGCATTGCCCTGATTTTGGAAGCGGAAAGAAATTCCTTTTCGCTATCTGAAATGTGCATTATGACAGACGTGCCGCGATCGGCTCTGTCGGAGGGAGCGGTCTCATATTCTCCCGATTCATTACAGCTCCAGAATACGGCGGGGGAATCGGTATAAGATTTTGTTATAACGTCAACTCTGTCGCTTACCATGAAAGCAGAGTAGAATCCAAGACCGAAATGACCGATAATTCCGTTTTTGTTACCCTCGGATTCGTTTTCATATTGCTTTATGAAATCAACAGCGCCCGAAAGAGCAATATTGCAGATATATTTTGTAAGCTCTTCCTCTGTCATTCCTATACCGTTATCCTCAACGGTAAGTGTTCCAAGCGAGCTGTCAAGCTTTACGGTTATACGGTAGTCGCTTTCCTCGGAATCCCAAACGCTTATTGACTGAAGTCTTTTGAGCTTGGTGATTGCGTCGGATGCGTTGGATATTATCTCGCGGAGAAAAATATCCTTTTCTGAATAGAGCCATTTCTTTATTATGGGGAATATATGCTCGGTATCAACCGAGATACCACCTTTTTTTACGTTTTGTTCTTCAACACTCATTTTTGCTTGTTTTCCTCGTTTTCTTTGTTTTCTTGGTTTTCTTGGTTTTCTTTGATGCTTTTGGATTTTTTCTTGAACCTAACCACTATGCGGTGAAGTATTGTAGAATGCTCTTCATAGGGATCAACCAAGGAGTCTCTTGCATAGTATTCTGCCGTGTTGACGGGCAGGTTCTTTTTTCTGAGTTTATTTTCTGTGAATTCGTTAATAAGGGTAACTATGACCGCGAATATCGGTACACCGAGAAGCATTCCCACAAATCCGAAGAATGCTCCCATTATCGTTATGGAAACTATAACCCCAAGAGAGCTGAGCCCCGTAGAATTTCCAAGTATTTTTGGCGCTACTACGTTTCCGTCAAACTGCTGTATTATCAATATAAGCAGGACGAAAAGGAATGCCTTGGAGGGACTTTCTATGAGGATAATAAAGAACGAGGGAATAGCTCCAATAAAGGGACCGAAAAAGGGAATTACGTTGGTTACAGCGACTACGGTTGCAATAAGAGTAGCAAAGGGAATCTTGAAAATATTAAATACAACGAGGCTTATAACGAAAATAAACATAGCGTCAATAAGGACACCTACAAAAAATCCGCTGAACGCCTTGTTGCAAATACGGGCATATCTGTATAGAGTATCCTTTGTCTTTTTGGAAAGGAATGCAGTTGTACCCTTGTTTACCTGTGCTCCGATTCTTTCTTTGGAGATAAGAACGTAAATAGAGATAAAGAGAGCAACAATAAAGTTCTTAAGACCTACAACTATAGCGGTTCCGTATTTGATGACGAATTCGATTGCTGTAGAAACGGTAGAACCTCCTGAGGCATTCTGCGATTTTGTAAGAGCGGAAATAATATCGTCCTTGCCTACTGCGTCGTTGCCGGTGCCCAAAAGGTGAGCAAGCGCATTGTTTATCCAATTGATTACAGCGTTTACGTATCCCGATATCTTTCCACCGAATTTATCTCCAAAGCTCATGATACTTTGAACAAGCTCGGGGATAATAAGGAGCAGAAAGGCTACGAGTACGGTGATCGTCGTAACGTAGGTCATTACGATAGATGTTCCTCGAAGCAGTTTTTTGTTTTTTATACCTTTGAATACCTTGAATTCGTATATTCGAAGCAGGGGATTCAGGAAATATGCAATGGCAAATCCGAGTATAACGGGAGAAAATACCGATATAAGCGATGATGCTACACCGGATAATGCAGAAATATTTACTATCAGAAAAGCTACTACAAAAATAATTACGCAGGCAATAAGCACTGACAGGTTCATCCCTTTTTTTGGATGATTTCGTTTATTACCCCACGTATGCTTCTCGTTATTTTGCTCTTGATTTGTATTCTTATTATTTTCTTCGTTCATGAAGGCGTCCTTTCGTTGGGTGCAAAAAAGAAATAATTATACAGATAATATTTTATTCTTTTTTTGCAACTAAGTCAATAGAAAAAATAAAATTTTACATATTTTATACTGTTTTTTTGAATTTTACTTGAAAAAGGTATGTTTATATGATATATTTTCATTATACAGTCTATAAAGGAGAGGTCTATGTTAAGTTATTCAACCGTTAAGGAAAAGGGATATGCAAAAATAAATCTGCATCTGGATATAACCGGCAGACTTGAAGGGGGATACCATGCGGTGGCTACCGTAATGCAGACGGTAACGCTTTGTGATGAAATAACCATTGAGGATATAAAGCATTCGGATGTTCCAAGCTTCGAAATAAGCTGTAACAAACCTGACGTACCGTGCGACGAAAGAAATCTCGCGTATAAAGCGGCTCTTCTTTTTTGCGAAGCCTCGGGGGTTAACGTCAGTGCAAAAATTCATATAGAAAAAAACATACCGATGGCGGCGGGAATGGCGGGCGGAAGTACCGACGGAGCGGCGGTGTTGAGAGGATTAAATAAGGCTTTCGGAGAGATGCTTTCTACGGAACGGATTTGCGAAATAGGCTCGCGTCTCGGTGCGGATGTCCCTTTTTGCGTTGTGGGCGGAACCGCGTATGCAGACGGAAAGGGAGATGTCCTTCATGTGCTTCCGAATATGCCACGGTGTTATATACTTGTTGCCTGTGAGGGGGAAGGTGTTTCGACACCGTGGGCATATAAGCTTCTTGACGGAATATATTCGGATTTTAACGAGAACAGCGGATATGAGCCTAAGGATATCGGTGGACTTCTTGACAGCTTGAATTTGGGTGATAAAGCGAGAATTGCCGCTGAAATGTATAATATTTTTGAGGCACCCGTCCTTGCCGAAAGACCCGTGGCAAGGAAAGTGAAGGCTCTTATGATGGAAGGCGGAGCTGTTAATGCTATGATGAGCGGAAGCGGACCTTCGGTATTCGGGATTTTTATGTCAGAGGATGAGGCAAAGAACGCTCAAAGGCTTCTTTATGATAACGGATTTAAAGGATATGTTTGTGTTCCTTGCGTCTGAATAAAATAAGTCGGTATCGGTTGACTGAGGGAGAAGTTTCCTTGGCGACCGATACCTTTTTAGGTCGGAAAAATGTCAAAAAAAGTTTGTGAAAATCCTACTTTTATTCGATATTTCGATTGACAAAAAGAGATAAATCGTGTATAATAATTATGTGTATTTTCGTTGGAAAAAACAGATAAAATATAAGCACGGAAACGGTGTTTTAAAAGATAGATATATCGATTTGGAAAATAATATGGAACAGAAAAATCACATGAATAATTTTGAGCAAAAAAACATTCAAAAAAAGAGAATGGCATGGAAGATGGTAACGGTAACCGTCTGCGCTCTTACGGTAGCCGTTATAGTACTTTTGATTGGGCTTATAATAGGTAATTCCGGAGACGGAAGCTTTTCCGAAGACGGTGTCGGCAGCTCGGTTGGTGTGGACAAGATCCCTCCCGTAATAAAAGGTCCCTCGGATAGCAGCGTCGTTGTTTACACCGGAGAAACGGTGTCGTTCAGAAGCTTTGTAAGTGCTACGGATAATAGCGGAAGCTGCGACCTTACCTTTGATGAGTCTCAGGTGAATATCAACGCAGAAGGAGCTTATGAGGTAACGTACACTGCAACCGATAAAGCGGGTAATAAATCCACCTACGTTCTCACGGTTTTGGTGAAGAACAGGCAGTATACCGTGGACAACCTTATGGCAATTGTGGATAATTTTGCCGCTAATCATTTGGGATATACCGTAAGCACGGTTGGAAACCGTTCCAAGGAACAGATAGTCCGCGATATTTACGCGCTTCTTGTTAACCCTAATAAGGCGTCAAGACCCATACAGTTTGAGGACAGTATTTCCAATACGCCCAATCAGTATGCTCAGAACGGTCAAAAGAGAAGAATCGGTTGGAAGCAAGATTACGTAGAGGAGGCTTACAGAACCCTTACGAGCTCGCTCAAAAGAGGGGACTGCTATACTTTTTACGCGGTGTCCAAGGCGTTTTACGAGTATTTCGGTATAGATAACGTTGGAATTCAACGTTCAGTGAATTCTCAATTGGGAGGAACACACTATTGGAACGCGGTCAATATTGGAACCGCGTCATCTCCCAAATGGTACTATACCGACTGTACACCCTACGCGGGACATTTCAGCGACGGTTCTCAAAACGCATGCCTTATGACGGAGAAAAGTCTTTTGTCCTATATTACCAGTAAAGGTGAGAGCGGATACTACGTTATAGAAAAGAACGATCCCGAATTTTTTGATGCCGAAGATAACGGCGGAAAATTTCCTGTAATAGAAACAACCAAGCTTGGATAATTAAAAATGAGAAAAAATATACTTTCATATCTTGAGGAAACAACGGAAAGACTTCCGCATAAGCTTGCGTTTTCAAACGGCAAGGAGGGAATGAGCTTTTCGGAGCTTTTGGAAGCCTCGCATGCCATAGGAAGCGAGCTTTGCAGACTCGGGGCAAAAAGAGAGCCTGTGGTAATATTTATGGACAAGCACCCTAAGGCTCTTGCGGCATTTTTCGGTGCGATATACGCGGGCTGCTTTTACGTTTGCCTTGACGAAAAAATGCCTGAAGCGAGAATGAGGGCAATACTTGACAATCTTAATCCCCGATTTCTTGTATGCGATAAAAAGAATCAGAAAAGAGCCGAGGCACTATGCGTTGCGCATACCTTTGTTTATGATGATATAAGCGTTTGCGATACGGATGTCGTTCTTCTTGGCAAGGTAAGAGCAGAGCAGTGTGATACTGATCCTATATACGTAGTATTTACGTCGGGCTCTACGGGAATTCCCAAGGGAGTTGTGGCATGCCACCGCTCTGTAATAGATTATACCGACTCACTTATCGATGCTCTTGGCTTTGACGAAAATACCGTGTTCGGTAATCAGACGCCTCTTTATTTTGACGCTCCCTTGAAGGAGATTATGCCTACCTTAAAAATGGGAGCAACCACCTATTTTATACCGAAGGTGAATTTTTCGTTCCCCGTAAGGCTTATCGAATATCTTAACGAACACAAAATCAATACTGTCTGTTGGGTAGTGTCGGCTTTTGTTCAGGTGTCATCCTTGGGCGCACTTGAAAAGGTAAAACCCGAATATCTGACGACAGTGGCATTCGGAAGCGAGGTCTTTCCCCGTAAGCAGTATGACCTTTGGAGAGAGGCTCTGCCCGATGCGAGATTTTTCAATCTTTATGGGCCAACAGAGGCTACGGGAATGTCCTGCTATTGGTATGCAAACAGAGCGCTTGCAGAGGATGAGCCGATACCCGTAGGTCGCCCATTCGATAACACAAGGATTCTATTGCTTAACGATGATGGCAAGGAAGCTGCGCTCGGGGAAAACGGAGAAATCTGTATATGCGGCACCTGCGTAACCATGGGATATTACAACAATCCCGAAAAAACGGGAGAGTCATTCGTGCAGAACCCTCTTAATTCGGCATATCCCGAGGTTATCTATCGCACGGGGGATATAGGCAGATATAACGAATACGGAGAGCTTTGCTTTCTTTGCAGAAAAGATTCTCAGATAAAGCATATGGGACACAGAATAGAGCTTGGCGAGATAGAGGCGGCAGCGCTTAAATGTAGCGGAGTTCGCCGCGCGGCATGCGTTTATGCGGCTGAATCAAAACGGATCGTTTTGTTTTATTTGGGTGAAGCAGACGAGAACGGTATTCTTGCGGAGCTTTCTCTGCACCTGCCAAGATATATGATACCGAACATTATTAAAAAGCTTGATAATATGCCGCTTACCGATAATGGAAAGACCGACCGCAGAGGATTGCGGGAGTCGGCAGAAAATATGTAATTTCAGGAGAAAACATGGAAAAGCTTATTGAGATACTTTCATCAATACATCCCGATGTGGATTTTGAGAACACCGTTGACCTTATAGATGACGGTATACTTGACTCACTTGACATAGTTACGATCGTTACGGAAATAAACGACGTTTTCGACGTAACAATTCCTGCAGAGGAGATAGTTCCCGAAAATTTCAATTCCGCGGAAGCGCTTTTTGCGCTTATCGAAAAGCTTGACGAGGCTTAAGAACGGAGAAAATAAATAATGCTTTTTACATCGTACGGATTTGTTGCATTTCTTTGCGCGCTGTTCGTTGTATATTACGTTGTTCCCAAAAAGGCGCAGTGGTGGCTTCTGCTTGGAGCAAGCTATGTTTTTTATGCGTTTGCAGGGCTTGAATGTCTTGCGTTTATACTCGTAACTACGGTTTCCTCTTACTTTATTGCACGCGTTATGGACGGCATGCGTAGACGTGAAGAGGATTACCTTACGGTCAATCGGGATAAAATGGAGAAGGAGGAGCGTAAGAAATACAAGACGGCAGCGAAAAAAAGACGCTTTCTTGTTTTGATCGCGGGACTCGTTCTCAATTTCGGAATACTTGCGGTACTTAAATATACCGCGTTTGCACTTAATAACGTAAATTCGGTTATCGGGCTTTTCGGAGGAAGAAGGATCAGTATCCCCGAGCTTATACTCCCTCTCGGAATATCCTTCTACATATTCCAGACTATGGGATACTTAATAGACGTTTACAGACAAAAGACCGAAGCGGAAAGAAATCCTTTTCGCTTGGCTTTGTTTGTAAGCTTTTTTCCCCAGCTTATTCAAGGACCAATATCGAGACACAGCGATCTTGCGCCTCAGCTCTTTGCGCCCCATAAATTTGATTCCCGCGGATTTGGATACGGCATTCAGAGGATACTGTGGGGATATTTCAAAAAGCTCGTTATTGCCGACAGAGTAATGGTTGCCATTAAGTTTCTGCTTAACGACGGCGCGCCTATGTCGGGATTTTACGTGCTTTTACTGATACTTATTTACTCTATTCAGATTTACGCTGATTTTACAGGCGGAATAGATATTACCATAGGTATTGCCGAGGCACTTGGAATAAGACTTAAGGAGAACTTTAAAAATCCTTTCTCCTCAAAGTCCACCAAGGAGTACTGGAATCGCTGGCACATAACAATGGGAACGTGGTTTACCGATTACGTATTCTACCCCCTCTCGGTCTGCAAGCCTATGCTGAAGCTTTCGAAATTCAGCAGAAGGGTATTCGGAAATAACGTAGGAAAGAGAATTCCTCTCTATACGGCAACTATCGTTACATGGTTTCTTACGGGTCTTTGGCACGGAGCAAGCTGGAATTTTATAGTATGGGGACTTCTGAACTGCGCGGTTATACTTGTGTCGCAGGAGCTTGAACCGCTTTATAAAATTTTCAGAGCGAAATTTCCAAGGCTTACGGGGTCTTGGGGATACGGTAAGTTTATGGCAATAAGAACGTTTTTGCTTATGGGACTTATACGTTCTCTTGACTGTTACCGAAACGTGAGGATGACCTTTTCCATGTGGTGGAGCATGATATCAAAGCAGAATATCGGAAGGGTATTCAGACAGTTTGGGGCAATGATATCTTCGCCCGAAAAAAACACCTTTCTCGGTCTTTCACTTTCGGATTGCATTATCGTTGCGGTTAGTGTAATGACGGTTGCAATAGTAAGCTCTATGTCGGCAAAGGAGAGCGTAAGAGAAAGACTTTATAAGAAGCCTGTTCTTATGTGGTCGCTTTGCGGTCTGCTTTTCTTTGCTATCATACTGTTCGGCGCATACGGAATAGGTTATGACGCTTCGCAGTTTATTTACGATCAATTCTGATTAAAGGATAAAGATGAAAAAGAGAATTATTATAGCGGTATGCGCCCTTTTGGTCATAGCCCTGCTGTTTGTGTTCTTTACGGCGTTGGTGATGCCAAAATACACCGACTCGAAGCAAATAGAGGGAAGACTTATCGGCGAATACTACGAGGAGGCGGGAGGACACGACGTTCTTTTTGTAGGCGACTGTGAGGTCTACGAAAGCTTTGTTCCCGCTATCCTTTGGGAAAAATACGGCATATCCTCTTACGTAAGAGGAAGTCCTCAACAGCTTGTATGGCAGTCATACTATCTCCTTGAGGAAATGTTCAAATATGAAAATCCCAAGGCTGTTGTGTTCAACGTCCTTGCTCTTAAATACGGAGAGCCGAGAGACGAGGCTATGAACAGAATGACCCTTGACGGTATGAAGTGGTCAAGCTCAAAGCGTAAGGCGATAAGAGCGTCCATGACAGAGGGCGAAAAGCTTGCCGACTATATGATACCCATTTTGAGGTATCATTCGAGAATAACCGAGCTTACGTGGGATGATTTTAAATACGTATTCAAAAAGCCCGACAGAGTATCTGACAGCGGATACCTTATGAACGTGGGAGTAAAGCCCACACCGGAATACTATATAGGTATGGCGGGAGACCCTTTGTACGATTATACGCTCCCCGCAAGGGCAATGGAGTATCTTGATATGATGAAAAATCTGTGCCGCGAAAAGGGCTGTGAGCTTGTTCTCGTGAAGGCACCTACCAATTCTGTTATGTACTACTGGTATGACGAGTGGGATGAGCAGATTTGCGACTATGCCGAAAAGAACGGACTTGCGTATTATAACCTTATAGATGAGTGCGATAATATCGGAATAGATTGGAATACCGATACTTACGATATGGGAGCGCACCTTAACGTGTACGGAGCAGAGAAGACTTCTGCTTACTTTGGTAAGATCCTTTCCGTAAATCACGGCATAGCCGACCGTCGCGGTGAGAGCGATATTGCGGCAAAGTGGCAGGAAAGACTGAATGCCTATTACGCGCGTAAAAAAGAAATGGAGAGTAAACAATGAAAAAATATATTTTCAGAATATTGGCGATTGTTCTTTGCTTTATAATGGCTGCTTCTGCTGTAGCATGTACAGAGGAAGGTTCCGAGACTACGGCTGACAACGGTGGAAACAAGCCGGTTTCATCGAGTTACTCCGTAAAATATAACGGAACAGATATCAAGCTCGGCTCAAATTGGAACAGTATTGAAAGCAAGCTTGGCACTCCCGTCGGCAGTCTGCCTACCGGAAACTGCGGAGGTAAGGGTGAAACCTACAGATACGATTATTCCGCTTTAGCTATTACCGTAGTTCATTATACAGACGGAGATCCGCTTGTAGATATCATTACCTTTAAAAATGATGCGGCAACTACGGATAAGGGAATTTATATAGGATCTTCGAAGAACGACGTAATAAACGCTTACGGTCAGCCTACAGAGGAAAATGAAAGTAGCATTAAGTACGTGAACGGAGACGCGGTATTTACATTCGGAATCGCGGACGGAAAGGTAAACGGAATAACTCTTAAGAAAAACGGCTGATAAATGTATACGCCATAACACGGTAAGGAACTGCTTTGCAATGATGTCATAACGCATTGCAAGGCAGTTTTTATTCCTTTTTAACGGTATTTTTCCTTACGTTGATGTGAATAATAATAAGTAAGTACAGATTTTAGCACTGTTCACAAATAATTAACAAAAAAATTCATATAAACACTTGACAAAAGAACAAAAAAGTGATAAATTTTATACAGAGGTTAGCACTCAGTAAAAAAGAGTGCTAACTGCAAAACAAAAAGAGCGAGAGGAGGAGAATGTTCTTACTATGAAAGAAAAAGAACTCAGTGAGCGAAAAAAGGTTATATTAAAGGCCCTTGTTGAGGCTCATATAGAGGGCGGAGAGCCCGTAGGTTCTAAGTATATCATGCAGAACAATCTGCTTACCTGCTCCTCTGCGACAATACGAAATGAAATGGCGGAGCTTGAGCAAATGGGATATCTTGTTCAGCCTCACACTTCGGCAGGTAGAGTGCCAAGTGAGCTGGGATACCGTTTTTACGTTGACTCTCTTGTAGAGCAGTACGCAAAAACCACCACAGAGGTCGTGCAGATAAACCAATTGCTGAAAGCAAAAATGGCAGAAATAGATCAGATACTTGAAACGGCATCACGTCTTGCTTCAAGTATGACGAACTATACCGGTATTGCCATAAAGCCAAAGGCATCTTCGGCAACAATGCAGAAATTTGAAGCCGTTTCTATTGACGGTAACAATTTCGCAATACTCATGATAACCTCGGGCGGAGTAGTAAAGACAAAAAAGGTAAAGACCTACAGTCAGATTTCAGCTGAAGCGCTCAAAAAGCTCGGAACGCTTATGAACGAATATCTTTGCGGTCTGTCGGCTGACATGATAACACTTCCTATTATAATGGAAATGGAAAGTGCTATGGGAGAAGCTGCCTTTCTGGTAAATCCGTCTGTCAAGGCTGTCTATGAGGTTATGAACGAGCTTGACGGCGGGGAAATGAAGTATTCGGGAATTAATCATTTGCTGAAATACCCGGAATATTCGGACACTCAGCAATTCGGTCAGCTTCTCGGAACTCTTGAAAATCAAGAGGAGATATTGGATCTTGTATCCAAAAATCAATCCGACGAAATAAACGTTCTCATCGGCTCGGAAAGTCCCGTTCAGGTAATGAACAATTCGTCGTTGGTTTTTAAGCCTATAAAGAAAAACGGAAAGACAATAGGTGTTATAGGAGTTTTAGGACCGAGACGAATGAATTACAAGCAGGTTCTCAGTACTATTGAGGAGATAACCGGAAGCATCTCGACAATGATAGACGGAGAGACATCCACGGAAAAACAAATAACGGAAAAAGGAGAAGGTAATGGAGGAGAATAATAACAATATTACCGAGGAAGAGATTCTCAAGGAAACCGAGAGTCATGTAGAGGCACAGGCAGAAGCCGAAGAAGCAAATACAGAAACCGAGACCGAAAAAAGCACAAAGAGCGAAAAGAAAAAGTCGAAGAAGCTTGAAAGCGAAAATGCCGAGCTCAGAAAAATGCTTGACGAAAAGAGCAGGGAGCTTTCAGAGCTTAACGATAAGTATTTGAGACTTTTTGCGGAATACGACAATTTCAGGAAACGCACGGCGAAGGAAAAGGAAAGCGCTTACGCCGATGCTTGCTGCGATACGCTTGAGCACATACTTCCCGTTCTTGATAATCTTGAGAGAGCGGCGCAGTACAACACCGAGGACAATGCGGAGACTCCTATGGGTAAGGGACTTGAGCTTACCTTGAAGAGCTTTGTGGAGGCGCTTTCAAAGCTGGGAGTTGCCGAGATAGAAGCCCTCGGAAAGGAATTTGACCCCAACATTCACAATGCCGTAATGCATATAGAAGATGAAAACGAGAGCGAAAATACCGTTGTCGAGGTTTTCATGAAGGGATATGCAAAGGGCGATAAGGTCCTTCGCCATTCTATGGTTAAGGTCGCAAACTAATTTGAAAAAATAAAAAATTAAATCCCAAAGGAGGAAATTATCATGGGAAAGATTATAGGAATAGATTTAGGAACCACAAACTCTTGTGTGGCAGTATTTGAGGGCGGTGAGCCCATAGTTATCCCCAATCCCGAAGGAGCGAGAACGACTCCTTCCGTAGTAGCTTTCACCAAGGCGGGTGAGAGAATGGTAGGTCAGGTTGCAAAGCGCCAGGCTATTACCAACCCTGACAGAACTGTTATCAGTATCAAGCGTGAGATGGGTTCTGCGTTCAGAAAAGAAATAGACGGCAAGAATTACACACCTCAGGAAATATCCGCGATGATTCTCCAGAAGCTTAAGGCTGACGCTGAGGCTTATCTCGGAACAAGTGTAACACAGGCTGTTATTACCGTTCCCGCATACTTCTCCGATGCGCAGAGACAGGCGACCAAGGACGCGGGTAAGATCGCGGGACTTGAGGTATTGAGAATTATCAACGAGCCGACGGCGGCTGCGCTTGCTTACGGCATGGATAAGGAAAATGACCAGAAGATACTCGTATTCGACCTTGGCGGCGGTACCTTTGACGTATCTCTTATGGAAATATCCGACGGCGTATTCGAAGTTCTTGCTACGGCCGGTAACAACCGTCTCGGCGGCGACGACTTCGACGAGAGAATCATTACCTGGATGGTCGATCGCTTCAAGGCAGAAAACGGAGTTGATCTCCGTAACGACAAGATGGTAATGCAGAGACTCAAGGAAGCTGCTGAAAAGGCAAAGATTGAGCTTTCCGGTATGCCCAGCACCAACATCAATCTCCCCTTCATTACCGCAACCGCTGCAGGTCCTCTCCACTTTGACGCTAACCTTACCAAGGCGGAGTTTGACAAAATTACCGCAGACCTCGTAGAAGCAACCATGAGACCTCTCCGTCAGGTTCTTTCCGACGCAGGTGTGTCCTCCTCCGAGGTTGATAAGGTTCTTCTCGTAGGTGGCTCCACAAGAATTCCCGCGGTTCAGGAAGCGGTTAAGAAGTTCCTCGGTAAGGAGCCCTTTAAGGGAATCAACCCCGACGAGTGCGTTGCTATCGGTGCCGCAATTCAGGGCGGTGTTCTTGGCGGAGACGTTAAAGATCTTCTCCTTCTCGACGTTACTCCTCTTTCTCTCGGTATCGAGACTCTCGGTGGAGTATTTAACAAGATCATAGAAAGAAATACTACCATTCCCGTAAAGAAGAGCCAGGTATATTCTACCGCGGCTAACGGTCAGACCTCTGTTGAAATTCACGTCCTCCAGGGCGAGCGTGAGATGGCTGCTTATAATACAACTCTCGGCAGATTTATACTTGACGGTATTCCCGCAGCTCCCAGAGGAGTTCCTCAGATCGAGGTAACCTTTGATATAGACGCTAACGGTATCGTTAACGTAAGCGCAAGAGACCTTGGCACGGGTAAGGAGCAGCATATAACCATCACCTCCTCTACCAATATGTCCAAGGAAGAGATCGATAAGGCTGTAAGAGATGCTGAAATGTTCGCTGAGGAGGACAAGAAGCAGAAGGAAGCCGTTGAGATTAAGAATCGCGCGGATTCTCTTGTATTCCAGTCCGAAAAGACTCTTGAAGAGGTAGGCGACAAGGTATCCGAGGATGAAAAGGCTCCAATCAAAGACGCTATAGAAAAGCTTAAGGCTTCCATTGCGTCCAACGATACGGAAACTATTAAGGCAGATACCGAGGCTCTTGAAAAGGCATTCTATGCGCTTTCCGAGAAGCTTTACGCACAGCAGGGAGGAGCGCAGGGCTTCGATCCTAACAATATGGGCGGCGATGCAGGCAACGGCGCAGGCGGAGACGGAACCTACTACAATGCAGATTACGAGGATAAGACTAACGAGTAATCACAAATAATAGCGGGAAAGGGATAAAAACCCTTTCCCGCGAAAGCATATATAAACATAGATTGAACAGAGGAATATATGGCAGATAAAAGAGACTACTATGAGGTGCTTGGGCTTAATAAGGGTGCAAGTGAGGCTGAAATAAAGAAGGCTTATCGTACTCTTGCAAAAAAGTATCATCCCGACCTCAATCCGGGCGATGCTGATGCCGAAGCAAAATTCAAGGAAATAAACGAAGCTAACGACGTTCTTTCAGATCCCGATAAGAAAGCAAAATATGACCAATTCGGTCATGCCGCATTCGACCCCTCTGCGGGAGGAGGATTTGACGGAGGCTATGGAGGCTTTAGCGATTTTGGAGATATCGGCGATATTTTCAGCAGCTTTTTCGGAGGCGGTTTCGGTGGATCTTCCGGTCAGCGCCGGAACGGACCAATGCGCGGTGAAGATATCGGAGTAAGGGTTACTGTAAGCTTCAATGAGGCTGCATTTGGAACAAAAAAGGATATTTCATTTAATCGCATTCAAAAATGTGATGACTGTAAGGGATCGGGCGCTGCTAAAGGAACAGATGCCGAGACCTGCCGCGCCTGCGGTGGAACCGGACAGAAGCGCATAACGCAGAGAATAGGCGGAATGGCATTCCAGACTACGGCAACATGTGATTCCTGCCGCGGAAGCGGTAAAATAATAAAGACACCTTGTAACAATTGTAAGGGCAAGGGTTACGTCAAGGTAAATAAAAAGGTTAGTGTAACTATACCGGCGGGTATTGACGACGGTGGACGAATAGCGCTTCGCGGAATGGGATGCGACGGAAGAAACGGCGGTCCTGCTGGAGATGTGATACTCACTGTTGAAGTGAAGCCTCACCCCGTGTTTGAGAGAGACGGATACGACATATTTTGTGAGATACCCATAACTGTAACCGAGGCTACTCTCGGAGCCGAAATAGAGATTCCTACGCTTGAGGGTAAGGAGAAGTTTACAATTCCCGAGGGAACTCAGCCAGGTACTCAGTTTACCGTGAAACAAAAGGGAATACCCTATATAAACAATTCCAACAGACGCGGAGATCTTATCTTCGCTGTTAATGTGGAAATTCCTAAGAATCTGAACAAGGACCAAAAGGAAAAAATGCGCAAGTTTGCCGATTGCTGTAAAGACGGTAATTATGCTAAAAAGCAGAGCTTCTTTAAGCGCGTTTTTGACAAAAAATGATTGCATCGGAGGATAAAATGGACAAGGATTATATCTGCGAGGATTGGGGAGAGGTAAGCGAATGGAGCCAGATAAAGGTTACCGTTAAGCTTCCTTTGCTCGATGAGGTAGTGGCGGTCATGAACATGATATCCAACTATCTTCAGATTGAGGATTACAGTGATATTGACCTCAAGACCTGCTACGGGGACCTGATTGACGAAAAGATACTGAACGCAGATAAAACCATAGCGTCGGTCAGCGTATATCTTCCTGCTGACGGAGGTGTTTCTGACACCGTAACCTTTCTTAAGGACAGATTTAGCGCTCTTAATATAGATGCGAAGCTTGAAATAAGCGGTCTTAATGAGGAGGATTGGGCAAATTCGTGGAAGGCATACTATAAGCCAATACGCATCGGTGAGAAGATCGTTATCGTTCCCGCTTGGGAAAAGTACGACGCAAAAGAGGACGATATAATAGTTCGTATGGACCCCGGAATGGCGTTCGGTACCGGAACACACGAGACAACGAGACTGGTTATTGGGCTGCTTGAAAAATACGTAAAGCCCGACGTATCTGTTTTAGACGTTGGATGCGGAAGCGGAATTCTCGCTATCTGCGCTTCAAAGCTTGGTGCCGGATACTGTAAAGCATACGATATTGATCCTGTGGCAGTAAAGGTTGCAAGAGAAAATATCAAGGACAGCGGTCTTGATAACGTAAGCTGCGACGTATCCGACCTTTTGAAGCAGGTAGATACTGAGTGCGCACCGTACGGTGTTATTTGTGCCAATATCGTCGCAGATATAATAATTCGAATGACCCCAGACGTTGGCAGATTAATGGACGAAAATTCGGTCATTCTTGCATCCGGAATAATTGTAGAGCGCTCTGAGGACGTAATAAATTGTTTCGAACAGAACGGATTTTCAATAGCCGAAAGGGTAGAGGAAAATGGCTGGTGTGCTTTGGTTGTCAAAAAGGCATAAATGGTCTTAAGCAATAAAAGCGCAAACTCGAATGACTCGTATCCCTAAGGACAGTTTTTGAAATTTAATAGAATACGTTACCTACCAATAGAAAAAGGACAGAGAATTTTTGCGTTCTCTGTCCTCTTTTCTTGACAAGCACCGACTTAATTAAAGACAACAAGATTTTTGCCAAAAGTAACGCAAAGGCACTTTTGACAATTACATTTCAAAAGCTCTTTACCTACCTTCCGAGAGGCGAAAAATAGCCTTCTCCTGAGGGAGAAGGTGGCAGCCGCAGGCTGACGGATGAGGAGTTTGTTTGGTGCTTGATCACACCTCATCCACCGCTATCGCGGTCCCCCTTCCCCCACTGGGGAAGGCTTGGTTGGTACAAGTCCATTTGTTTACATACAGACGAATTTTGGGTTGTTGTCTTTAATTAAAGCATATGAACCGCTACATCTATGGACACAAATATAAAAATACGGCATACCTCTTTCGAGATATACCGTATCCTTGAAAAACTGATCTTTAGAGTACACCCCTAAAGAGCTTGCGTTTTTTATTTACTTTACGGAAGCATTCTCTGCCATTTTTATTTCTTCGGTTTCCATTGCCGTTGCATTTACAACCTCGGGACTCTTGAACGTGGGAACCGCCTTATGAAGCGCTTCCTTTGCTGCTTCGTCGTCTCCAAGATCAACGGCATGGCTGAGGATCGCAAGTCGCTTGTTGAGCTCTGCCACAGAAATAGGCTCGTCTCTTTCGATGAAAATAAGACTGTTTTCGGTCTTATCAAGCTCCTCGGTCTTTACAAGAAGCTCCTCGTAAAGCTTTTCTCCGGGACGAAGTCCGGTCTCGATTATATCGATATCCTTGTAGGGCTCGTAGCCGCTGAGCTTTATCATGTTTTCAGCAAGCTCAAGTATCTTTACGGGACGACCCATGTCAAGAACGAAAAGCTCGCCGTTTTTTGCCATGGATGCCGACTGAAGAACAAGCTGACTTGCTTCGGGAATAGTCATGAAATATCTGATTATTCTCTTGTCTGTAAGGGTTACGGGACCACCGTTGAATATTTGTTTCTTAAAGAGGGGAATTACCGAGCCTGCGCTTCCAAGGACGTTTCCGAATCTCGTAGCACTGTAGGTGGTATATGCCGAGGTTGTGCTGTGGCTTTGCACAATAAGCTCACACATGCGCTTGGTTGCTCCCATTACGTTTGTGGGGTTTACAGCTTTGTCTGTAGACACCATCATAAAACGCTCTACCTTGTATTTTTCGGATAATTCAACGGTGTTGAGGGTACCAAATACGTTGTTTTCGATTGCTTCGCAGCAATTACGCTCCATAAGCGGAACGTGCTTGTGCGCTGCGGCATGAATAACTATCTGGGGTCTGTGTTCGTTGAATACCTTCTCAAGAGCCTGTCTGTTGCATACAGAAAGGATTTCCACGCAAAGGTTGAGTGAAGGTCCGTAGGCTATGCGAAGCTCCTGCTGAACGTCGTACGCGCCGTTTTCGTATACGTCGAGAATGACCAGCTTTTGAGGAGACATTCTTGCGATCTGTCTGCAAAGCTCGCTTCCTATGCTTCCGCCACCGCCCGTAATAAGAATTATCTTATTCCTGTAAAACGCTGATGTTTTTTCGTTTGTAACGTCAAGAGGCGTTCTGAAAAGAAGGTCTTCTATATCAAACTCACGCAACTGACGTCTTTGACCTCCCGTAGTTTGCATGGTAGGGAAGTCGTAGCTCTTTACTTTAAATCCGAGGCCTGTATAGAACGTGTACAGACTTTTCTTTTTGTCATCATCATTCTTGGGAAGGGCGAGAACTATTTCCTGAACATTGTAGTCGTTAAGTATGTCGGTTGTTATCTTTCCTTCTGCAAGAACGTTAAGACCTATTATCTGCTGTCCTATTTTATCTCTGTTTGTGTCTATAAAGCAAACCGGGATATAAGAAGAATTCTTGTTGCCTAAGAGTTCTTCCGCAAGACAAACGCCCACGTTTCCGGCGCCAACAATGGCGATTCTGATTTTATGGTCAACTTGGTAATAATCTTCATCGATAACGTGTCTTGCTGCTACAAGCTTGAGAATTGCCTGCATCAGTCTACCTGTGCGGTTAGGCCGCTTATGGCATTTGTATGCGTAGCGGTAAAACATACGTATAGCAAGAGATCCGAGAAGAGTCGTGGTGAAGACGGCGAGAGACCTCGGAAACGGTACTACACTTATGCTGAATGCAGGACAAATGATGAGGTTTGCGGCAAAGAATATCAGGAAAGCAATTCCGTCAGATATAAGAAGCCTTATGTAGCACTGGATTCCACCGAAACGCCATATTTGCTTGTATATCTTCATTATTAAGCGGCTTATTGTCAAAATGATTATAGCGAGAGTATAGTGGAATATTATGTCTTTGGGTTTAAATTCAATTGTTCCTCGGTATATTACCAGTAAAACAAAAGAAACAAGAGAATATATCGCAAGGTCAAAAAGCCATATTATCCACTGTCGGTTGATTTTAGGGGAGGTGGCTGATTTCTTTTTCATCGTTATTTACCTGATTGTCTGTATTTTATAGATTATTGTGTGCGAACCCGTCAATTATACTTAGAATATTATACCACATAAATGAAAAGGTGTCAAGAGGAAAAAAGGGGCTCAAAGATCAATTGATTTTTGGACATGATTTTGTAAAAATAGTAATAAAAACTTACAATTTAGCAATAATGGGTGATATTGTATTGACAAAAATACAGATTTGTGATATAATACTACTAATTGTAATTATATATTATTAATAAACAAAGGGGGCGCTTGTTGAAAACATGAAGCCGTTTGAAAAAAAGATATACCTTTCTTCTCCAACCATGCACGGTGAAGAGCTTGAGTACATAAAAAAGGCATATGACACAAATTGGATGTCTACCGTCGGTGAGAATATAAACGAAACCGAAAGGCTTATATGCGATAAGGTCGGATGCAAATACGCGGTGGCACTTGCGAGCGGAACGTCTGCTTTGCATCTTGCGGTAAAGCTTGCGGGGGTTAAGCCGGGAGACAGAGTTTTTTGCAGTGATATGACCTTTGCGGCAACGCTTAATCCTGTTGTATATGAAGGCGGAATTCCCGTGTTTATCGACGGTGAGTATGAAACGTGGAATATGGATCCCTTGGCTCTTGAAAAAGCGTTTGAAATGTTTCCTGAGGTAAAGGTTGTAGTGTTTGCTAATCTTTATGGTACGCCCGCAAAAATGGACGAAATAATTGCCATTTGCAATAAATACGGAGCTACTATCATAGAAGATGCGGCAGAATCCCTGGGAGCAACTTATAAGGGTGTTCAGACCGGAACTTTTGGAAAATATAACGCTATTTCCTTTAACGGAAATAAAATTATCACGGGATCGTCGGGTGGAATGCTTCTTACCGATGACCTTGATGCCGCTAATAAGGCGAGAAAGTGGTCTACACAGAGCAGAGAGAACGCTCCTTGGTATCAACACGAGGAGGTTGGATACAATTACCGCATGAGTAACGTAATCGCAGGAGTTGTAAGAGGTCAGATCCCTCATCTTGAAGAGCATATAGCGCAGAAAAAGGCAATTTACATGCGATATAAAGAGGGCTTTAAGGGTCTTCCCGTAAGCATGAATCCTTATGACGAGAGCATTATGGAGCCTAATTTCTGGCTCTCCTGCCTTATTATAGACGATGAGGCAATGTGTAAGCAGGTCAGAAGCGATAACGAGGCGTGCTACATAAAGGAAAAAGGCAAGACCTGTCCCACGGAGATACTTGAAAAGATCGCCGAGTGTAACGCGGAGGGCAGACCCATATGGAAGCCTATGCATATGCAACCAATGTACCGCATGCACGATTTTGTTACTAAAAACGGAAACGGACGCGCGAATACAAACGCTTACATCGCGGGAGGCGGAATAGATATCAACGCGGATATTTTCGCAAGAGGCTTGTGCTTGCCCAGCGATAACAAGATGACTCCCGAGGAGCAGGACATAATAATCGAGGTAATAAGATCCTGCTTCGAATAAGACTTCAAGAGGTTTCGATATGTACGCAAAATTTTTCAAAAGAGCAATAGACGTTATTTTGTCATTTATAGCGCTGTCAGTGCTTTCCCCCATACTTTTGATACTTATTATCGTAGGAGCGATTGCAATGAAGGGAAATCCGTTTTTTACGCAGCTTCGTCCGGGTAAAATATCAAAAAAGACAGGCAAGGAAAAAATATTCAGACTGATAAAATTCAGGACTATGTCGAATGCAAAGGACAAGGACGGAAATCTTCTTCCGGATGAGGTGCGACTGAACAAATACGGAAAAATTCTCCGAAGTACCTCACTGGACGAGCTTCCCGAATTAATTAATATTTTAATCGGAAATATGTCGATAGTAGGACCGAGACCTCAGCTTGTACGCGATATGGTGTTCATGACCGATGAACAGAGAATGAGACATACGGTTCGCCCCGGGCTTTCCGGGCTTGCGCAGGTAAACGGACGTAATAACATCACGTGGGAAGAAAAATTCGAGTGGGACGCAAAGTACAGAGAGAAGATTACCTTTGTCGGAGATATAAAGATAATTCTTAAAACAGTAATAAAGGTGTTTAAGAGGGACGATACCGTCAGAGACGGAACCGCATCGGATATTGATTTTGGAGATTGGCTTATTGCCGAGGGAAAAATAGACGAAAAGCTGTATGAAGAAAAGCAAAAAGAAGCTAAGGAATTGATAAAGGTGTAAAATGAGTGATATAAAATTCTCGGTTTCCATGTGTGTGTATGGAGGAGACAACCCCGAATGGTTTAAAACAGCAGTCGAAAGCGTGTTAAACCAAACGGTAAAGGCATCGGAAATAGTTCTCGTTGTTGACGGACCCGTTCCCGAAATACTCGATAATGTCATAAAAAAATACGAGGCTATGCCTGTGTTCAACGTTGTTCGATTTGCCGAAAATCAGGGACACGGAAACGCAAGGCGAGCTGGACTCAAGGCTGCATCAAACGAGCTTGTGGCTCTTATGGATGCCGATGATATATGCGTACCCGAAAGATTTGAAAAACAACTGGAAATATTTGAAAACGACCCGGATGTCGATATCGTAGGCGGAAATATATCAGAGTTTATCGGTACCCCTGAAAATATAGTTGCAAAGCGAGAGGTTCCATCGTCTGATACCGATATAAAGGAATACATGAAAAAGAGATGCCCCATGAATCAGATGACGGTTTTGTTCAAAAAGAGCTCTGTTGAAAAGGTAGGCGGATATTTAGATTGGTATTGCGATGAGGATTACTATTTGTGGATACGCATGGCAATAGCAAATATGACATTTGCAAATATGGCGGATACACTTGTATACGTAAGAGTCGGAGAACAGATGTATCAGCGTAGAGGTGGCAGAAAATATTTCAAGAGTGAGGCGAAGCTTCAAAAATACATGCGAGAGCATGGAATTATAGGTTTTGGGACATATACCGTAAACGTAACAAAAAGATTTATCGTGCAGATATTATTACCCAATAAAATCAGAGGTTGGGTTTTTAAAAAATTCGCAAGAGAAAAGGTGTGAATAAAGTGAAAAAATATAAAATCGGATATACGACGGGTGTGTTTGATATGTTTCATATCGGGCATTTGAATATTCTTAAGAGGGCAAAGGAACAATGTGAATACTTGATCGTAGGTGTCTCTACTGATGAAACAGTAGAAAGCTATAAACACAAGGCGCCAGTAATCAAGTTTGAGGAAAGATGTGCTATTGTTGAAGCTATTAAATATGTTGATAGGGTTGTGCCACAGACTTCTATGAACAAAATGGATGCCTATAAAGAACTGAAGTTTGATGTTTTGTTTCATGGTAGCGATTGGAAGGGGAGCAATATGTACGATCAGATTGTCAAGGAACTAACCGAAGTGGGGGTAGACGTAGTGTTTTTGCCGCATACGGAAGGAATAAGCTCTACTCTCATTCGTGAAAAAGCAAATAAGTCATGAAAAGAATAGATTACATATCAAATCTTGATGAAAAGTGTACTGGATGTATGGCTTGTGTCGACGCTTGTCCAGCTGGCTGTATTTTTTCCATAATCAAAAATGACGGATTCAGATATTCAACAATTGATACATCAAAGTGTATTTTGTGCGGTAAATGTTATGCTGCTTGTCCGCTTGCAATTCAGGAAAAACATACCGAAGAGCAACATTTATACGCAGCATATTCATCTGACCGCAATGAACATAATAATGGATCATCTGGGGGGATTTTTGAAGGACTTGCAAAATATTTTCTGGAGCAGGGATATTATGTATGCGGTGCTTCTTTTGAGGGGACAACACTTAATCATAAAGTCATTAATAAACCAGATGAGCTTAATCCATTGTTAAAATCAAAGTATATACAGTCCGATACCGAGGGAATTTATAACCAAATTTTAGAATTGCTCAAAAAAGGCAAAAAAGTATTTTTCTGCGGTACCCCCTGTCAAGTGTCAGCCATGATAAATTCAACACCTGCAACCTTAAGAAACGGACTTTTTACCGCAGATATAATATGCCACGGAGTTCCGTCTCAAAAAGTTTTTGACGAGTATATTGGAACACTTGAAAAAAAGCATGGAGGAACTATTAGTGATTTTTCGTTTAGAATAAAGGATAACAAATATAGACATGCACATGGTTATTCTTATAGAGTGACAAAGAACGGAAAAATAACCGTAAAAAACGGTATATATACGAACTCGACATTTTATAATGCATTTAAAAACTATCTGATTTTCCGTGATGGATGTTATAACTGTCAGTACGCAACACTTCAAAGAGTTTCGGATATTACATTGGCTGATTTTTGGGGGATAGAAAAATATGATTTCAAAGGAAACGTTGACTCCGGAGTTTCAATGGTAATTACAAATACCCCAAAAGGACAGGATGCATTTGTATCTATTCAAAGCAAGATTGTAAGCAAAGAATTTCCTGTACAGTATGGTATTGATTCCAATTACTGCTTGACACACAGAACGGACAAGCCAAATAACAGGGATGTAATCATAGAAGAAATAGCAACAAACGGATACGAAGAAGCTGCAAGAAAATACTTTAAGTGCAGAATTATACACAAAATGTATTGGCTTATTCCTGCGAGGACAAGAAGATTTATTAGAAAGATAAGAGGAAACTGATCAATGTACACGTATATGAGAAATGATACTCCTGACGACTGGGGATTGAAGAAGCTTCAAGAAAAAATACTTGAGATAGCGGTTTATGTCGATAAGTTTTGCGAGGAAAATGGAATACAGTATTGTCTTATGGGAGGTTCTGCTCTCGGTGCAATTCGCCACGGAGGATTTATTCCGTGGGACGATGACCTTGATTTCTTTATGACCCCAGATAACTATGAAAAGTTCGTAAAAGCATTTGAAGAGAAGGGAAATAAGGAAAAATTTTTCTTAGAGCCCTTTGGACATTTCGACAATATGGTAACACTTGGAAAGGTTCGTGCTAAAAATACAACTTACATAGAGGAGAGTTTGGTAGATTATCAAATATCTCATAATGTGTACTTGGATATTTTTATTCTCCATACTTGCCCTAATAACACCATACAGCGTAGACATCAGTATGTGTGGGCGAAGTATGTGGTTGCGAAAGCGCAATCAGTTCGTGATTTGTCTCGATATGGCTTGGGGTTAAGGACAGCCTTGCGTGTGTTGAAATGTTTCCCTCGTCTGTTTCTTGTTAAGCATGGACTGAAACAGGTCTATAAGTATAGAAATAAAAAGTCTAATCTGTACTGTAACTACCTTGGAAAAGCAAGATATAAAAGGGGAACGTATAAAAAAGAGTGGTTTGAAAAAAACAAGCGAGTTTCGTTTGAAAATGTTACCCTGAACGTTCCAATAGGAGTAGAGGATTTCCTGAGTGAAAGATTTGGGGACTATATGAAAATCCCCGATATTGAGCAAATTCGTCGCGAACAGCACGCTGGGGTATGGGATACAGAAAAGGATTATAAAGAATATTTAACTAAAGAGCCGACACTGCCAGCAAAGTACGTAATATGATATACGATACACAAAAAGATTACAGAGAATATTTGGAGAGCACAAATGTCTAAATTTGAAATACTATGCGTTACAATGCGTCAAAATGATTTTTCAAAGATAAAAGAAATGAATATTCATTCGGACGTTGTATTTTCAAATCAGTGCGACCGCACATCTTACGAGGAGTTTGAGTTTGAAGGTCATACAGCAAAAATGATCTCTACGCAAACAAGAGGTGTGGGAATTAACCGAAATCTTGGACTGATGTATGCGTCTGCCGAAATATGCTTATTTGCCGATGATGACGTAACCTATCATGATGATATGGAAAAGCGGGTTGTGGCGGAATTTGATGCTCATCCTGATGCGGATGTAATTATTTTTCATTTTGACACGGATGATGCACATAAGCAAGTTAAATATCCAAAGACAAAAAAAAGCGGATGGTTTATGAGAATGCCTTGGGGCGGTATTAGAATAGCATTTCGTCTTGAAAGCGTTAAAAAGGCAAATATAAATTTTAATACATTATTCGGTGGAGGATGTCTTTTTCCAAGCGGAGAGGATAGCATTTGGCTGTACGATGCTAAACATAAAGGATTGAAGTTTTATGTTTCTAATCAAACCATAGGTGCTGTAAGTTATGCGGTATCGTCGTGGTTTACCGGACACAACGCACACTATTTCTTCGGAAAGGGTGTTTTCTACGAAGCGGTTCATCCGAGATCCTTTTGGCTTTGGAAAAACTATTTTGCGTTCAGAACCAAGAATATGACAAAAATGTCGGCTTCCGAAAAAAAGAAGTGGATGAATCATGGAAGAAGAGCATACAAGGAAATGCTCTCGTATGAGGACTATAAGAAAAAATACGGTTTATAATTTTGCCGATAAAGGTGGAGTACGTTATGAAATGTTCTATCATCACAATTCATCATATACATAATTTCGGTTCTGTATTTCAGGCATACGGATTATACAAGTTTCTTGACGATAACGGGATCAATGCGGAGATAATCGACTACCGTCCCGCGTATTATGACCAAGGAAAAAAGAGACTTAGAACCTTTGTGGGAAAATGCCTCAATATGAAGCCATATATGGCAAGAAAAAGAAAGTTTGAAAATTTTCTGAAAAATCACGAGAGTTTTTCTGAGAAACAATTCAGAAGCATTTCAGAACTTAAAAGCTTTTACGGCAATGATGCCTCTTTGTTTATCGCCGGCGGAGACCAGCTTTGGAACAATTATCACCCTTGCGGCAGAGACGATGCCTACAAGCTGACGTTTGCTAAAAATGGAATAAAGCTTGCTTACGGAACAAGCATGGGCAGAGATAATTTCAGCGAGGAGGAGTTAGAAGAACTTGCCGCTAAAACCAATGACTTTGAGAAAATAATGCTCCGCGAAAGATCTACGGTGGACATGCTTGGTAGATTTTCAAGGACAGAAGTGAGCCACGTAATCGACCCGGTAGGACTTATTGACGTTGAAGAATTTAAGAAGATCGCCAAAAAACCCGATATTGATGAGCCGTATGCCGTAATGTATCTTGCGGATTCCGGCGAAATACTTGATGCCTCGGTGGAATACCTTTCCAAGAAGCTTGGATTGAAGATAGTTCACATATGCGGTTTTAAGCAAAAGTGCTATTGCGATAGATTTGAAAAGAGTGCGGGCCCCGAGGAAATTTTGGGATATATCCTTTATTCTGAGTTCGTTCTTTCAGCGTCTTTCCATGCGACCATGTTTTCTCTTATGTTTAATAAGCAATTTGCTACATTGTTGCCCGGCGTCAAAACAAACGCGAGAATTGAAGACCTTCTTAAAGGAGTAGGCTTGGAAAACAGAATAATCCATTCTAAGAATGACATAACAGAAATAGAGAATAAAATAGATTTCACACATGCAAACGCTGTTTTGGAGGAGTTGAAGCAAAGATCCCGTACAGCACTCTTAGATGCAATAAGTGAAATAGATAAGGAAAATGTATGAACATAATATATTTGTCAAGCAGTTGCTCGGATGAAAAATTCAGTGAGCTTCGCGAAAAGGGATATACGAGAAAGCTTCCTCAGGCACAGAAATATCACCTTTTGCTCAGAGAGGGGATAGCGCAGAGCATTGACGGAACGGTAACTTCCATATCAGCCTTTCCTGTTAACAGACAGTGGACAAAGAGATGGAAATTTCCGAGAGAGACCGAGACAGTAAACGGAATAGATTACGTATACCCTGCGTTTATTAATGCAAACCTTTTCAGACAAAGAAATAGGAACCGCGGCGCCAAAAAGGAGATTAAGAGAATATACAGGCAGGGTGAAGAATGCGTAATAATTTGCGACGTTTTAAATCACTCCATAGCTGATGCGGCAAGAGCCTGTGGAAAAAAGTACGGTATTCCCGTATTGGGAATCGTAACCGACGTTCCCGGCTATACCTCGGGGGCAAGGGCAAAGACATTGTCGCCAATAAACAGGATGATAGCTAAGTTTGTTTCCAAAACCAAGTCTAAGAATCTTCAGAAATACGACGCGTATTTATTCTTGACAGAAGAAATGAATAACGTGGTGAATTTTAATAACAGACCTTATATCGTTATTGAGGGACATTCAGATGCAAAGATGCTTAACGTTGACAATTCTCTTGAAAACAAGTCAGAACCCAAGGTTGCCATGTACGCGGGGGGAATACATAAGGAGTTCGGTATAGAACGTATGGTTAATGCTTTCCTCAAGGGTGATTTTGACGGTTGGGAATTACACATATACGGAGACGGAAACTATCAGAACGACCTTACTAAGGTCGCTGCCGAGAATCCCAAAGTTAAATATTTCGGCTCACAGCCTAACAAACTGGTCGTAGAGAAGCAGTTGGAAGCAAGTCTGTTGCTCAATCCCCGTCTTACAAATGCGGAATACGTTAAATATTCATTTCCTTCAAAGACTATGGAATGTATGGCATCGGGAACTCCTTTGCTTACCACAAAGCTTCCCGGAATGCCCAAGGATTACTACGAATACGTTTATTTCTTTGAGGACGAGAGCGAGGACGGAATGCTTGAAGCGTTTAAAACTGTTCTCTCAAAGTCATCTGATGAGCTTTATGTGTTTGGAAAAAATGCTAAAGCATTTGTGATGAACGAAAAAACAAATGTAAAACAAGCAGAGAAGCTTATGAACTTTGTTTGCGGGCTTAATAAGGAAACCGGAAATGATTGAAAATAACATTCTTGCAATAAATAAGCAGAGCTGTATGGGTTGCGGTCTTTGTGCTGAGGTGTGTCCCCAAAAATGCATATCTATGACGCCTGACAGTGAGGGATTTCTTTTTCCGTCGATGGATAGCGATGTTTGCATAGCGTGCGGGAAATGTCTTAAAGAGTGTCCTGCGACAGATGCTGCAAACGAACTTTATCACAAAGATGAGGCAAATTACTTCTGTTCTATAATTTCTGATAAGGATATACTTATAAAAAGCTCGTCCGGCGGAGTTTTTGGTGTAATGGCGAAAAATACACTTGCCGAGGGCGGTTACGTGTGCGGATGTGTCTACAATACCGAAATGATTGCTGAGCATATAGTTACAAACAATCAGGCAGACGTTGAACGTATGTATGGTTCCAAATACGTCCAGAGTAGAGCATATGGGTGTTTTGATGAGGTAAAGACTATATTGGAAAGTGGTAAAACGGTGCTTTTTACAGGAACAGCTTGTCAGATAGCAGCTTTGCGATTGTTCTTGCGGCGAGATTATGAAAATCTTTGCTGTGTGGAAATTTTGTGCCACGGAGTGCCGTCCCCCGAACTCTTTTCCGAATACGTCAAATACCTTGAGAAAAAGCTGAACGGAAGGGTAGTTGATATTCAATTCAGAAATAAAGAAAAGCACGGCTGGGGAAGCGAACACAGAACATGTGTCGTTTATGAGAAAAAGGGCAGTGTAAGAAAATACAGACCCACATTGCCGGCATATTTCAGCGCGTTCTTTTACGGCTTAAATCTTCGCGAGTCTTGCTATCAATGTAAGTTTGCAAGAAAAGAAAGAGTTGCTGATATTACTATCGGAGATTTTTGGGGCTCATGGGCGAAATACGGCAAAAGATTTGACGAGGGTATATCGGTTGTCGGTGTAAACTCCGAAAAGGGTAAGAGCTTCGTATCGAAAATAAAAGGTGATTTTGCTTTTTATGATAATCTGACTCAAAACGAAGCTGCAAGATCTAACGATAACATGGAGCATCCTATAAAGAGACCGAATGAAAGAACATATTTCTATGATCACTCGGCGAAAAAAAGATATAAGGGCTTGTGGAAAAAGGCATATTTAAGCAAAACTTACAGAAAGAAGACACTTGCTTCGGTTTATGGCGCGTTTGTCCCCGCTAAAATCAGATTTGCAATACAGAGAAGAAAAGTAAAGAAATGATGAAATATATTTATGGAGAGGAGAGCTAATTTGAAGAAGTTAATAATTCCAAAAATAACGATAATCAGCCTATTTTCTTTCGCAATCATGCTGTTTATGTTCTTGGGAGCGACTGACTTTATAAACAGATACTATTATTGCGTTTATATAGCTTTCCTGTTCTTTGTCATAACCCCTCAAAGGAAATTTTATATTAACGGAACTTTTTTGCTGTTGGTGTTCTTTTCAATGTCTATAATGATATTCAATCCTGAATCTCATAAGACTTTCACCAACATGATAAGACCGTTTACTTATCCTATATGTTATTTTATGGGATTGAATGTCTTTAATAACCGAAAGTCATCTTCTCAATACGATTTGGGGAGAGAAGAAAAGAACCTTAGAGGTGCTTTGTACTTAATGACTGCCGGTTTTGCAGTTCATTTCTTCTTAAACATGTTTACCAATATGGATGCAACCGACAGAAACGTTGTTGATTTTTGGACAGGTAAAGTGATGAGCGCTACCGGTCAGGCAACTCTTGCTTGTCTTTTGGTGGGCATTATCGCCGCGTTTCTTTTCTCCAATTCGGGAAAAAAGAAAAAAATTCTTGCAATAATTCTGCTTGTGGCTATTGTTTGGTACAACCTTGTCCTTGCCGGAAGAACATTGTTTATATTTATCGTTTTAATGTTTGTTCTTGCGTTTTTGTTTAGAAGCATTGTTACCAAGAAAAAAATATTCAGCACGTTGTTTGTTCTACTGCTTATATTTGCCGCGGTATTGATGCTTTATAATATGAATGCCTTTGGAATTAAGACGGCTTTCGAGAATTCTAATTTCTACGACAGGTTCTTTGGCGGGAAATATTCCCAAGACATTGATAGCGATAAGCGCGGAGAATATAAGCTAGAATACCTTAAGCACTTTTTTGATCACCCATTCGGCGGAAGAAATATATATGCTACTGTTGGACACAGCGCGCATGATCTCTACCTTGATACCTATGATGAGTCGGGAATTTTTACGCTTATAGCTATTGTTGCTTTTATTGTTGTGTCGCTGTCGCATATGTTCCAATTTATAAAGCTGAAAGTTGCTTCTTTTGAGACAAGACAGTTAGTATTTTGCACATATATCATAGTAAATATCCAGTTTTGGTTGGAGCCTATTATGAGAGGAATGCCGTGGCTTTTGGCGACCTATTGCTTTATAGACGGTGTTTTGACAAACGTTTTAAAAAAAGAAAAAAATCATTAGAAACATAGGGAGGGAGTAAATACGTGAAAGTTGCCGAAATAAACATGATACCTTACGGGAGTACGGGGAAAATCATGCTTCAGATTGCCGACGAGGCAAGAAAATCGGGAATAGAGGTGAAAACGTATTCAACCGTTCCGTTTGATAAGAGAAAAAAGAACTTTGAGGTTGATGCCGAGGAGCATTACTGCTTTGGAAGCTTTTCGGAAAATAAGCGACATTATTACTTGGGCAGTACATTTGGGAAAAATGGATGCTATTCAAGAAAAGGAACTAAGGAACTTATAAATTACCTTAAGGGGTTTGGTCCCGACATAGTGCATCTTCATAATTTACATAAATTCTGCGTTAACCTTCCGATGCTTTTCGGTTATTTAAAGGAGAGCAAGGTCAAGGTTATATGGACACTTCACGATTGTTGGGCGTTTACAGGGCAGTGTCCTCATTTTACAATGGTGAAATGCGATAAGTGGAAAACCGGGTGTCATCACTGTCCGCAGTTGAATTCTTATCCTACAAGTAGAATTGATAATTCAAAACGAATGTACGAGAAAAAGAAGGAATGGTTTTGTAGCATAGAGGATATGACTATCGTTACACCCTCGCATTGGCTTGAGGGACTTGTTAAGCAGTCGTTTTTGAGCGAATATGAAACCAAGGTCATACATAATGGAATAGATTTATCTGTGTTCAAACCGACCGAAAGCGATTTCAGAAAAAAATATAATTGCGAAGATAAATTTATTGTACTCGGTGTGTCATTCGGTTGGGGCATAAAGAAGGGATTAGATGTATTCATTGAGCTTGCAAATAGGTTGGACGAAAGATTTCAGACAGTTCTTGTCGGTACTAACGATGTTTTGGATGCACAGCTGCCGAAAAACATTATTTCCATTCACAGAACTCACAATCAGAATGAGCTGGCAGAGATATACTCCGCAGCGGATCTGTTTGTTAATCCCACCAGAGAGGAAGTATTGGGACTTGTGAACATTGAAAGTCTTGCTTGCGGAACGCCTGTTTTGACGTTCAGGACCGGTGGATCCCCCGAGTGTATAGACGAAACCTGCGGAAGCGTCGTTGACGTAGATGATATTGATTCTATGGAAAGGGAGATACTCAGAATATCTGAGGAAAACCCATACTCTAAAGAAGCTTGCGTAAAGAGAGCGGAAAAATTTAAAATGAACGAAAGATTCAGCGAATACGTTGCGCTGTATAAAGAGGTTGGCAAACGATGAAATTAGTATTTGCGTCAAATTATTTTAATCATCATCAGAAACCGTTGTCGGATGCCTTTTATTCTCTTTTGGGTGATGACTATGCTTTCATAGAGACAGCGGCAATGGAAGAAGAAAGAGTAAAGCTTGGCTGGGGCGGCATAGAAAAGCCGTCATACGTAAAGCAGAACTATACCGATGAAAGCTCTGCTGAAGCGTGTCAGACTCTTATAGATAACGCGGATATAGTTATTCACGGAAGCGCGCCCTATAATCTGCTTTTACCAAGACTTGAGCAAGGGAAGATAACGTTTAAGTACTCAGAGCGCAAATACAAAAACGGATGTCCGTTTTATAAGCTCCCGAGACATTTTCTGATAAATAATAAAAAATACAGACGGTATAAGAATTTTTATATACTGTGCGCAAGTGCGTATACGTCGGCGGATTACAAGAAGACGTTGACTTTCATGGATAAAGCATATAGGTGGGGATATTTTACCGAGGTCAAGGAATATGACCCCGAAAAGCTTATAGAAAAGAAACGTCCGGCATCCATTCTTTGGGTTGCAAGACTTATAGAATTGAAGCATCCCGAGGCGGCTGTTGAGGTAGCAAAGCGCTTAAAGGCAGATGGATACAGCTTTGAAATGAACCTTATAGGAAACGGAGAGCTTGAGGATAGAATGAAATCTCTTATTAAGGAATACGACCTTGATGATAGCGTGCATATGCTTGGCTCCATGCCTCCCGAAAAGGTTCGTGAGCATATGGAGAAAAGCGAGATATTCCTCTTCAATTCCGACAAGCGAGAGGGCTGGGGCGCGGTTGCCAATGAGTCGATGAATTCTTGCTGCGCAGTTGTGGCAAGCCATGCTATCGGATGCGTTCCTTTCCTTATTGAGGACGGAGTGAACGGGTTTATATATAAGGACGGAAATATTGATGATCTTTACAGCAAGGTTAAATTCCTTTTGGATAATCCCGAGGAGCGCAAGGAAATTGCGTTCAATGCATATTTCACAATGAAAAATGAATGGAACGCGGAAAATGCCGCAAAGAAATTCATAGAGCAGGCGCAAAAAATTCTGGCGGGAGAAGAAATATCCTTCATACACGAAAAGGGTGTGTGCAGTAAGGCTGAATACTTAAAGGATAATTGGATCTATAAAAAATAAAACAGTTTCTCGGTTTGGGAGATAATAATGAACGTAAAAACTGTAATCAAAACGTATAGGGAATTAAAATACCTTAGATCGGTCATAAAAAGGTATGGAGACAGCTTAGCTCCCGGAAAATATTATTTGTTTTCAAGTATGAGGGCTATGGCACATGATATACCCGAGACCATGGACGAAGCAAAAAAATACTTTGATAAAAAAAGAGCGAAAAGTAAGCTTACGTCGCTTATTTCCAAATTGAATAATACAAAGTATTTCTATAATAAGAACAAGGCTTCGGACGGTAGATACGGGGCTGTGTATACGGCGAACAATTACGATAAGGACAGAGAGGTAAAGCTTTTCTCCTTTAAAGAGAAGAAAATACTGACGATCTGTACGTCGGAGAAGGTGTGTAAAAAGCAGATAGATCAATATAAAGATCTCGGTAATGCCTTTAATATGCCTAAGGTGGTTGCGGGAGAAAAATACGAAAATTCAATAGAAGTATCTATGGTCGAGCTGCTGCCTCGCCCAGAAGAAGCTCAGGCGCTTGAAAATATCATAGCGTCTCACACCGCGTATAATCCTAAGGACAGAATTGAAAAGGGAAGTATAAAGGAGATTATCGACGTTAGTGCCTACAGCGGTGAAATGAGAGCGCTTATGGGTAAAATATCGCAGGGAATAGCCGAAGATATTTTCTCGGAGGATATTGCTTATAGTGTTCAGCACGGAGATCTGTCAAAGGATAACCTTATATACGGTAATTCAGACGGAAAATACGATTTTTGGTGGATAGATTGGGAGCACATAGGTAAGAGAGTATTCTTTTACGACTATTTTTTCTACATTCTCAATACCGCCGTATACTTTGATGATCTTCGCTCCTTTGAGTATTATATGAGCGAAGAAAGTAACCGTGATCTTGAAAAGTTTTTTAAGCATTTTTCTGTAGAATTTGACGAAGAAAGAAAAAAGGATTATTTTCTTGTGTTTTGTATGTCCTTCTTGAAGGAGCGTGTATGTCAGTTGGGAAATCTTGATGCCTTGAAAATGTATTGCGATTTTATAAGCAAACTGTTTTATAAAGAAAGCTAAAAATAATGAAATTAAATTTTTTAAAAAGTAAAGAAGTAAAAAATGCGGGATGGCTCATAGGCGGTAAGATCGCCCAAATGATCCTATCGCTGTTCGTTGGAGTTCTTTCCGCAAGATATCTGGGACCCTCGAATTACGGATTGATTAGCTATGGAAGCGCAATGATAGGGTTTTTCATGTCCTTCTGTACTCTTGGAATTAATTCGGTAATAATAAAGGAGTTCTTTGATAATCCCGATGAGCAAGGAAAGGCGATTGGATCCTCTATAGTATTCCGGCTTGTATCCAGTTTTTGTTCCTGCGTAGTTGTAATTGCTGCATCATTTATTATCGACAGAGGTAGCTGGGAGACAATAGTAATTGTTGCGCTTTGCAGTGTATCCTTGTTGTTCCATGTTTTTGATACCATAAATTATTGGTTTCAGGCACAGCATCGATCCAAGGTAACTGCAATAGCTACGTTTATAGCATACGTTGCTACGTCGGTATATAAGATCATTCTATTGATACTTAACAAAAGCGTATTCTGGTTTGCCTTTGCAACGTCTGTAGATTACATAGTGTTGAGCATAATATTGCTTATTGCTTATAAAAAGTACGATGGCCCGAAGCTTTCGTTTTCATTTGCTAAGGGAAAATCCATATTAGGCAAGAGCTATCACTACATACTTTCGGGAATGATGGTGGCGATATACGGTCATACGGACAAGCTTATGCTTAAGCAGATGATGAATACCGAGGAGGTAGGTTATTACGCTACCGCTACCGCAATTTGCGCTATGTGGACCTTTGTTCTTACAGCAATAATTGATTCAATGTATCCTACGATCGTTAAGGCATTCAAGACAGATCAGAAGCTTTTTGAAAACAGAAACAGACAGCTTTATGCAATCGTATTTTATGTTTCCGTGTTTGTATCAGTCATATTCCTGATATTTGGTAACCTTATAATACGTATCCTTTACGGTGCCGCGTATATGCCTGCTGCAGCTCCGTTAAAGGTCGTTACCTGGTATACGGCGTTCTCTTATTTCGGAGTGGCAAGAACTGCATGGATAGTATGTAACGATATGCAAAAATACCTGAAGTATATGTATATTTTTGCGGCTATACTTAATGTGGCGCTGAATCTCGTATTTATTCCTATAATGGGAGCAATTGGCGCAGCATTGGCATCGCTTATAACACAGATATTTACAAGTATAGTTTTGCCGTATTGTATTAAGGATCTCAGACCCAATGCGAAGCTTATGCTTGAGGCAATTATACTTAAAGACGTTTTGCCAAGAAGAAATAAAAAGAATTTATAATAAAAAAGTAACAGGAGAAAGTAAAATGTCACTTTTCAAGGATAAAACACTGCTTATAACCGGCGGAACGGGATCGTTTGGAAATGCCGTGCTGAACCGTTTCCTTAACACGGATATTGGAGAGATTCGCATCTTTTCAAGAGACGAAAAAAAGCAGGACGATATGCGTCACGAATTTCAGGCTAAGATGCCTGAGGTAGCAGAGAAGATCAAATTTTATATCGGAGACGTCCGTGATATAGCATCTGTTCGTAACGCAATGCACGGTGTAGACTACATATTCCACGCAGCTGCGCTTAAGCAGGTTCCATCATGCGAGTTTTTCCCCATAGAGGCTGTAAAGACCAACGTATTGGGAACCGAGAACGTTCTTACAGCGGCAATTGAGGCAGGAGTTAAGAACATAGTTTGTCTGTCCACCGATAAGGCAGCATACCCCGTTAACGCAATGGGAACGTCCAAGGCGATGATGGAAAAGGTCATAGTTGCTAAGTCAAGAACAGTCAGCCCCGATAAGACTAAAATATGCTGTACTCGTTATGGTAACGTAATGTGCTCACGCGGTTCTGTTATTCCGCTTTGGATCGATCAGATAAGAGGAGGAAAGCCCATAACAATTACCGACGGAAGCATGACTCGTTTTATTATGTCCCTTGATGAGGCTGTCGATCTTGTACTATTTGCCTTTGAGCATGGAGAAAGCGGAGACATTCTTGTACAGAAGGCACCCGCTTGTACCATACAGACTCAGGCAGAGGCAGTGTGCGAGCTTTTCGGCGGCGACAAGAACGCAATAAAGGTTATAGGTATTCGTCACGGAGAGAAGATGTACGAAACACTTCTTACCAATGAAGAATGTGCGAACGCAATAGATATGGGCAATTTCTACCGAGTTCCTTGCGATAAGCGTGGATTGAACTACGACAAGTATTTCAATCAGGGAGATGCGGAGAGAAATACTCTTACCGAATTTAATTCCAATAATACGCAGCTTCTGACTGTAGAACAGACAAAGGCGAAGATCGCATCTCTCGCATATATTCAAGACGAGCTTGCAAAAGAAGGCAAATAATATGAAAATACTTGTTACCGGAGCTTGCGGCTTCGTTGGAAAAAACCTTTCTGCCGCTTTGCAGAACGTAAAGGATGGAAAGGATCGCACTCGCGGAGAGCTTGTCATAGATGAGCTTTATCTTTACGATATAGATTCTTCCGAATCTCTTCTTGATACAGCTTGTGCAAATGCTGACTTTGTATTCAATCTTGCTGGTATTAACCGCCCCCTGGATCCCAAGGAATTCATGGAAGGAAACTTCGTATTTGCGGACAAGCTTCTTGCAACCTTAAAAAAGTACGGAAATACCTGCCCGGTTATGTTTTCATCGTCGATTCAGGCTACCTGTATCGGCAGATATGACAGTGATTACGGAAGAAGTAAAAAGGCAGGGGAGCAACTTGCGTTCTCTTACGGTGAAGAAACAGGAGCAAAGGTTCTAGTCTACCGTTTCCCAAATCTTTTCGGAAAGTGGTGCAGACCTAACTATAATTCCGCGGTTGCAACCTTCTGCAACAACATTGCAAACGATCTTCCAATAACGGTCAGCGACCGAAGCATACAGCTTGAGCTTTTATACATTGATGATCTCATAGATGAGATGTTTTGCGCTCTCAACGGCAATGAACACAGATGCGAATTTGACGGTATAGATACTGTCCTTTGCGAAGATGGAAAGTATTGCGCAGCCCCCGTTACCCATAAGGTAACGCTCGGTGAGATCGTTGATCTGCTGGATATCTTTAAGGCGCAGACAAGTACTCTTGTCATGCCTGAGATTCCATATAATTCCTTTGCAAAAAAACTTTACAGCACGTATCTTTCGTATCTTCCCAAGGAAAAGGTATCTTTCCCGTTGAAAATGAATGTCGATCCAAGAGGAAGCTTTACCGAACTATTGAGAACCGAAAAATGCGGACAGTTCTCGGTAAACATTTCCAAACCAGGTATTACCAAGGGGCAGCATTGGCATAACACCAAGTGGGAATTTTTCATCGTCGTCAGCGGTCACGGACTTATTCAACAAAGAAAGATCGGATCAGACGAGGTGCTGAATTTTGAGGTATCGGGAGATAAAATAGAGGCTGTTCATATGCTTCCCGGACACACGCACAATATAATAAACCTTTCAGACAAAGAGGATCTTGTAACGGTAATGTGGGCAAATGAGCAGTTTGATCCCACGAGACCCGATACGTTTTTTGAGGTGGTAGAATAATGGAAACAAAAATCAAACTTGACTATTCCGACGTCAGCTTTAAAAATGACGGCAGACTTAAGCTTCTGATAATAGTCGGTACCCGACCTGAGATCATTCGCCTTGCGGCGGTAATAAACAAATGCCGTAAGTATTTTGATACCGTTCTTGCCCATACGGGACAGAACTACGACTATAATCTTAACGGCATATTTTTCAGAGATCTGAAGCTTGCCGATCCCGAGGTATATATGGATGCGGTAGGTGACGATCTTGGCGCAACCGTTGGCAATATTATCAATTGCTCTTATAAGCTTATGAACGAGATAAAGCCTGATGCGCTTCTCATTCTCGGAGATACAAATTCCTGCTTGTCTGCAATTGCGGCTAAGAGATTGCATATTCCGATCTTCCACATGGAAGCAGGAAATCGATGCAAGGACGAGTGCCTGCCCGAGGAAACTAACAGACGTATCGTAGACATTATTTCTGACGTGAATCTTGCATATTCCGAGCACGCAAGAAGATACCTTCACGAGTGCGGACTTCCCAAGGAGCGTACTTACGTAACAGGTTCTCCCATGGCAGAGGTGCTTCACGAGAACCTTGCGGAGATAGAAGCCAGCGACGTGCTTGACCGTCTTGGGCTTGAACCTAAAAAGTATATCCTTCTTTCTGCACATAGGGAAGAGAATATAGATACGGAGAAAAACTTTACCAGCCTCTTTACGGCAATAAACGAGTTGGCAAGAAAGTACGATATGCCTATACTGTATTCCTGTCACCCAAGAAGCCGTAACAGACTTGAAAAGAGCGGTTTTGTCCTTGATTCCAGAGTTATAAGAAATGAACCTCTCGGATTTCATGATTATAACAAGCTTCAGATGAATGCTTACGCGGTGGTTTCCGACAGCGGAACGCTCCCTGAGGAAAGCTCTTTCTTTACAAGTGTGGGACATCCATTCCCCGCAGTATGTATCAGAACGTCTACAGAGCGCCCCGAAGCACTTGATAAAGCTTGCTTTATACTTGCCGGAATTGATGAAAAGAGCCTGCTGCAGGCAGTATCTACGGCTGTAGATATGAACGATAATAGGGATTATGGAATTCCCGTACCAAATTACGTTGAGGAAAACGTTTCTACAAAGGTTGTAAAAATCATCCAGAGCTACACAGGCGTAGTAAATAAGATGGTCTGGAGAAAAAACTGAGTATAAGGAGGTAATCGTTGTGGCATACAGTATAAAAAGTATATTTTTTGCATTAATAAGAGCGGGTATAAGCAATGGTTGCCTTTCTGAAGAAGAAAGAATTGCTTTTTCTGAAGATATGATTCCGGAGCTGTACGGCGTTGCCAAACAGCACGACCTTGCTCACGTATTGGGGTATGCTTTAAAAAAAGAAGGTTTTATGCCCGATGAATGGAAGGAAAAATTCGAAAAGAGTCAATTTGAGGCGGTGTATAGATACGAGCAAATGGAATATGCGCTTGGAGAAATACGAGAAATCTTCGAAAACAATGCTATTTCATTTGTTCCTCTGAAAGGGGCGGTAATACGTGAATATTACCCCGAACCATGGATGAGAACCAGTTGTGATATTGACGTTCTGATTCATGAGGAGGATATTGATAAGGCAGTATCCCTGCTTACCGAAAATGGGTGGGTTGCTAAGGATAAATTGAAGGTGCACGATGTGTCGCTGTATTCTCCCTCCGGCGTACATCTGGAGCTTCATTTTAATCTTCACGAGAATATTAAGTGCTTGGATTTTACTCTTGACCGCGTATGGGAATACAGTTATCCTATCGAAAGTGGAAAATACGAGCACATGCAAAGTAAAGAGTTCCTAATATTTCACCTTTTAGCTCATATGTCATATCATTTCATTGCCGGTGGTTGCGGAGTAAGATCTTTAATAGATATTTGGTTAATAGAACAGAATGTGGATTATGATAAGCATATGTTGCAAAAAATGTGCACGGATGCGAAAATAGATATCTTTTCGGATCGAATTAACGAATTGTCTTTGACGTGGTTTGAGAAAGGCGAATATACAGACATTACAAAAAATTTGGAGCGCATAATACTTACAGGCGGAGTATATGGTAGCGGTTGCAATAAGATATCCTTTGACCAAGCTGCAGCCGGTGGAAAGGGAAAGAACATCATAAGACGTATTTTTATGCCTTACGAGAGACTCATTTTTATTTTTCCGTCTCTAAAGGGTAAGAAATGGTTAACTCCCGTATACTGGATAGCCCGTTGGTTCAGGGTCATATTCAAGGGAAGATTAATGCATGCTATTGGCGAAATAAACGAAAACACTGAAAAATCCCGAGAAAATTTAAAGGAAACAGAAGAATTTCTTGCGGAAATAGGATTAGATTCAATAAACTAAAAAAGTTGCACGGAAATTAATTCCGTGCAACTTTTTTAGTTAAACCAACTGTCTGGAGCTACTGCCGTATCATCGTCCTTAGCCAGCTCATCGGGGGCGGAAAGGGTAATGATATCGGTAACGTTAAGCTCTATTGTTTCGGCAGAAGGAATATCATATTTTTTCATATTCGTTTCTCCTTAACCGTTAGAATTATTAACTGTACTTATAATGGAGTTAACTACGCTGAGGTTTTCACTTGACAATCTGTATTTATCATCGGGATAATTAACCGTATCATTATGCATTGCAAGAAGATTGCTTGCTATATCATACATACTTCTTACGTTATTGTCATCGAAGGCAGTATAGAATGTTTCCGCGTTACCGTTAGCGTATGTTACGGTTACGTATCCTCTTCCTGCAAACTGTACACCGTATGCCTTTGCAGTATCGGGAATACCGATAAGTGCCGCTCTATACGCTTCACCACTTCTCTTTGTCTGCTTGATAACGACGATAGCGTTCTTATTGCAATCAAGTGTAGGTGCTGTAAGAACACTGTCAGTGGTAAGCATTGAAACGTTTCCGATTATCGTACCGAAGCTTGCGTTGCTTCCAAGGATATCAAAAATCTCATCCGAAACATTTGTTGTAAATCTGACACCGCTTCCGTCCGTAGTACGGATGGCCGCACCGTCAAGCATGTCAAAGTTGTTAGCATTGAGATATACAGCGCTTATTACTACATCGTCCTTTGCACCGGAATTCTTATAATTGTCGCCGCCTGCATATATCTTACCGTTTACGGCAAAGCCTACAAATGTGTTATTTTCCCGTATAAACTCGGGGAATATTATACCGCTGTCTCCGATAGTTGCTGCGATTGCGTTTGTCGACAGAGTAACACCCTTATCTATAACAGCAGTAGTTCCATTTGCATTATATTCTCTTACGAAATACGAAGAAGATTCTATTTTGCCGTCTCTCTCTATCCTTACCTTAGATCCGGTTTCAAAGGTAAGGTTACAGCTTCCGTTTGTATGGTCGACTATGGCAGAAATTGCTGCGGTTGCCGACTTGCCGTCGGTAACAGGCGCCATGATAATTTCTGTTTCAGAGCCTACCGTCAGGTTTATGTTACCCGAGGTTTGAACTGATATAGCTGCAATATTCTGTGCTGCCGCACCCTTCTTTACATACATTTCTGTCAGGAGCTTTGTCTTACCTTCAAGGCTTACGTTAGCCGTTCCGCTATCCATAACAACGATTGTACATTCGCTATTGGAACGGTTAATAAGTGTAGAATTATTAACGGTTATTGTTGCAACGTCGCCGTCTACGTAGTTATCACCCTTTACAGCCTTAAGCAGAGGTCTTGAATATGCAACGCCCGAGCTTTCGGTATAGCTTGTGTTAGGCGTAAGAATTGCTGTAACGTTATCAAGAGTTATGCTTCCGCAGTTATCTACCCAAAGACCTGCCGCACACTGGAGAGTACCGTTTTTGATTATAAGATTACCGTAGATATGACGGAACATATACGTGTCTCCTGCGGAGTACATTGTATATCCGTTAAGGTCGATAACAAGGGTAGTATCCTTGGGGACCACAAGTCCCGTGGTATTGAAGAAATCTCCGTCAAGAGTAATAACCTTAGACGTGCCGGTTCCCTCGTTAAGAGCTGCGGTTATGAGATCGGTAAAGCCCAAATGTCCCGTTCCGTTGTTAACGTCCATGTAACGGATACCGCCGTAAACTATTCTCTTCTCATAGTCATAAGCATCATAGGTTACGCCGTCAATGGTAACAACGTGTGAAGGTACCTTTGACATATAGTACCAACCGTCGGAGATATGCCATATTTTAGTGTAATCCGTTGAAGCATGCTCCATGAGAATTCCGCCGTGAGGAATATTGAACTCGGAATAGGGATTTCCTCTGTAGAAGGGACAAATTACATTTGAAACAGACGCAGGTGTCTTCATTACAAAGTAACTGCCTTCCTGAACGTTAACAGTTATACCTATATTTGAGCCGTTACCCTTATAGTGAATAAAGCCTGATACTCTGTCATTTGTAGAGTCTGCGGCATTGTCGGAAATTATCTTGGAGCCGCTTTCGAGATTCAAGGTAAAGTTTGCTGTGGTGGATGATGTGTAAACGATATGGTTCTGGTAATCGGAACGGAGGTTGCTGTATGGCTTACTGTTATCTATAAACTCAGAACCGTTTTTAAGTGTAGCGGTATGGTTATAGCTTCCGCCCTTCCAATAAAGTACTACCTTATTTGCCATAGCATCAGCAGGAAGCTTGGCAACCGAGTTATCAAGAATAATATTTGTCGCAGCCGTGGGATTTACGTAAAGTACCGCTGCCTGCTTTGACTCAGCAGTAACGTTCTGAAGATTAAGAGTTCCTTTACCAAGCTCAAACACGCCTGCCTTGGGAGCAGTTATGAGATTAAAGTTTTTGAAGAAGCAATCAGAGGTGATCTTCAATCCGCAATTACCCGAAACAGCATAGCCAAGAGTAAGAGTATGTCCCTTTCCGTCTATTGTAATGCTCTTGGATATAACTATCTGAGAGGTCTCAGCGGAGGTCATATCGCTCATCATATAGATGGTATCGCCTGCGTTCGCAGCAGCAATAGCCTCGGAAAGAGTTGCGTAGATCGTACCGTTAAGACTGAATCCGCTTACATTTCCCTTTATTACGGCGTCAATCTCATCCATTGCTTCGGTAGATGCATCGGGAATCACCGCATCTCCGCCTGCGTAGCTGTTGGTTACAGTGAAGGTAGCAGTTGTTGCGTCAGCTACACCGATGATTCCGTTTACAGATACATCGGTACAATCGGCGGGAGCTGTGAGAGCTGCAACGTTGTGACAGTTATCAACAGTATAGCTAAATCCCTCCATAAGATTGTGAGCGTGTCCGAGAATACCGCCTATCTGAACCTTACGGGAAGCGTTTTCATTATCCGTATACGCGAACGTACCTGTATTGTAGCAATTACTTATGGTAAGGCTACCGTCGAAGTTGTCATCGGGATACATTGTGTTGGTAGTTGAGTTAGGAGCGTAAAGTCCTACTATACCGCCTGCGGTAAAGGGAACAAGATCGCCATTCTTTCCGTCTACAATATCCGAGCCGTCAGTAAGTGTAATGCTTCCTGTAAACCTACAGTAGTTTATCTTTGAGTTGTATCCTGCCGTAGCTACGATACCGCCTACAAGACCGTGGTTAGCGTCTACCTTTATATCAGCATCAGAGGAGCATCCGTCTATGGTAGTAGCATATGCCATACCGCATATAGCGCCCACTGCACCAACGTTGTAACGGCTGTCATAGAAATCAACGGTAAGGTCGGACGCGGTTCCGAGGGTCTTTCCTACGGGAAGCCATGCATTGATCTCACAAGTATTGGTTACGTGGCAGTTGTATATCTTGTTGAAGCCTTCGGTAGCGCTTCCGTCGTTGGGGGCGATTGCTCTTCCTACTATTCCACCGGTAACGCCTCTGCTGTATATCTTCATATTGTCAAGAGTGAGGTTTTCGATAGTCGCGCCGTAAATCGCTCCAAAAAGACCGCCGCACCAGTTGATGTTTACTCCGTATCCGGTCGTAGCGGAAACGACACGGCCGTTTTTGATAGAAAATCCACCGCCGTCGTAATGACCGCCAAAGGCAGTAGCCGATACGTTGTTGCCCTGTGTGGTATGGTAATATCCAATAGACTTTATTGCGGACTTTGCAAGGTCGATATCACATACTTGCTTAAAGTATTTACCCGCAAAGGATACGCTTGAACCGCTTGTAATATTTGCGGAAGCGATCTGCTTGGACATCCAGATAAGGTTGCCGCCGTTTCTTATAATGTAAGGATCAGCCTGCGTTCCGCTTCCCTCGGGAACAATAGAATGTCCGCCCCACGTGTTGTTGGGCTCATCCTTATTTGCATTCATATCAAATGAGAACTGGTTAACATCCATAAAGTACTTATCCTTAAGTACAGAATAGTGCTCGATCTGTACCTCGCTTCCGTCCTCAGTGAAATGGAAAAGAGTTACCATTCCAAGGCCCTCGCTATCCTTGCCGTATCCATGAACACCCGAGGTCTTTCTACCGCCCATCATAGAAGCGTCTATCATCTGCGTATCAATAAGGAACTGAGAAACGGTATTTCCGTTAACTCCCTTGCTTTGTGTCATGGTAACACAGTTGTATTCCTGGTGTCCCGAAACAACGATAGCGATATTCTCGTAAAGCGAAACGAACTCGTTCCAAATATCAACGCCGTTGTTGTTATATACCTTGGAGCTTGTACGCTCAGCATCGGTAAGCTGACCGTCACCGTGCATATAGTTATGAGTTGTTACAAGCACCTTGTAGTCGGGGTTGTTCTTTGCAAGGTTGCCTGCCCACTTGAGGACCTCGTCGGTGGGGTCCCAGTCAAGGTGGATAAAGAGCCATTTTGTGGAGCCTATCGTCATCTTTCTGTAAGTGTTTCTATAGTCTCCATCGGCATAGGTTCCGCCGCCGTTTGCTTCAGTAAACTGAGAAGTATATATCTCGTCCTTACCGAAATAATCATTTATACTTGTACCGCCTGCAAGCTTGTCTACGGTTACGGTAGATCCGTCGGGAAGATAGGTAGTGGATTTGTCCCCCGTCTTATAGTCATGGTTACCGTTGATAACAGAATAATCTATCTTACCGTTAAGTACGCCCGCAATGGAATTATATGCGGTTTCCCACTGCTGAGGAATATTTACCTCGGTAATATCGCCAAGTCCCATGACGTACTTGATATTCTTGTTATCAATGTTGTCAACTATCCACTGGTGCATATTCTTTACCTGAGTGGTTCCGAATGCAGCATCGTTTTCTATAAGATACTGAATATCGGGTATGAACGCAAAGGAATAGTCGCTGTCAGTTATGCTGGGAGCCTCGCTCCAGAGCTTGCTGTAATCAAGCCAAAGATTGAGAGAGGAGTTGCTGAGATCCTCAATATCATTGCCTGTATTGTCAAGCACAAAATGACCCATGAGATTAGGATCGTTAAGATCGGGGCCGTTTGCGTAAGCCGATGCTACCTCAGCTGCAGTTCTCTGTCCTTCAAAAATAGACATGGAATAGATGCTTCCCTTGAATATCTGATCAAGAGAGGGACGCATATCCGCGCCAATGGCAAGAGGGTAATCTACGGAACGGTCGTCGAAATCTCCGTAGGTATTGTTTATAGTTGCGGTAGGCGTTTCAACAAATGCACCGTTCTTATATCCGGTTGCCTTTCCTGTTGAAGGATCATAGGATATCGCAATGTGTGTCCACTCGCCGGGATTAACTGCAATTCCGGGGAAGGATATGGACATTGCCGAAGAAACGGTAGTGTCGTATACGTCCTTGATCTCTATTCTGGGAATTATATTTCCGCTCTTGGAATAAAGATCAAAATGAATATAAGGGCTGTTCGTACTTCCCGCATAGGAGCTAAGCAATGTACCGGGCCTTTTTGAAGTATCCCAGTCTGCGGGCAGATACACCCAAGTTTCGAATGAATGAGGTGCTTCCTCAATGCCTTCAATAAAATAGAAATCGTTATCGAAGGTATGTCCGTCAGTGGGCAACGTAGGCTTTGCACTTACGTCCACAGCTGCAGGCGCAGGATCTGTCGCAAGAACGGGCAAGCATACGCTTACAAGCATAATCACTGACAAAATAACGGCGATTATTTTTTTCATAAGTTCCTCCTTGTTTTGTAATTTAAACAATCGTGCAGCTTATTTTATCATATACCTATTGACATATCAAAACATTTTGTGTATAATTTATGGCAAGAAGTTTACTTTTGTGAGGAATATAATGAAAATAGTTTACCATAACATTGATCAAACCATAAAAGATGAGTTTTACTACGGTATGTTTGATGAAAGAAGAGAAGGGCAGGAATCTCATTTCCATAAAAACTATGAGATATTATTGGTTGTAGAAGGCAAAGGGCACTGTAAAATTGGAGAGCTGGAATATGAACTTGAAAAAGGGAATTTGGTATTTATATCTCCATTTCAAATACATAGTTTCCGGTCATGTGAGGGTGGGAGAATAATGTGCATAGATGTTCATGAGCATATAATACTTACATGCACACAAATAATTGATGGAAAAAGGTTAAAGAAACCGGTACAGAAGATTGATAAAGAAATTTTTGATTCGATTGTAAGAGGTTTCCTGTCTACTTTGGGAGAAAAAGAGATAGTATTTAAGCGAATATCCCCTGTGTCGTTAAGGTTGAAAATAAAAGGATTATGTTACCTTTTGTCTTCCGAGCTGATAGAAATAGGTGATTGGGAAATGCTAACCTCCACTGATTCCGTTATTTTGGATATAATCCAATATATATCGGAAAATTTCAAAAAAGATATATCACTGAAAGATATAGCTTGTGAGAAGGGATACAATTACCAATACCTCTCAAGGACGTTTAACGGTTTTATGGGAATAAATTTTAAGAAGTTTTTGAATTTTTACAGAATTGAATATGCGTATGCGATGATACAGGATACTAATGATTCATTTGCAGACATTGCTTTTGAGAGCGGATTTCAAAGCATTCGTTCATTTGATTATGTATGTAAGTCGGTGTATAATTTGTCTCCCTCCGAAATAAGAAAAAAGCAGAAGGAAGAGCATAAATCTAATATATAAATCTCAATTACAGTAAAATATTGCCACATATTCTTTGGATAATTTTATCTGCTGATACAAATAATATTCTTAAAGATAAAAGATTTTCAAGGAGATTTTATATATTTATGAAAGCCACTGGAATTGTTAGAAGAATAGATGATCTTGGGAGGGTCGTTATACCCAAGGAAATAAGAAGAACTATGCGGATCCGCGAGGGCGACCCGCTTGAAATATATACGGATCGAGAAGGAGAGGTAATATTTAAAAAATATTCCCCGATAGGAGAACTGTCTTCATTTGCCGCACAATATGTTGACACGCTTTATAAAACCTGTGATCTTTCTGTTATAGTAAGCGACAGAGATGCAGTCATAGCCTCTGCGGGAGTATCTAAAAAGGAGTATTCTGATAAGAAGCTTTCAGAGGGATTGGAGAACGTAATAGAGGGAAGAAGCATGTACGTATGGCGTGAGGGCGCAGAGCGTATCTACGCTATCGCTGACGGAACTACGCACTACGTTAACTGTGCTATGCCTATTATAAGTGAGGGGGACGTTGTTGGTTGTGTTGCTTCGCTTGCAGATTCTGATTCTGACGGCAAAAGCAAAGGAGATAGTCTTTCCGCTGAAATGGAAGCAAAGCTGATTATGACTGCGGCAGGATTTCTGGGAAGACAACTGGAATCTTGAATAAAAGCCATCTCAATAGTGTAACACTAAAAAGGACGGTTTTGTAAGAATACGGTATATTTAGAAAGAGATATGCCGTATTTTTGAAACAATTAAAAAAATCGCACCGTGTAAGTTGACACGGTGCGATTTTCGTTATAAAATATGTGTAATAAAATTTTATGGAGGCTGTTATGGTTTATAAAAACACAAAAAATATTTCTTTTCCTCTCGGAGGCATTGGTACAGGTTGTATCGGTCTTGCGGGAAACGGAGAGCTAAAGGACTGGGAAATTTTTAACCGTCCGAACAAACGCACGAGAAACGGATATTCTCATTTCGCCATTAAGGCATCCTTTGCAAATAAAACGGTTGCGAAAGTCTTACACGGCGATACCGACGAAAATCTTATGGGAACCTCCTGCGCAAGCAATGGTCATTCCAGCTTTGGTTACGGTCCGCGTGAAAACTCACTTGCCGGATTTCCTCATTTCAAAAATGTAACCTTCGACGGTAGCTTTCCGACAGCGAATCTCTCGTTTCGCGACGAAGACTTTCCGGCTATTGTACGCCTTTGCGCGTTCAATCCGCTCATACCACACGATGAATTTAATTCGAGTCTTCCGGCAGCGTTTTTTGAATGGGAAATAGAAAATATAACAAACGAAAGCATCCGCATTGCTCTTGCCTGTACGGTACGCAATCCTGCTGCATCCTCATCTAACGAAAAAGTACGTGAGGATAATTTAAGCGGTATATTATTAAGAAGCTCTGACTTGAATGATGACGAAACAGGATATTCCGATCTTTGTATTCTTACCAATCACAATGATACCGCTGTTCAAGAATATTGGTACAGAGGCGGATGGGATGGTTGTACGACCTATTGGAAAAACTTTTTGAATCTTGACCGCATGCCAGAAAGATGTTATTCTGAGCCATCAAAAAAAGATCATGGTACCGTTGTTTCATACGTGGAAATACCCGCTGGCACCAAAGCGAAGATCTGTTTTGTGATTGCATGGAACATACCTGTTTCTTATAACTATTGGAATCCTCGAAAAGAGGAATGTACTACATGGCGCAATTATTACGCGACAAAGTTTCAAAATTCCTTTGAATCCGCAAAGTATGCGATTGACAATTTCGATCTGCTTCGTGATAAAACCGTGTTGTTCGCGAGCACTTTGCAATCCTGCACACTTCCCACATCGGTTAAGGATGCGATCTCGGCAAACCTTTCGGTCCTCAAGACACCCACTGCACTTAGACTTGAGGATGGTTCGTTTTGGGGATGGGAGGGTTGCTCCGAAACAGCAGGATCCTGTTATGGAACCTGTCAGCACGTTTGGAACTATGCCTATGCGATGCCATATCTGTTTCCAAGGCTTGAACGCTCCATTCGCGAAAACACACTTCAATACGCACTTCTTGATAGCGGCGCTACAAGCTTTCGTATAAATCTTCCCTTGAAAAAAGAGATGTCTACCGAGCGCGCCTGTGTTGACGGTCAAATGGGGGAGGTTATCAAATGTTACAGAGAATGGAAATTTTCGGGAGACAACGAATGGCTCAAAAAATATTCGGAGAGCATTTTCAAAATGCTTGAATACGCATGGTCGGAGGAAAATCCCGATCGATGGGACGCGGATATGGACGGTGTTCTAGAGGGACGTCAGCATCATACTCTTGATATGGAGCTTTTCGGTCCCAGCTCATGGCTCCAAGGCTTTTATCTGCTTGCGCTTGATTGCGGAGCTGAAATGGCAAGAGCCATTGGAGATGAAAAACGCGCGAGCCTCTATTTAAATCTTTATGAAAGAGGCAAGAAATGGATGAACAGGCATCTTTTTAACGGAGAATATTTTTATCATTCGGTTGATCTTTCTGATAAATCCATACTTGATCGCTATGATGCCACGCAGAAATACTGGAATGAGGAAACAAAGGAAATCAAATACCAAGTTGCGGACGGTTGTATAATTGACCAAATGCTTGCGGATTGGCATGCTGTCCTTATTGGAAAAAATGGCGTTTTCGACTTTGATAAAAAAAGAACGGCACTTGAAAATCTTTATAAAAATAACTACAAGCATTCCATGCGAAGCGTCGTGAATATGTGGCGCAACTTTTCTTTAAATGATGAGGCGGGAACGGTCATATGCACCTATCCCGAAGGCGCAAAGCTCCCCGCAATACCGATTCCTTACTGTGATGAAACAATGACAGGCTTTGAATATGCTCTTGCCGGGCTCATGATATCTCACGGTTATATTGCCGAGGGTGAAAATATAGTAAAAGCGGTTCGCGATAGATATGACGGTGAAAAGCGTAACCCGTGGAATGAAATAGAATGCGGAAGCAATTATGCGCGTTCCATGGCGTCTTATGCCTTGATGCCTATATACAGCGGATTTAGCTTTGATATGACGAAAAAGCATATCGAATTTGCTCCTGTTCAGAACAACGGAAGATATTTGTTCAGTGCCTGTGAAAGTTGGGGTAGTGTAGAGTTTTGTGAGGGGCACTGCGATATTTCTATTTTGGGCAATGCCTTGACATTGAATTCCATAACGATACCTAACATCGAGAAAGTTACAAATGTTAAGGTTGACGGAAAAAACATTGATTTTACTGTTATCAACGGTTGTCTCGTTTTGGATCATGTTGAAATACATAAGGAGCTTAGGCTGAGATGAAGCGCTTTTCCAAAATAACGACTACACAGCTTGCAAGAATTTGCGGTGTATCTCAAGGAACGGTAGATCGCGCGCTCCATAACAGAGAAGGTATCAATCCCGAAACTAAAGCAAGAATTCTTGAAATTGCAAAAGAATACGATTACCGCCCGAATATTCAAATGGGTGCTCAATCGAACTCTATGCTGATCGGTGTTGTTCTTTTTGACCTTCACAATGAATACTTCTCTAAGCTTGCTATGAGCTTGGTCAATGAAGCAAGAAGATTTGGATATTCTATTATATTTCAGTTTTCGGGAAAAGAAGTAAAGAATGAGAAAAAAGCACTGGAATATTTTGATTATATTGATGTAGACGGTATCGTTTTGTTTTCGGTAGGCAGCGACAATGATGAATACAAAAATTATTTATACTCGTTAAAAAAGCCCATCGTTTCAATTGGAAACAGACTGTTTGATCTACCGTTTGTGGGAATAGACGATGAGAAGGCAATGTATGATCTATCTCGAAAATTTTCCGAAAATGTGCCGTCAGGTGATGTTCTGTATTTTGCACCCGTTTTGAAAAAGCAGCTGCATTCAAGCAATGCCCAACGTATGAGATTAAACGGTTTTGTTCGGGCTATGAAAACGCTTGATAAAAGCTATCGCATTGTTACGGACGTTGAGGAGCTTTCGAATTTTGGCGGGATTGTTTGCGCTACCGATTACTATGCAATTCAAGCTTTGAAGCACTTGGGATATCCAAAAAATGTGCAGATTGCGGGGTTTGACAACATATCTATGTTAAAGAACATTACAGTAAAAGTGTTGAGCGTTGAATATTCAACAAATAAAATGGCAGAAGAAGCGATAAACTATATTTTGGGAAGAAAGTATACATTTAGAGTGGAGTATAGTTTGCTCTATAACACAGATTGATTTCTTGTGTTTGCCTATAAAATACTTGCGAGGAAAATGGGAGGGAGAATATTTGTATTTTCTCTCCCTCACTATCGGTGAGTTAACCATATTTAATTAAAACTGTCTCTCAGAGTACAGCTCTATTTGAGACAGCTTTTTTATTGTATCCTGAAAAGCCCTGCCATGCGGTGGATATTTATTGACATAAAAGAATTATTATGATAGAATAAATGTATAGCCATATTTGTTGTGAGGTCATATATTGATAATGAAAGCGTTTGCTTTTTTATCAATATTAGAGAGGACAATAATATGAATAGGGAAGCTGTATTAAGTTCTCTTGGCATAGGGGAGGTTTTGAAAATTTCCCATGTGGACGGGGAAGAGGCGATAAGGCAACGGCTTTACGATATAGGTATGGTAAACGGTACTGTTGTAAAATGCATAGCGGTCAGTCCTCTTGGAGATCCGAGGGCCTATGAGATAAGAGGCGCTGTAATAGCCTTGCGAAAAAAAGATGCCGCAAATATATACGGAATAACAGTTGAAACGGAAAACTCATCGGAGGTAATTCCATGAGTGTAAGATGTGATAATAACCTTGTCCGTACCGTTGCTCTTGCCGGAAATCCAAATGTAGGAAAAAGCACCTTGTTTAATCTTCTTACAGGAATGCATCAGCATACCGGAAATTGGACGGGAAAAACCGTCGGTACTGCAACAGGAGAATGCAAAAGAAAAGACAAAGTTATACGGCTTATTGATCTTCCGGGAACGTATTCTTTGAATTCACATTCAGAAGAGGAAGAAATTGCAAAAATCTATATAGAAAGCGGAGAGGCAGACGAGGTCGCAGTAGTGTGTGATGCTACCTGTCTTGAAAGAAATTTAATACTTGTTCTTCAAATTTTGGCGATTACATCAAGCGTTATTGTTTGTGTTAATCTACTGGATGAGGCAAGGAAGAAGGGAATAAAGGTTGATACTAAGGCACTGTCCAAAATTTTAGGCGTCCCCGTATTCGGTATAAGCGCAAGGAAAAAAGATGGAACGGATGCTCTCGTTGAGTATTTTTTAAATGAAAAAGAAGAGTACAATCCGATAATTGTTGAAGAAGATGTTGTTAAGCAAGCAGAGCAGATATCAAAGCAGTGCGTTATATATAAGAAAAGTGATTACACATTTCGGGATAGACATATAGACAGAATACTCACCAGCAAAGTGTTTGGATTTCCAATCATGTTTATATTGTTGGCGATTATATTTTGGATAACTATTGAGGGAGCAAATTACCCTTCAAAATTGCTTTCAAATCTATTGTTTGCATTTGAATCAGAGCTTATGGGATTTTTCAATCTTATAAATGCTCCTGTATGGCTTAGCGGAATGTTAGTTCACGGTGTTTACCGAACTGTTGCGTGGGTAGTATCTGTAATGCTTCCACCAATGGCAATTTTCTTTCCATTGTTTACATTGCTTGAGGATTTTGGATATCTTCCGAGAGTAGCGTTTAACCTGGATAAATGTTTCGGAAAATGCGGTGCGTGCGGAAAGCAAGCTCTAACCATGTGAAAAGGGAAAGGGAGAATATATGAGAAAAACGGTGTATGAGATTAAGAACGAAAAAATAAAAAAGGGAACAGTCTTTGCTCTTGTGTCTGATCTTCACGGAGCAGATCCTGCCCTTATAATAAAAATGCTTCAAAAGGAGACCCCCGATTACATACTTTTGCCGGGAGATATACTTGAAGAGCTTAATGGTGTGTGCGATGAAAAATATAATAACGGCATGAAGCTTCTTACTGAATCTGCGAAGATTGCCCCCACCTTTTATTCCATGGGAAATCACGAGGACGGTGCTACACGTTCGTGGAGTATGAAATGGAAAAAAACAGTAAAGAGCCGTGAATACAATGAAAAATGTGTTGAAGACATAAATCGAAGCGGAGCTCATTTTCTAGCGGACGGTTATACGGTTTACGATGGTATTGCTTTTGGAGGATTGCTTACGGGTCTTATTTTTGAGGGCAGGAAACCTAGGACAGGATGGCTCGAGGGATTTTACAAATTACCGGAGCCAAAAATACTTTTGTGTCATCATCCCGAATATTATGAGGAGTATTTGAAAGACAAGGATATAGATCTTATTGTAAGCGGTCATGCTCACGGCGGTCAATGGAGAATTTTCGGAAGGGGTCTGTTTGCACCGGGACAAGGATTATTTCCTAAATACACAAAGGGACTTTACGATAACAAATTCGTTATCAGTACAGGATTAAAAAAGGGAAGCATTCCGCGATTTTTTAATCCCACAGAAATAGTCTTTATAAAAACAGTATAGAAAACAGCGTTCTCGACATCTGTTGAGAACGCTGTTTTCTCATATTTTCTTATAGGTAAATATCTTGGCTACGCGAGCTTCTGTAATTGTAACGGTAAATCCTTTTTCGCAAAGCTCCTTGCCAGAGAGACAGAAATCTCCGCCGTCAAGGTCTGTGAATAAATAATTTTTTGACTTGTCTATATTGCGAAGCTTAAAGGCAGCCGTAAGGTACGAGCTGTTTTCTCTTTTAAATATCTGTATCATACCTTCATCATCAAGCGTCCACTGAGTAGCACACCATGCAGACAGATCTCTCTTTGGCTCTGTAAGATGATAAATATCTCCAAGGAAATATTTTCTTATGGAGAGGTATTCCTCACAATGCTTTTTAAACCACGACACGTGCTCGTCTGTGTCGCCGAAATTCTCGGTGGAGCTGTAGAGGTAATTGCTTGTCATAGCAGGTCCGTATGCACTTCTTATGGTATATGTATCATAAATTCTACCCGGACTTGTTGCGCTGAAAGGAGTCCAAAGAGAGAAGTTCATGTTATGAGCTTGTGTAACCTCAGGATCGGGATTTGCAGGACATTGAGCATCGCTTCTCCAAAGAGGAACACTTCGCTTGAGTGTCTCTATATCTATTCTGTTTCCGCCGCTTGCGCAGTTATCAATCATAAGCTTGGGGAATCGTTCAAGAAGAGTATCCCACAGGCGGTATAGACCCATAATATGCTTTATTTCGGTAATGCCTTTACGGTTTTCCGTGTCTTTGCTCCTCCAATAAGGAAGAGGTCTGAAGTTAAAGTCCTGTCGATACCAATCAATTTTTAGAGTATCTATTTTTTCTGTCAGCAGAGCAAGACAGTAATTGAAGGCTTCTTCATTTCCGAGATCAAGCAGAAAATTTCTGGTTCCTTCTTGAGAAATGAGATATTCTGGGTGCTCCTTTACAAGATCGGTACGCAAGCGTACACGTTCGGGTTCAAACCAAAGAATGAAGTTTCTTCCGCTTTCTTTAATTTTGTTTGATACGTCTACAAGTCCGTTCTTGTGAACAAATGGACTTATGGTAAGGTCTCCTACATGATCTGCCCAGTCTCCTTCATATTCGTTGGAAGTAGGCAAGGTATCCTTTCCTGCCCAACCTGCGTCTATCCAAACATTTTCCACGGGAATTTCGTACTTGTCGAGCAAGGATATTCTGTCAATGATCTTATCGCTTTCAAGACCTCCCCAAAAGCCCGCGCAGAGAGGAAGGTGATCAATGCGATCTGTAAGTGGGGAAAACTCATTCTTTATGAGGTCTCTCCACAAATTCTGCGACTCCTCAACAGTAGCCTCATAAGGAAGAATAACTACAGATGATGTGCGAATCTTTTCACCCGGGAAGAGTACAAATTCGGTATCCTCGATCTTGCTTTTGAAGCGTACGGCATTTTCTTCACGAGATATCTGTGCATTCCATTGACCGGTCCAGCCTACAGCCACGATATATCCCTTTCCTCTCTCATGTATATTGAAGAATGGTGCTGTACCTTCGCTTGAACGACCGCCTATTGGAGCGTATTTGAAGCTTTTTGAATTGTTGAGCAAAAAATTTTTATTATGTCCTCCGCCGTTTAAATGGGAATAAAAATCCGTCTCGTCTCGTCCCTCTGAACCATAGGGATTAAGAACGTAGGTGTTCTGTTCAATGCTTGGAAACCAAGGGGAAGGGCCTGTTGGGGGACAATACGAAAAGGGAAGCTCCACATCACAGTCCCAAAGCTCTGTTATAAGCTCGGTATTTTCTGTTCCGATATTTTCAAGATAGTTTACCCATTCGTATGCGCCGCTTCTTTTATGTTTTTTGGCTATATTTGTGAATTTTAATCCACTATCAAAGTAATAGGTAGTAATAAGCTCATATTCGTTTTCGCTGACGTCAACCCTTTTTGAACATTTGTGAGCAGGGATGCCGCCGTACATGAATGAAAATATATTACGGTTTTTCAGAAAGTCCATATTTGCCTCCAATTATATTAAATACATGAATAGTATATCACACAAAAACACAATTTTCTATTGACTTTTCACCAAAAAACATGTTATAATCATCATGAATAGAGGTGAGAATATGACGGAAAGAAAAAAAGATATTTTTTATTCTCAGATAGCCCCCTTTGAAATGAGAGCGGCATACGTGGAGAATTCCGATTTGGATAAAGGCAGAGATACGGGCTCCCACGTTCACCCCGAATGTGAGATATATATAAATCTAACGGGAGACGTATCCTTTATGGTGGAAAATCGTATATACCCGATCTTCACGGGAAGTGTGGTAATAAGCCGTCCATACGAATATCACCATTGTATATATCATAGCAATGAGCCTCACAAGCATTTCTGGATCCTTTTTAAGCCAAACGGCAACGACCGTTTGTTTGAAAAATTTTTTGACCGTCCTTTGGGAGAGAAGAATCTATTGACAGTTTCTTCCGAAAGACAGAAGGAACTATTTGATCTTTGCTTTAAACTAAGTGGCGAAACGCTTTCGGAGCTTGAACGGTATTATTTGTTTTTTAAGCTTATTTATATTCTTAACGATGCTGATAGCCCTGAGATTCTTGAGGATATATACACCAAGGATATGGCGTTTGCATTAAGCTTTATAGACAAGTGCTTTTGCGATTCAATAACTATTTCGGATATTGCTCAAAGCGCACACGTAAGCATAAATACGTTGGAGCGACATTTTTGGGAAACATTGCATATGACCCCATCATCGTATTTGAAAAAAAAGCGTCTTGCCAATGCAGCAGAAATGCTTTACAACGGACACACGGTAACCGAAGCATGTCAGGAAAGCGGATTTGCCGATTATTCAAGCTTTATAGCAACCTTTAAAAAGAATTACGGAATGACACCTCTGAAATATAAAAAGCATATTGAAAATCATAAATAAAAAATATCCATCGACATTTTTGCCGATGGATATTTTTTGTTTAAGCCAATTTAGCCTCAAGTCTTTCACGTATAGCCTTGATGAAGCCAATAGAGTTAACAGCAGTAGCTGTGTAACCTTCGCTTACAAGACCGACGAGGTCCTTTGTCATGATGCCGTCGTTAAGGGTATCGATACAAGCCTCCTCAAGCTTGTTGGCAAAATCAACGAGATCTGAGAGTCCGTCAAGCTCGCCTCTCTTACGGAGCGCACCGGACCATGCGTAGATTGTCGCCATGGGGTTTGTAGAAGTATCCTCTCCCTTGAGATAACGGTAGTAGTGGCGTGTAACTGTGCCGTGCGCCGCTTCATATTCGTACTTTCCGTCGGGAGATACGAGAACAGAGGTCATCATTGCAAGAGAACCGAATGCGGTGGAAACCATATCAGACATAACGTCTCCGTCATAGTTCTTGCAAGCCCAGATATAACCGCCCTCGCTTCTTATTACGCGCGCAACTGCATCGTCAATAAGAGTGTAGAAGTATGTAATACCTGCTTCATCGAACTTTTCCTTATATTCGTTATCGAATATTTCCTGGAAGGTCAGCTTGAAGGTCTGGTCGTACTTCTTTGAAATGGTATCCTTGGTAGCAAACCAAAGATCCTGTTTGGTATCAAGAGCATACTGGAAACAGGAGTGCGCGAATGAGCGAATGGAACTGTCCTTGTTATACTGACCCTGAAGAACTCCTCCGCATTCAAAGTCATAAATGGTCTCTCTGAATTTGGTTCCGTCCTTAGCAGTAAAGAGAAGCTCTGCCTTTCCTTCAGCGGGAACACGGTACTCGGTAGCCTTGTAAACGTCGCCGTATGCGTGACGTGCAATCGTTATGGGCTTCTTCCAATTGCGTACTGCGGGCTTGATCGAGTCGATGAGTATGGGTGCTCTGAAAACTGTACCGTCAAGAATTGCGCGGATAGTTCCGTTGGGGCTCTTCCACATCTCGGAGAGATTGTACTCCTCAACTCTTTGCTTGTTAGGTGTAATTGTTGCGCACTTAACAGCAACTCCGTACTTAAGAGTAGCGTTTGCGCTGTCGATGGTAACCTGGTCTTTAGTCTTTTCGCGTTCTACAAGACCGAGATCATAATATTCTGTTTTAAGATCAACAAAGGGAGTAAGAAGCTCGTCCTTTATCATCTGCCACAGAATTCTTGTCATTTCGTCGCCATCCATTTCAACGAGGGGCGTTTTCATTTGAATTTTTTTCATGTTCATTACCTCCGAACTGTTTGAAAAAATTTATTTAAATTCTTATGAATTTACATTGTAACTACTTCTATAATGCTGTGAATATCAATGCGGTCTATCCGAACGTACGCTCTTCCGTTTTTGTAAATGAAGGGAAGAGAACGGTTCTCAGGCTGAAGCATAAGCTTTATGGGCTTTTGCGGCAACTCTATTGAGATACAAGTGTCTAATACGGGCGGGATATAGTCGTCGGTAGCAGAATAAGGGTTATCATGGCTACCTCCGGCATTTACGAGCTGGATCATAAGCTTTTCGTCCTTTAAAAGCGGAACGATTTCAAGTCTTCCCAAAACAGATTCTACCTTCACAAGAGGAGTATAGAGTCTTTCTGTAATCTTCTTCATGAGTGTACGGTGCAAGTACTGAGTGCCATTCAGATATTGAGAGCCTATATCAAATCCGATAGCAGTGATCCTTCCGTTTCCGTACGGTATCTCAACAGCAAGAGATGCTTTAGGAGAGCGGATATTGGTATGAACGTATGCCACCGATTCTCCATTATCCGAGGATAATTCGCAAGGTGAGAACAAGGCGCCGAACTCATTTCCGTCTAACGTGAAAAAGTATGACTTATACTCGGCAGGAGCGTTCTTGCCATGACCGTTGTCGCCGCCGTTATCATATGCCTTTTCGCCCTCTCCAAAGAATTCGGGCATATTGGTAACGTTAAGCGGGATACCTGCGTTTGCAAAGAAATAACAGGTGTTTTTGCCTGAAATAACAAGATTTCCGCCATTTTTTGCATACTCAAGAAGCATATCAACGGTATCATCGGCAAGACCGCAGTAAAGCTCGGGAACGACTATCATTTTATACGGCTCGCACCCCTTTTCCAAGGTATGCTCACAGACTATTTCCAAGGACTGTCCGATATCGCAAAGCAGAGCGGTCATTCCCATGATCTTTTCATATCCTGTTCGAGAATAGAGACGTTTCGATTCGCGCTTTCTGTCATAAGTTGAAAGAAGAAGAGCAGCCTCGTGTACTGGTGTTCCACGGAAGCAGTAGGGCTCGCGCTCTCTCATAAATTCTGAAAGCTTTGTGAGAGATCTGACTTCTTTGAGGTTAGGCGAACCGTCCTTGAACTGCATGATATAGTTCTGGTATGCCCCGCCAAGAGAAATTACCGCTGCTGCCTCCTGAAGTATCTGATTTACATGCTTTGCCGCACATGCCGAGCGGTCTCCTACACGTATACGGAAATTCCAAGACATAAGGTCCCACGGGTGATTTTGCTGAGCCAATGCGCGCGCCGCATATCTTGCTGAATGCAAAGAATTATTAGGATTAAGGTCTCCCGAAAGAAAATCTACGTTTGCACATATCTTTTCAGGCATGTGGTCGCTAAATGACCAATTTGATGCTATTTGAACATCGGGATATTTTGCATGCAGAGTATCTACATAATGCCTTACGTAACGGCGGAAAAGCTCGCGATGATATTCACGGTATTCGTCGTAATAAGGGTCATCAGGATTTGCAGGCAGTCTGCCACCGAGATCAATACCTGTTTCCTTTTCAAAAGCGGTAAGGGATTCCGGGCGAAAATCAGGCTTTGCGCACCAGCAATCTCCGTCAATCCAAAAGCCGTCAACTCCGTACTTTTCTATGATTTCCGAAAGCTGAGGAATAAGTATCTCATCAACGTATTTGCCGTCTGTACGGGTCGTTCCCGAGTATAGGGAGCCGTCCGCCATCATAGCCGTTTCTTCGGGATGCTCGGAGCAATATTTAATGTCGTATACCCCCGAATAGTGCAGGTAAAGCGCAACGTTTTCTTCTTTTGTAACTTTTCTCCAAAGCGCGAGAGGATCACCTTCAAATTCGGGCATAGCATTTCCAAGCGTTGATGGATAGGATGCCCATCCGGGATGTCCCTTACAGTCTATCTGGATAAAATCAGGCTTTATAAGACGGCATATTTCGCGTATGTCCTCTTCCTTTAAGGTGGCTCCGATTACAAAACCGTCCGACGGTTGAGCATGAAAGTCAAAGTGAAGCCCGAAAAAGCTGTCTTTACGTTTTTTCATGATGATTTACCCAACATTTACATTGAAATAGCTTTTTTGATCTTTTCAATTGCAATCGCGTGGAACTGCTCCGTGGAAAGTTCGCCGTAATTAAGAGCCTCGCCGTTTTTGCCTATTTTATTTCCTTTGGAAAGTTCGCTCATAAGATAGCCGTTATAGCCTGTCTTTTCTATTCGTTCCATGATGTTGTGCCAATCCGCAATACCGTCAGTAGGAAGAAGATGAAGGTCATCATAGAACGTTATTTCGTCTCCGCGGACACCGAGATTGTCGTTAAAGTGAGTATGACAAAGCTTTTCGCCGTAAAGAGCTAGCATATCTCTATGCTCATTGTAGCACATTTCGTGTCCGGTATCGAGGCAGAAGCCGACAGAGGGCTCGTTCCAGAAGGTTTTCATTATAGCCGCGATATATTCTTCACCCTCAACGTTCTCAAAACCAAGCTTGACGTTGAGTTTGTTAGCTACCTCGATAACACGCGCATAGTTATCAAGTCCTACCTGAGTGGGAGTGTGATCCTTAAAGCCGATAAAGGGATGTATTACCATAACGGGAATATCAAATTTTGCGCAGTCCTCAACACAACGGATAAGCTCGTTAGTTACAAAATCACCCTGCTCGCCGCCGTCCCAAAGGTATTTTACCTTGTGAGTACCGCTAAAGGGGGAATGAATAGACTGTTGGAAAAGTCCAAGCTGAGCCGCTTTGTTGGAAATCTGTTCCTGACGCTCTATCGAATACCATCCTGCGTGAAAGCCTTCGAATCCTACGTTCTTGATTATTTCGAGTTCGTCCAAAATGTCAACTCCGCCAACGGGAGAAGTACCGAGTTTAAAGTTTTCCATAATCAAAATCTCCTTGAATTTTTTATTTTTAATTAATTGCTTAATTGCTGTGCTTTTTGTAGTAGTTCATAAGGCATCCGCAGAGAATTATTTCCTTTTCATCCTCGGTAAGGCCCTTGACGTAAAGTGTAATATCCTCAACGCTTCCGTTTGCCTTGATGACCTTTGCGGCGAATTCTTCCTTGCCGTCAATGAGAGCCTGACGGATACCGCCTACGAACACGTAATCGCCCTCAGTATAGGGGAACTCAGCATCCTCTGCAAGAGTAAAGGGAAGAATACCCCAGTTGATACAGTTCGAACGATAGCGCTTTGTAGCAAACTCATAGCATATATTTGCGAAACCGCCAAGAACCTTCTGACAGGAAGCGGCCTGCTCACGCGCAGAACCGTCTCCCGGCTTGTTTGCAAATACGCAAGAGCCAAACTGGGTATTGTTTATAAGCTCGTCTGCATTTCCTACTGCAGAAAGAACCCCGATAAGCTCTTCAGGCTTCTTATCCGATCTTCTGTCAGCCTCGGTTGCCGCAATAGCCTTGGAGCGTCCAACATATTCGGGAACACGACGGGAAAGGGCAAACTCTGAAAGACGAAGGGGATTCGAACGGTAGGACGAGGTCTCACCTGAGGGAATAAGCTCGTCAGTGGTTGTTACGGGATCACGGATAACGGCAGCCAACTTAACAAGAAGATTATCGGCAAGCTCGTACTGTGTGGGCCAGTCGGTTATGTTGGGGCCGAGAATAAGCTCAACAGAGGGATCTGCTTTGCCGAACCCGTAGTAAACTCTTTTACCGTATACCGTCTTATCGAAATGATACTCATGAGGAGTATAATCATAATCAACGTCGGTAGCCGCAGTAATAACACCGCCGTTTCGAGCTGTTGCCGCAATACTTCTCGCATCCATGAGCGCAACACCCGAAAGCTGACCCTCGCCGGGCTTAGAGCCTTCGCGGTTGGGGAAGTTTCTCGTGGTGTGACGGAGAGAGAGACCGTTGTTTGCGGGAACGTCTCCAGCCCCAAAGCAAGGACCGCAGAACGAGGGTTTAATTACAGCGCCCGCCTGCAAAAGCTCTGCCGTAACGCCTATTTTCGTAAGCTCAAGTGATACGGGAACACTGGTGGGATATACAGAAAGTGAGAAATATCCGTTTCCTGTGCTTTGATTCTTAAGAATTGCCGATGCTTCGTCAATGCTGTCGAACATACCACCGGAGCAGCCGGCTATTATACCTTGGTCAGCGTATACCTTCCCGTCCTTTACCTTGGAACGGAGACCGAGATTACATTTGCCGAACTTTTTCTTTGCTTCTTCCTCGACCTTGGCGAGAATTTCATCCGCATTTTCTACAAACTCATGAATGGTGTATGCGTTGGAAGGGTGGAAGGGAAGCGCAATCATAGATTCCATCTTAGAAAGGTCTATTTCAATCATGGAGTCATAGTATGCAACATTACCGGGTGCAAGTTTCTTGTACTCCTCGGGTCTGCCGTGTGCTACGTAATGTTCCTTGGTAATGTCGTCTGTTTCCCAAATAGAGGAAAGGCAGGTCGTTTCGGTAGTCATAACGTCGATTCCGTTACGGAAATCAATGGGGAGATTCTTTACACCCGGGCCGACAAATTCAAGAACCTTGTTCTTTACAAATCCGTTAGCAAAGGTAGCTCCTACGAGAGCGATAGCTACGTCGTGAGGTCCGATACCTTTTTTGGGAGCGCCCGTAAGATAAACGAGAACCACCTCCGGAGCCTTTATATCGTAGGTATTCTTTAGAAGCTGCTTAACAAGCTCGGGACCGCCTTCGCCTACACCCATAGTTCCAAGAGAACCGTATCGGGTATGAGAGTCGGAGCCGAGAATCATTTTACCGCAGCCGGTAAGCTCCTCGCGGGCATAGGAGTGAATTACACTCTGGTTTGCGGGAACGTAGATTCCGCCGTATTTTTTTGCGGCGGAGAGACCAAAAACGTGGTCATCCTCGTTTATTGTTCCGCCAACAGCGCAAAGAGAGTTGTGGCAGTTTGTCATTGCGTAGGGGATTGGAAATTCCTTCAGACCGCTTGCTCTTGCTGTCTGAATAATTCCAACGTATGTAATATCGTGGGAAACGAGAGCATCAAAGCGGATCTTCATTTCCGCTTCACCGATTTTTGCAGTATTATGCGCATTCAAAATAGAATAAGCAATAGTGTTTTGTCTTGCCTCTGCCGGGGATAGGGAAGCCTTATCGGTTACCTTACCGTCTACGAGGAAGACACCGTGATCCGTAAGCTTGATCATAATTGTTCTCCTTGGTCAAATATAATTATTATACAACATCATATTATACAATATAATATAGGAAAAGTCAATACAAAGTTAAATATTTGAAGGAGTATTTATGATATACAAAGCCGGATTATACATGAGACTTTCAAAGGATGACGGTCAACGGGAAAGTAGCGGTATAGAGAGTCAGAGATTTTTGCTTCGTGATTTTGCTAAAAGGGAAAATATAGAAATAATTGACGAATATGTTGATGACGGATATAGCGGTACGCGGTATGACCGTCCTGCCTTTGAAAGAATGCTTTCAGATATAGAAAATAAGAAAATAAATACTGTAATTGTTAAGGATTTATCCAGGCTTGGAAGAAATTACATAGTTACAGGAGAGCTTACCGAAATCTATTTTCCCGAGCATTTTGTAAGACTTATTTCAATTAATGACGGATATGATTCAAATCTTGGAAACGACGATATGGCTCCGTTCCGCCATGTTGTCAATGAGATGTATGCAAGAGATATATCAAGAAAAATAAGATCCGCTCTATATGCGAAAATGAAGGAAGGACAGTACATTGGAAGCTTTGCTCCGTACGGATACAAGAAAAGTAAGAAAAACAAAAACGTTCTTGTTATTGATACGGTAGCGGCAGAGGTTGTAAAAAAAATATTTCAAATGAAAGCGGACGGATACACTACAAAAGAAATTGCAAAAAAGTTAAATGATGAGAAAACGCTAGTTCCGCTTGATTACAGAAATGCTTTGTTGGGGAAGGAAATATCACGACTGAGTTGGACTCAAAGCGGTGTGTGTAAAATCTTACGGAATCAGATATATTTAGGGCATACACTTCAGGGAAAAAGTATTAAACCCAGTATAAAATCAAACAAAGTTTGTTCAAGGGAGCGTACTCGGTGGATTATCGTAGAGAACACTCATGAAGCAATAGTATCTCAAGAGCTTTTTGATTTAGTAAATCATATGAAAAACAAATAAATTTGCTCTTTTCATGTGTATGGGGTTTGGATGTAATGCCGCCGGGGTAGTTGGATGTAGGATAATAGATTCAAAAAGAGAAAGACTTATTGCTATGCTTACCAATGCTCTGGTTCCGTGTAACGGAAGATTTCCTACTCTTATCGCGCTTATTTCTATTTTTATAATCACATCGCAAGGTTTGATCGGCTCGGTGGCAGCGGCTTTGATATTATCAGGGTTCATAATACTTTCTGTGCTTGTAACCGTTATGTGCAGTAAGCTTTTATCGGCTACGATTCTTAAAGGGGAGCCTTCGTCATTCGTTCTTGAATTGCCACCCTACCGCACTCCACAGTTTGGCAGAGTAATAGTTCGTTCTATGCTCGACAGAACGCTTTTTGTGCTAGGGCGCTCGGTAGCATTTGCCGCTCCTGCGGGACTTGTCTTGTGGTTGATTGCAAATATAACGGTAGGAGATAATAGTATTCTCGTTCACATGGCAGATTTTTTAGAGCCATTTGGAATAATACTCGGGCTCGACGGCGCGATAATTCTTGCTTTTATTTTAGCTTTACCGGCAAATGAAATCTTTTTGCCTATTGTCTTGATGATTTATAATTCAGGGCATGCACTGACCGAATATTCGGGATATGAGGAGCTTTTTTCCGTACTCAGCGCAAACGGTTGGACTATTGTTACTGCCATTTGTGTGATTTTGTTTACAATATTTCATTTTCCGTGCGCTACGACTGTTATGACTATAAAAAAAGAATCCGGAAAGCTTCGGTATGCGGTTACTGCGGTGGTATTACCTACACTTGTTGGAATATTTTTGTGTTTTATTTTTAATTTGTTTTTCAAAATCCTATTGAATTGACATACGATTTGTGATACAATAAGTTTACAGAGTAATTTACACACTAAAGGAAGGTAAAAACAAGAAGAAATTACACAAATGAGAGGAGCACAAAATGAAGGAAACAGTAAAAAAATATTTGCACAGATACTTTATTGAAGCAATGGGCGCAATGGCATTGGGGCTTTTTGCGTCCTTGCTCATAGGAACTATCTTTAATGCCATTGGTATGATACCTCACATGGAATTTATGGGTAAGATAGGCGCATACGCTCAGGCAATGGCAGGAGCGGTAATGGCGGCGGCTATGGCGTATTCCCTAAAGGCACATCCCTTGGTGATTTTCACGGCAGCGGCAGTAGGACATGCTGCAAATACGCTCGGTAAGGCGGGAGGCCCTCTTGCGGTTTTCTTTATCACAATAGTAGCTGTTGAAATAGGAATGCTTGTGTCAAAAAAAACGAAGATTGATATAATAGTTACACCCTTTGTAACACTTTTTACAGGTGGCGCACTCGCACTTCTGGTTGCGCCTCATATAGGAACATTAGTAGGATTTATAAGTAAGTTTATAGGTTGGGCGGCACTTCAGGCTCCCCTTGTTGCAGGTATAATAATATCCGTGGTTATTGGAATCGCATTGACTCTTCCTATTTCGTCGGCGGCTATATGCGCGGGGCTCACGCTTACGGGAAGTGCACTGGTTGATAATTCGGAGGGACTTGCCATAGCGGGAGCGGCGGCTGTTGCAGGCTGTTGCGCACAGATGGTTGGATTTGCCGTTATAAGCTTTCGAGAAAATAAGTGGAGCGGTCTGCTATCCCAGGGAATAGGCACTAGTATGCTTCAGATGCCTAATATAATAAAGCATCCTCAGATATGGATAGCTCCCACACTTGCTTCCGCAATAACGGGTCCCTTGGCTGTTTGCGTATTTGACCTTCGTATGTACGGTGCGGCAATTAATTCGGGAATGGGTACTTGCGGTCTTTTAGGCCCCATTGGACTTATCCTCGGTTGGTTTGATCCTACATACGGATATACGGGAAGTGTTGGCGTAATACATTGGATAGGACTTGCTCTTATTTGCTTTATTCTTCCTGCTGTCCTTTCATTTTTATTTAATGAAATTCTTCGTATGATCGGTTTTGTTAAAGACGGATATATGAAGCTTGACACTTGAATAAGATAAATAAACGACATCCCCACATAAAATCTGTGGGGATGTTGCCTGCATATATTATTCGAATTGTAAAATTACTTTTTAAAGGTATTTTCAATTACCTCTAAGACGCGGAAACGTATTTTATAGGTTGGTCTCTGTGTTTCGGTTATAATGCTATATTGGTCTTTATTCAGACCTACCGAGACGAAGGCTTGTTCGGGAGCGGATTTACTTGCCGCTGACAGACACATTGGAGGGTAGAGGACACACCACCAATTCTGCCCCTCTCCCTCACCAATGATAATTCTAAGAGATAGATAGGTGCCTGACGGGAAACAGAAGCTTTCATAATTTCTTGTGGGATATTCCTCGTCTCCAAAGTCAATAGATACCGAATAACGGTATCCCTCGTCGGCAATAATTTTTTCGGCTGTTTTCTGTATTTTAGGCAGCTCATTTTGAAGCTTTTCTACGGCTTCATCTTTTGTTTTGCAATCGGCAAACATATTGCCGCTTTCCTTAAGTACAGCATCTCTGACCTTCAATTTCAGCTCCTGATCTGCGTCGGAGTCGGAATTTGCAAGCACGTGCAGTCGCAACACGCTGTCATATACTTCATTTTCACCGTGTACGGGCATAAGACCGAGAAAAAGAGAGAGAAAACAAATCGCCAAAATTAAAATAGTAAGCTTTTGCATAAATAAAAAGCTCCTTTCTGAAATGTTCAATGAATCATTCCGCAAAAAGGGGCTTTTTATTCATGCTTTTTTAATTATTTTATTTTTTTTAAAAATTCGTTTACAATCGCTCGGTATCCCATATCCGATCTCAGAATTATCTCTCCTTGAAAGCTTTCAAGAGCCTCGCGTTCTCCTTTGGCTTTTACGTACATGGTAAATACAGAGGGATTATTTATTATTCCGCCTTTTTGCAATTCATGTGATATGCTTTTGACAGACGTTGGAGAGGAGATATGGATTTTTAGACTCACATTTTTTTTCATAAATGCAAACATATCGTTTACCACCGATATAACAAGAGCCGATAAAAGAAGGGAAACAAGAATTATGACCGAAACCACCGCAAAGGCGAAGCGGTACAATTTATTTTGTGATTTATTTTTGCCGAGCATGACTACCTCGCAAATCTGTTTTTCTTGCCGCTATATCCATGAAATTATAAGAGCAAGTATGTAGATTGCGAAGCAAGCAATGGCGGATGGTGTTTTTATAACGTCGATGTATGATTTCCTTTTAATTTTTGGATTCTTGATAACCGGCTGTCGGTATTCTGCTAAGGAACCTTTATAGAGATAATTCTTATAAAGCCTTGCAGCCTCCGAACAAAAAACTATAGCTGCAACGAGAAACAGCAGAACAGCAAGAATTACGAACAGCTTGGGACTTGTGGTTATTCTGTAAAGGTTACCCATATAGGATTGCCCGAAAATTCCGAAAATATTATAAAGAAAATGAGTAAGTATTGCTCCAAACAGCGATTTTGTAGCATATAGTGTCAGCGCAAGGATAATTCCCGAGAAAATATAAACGGGAAGATTGTGTAGATTGAAATGGAGCAGAGCAAAGAACAGAGAACTGAAAACTATCGCTCGTGTTACGCCACCCTTTTCATACTCACTGCAAAGGATTCCACGGTAAATGAATTCCTCTCCGATAGCGGGGAGAACCGCGTATGCCATTACAAGATAAATTTTGCTCGGTATGGTGCCCTCACTTTTTGAAATAAACGTGTCGTAAAGAGAAAAGTTATTCGAAAGACTTTCCAGACCGCCTATGAGTAAGCTGATAATAAGACCGCCCATTGCCATAACGACTGTGGCAGAAACTATCAATATAAGATGTCGGGGCTTAAATGCTTTGAGCCTTAAGGTCTGCATATATTTTTCTCCACTGAACATACACCAAATTGCGCCCGGGAGAATAAAAATCATCATTTGCAGAATAACAACGCTGAAATACTCGTTTTCTCTGTTGACTAAGGTTATGTCTATAATTTTTGAGAAAAGAAGCATTACATAGGTGGCAAGAACGAGGACGGTAGGATGAAGAATTATGGTATGATTTCTAAATTTAGCATATATTCCCTCAAGTTTACTACCGTTTTTTTTAAGAAAGGACTTACGCTTGTTATTGTTTTCATTCATATATCAAATGCTCCTTTCTCGGTTATTATTTTGTCTACCTTTATGTCAAAACTATCCGTGGGCAGGGTATCTGTATAAAGAAAGCTGTAAATTGCGAGAATTGAAAAACCAACAAATTCGGATAAAAATCTGTCATAGTATCCGCCACCGTAGCCCAATCTGTTCCCGTTGGAATCGTAGGCAAGAGCGGGAACTATGCATAGGGTGTCCGTGTCGCTTTTTGTAAGAGGTGCCGATTTGTGGGGTTCTTTGATGCCATAAGCTCCGGTTACCGTATTATCAAGGGAAGATAAGGTGTGAAAACTCATCTTAGAGTTTCCCTTATCAGTTATAGGAAACGCAACCTGCTTTCCGTCGGATAATGCTTTCTCGGCAATTGGAAGAATATTCGGCTCACTTCCGTAAGGAAAATAGCAGAGTACGGTTTTGGCTTTTTTAAATTCCTGAGAATTTATTATATTGTCGCAAAGCGCGATGTCAAGCAACTGCTTATCTGTCTCCGAAACAGAGGTACGAAGCTTTCGAAACGCAGAACGTAGCTCCTTCTTTTTTTCATGTATAGTATCAGGCATGGATGGTTGCTTCATAAAGGTCGTTTGCCTTTTTGTCTCCGCAGAGAATCCTTACAATGGCAATTCCCATGTCGTAGGCAACTCCCATTCCTGCCGCTGTAATTATTTTGCCGTCGCGGACTACCTTGCTTTCGGATATTTTTGCGCCGATTAGACGTTCCTCGAATCCGGGATAACAAATGGCTTCCTTACCGTTAAGTAAACCCATATCTCCGAGAATTGAGGGAGCGGCGCATATAGCGGCAATATAGGAACCGTCTCTTACCGCTTTGTTTATTGCGTTTATAACTACAGGGCTGTTTGCCAGATTAAGTGTTCCGGGCATCCCTCCCGGAAGAAAGATCATTTCTGCGTTGTTGTCGGAATAATCTGCATCGGTCATATCTGCAATTACTTTAATACCGTGTGCACCGACAATTTCACTTTTTCCTATTCCCACGGTTTTGACAGTAAGACCTGCACGTCGCATAAGATCAAGAGGGCAAATTGCTTCAACCTCCTCAAATCCGTCAGCAAGAAACATATATATCATATTACAAACCCTTTCAAGTATCAGTTGTTTTTTAGAAAACTGCAAAGCTCATCAAGGGGAATGGTGATTTCTTCGCGAGTTTCAAGATTTTTAACCTTGACCGTATAGTCATTAAGCTCGCTTGCCCCCATTATGACCACGTGGGTGTACTCACCCTTCACGGCATAATCTATCTGCTTACCAAACTTCTTTGAGCCGAGGTACAGCGAGGAAACGATACCGTTGCTGCGAAGCATATCTGTTATATCGAGATATTTCTCGTAAGGCACATCGTCAAATCTTGTAACAAGAACCTTAACACCTGTAATAAAAGACTTAGGCACGAGATCATGAGTGAAGAGAAAGTTCTCAAGGGTAACGTCTCCCATTCCGTATCCAACACCTGAAATCTTTGCGTTCTTTACGAAAAGACCTACAAGGTTGTCGTATCTTCCACCGCCAAACATAGCTCTGTTGTTTTCGGGCGCATTGTCAAAGACCTCAAATACTGTGCCGGTATAGTAATCAAGTCCTCTGATGATCCCAAAATCAAATACGCAATACTTGTCAAGTCCTGTATTTTTCAGTGCTTCGAAAAGTAGACGAAGCTCCTGGGATCCGACGGAATCGGGACAAATAGCAGTTGCTTCGGTAACGTCCATTTCATAAAGGGCATCGATGCGTGCTATTTGTTCTGCGGTCAATCCAAGAGCGGAAAGATCCTTTTCATACACATCTCGGGGGACCTTGTTCTTGCGGTCTATAACCTTTGATACAAGACGGCTCGTTTCTTCGTCTGTGTTGGCAATCGCGGTTACAACGTCGTTAAAGAAGCGGCGGTTGTTTATACGGACGGTGAACATAGACTCGTCTGCACCAAAGGACTTCATTACGTTGATAGCGCTTATAATGATTTCAAGATCCGCTTCATAAGTATCGCATCCGAAAATATCAACGTTAAGCTGCCAGAATTCGCGCAGACGTCCACGCTGAGTTGCCTCGTATCTGTACATATTGGGTATGGAAAACCAACGAAGGGGAAAGGAGAGTTCTCCCATTTTAGAGGCAACCATTCTTGCAACGGTGGGAGTCATCTCGGGGCGGATTGCCAGATGTCGATTGCCCTTATCTACGAAATTATAGGTTTGCTTATTCGCTATTTCCTCTCCGCTTTTTGCGGCATAAAGCTCAAGAGATTCGAGCATAGGACCGTTGTATTCTTCAAAAGCGGCTGTTTCAAGCGTAGAACGTATTTTACCAAAAAACCAATTGCGCAGACGCATATCGTCCGGGAAAAAGTCTCTTGTTCCTTTATAGGGTTGTGTGGAGAGAAGCTGTGCGCACATAATAAAAAATCCTTTCTTAAGGTGTAAACCTGAATATATCTTTATTATTATACCACACTAAGCTCTGTTTGTCAATTGTTGCGGTAATTTTTTTATAGCAATCGTGTTTACAGATCTCCTTTAAAAAAGTAAACAAAAGTTGAAAAAATTTTTTAAAAACCTATTGAATTTTTTTTAAATATATTATATAATATAATTCTTAAGTTTTATAGCGTATTTCGAGGTGTAAACATGGCATATCTTTCAAAGTATCGCAGTTGGTGCGAAAGTAAAAAAATTGATTCCCAAACAAAGGCGGAGCTTCTCTCTATTGCAGAAAATGAAAAAGAAATTAAAGAGCGCTTTTTCTGTGAGCTTGCGTTTGGCACAGGTGGACTCAGAGGTGTTATCGGTGCGGGAACAAACCGAATTAACAAATATATTGTTCGTAAGACTACGAAAGGATATGCGGAATTTATAAAGAAGTGCGGTTCCGACGCAATGGCAAGAGGAGTAGTTATTGCTCACGATAATCGCCGCCACAGCATTGAATTTTCAGAGGAGACGGCAGGCGTACTTGCGGCAAACGGTATAAAAGCATATTTGTTTGACTCGCTTCGTCCTACTCCCGAGCTTTCATTTGCTGTAAGAGAGCTTAACGCTTTTGGCGGAGTTGTTATAACCGCATCTCACAATCCCCCCGAGTATAACGGATATAAGCTCTACGATGAAAGAGGATGTCAGCTCGTTTCAGAGATAAACGACCTCGTAATTGCTGAAATCGAAAAGATTGCGGATCCTCTTGAGGTAGAAGCTCTTTCTGTTGAGGAAGCAGGAGAGCTTATTGTAAGACTTGGCGCGGATCTTGATGAAAAATATTACAATGCCGTAATGTCGGTATCCTTGAATCCCGATATAGATAAAAAGGGCTTGAAGATAGTTTACTCTCCCCAGCACGGAACGGGTAACGTACCTGTAAGAACCGTTCTTGACAGACTCGGATACGAGGTCATTCCCGTAGAGGAGCAGTGCTTTGCCGATACCGAATTCAGCAACACACCTAACCCAAATCCCGAAACCGATGCAGCGTACGAGCTTGCGTTCAAGTATGCTAAGACATCTGATGCAGATATAGTTATTACTACCGACCCTGACTGCGATAGACTTGGTGTTGCAGTTAAGAAGGACGGGGAATACGTAAGAATGACCGGCAATCAAAGCGCGGCTGTTCTTCTTGAATACATTCTTTCTCAGAGAAAGATAAAGGGAACTCTCCCCCACAACGGTGTAATGGTAAATACTATCGTTACATCAGATCTTGGCGACAGAGTTTGCGCAAAGTACGGTGTGTCCGTTGATAAGACTCTTACCGGATTTAAGTATATAGGCGAAAAGATCCATCGCTATGAAACTGACGGCGATAAGACCTTTGTGTTTGGATATGAGGAAAGCTACGGATGCCTTATTTCGGATTGCGTAAGAGATAAGGATGCCGTTCAGGCATCTATGATGCTTTGCGAGGCTGCGGCTTACTTCAGAAAAGAGGGAAAGACTCTTCTTGATGTTCTTGAGGAAATATACGCGGAGCATGGCTTCTTCCTTGATGCTCTTGATAATTTCTTCTTCAAGGGTGTTGATGGAAGCGAGAAGATCGCAAATCTTGTTGACGGACTTCGTAATAATTGTCCCAAGACTGCGGGAGACGTTGCCGTGGTTGATATGGAGGACTATAAGTCCGACAGAATGAAAAACCTCGGATTCCCAAGCTCAAACGTATTGAGATTTATTCTTGCTGACGGAAGCTGGGTAGCAGTTCGTCCCAGCGGAACAGAACCTAAGTGTAAGTTCTATTTCAGCGTTGTAGCAGAAAACAGAGCAAAAGCAGAGGTAAAGCTTGCCGCAATGAAGGAAACCTTCGAGGCAGCTTGTCGATAAATGCATAACGGTAACCGAAAATTTTCGGTTACCGTTAATTTTTTTAAAAAATCTATTCCATTTGCTTGAGCTTTGTGATATAATATTCTGGATATAAACTAATCTTTTTCAGAAAGGACGAAATTATGGACGGTAATTGCGAAAAGAATTCAATAAAATACCTTTCCGGCATAGCTTCGCCCGAGGATCTTAAAAAGATACCTAAAGAGGACCTTCCGATTCTTGCAGATGAGATAAGAAGCGAGCTTGTACGCGTAACCACTAAAAATGGGGGACACCTTGCGTCCAATCTAGGTGTTGTGGAAATGACTATGGCTATTCATAGGGTTTTTGATGCTCCCAAGGATCATATTGTATTTGACGTAGGACACCAAAGCTACGTACATAAGATGCTTACGGGCAGATATGACCGTATGGATACACTTCGTACGTCGGGCGGTATAAGCGGCTTTACAAACAGAGCTGAAAGTGAGTTTGACTGCTTTGGAGCGGGTCATAGCTCTACGTCTCTGTCAGCTGCTCTTGGCTTTGCTATTTCCGATAAGCTTTCAGGCTCGGATGCGTATACCGTCGCAGTTATAGGAGACGGCGCGTATACGGGTGGAATGATACACGAGGCACTTAATAATTGCCGAAAGGACCTCAATCTCATTATTATAATGAATGAGAACGAGATGTCCATTTCAAAAAATATAGGCAGCTTTGCGAAAAATCTTGCAAAGCTTAGAAATAAATCGGGATATTTCAGAACAAAAAGAGCGACGGGTAATTTTTTACGTAAGATTCCATTGCTCGGCAAGTTCCTTTTCTGGTTTATAAGAGGAGTGAAAAAGGCATTCAAGAACGTGCTTTACGGCTCCAATTATTTTGAGAGTATGGGGCTTACCTATCTCGGACCTATCGACGGAAACGACTGCGAGGCTGTAGAAAAGCTTTTGATCGAAGCCAAAAAACTTAACGAAAGCGTTGTAGTTCATATCAAGACTAAAAAGGGAAAGGGCTACGAGCCTGCCGAGAACTCACCCAGTGAATACCACGGAATGTCGCCTTGCTCGGCAGAGTGCGTCGGGGATACCTTTTCCACGGTTATGGGAGAAGAAATTACAAGGCTTGCCGAAAATGACACAAAGGTGTGTGCCGTTACGGCGGCAATGTGCGACGGAACGGGCTTGAATTGCTTTAGAGAAAGCTATCCCGATAGATTTTTCGACGTGGGAATCGCCGAGGAGCATGCTCTCACGTTCTCAGCGGGTCTTTCCGCCAACGGAATGCGTCCCTTTGCGGCAATTTATTCAACCTTCCTGCAAAGAGGATTTGATAACATTGTCCACGATATCGCACTTCAAAAGTTGCCTTGTGTTATATGCGTAGACAGAGCAGGACTGAACGCGGGAGACGGAGCGACACATCACGGTATTTTTGACGTGGCATTTCTCTCCGAAATCCCCAATATGACTATTTATACCCCTATTACTTTTGAAGCTCTAAGACTTTCAATTAAAGAGGCATACGCAAGTAATTCTCCCGTGGCAATAAGATATCCTAACGGTTGTGAAAAGCAAGAGGTGATAAATGCGTTTTATTCCGAAACGGTTAACAGACCCTTGTCAGCAGCGCGTGATTTTGACAAAACAGATAATATCGATACTGTTATTATTACACACGGAAGAATAGTTCTTGAAGCTATGAAGGCTAAGGTGGAGCTTGCCAAAAAGGGAATATCGGTAGGAATTATTCTGCTTGAAAAGATAAAGCCCTACGGAGAGTGCGCCGAAAACGTAAAGGAGCTTATGCCCGAAAAAACAAAGGCTGTTTTGTTCCTTGAAGAGGAGATACGAAGCGGTGGCATGGGAATGAACCTTTCTGACGTTATGATAAGAAAGGGAATGCTTGAAAATATCAAGTACTCAATCGTTGCCACAGACGATAGCTTTGTTGAAAAGCGAGAGGTAGGACAGCATATCTATGACGCCGCGGGAGTTGATGCCCGGAGTGTAGAAAAAGAAATTTTAAGAATATTGCAGTAGAAAATAAAACGGTATTAGCAAAAGCGGCAGAAATGCCGCTTTTGTTGTTGATAAAAAAACAAAAAACTCTTTACAAATGGCAAAAAATGTGTTACAATGATTTTGCCACACAAGTGAATAATGTCAGTATAGGGAAAGTATGCTTATTTTTACCTTGGTAAAAACGCATACTCTTGTTTCGCATACTTTCTTACTGATATATCGAAACACTTGTGTGGCAACAATCGGAGTTGTGCGTTTTTCGTGCGTATGACTTCGGTTGTACGCACTTTTATTTTTTGGAGGAAAGACATGAAAAAGTTTTTGGCGGTTCTTTTGGTTATTTCTATGCTTGTCGTGTCTCTTGCATCTTGTGTAGGTGAAAAGGGTGAGCAGGGTATCCAAGGAGAAAAAGGAGAACAAGGTGAACAGGGCGAGAAAGGCGAACCGGGCATCCAAGGTGAAAAGGGAGACAAGGGCGACACAGGAGCACAGGGAATACAGGGCGTTTCCGGAATAACCCCGTTGATTCAAGTAAATGAGAGTACAAATATGTGGGAAATATCCTACGATAACGGGACCACATGGACGTCTCTCAACGTTCCCGCAACGGGTGAAAAAGGTGAGCAGGGTGAACAAGGTGAAAAGGGTAACGACGGAAATGGAATTCTTGAGGCTGAGATCATTGACGATGAGCTTTGGATAACCTATACGAACGATCCCGAAAATCCTGTTAATTTGGGTAAGATATGTACTCATCAATGGAGCGAGGCTGAAACGTACATAGATCCAACGTGTACACATAACGGATTGGCGGTGAAGGAGTGTCTGGATTGCAAGAAGCTTGGACTTGAGAGAATATCGCAAACACCTCACAAATACGGGAGTGATAATATATGTACTGTATGTGGATATGACGGTAGTGCTGCCATCGATGGGTTGTTATATGAATTGAATTCTGACAGACAAAGTTATTCGGTTGTAGGAATAGGAACGTGCGAGGATTCGGATATTTATATTCCGAGAACATACAATAATAAGCCTGTAACGAGCATAGGCAATAAAGCGTTCTACGGTTGCCACGAAATTACGAGTATAACGATCCCTGACAGTGTAACGAGCATAGGAAGTTTTGCGTTTCACGATTGTTATAGACTAACGAGTATAACGATCCCAAACAGCGTAACAAGCATAGGATCTTGCACGTTTTTTGGTTGCGATAGCCTAACGGATTTAGCTGTGGCGGAAGGGAACACAAAATATCATTCCGAGGGGGATTGTATAATAGAAACAGGTAAAAAAACATTGGTTTTTGGTTGCAAGAATAGTGTAATTCCTACCGACGGAAGTGTATTAAATATAGGATATAATGCATTCTCTGGTTGCTTCGGACTAACGAGTATAACGATTCCTGATAGCATAATGAGCATAGGCAATTATGCGTTCGAATATTGTAGCGGACTTATAAGTGTAGAAATACCAGACAGCGTAACGAACATAGGTGATTTGGCATTCTATGGTTGTTCCGGACTAACGAGCGTAACCATAGGCAACAGAGTAACGAACATAGGTGATAGTGCATTTTATGGTTGTATCGGACTAACGAATATAACGATCCCTGATAGTGTAACGAGCATAGGAAGTTTTGCGTTTCACGATTGTGAAGGACTTACAAGCATAACTATACCTTTTGTTGGCGCGATCCTTGGCGGGACTGATAATACTAATTTCGGTTATATATTTGGCGCTGTAGATGGTTTTGATAATAAAAACTACATACCTGATTCTTTGAAAACGGTTGTAATTACCGGCGGTAATAGCATAGGTATGTATGCATTCTACGGTTGCTCTGGACTAACGAGCGTAACGATACCCGACAGCGTAACGAGCATAGGTAGTTCTGCGTTCTCTGGTTGCAGCAACCTAACGTATACGGAATATAATAACGGAAAATATCTTGGAAACAGCGAAAATCCATACGTAGTATTGGTAGATGTTATAGATACCTCTGTAACAAGCTTTACAATACCGAATACAACTAAAATTATATATGATTCTGCGTTCTATGATTGCAGTAGTCTAACGAGCATAGAGATACCCGATAGCGTAACGAGCATAGGCGATCATGCGTTCTCCGGTTGCAGTAATCTAACTGGCGTAACGATAGGTAAGAATGTAACTAGCATAGGCGATTACGCGTTTGACGATTGCACCAGCCTCACGAGCATAGAGATACCCGACAGCGTAACGAGCATAGGTAGTTCCGCGTTCTCTGGTTGCAGCAACCTAACGTATACGGAATATAATAACGGAAAATATCTTGGAAACAGTGCAAATCCGTACGTAGTATTAGTAGACGTTATAGACACATCTGTAACAAGTTTTGCAATACCAAATACCACGAAAATTATATATTATTATGCCTTCAAAGATTGCAGTAACCTAACGAGCATAACGATCCCCAACAGCGTAACGAGCATAGGCAATTGGGCGTTCTCCGGCTGTAGAGGACTAACGAGTATAACGATCCCCGACAGTGTAACGAGCATAGGTGATCAAGCTTTTTCATATTGCGATGAACTTACGTATATAGTGGTGGCGGAAGGAAATGTAAAATATCATTCTGAAGGTAATTGTATAATAGAAACGGAGAGCAAAACATTGATTGTAGGCTGTAAGAATAGTGTGATTCCTGACAATGGAAGCGTAACGAACATAGGCGATTGGGCTTTTTACTATTGTTCTGGACTTACGAGTATAACGATACCTAGTAGCATAACGAGTATAGGCAATTGGGCGTTCTATTATTGCACCAGACTTAAGAGCGTAACGATACCCGATAGTGTGACGAGTATAGGCGATTGGGCATTCTACGGTTGCACGAGCCTTACGAGTATAACGGTACCCGATAGTGTGACGAGCGTAGGCAAATCTGCGTTCTCTAAATGCTCCGGACTAACGAGTATAAACTACAATGGCACAAAGGAGCAATGGGCAAATATATATAAGGGTGGTGATTGGAACAGTAGAACCGGCGAATACACCGTAACCTGCACCAACGGCACGCTTACAAAGGCGGAAAGCTGATAAAATCCAATACGAATACAAAGAACACCTACTCATTGAGCAGGTGTTCTTTTGTCTTTCAATACACGTTCTTTCTCGGAAAATCTAAAGGTTTTAGTAAGGACAAGCAGGATCAGGTATATTCCTACGGACATGGCGATATATGAGGTAAGTATCGGTGCGCTGATCATGCTTCCGACGATACATTTACCGAAAAATTTAGTGACGGCGATTGAGAAGATTATACACGCAAGGGGCTTTACGACAATATCGAAAATTTTCAGCTTTATTTTCGTTACCTTAAGCAATCTGGCGATACTTAATGCGGCGTTTACTATTTCTGTAAAATACACGGTTATTATGTATCCGTTTATGCCCATTCTAGGCAGTAAGATCCAAACCAGAATTACGGACAAAAGAGCATCGGCAATATTTACACCCATGCAATAGACCTGCTCCCCAAGACCTTTCAGTATTCCGTCCACTGACGTATCAAGGTACATTACGGGAATGAGGGGGGATATCATAAGTATGAATCTTGCGGAATCTGTATGAGGGTATACGGTATTAGCAAGCTCATGGGAAAAGACGGTCATAATTCCCGCAGTACCTATTGCGTATATAAGCACCGAGCGAAAGACGCGGTTTATGATTCTGTGTATTCTGTCGGTGTCTCCCACTGCCGCTGATTCGGCAACCTCGGGAACAAGCAGTCCCGCAAACGAGCCCGAAAGAGCTGAGGGGAAAAGCACGAGGGGAAATACCATGCTTTGGACTATGCCGTACGCGGCAAGAGACATATCCCGTGAGCTTCCGCTTCTTTGAAGACCCCATGGGATAAGCATATGTTCAATAGTAATAAGTCCCGACCTCATATATGCGCTGAATGCCACGGGGAGTGCGGTATTAAGTATATTTTTCCATATCCTGCCCGCCTCGGATGATGTAACCTTTTTACCGTTTGTATTTTTCTTTTCTATTACGTATAGCAAATACTGAACGGCAAGAGAAATTATCTCCGATGCCGTTCCACCGAGCACTATGGCGATGCATGCGCTTTCTACGTCCGACGTACCGAGAACGGAAAAAAGAAATATGCAAACGAATATGCGCAATCCCTGTCCAAGAACTGTTACAATTGCGTTTTTATATACTCTGCGAATAGCTGTAAAGTACCCACCGAGGACCGACGAAAGGGCGATGGGGGGAAGAGAAAATGCTAAAATCCTTAAAGGGCGGACGGTCCTTTCGTCGAGTAGAAGCTTTACTCCGATAGCAGGAGCGAATACGTAAAGAATTATCGCTGCCCCTATACTGAAGCAAAGGGCGTACGTAACGCATTTTTTTACAATGCAACGTATTTTGTAGGTTTTAACAGAGGAAGTGTCTGATTGCTCTCCCAAGGCTTCGGCAATCAATCTGGTGGAAGCAAGACTGATTCCCGACGTGGCAACTGTTACGGCAAATCCGTATACGGTGGTGATCAGTGTAAAAACTCCCATAGCAACAGCACCGATTTTATTGGATATGTATACGTTAAAGCTGACGGCAACCGAGCGTATAAGAATAGATACAGCTGTTATCAAAAGACCGTTGAAAATAAATTTTTTAAATCTGTTCATAAGCACCTTTCAAAGCATCTGCTTCTTGACAAAGCGTATTATTTAGTGGTATACTATAAAATATGATATACAAGCATAAAATATAGATGCATTGGCTATTATGCAGGGGGATTTTTATGAAAAAGATGTTGGTTATCGACGGCAACAGCATACTTAACAGAGCATTCTACGGAATCAAGCTCCTTACCAATAAGGACGGGCTCTATACAAATGCTGTTTACGGAATGATAAATATAATACAAAAGCATATCGAGGGTATAAAGCCCGATTACTGCGCGGTTGCCTTCGACCTTAAAGCGCCTACGTTTCGTCATAAGAGATATGACGGCTATAAAGCGAACAGAAAGGGTATGCCGGAGGAGCTTGCGGTTCAGCTTCCTTACGCTAAGGAGTGCATGTCTGACATGGGACTTAAGGTCATTACATGCGAGGGATACGAGGCGGATGATATTCTTGGAACTCTTTCTGAAAAAATGAGCGATGAGGGTGTTTTCGTATACATTCTTACGGGCGACCGCGACTCACTCCAATTAATCGACGATAAGGTTTCTGTGCTTCTTGTAAAAACGAAAGATACTCTTACGGTAGACAGAGCAGAATTTGTAAATATGTACGGGATTGAGCCTGATTGCTTTGTTGACGTTAAGGCTCTTATGGGGGATTCGTCGGATAACATTCCGGGTGTACCCGGAATAGGAGAGAAAACGGCTCTGAAGCTCATATCCGACTATCATGATATTGACAGACTTTATGAGGAATATGAAAGATCTTCTCTTACAGACGGAGTTAAGAAAAAGCTCTCAGAGGGCAGAGAAAGCGCGTATCTTTCAAAGGAGCTTGCAACAATTTGCAAAGAAGCGCCAATTGACACTGAGCCTTCAAGCTATGAGTATGCGGGCGTAAATAAAAAAGAGCTTTTGGGGCTTTTCCTTAAGCTGGATTTTACGGGTCTTATTAAAAGATTTGGACTTGATGAAATTGAATACGAGGAATCTTCTGACCGTTCACAGGAGTGCGAATTTTGCGCATGTGCTGTTGATGGTACTTCTGATTTGCAGGGAGATATACTTTTTGTCGGAGTAAATGGGGACATTCTGTCGCTATACGACGGGAAGAATATCTACAAGTGTGGCTTGAATGAAATAAGCGCACAGGTAAAAGAAATATTGACTGCAAAAAAGCTTATTTGCTTCGATGTTAAAAATTTATATAAAATTTTAAAGAAGCAGGGGATTTCATTCATTTCTTGCAACTTTGACTGTATGCTTGCCGCATATGTTCTTGATTCGGGCAGGGGAAATTATTCTCTCGACGATCTTTTTGTGAGATATATGAATATATCCGTCCCGGAAAATACAGACAAGGCATTGCTTGTTTGCAAACTTTATGCACCTCTTTTGAAGGAAATAGAAGACGGAAAATTTACCTATTTGCTTAACGAGATAGAAATCCCTCTCGCCTTTGTTCTTGCCGATATGGAGCTTGCGGGTTTTAAGATAGATTGCTCGGGAATTGAAGAATACGGCAGAGAGCTTCTTGCAGCGGAAGAGGCTCTGAAGGAAAGAATATACGTTTATGCGGGAGAAAAATTTAATATAGGCTCGCCTAAGCAGCTCGGTGAGGTTCTTTTTGAGAAAATGGGCTTGCCGAGCTACAGAAAGACGAAAACGGGATATTCTACCGATGCCGAGACGCTCCAGAAGCTGTTGAACAAGCATCCTATCATTGAGGATATACTTGATTACAGGCAGGTTGCAAAGCTTCGCTCTACCTATGCAGACGGACTTGTAAAGGCGGCTGATACAGACGGCAGAATTCACTGTAACCTTAACCAGACGGGAACTGCGACCGGCAGACTTTCTTCTTCTGAGCCAAATCTTCAAAATATCCCGGTGAGGACCGAGCTTGGACGTAAATTCAGAAAATACTTTGTCCCCGAAAACAGCGACTACGTGCTTATAGATGCGGACTATTCGCAGATAGAGCTCAGGCTGCTTGCTCATATTGCAAATGACGAGACTCTCATTAATGCATTCGTTTCGGGAGATGATATTCACGCCATGACTGCTTCAAAGGTGTTTTCTGTGCCGCTTGGTGAGGTTACGCCTGATTTAAGAAAAAAGGCTAAAGCTGTAAACTTCGGAATCATGTACGGAATCGGTGAGTATTCATTATCGGAGGATCTGGGTATATCCAGAAAAGCCGCAAAGGAGTATATTGACGGATATTTTGCCAATTTTCCTCAGATAAATGAATATCTTGACGGGATAAAGGATGAGGCTAAGAGAGACGGATTCGTTACAACTGTTTTAGGCAGAAGAAGATATATACCCGAGCTTGCTTCGTCGAATAAAAATTTACAGCACTTCGGAGAAAGAGTCGCCATGAACAGTCCTATACAAGGTACGGCGGCTGATATTATAAAGCTTGCTATGATAAACGTACACCATATGCTTAAGGAGGGCGGATATGATGCAAGACTTGTTATGCAGGTTCATGACGAGCTTATAATCGAAGCAAATAAAAATTGCGCTGACGAGGTGAAAAAACTTCTTATTGATTGCATGGAAAATGCAGTTTCACTTTCTGTTCCCATGTCTGTCGAGGCGAATGTGGGAGACACTTGGTATGATGCCAAGTAATCTTTATCGGATTTTTGAACATTATTTTCAAAAAAATGTTGCATATGTGGATTTTTTTTATAAGAATTTTTCAAAAAGTCGTAGACAATTGACAGCGTTTGTAGTATAATGTAATTTGTGATAAGATGTTAACTCTTATTTTGCGATTTTAGTATCTACTTTTATCTATGCGAGGGATAGCGAATGAAAATACAGCAGATAGCAGAACTTCTTGATGCGAAAATACTCTGCGGAGCAGACCGTTTGGACGGTATAGTAAAATCAGCATGCGGTTGCGATATGATGAGCGATGTACTTGCTTTTGTAAAGGATCAGGCAGTGCTTCTTACGGGACTTTGCAATCCACAGGTTGTGAGAACGGCGGAAATGATGGATATGAAATGCATTGTTTTTGTACGCGGTAAGATGCCACCCGAAAGTGTAGTTGCGTTGGCTGACGATTCCGGTATAGTTGTAATGGCAACCGATGAGAGAATGTATGTTGCTTGCGGAAAGTTGTATGCTAACGGTCTTGCAGGAGGAGGAACTGAGTCGTAATGGATAAGGTGAATTTTCATTTTGAAATAGACGGAGATAATTTTACCTCTGCCGGAGAGGCTTCCGTTCGGATAAAAAAACTTCTTCGTGAAATGGGGTTTAATCCGGAGGTCATACGTAGAGTATCGGTTGCAATGTACGAGGGCGAAATAAACATGGTAATACATGCAAACGGCGGAACTGCTGATGTAGATGTCTACGTTGACAGAATAGAAATTACACTTGCTGACTGCGGTCCCGGAATTTCCAATATTGAGCTTGCAATGCAAGAGGGGTATTCCACTGCTCCCGACAATATCCGTTCTCTCGGATTTGGAGCCGGAATGGGATTACCTAATATGAAGCGTTATACAGATGACATGAGAATTGAATCAGAGGTAGGAAAGGGAACTACCGTTTATATGACGGTAAATGTCTGATATTACCTCAGAAAAGAGGTTGCTATGTCTATAAATAAGCATTCCGTAACTCTTGATCTGGAAAGGTGCAAGGGGTGTACAAACTGCATAAAAAGATGCCCGACAGAGGCGATACGGGTAAGAGACGGTCATGCGATCATTCTCGAAGACAGATGTATTGACTGCGGAGAGTGTATTCGCGTATGCCCGTATCAGGCAAAAAAAGCTACATACGACAAATTTGAAAGCTTTGCCGATTATAAATATAAGATTGCGCTGCCCGCACCTGCTCTTTACGGACAGTTTGAAGATCTTGATGACGTTGATTACGTTCTTACCGCTCTCATTGAGTGTGGGTTTGATGCTGTTTTTGAAGTGTCAAAGGCAGCTGAAATAATAACCGAATATACCCGCAGATATATGAAAATGAACAACATACCCAAGCCTGTGATCAGTTCCGCATGCCCTGCAATGGTAAGGCTTATTACATTGAGATTTCCTTATTTGAAGGAGAATCTTATGCCGATTATGCCTCCAATTGAGTATGCCGCAAGACTTGCAAGACAGCAGGCACTTGAGACCCATCCTCAGCTTAATGACGATGATATATGCGTTCTGTTTATTTCTCCTTGTCCGGCTAAGGTAAGCTACGTAAGAAATCCCATTGGCGTTGAAAAGAGCGCGGTAACAGGTGTTGTTTCGGTAAATGATTTTTATTTTAAAATAAGATCTAAGCTTAAGGATATAAAAAACCCCATGCCGTTGTCTCAGACGGGAATTATCGGCTTGAATTGGGCAGGCTCCGGTGGAGAAGCTACGTCTTTGCTTTCTGAGAAATATCTTGCAGCCGACGGTGTTGAAAATTGCATAAAGGTTTTGGATGAAATCGAAAACGGAACTCTGCATAATCTTGAGTTTGTTGAGCTGAATGCTTGTATTGGCGGATGCGTAGGCGGAACACTCAACGTAGAAAACCCCTTTATTGCCAAGGCGCGCATCAGATCATTGCGCAAGTATCTGCCGATTTCGAGAAACAGAATGCGTGATGATTCCGGATTGTGTGATGAGGTTTTGTGGACAAAGCCTATCGAAAACGAATCCTATGAAAGTCTTTCTGAGGACAGATTAACGGCAATTGCAAAAATGTCTCAGATTGAACAGATATATAAGGAGCTCCCTCATCTTGATTGCGGTTCATGCGGCGCACCAAACTGCCACGCGTTGGCGGAGGACATTATCAAGGGGGATGCGAAAATAACCGACTGTCTTATAACCTTGAGAGATCGGAGAGATAAACAAAAATAACGAGGGTTGGAGGCGTAATATATGACTGTTGAGAGATTTGCCGAGAAATTTGGATATGAAGCATTATGTATGCCTGACCCGGACAGAGAAATAGAGAACGGATATGCGGGAGATCTTTTGAGTTGGGTTATGGGAAGACTTCAAGAGGGAAGCGCTTGGGTTACTATAATGTCCAACATAAACATTGTGGCGGTTGCATCTCTTGCTGATCCTGCATGCATTATTCTTTCCGAGGGAGTTGATCCTGATGACGGAGTTGTAATGCGAGCTCAATCACAAGGGATCAACATACTGAGAACACAAAAAGCAACCTTTGCTACGTGTTCGGATATATACTCTGTTTTATGACAAAGTATTTTTACGATTTACATATTCACTCTTGCCTGTCTCCATGTGCGGACGATGATATGACTCCAAACAATATAGCAGGAATGTCTGCTATAAAGGGGTTGAATATTATCGCTCTTACCGATCATAACTCCTGCAAAAACTGTCCTGCTTTTTTTGAAGCGTGCCGTAGTCAGGGACTGATTCCGATAGCGGGAATGGAGCTATCAACCGCGGAAGATATCCATCTGGTTTGTCTGTTTCCCGAATTGGATGATGCTATGAGCTTTGACAAGGAAATAGAAGAACATTTGGCAAACATAGAAAACAGACCGGATATCTTTGGAAATCAGCTTATACTTGACGGAGATGATGAGAAGATCGGCGAGGAAAAGCGTCTGCTTATATCCGCAACTGATCTGTGGCTGTCGGATGCGTTGGAGTTGGTTCGGAGGCATAATGGGTATGTTCATCCCGCGCATATAAACAGGGAATCTAACGGTATTGTTGCAATACTTGGAGATATACCGGAGGAATACGGATTTCGTTGTTATGAATTTAACGGAAAAGACGATGTTCCTGAATATAAAGATAGGTTTAGATTTATATCCGATGAAAAAATTCTGATTTGCTCGGATGCTCACCATTTGTGGGATATAAATGAAGCAGAAAATTGTTTACTTATTGACGATGAACCTTACAGCTCATCGCTTGTTAGACGCAGATTTTTTGAACACCTGGAACAGATGTAGAAAAATTATTTAGATTTAAACAAATATTAAAATATTAAATAAAAAGAAAACGGAGGAATTTTTCTAATGAAAAAGAATTTGACCACAGTAATGTTTCGTGGTACAAAAGCTCAGGAAGAACAGCTTGACGCTGTAATTGAGCAGCACAAGGGTATGCCCGGCGCGCTCATGCCTGTCCTTCAAAAGGCTCAGGATATCTACGGATATCTTCCTTACGAGGTTCAGCGCATGGTTGCATTGAAGATGGGTGTTCCCATGGAAGAGGTCTACGGTGTAAGTACGTTCTATTCACAGTTCGTTCTTAACCCCAAGGGTGAGGTTGCTATAGCGGTCTGCCTTGGTACGGCTTGTTACGTAAAGGGAAGCGGTGAGATACTCGACAAAATCACTCAGATTCTCGGATTGCCCGCAGGTTCTACTACTCCTGACGGAAAGTACTCGCTTGAAGCAACGAGATGTATCGGTGCGTGCGGTCTTGCTCCCGTTCTCACAATAAACAATGAGGTTTACGGAAGACTTGTTCCTTCAGATATGGAAGGTATACTTGAAAAGTATAAATAAGTCTCATGAAAGAATTATCTCTTAATATTCTTGATGTTGCAAAAAACTCAGTAAGAGCCGGAGCATCGCTTATAGGAATTCGTCTTGTTACAGACAGTAATGGGATATTGACTATAACTATATCGGATAATGGTTGCGGAATGAGTGAGGAGACCGTCAAATCGGTTACTGATCCTTTCTTTACCACAAGAACTACTCGCAAAGTGGGACTTGGTTTACCCCTTTTAAAGATGGCTGCAGAACAAACAGGCGGTTCGTTGAGCCTTTCCTCGTCAACCGAGGAAGGGAAAAGCGGAACAATTCTTACGGCTGTTTTTGATACAAAAAGTATCGACTGTATGCCTATGGGAGATATAGTTTCTACGGTTTGTATTCTGATCGCGGGCAGTCCCGATATAGACTTTGAGTTTTCGGATGTCTCTCCGAAAAGAGAAGTAGAACTTAAGACTATTGCGCTTCGTGAGGTTTTGGGCGATGTTTCCTTGGCAGAACCTGAGGTTCAGCAATGGATGACGGAATATTTAAAAGATCAATACTCGGAAGAAAAATAAAAACATATAAAACGGAGGAATAAGATTATGAAGAGTTTGGCTGAACTTGCTGCAATCAGAGAAAAGATGCAGAGTAAGGTCATAATCCGTGAGGGTCAGGCAGCAACGAGAGTCGTTGTTGGAATGGCTACCTGCGGAATTGCGGCAGGCGCAAGACCTGTTCTCAATGCGTTTGTTGATGGCATAAACAAAGAGGGACTTACAGAAAAGGTAACCATAACCCAGACCGGTTGTATCGGTATCTGTCAGTACGAGCCCGTAGTTGAGGTTTACGAGGAAGGTAAGGAAAAGGTAACCTACGTTAAGCTTGATGCTGCAAAGGCAAATGAAATAGTTGAAAAGCACCTTAAGGGCGGAAAGGTCGTTACTGAGTATACGATCGGCGCTTATAAGAGCTTATAATAATTTGATTTTAACAAAGAAAGGAAAAAGATATGTTTAGATCACATGTTTTGATTTGTGGCGGTACAGGCTGTACTTCTTCCGGAAGTGTTAAAATCATGGAAGCAATGAACGCCGAAGTCGCTGCTATGGGACTTGCTGATGAAGTAAAGGTAGTTGGTACCGGATGCTTTGGTCTTTGCGCACTTGGTCCTATTATGATCGTTTATCCCGAAGGAACCTTTTACAGCAACGTAAAAATTGAGGACGTTCACGAGATAGTTGAAGAACACCTTCTTAAGGGTCGTCCTGTTGAAAGACTCGTATATCACGAGGAGAAATCCGAGGATGTAACTAAGGCTATGTCGCTTTCCGAGACTGCTTTCTATAAAAAGCAGAAGAGAGTTGCGCTTCGTAACTGCGGTGTTATCAACCCCGAAAACATCGATGAATACATAGCAATGGACGGTTATCGTGCTCTCGGTAAGGTCCTTACCGAAATGACACCCGATGAGGTTATACAGACAATTCTTGATTCCGGTCTTCGCGGACGCGGAGGCGGCGGATTCCCCACAGGTCTTAAGTGGAAGTTTGCTTCGGGCAACCGCGGAAACGTAAAGAAGTACGTTGCATGTAATGCCGACGAGGGAGACCCCGGAGCATTCATGGACCGTTCTATTCTTGAGGGAGACCCCCACGCTGTTCTTGAGGCAATGGCAATAGCGGGTTATGCTATCGGCGCTGATGAAGGATATATTTACGTTCGTGCAGAGTATCCTATCGCAATTCACAGACTTGAGGTTGCTATCAACCAGGCTCGTGAGTACGGTCTCCTTGGAGAGGATATTTTCGGTACAGGCTTTAACTTCGATATTAAGCTCCGCTTCGGTGCAGGCGCATTTGTATGTGGAGAAGAGACCGCTCTTATGACCTCTATCGAGGGTAACAGAGGTGAGCCTCGTCCCCGTCCTCCTTTCCCTGCAGTAAAGGGACTTTTCGGACAGCCTACTATTCTCAATAACGTAGAAACCTATGCAAATATTTGTCAGATAATCCTTAACGGTCCCGAATGGTTTAGCTCTATGGGTACTGAGAAGTCAAAGGGAACCAAGGTGTTCGCTCTTGGAGGTAAGATTGTAAATACCGGTCTTGTTGAAGTTCCTATGGGAACTACTCTCCGTGAGGTTATTGAGGAAATCGGTGGAGGTATCCCCGGCGGTAAGAAGTTTAAGGCTGCTCAGACCGGAGGACCTTCCGGCGGATGTATTCCCGCATCTCTTATCGACACTCCCATTGATTACGATAACCTTATAGCAATCGGCTCTATGATGGGTTCTGGCGGACTTATCGTTATGGATGAAAACACATGTATGGTAGACCTTGCCAGATTCTTCCTTGACTTTACTGTTGATGAATCCTGCGGTAAGTGTACTCCTTGCCGTATAGGTACAAGAAGACTTCTTGAGATCCTTGATAAGATTATTGCCGGAAACGGTGAGCTTGAAGACCTCGACAGACTTGAGGAGCTTGCAAATTACATAAAGAGCGCATCTCTCTGCGGACTTGGACAGACTGCTCCTAACCCTGTTCTTTCTACGCTTCGTTACTTCAGAGACGAGTATGTTGCTCATATAGTTGACAAGAAGTGTCCTGCCGGTGTATGTAAGAGCTTGCTTCAGTTCAAGATTGACGCTGATAAGTGTATTGGATGCGGAATGTGCGCAAAGAACTGTCCTGCTGATGCTATTACCAGAACAGATTATATTGCACCCGGACACAAGCTCGCTTCCTTTGCAATTGATCCTAAGAAGTGTGTTAAGTGCGGCGCTTGTATGGAAAAGTGTAAGCCCCACGCAATTTACAAGGACTAAGAAAGGAGACTTGTGGATATGGAAACAATTAACGTTAAAATTAACGGCGTAGACTATGCCGTTCCGAAGGGTTCTACTGTTCTTGAAGCAGCAAGAGCCGCAAATATAGATATTCCCACCCTTTGCTATATGAAGGATATAAATGAAATAGGCGCATGCCGTCTCTGCCTTGTGGAGGTATCTGAGGGCGGAAGACCTTTCCGTCTTGTAACTGCATGTGTGTATCCGGCAACAGATGGAATGGTAGTACTTACCAACACACCCAGAATAAATAAATCCAGAAAGACTAACCTTGAGCTTCTTCTTTCCAATCATGACCGTAAGTGCTTGTCTTGCGTACGCAGCACAACCTGTGAGCTTCAAAAGCTCTGCCTTGAATACGGTGTTGATGAGGACAAGTTCAAGGGAATCAAGAACGAATATAAGATTGATGATTCTACTCCCATTATTCGTGATAACAACAAGTGTATACTTTGCCGCCGTTGTGTTGCTGCATGTAAGAATATGCAGGAAATAGGCGTTATCGGCGCAAACGACCGTGGATTTGATACTCATATCGGATCTATCTTTGAAAAGGCTCTTTCCGAAACCAGCTGTATAAACTGCGGACAGTGTATCGTTGCATGTCCCGTTGGCGCTCTTTACGAGAGAGACGACACAGATAAGATTCTTGATGCAATTGCAGATCCCAATAAGCATGTGCTTATTTGTACTGCTCCTTCTGTCAGAGCTCAGATTGGCGAATGCTTTGGATACGAGCCCGGCACCGATTGCGAGGGTAAGATGGTTGCAGCACTCAAGGCACTTGGCTTTGACGGCGTATTCGATATGAATCTCACCGCTGACCTTACCATTATGGAGGAGGCGACCGAATTCCTTGGCCGCGTAAAGAACGGTGGAGCGCTTCCTATGATCACATCTTGCTCTCCCGGATGGATCAAGTACTGCGAGCACTACTATCCTGAATTCACTGAGAATCTTTCTACCTGTAAGTCTCCTCAGCAGATGTTCGGCGCACTTGCAAAGACATATTATGCTGAAAAGATGGGTTGGAAACCTGAAGATATCTTCTTTGTTTCTGCAATTCCTTGTACAGCAAAGAAGTTTGAGGTAGGCAGACCCGGACAGTCTGCCGCAGGTGTTCCCGACGTTGACGTTGCAATTACCACCAGAGAAGTTGGCAGAATGATCTCTAAAGCAGGAATTGATTTCAGAGCTTTGGCAGATGCAGCATTCGATGAGCCCTTTGCAGTCGGAAGTAGCGCAGGCGCAATCTTTGGAGCAACCGGTGGTGTTATGGAGGCTGCTCTTCGTACCGCTGCTGAGGTAATAGAGGGCAAGCCTCTTACCGAGCTTGACTTTAATGACGTCAGAGGTGTTGAGGGCGTTAAGCTTGCATCTTATAAGCTTGGCGATATAACCCTTAACGTAGCAGTCGCTTCCGGTACGGCAAACGCCAAGAAGGTTCTTGACGCAGTTAAGTCGGGCGAGCTTGATGTTCAGTTTATCGAGATTATGGCATGTCCCGGCGGATGTGTAAACGGCGGCGGTCAGCCTATTCAGCCTGCAACTGTAAGAATGACGACTGATCTTAGAGCAGTAAGAGCAGCAGTTCTTTATAATGACGATAAGAATTGTGATCTCCGTAAGTCTCACGAGAACTCTGCTGTAAAGAAGCTTTATGACGAGTACTTTGGAGAACCCAACAGCCACAAGGCTCACGAGATCCTTCACACTCACTACGTAAAGCGCGGACTTTAATTTAAATAATTACCCCAAAACGTCAAAAAGTCGTTTTGGGGTAATTATTTTTAAAAATAGTATTTTCATTTGCTTTAATTTGTGATATAATTAATATGTTTATTTGTATTTTATGAAAAGGAGGATTTCCAAATGAAAAAAACTATAGCTTTTACTTTATCAATTGTTATGTTGATTAGTTTTTTTGTTTTTTTTGGATATGCGGAATCCCCCGAGAAGGAATATGAAATTCTCGAAGGAGAAACAGTTACATTTGATGGAAACTATAACAAAGCAGAAAATAAAATAGAAATACACGGTAATATTAATTATGACGTTCTTGTTTCGCATAGAGATTGTAAAATAGAAGTGTATAAACTGCTTCCAAATCAAAGCATAGATGACATTGCTTTCGGTAGTGATGAAACACTTGTTGCAAGCATGGATATAGCGGTAAAATTTTCCTTTTCATTTGCAATTAAATCGTCTGCAGATAGATTTTACAAATATGTTGTCGTTTTGTGTACTCCAAACGGAAAACGAATCGAGGTATCGCAACCCAAGTATTTGACGGTTGTATCCGAATATAACTATGCCGACAACGGAAAGAAGTATTTTAAAGGTATATCTAACGATAAAAATAATACGTCTGTGTACAGTGATATCGGTGCAGGAACTGCTATAATTCCTGTATATTACGATAGACTTTTAAATAACATGTCAAATGGATATTTGTTCCCGCATGAGGATGACTACTGTTATTTTGATAGGGAATATATAGATGAGCTTAATGCAACCGTGCGTTCATATTCTGCGAGCGGTGCAAGGGTATATTTACAGCTTTTGTTACTCTCCAAGGACTCATCAAAGGGAGGTAGCAAAGGGGAAGAAACAAAGTATTTTATGCCGGACATTTATTCATCGGAAACAGTTTCTCTTATATGCACATATGTCAGTTATCTTACAACAAATTTTGACAAATATACAGAAGGAAAAATCAGCGGATTTATTGTTGGAGAAAATATAGATATAAAAAATTGTAATTATACGGAAGAAACGGATTTAAATGAATATGCACGAAAATATGCGTACTATTTAACGGTTGTTTCTAATACTGCAATTGATTTAAACCCGATTTTGGATATTGTAGTTCCGATAAGTGCAAACAACTCCTTTTCTGAAGGGGGGCAGTTATCTCAAGGGGATTTTTCATCGGCGGAGCTTATTGAGGCGGTATCCAAAGAACTTAGCGAGACTTGCTCTAAACCGGTAAAATTCAGTCTTCTTGTGGATACTTATAAGACAGCGTTGGGTGAAAGCATGGATGAAAGCGGAAATAGAATATTTGCCCCCATACAAAATGAAGGTGCAGAGCTTATCGGGGTTGATAATATTGACCTTGTTATAAAGTTTACCGAAGCGCTTACAAATACAAAAAAATACGTTTCTGCTCCAAATAACATAATACTAAAATGGAGCATTCCGGACACGGTAGGCGGTAATTTGCTGTCCTCTACTTATCCGTATATGTATTACTCATTGATCATGAAAAATAAGGTGTCAGCTTTTGTAGTTTCTTTTGATAATGCGCAAGTCCAAAGCTTTGATGCTATTGAAAAGTTGATGCGTAATATTGATACATCCGAAGGATTAACGGAAAGCAGAAAACTTTTGCCGATGTTAGGGATTAAAAGTTGGGATAAAATTATCAAAGGCTTTGGCGAATATAATGAAAATAATCTTGTTGCAAAAAAGCGGTATTCCTCTGAAAATTTTAATCCAAATGAAAAAGCTTTTACCGGTTCATTTTCCTATATTAGTTTTGTTCACGAAAGTATCAAAAATTTTTATGACGGATCATTTTCAAAGGGAATAAAATCCGCTTACGGAATAGACGGTCGCAGAGTGCTGAACCAAAGGGTTGCTCAAACGGATAGAGATTTACATACGGATTTGTTTTGCCTTTTTGAATATGAAGAAAATTATGCATATACACCGGTACTGAAAATCAATGTTGGGATTTCAGATTCCGCAGAGATTATCGGAGCCTTATATGAGGTAAAAGCAGTTATCGGAAACGGTTCTGCAAGTGTTGAACGTACTTGCATAGTAAAATCAGGTACCATTCACGAAGTTTGGCTTGATATGAGTGGTTTTAACAAATCAAATAAGGCAGAATATATAAGGATAAGTACCAGAAGCATAACAGGCACTTCGAGCGAGTACTCGCTGTTGGTTTATGATGTTTGCGGATACAGTGCTGTAAACAGCAGTGAGGAACTACAGACACTTATAAGCGAGGAGCGAGCGCGAATAAGAGAGCAGTATGATACAGAGGTCGAAGAAGGAAAAAACACCTCTCTGTATAAAATTGTGTTTATCATATTGATAATTGCTATTCTTGCGATAGGAATATTATTTGTCTTTTTGAGAAGAGACGATGATGAGAATTTTAAACCGGACTAATAAGTTATGGAGGGAAGCGTGGCAGAATTTGTTCATTTGCATTTGCATAGTGAGTACAGTTTACTTGACGGTGCATGCAAGATTTCTGAAATACCGCAAAGAGCTATAGAATGCGGTCATACCGCTGTTGCGCTTACCGACCACGGTGCAATGTATGGAGCTGTTGATTTTTACCGTGCATGCAAGAGTGCGGGAATAAAGCCTATCATTGGATGCGAGGTATACGTTTCTGTTGGCTCTCGTTTTGATAAATCCTCAGGCAATGGCGAGGGAAAGTATAATCATCTTGTTTTGCTATGCAAAAGCGATATTGGTTATAAAAATCTTATTGCTATGGTTTCTAAAGGATATACCGAGGGGTTCTATTCAAAGCCAAGAGTAGACATGGAGCTTTTGAAGCAATATTCTGAGGGATTAGTATGTCTTTCCGGGTGTCTTGCCGGAAGAATTCCGTCTCTTATCCTCAGGGGAGATTATCAAAGTGCTGTTGACTATGCCAAAGAGCTTACGGGTATATTTGGCAAGGAAGACTTCTACATTGAAATACAGAATCACGGGCTTACCGAGCAACAGCAGGTATTACCAGAATTATGCCGTCTTGCAAATGAGTGCGGTTTGAAGCTTGTAGCAACAAATGACTGCCACTATTTAAGACGCGAAAACGCGCAGACACAGGCAATATTAATGTGCGTCCAGACAAACTCTCAAATATCCGACGGTAGACCGATTGGCTTTGAAACCGACGAGTTTTATTACAAGACAGATGCAGAAATGAAGGCACTGTTTAAAAAATATGAAGGTGCTATAGAGAATACTCTTGAAATTGCGGATAAATGTAATTTTGAATTCGTATTTGATCAGCCTAGATTGCCAACATATTCAACACCAAACGGTGCAAGTGCGGATAAATATCTCCGTGAAATTACCTTGCTTGGCTTTGAGCGGAGAAAAAAAGAGGGAACACTCGTTGTTCCCGACGGAAGAGAAACGGAATATCTTGAAAGAATAGAATATGAGCTTTCTGTAATTTCTCAAATGGGATATTCTGATTATTTTTTGATAGTTCAGGATTATGTGGGATATGCAAAGTCAAAGGGAATACCCGTAGGACCCGGAAGAGGCTCGGGGGCGGGAAGCCTTGTGGCTTTTTTGATAGGAATAACCGATGTCGATTCTATAAAATTTGGTCTGCTTTTTGAGAGATTTCTCAACCCCGAACGCGTCAGCATGCCCGATATCGACATAGATTTTTGTTATAACCGCAGAGATGAGGTTATAGCCTATATGTACGAGAAGTACGGAACAGATAGAGTATCTCAGATAATTGCTTTTGGAACGCTTGCCGCGAGAGCTGCCATAAGAGATGTAGGAAGAGCACTTGGTATGTCTTATTCAGAGGTAGATGCTGTTGCGAGAGCTGTTCCTCAGGAGCATGGAGTTACACTCAAGGACGCATTGAAGCGAAAGGCACTGAAGGATCAGTACGATGCTTCGGAAAGCGTACGCAGGCTTGTAGATACGGCTATCCAAATAGAGGGAATGCCGAGAAATATTACCGTTCACGCGGCAGGACTTGTCGTTACTGATCGGCCGATATCTCAATATGTTCCTCTTGCTGTAAGTAATGACGCAATAGTTACGCAATTCGATATGGATACCATAGCCGAGCTTGGGCTGCTGAAATTTGACTTTCTTGGACTTAGATATTTAACCATAATTGATGATGCTTGCGCTACAATTCGAGAAAAACATCCCGATTTTGATATAAGAAATATTCCTCTCGACGATAAAGAAACATATAAAATGATATCCAAGGGAGGAACTCTTGGTTTGTTTCAGCTTGAGTCAGCAGGAATGCGTCAGATGCTTACAGAGTTAAAGCCCGATTGCTTTGATGATATTATAGCGGCTATTGCGCTTTACCGTCCGGGACCTATGGATTCTATACCGCAGTATATTGAAGCAAGACATAATTCAAATAAAATAAAATATGCTCACCCTATGCTTGAACCGATACTGCGTACGACCTATGGATGTACGGTATATCAAGAGCAGGTAATGAGCGTGTTCAGAGTTATTGCAGGATACACATACGGACATGCCGATATCGTAAGACGCGCAATGTCAAAGAAGAAAGCCGATGTCTTAATGGCTGAAAGAGAGAGCTTTTTGGACGGAGCAGCTAAAAACGGTATATCATCGGACATCGCAGAAGATTTGTTTGACGATATGGCTGATTTTGCCAATTATGCTTTTAACAAGAGCCACGCGGCGGCATACGCGATAATATCTTACCGCACAGCATATCTTAAGAAGCATTACCCCTGTGAATATATGGCATCGCTTATGACCTCTGTTTTGGGAAATCTGTCCAAGCTTGCTGAATATATTTCTGAATGTACAAAGTACGGTATTAGGGTTCTACCGCCCGACGTAAACGAGAGTCATTTGAATTTTCATCCTAAGGATGGAAATATTGTTTTTGGACTTCTTGCGCTCAAAGGTGTCGGTCGGCAGTTTGTAGAAGCGCTTATAAGTGAGCGAAACCGCGGCGAATTTAAGGACCTTGAGGATTTTGTTCGTCGAATGGCAGAGTACGATCTTAATAAGCGCATGGTAGAATCTCTTATAAAATCCGGAGCGTTTGATCGCCTTGGCGTTTACCGTTCACAGCTTCTGTCATCTTACGAGACCTTGATTGACAAGACACTTCAAAAGGATAGAAACAATATAGAGGGTCAGCTTGATATGTTTTCAAATGTGGATATGAATGTTCCCAGATTTGAATATCCTAATCTAAGAGATTTTTCACTACGTGAAAAGCTTATGCTTGAAAAAGAATGCTCAGGCATGTATTTTTCCGGGCATCCCATAGACGGTTACAGCGAGAATATGGAATTTCTCAATACAAAGGGGATCTTTGATATAATCAACAATCCGAATATCTGCGATAAAGAGCCTGTTTCGGTTTGTGGTATCGTTTCTTCTTTGACTCCTAAGGTAACAAAGAAAAATGACAGAATGATGTTTTTCAAAATTGAAGACAGATATGGCGAAATCGAATGCATAGCATTTCCGACCCAGTACCAAAAATATTCTCAATATATCAGATTAGAAGCTCCCGTATATATTAAAGGAGTGATTTCCTTGCGTGATGAGGAGGACGATAGCGCTAAAATTATCGTAAACGAGATAACTGAATTGGTTGAAAATTCAAAATTCAATGCAACCGTAACGTCAAACGTAACAGGCGCAGAGACAATTCGTGCTGCTGTTAAAAAGAAAGAAACAGTTAATGTACAGAATTGTAAGAAGGTTTATCTCCGTGTGCCTAATATGAACGGAGAAGAATATGGTAAATCAAGAAATCTTGTTGATATATTTGACGGAAACGTACAAGTAGTATTTTTTGACAGCATGACATCAGAGTACAAAATCTACGGAGCGGGTATTGCGCTATCAGATTTTGTTGTCAAGGAGTTAAAAAAAATACTTGGAGACGATAATGTAGTCCTCAGATAACACATTAATCTGAATAAGCTTCTATTACGGAATAAAGTTCCTTTTTTGAAAATACTTCAAATCCCTCTCGAAGCAGAGCTTGGTCTTTGCTCGGGAGGGTTTTTATATGCGTATCTATGACCTGTATAAGCGCCCCGTCGTCCGAGTTGAATATTCCTATAATTCCGTTATATTCTTTGATGATCCATTTTTTATCTGAAGGCTCTATGCTGTTTACATCATTATTCGTATCATATACATAAATCGTTTCTGCTGATGCGGTATATGATAAATTTTGCTCCTGATGCAGTCTTGCGGTAAGTTGGTAAACAGATACTGAAAGGCAGATAAATAACAAAAATGCAATGGCTGTAATTATGAGATAATTTCTTTTTATATTCATAGCAAATCTCCGTTTTTTTATTATTGTCAGCATTAATATGACTAATTATTCCAATAAAACGTAATAATAGTACAAGAAAGGCGGGGAACTGTATATGAAAAAAAGAAAAAATTTGGTTGTTTTACTTGTTTTGAAGATTGCTTGTGTTATTTTAACAGCGGTTTCAGTTATAACACTTACCGTGAGCTGGTCGTTGTCTTTATATGTTGACAGAAGAATTGAAAAAAGCATAGACGAAAATATTTTTGACCTTCTTGGTGTTGGAAGCGAGGCAACGTTTTATTTCTATGAACGCGATTCGGAAAACGGTTTGATTGTTGAAAAGGAATTGGGGGAATCGCTATACGGCGGTTACAGATATTTACATGCTGATTTTGATAGTATGCCTAAAGATCTTATAAATGCATTTGTAAGTATTGAGGACAAGGATTTCTATAATCATAACGGGGTAGATTGGGGAAGAACCCTGTCGGCAGGTGCAAATTTTTTTCTGAATTTTAACGATAGCTTCGGTGGCTCGACTATTACGCAGCAGCTTATAAAGAACGTAACCGATAAAGATGAGTATTCTTTCCAAAGAAAAATACAGGAAATTTTCTGGGCATTAGATCTCGAAACCAAAATGACTAAAAATGAAATAATGGAAATGTATCTTAATATTATAAATCTTTCCCAAGGTTGTTATGGAGTGGGCGCTGCTGCAAAATACTATTTTTCCAAGGATATTTCAGAATTGAATCTCAATGAGTGCGCATGTATTGCAGCAATAACTAACAGTCCATCATATTATGATCCCATAAGGAATCCGGAAAATAATAAAAAACGTAAAGATCTCATTATAGAACAGATGTACCGCCAAGGATATATAGATGAAAGCGCGTATCTTCAAAATAAAGGCTTCGATGTTATCTTAAATGTCAGCCAAGGAGAGGATCCGAATAAAATAAATTCATGGTATATAGATATGGTTGTTGAGGATGTTATTCAGGACCTTATGAAAGAATACGGATATAGCCGTGAGACAGCTAATATGGTGGTTTATACGGGGGGACTCAAGGTATATACGGCGGTAGATCCTGATATTCAGAAAACACTTGAAAAATATTACTCAAAGGAATCAAATTTCGGAAGCGGTGCTGATCTTGAAAATAAACTTCAGTCATCAATGATAATTATTGATAACAATAGTGGAGATATACTTGGCGTTGCGGGTGCCATAGGAGAAAAGAATGCTAACAGAGTGCAGAATTTTGCCACTCAAACACTTCGACCGGCAGGATCGGTTATAAAGCCATTGTCTGTGTATGCTCCCGCTTTGGAAAAAGGGATTATAAAATGGTCATCGGTTTACGATGACGTCCCTGTAAGCTTTGGAAAGGTTGGCAGTAACAACTATACCGCATGGCCTAAAAACTCAAACGGTGAATATCGGGGGTTAACAAATATTAACTATGCGATATCCAATTCTGTAAACACTGTAACGGTCAAGGTGCTTGAGGATTTGGGGGTGGAGCAATCTTTTGATTTTCTTTACAATGATTTGGACATAAAAAGTCTTATAAAATCAGGTGTGGATAATACCGGAATGGGAATCACAGATATGGATATCGCATCGTTAGCGCTGGGACAGCAGAATTACGGCGTTACGGTAAGAGAAATAACGGCAGCATACTCTGTCTTTTCAAATAACGGTGTATATAATTCATGCAAGTCCTATTATAAGGTAACCGACGGAAACGGGAATATTATATTAGAAAAAGGATATAAAGGAAAGGCTGTACTGTCCGAGGAAAATGCGGCAATTATGGGTAAAATGCTGGAAAATGTAGTAAAAAACGGTACTGCAAATAATGTAACGCTAAAGGATAGAGTATCGTGTGCGGGAAAGACAGGAACGACCCAAAATAATTATGACAGATGGTTTATAGGATATACACCGCAATATACGGCAGGCGTATGGTACGGATATGAATATCCCAAAAGCCTAAGTGGAGCAAATATATGCATAAATACGTGGGATAACGTTATGACCGAAATATATAATATAAAATCTTTTTCTTCAAATACGGCATTTGAATATTCACCCAACATAGTTGAAGCTGAATACTGTGCGGATTCGGGTAGACTTATGACAGAAGCTTGTAAAAAAGACCCGAGAGGCAGCAGAAAAGAAATAGGATGGTTCATAAAGGGAACTGAGCCGACCGAATACTGTGATTGCCACGTATTGGTTGCTTATGACATAGAGAGCGGTGGTGTTTCCCTTGAAAATATGTGCAAATACGGAATGGTGGAATACGTTGGAATGATAACTGCAAACAGAAGCTTTCCAACGCAGATATATGTAACAGACGCACAGTATGTATACAAAAAAATAGGCGAGGATATCTTGCCTGAATCCTCGCCTGAGCTTCCGTTTTTTAATAATATGATAAATAAAGGGGAATATTGCGGATTGAGTAAAACCACCGAACAGTTTAACCGTCTGTGCAGAGCTCACTTTAACTATTTTGAGTGGTTGGAAAAGAAAGAAAATATTGAATGAATCAGTTATTATCTTTTTTTTCGTAAAGGAACGCTCCATCTCCCTCGGATATGAGCGATAGTCCGTGCTTTTCAATTAATTCGTGGGATAGTGGAGCATCCGTAACAGTATAATTCACATCGCTTAACAGGAAAACACGGTATGCAGAGCTTTTGTTAAATTTGGAAGAATCACAAAGAAAAACAGATTTTCTCGTGCCGCTTTTCATAGCTGACCGTAGGCTGGTTTCTTCTTCTGAATAGTCAGAAATTAATCCGTTTGAATCAATGGAAGAGGAAGAGAAGAATAAAATATCTGCGTTAAACCTGCCTACCGTTTCTTCGGCAACCGATCCAACAAAAGCCATGGAGTTTTTCAGTAATCTACCGCCGGTAGAGAATACTTTAATATCGTTCTCTGAAAGAAGATTGCATAGGTAATATCCGTTTGTTACGACAGTAATATTGTCATTCTTTTGTATATATGCCGAGAGATGAGAAACTGTTGTGGAGGCATCGGCAAAGACAAGTGATCCGGGAGTGATCAGTGTTGCAGCCAACTTACAAATATGTGCTTTTTCTCTTGCCTTTGTCCCTTTTCTGAATGAAATTGGAGTATCGGCTTTATCATTGGCAAGCATAGCGCCACCATAGCTTCTCTTTATGTATCCTTGCTTTTCAAGAAAATCAAGATCCCTCCTTATTGTGGGTTGACTGGCATAAAGCCGTTCTCCGAGAGATCTTACCTCCGCAAAGCCTTCTTGCTTCAAAATTTGAAGTATTTCGTGATGACGTTTATTTTTTAGCATCGACATATCCTCCGATGAGCGTTATTGAGCGTTTTTAAAAAACAAAGCCGTATATTGACATATAACGCTCATTCGTGTATAATTATATACGCAACAGTAATTTTTGTCAATATTTTTTAAACGGAGGAATGTAAAATGATTAAACTTGTTGCATTCGATTTGGACGGCACCTTGACCCAGCACAAAACAAAGCTGGATGAAAAAAACAGAGACGTACTTAACCGTCTCTCTAAAAAATATTCTCTTTGTATGGTAGGAGCGGGACAGTGCTTGAGGATTTTTAATCAAATGGATCAGTTTCCCCTCGATATAATCGGTAACTACGGACTTCAGTATGCCGAGTATAATAATAATACTCACTCGTTGGATATAGTAAGAGACCTTACTTTCCCTTGCGACAGAAAATCTGTAGATGAGAGAGTTACAATGCTCAGAAACAAGTACGGTTTTACCGAATTTGCAGGAGAAAGCGTAGAGTATCATCCTTCGGGTTGTGTAACATTTGCGATTCTCGGAACTAAGGCGAAGGCAGAAGATAAGCTTGCCTTTGACCCCGACAGAGCAAAGCGACGCAAGATTTATGACGAGGTCTGTGAGGTTTTCTCCGAATATATTGTTTTTGTTGGTGGCTCATCTTCCTTTGATATGGCACCGAAGCCTTATAATAAATATTACGCTCTCGACCTTTACTGCAAGGAAAAGGGCTATGCTCACGATGAGGTAATCTTTGTAGGTGATGACTACGGAATGGGTGGAAATGACGAGTCTGTATATAAGTCGGATTTCGGATTTATATGCGTTGACGACTATCGCAAGCTTGAAGAGTACCTTTCTGATATTCTTTAATTCGGAGGCTGGACATGGAAATAAAAGAATTACTTCTTGGACGGGAAGTTTGTGAGTGCGGAAAATCTCACAAATGTCCTATTGATTACGTTATTATATCCGAAAATGCTTTTGACAGTATTCCCGAAATTATCGCAGAATACAAGAGAATTTTGCTTGTAGCTGACAGAAACACCTATGCTGCCTGCGGAGATGCGGTTAAGGAAAAGCTTGATTGCAGATTGGCTGATACGCTTGTTTACGCAACAAACGACGTGCTTGTACCTAACGAGGTTGCTCTTGATGAGCTTCGTTCTCACGTAACCGAAAATACAGACCTTATTATCGGTATTGGCTCGGGGGTTATAAACGACCTTTGTAAGCAGGTAAGCTTTGAACATAAGCTCCCTTATTATATAGTTGCGACCGCACCTTCTATGGACGGATATGCTTCAAAAGGCTCTGCGCTTATTTTGGAAGGTATGAAAGTAACACTCAATGCCGATGTACCCAAAGCAATTATTGCTGACGTAAATGTGCTTAAAAATGCTCCTTTTGATATGATACAGTCGGGATACGGTGATATCATAGGTAAGTATTCCTGCTTGAACGACTGGAAGCTTGCCAGTGTCGTCAACGGAGAATATCTGTGCGAATACGTAATGGATGCAACATACGAAGCAGTCGAGAAAACGGTGCGTCTTGCTGATGGACTTGTAGAACGCGATGGAGATGCGATAAAAGCTCTTATGGAGGCGCTTGTAGCAGTTGGAATACTTATGGCTTACGTAGGCAATTCACGTCCCGCATCGGGAAGCGAGCATCATATGTCTCACTATTTTGAGATTGTCGGAATAGTTAGAGGAGAGAAGTATTTTCCTCACGGAATAGACGTTTGTTATTCTGCTATTGATACTGCCAAAATAAGAGAGGAACTTCTTGATATAACCGATATTTCGAATTTTGAATCTCATTTTGATAAAGCTAAATATGAAAGAGAAGTGGCGCGCATTTATACGGACATAAAAGATGAGGTGCTTGCTCTTCAGGATAAGCTTGGTTGGTACGGTATTGACAGGGTAAGTGTATACAAGGAGAAATGGGAGAAGATAAGAGAAGTTCTTGCTTCATGTCCCTCGTCTGCTGAAATGCTTTCACTCGTAGAAAAAATCGGGCTGTCATATGCTGATTTCATAAAGCTTTACGGAGAAGATAAGATCACAGATGCACATTTCTATGCTAAGGATCTTAAAGATAGATACAGCGTTTTGTGGATGTACTACGACTTAATGGCGTGAATAAAATAAAAGGCATCATATGTGAAGTGGACCCCATTTAGTTCGCTTCAATGATGCCTTTTATCTTATTCGAATAAGAAATTCGGGTCTATTACCGCATTGTGGTACGTTGTTTTTTTGCCGTCGTTTGTTGTATAGCAAATAGTGCAGAACAGATAGAATTCGTATTCACTGCATTCGTCGCTGAAACGATTCTGAGATGTTTTGCCTATGCTTTCACCTGCAAGAATTAAATCACCAACGGTTACGTCTATGAAAGATAAACCCGCGTACCAGGTTCTTAAACCGCATCCGTGTTCTATTACAATATATTTTCCAAGGACATTGTTTTCAGAGATTTCGGTAACTATGCCGTTTTCCACAGCACGAACAAGTGTATTATTTGATCCGGAAGTATATCTGTTTCCAACGGATGTAAATTCATACTGATTCGATTCTCCCCATTTAACGATACCATTGTGCTGTTCCTTTAGCTTGAAGCCTGTATTTTCGGGTGAATAAAAATTTCCTTGGAAATAAGCGTTGGTCTGTTGTACTTGATATTCTTTGTTAAGTGTTTTTAAAATTTCTCTAACAATTTTTCTGGGGGTATTTTCGTCAAAAAAAAGTTTTTCGTTATGTGAAAATTCGATTTGATCACGTGCAGGTATAATTTTTATTGTTTCGCTGTTATTGTTATTGCTTTCGTTATCAGGGGTGCTGCTGCATACGAAGGTTTTACTGGAGGCACCGTATCTCACTGTAAATGTAAAATCTTCGTGTTCAAATTGATTTTGCGGAATCATAACAAGCCCGATCACTTTATCGTTGTATTGCCTGAATATGGGAGTCGGAAGACCTGACGGATTGCTTTCGAATTTGATTTTTGATATGTCCGTTATATTTGTACATTCGAGAATTGCGAAATCTCCGTGCGATATTTCGCTTTTATCCAGAGTGAAAGTTGAACCGTCCTTTATATGTACAAAAAAATCGTAGGTTATAGTGCCGTATCTGTCGGTTCCTTCAAAAAAAATCCATTCCGCGGTGATTTCAATGTGTAAATCTTTTCCAAAATCTGCGGTTATATTTGAAAGATCTTCTATATTTGTTGTTTCTTTGGTTTTACTTTTACCGGAAATTCTGATTTTAATTTTGTTGGGCGCTTCTCCATTTTTGAAGATAAGGTTGACTGTGTCGGTCATTTCATAGTTTAATTGACTCGAAGTTATTGCATTTCTGACCGATCTATCGTAAGTACCGCCTGCATTTTTATAATACCACTCTACCGAAGATGGGGTTACGGTGTCTTTATCAGCTGTTTCAAGGTTATATATGATAGAAGACTCATAGAACACTTCGGCGTCGGGCAATTTTAAAAATGCTTTGTTTATTTTCTTTGGAATGGTAAATGCCTTACCGGTGTTGTCAAGGAATATACCCTCATCATTGCTCAGAGAAAAATAACAAGTGATTACCTCGTTTTTGCCGTTATAAGTTGTGTTAGCTTTTACAAACACGTTTTTACTTAAATCTTCGGTAATTTCCGATTCGTTGCGTTGAGAAGTGATAAGCTCATAGAAAATTGCTACCAGTGAATTTTTATCTGCAATTTCAGGATCGTTTGATTCATATGAGATTTCGTTGGATTGATCATCGAACAAAACTACTGTGAACAGGTTTTCTTCGATCAAATTCTCAGACTGTGTATCTTTTTGATGGATAATTACATTCCCTAATGCAACGGCAAGAGGGAATAAGAGTAAAAATAGGGCAATCGAAATTATAACGATTTTTTTTGCTGTAAGTGAGCAAATCCACTTTTTAATGCTTGATAAGCTGTTTTTGAACATAATAAAAACCGACTGCCTCCTTTCTGTAAATACATCACAATATATTATACAACATTGGAGGCGGTCGGTCAAGTCTATTTTTAATTTAAATAGGTTTAAAATCTATTCCGTAGCTTTGTGCGTATTTTGCAGCAAAGGAATCGGGTGAACATATTATTGAAAAATCGGCACCTGTTTGTGTAAATGCGGAATATCCTATTGAGTTAACACTGTTAGGGATTGTAATGCTTTTTAAATCCGGGCAGCTTTTAAAAGCAAACCACCCGATTTTTGTTACCGTGTCCGGAATAGTTATATTTTCAACGGATGAATATGCAAATGCTTCATCATGGATACAATTTACGGTATAACCATCTATAGCAGAAGGGATTACAATGTTCTTACTGTTGCCCGTAAAGCCAGTAATAATTGCTTTACCGTCTTCTATTTTATATAGGAATTTGGATGTATCTTCTTCATTACCGTTATCGTTATTACTATTGTTTGGTGACGAATTATTTGTGTTTGAACCATCGGGAGATTTTTCATGTTCTTGATTTTCATCCAGCTTTTTTAGCTTTTCAATTAAATCTTCAAGTCGTTTAATTTCGTTTTCTCTTTCGACTTCAGATATGTAGCTGTTTTTTTCAAGCTCGAGAATTTGACTTTTCAGATCATTAATTTGTTGAGAATAGTTTTGATTTGTTTCGCTTTCATGTGTGGGCGGTTCCAATCCTGAATTATTGCGATGCGTACTGCAAGCGGATAAAATGCAGGAAAATGTGAGCAAAAAAGTGAAGATGATTGCTAAGTATGTTTTTTTCATAACAGCCTCCGTTTTTTTATTATTCCGATTTTTTCGGTGTAATTAAGGATACCATTTTGCATGGGAAGAAAACAAGAAAAACGTGTCGATAGAATAAAAAAATATTTTTTCTAAATTTTTGAGAAAAGCTATTGACAAAACCAAAAACATGAGATATAATATTAAAGTCGCATTGAGGGCCATTAGCTCAGTTGGTTAGAGCAACCGGCTCATAACCGGTTGGTCCGGGGTTCGAGTCCCTGATGGCCCACCATTATAACCTCATCCGAACTTTTTCGGAGCGACTAGAGAGACACTCCAATCGGTGTGTCTTTTTTCTTTGTAAATGCAAAATACACTCGATGTTTGCCGGTGTTATATTGGTACTGAGATGGATCTATTACAGCAAGGACATAGGCGGAAATAAAATGGCAAAGAATCCGATATAGTTGACAAAGCGGTAATGTTTCAGTCGCACTTTCGTGTTCTGTTGACTTTAATTATAAGCCTTGAAAAAATATTACAAAAAAATTTAAGAAATTTCAAAAAAGTGCTTGACAAGGGAATAAGAATGTGATATAATAGTCAAGCTGTCCGCGAGAGCGGGGCAAACGGTCATTGAAAATTGAACAACAAGAGAGAAGTACAAAGCATAGTATGTGCGAAAGAACTAATCTCGTCGATAAGAGTTATATATAC